>NZ_CP079925.1:0-1279846 GCF_019355935.1 Comamonas sp. Y33R10-2
CTTTCTGGAAAAATGCTGCTTTAAGTTGAACGTCCACACTTATCGGTTGTTGGAACAAGCCAAAACGGGTTTGTATTGAGAAATCGATGCGAGCAAGAAATTGGAATGGGTCTGTAGCTCAGCTGGTTAGAGCACTGTGTTGATAACGCAGGGGTCGTTGGTTCGAGCCCAACTAGACCCACCAGTACTTCGGTACTGAATCCAACATCTGGATTGACAATCCCGGGGATTAGCTCAGCTGGGAGCACCTGCTTTGCAAGCAGGGGGTCGTCGGTTCGATCCCGTCATCCTCCACCAGGTTAAAAATGATAGCGTCCAGTGATGCTATAATCGTGGGCTCAGCAAGTGCTACAAAGCATGGGTTGAGAAGGCGAAAACAGAAATTCAATATAAAAGCAGTCTGAAGCAGACTGCTTTTATATTGATCTTTGATCAATAGGCTGTTCTTTAAAAATTCATAGAGTCGAAATCAGCGTTGCTGGTGGAAAGCATTAACCAAGGTTAATGCACCGTGCCATCAGCAACTTTTTGATTGCGTCAAAACAAATATTTTGCGAAAGCAAAGATATTTAGTAATGACGAATATTCTCAAAGCTGTGTCGAAAGATACAGCCAAAGATATTCACATTACGGCATAACGCGTGAGGTGTAAGACCTCACCAGTCTTTGAAGTTCTAGAGCTTTGTGTTTCGCAAGAGACGTCAAAGTTATAGGGTCAAGTGACTAAGAGCATATGGTGGATGCCTTGGCGATGATAGGCGACGAAAGACGTGATAGCCTGCGATAAGCTTCGGGGAGCTGGCAAATAAGCTTTGATCCGGAGATTTCTGAATGGGGGAACCCACCTAGCAATAGGTATCGCATACTGAATTCATAGGTATGCGAAGCGAACCTGGAGAACTGAAACATCTAAGTACCCAGAGGAAAAGACATCAACCGAGATTCCGATAGTAGTGGCGAGCGAATTCGGAAGAGCCTTGCAGTGATAGTCGACCGGTTAACAAAATGGCATGGAAAGGCCAACCATAGTGGGTGATAGTCCCGTATGTGAAAACCGATCGGTGGTACTAGGCTGCAGACAAGTAGGGCGGGGCACGAGAAACCCTGTCTGAATATAGGGGGACCATCCTCTAAGGCTAAATACTCATCATCGACCGATAGTGAACCAGTACCGTGAGGGAAAGGCGAAAAGAACCCCGGGAGGGGAGTGAAATAGATCCTGAAACCGTATGCTTACAAAAAGTAGGAGCCTCGTAAGGGGTGACTGCGTACCTTTTGTATAATGGGTCAGCGACTTACATTCAGTGGCAAGCTTAACCGAATAGGGGAGGCGCAGAGAAATCGAGTCCGAATAGGCGAACAGTCGCTGGGTGTAGACCCGAAACCAAGTGATCTATCCATGGCCAGGATGAAGGTGCCGTAACAGGTACTGGAGGTCCGAACCCACTAATGTTGCAAAATTAGGGGATGAGCTGTGGATAGGGGTGAAAGGCTAAACAAACTTGGAAATAGCTGGTTCTCTCCGAAAACTATTTAGGTAGTGCCTCAAGTATTACCGTCGGGGGTAGAGCACTGTTTAGGCTAGGGGTCATGGCGACTTACCAAACCTATGCAAACTCCGAATACCGACGAGTACAGCTTGGGAGACAGAGCACCGGGTGCTAACGTCCGGACTCAAGAGGGAAACAACCCAGACCGCCAGCTAAGGTCCCTAAAATTGGCTAAGTGGGAAACGAAGTGGGAAGGCTAAAACAGTCAGGATGTTGGCTTAGAAGCAGCCATCATTTAAAGAAAGCGTAATAGCTCACTGATCGAGTCGTCCTGCGCGGAAGATGTAACGGGGCTAAGCCAGTTACCGAAGCTGCGGATGTGCAATTTATTGCACGTGGTAGGAGAGCGTTCTGTAAGCCTGTGAAGGTGTCTGGAGACGGATGCTGGAGGTATCAGAAGTGCGAATGCTGACATGAGTAGCGTTAAGGGGGTGAAAAGCCCCCTCGCCGTAAGCGCAAGGTTTCCTACGCAACGTTCATCGGCGTAGGGTGAGTCGGCCCCTAAGGCGAGGCAGAGATGCGTAGCTGATGGGAAACAGGTCAATATTCCTGTACCGATCAATAGTGCGATGTGGGGACGGAGAAGGTTAGCTCAGCCAACTGTTGGATATGTTGGTTCAAGCGTGTAGTCGTGCTCTTTAGGCAAATCCGGAGAGCTAAGATGAGGCGTGATAACGAGTGTGCTTGCACACGAAGTGAGTGATACCCTGCTTCCAGGAAAAGCCACTAAGCTTCAGCTATTGACGACCGTACCGCAAACCGACACTGGTGCGCGAGATGAGTATTCTAAGGCGCTTGAGAGAACTCAGGAGAAGGAACTCGGCAAATTAACACCGTAACTTCGGGAGAAGGTGTGCCCTAAGTCAGTGAAGTTGAACAAACGGAGCTAAAAAGGGCTGCAAAAATTGGTGGCTGCGACTGTTTAATAAAAACACAGCACTCTGCAAACACGAAAGTGGACGTATAGGGTGTGACGCCTGCCCGGTGCTGGAAGATTAAATGATGGGTGCAAGCTCTTGATTGAAGTCCCAGTAAACGGCGGCCGTAACTATAACGGTCCTAAGGTAGCGAAATTCCTTGTCGGGTAAGTTCCGACCTGCACGAATGGCGTAACGATGGCCACACTGTCTCCTCCTGAGACTCAGCGAAGTTGAAATGTTTGTGATGATGCAATCTCCCCGCGGAAAGACGGAAAGACCCCATGAACCTTTACTGTAGCTTTGTATGGACTTTGAACGGATCTGTGTAGGATAGGTGGAGGCTTTGAAGTGTGGTCGCTAGATCACATGGAGCCAACGTTGAAATACCACCCTGGTGCGTTTGAGGTTCTAACCTTGGTCCATTATCTGGATCGGGGACAGTGCATGGTAGGCAGTTTGACTGGGGCGGTCTCCTCCAAAAGCGTAACGGAGGAGTTCGAAGGTACGCTAGTTACGGTCGGACATCGTGACGATAGTGCAATGGCATAAGCGTGCTTAACTGCGAGACTGACAAGTCGAGCAGATGCGAAAGCAGGACATAGTGATCCGGTGGTTCTGTATGGAAGGGCCATCGCTCAACGGATAAAAGGTACTCTGGGGATAACAGGCTGATACCGCCCAAGAGTTCATATCGACGGCGGTGTTTGGCACCTCGATGTCGGCTCATCTCATCCTGGGGCTGTAGTCGGTCCCAAGGGTATGGCTGTTCGCCATTTAAAGAGGTACGTGAGCTGGGTTTAAAACGTCGTGAGACAGTTTGGTCCCTATCTTCCGTGGGCGCTGCAGATTTGAGGAAGCCTGCTCCTAGTACGAGAGGACCGGAGTGGACACACCTCTGGTGTACCTGTTGTCACGCCAGTGGCATCGCAGGGTAGCTAAGTGTGGAAGAGATAACCGCTGAAAGCATCTAAGCGGGAAACTCGTTTCAAGATGAGATCTGCCGGGGCCTTGAGCCCCCTGAAGGGTCGTTGTAGACCACGACGTTGATAGGCTGGGTGTGGAAGCGCAGTAATGCGTTAAGCTAACCAGTACTAATTGCCCGAGAGGCTTGACCCTATAACTTTGGGTTTAGCTCAGAAAATAAAAGACAGAATGAATTGTGAAAACGATCATTCAAGTTATGCCAAATAGGCGCAATCGAATAAGCTGATTAAGACTCTATGAATTCGTTGGATTGAAAGCAATCGATTAAGAAGTTAATCGAGAAAATAAGCGATCGATCTGACAAAAAGTTTATGCCTGATGACCATAGCAAGTTGGTACCACTCCTTCCCATCCCGAACAGGACCGTGAAACGACTTAGCGCCGATGATAGTGCGGGTTCCCGTGTGAAAGTAGGTCATCGTCAGGCTCTTACGCCAAAACGCCTGGCTCACGCCAGGCGTTTTCTTCTCTCTCTTCGCAAGAGGGGTGAGAAGAAAACGCAAAAACGTTTTAAAAGTACTGTGAAAACAGTGCTACAATCTAAGGCTTCGCTGATCACAGTAAGCAACGAAATTCAAGTGGTTTTAAAGCTGTTTGAGTTCTCAGATCCTTAAAAAAATACAGCCGATAAGTGTGGGCGTTTGATGGCAAGCAGACAGTTCTTCGGAACAAAACTCTTCGGAGTATCAAGCGCTCACGAAAACAGTAATTATGGAAGAATTTATTCTTCTTAATTCCGTCAAGTGAGTGAGCAGTCGAAAGACTTTAAATTCAAGATCGAACTATAGAGTTTGATCCTGGCTCAGATTGAACGCTGGCGGCATGCTTTACACATGCAAGTCGAACGGTAACAGGTCTTCGGATGCTGACGAGTGGCGAACGGGTGAGTAATACATCGGAACGTGCCTAGTAGTGGGGGATAACTACTCGAAAGAGTAGCTAATACCGCATGAGATCTACGGATGAAAGCAGGGGACCTTCGGGCCTTGTGCTACTAGAGCGGCTGATGGCAGATTAGGTAGTTGGTGGGGTAAAGGCTCACCAAGCCTGCGATCTGTAGCTGGTCTGAGAGGACGACCAGCCACACTGGAACTGAGACACGGTCCAGACTCCTACGGGAGGCAGCAGTGGGGAATTTTGGACAATGGGCGAAAGCCTGATCCAGCAATGCCGCGTGCAGGATGAAGGCCTTCGGGTTGTAAACTGCTTTTGTACGGAACGAAAAGCTCTGGGCTAATACCCCGGAGTCATGACGGTACCGTAAGAATAAGCACCGGCTAACTACGTGCCAGCAGCCGCGGTAATACGTAGGGTGCAAGCGTTAATCGGAATTACTGGGCGTAAAGCGTGCGCAGGCGGTTTTGTAAGACAGTGGTGAAATCCCCGGGCTCAACCTGGGAACTGCCATTGTGACTGCAAAGCTAGAGTACGGTAGAGGGGGATGGAATTCCGCGTGTAGCAGTGAAATGCGTAGATATGCGGAGGAACACCGATGGCGAAGGCAATCCCCTGGACCTGTACTGACGCTCATGCACGAAAGCGTGGGGAGCAAACAGGATTAGATACCCTGGTAGTCCACGCCCTAAACGATGTCAACTGGTTGTTGGGTCTTAACTGACTCAGTAACGAAGCTAACGCGTGAAGTTGACCGCCTGGGGAGTACGGCCGCAAGGTTGAAACTCAAAGGAATTGACGGGGACCCGCACAAGCGGTGGATGATGTGGTTTAATTCGATGCAACGCGAAAAACCTTACCCACCTTTGACATGTACGGAAGTTACCAGAGATGGTTTCGTGCTCGAAAGAGAACCGTAACACAGGTGCTGCATGGCTGTCGTCAGCTCGTGTCGTGAGATGTTGGGTTAAGTCCCGCAACGAGCGCAACCCTTGCCATTAGTTGCTACATTTAGTTGAGCACTCTAATGGGACTGCCGGTGACAAACCGGAGGAAGGTGGGGATGACGTCAAGTCCTCATGGCCCTTATAGGTGGGGCTACACACGTCATACAATGGCTGGTACAAAGAGTTGCCAACCCGCGAGGGGGAGCTAATCTCATAAAGCCAGTCGTAGTCCGGATCGCAGTCTGCAACTCGACTGCGTGAAGTCGGAATCGCTAGTAATCGTGGATCAGAATGTCACGGTGAATACGTTCCCGGGTCTTGTACACACCGCCCGTCACACCATGGGAGCGGGTCTCGCCAGAAGTAGGTAGCCTAACCGCAAGGAGGGCGCTTACCACGGCGGGGTTCGTGACTGGGGTGAAGTCGTAACAAGGTAGCCGTATCGGAAGGTGCGGCTGGATCACCTCCTTTCTGGAAAAATGCTGCTTTAAGTTGAACGTCCACACTTATCGGTTGTTGGAACAAGCCAAAACGGGTTTGTATTGAGAAATCGATGCGAGCAAGAAATTGGAATGGGTCTGTAGCTCAGCTGGTTAGAGCACTGTGTTGATAACGCAGGGGTCGTTGGTTCGAGCCCAACTAGACCCACCAGTACTTCGGTACTGAATCCAACATCTGGATTGACAATCCCGGGGGATTAGCTCAGCTGGGAGAGCACCTGCTTTGCAAGCAGGGGGTCGTCGGTTCGATCCCGTCATCCTCCACCAGGTTAAAAATGATAGCATCCAGTGATGCTATAATCGTGGGCTCAGCAAGTGCTACAAAGCATGGGTTGAGAAGGCGAAAACAGAAATTCAATATAAAAGCAGTCTGAAGCAGACTGCTTTTATATTGATCTTTGATCAATAGGCTGTTCTTTAAAAATTCATAGAGTCGAAATCAGCGTTGCTGGTGGAAAGCATTAACCAAGGTTAATGCACCGTGCCATCAGCAACTTTTTGATTGCGTCAAAACAAATATTTTGCGAAAGCAAAGATATTTAGTAATGACGAATATTCTCAAAGCTGTGTCGAAAGATACAGCCAAAGATATTCACATTACGGCATAACGCGTGAGGTGTAAGACCTCACCAGTCTTTGAAGTTCTAGAGCTTTGTGTTTCGCAAGAGACGTCAAAGTTATAGGGTCAAGTGACTAAGAGCATATGGTGGATGCCTTGGCGATGATAGGCGACGAAAGACGTGATAGCCTGCGATAAGCTTCGGGGAGCTGGCAAATAAGCTTTGATCCGGAGATTTCTGAATGGGGGAACCCACCTAGCAATAGGTATCGCATACTGAATTCATAGGTATGCGAAGCGAACCTGGAGAACTGAAACATCTAAGTACCCAGAGGAAAAGACATCAACCGAGATTCCGATAGTAGTGGCGAGCGAATTCGGAAGAGCCTTGCAGTGATAGTCGACCGGTTAACAAAATGGCATGGAAAGGCCAACCATAGTGGGTGATAGTCCCGTATGTGAAAACCGATCGGTGGTACTAGGCTGCAGACAAGTAGGGCGGGGCACGAGAAACCCTGTCTGAATATAGGGGGACCATCCTCTAAGGCTAAATACTCATCATCGACCGATAGTGAACCAGTACCGTGAGGGAAAGGCGAAAAGAACCCCGGGAGGGGAGTGAAATAGATCCTGAAACCGTATGCTTACAAAAAGTAGGAGCCTCGTAAGGGGTGACTGCGTACCTTTTGTATAATGGGTCAGCGACTTACATTCAGTGGCAAGCTTAACCGAATAGGGGAGGCGCAGAGAAATCGAGTCCGAATAGGGCGAACAGTCGCTGGGTGTAGACCCGAAACCAAGTGATCTATCCATGGCCAGGATGAAGGTGCCGTAACAGGTACTGGAGGTCCGAACCCACTAATGTTGCAAAATTAGGGGATGAGCTGTGGATAGGGGTGAAAGGCTAAACAAACTTGGAAATAGCTGGTTCTCTCCGAAAACTATTTAGGTAGTGCCTCAAGTATTACCGTCGGGGGTAGAGCACTGTTTAGGCTAGGGGGTCATGGCGACTTACCAAACCTATGCAAACTCCGAATACCGACGAGTACAGCTTGGGAGACAGAGCACCGGGTGCTAACGTCCGGACTCAAGAGGGAAACAACCCAGACCGCCAGCTAAGGTCCCTAAAATTGGCTAAGTGGGAAACGAAGTGGGAAGGCTAAAACAGTCAGGATGTTGGCTTAGAAGCAGCCATCATTTAAAGAAAGCGTAATAGCTCACTGATCGAGTCGTCCTGCGCGGAAGATGTAACGGGGCTAAGCCAGTTACCGAAGCTGCGGATGTGCAATTTATTGCACGTGGTAGGAGAGCGTTCTGTAAGCCTGTGAAGGTGTCTGGAGACGGATGCTGGAGGTATCAGAAGTGCGAATGCTGACATGAGTAGCGTTAAAGGGGGTGAAAAGCCCCCTCGCCGTAAGCGCAAGGTTTCCTACGCAACGTTCATCGGCGTAGGGTGAGTCGGCCCCTAAGGCGAGGCAGAGATGCGTAGCTGATGGGAAACAGGTCAATATTCCTGTACCGATCAATAGTGCGATGTGGGGACGGAGAAGGTTAGCTCAGCCAACTGTTGGATATGTTGGTTCAAGCGTGTAGTCGTGCTCTTTAGGCAAATCCGGAGAGCTAAGATGAGGCGTGATAACGAGTGTGCTTGCACACGAAGTGAGTGATACCCTGCTTCCAGGAAAAGCCACTAAGCTTCAGCTATTGACGACCGTACCGCAAACCGACACTGGTGCGCGAGATGAGTATTCTAAGGCGCTTGAGAGAACTCAGGAGAAGGAACTCGGCAAATTAACACCGTAACTTCGGGAGAAGGTGTGCCCTAAGTCAGTGAAGTTGAACAAACGGAGCTAAAAAGGGCTGCAAAAAATTGGTGGCTGCGACTGTTTAATAAAAACACAGCACTCTGCAAACACGAAAGTGGACGTATAGGGTGTGACGCCTGCCCGGTGCTGGAAGATTAAATGATGGGGTGCAAGCTCTTGATTGAAGTCCCAGTAAACGGCGGCCGTAACTATAACGGTCCTAAGGTAGCGAAATTCCTTGTCGGGTAAGTTCCGACCTGCACGAATGGCGTAACGATGGCCACACTGTCTCCTCCTGAGACTCAGCGAAGTTGAAATGTTTGTGATGATGCAATCTCCCCGCGGAAAGACGGAAAGACCCCATGAACCTTTACTGTAGCTTTGTATTGGACTTTGAACGGATCTGTGTAGGATAGGTGGGAGGCTTTGAAGTGTGGTCGCTAGATCACATGGAGCCAACGTTGAAATACCACCCTGGTGCGTTTGAGGTTCTAACCTTGGTCCATTATCTGGATCGGGGACAGTGCATGGTAGGCAGTTTGACTGGGGCGGTCTCCTCCCAAAGCGTAACGGAGGAGTTCGAAGGTACGCTAGTTACGGTCGGACATCGTGACGATAGTGCAATGGCATAAGCGTGCTTAACTGCGAGACTGACAAGTCGAGCAGATGCGAAAGCAGGACATAGTGATCCGGTGGTTCTGTATGGAAGGGCCATCGCTCAACGGATAAAAGGTACTCTGGGGATAACAGGCTGATACCGCCCAAGAGTTCATATCGACGGCGGTGTTTGGCACCTCGATGTCGGCTCATCTCATCCTGGGGCTGTAGTCGGTCCCAAGGGTATGGCTGTTCGCCATTTAAAGAGGTACGTGAGCTGGGTTTAAAACGTCGTGAGACAGTTTGGTCCCTATCTTCCGTGGGCGCTGCAGATTTGAGGAAGCCTGCTCCTAGTACGAGAGGACCGGAGTGGACACACCTCTGGTGTACCTGTTGTCACGCCAGTGGCATCGCAGGGTAGCTAAGTGTGGAAGAGATAACCGCTGAAAGCATCTAAGCGGGAAACTCGTTTCAAGATGAGATCTGCCGGGGCCTTGAGCCCCCTGAAGGGTCGTTGTAGACCACGACGTTGATAGGCTGGGTGTGGAAGCGCAGTAATGCGTTAAGCTAACCAGTACTAATTGCCCGAGAGGCTTGACCCTATAACTTTGGGTTTAGCTCAGAAAATAAAAGACAGAATGAATTGTGAAAACGATCATTCAAGTTATGCCAAATAGGCGCAATCGAATAAGCTGATTAAGACTCTATGAATTCGTTGGATTGAAAGCAATCGATTAAGAAGTTAATCGAGAAAATAAGCGATCGATCTGACAAAAAGTTTATGCCTGATGACCATAGCAAGTTGGTACCACTCCTTCCCATCCCGAACAGGACCGTGAAACGACTTAGCGCCGATGATAGTGCGGGTTCCCGTGTGAAAGTAGGTCATCGTCAGGCTCTTACGCCAAAACGCCTGGCTCACGCCAGGCGTTTTCTTCTCTCTCTTCGCAAGAGGGGTGAGAAGAAAACGCAAAAACGTTTTAAAAGTACTGTGAAAACAGTGCTACAATCTAAGGCTTCGCTGATCACAGCAAGCAACGAAATTCAAGTGGTTTTAAAGCTGTTTGAGTTCTCAGATCCTTAAAAAAATACAGCCGATAAGTGTGGGCGTTTGATGGCAAGCAGCCAGTTCTTCGGAACAAAACTCTTCGGAGTATCAAGCGCTCACGAAAACAGTAATTATGGAAGAATTTATTCTTCTTAATTCCGTCAAGTGAGTGAGCAGTCGAAAGACTTTAAATTCAAGATCGAACTATAGAGTTTGATCCTGGCTCAGATTGAACGCTGGCGGCATGCTTTACACATGCAAGTCGAACGGTAACAGGTCTTCGGATGCTGACGAGTGGCGAACGGGTGAGTAATACATCGGAACGTGCCTAGTAGTGGGGGATAACTACTCGAAAGAGTAGCTAATACCGCATGAGATCTACGGATGAAAGCAGGGGACCTTCGGGCCTTGTGCTACTAGAGCGGCTGATGGCAGATTAGGTAGTTGGTGGGGTAAAGGCTCACCAAGCCTGCGATCTGTAGCTGGTCTGAGAGGACGACCAGCCACACTGGAACTGAGACACGGTCCAGACTCCTACGGGAGGCAGCAGTGGGGAATTTTGGACAATGGGCGAAAGCCTGATCCAGCAATGCCGCGTGCAGGATGAAGGCCTTCGGGTTGTAAACTGCTTTTGTACGGAACGAAAAGCTCTGGGCTAATACCCCGGAGTCATGACGGTACCGTAAGAATAAGCACCGGCTAACTACGTGCCAGCAGCCGCGGTAATACGTAGGGTGCAAGCGTTAATCGGAATTACTGGGCGTAAAGCGTGCGCAGGCGGTTTTGTAAGACAGTGGTGAAATCCCCGGGCTCAACCTGGGAACTGCCATTGTGACTGCAAAGCTAGAGTACGGTAGAGGGGGATGGAATTCCGCGTGTAGCAGTGAAATGCGTAGATATGCGGAGGAACACCGATGGCGAAGGCAATCCCCTGGACCTGTACTGACGCTCATGCACGAAAGCGTGGGGAGCAAACAGGATTAGATACCCTGGTAGTCCACGCCCTAAACGATGTCAACTGGTTGTTGGGTCTTAACTGACTCAGTAACGAAGCTAACGCGTGAAGTTGACCGCCTGGGGAGTACGGCCGCAAGGTTGAAACTCAAAGGAATTGACGGGGACCCGCACAAGCGGTGGATGATGTGGTTTAATTCGATGCAACGCGAAAAACCTTACCCACCTTTGACATGTACGGAAGTTACCAGAGATGGTTTCGTGCTCGAAAGAGAACCGTAACACAGGTGCTGCATGGCTGTCGTCAGCTCGTGTCGTGAGATGTTGGGTTAAGTCCCGCAACGAGCGCAACCCTTGCCATTAGTTGCTACATTTAGTTGAGCACTCTAATGGGACTGCCGGTGACAAACCGGAGGAAGGTGGGGATGACGTCAAGTCCTCATGGCCCTTATAGGTGGGGCTACACACGTCATACAATGGCTGGTACAAAGAGTTGCCAACCCGCGAGGGGGAGCTAATCTCATAAAGCCAGTCGTAGTCCGGATCGCAGTCTGCAACTCGACTGCGTGAAGTCGGAATCGCTAGTAATCGTGGATCAGAATGTCACGGTGAATACGTTCCCGGGTCTTGTACACACCGCCCGTCACACCATGGGAGCGGGTCTCGCCAGAAGTAGGTAGCCTAACCGCAAGGAGGGCGCTTACCACGGCGGGGTTCGTGACTGGGGTGAAGTCGTAACAAGGTAGCCGTATCGGAAGGTGCGGCTGGATCACCTCCTTTCTGGAAAAATGCTGCTTTAAGTTGAACGTCCACACTTATCGGTTGTTGGAACAAGCCAAAACGGGTTTGTATTGAGAAATCGATGCGAGCAAGAAATTGGAATGGGTCTGTAGCTCAGCTGGTTAGAGCACTGTGTTGATAACGCAGGGGTCGTTGGTTCGAGCCCAACTAGACCCACCAGTACTTCGGTACTGAATCCAACATCTGGATTGACAATCCCGGGGGATTAGCTCAGCTGGGAGAGCACCTGCTTTGCAAGCAGGGGGTCGTCGGTTCGATCCCGTCATCCTCCACCAGGTTAAAAATGATAGCGTCCAGTGATGCTATAATCGTGGGCTCAGCAAGTGCTACAAAGCATGGGTTGAGAAGGCGAAAACAGAAATTCAATATAAAAGCAGTCTGAAGCAGACTGCTTTTATATTGATCTTTGATCAATAGGCTGTTCTTTAAAAATTCATAGAGTCGAAATCAGCGTTGCTGGTGGAAAGCATTAACCAAGGTTAATGCACCGTGCCATCAGCAACTTTTTGATTGCGTCAAAACAAATATTTTGCGAAAGCAAAGATATTTAGTAATGACGAATATTCTCAAAGCTGTGTCGAAAGATACAGCCAAAGATATTCACATTACGGCATAACGCGTGAGGTGTAAGACCTCACCAGTCTTTGAAGTTCTAGAGCTTTGTGTTTCGCAAGAGACGTCAAAGTTATAGGGTCAAGTGACTAAGAGCATATGGTGGATGCCTTGGCGATGATAGGCGACGAAAGACGTGATAGCCTGCGATAAGCTTCGGGGAGCTGGCAAATAAGCTTTGATCCGGAGATTTCTGAATGGGGGAACCCACCTAGCAATAGGTATCGCATACTGAATTCATAGGTATGCGAAGCGAACCTGGAGAACTGAAACATCTAAGTACCCAGAGGAAAAGACATCAACCGAGATTCCGATAGTAGTGGCGAGCGAATTCGGAAGAGCCTTGCAGTGATAGTCGACCGGTTAACAAAATGGCATGGAAAGGCCAACCATAGTGGGTGATAGTCCCGTATGTGAAAACCGATCGGTGGTACTAGGCTGCAGACAAGTAGGGCGGGGCACGAGAAACCCTGTCTGAATATAGGGGGACCATCCTCTAAGGCTAAATACTCATCATCGACCGATAGTGAACCAGTACCGTGAGGGAAAGGCGAAAAGAACCCCGGGAGGGGAGTGAAATAGATCCTGAAACCGTATGCTTACAAAAAGTAGGAGCCTCGTAAGGGGTGACTGCGTACCTTTTGTATAATGGGTCAGCGACTTACATTCAGTGGCAAGCTTAACCGAATAGGGGAGGCGCAGAGAAATCGAGTCCGAATAGGGCGAACAGTCGCTGGGTGTAGACCCGAAACCAAGTGATCTATCCATGGCCAGGATGAAGGTGCCGTAACAGGTACTGGAGGTCCGAACCCACTAATGTTGCAAAATTAGGGGATGAGCTGTGGATAGGGGTGAAAGGCTAAACAAACTTGGAAATAGCTGGTTCTCTCCGAAAACTATTTAGGTAGTGCCTCAAGTATTACCGTCGGGGGTAGAGCACTGTTTAGGCTAGGGGGTCATGGCGACTTACCAAACCTATGCAAACTCCGAATACCGACGAGTACAGCTTGGGAGACAGAGCACCGGGTGCTAACGTCCGGACTCAAGAGGGAAACAACCCAGACCGCCAGCTAAGGTCCCTAAAATTGGCTAAGTGGGAAACGAAGTGGGAAGGCTAAAACAGTCAGGATGTTGGCTTAGAAGCAGCCATCATTTAAAGAAAGCGTAATAGCTCACTGATCGAGTCGTCCTGCGCGGAAGATGTAACGGGGCTAAGCCAGTTACCGAAGCTGCGGATGTGCAATTTATTGCACGTGGTAGGAGAGCGTTCTGTAAGCCTGTGAAGGTGTCTGGAGACGGATGCTGGAGGTATCAGAAGTGCGAATGCTGACATGAGTAGCGTTAAAGGGGGTGAAAAGCCCCCTCGCCGTAAGCGCAAGGTTTCCTACGCAACGTTCATCGGCGTAGGGTGAGTCGGCCCCTAAGGCGAGGCAGAGATGCGTAGCTGATGGGAAACAGGTCAATATTCCTGTACCGATCAATAGTGCGATGTGGGGACGGAGAAGGTTAGCTCAGCCAACTGTTGGATATGTTGGTTCAAGCGTGTAGTCGTGCTCTTTAGGCAAATCCGGAGAGCTAAGATGAGGCGTGATAACGAGTGTGCTTGCACACGAAGTGAGTGATACCCTGCTTCCAGGAAAAGCCACTAAGCTTCAGCTATTGACGACCGTACCGCAAACCGACACTGGTGCGCGAGATGAGTATTCTAAGGCGCTTGAGAGAACTCAGGAGAAGGAACTCGGCAAATTAACACCGTAACTTCGGGAGAAGGTGTGCCCTAAGTCAGTGAAGTTGAACAAACGGAGCTAAAAAGGGCTGCAAAAAATTGGTGGCTGCGACTGTTTAATAAAAACACAGCACTCTGCAAACACGAAAGTGGACGTATAGGGTGTGACGCCTGCCCGGTGCTGGAAGATTAAATGATGGGGTGCAAGCTCTTGATTGAAGTCCCAGTAAACGGCGGCCGTAACTATAACGGTCCTAAGGTAGCGAAATTCCTTGTCGGGTAAGTTCCGACCTGCACGAATGGCGTAACGATGGCCACACTGTCTCCTCCTGAGACTCAGCGAAGTTGAAATGTTTGTGATGATGCAATCTCCCCGCGGAAAGACGGAAAGACCCCATGAACCTTTACTGTAGCTTTGTATTGGACTTTGAACGGATCTGTGTAGGATAGGTGGGAGGCTTTGAAGTGTGGTCGCTAGATCACATGGAGCCAACGTTGAAATACCACCCTGGTGCGTTTGAGGTTCTAACCTTGGTCCATTATCTGGATCGGGGACAGTGCATGGTAGGCAGTTTGACTGGGGCGGTCTCCTCCCAAAGCGTAACGGAGGAGTTCGAAGGTACGCTAGTTACGGTCGGACATCGTGACGATAGTGCAATGGCATAAGCGTGCTTAACTGCGAGACTGACAAGTCGAGCAGATGCGAAAGCAGGACATAGTGATCCGGTGGTTCTGTATGGAAGGGCCATCGCTCAACGGATAAAAGGTACTCTGGGGATAACAGGCTGATACCGCCCAAGAGTTCATATCGACGGCGGTGTTTGGCACCTCGATGTCGGCTCATCTCATCCTGGGGCTGTAGTCGGTCCCAAGGGTATGGCTGTTCGCCATTTAAAGAGGTACGTGAGCTGGGTTTAAAACGTCGTGAGACAGTTTGGTCCCTATCTTCCGTGGGCGCTGCAGATTTGAGGAAGCCTGCTCCTAGTACGAGAGGACCGGAGTGGACACACCTCTGGTGTACCTGTTGTCACGCCAGTGGCATCGCAGGGTAGCTAAGTGTGGAAGAGATAACCGCTGAAAGCATCTAAGCGGGAAACTCGTTTCAAGATGAGATCTGCCGGGGCCTTGAGCCCCCTGAAGGGTCGTTGTAGACCACGACGTTGATAGGCTGGGTGTGGAAGCGCAGTAATGCGTTAAGCTAACCAGTACTAATTGCCCGAGAGGCTTGACCCTATAACTTTGGGTTTAGCTCAGAAAATAAAAGACAGAATGAATTGTGAAAACGATCATTCAAGTTATGCCAAATAGGCGCAATCGAATAAGCTGATTAAGACTCTATGAATTCGTTGGATTGAAAGCAATCGATTAAGAAGTTAATCGAGAAAATAAGCGATCGATCTGACAAAAAGTTTATGCCTGATGACCATAGCAAGTTGGTACCACTCCTTCCCATCCCGAACAGGACCGTGAAACGACTTAGCGCCGATGATAGTGCGGGTTCCCGTGTGAAAGTAGGTCATCGTCAGGCTCTTACAGAGAAAAACCCCGTAATCGAAAGATTACGGGGTTTTTTATTGGGTGATTCAAAAGTGATAGCGAAAGATCCAGCGTTGAAAGCGTTAGGGTCTGAAACACAAACATCAAATAAAAAGAGAGCGCTATGCGCTCTCTTTTTTGAAGCTTCCTCGTTTTCCTGTGCCACGTAAAAGTAGAGGTTAGGAAAACGATTGACACGATACGCAACCGGCGGAATCCGGCCTAGCGATTCATGTGGACGATGGTGGTTATAGCGATGCCACCAGTCCTCGGTCATCGAGCGCACTTCCTGCAACGATTCAAAGACATAGCAGTCGAGCACCTCCGTTCTGTAAGTTCTGTTGAAACGTTCAACATAAGCGTTATGCATCGGTTTTCCCGGCTGAATGTGGCGCAGCTCTACGCCTTTGCGCTGTGCCCATTGCTTTAAAGCCTGGGCGATGAACTCTGGTCCGTTGTCCAGGCGAATGGACTGCGGCGCCCCACGGACCTCAGCAAGTTCCTCCAAGGCACGTACCGCCCGAGCGGCGGGCAAGCTGGTGTCAATCTAGATACGCAGGCATTCCCGGTTGAATTAGTCAATGACATTGAAGGATCTGAAGCGCCGTCCTGATTACAGGGCATCGGACATGAAGTCGCAACTCCAGCCCTGGTTCGGTGTTGGGGCTGCGTCCAAGGGCTGCTTGATGCGCTGAGGCAAACGCTTCTTGCCTCGCTTGGGCAGGTTCAGTTTGAGCTGGCAATACACACGCCAGAGCACAGTCTTGCTCCAGGGCTGCGCTTGATAACGAGCGCTGGCGTAAAGCAGCCCAAACCCGTGGCGAGGATTCAATGCCAGTATCTTTGAATGAAGTCGATTACCCCGGAGTCGTCACAGACCACACGTGCATATCGCAGCGTTGAGCGAGTCAGGCCCGCAGCTTGGCAAGCTCTGCGCTGACTTAGGCGATGCTCACTCATGAGCGCATGCACGATGGACTGCCGACGCTCCAGGGTCAGAGCTTTCGCTCGACAACATCCTTCAGGGCATGGTGCACGAGGGCCAAATCGGCATACATGCGCTTGAGCTTGGCATTCTCTTGCAACTGCCGCATCTGGCCCAGATGGGGCACGGACATCCCTGAATACTGCCTCTTCCGCTTGTAGTACGTGGCAACGCTGATGCCATGTTTGCGGCAGGTGTCACCGACTTTGGCGCCGAGTTCAACATCCTTGAGGATGCCGACGATTTGCGCTTCACTGAATCTGGACTTATTCATGTAGAGACCTCCATGGGGTGGATTCTCTACTTCTGAGTGGCGCGAAGATTCGAGGAGGCTTCATTTTCAGAGTTTTTAATGCTGAACATCATTCACCATATTCATGCATTGTCTACGACGCCATACAGTATTTTCAATGACTTTCTGATTTCCATCGACAACTAGCTTGTATTGGCAAACAATGTAGTTTTCTGAATTAGCCATTTTAAATTTAAGATTGTAGTCCAATTCTTCGCTATTTTTACTAATTTTTCGTTTTATTGGTTGTCCCAGTAGTGCTAAAGCTTGCTCAAGGGGTAAGCCCTTTTTCAGTTGTTGCAAATGTTGTGGTTGAGTAATAATACCGTCTCTCAAAAAAGGTTCGGAGAAATCGGGACGTCGAGCTTCTACATCTTTATACTCAAGTTTATTAGGGTTAGAGGCTTCATCCACTGGGTTCATATGAGCCAGCTCAGCGGTGGCATTGCTTATCATTGCTCCAGTGAAGGCTGTCAACGCTATAAGCTTAAAAGCTTTCAATGAGAATTTCATTTTCATAATCTATTCTTTCGTGTGAAATAAATCGGTATTTGAATATATTAAATATTGAGCTTGCTCAACGCTCACGGAGTGCCTCGCTGGCCTTATTTAAAGGCTTTGTGAGATAATTCCAAATTGTTTTTTGCCCTGTGCGAATATCTGCGGTAGTCACCATGCCGGGTCCAATAGGGAGCCGCTGGCCAGCACTGTTAACCAAAGCATCCGAAGCCGTTCGGACTATGACCCGGTAGTAAACGATTTCAGGCTTGACCTCATCGCGCATAGTGTCTGGTGCAATGGTGCTAACTTTACCGTTAAGGCCTCCGTAAATGGAGTAGTCATAGGCGGTTATTTTAATTAAAGCATCCTGACCTGGATGAATAAATGCAATATCACGTGGAGAAATGCGCACCTCGATCAGTAATTGGTCACCAATAGGAACCAGAGTCATTACATTGCCATTGGGAGGTATAACACCTCCAATCGTCGTAACATCAAGCGCTTTGACAATTGCACGCACAGGCGCTTGCAAGGTGGCTCTATCCAACGTATCTGTTCGACCACGGACAACGGACTGCAGTGATTTGACCTCCTCATCAGCCTTAGCTAGATCTTCTCGAGCCTTGACCATGTAACTAGAGCGAGCCTCTGAAATCTTCAAATCTAAATCTGCTCTTTGTCGCTGTAAACGAATGAACTCGACATTACTAGCAGCACCACTGGCGAGTAGAGAGTTCGTGATATCAAGCTCCTTGCGCACCAATGCGACGGCCTGGTTAAGGCCTGAGAGAGTTTCATTTAAGCCATTACGGCGGGAACGCAGCAATGCGGTTTCAGAGCTAATGAGTAGAGGAAAATCATTGAGCTCTGCAGGAAAATTAGGAGTGTCTCGTCCCTCAACCTCCGCCCTTAAACGAGCGCTGGCTGCCAATGCCGCACGATAGCGTGCCGCAGTTTCTTCGACATTTGACTCGCCGCGGGTTGGGTCCAGCTTAGCCAGTACTTGGCCCTTTTCTACAGTCTGCCCCTCTTGGACAAGTAACTCGGCCAGAATACCGCCCTCAAGCGATTGAATGCGCTGTTCTCTTGATGTAGGAATTACCTGGCCAGAGCCACTGGAAACCTCATCGATTTCAAAAAACATGGCCCAAGCCAGAAACAATAGAACAAAAATAGCAAGGATCCAGACAACACGGCCAGAATGACTGGCGCTGACTTCATCCATATCATGCAAGGACACAAGGGCAGCTTTAGAGCTGAGGTGAGGTGCTTCGCTTTCCGAACCTTTAACGGGTAGTTTGAACTGCTTCATAAAGACTCCCCGCTAACCTTTTTGTGCGTAGCAGCAGGTTCTGTCCCTTGGCGTAAGCGTTCAAGTATGGTGTCGCGCGCGCCATCCAAGACAACGGCTCCATTGTTCACCACGACGATGCGATCTACAGCCTGAAGTAGGGCAGGTCTGTGAGTTGCAACAACCAAGGTACATTGCGGTGCAAATTGGCGCAGCTGAGCAATAACTTCCTGCTCAGCGACTTCATCAAGTGATGCTGTGGGTTCATCCAGCAATAACACACGAGGGTTGCGCAACATTAACCTAGCCAGTAGAAGACTTTGGCGCTGACCTCCTGATAAACCAACCCCACCTTCCATAACGCGGTGATCCAAGCCAGTTTCTAGCTTGCGGACAAAATTCCAGGCTCCTGTTGCTTTGAGCACCTTGATGATCTCTGTATCCGTAGCATGAGGAGAACCGAGCAAAAGGTTCTCGCGCAGGCTGCCGTAAAACAGGCGAGCGTTCTGAGTGAGGAGTGCTACATCACGGCGTACATCTGCTGGATCGATATGGCACAACGTCACATCATCAAGAGAGACTTTGCCGCTCAGTGGCTCTTGTAAACCAGACAGTGCTTGAAGAAGTGTTGATTTCCCCGCTCCATTACGACCCAAAATCGCGATGCGTTCACCTGGCTCGATTCGCAGTTGCTTAACATTTAAAGCAGGGATCTTTCCGTCATAGCTGAACACTGCCTGAGTTAGCTCATAACGACCATCAATGAGCGAGCGGTGGATACGGCTGCCATCGCTAGGGTTGTCCAAGGGGAGCTGCATGAGCTGGTCTAGACCATTGGCAGCGATTTTGGCTTGTTGCCAGCGATTGAGAACCCCTGTAACGCTGGATAGTGGGGCCAGCATACGGCTGGACAAAATGGAGGCAGCAACCAATACACCGGTACTCATCTCCCCAGACATCACCATCGGAGCGCCAAAAAATACAACAAAGGCAAATGCACTACCTTGTACTGTTTGCATCCAGTTATTGAGGTTGTTGAGCAGGTCACGTAGTTTCAAACCTGATTCGGCATTCACCGCGTTGTAATGATTCCACTGATTCTGAAAGCGTGGCTCCGCTTGTAGCAACTTTATGTCTTCGATACCCTGCACGGCCTCTACCAACATGGCGTTGCGCAGTGCGGCCTCTCGCATGCTCGCCTGTGCCAAAGTGCGCAAGCGTTTTTGCGCTAGCAAACTGGGCAGTAAAAGGAGAACAAATGCAGCAAGAGGAACCCAGACAAGCCAGCCTGCTATCATCCAGAAAATAGCGCAAAAGAGAATAAAAAAGGGTACATCCGCTACGGCAGTAACCGTGGTCGATGTCAGCATTTCGCGAACAGGCTCTAGCTCTCTAATCTGCGAAACAAAAGTCCCTGTCGCTTGAGGTCGAGCGCTGTTTCGTACCCGCAATGCGTGCCCGAAAACTCTGTCAGAAATACGTAGATCAGCGCGTTTTCCCAGTAAGTCCGTAACCGTCATACGCGCACTGCGCATGACCCATGAAAAAACAATGGACAGCAAAACACCACCAAACAGAACGTATAGCGTTGGCGTAGATTGAGCCGGTACTACACGGTCATAAATCTGCATGGAGAACAAAATGCCGCCCAAGGCCATCAAATTGGTTACCAGTGAGGCGAGCAAAATATGAAAGTACGGCCGTAAATCAGAGAACACAATGTCTCTCAGCCAGTGTTGCTTGACGGGGCGAATGTAGTCATCCACACGAGAATCCGCAACTGACTGAATAGGCCGTAGCACTGCCATGAGCTGTAACTCGGGCTGCAATTGAGCAACGCTACGCACGGTTTCAGCGCCTTTGTCGCCACTGAAAATAATGCGTAAACCATATTGGGCAATGGCCGCAATGACGGCAACCTGGCCGTCTTTAAGTTGCACCACAACCGGCAAGCGCCAAGGACTCAATTCATCAAGCTTTGGGGCCACCTCATGGAGTGTCATGCCCGCTTGCTGTGAAATCTGGCGTACAGCTTCTTGCATGTCAAAGGTATCTTTTCCCGTACCTTGCCAGCTTGCTGATACACGTAGACGTTCACGTGAAGTGTCAATTTGATAGTGGGAAGCAACCGTCAGTATGGCGTCTACCCAGCCATCAAGGGCGATCATACGGGTACGAACTTCGGTTGTGGTCGGCTTATCTGCCGCTGGCTTTAGCAAGGGCGGTGTGGCCTTGTCTGATGAATCCGGAGATTGATCGGCCATAAAGTCCTTGGTATTCATCGCACGCCCCCTTGCGCGACGACAGGCTCAGGCAGTTCAAAGACCGTGCGCATACGACCGCTTTGATACAGGCACTCGACTGCCAAGCGCTGTATTTCATAGAAGCTCTCGACACGATCCAGATTGGCGATGTGGTATTCCTGCTCGGCATTGAGCAGATCTAACAACGAGCGCGTACCTAGTTGAAGGTACTGCTCGCGGTACAAATCGCGCGTAGTACGAATACTGGAAATTCGTGCATCAATTACCGGGGCACGCTGTTGTTGACCCACTGTCTGGGCGAATGCATCTTGCAGTGTTTGTTGAGCCTGAAATTGGGCATATGCGACCGCAGAGTCGGCTGCATCTAAAGCATGCGCGGCAGCACGTTGACGAGCCTGATTGCGACCACCTTCGTACAAAGGTGCGCTCAAATTAAGCATGATTCTTGTATCCAGCTCGCTGTAGCCAACAGGGCGAGATCCGTTGCTCAATCCGCGCGCGACAGAACCATCAAGCGACAAAGTAGGCTTGAGTTGGGCATCTGCAGCCTTCAGATCTGCCTTAGCTAGGTCTCGCTGTCCAATCGCTTTGAGCACTGCCGCAGGTAGCAAGGCATCTGGACCATTGCTTGCTGAGCAAGCTAGAGGTAATGCTGAAGGCAATTCACTGCTGACGAGTGGTAATTCTTTGGCCCCTATCAAATACATCAAGCGTACGCGCCAGCGCTGGGCTTGAGCTGAGTAATTAATAGCTGTAGCCGCTGCAGATTCAACGCGAGATTGGGCTTGTACAGAATCTGATTTGGTACTGGCTCCCTTGATCTGACGCTCTAGCGCCAGATCGGCTAAAGCCTTGACTCCAATTACTTGAGCGTTGGCCACCTCGACGAGAGCTTGCTGCCGACGCACTTCTACCCATGCCAAGGCTGTCTCGCGCGCCACATCTTCAGAAGACAGTTGAACCTGAGCTTGTGCGGTGGAGACGGTAGCTTCGGCCTGCTGAACTGCGCTGTCTACTTTGCCGAAGTCATAGATCATCTGGGACACCGAAATGCGGGCATCATAAATATGACGTGAGCTATAGGGAGCGATGACGTTATTGCTGGTCTGAGAGCCAATGCCGCCACTCACTTGTGGCTTGTAGCCTGCTTTTGCCACGGCAATACCTTCATCCGCACCTAGCAATTGTCCTTGTGCCAGGCGCACAGAGGGATGCCAAGCAACAGCGGCTTGAACAGCCGCAGCCATGCTCATGCCGCTATTTTTTGCCTCAGTTTTGGCAAGCTCTTCAGCATTGCTTAGCCCTGTAAGTGCACACAAAAACAGCGTCGCGAGCAATACAGGACTTCTGGCAAAAAATGACGATAAATTCGTCTGCATAAGCATCAACTCCAAATAGAGTCTTGCAGCAAGGCCACGCTAAAAGCTTTCGGTGGCGCCTTGCTAGCTTTTTTAAACCTTAGATGGGTGGATTGGAGTACAGCAAATCATCTTCCAGCGTAGTCGCTGTCAGCATTGACGTGTCTGCCATCGCCTTATCATTTGGCGTGGAGCCGGATGCTCCCCCCCTGAATCTGTCAACAGATCAATTCCCTGAGTTTGCTCACCTGACTTAGCAGTACCTAGTACATCAGATAGCTTTGGCAATTCGTCAGTACCTTCGGAGTCGTCATCTGAAGCAGATAAAGTATCCAAGGAGTCCAGTTTCAGAAGGGGTGCTGCCATGAATGTAGAGGCAGGCTGGTTACCGAATACACCAGGGCTGCTAGCGTCATCAAGTGTCAGCGGTGTGCCGTCGTCATCCGATGTCACACTGTCATTCGCTGCTATGGGGGTAACACTGGCAGGCGCAACCGTGATGGTGCTGATCGCAACGTTTGAGTCGATATCGCCATCATTAACAGTCACTTCAATGATTCGATTGGAAGCATCGGGGTTTACCGATGTGTTCTCAAACGTAATGCCCTCGATCGCATCTGCGTAAGCACTCTTGGTGGCCGAGCCTGTCAAAGTCACGATAACTTTGCTTGGATCTGACGTATCAATTGTGTAAGTGACGCCTGTAGGGATTTTTGATGCATCTACAGCAAGAACGTCACCGGCCTTGGCATTGGTCAGAACAATGGACGCACTTTCGATATTTGTGTCGTCTTCGTCACTCACTGCGGCTGCAGATGAGGCGATAGAAACACTGCCGCCACCTTCGGTGAAAGCTGTCTCATAGCTACCAGACATGTCATAGAGCGCAATATCGACTTGCTCATTGGTCGGCGAGTTCTGCGTGATGGTAATTGTTGCAGCATTGAGAGGCAGATCATCCAAGAATACGGTACGCCCTTGGCTAGTGCCGTTGTTAGCTACAACAACAGAGGTAGGTGTTGTGTGCGTAATCTCGTTGAAACCTAAAAAATTCGGTTTTGCGTCTGTAGTGTATTGACCAAGAATATCGAAATAATTGCTTAAATCAATCAACGTTCCACTTGCATCGTATGCCTGAACAGTCAATGTGGCGCCCACCCCCAAATCACCCAAAACTAAACCTAAGTGGGCAATATCGTTATAGCCACCCAAGTTGATGGTATAGGTCGCAGTCCCATTGCTTAAAGGCTTTATGGCCAAAAAATCAACAGAAGTGTCAGGTAACGGGAAGGTGTCAGTGCCATTGCCGGACGAATCGTTGTCATAGGTGTTGGTTAGGAGAAATCGGTAATTAGGATCGCTGTCAACAGAGGTTACCGTGATCGAGCCTTTAACAGGGTCGTTGTAAACGAAGCCGGATGCGCCATCTAGCGCGAACTGCAGCGATGATGAATCCAAAGCCACCATGGGAGCATTGTTCACAGGCGCTACAGTGATGTTCAACGTTCCTACGTCACTCAAAACCCCATCGGTCAAGGTGTAGTCAACAGAGTCAACTCCAGTGAACTGTGGGGGTGGTGTATAGGTATAGTTGCCGTCCGCAGTGATCTCAATCGTGCCACCCTGAGTCGTTTTGAAAGTACCCGGCTGAGCAGACAAACTATCTCCATCAAGGTCCGTATCGTTAGCTAACAGGCTTGTTGTTGAGGTAAATGCAATGCCCTCGTTTGTAGTAATACTGTCATCTATAGCTACAGGCGCATCGTTGATGGGATCTACGGTAATCGTCAGCGTACCGATATCGCTGAGCGTGCCATCGGTCACGGTGTAATCCACCGTATCAGTGCCATTGAAGTTGGCTGGAGGCGTATAGGTGTAGCTGCCGTCTGCAGCAATCACGATCGTGCCACCTGCAGTGGTCGTGAAGGTACCCGGAACAGCGGTCAATGGGTTGCCATCCGCATCTGTATCGTTGGCAAGCAAACTCACTGTCGAGTTAAACGACGTGTCTTCAGTTGCCGTGATGCTGTCATCTACTGCGACAGGCGCATCATTGACGGGATTTACCGTCACAGGGATGTCCACCGTCGTGACTCCACCCTTTCCATCATCCACGGTCACCGTAAAAGTGTCTGAGCCGTTGTAGTTGGCATTAGGTGTGTAGTTAAACGAGCCATCAGGATTCACGCTCACCGTGCCATTGCTTGGCGGTGTTGTCAGCGAGAAGGTGGGCGTTCCGCCATCAGGGTCAGTAACCGTGATCTGACCTGTAGCGAGTGTATCTTCGTTAGTCACCACGGCAGGGGCTGATGCGACGGGCGCATCATTAACCGGATTCACCGTGATCGTCAGCGTACCGATGTCGCTCAGCGTGCCGTCGGTCACGGTGTAATCCACCGTATCTGTGCCATTGAAGTTTGCAGGAGGCGTATAGGTATAGCTGCCGTCTGCAGCGATCACAATCGTGCCGCCTGCAGTGGTCGTAAAAGTGCCCGGCACAGCGGTCAATGGGTTGCCATCCGCATCTGTATCGTTGGCAACCAAACTCACGGTCGAGTTCAACGGGGTGTCTTCAGTTGCCGTGACGCTGTCATCTACTGCGACGGGTGCATCATTGACCGGATCGACCGTTATCGTCAGCGTACCGGTGTCGCTGAGCGTGCCATCGGTCACGGTGTAATCCACCGTATCTGTGCCATTGAAATTCGCTGGAGGCGTATAGGTGTAGCTGCCGTCTGCAGCAATCACGATCGTGCCACCTGCAGTGGTCGTGAAGGTGCCCGGAACAGCGGTCAATGGGTTGCCATCGGCATCTGTATCGTTGGCAACCAAACTCACTGTCGAGTTAAACGGCGTGTCTTCAGTTGCCGTGATGCTGTCATCTACTGCGACAGGCGCATCATTGACGGGATTTACCGTCACAGGGATGTCCACCGTCGTGACTCCACCCTTTCCATCATCCACGGTCACCGTAAAAGTGTCTGAGCCGTTGTAGTTGGCATTAGGTGTGTAGTTAAACGAGCCATCAGGATTCACGCTCACCGTGCCATTGCTTGGCGGTGTTGTCAGCGAGAAGGTGGGCGTTCCGCCATCAGGGTCAGTAACCGTGATCTGACCTGTAGCGAGTGTATCTTCGTTAGTCACCACGGCAGGGGCTGATGCGACGGGCGCATCATTAACCGGATTCACCGTGATCGTCAGCGTACCGATGTCGCTCAGCGTGCCGTCGGTCACGGTGTAATCCACCGTATCTGTGCCATTGAAGTTTGCAGGAGGCGTATAGGTATAGCTGCCGTCTGCAGCGATCACAATCGTGCCGCCTGCAGTGGTCGTAAAAGTGCCCGGCACAGCGGTCAATGGGTTGCCATCCGCATCTGTATCGTTGGCAACCAAACTCACGGTCGAGTTCAACGGGGTGTCTTCAGTTGCCGTGACGCTGTCATCTACTGCGACGGGTGCATCATTGACCGGATCGACCGTTATCGTCAGCGTACCGGTGTCGCTGAGCGTGCCATCGGTCACGGTGTAATCCACCGTATCTGTGCCATTGAAATTCGCTGGAGGCGTATAGGTATAGCTGCCGTCTGCAGCGATCACGATCGTGCCACCTGCAGTGGTCGTGAAGGTGCCCGGAACAGCGGTCAATGGGTTGCCATCGGCATCTGTATCGTTGGCAACCAAACTCACTGTCGAGTTAAACGGCGTGTCTTCAGTTGCCGTGACGCTGTCATCTACTGCGACGGGTGCATCATTGACCGGATCGACCGTAATCGTCAGCGTACCGATGTCGCTGAGCGTGCCATCGGTCACGGTGTAATCCACCGTATCTGTGCCATTGAAGTTTGCAGGAGGCGTATAGGTATAGCTGCCGTCAGCAGCGATCACGATCGTGCCGCCTGCGGTGGTCGTGAAAGTACCCGGAACAGCGGTCAGAGGGTTTCCGTCTGCATCCGTATCGTTGGCAACCAAACTCACGGTTGAGTTAAACGGCGTGTCTTCGGTAGCTGTCACGCTGTCATTGACTGCGACAGGGGCATCGTTGACAGGATTCACCGTGACAGGAACTTCCACAGTCGTTGTGCCGCCATGGCCGTCATCGACGGTCACCACAAACGAATCACTACCGCTGTATCCAGGCTTTGGTACATATTCAAAAGTACCGTCGGACTTCATCACGACCTCTCCGTGGGCCGGTGGTGTGGTGACTTTGTAAGTCAACGGATTTCCATCAGGGTCTGTGGCCGTGATTTTTCCGGGAACTCGTCCACCTTCATTCAGGCTGAGAGGGGTAGTTGTCGCGGATGGGGCTTGATTAGCTTTTGGCGAAGGGCTGCCGCCGCTTGAGCCACCGCTGCTGGAGAGGCCCAGTACACCCAATGCAGCTAGTCCGGCAAAAACGCCACCAAGTAATCCTGATTCGTGCAGCGGAACAATCGGGTTGTCAGTCCATTCAATCTCTGTGAAAT
This sequence comes from Comamonas sp. Y33R10-2, assembly GCF_019355935.1. Lineage (NCBI taxonomy): Bacteria > Pseudomonadati > Pseudomonadota > Betaproteobacteria > Burkholderiales > Comamonadaceae > Comamonas > Comamonas sp. Y33R10-2. The sequence continues at coordinate 26,591 of NZ_CP079925.1, forward strand.
GGAAATATGACCAAGGTGACGTGTATTGACCCCACCAGAGTACGCCGAAATCATCCAGCAACACCAAGTCACTACGCAGACCATTGGCATCAATCACAAAAAAATCGTGGATTACGACTGATTGCCCATTCTTTAGCACCAAGGTCAGGTCGTTGCCATGACGCTCAAATTTCGCAACTTTCTCAGGCGCAATTTCCAATTTGATGATCGACGGTTTATCGAGCTTAAGATTCTCAATAAATACGTTTTTCTGTACTTGATTGTCCGCTTTTGTAACGATGCTGGTGGATAACATGATTGACATTTCTATTGAATTAATAATCCACTAACTAAATCTATGCCTCTCTGTGTAGAGGGGGATGTAGCCCATGAAGAATCAATTCAAATAGGCGTGTCTGGTGATAGTTAGCGCTAACATTAGATCATTGCGCCATTAATTAAAGTTAACCGAGTGGTTATTTTCAATGTTAAAAATTGAAAAATAAACAATTGTGGATTGAATCCTTTTGGATTGGATTAGTAGTTTTAAAGATACGTTTTGATGTGCTTTTATTACACTATTGACATTTAATTTGAAGTTTCGGGTTTTGTTTGAAGAAGTGATTTCGTCTGATATCAATTGCAGTCAATGAGCTTTTCGTGAAAATTCCTCTCGCAAAGAAAGTTGCATCAGCGACAAATTTGGGTAGCCAGATTTAGTGATTTTTTGTTTCGATCTGAGCTAGATGGTTTTGCTCAGCACCCGCTGATGAAAACCCGTTTGGCTGTCTGTCGCTGAGCCACCACGCTCAACTTATGTGCATACCCAATGGCATATGTATTTCAGTCATGAGACCGCCACAAGTTCAACTCATGCGCAGCTTGTGTCTCTTGTTTGTGCTCGGCCCTCTATGCTGGCTTTCGCTTGTTAAAAGCGTTGCGTAGTTCGCTGGTGCATGTACGTACTAGGCGGAGCATGCTCAAGTGCGAAGAAATTTCTCTCAAGCAATTGCTACGTACGTGCGACAAGCGGTGGGTTAGCTCAATGCTTGCAGTTCTACAATGGAGCGACTCCATCAAGCTCATGCTCCACGTATTCCAGATGAGACTTGCCTCGTATAAATGGAGGCTCAGTAGCACCTAGGCGCTCGATGAGCAATTGAGTTCGGCTTTTCAAATGCCAGAAACTGCCTCTTCTGTGTTTTCGGCGTTTTTGTCAAAATTTTTTAGAGGTCTAGCTACTACTTTTAGTGACCTAAGAGCGGTTAGTACCACCCAGCAAACCGCGAAGGTTTGCGTTTGAGAAGAGGCGAGAAGCTGCAGGGCGTACATAAGTACGACAAGGCGAAGCCGCGACGTATCAAGGGTGGTGTTCGCAGCTCCAAATGCCGCCAGACTTCACCTAGCTTCAAACATGATGATCAGTTACACCATCAGCGACCTTGCCAAAGAGTTCGACCTCACGACGCGAGCGATTCGTTTTTATGAAGATATGGGTTTGTTGCAGCCAGAGCGCTCTGGCACGGGAGGGCGAAATCGCGTGTATTCGCCCAGAGACCGCACACGTCTGCGGCTGACGTTGCGAGCCAAACGGTTGGGTTTATCGCTTTCCGAGGCTAAGGAAATTATTGATATGTATGACAGCCCACGCGACACAGGCGTGCAGCTGCGTAAATTCTTGGATGTACTCGCGTTGCACCGTAAGCAGCTTGAAGGACAGATGGCAGACTTACAGGTAACTTTGGATGAGGTGCGTGAGCAGGAGAAAGAGGCCCGCTCCCTCCTAGATGAAAGTGAGAGAGACAGTGCTGCATAATTGACGTTTACGTAAACGTCAATTCATCTGTTTGCCAAAGAAAAGCCACTGATGTGCGCTAGCAATGCTGACTTGTTTATGGAGCAGAAGTACGCAACCCCATGAAGTGTGTGCAGCAGTGCGAGAGTAAGAAAAATTAGAGATTAAAAACTGAGATCCGCCAGACCTATACCTACAGGAGACAACCATGAGCCTTGCCAATCTGCCAGGACTGAACTTTCAGCTCGGTGAAGATATTGATGCGCTGCGTGATGCAGTTCGTGATTTTGCGCAGAGTGAGATTGCGCCGCGTGCGGCTGAGATTGATCGCACTGATCAGTTTCCCATGGATGTTTGGCGCAAGTTTGGCGAGCTAGGGGTGTTGGGTATCACCGTTTCTGAGCAATACGGCGGCGCCAACATGGGTTACCTCGCACACATGATTGCGATGGAAGAAATTTCCCGTGCCAGTGCCTCTGTTGGTCTGTCTTACGGCGCGCATAGCAATTTGTGTGTGAATCAGATCAATCGCAACGGCACAGAGTCACAAAAGGCCAATTACCTGCCCAAGCTGATCAGCGGTGAACATGTGGGAGCTCTCGCTATGAGCGAACCCGGCGCTGGTTCTGACGTCATCAGCATGAAACTTAAAGCTGAGGATAAGGGCGGTTACTACCTGCTCAATGGCAGCAAGATGTGGATTACCAATGGGCCAGACGCAGACACGCTAGTGGTCTATGCCAAGAGCGAGCCTGAAATGGGCGCACGCGGGGTCACAGCGTTCTTGATCGAGAAGGGCATGCCTGGTTTTTCGATTGCGCAAAAGCTCGATAAGCTGGGCATGCGCGGCAGTCACACCGGGGAGTTGGTGTTTCAGAACGTGGAAGTGCCGGCTGAAAACATCTTGGGCGGCCTGAATATGGGTGCCAAGGTTTTGATGAGCGGGCTCGATTATGAGCGAGCAGTGCTAACGGGCGGCCCTCTTGGCATTATGCAAAGCGTGATGGATAACGTCGTTCCCTACATCCATGATCGCAAGCAGTTTGGTCAGAGCATTGGTGAGTTTCAGCTCATTCAAGGCAAGGTTGCAGATATGTATACCGTGCTGCAAGCGGGCCGCTCGTTTGCCTATACGGTCGCTAAAAACCTCGATCTTCTGGGAACTGACCATGTTCGTCAGGTTCGCAAAGATTGCGCCAGCGTCATCCTCTGGTGTGCTGAGAAGGCGACTTGGATGGCCGGTGAGGGAGTGCAAATCTATGGCGGCAATGGGTATATCAACGAGTATCCACTCGGGCGCCTCTGGCGAGATGCGAAACTCTATGAGATTGGTGCCGGCACCAGCGAAATTCGCCGCATGTTGATTGGGCGCGAATTGTTCGCTGAAACCTGTTGAGACAGCAGACGCCGCGCCATTCTTTCAACCACTAAAAACAAGGATAGTTTTATGTCAACGACCTCCATCGACGATCTGTTTGCCCATAACCGTGAGTGGGCAGACCAGATGGAACGTGATCGTCCAGGTTTCTTTACCGGACTAATGGCGCAGCAAAAGCCTAAGTACATGTGGATTGGTTGTTCGGACAGCCGAGTCCCTGCGAACCAGATTACGGGTCTGGAGCCCGGTGAAGTGTTCGTACACCGCAACGTGGCCAATGTGGTGGTGCCCAGCGATCTGAACTGCTTATCCACCATTCAGTACTCGGTAGATCATTTGAAGATCGAGCACTTGATGGTAGTGGGTCACTATGGCTGCGGCGGTGTGTATGCGGCGCTGAACAATCTACGTCTGGGACTGGTGGATAACTGGACTCGCCACGTGCGTGATGTGCGTGACAAGCACATCGACTTGCTGGAAAGCATTTCTACTCAGTACCGTCACGATGCGCTGTGCGAGCTCAATGCCATTGAGCAGGTCGTCAACGTGGCCCAATCTACGGTAATGCAGGACGCATGGGCGCGTGGCCAGAAGGTCACGCTGCACGGATGGTGCTATGGCTTGAACAACGGTCACATCACCAATCTTGAAATGACGGTGCCTGATGTTGCCGGTATGCAAGAAGTTCACAAACGCGCGGTTGAAAAAGTCGCAAACCGCAAGCGCGGCTGATTGCCACATTCGGGAAATAGAGTTGCAGAGCTGGATAGAGGTCTAGGCCGAATCCAGCCGCATTGATGGATCTGACCACTGATGGGTCGAACGACTGATTAGCCATGTTTCCGCAACGACTGGATGCTCCTCAAGCCTATGCGATTGCTCAGGCTCTTATGCATGGCTTCAACCTGTACTACCGCATGTTCAATGCGGTGGCTGCCAATGCCAAGCAGCACTTTGAGGCGATGGACTGGCAAGGCCAGCAACAAGCTCAGCGCGAGCGCATAGAGCTTTATGAGCAGCAGGTGCGAGCCTGTATTGAGCAGCTAGAGGCGAAGTTTGCGACTAGCCAGCAATCTATGGCAGTGTGGCAGCAGGTCAAGCTGCACTACATAGGCTTGATGATTGATCACCTGCAGCCTGAGCTGGCGGAGACTTTTTTCAACTCCGTCACCACCAAAATTCTGCACCGCACGCACTTTCAGAACGACTTCATCTTTGTGCGCGCCGCTGTTAGCACCGAGTATTTGGAGAACCCTGATCCCGTTGCGGTTCCCACGTATCAGGCCTATTACCCCGGCACGTTGGAGCAGTTGGAAGGCGCGCTGCAAACCGCATTAGAGCAACTGCAGCTGCTCGGCTCCTTTGAGGATTTGCCTCGCGATGTGCACCTGCTGGCAGAGCGCGTGCGTGACAAGCTGGCAGGGCTGACGCTGCGAGCCAACTTCCAAATTCAGCTGCTATCGAGCCTGTTCTACCGCAACAAGGGCGCGTATTTGGTGGGCAAGATCATCACCGGCTACACCGAGCTGCCACTGGCTATTCCCATCTTGCACGGGCACAAAGGCCAGCTCATCTTGCACGCCGCCTTGTTTGGTGAAGATGATCTGCATGCGCTGTTTAGCTTTGCGCGTGCTTATTTCATGGTACACATGGAAGTGCCTAGCGCCTATGTGAGCTTTTTACGCAGCCTTATGCCGCGCAAGCCGCGCGCTGAAATTTACAACGCACTTGGGCTGGCCAAGCAGGGCAAGACGCTTTTCTACCGCGACTTTTTGCACCACCTACGCCACTCTACTGATCAGTTGCGCATTGCCCCAGGTATCAAGGGATTGGTCATGCTGGTGTTTGATCTTCCCAGCTTTCCCTATGTCTTCAAGCTTATCAAAGACCGCATAGCTAGCAGCAAAGATGTGACGCGTGAGCAGGTCAAGGCCAAGTATCAGCTGGTCAAGCAGCACGATCGCGGCGGCCGTATGGCGGACACCATGGATTACAGCCTGGTGTCCTTCCCCCGCAGCCGCTTTAGCGAAGAACTGCTGACCGAGTTGCAGGCGCAGGCACCCGACCAAATCGAGATCAGCGACCGCGATGGTGATGGTCAAGAAGAGGTCATCATTAGCCACCTCTACATTGAACGCCGCCTGGTGCCGCTGAATCTGTTTTTGATGGAGTGCCTTGCTGAGGCCGATACCAAACCCGAGCGCCGTGCTGCCATGGAACGCGCCATTTTTGAGTATGGCAACGCCATTAAGGATTTAGTGGCCACCAATATTTTTCCGGGCGATATGTTGTGGAAAAACTTTGGCGTGACGCGCGGCGGAAAAGTCGTTTTTTATGACTACGACGAAATTGAATATCTGACTGACTGCAACTTCCGTAACGTGCCCCAGCCGCGCAATGAGGAAGAAGAAATGTCTAGCGACATTTGGTATTCGGTAGGGCCTAAGGATGTGTTTCCTGAAACCTTTGGCCCTTTCCTGTTGGGCCACCCCGCAGTGCGCGATATCTTCATGCGTCACCACGCGGATTTGCTGGAAACCGACTTCTGGTGCAGCCATCAAATCCGTATTCGTGATGGCCACTTCGTCGATGTGTTCCCCTATGAGCGCAGCCGCTTTTTGCATAAAGGCGATGTAGGGCTGGACACGAACTCTGTAAATACTCCCGCTAATAGCCTCAGCTGAAGGGGCAGACCGTACCTATCCATCTTTGAAGGAGACAAGCCGTGCATCAAGACCCCGTAGTGATCGTCAGCGCAGCCCGCACCCCCATGGGCGCATTTCAAGGTGATTTTTCCGATTTAGTGGCTCACGATCTAGGTGGCGTCGCCATCAAGGCCGCAGTTGAGCGCGCAGGCATCAAACCTGAACTGGTAGAAGAAGTGCTGTTTGGCAACTGCCTGATGGCGGGTCAAGGTCAGGCCCCGGCGCGTCAAGCCGGCTTCAAAGGCGGCTTGCCGCAAAGCACAGGGGCGGTCACGCTTTCCAAAATGTGCGGCGCAGGCATGGAGGCGACGCTGCTGGCCCACGACCAGCTCATCGCAGGCAGCCGTGATGTGATGGTGGCCGGTGGTATGGAAAGCATGACCAATGCCCCTTACCTGCTGAAGAAAGGCCGTGGTGGCTACCGCATGGGCCACGACAAGATTTTTGACCACATGATGCTCGATGGTCTGGAGGACGCCTATGAAGCGGGCCGATCCATGGGTACTTTTGGCGAAGACTGCGCTGCCAAATACAGCTTTAGCCGCGAGGCACAAGACGCCTTTGCTATCGCCAGCGTGCAGCGCGCTCAGGCAGCAGCTCAAAGCGGTGCGTTTGATGCTGAGATCACACCCGTCACGCTTAAAACCCGCAAGGGCGATGTGACAGTGAGCGTGGACGAAGGTCCGGCCAAGGCCAAGCTGGACAAAATCACCAGCCTCAAACCTGCTTTCAAGAAAGACGGCACCATCACTGCAGCGTCGAGCTCCAGTATCAATGATGGTGCTGCAGCGATGGTGCTGATGCGTGAATCGACGGCCAAGCAACTGGGCTGCAAGCCGTTGGCACGCATCGTCTCTCATGCCATGTTTGCGCAGGCGCCTGAGTGGTTCACCACGGCCCCTGTGGGCGCCACTGAGAAAGCGCTGAAGAAGGCGGGTTGGACGGTGGCTGAGGTAGACCTGTGGGAAATTAACGAGGCTTTTGCTGTCGTTCCCATGGCGCTGATGGCTGAGTTGAAGGTGCCGCACGACAAGGTCAACGTCAACGGCGGTGCCTGCGCGCTGGGTCACCCCATTGGTGCCAGCGGGGCACGCATTTTGGTCACGCTGATTCATGCGCTGCAAGCGCGCGGCAAGAAAAAAGGCTTGGCCACGCTGTGCATTGGCGGCGGCGAGGCAACGGCCATGGCCATTGAGCTGATTTGACATGCTGATCTGGCGCTCTTTGCTCAGAACCGTCGCTGGTTTGCTCTACATTGAGGACATGTTCAACGGCTTGCAGGCTTTGCGCTGAAATTTGCGCTGAGTGTATGTAGCCCACATTGCGGAAACCACCCATGAGCGAAGACATTCACCCGGGCGACAGCCAAATCACTGAGATTCTTGAGCTACAAAAGATCGCCGCCTTTTGGCGCGATTTTTCCAATCAGTTGGGTGAGTTGGAGGCGCTGGGTGAGCATGAATTTGTGGAGCGCGGCAATGAAGTGCTGCAGAAATACGCGCCGGGCTTGAGCTTGGAGGTCGAGGGAAAACTTAAGCAAGCAGGCACCAAACTGGTGATCTCGGCGCGTGGCAATACCGATCAGTTTGAAAGTGCGCAAGCCATAGTGCGCCAAGCGCCGCATTTTGATCACTACAGCGTGCAGGCGTTTCGCAGTCGTGCGCAGATGGATAAAGGTGGCAATTTTGGCATGCGCATGGATGGTTTTGAGCTGACCTGCGCTGATATACGCGTGGCTTACTTCAATGCTGGCGGCATCACCGGGCTCAAGCTTTCATTTGAAAAAAGTATTGCGCCAGACATGCTTGAGCATGCGCAGCACATGGCGTTCATCATGCTTGATCATGTGCTGGGGGAGTGGGACTTTTCAGTGCGCGTTGGCCCGATTGAGTTTGTGGTTCAAGAGAGCGGCGATGTACCCGGTGATGTGCCAGAGGGCGTGCATGGAACAGCACTTTTGTCAGACTTTCCGCCTATTTTTGATGCCTTTATTCGCAATCAGTTGGGACGTACTTATGAGTTTCCACAAGAGGATTGCGACCGCTGGCTTTCTCTGGAGGTTCGCGCTCCCGACGCTGATGAGGATGGCCCGCCTGATACCCTGATCTTTCACGACGGCGCCAATGCCGTGGCTACGCGCGCTGACTTGCCTTACTTTTTTGAGTGGCGCATCAACTTTGAAAGTCAGCAAGAGCTTGACGGGGTGCGTGATGCACACGATGCCTTGGATCGGCATCTCAGCAGCCAGCAGCGCGGCATTTTGGCGTTTTCGCGCATCGAAGAAATGCGCTCCCGTGTTGCTCTTTACTACGTGGAAGATCCGGAGTTCGTCATGCACCTGGCGCAGCAATTAAGTCAGCAGCATGCGCCCATGCATGAGCCGCAGATGATGGTGATGTTTGATCCATCGTGGAACGAATATCTGTCGCTATACACCGCCATTCACCGTCATGACCGCCGCGAAGAGGTCTTGGCTTCATGATCACGTCGCGTGAGCAATTGCAGCAGCTTTATGCCGCACCCAAAGAGTCAGCTCTGCTCAAGCAGCAGTGGGAGCTTGATCGCTACTGCTTGCGCTTTATCGCTTTATCGCCATTTTTTGTGATGGCCACGGGCGGCAGCAATGGCTCTTTGCTAGACGCCTCACCGCGTGGTGGCAAACCGGGCTTCGTCAAAGCACCTGACTCTAATACCTTGCTCATCCCTGATGCGGGCGGCAATAACCGGCTCGACAGCCTGTGCAACTTGGTGGATGACCCGCGTTTAGGTTTGCTGTTTTTGGTGCCGGGTTTTGATGAAACCCTGCGTGTGAATGGAACGGCTCAGTTGCGCGATGAGGCGCATTACACGGCATTGTTTGCCAGCGACCATTTCCGCCCCAAGTTGGTGATTGAGGTGAACGTGCAAGAGGCTTATTTGCACTGCGCCAAAGCCCTGATGCGTTCGCGCTTGTGGAGCGCAGAGACCCAGGTGTCGCGCAATGTGATGCCTTCGCTCAACCAGATCATTCAGTCGCAGATGGGCATTACCACCGAGCCTGAAGCACAGGAGCGGATGGTGGCCCGCTACAAAGCAGTGATAGCGGCCGAGGAAATGAAGAAAAAATAATAGTTTTTGCGCTCAAGTCAATGTGGGATATAGACATCTAGCTATCAATATTGGAGACGATCATGCTGCTCAGTCAAGACCAAGAAATGATCCGCGATGCCATGCGTGATTTTGTGAGTGAGCAAATCACGCCGCACGCCGCGCGCTGGGACAAAGAGCATCACTTTCCCAAAGAGGTTCATCAGGGGTTGGCCGCGCTGGGCGCTTATGGCATCTGCGTGCCTGAGGAACTCGGCGGCGCGGGCATGGACTATTTGAGTTTGGCGCTGGTGTTGGAAGAAATTGCGGTGGGTGATGGCGGCACCAGTACCGTCATCAGCGTGACCAACTGTCCGGTCAACGCCATTTTGATGAAATACGGCAACGCCCAACAGCAAGAATCTTGGCTGCGCCCACTGGCGCAAGGCAAGATGCTGGGAGCCTTTTGCCTGACGGAGCCGCATGTGGGCTCTGACGCTTCAGCGCTGCGCACTACGGCTGTGCGTGAAGGGGATGAGTACGCCATCAACGGGGTAAAGCAGTTCATCACCAGTGGCAAGAGTGGCGATGTGGCCATTGTCATTGCCGTAACGGACAAAGCGGCGGGCAAGAAAGGCATGAGTGCTTTCATCGTGCCAACCAGCAACCCCGGCTACCAAGTTGCTCGGCTGGAGGAAAAACTGGGCCAGCACAGCAGCGATACGGCGCAGATCAATTTTGACGACTGCCGCATTCCCGCAGCGAACTTGATTGGTACAGAAGGCGAGGGCTACAAAATTGCGCTCTCCGCGCTGGAAGGCGGGCGCATAGGCATTGCCGCGCAAAGCGTGGGCATGGCGCGTGCTGCGTTTGAATGCGCGCTGCAATACAGCAAAGAGCGCGAGAGTTTTGGTCAGCCCATCTTCAATCATCAGGCAGTCGGCTTCAGGCTTGCAGATTGCGCTACGCAAATCGAAGCAGCACGCCAGCTCATCTGGCATGCAGCCAGCCTGTGTGATGCGGGGCGGCCTTGTTTAAAAGAAGCGGCCATGGCCAAGCTGTTTGCAAGCGAGATGGCCGAGCGTGTGTGCAGCGCGGCTATCCAGACATTGGGCGGCTATGGCGTGGTGAACGACTTCCCGGTAGAGCGCATTTACCGCGATGTGCGCGTCTGCCAGATTTATGAGGGCACGAGTGACGTGCAAAAAATCCTGATTCAGCGAGCACTTGCGTGATTTTTGCTGACCCAGCTTGTGCCGGGCTGTGCGCAAATGCCCACACTTGTCAACCGCTGCACGCGCAGTTTGTGGTGGGCTAGGGCTAAGCAGGTTGCCGATGTCACAAGCTCTGCCTAGGATGGAGTAAGCGGGGACGAATCGTTAAACTTTAAGGTGCGCCCCAAGAGTTTCTAGTATTTAAAGCAGGAGTCCAGCGCATGCCTTTTGCCCAGGTCAATGGCCAGAACATCTACTACGAAGACACAGGCGGGCGCGGCCCGGCGATCGTGTTCTCGCATGGCTTGCTCATGGATCGCTCCATGTTTGAGCCGCAGATACAGGTCTTGCAGGGCCGCTATCGCTGCATCAGCTGGGACGAGCGAGGTCATGGGCAGACGGCAGATCCAGAGCATTGCGAGTCCTTCACCTATTACGACTCAGCTGATGATTTGGCGGCGCTGCTCAAGCATCTGGGCGTCGAGAAGGCCGTGCTGGTGGGCATGTCGCAAGGCGGCTATTTATCTCTGCGCTGCGCGCTGATTCATCCCGAGGTGGTGGGCGCGCTGGTGCTGATCGATACGCAAGCCATGCTGGAAGACCCAGAGCTGCTGCCGCACCATGAGGCCTTGCTCAAAGCGTGGATGGAGCACGGCTTGTCTGACGATATGGCAAGCACGGTAGAGCATATTGTTCTGGGCCAAGGCTGGGCGGGCGCGGCAGAGTGGCGAGCCAAGTGGAAGCAGGCCTCCCCCCCGAACCTGGGCCAGAGCTTTGTGGCGCTGGCGCTGCGTGATGACATCAGCCCGCGTCTGGCAGAAATCAAGGTGCCAGCGCTGGTCATACATGGCGAGAAAGATGCAGCCATTAGCGTAGAGCGTGCTCGCGCCATGTTCAAAGGCTTGCCGAATGCGCAATGGGTGGATGTGGCGGGCGCAGGGCATGCCGCTAACCTCACGCATCCCGAACCGGTGAATGCTGCGATAGAGCAGTTTCTAAATTCCCTGCACTGAATTTTGCAGCACGAGATTATTAAGACTCACCTAAATCAGCTGCGCTGCGCTTGCGCAAAACCACGGTGATCTGGCCATTGGTCTCAATCGTGGCACGCTCCACATCATGGGCGTTCAAGCAGCCATTGGCGCGCAAGGCTGCGGCCAAGTCTTCCGCAGTGATTTGCTCCTGCGTCATCAAGCTAGGTTGCACCGCACCTTCATGAATGAGTACCTTCGGCTTGCCATTTACTAGCTTGCGCAGGTGGACAAAGTGGTAAGTCAGGCGCGAGAGCAGGGTATGGCAGGAGATCAGCGTGCTGGCGCTGATAAGGCCGCCGATGAGTGAGTTATCGCCTGCGTTCATGGAGTTCTGAACGGCGTTGGAAAGTATCAGTAGCAGTACCAAATCGAAGGGTGCGTACTGTCCCGTTTGGCGCCTGCCGGTGATGCGCAAAAACACCAGTAAAAACAGATAAACAACGACACCGCGAATTACAAATTCCCACCAGGGAACAGCCATAGCCCACATAGACAACTCCTTTGAATTGCTATCACTTTGCGCTTGCCTGCGGGTCTGCACAAGCAAGGCCTGCAAGTCAAGCGTTGGGCTGACAATATCGCATTGCTGGTCACGCTCTTTTTAGAGCAGATAACGAGGTTTTGTGAAAGAAGAATTCAACAAGCTTGACTGCCCATGTGGATGTAAAAATGCCAAAGCCAAGCTGCTGGCCTATGCCGATTGCTGCGGTCGTTATATCGATCATTGGGAGGCCGCGCCAGCGCCTGATGCAGAGAGCCTCATGCGCTCTCGTTACAGCGCTTTTGTGCGTGAAAATGCAGCCTATCTGCAAGCCACATGGCATGAAAGTCAGCGCCCGGCCGATCTTGATTTTGACGCTGCAACCAAATGGTTGGGTCTGGATGTAAAGCATTTCAAGATCACAGGCGAAGATAAGGCCGAGGTCGAATTTGTGGCTCGTTACCGTATCTCTGGCCGTGCCGTGCGCCTGCATGAGCGCAGCCGCTTTGTGCAAGAAGCTGGGCGCTGGTATTACGTGGATGGAGAGCAGTTCTGAGGTGCAGTGTTTCTGCAGCCCTTCGATGCAGCCCTTGGTTGCCATTTACTACATCAAAAAAGTCTCTTGGCCTCATAATCGGGCTTAACTTTTTTCTCTGACCAAAGGTGCCATGAGGCGCCTTTTTTGCATCCAACGATGCGCTGGCGATGTTTTCATGACTGCTTTTGATGCTGTGCTTTTTGACTGTGATGGCGTGCTGGTCGACAGCGAATCCATTACCAACCGCGTGCTGTGCGCCATGCTCAACGAATCGGGCTGGGCCATCAGTCAAGAGCAATGCACGCGCGACTTCATTGGCAAGACTGTGCGCAGCCAAGCCGCAGTGATCGAAGCCCATACCGGCAACCCTTTGACCGATGCATGGATGGCCGAGTTTTACGACCGCCGCAATGCCGCGCTGAACGCCGAATTGGTCGCTATTGATGGAGCGCTGGAAGCGGTTAAACAGGTCCATGCCATGTGCAATGGCCGCATTGCCTGCGCCTCGGGTGCAGACCGCGCCAAGGTGGAGATGCAGCTGACCAAGGTCGGCATGGCTCCATACTTTGAAGGCCATGTTTACAGCGGTCATGAAATGCCGCGCAGCAAGCCCTTCCCTGATGTGTATCTGGCCGCAGCCGACGCCCTGAATGCAGATCCTGCTAAATGCTTGGTGGTGGAAGACACCGTCACCGGCGTGCAGGCGGGTGTGGCGGCGGGCGCAACGGTCTGGGCGTACTTTCCGGCTGATCAGGGTCACGCGACGGCAGAGCAATTGCTAGAAGCTGGAGCGGCTTGTGTGTTTGGCGATATGGGCGACCTTCCAGCAATGTTTGACGCGGTGCGCCAGAGCGCAACTAGTGTTATCGCTGGAGATGGCTACGAGCACGAAATTCAGTAAAACGGATTTACCATCAGTCCCAAATTGATAGCGCCTCATCAAGGCGCTGTTTTGACTTAACGTCAATAACACTGTTGTGCAACAGTATCACGCGTTGCACAGGCAGGTTTTTGACCTGCTGCACCCATGCGCGTACGGCGGCTTTGTCCCTGACCAGTAGGCGCACGGTGCGCGGCACCGTCAGGCGCTCATGCCCGCCTGCGAGACCCAAATACATGCGCACCGGCAGGCTCAGTGGCCCTTGCCAGCATTGCAGCACGTCGGTGGCAATCAGGCTGCCGCTGGCGGGGTGAAACCACAGCGTTTCATCCAGCATGGGAATGCCATCCAGGTGAATGCATTGCAACTCACCCACCCAGGGCGCCTCATGGCCTGCGGGCAGTGGCTCCAGCAGTGGCTGGTCGGGGTGCTTGCGCAGCACGCCCGCAGTTCCGTAAAGCCGGGCCTGTGGATAAAGTTTGGCCAGCTTGCCTACAAACAGATGGTGCATGGCGCTGGGGGCGACGATGTGGCGCAGCGGACCGATGGCATCAAGCGCCGCTTTTTGTGCCGGTGACAGCGGCACGGCGGAGTGCGAGAACAGGCCACCATCAGCCAGCCGTATCACCGTCATTCGCGTGCTGACCTGCATTCCTGCATTGCTAAAGTGATAGCTGAGACTCCATACACCATCTGCGATAGCTTGCCATTTCTCTGTTGAATCTTGCATGGCTGGCTCCTTGGTTTATGCGGCGCGCTGACCGGCGGTTTTGCGAAATTCCGAGGGCGACAGGCCCGTCCACAGACGAAAGGCGCGGATAAAGCTTTTGTCATTCATAAAGCCGCAGGCCTGCGCCACACGCTTGATGGGGCGACTGGTGCGCAGCAGCAGAGCAATCGCACGTTCACGTCGAATATCGTCCTTCAGCGCTTGCAGCGAAATACCCTCTTCTTTGAGCTGGCGGTGCAGGCTGCGCTGCGACAGATGTAGCTGGCGTGAGAGGGTCATGGCCGTTTGCTGCTCCTCACCGCTTGCGGCCAGTAGTTGACGCACGCGCTGCACCAGTGTTTTTTCGCGCTGATAGGGGCGAACCTGTATGGGCAGGGCGCGCTGCAGCATGTGGTTGAGCGCGGCCTCATCGCGCGCTAGCGGGGCCTGCAGCCAGCGCGCCTCAAACTGCAGGCTGGCGACGGGCGCATCAAACCCAATGCTGCCCGGTGCAAACAGCACCTTGTAGACATTGGCATGGGCCGGTGTGGCAAACGGAAAGCTGGCGTGCAGCAGGCTGATGGGCTCGTTGATGAGCCAGCTGGCAAAACCATGAATATTGCGCAGCACTGACACCATGCAGAACTCTCGCATGGCACCCAGTGTGCGGCTTTCATGCAGCGTCAGTGTGGCCGTGCCAGCCTGTTCGCTGAGCTGTAGCTGTATATCGCCCGTAATCAGCCCGTGGTGGCGGCACCAGCGGGCCAGTGCAAGGCCGAGATTGGGGGCGCTGATGCTGGCGCGGGCCAGCATGCCGTAGCTGCCCCAGGGCAGGCGGCGCTCAAACCAGCCCAGCCCTTCATCGTCCAGCTCGCGCATGGCGGCGTCTGAAAGCGCCTCCATCTGCAAGGCCGTGATGCACTCGTTCGCATCGTTTACCAGTCTTGGCGGGATTTGTGCCTTTTCAAGTGCGACCAGCGGTGACATCTGCCTTTGCTCATAGGCCCGGATGATGGCCTGAACAAATGCCATCGGGGTAATTGCCGGGTGTGATTTGAGCACCGAACTGGCATGGTGTGGCAGTGGAGTCTTGACCAGTGAAGGTGTCAGCATTTGGCAATTATTGCAACCTGTCTGACCTTATCTGAACAGGAGTTGCCCTTATTCTGGAGTGAATTCGGTGCCGAGGAGACCCGTGATGCCATCGCAATTGAACGCGCTGACCGCCAGCTACGCCAAGGGGCGCACAGATGCGCCGTTGATTGAGCAGACTATTGGTGATTTTTTTGCCGACATGGCGCAGCGCCAGGGCAGCCGCGATGCGCTCGTCAGTCGCCATCAAGGCCTGCGTTACAGCTATGCCCAACTGCACGCTGCCACGCGCCAGCTGGCCAGTGCCTTCCTGAATCTGGGCTTGCTCAAAGGCGACCGCGTTGGTATCTGGAGCCACAACAATGCCGAGTGGGTGTTGCTGCAACTGGCTACCGCGCAGGTGGGACTGATTTTGGTCAACATCAACCCGGCGTATCGCACGACGGAGGTGGAATACGCACTCAACAAGGTCGGTTGCAAGGCACTGGTTTCCATGTCGCAGTTCAAGACCAGCGACTACCTTGGAATGCTGCGCGAACTGGCGCCTGAGCTGGCGAACAGCAAGCCAGGCCAGTTGCAGGCCAAGCGCTTGCCGCAACTGCGCACCGTGGTCTGGATTGATGTGGCAGGGCAGGGTGATGAGCAGGCTGGAATGCTACGTTTTTCAGAGCTGCTGGCGCAAGGTGAGAGAGGTGATGAGCGCATTGATGCTATTGCTGCCACGCTCAGCAACAACGACCCCATCAACATTCAGTTCACCAGCGGCACCACAGGCTTTCCCAAGGGGGCGACGCTGACGCATCGCAATATTCTGAACAACGGTTTTTTCATCGGTGAATGCATGAAGCTGACGCCCGAAGACAGGCTGTGCATTCCCGTTCCGCTGTACCACTGCTTTGGCATGGTGCTGGGCAACCTGGCTTGCTTTACGCATGGCTCGGCCATCGTCTACCCCAATGATGGCTTCGACCCCATCACGGTGCTGGAGACCTTGCAGGCCGAAAAATGCACAGGTCTGCATGGCGTGCCCACCATGTTTATTGCCGAGCTGGATCACCCGCGTTTTGCGGAGTTTGATCTGTCCACCTTGCGCACCGGAATCATGGCCGGATCGCCTTGCCCGACCGAGGTGATGAAGCGCGTGGTGCGCGATATGCATCTGAGCGAGATCACCATCGCCTACGGCATGACCGAGACCAGCCCCGTCAGCTGCCAGAGCGATGCCGATACACCGCTGGAAAAACGCGTATCTACTGTGGGCAAGGTGCAGCCCCACCTTGAGGTGAAGATGATTGACCCGGTGACGGGCGAGACCACGCTGCCCGGAGTGTCCGGTGAGCTGTGTACGCGAGGTTACTCCGTCATGCATGGTTACTGGGGTGATGAGACGAAAACCCGCGAAGCCATTGATGACGAGCAGTGGATGCACACCGGCGATCTGGCGACTATGGATGAGCAGGGGTACGTCAACATCGTGGGTCGTATTAAAGACATGGTGATTCGCGGTGGCGAGAACATCTATCCGCGTGAGATTGAAGAGTTTCTCTACCGCCACCCCAAGGTGCAGGACGTGCAAGTGGTGGGCGTGCCCGATGTGCGCTATGGCGAGGAGCTTTGTGCCTGGGTCATCACCAAGCCCGGACAGGAACTGACAGACGGCGACCTGCGCGAGTTCTGCAAGGGCCAGATTGCGCACTACAAGGTGCCGCGCTACATCCGCTTTGTGCAGGGCTTTCCGATGACGGTGACGGGCAAGATTCAGAAGTTCAGGATTCGCGACGAGATGATCGAGTTGCTGGATCTGCGCACTGTCAAAACGGCTTGAATATGAGCGCTTGCCTGAGTTACTTCATGCCTGTAACCCAGAGGGCCGACCGCCCCGGGGCGGGGCGGTTTGGGCAAGGCGCTGCGGTCTCAGTGCTGCGGGCTTGCGTCGCTTGCCGCGGGCAGGCCAGCCGCACGGCGCGCCGCCACCAAGCGTTTGCGCATGGCGATCTCCTGCATGTCCAGCTCGCTGACCAGGCTGCGCAGCGAATCGTCGTTGATGCGGTGGCTCTGCCGCTCGGCGTAGTAGAAGTCTCGCTCGGAGTGAATGCACTCGATGCGGGTTTCAATCTCCAACACATAGCGCAGCTTGCGCTGGCGCACGACCTCGGGGGATTCGCGCAGCGACTCTATGGTTTGCGCCGCACCACTGCCGTCGTCCAGCAGCTGGATGCGGTTGCGGTATTCCTGGGCCAGATGGCCGTTGACTTCTTGGCGCATGGCCACCCATTCGGGGTCACGACGTTGAATCTCTTCCTCCGTCAGTGTCAGCTGGGTGATGGCCGCCAGACAGGCTTGCTCGCGCGCCCTGCGCTCTTCGCGCACAGTGGGCGACTCTTCGTGAGGGGGCAGGTAGCGCAGCACAATAGGCAGGCCCACGGCGCCGATGATCATCGTGAACAAGATGGTGCCTGTGGCCAGAAACACCAGCATGTCACGAGCGGGGAAGGGCTGACCATTGTTCAGCAGCATGGGTACGGACAGCGCACCTGCCAGAGTGACGGCACCGCGAATGCCAGCCAGTGTGGTCGCAAGGTTCAGCAGAGCCGAGGGGCGCTCGCTCATCTTGCCCTGCTTGTGGGCACGCAGCAGCGAGCCGTGCACGCCCAGCACCAGCCAGATCCAGCGCATCAGCAGCAGGGCCACCGAGATGGCCGCGACATAGCCAACCAGAATCCACCAGTCATGCCCGGCCTGGTGCAGGGACACACCAATGATGGAGGGAAGTTGCAGGCCCAGCAGCAGGAAGATGGCGCCATTGAAGGCCGCTTCCACCATGCTCCAGGTGCCTTCGGTCTGCAGGCGTTCGCTGATATAGCTGCTGCGCTCAAGGTCGGCAAAGTTGGTGGCGATACCCGCAGCGACAGCAGCCAGAATCCCCGAGACGCCGATTTTTTCGCCCACGATGTAGGCTGCAAATGGCAGCAGCACCAGCAGCAACACCATCTGCGTGGCCGCCACGTCGCCCAAGCGGCGTGTGATGGTGCCGCGGGCATGACTGAAGCCCCAGCCAATCAACGCACCGACACCCAGGCCGCCCACGGCCATCCAGGTGAAGTCCCTAGCGACCTCACCCCAAGAGAAAACGCCGGTCAGCGTGGCGGCAATGGCAAATTTCAGGGCCACCAGACCCGATGCGTCGTTCAGCAGAGACTCGCCTTCGAGCACATGCATGGTCTTTTCAGGCATACCAAGGTTACGTGTGATGGCCGAGACGGCCACGGCATCGGTGGGCGAGATTACGGCGGCCAGCGCAAAGGCAACGGTGAGCGGAATCTCGGGAATCATCCAGTTGATGAGATAGCCCAGCCCCAGTACCGTGAACAGCACCAAGCCCAGAGCCAGCAGCAAGATGGGTTTGGCCAGTGCAAAAAATTCACGCTTGGGAATGCGCCAGCCGTCGGCAAACAGCAAGGGCGGAATGAAAAGAAGAAGAAACAGTTCTGGGTCGAATGCGATGTGCAAGCCGGCCTGCGGCCATGCAATCAGTGCGCCCAGAGCGATTTGAATCAGAGGCAAGGGGATGGCCCGGATATAGCGGGCCACGATGCCTGTCAGCGCTCCAAGAAGCAAGACAAGCAAAACAGTTTCAACAGCGTGCATAAGGCATTTTCTTCAACTGCGGCTAGAGCGCTGTGTCGGACAAGCTCAAAAACCAAGCTCTCGTATCGGACAAAGCATTCAAGGAACCAACAATGAGCACCCTGGAGACACAACTGAATTCGCGTTCGGCAGACTTTCTGGCCAACGCTGCTGCCATGCAGACGCTGGTAAATGACCTGCATGCGCGCTGCGACCTGAACGCGCTGGGCGGCAATGAAGCGGCCCGCGCCAAGCATGTGGCACGCGGCAAACTGCTGCCCCGCGAGCGTGTGCAGCGCCTGCTGGATGCGGGCACGCCGTTTTTGGAGTTATCGCCGCTGGCCGCGCTCAATATGTACGGCAACGATGCGCCGGGCGCGGGCGTGATCGCGGGTGTGGGCCGAGTAAGTGGGGTCGACTGCATGATTGTGTGCAACGATGCCACCGTGAAGGGCGGCACCTACTACCCCATGACGGTGAAAAAGCATTTGCGTGCGCAAGAGATTGCGGCGCAGAACCATCTGCCCTGCATTTATCTGGTGGATTCGGGGGGTGCCAACCTGCCCAATCAGGATGAAGTCTTCCCCGACCGTGAGCACTTTGGCCGCATCTTCTTCAACCAAGCCAATATGAGCGCGCAGGGCATTGCCCAGATCGCCGTGGTCATGGGCAGTTGCACGGCGGGTGGTGCTTATGTACCGGCCATGAGTGATGAGTCCATCATCGTCAAGAACCAGGGCACGATTTTTCTGGGTGGTCCGCCGCTGGTGAAGGCGGCCACGGGTGAGGTAGTGAGCGCCGAAGATCTGGGCGGCGGCGATGTGCATACGCGCTTGTCGGGCGTGGCAGATCATCTGGCCGAAAACGATTTGCACGCGCTGGCGCTGGCACGGCAGGCCGTGGCCAATTTGAATAAAAACAAGCCGCAAGCCCAGGCAGATCAAGCGCCAGCCGCTCCTCTTTTTGAGAGTGATGAGCTGTATGGCGTGATCCCCGTCGATACCCGCAAGCCTTTTGATGTGCGCGAGATCATCGCCCGCGTGGTGGATAGCAGCCAGTTCGATGAGTTCAAGGCCCGCTTTGGTAACACGCTGGTGTGTGGCTTTGCGCGCATTGAAGGCATGCAGGTCGGCATCATCGCCAACAACGGCATTCTGTTCAGCGAATCTGCCGTCAAGGGCGCGCACTTCATCGAGCTGTGCTGCCAGCGCAAGGTGCCACTAGTGTTTTTGCAGAACATCACTGGCTTCATGGTGGGGCGCAAATACGAGAACGAAGGCATTGCCCGCCACGGCGCCAAGCTGGTGACGGCCGTGGCCACGGCGGCGGTGCCCAAGTTCACCATCATTATCGGGGGGAGCTTTGGCGCCGGCAATTACGGCATGTGCGGCCGCGCTTACTCGCCGCGCTTTTTGTGGATGTGGCCTAACGCACGCATCAGCGTGATGGGCGGTGAGCAGGCTGCCAGCGTGCTGGCCACCGTCAAACGCGACGGTATTGAGTCCAAGGGTGGTAGCTGGAGCGCGGAGGAAGAGGAGGGCTTCAAGTCCCCGATTCGCCAGCAGTATGAAGATCAGGGTCACCCTTACTACGCCACGGCCCGCTTGTGGGATGACGGCGTGATCGACCCAGCGGATACGCGCCGCGTGCTGGCACTGGGGCTGGCTGCATCGCGCAATGCACCGATTGAAGACACCCGGTTCGGCGTCTTTCGCATGTAAAAAACGCCAAGCTACAGATCATGCCGCACCGCCGTTTTTTCATTGCTCTCTCGTCACTGCTGCTGGCTTTGCCAATGGCGGCAAGGGCGCAGCTGGCTGTGCAGCAAGCCGATGTGCGCATTCCCGTCGCCGTGCCTGCTGCTGGATCGTCGCCCGCGCGCACCGCAGAGCTGGCGGGCCATGTCTACCGGCCGCAGGCCACTGGGCCTTGGGGGCTGGTGGTGCTCAGCCACGGCACGCCCAGCGGCAAAGAGGCCCGCGAGGCACTGACCGAGCGCTATGCCCCGCAGGCCCGCGCCATTGCGGCGCTGGGCTATGTGGTGGTGACGGGCCTGCGCCGGGGCTATGGCGTATCTGACGGGCCGCTGGCCGACCGCTATGGCCGCTGCGATGCTCCGGATTACACCCATGCAGCGCAAGAGGCGGCGCGTGATGTGGCGGCCATCATGGCCTACGGCCAGAAGCTGCCCGATGTGGATGCCGCCAAGGTGGTGTTGCTGGGCAAGTCTGCCGGGGGCTTTGCCTCGCTGGCGCTGGCCGCGCAGCAACCTGCGGGTTTGCGCGGCGTCATCAGCTTTGCCGGTGGGCGTGGTGCCCAGCCGCAGATGCGTGAAAAAGGCCGCATTTGCGGCGAGCCTGAGTTGCTGAAAACCGTGGCCAGTTTTGCCGCCACCAGTCGCGTGCCGCAGCTGTGGATTTATGCGCAAAACGATAGCTACTTCCGCCCGCCACTGGTGCGGCAGATGGCTCAAAGTTATCAACAGGCCGGCCTGCCCCTGAAGCTGATTTTTGTGCCGCCCAGCGGCCATGAAGGCCACCGCTTTTTTGACCTACCAGCCAACATAGACCAGTGGCTGGCACAGGTGCGTGAATTCCTCGCGCAGCAAATGCCGCCCACAGCGACGGCTGCACTGCAAAGCAATCACTCGATGGGAGACAAACCATGACCGCTTTGACCTTGACCGTGGACGGTGGCATTGCCCGCATCACGCTGGCCCAGCCCGAGATTCGCAACGCCTTCAGTGATGCTGGCATTGCCGAAATTACCGCTGCCTTTCGCAAGGTGGGTGAGCGTGCCGATGTGCGCGCCGTGGTGCTGGCGGCCGAAGGCCCGGCCTTTTGTGCGGGCGCCGATCTGAACTGGATGCGCCGCATGGCCGATTACTCCCGCGATGAAAACCGCGTGGATGCCGGCCTGCTGGCCGAGATGCTGCGCACCATCTACGAATGCCCCAAACCCACGATTGCGCGCGTGCAGGGCGATGTGTATGCAGGCGGCATGGGTCTGGTGGCCTGCTGCGACATGGCGGTGGTGGTGGATACCGCAGGCTTTTGCCTGAGCGAGGTGAAGATCGGCCTCATCCCCGCCACCATCAGCCCCTATGTGCTGCGCGCCATGGGGGCGCGGGCGGCGCACCGTTATTTTCTGACGGGTGAGCGCTTTTCGGCGCAAGAGGCGCACCGCATCGGCTATGTGCACGAGGTGGTCGATGTGGATGGGCTGGATTCCGTGGTCGACGGCTGGATTAAGCACCTGCTCAGCGCAGGCCCGGTGGCGGTGCGCGCCTGCAAGCGGCTGGTGCAGGACGCAGCCGAGCGCGAGATTAACGAGCAGCTGATTGCATCCACCGTGGAGTCGATTGCCAATATTCGCGCCAGCAACGAGGGGCGCGAAGGCATTCAGGCCTTTCTCAACAAAAGCAAGCCCAGCTGGCTGCCCGGATAAACACCGCATATGCCAGAGTCGCTTTAGAGTTTGGACTCTGCATAAGGAAAAAGCACCATGGATATCTGGCAAACCATCATCAGCTGGCTTCACCGCTCAGGCCTGCATATTGACCCCGAAACGGCACAAGCCGTAGGCGATGCTGCCACGCAGGTGGGCGACGTAGCCGCCAAGGCAGGGCAGGCCGTGGGCCAGATGGACATGGGCGCCATGCTGGCGCTGGCCGCAGCACTGGGCTGGGCCAGCGGTTTCAGGCTCTACGCCGTGGTGTTTGTGGTGGGCATGCTGGGCGCTACGAACGTGATGCCTCTGCCGGGCGGTCTGCATGTGCTGGCCCATCCCATAGTGCTGGTCATCAGCGGCGGGCTGCTGTTTGTGGAGTTCTTCGCGGACAAGATTCCCGTGGTCGATTCGGTCTGGGACATGTTTCAGAGCGTGCTGCGTATCCCTGCCGGTGCGGCGCTGGCGGCTTCGGTCTTTGGTGCGGACAACACCACCATGGCCATGGCCGCCGCGCTGATGGGCGGCACGCTGGCAGCCACGAGTCAGGCAGCAAAGACAACAACGCGCGCACTCATCAACACATCGCCAGAACCGTTCTCCAACGTGGGCGCCAGCTTGGCGGAGGACACCGTGTCGATGGGCGCCATCTGGCTGGCACTGGCCAACCCGCTGGTGTTTGGCGGCGTGCTAGTGGTGGTGGTCATCGTGATGTGGCTGGTGATCTGGGCGCTGTGGCGTTTTCTCAAGGCGATTTTTCGCCGCCTGCGTGGCGGTGGTGATGCGCAGGATGCAATACAAAAAACATAGCTGCTTGCGCTTGATTGATATGCGCTAGTGGGCGATTTGGCATAAATATTTGGAGACTATATGTTCAAGAAAATTTTGATTGCGAATAGAGGTGAAATCGCCTGCCGTGTAGCCGCTACCGCCCGCCGAATGGGTGTCAAGACCGTGGCCGTGTATTCGGATGCCGATGCCCAGGCCAAGCATGTGGTGGCCTGCGATGAAGCCGTGCACATCGGCGGCAGCGCCCCCAAGGACAGCTATCTGCGATGGGAGCGCATTCTGGAGGCCGCAAAGACCACGGAAGCAGAGGCCATTCACCCCGGCTATGGCTTTCTGTCTGAGAACGAAGACTTTGCCAACGCCTGTAAGGCAGCAGGCCTGGTCTTTATCGGTCCACCCGCCAGCGCCATTCGCGCCATGGGCCTCAAGGCTGAATCCAAGCAGCTGATGGAGAAAGCTGGCGTTCCGCTGGTGCCAGGCTACCACGGTGCAGGGCAAGAGGCGGCCATGCTGCACAAAGAGGCCGACCGCATCGGCTACCCCGTGCTCATCAAGGCCAGCGCGGGCGGCGGCGGCAAGGGCATGCGTCTGGTGGAAAAGTCCGAAGACTTTGCCGCGCTGCTGGAAAGCTGTAAGCGCGAGGCCATCAATAGCTTTGGCAACGATGCCGTGCTGATCGAAAAATACGTGCTGCGCCCGCGCCATATCGAAATTCAGGTGTTTGGCGACACGCATGGCAACTGCGTGTATCTGTTCGAGCGTGACTGCTCGGTGCAGCGCCGCCACCAAAAGGTGCTGGAAGAAGCACCTGCGCCGGGCATGACCGAAGCCTTGCGCAAGCAAATGGGCGAAGCCGCCGTAGCCGCGACCAAAGCCGTTCAATATGTGGGTGCAGGCACGGTGGAGTTCATCGTCGAGCAGCCCGGCGGTTACGACCAGCCAGGCGCCATGAAGTTCTACTTCATGGAAATGAATACCCGCCTGCAGGTGGAACACCCGGTGACGGAAGCCATTACCGGCGAAGACCTGGTGCAGTGGCAGCTGCAGGTGGCGGCTGGAAAGCCTTTGCCTAAGCTGCAGAGCGAGCTGAAAATCATCGGCCACGCGATTGAAGCGCGTATTTGTGCCGAGAACCCCGAAAACAACTTTCTGCCCGCCACCGGTCATCTGGCCGTGTATCGCAAGCCGCCTTGCACCAGCTTTGAGATCAGCGATGTGCGCGTGGACGACGGCGTGCGCGAGGGCGATGCCATCAGTCCGTTTTACGACAGCATGATCGCCAAGCTCATCGTTCATGGCGATGACCGCGCACAGGCGCTGGCTCGACTCGATGCGGCGCTGGCTCAGACCCATATCGTGGGACTGACGACGAATGTGCAGTTTCTGCGCCAGGTGGTGAAGAGTCAGGCGTTCGCTAATGCGCAGCTAGATACCGCACTGATTGAGCGCGAGCGCGACGCCCTGTTCGGCAAAGACTTTGTGGGTCGTGATCTGGCCGTGGCTGCCGCCATGGTTCATCAGTTGCAGATAGAGAAGGCCGCGCAAGATACCGACCCTTTCAGTCGCCGCGACGGCTGGCGGATGTCGGGCCGTTATGTGCGCCCGTTCGGCTTTGTGTACCGGGGCGATGAGTTCAGCGCAGGTCTGGCTTATGGTCGAGAGGGCCGTGATGCTCAGACCTATCAAGTCGGTTTGGGTGAGGGTGACAGCCGTACTGAGGCCGCTCTGCAGTGGCGTGCCCTGCCTGATGGGCGGCTGGAGCTGAACCTTGGCGGCAAGCGCACGGTGGCCGTGGTCCATGCGCAGGGTGAGCAACTGTCCATCTTCACCGAGGCGGGCAGCGCCCAGATCACCGTGGTGGACCAATTGACGCATGCCGGCGACACCGGTCATGAAGGCGGTCGCCTGACGGCGCCCATGCCGGGCAAGGTGGTGTCATTTACCGTCAAATCCGGTGACAAGGTCAGCAAGGGTCAGCCGCTGGCGGTGATGGAGGCCATGAAGATGGAGCACACGATTGCGGCACCTGGGGATGGCGTGGTGCTGGAGTTGCTCTACACCCCCGGCGACCAGGTCAGTGAAGGCGCGGAGCTGCTGCGTCTTGAATTGTCGGCTTGATTGAGGAGACTGACATGAAGTACCCCGCACGCGTCAAACTCATAGACGTAGGCCCGCGCGATGGGCTGCAAAATGAAAAGCAGCCGGTGCCAGCCGCTGTGAAGATTGAGCTGGTGCAGCTCTTGCAGGATGCGGGCCTCAAAGAGATCGAAGTCACCAGTTATGTGTCGCCCAAATGGGTGCCGCAGATGGCCGACAACGCAGAGTTCATGGCGGGCATTGCGCGCAGCAGCGGAGTGCTTTATTCGGTGCTCACGCCCAATCTCAAAGGCTTTGAGGCGGCGCTGGTTGACAAGCCTGATGAAATCGTGGTCTTCGGCGCAGCCAGCGAGGCCTTTAGCCAAAAAAACATCAACTGCTCGATTGCCGAAAGCATTGAGCGCTTCGCACCTGTGGTGCAGGCTGCGCTGAATGCGGGCATTGCCGTGCGCGGTGCCATGAGCTGCACCGTGGGCTGCCCGTATGAGGGCGAGATTGCGCCCGACAAGGTGGGCTATGTGGCAGGCCTAATGAAGAGTATTGGCGTGCAGCGCGTGGATGTGGCCGACACCATTGGCGTGGGCACGCCCATCAAGGTGCAAAAGGCGCTGCAAGCAACTTTGGCGCACTTCAGCATTGATCACGTATCAGGGCACTTTCACGACACCTACGGTCAGGCGCTCTCCAACACGCTGGCGGCGCTGGAGCTGGGGGTCTGGAACTTCCAATCCTCGGTCGCCGGGTTGGGCGGCTGCCCATACGCCAAGGGTGCGACGGGTAATGTGGCAACCGAGGATGTGGTCTATCTGTTGCAAGGAATGGGCATTGAGACTGGCATCGACCTCGATAAGCTCATCGGCGCAGGCCAGTTCATCAGCGAGCATCTGGGCCGCCCCACGCAGTCACGCGTCGCCAAGGCATTGCTCGCCAAACGCGCAGGCTGAGGTTGTGACGTAAGCTGCATGGTCGTTGTTACCATCATGCCCATGCAAGCAAGAATTCGTTTTTCTCTGGCACTGTGTTTTGCTCTGGTGCTGTCGGGTTGCAGCACCATGGATGCACAGGAGTGCAAAGACACCGACTGGGCCTATCTGGGGCAGCTCGATGCCATGGATGGTAAGCAAGATATCAACACCCGCGCCAAGCGCCATTTCAGAAGCTGCAAGGACAAGGGTGTGCAGATGGACGCTCGCGCCTATCAGCAAGGCTGGATGCGTGGCCTGCGTGACTTCTGCACGCCACAGAGCGGCAAGGCCTATGCCGAGGCGGGCAACAAGTATCAGTACGGCTACTGTCCTGCTCAAGTCGAGGGGGCCTTTTTGCAAGGCTATAGCCCCGTGCGTGAAATCATTGAATCCAAGGAGCATGCGAGCGAGCTGGAGCGCCGCATCAGCGCCAAGAAAAAAGAATTACGCGAAGCACGGGATGCGAAGAACAGTGCCAGCCATATTGCCTATGTCCAGAAAGACCTGCGTGATTTGCAGCTGGAGCTGGTGCAGCTCAAGTTCAAACTGGCACAGTAGAGGCTAGGGCGCTGCTTGGGTGTGGCGCCATTTCCAGGAAAACAAAACAATGTGTGGGTCAGAACTTCATGCGCTGCCGGAAGGTGTGCAGCGCCTCAGCCGCTTTTTGCAGGATGCCGGTCATCCTCATGCGCCGCAGATGCTGGATGGCGCTGCGCGAACTGCACAAGAGGCCGCCGATCAGCTCGGTATTCTGGTCGGTCAGGTGGCCAAGTGCATCATCTTCAGGCGCAGGATTGATGGCGTGGCCGTGCTGGTGGTGACATCGGGCGACAAGCGTGTGGATGAGAAAAAAGTGGAAGAACTGGTGGGAAAGATTGGCCGCGCCGATGCCGACTTCGTGAAAGCCAGTACCGGATTTTCGATTGGCGGCGTCAGCCCCGTGGCGCATGCCACCAAGGTTGTTACTTTGATGGATGCAGAGCTCAAGCGCTTTGATACGGTGTGGGCTGCCGCTGGGCACCCTTATGGTGTGTTTCCCGCGTCCCCTGAGCAGTTGCAGCAACTGACGGATGCGCCCTGGTCAGACGTGGTGGTGCAGGCATGAGTACAGAAATTTTTCAAGATCAACAAGAGCAGCAAGCACAGCAACTGGTGCAGCTGGCCAACAAGGCCGAAGTGGCGCTGGTCTGGGCCGAGGCCGATCAACCCGTGGCATCGCCCTGCATCAATGTCTGCCGCATGACGGAAGATCGCAGCCACTGCCAGGGTTGCTTCAGAACCATTGATGAAATTCGTGCTTGGTCCAAAGGCGACAGCACGTTGCGTCTGGAGATTTGGGGCAAGCTGCTGCAGCGCGCGGGTCTCAAAGATCCACGCGAAGCTGAAATCTGATCGCAAGCTAGGAGAGCTGAGACATGAAGCACATCACCTGTTATCTGGACTTTGTTTCCCCCTATGCCTGGCTGGCGCTGGAGCAGATGCCCAAGGCTTTGCAGGGTCTCAGCTATCACGCGGAATATCGTCCGGTGCTGCTGGGAGCCTTGCTGCAGGGCAATGCCAACCCTGGCCCGGCAGGCATTCCGACCAAGAGGCTGTGGACTTACCGGCATGCGACATGGCTGGGGCAGTCGTTGGGCATACCGCTGCAGATGCCGGAGCAGCACCCATTCAAGCCCACACCTTTGCTGCGGCTGGCGCTGGCCCATGGGCGCGATGGCTGCATCAACCGCTTTGTAGCGCAGGCGGTAATGCAGCATGTCTGGGTGGGCGGTGAAAATGCCAATGACCCGCAGCGATTGCAGAGCCTGCGGACCCTGCTACAGGAACAGAAGCGCCAAGATGAAGCCGGTGACGAGGTAAAGCAATGGCTGCGTGCCAATACCGAGCAAGCGAGCAAGGCCGGTGTGTTTGGCGTGCCCGCATGGGAGGTGGATGGCCATGTCTTCTGGGGGCTCGATGCACTGCCCATGCTGCGCAGTTATTTGCAGGGTGAGCCGTGGTTTGATGCGCAGTGGGATGCGGTGGCCGGTGTGGAGTCAGGCCTGAGCTGAGATAGTCATAGCTAAAAAAAAAGAGACCTGCCGCGGCAGGTCTCTTTTTGATTTCTGGCTTGCTATTTACTTCGCTGCAGGCAGCTTGGCCGCGCCGCGGTAGCGCTCTAGCCAGTGTGCGTAGGGCGTGGGCAAGGTCCAGTCGGCACGAGGAATGCCAAGTGTCTGCGCCAGTTGGTAGGTGTAGTGTGGGTTCGCCAAGTGCGCGCGGCCAATCATGACCAAATCGACTTCGCCGTCAGCGACGATGCGCTCTGCCACTTGCGGGTCATCCATGCCCCAGCTCGATGCGACGGGAATGCCTGCCTCGCGGCTCACGCGCTGGGAGATGGGGGCTAGGAAGGCGGGTGTGCCCCAAGGAATATTGACATCAGGGATGACAAAGTTGACGCTGACGTTGAGCATGTCCAAACCGCGCTCGCGCATCTGGCGGGTCACGGCGATGGAATCTTCTAGCGTTTTTTCGTCTTGTCCGTCGTATTCGATCACGCCGAAACGCGCTGTCAGGGGTAGGTGATCGGGCCAGACTTCGCGCACCTTGCTCAAGGTCTCTAGCAGAAAGCGGGCACGGTTATCAAAGCTACCGCCGTAGGCGTCGGTGCGCTGGTTGCTGTGCGCGGAGAAAAAGCTTTGCGCCAGATAACCGTGAGCAAAGTGCAGTTCCAGCCATTCAAAACCGGCCTCAAGTGCGCGGCGTGCGGCGGCGACAAAGTCGGCTTGCACGCGGGCAATATCGTCGAGTGTCATGGCGCGGGGAACGCGCGGCAGACCTGCGCCAAAGGCAATGGCCGAAGGCGCAATGGTCTGCCAGCCGCGTGCATCGCCTTCGGCAATGTGCTCGTCATTTTCCCAAGGGTTGTTGGCGCTGGCTTTGCGACCGGCATGAGCGATCTGAATGCCGGGCACGGATCCTGCGGCTTTGATGCCCGCGGCAATGCGTGACATGCCTTCAATTTGGCCATCGTTCCACAGGCCTGTGCAATCTGGTGTGATACGGCCATCGGGCGAAACGCCGGTGGCTTCCACAATCACCAGACCCGCGCCGCCGCGCGCCATAGAAGCGTAATGCACTTGGTGCCAGTCATTGGTGATGCCATCCACCGCGCGGTACTGGCACATGGGCGGAATAGCGATACGGTTACGCAGGGTCAGGCTTTTAAGGGGGAAGGAGGTAAACAGTGCAGACATGTCGAAGGGTATCGCCAAGAAAATAATGAGACGGTGCAATGAGTTCAATAGCTAATAGTCCATTCAATTCATTGCTTTTGAGTGAAAAACAAGACGAATTGACTTATTTGAAAGGACTGCAAGCTATCAAAAATTGATCTCGCTTGGGCTGCTTGGGCGAACGGCTAGCCAAGGAGGAGCAGAGGCGGCAATGTTCCGCCTTGCTCGATAACCTTGCAGGAGCCGCCTTTTGAGAGAGTGTCTGTGTGCACATTACTTAAGGCATATCTCTGTGTCCTCAGCATTTTTCACATTGAAAAAAAAGAGCTGCGGGTAAGTGCCGAGAGGGTCGGGTAAAGCCTTGTCTTGAATTTTTTGAAAGTGAATTTTTGTAAGTTGGCGGTCAGTTGGCCCTTTGATATTGGCAAAACAGGTGTGTGGGTAGCGCCTGATACTTCAAAAATCAAGGAGACAACATGGCCACTAATACGGCATCACATGCGGGTGGAAAGTCGGTGGACAGGCCGATGAGCCCTGAAGAGCGCAAAGTTATCTTTGCCTCATCACTTGGCACAGTTTTCGAGTGGTACGACTTTTATCTATACGGCTCGCTGGCAGCCATCATTGCAAAGCAATTTTTCAGCGGTTTGGATTCAGGCTCGGCCTTTATCTTTGCGCTGCTGGCCTTTGCTGCGGGCTTTATCGTGCGACCGTTTGGTGCGCTGGTATTTGGCCGTTTGGGCGACATGATTGGGCGCAAGTACACCTTTTTGGTGACGATCTTGATCATGGGTGTCTCCACCTTTATCGTGGGTATCTTGCCTAACTACGCCAGCATTGGCGTGGCAGCTCCCATTATTTTGATTGTTCTGCGCATGCTGCAAGGCTTGGCGCTGGGCGGCGAATACGGCGGTGCTGCCACCTATGTGGCTGAGCATGCGCCGCACGGCAAGCGCGGTGCTTACACCTCTTGGATTCAAACCACGGCAACGCTGGGTCTGTTCCTGTCGCTGCTGGTGATTCTGGGTGTGCGTACAACGCTGGGCGAAGAGGCTTTTGCCGACTGGGGCTGGCGCATTCCATTCCTCGTTTCCATCTTGCTGCTGGCCATTTCGGTGTGGATTCGCATGACGCTGTCCGAGTCGCCTGCCTTCCAAAAAATGAAGGCTGAAGGCAAGGTTTCCAAAGCCCCGCTGACTGAATCTTTTGGTCAATGGAAGAACCTGAAGGTCGTGATTCTGGCGTTGGTGGGTTTGACTGCAGGTCAGGCCGTGGTCTGGTACACCGGCCAGTTTTACTCGCTGTTCTTCTTGACGCAGCAGCTCAAGGTGGACGCCGTCACAGCCAATTTGATGATTGCCGCAGCGCTGCTGATTGGTACGCCCTTCTTTGTGATTTTCGGTACGCTGTCCGACAAAATCGGCCGCAAGCCCATCATCATGCTGGGCTGCATCTTGGCGGTGCTGACGTACTTCCCTGCCTTTAAGGCTTTGACCGTAGCGGCCAATCCCGATCTGGCAGCGGCACAGGCTACAAACAAGGTCGTCATCGTGGCTGACCCAGCTGAATGCTCGTTCCAGTTCAACCCCACAGGTACGGCCAAGTTCACAAGCTCTTGCGACGTGGCCAAACAAGCTCTGGCGAATCGTTCTGTCAGCTATGAAAGTGAAGTGGCTCCTGCCGGGACACCTGCGGTCATCAAAATCGGATCGCATGTGATTTCTAGCTATTCCATGGCAGGTTTGAGCCCTGACGAGCTCAAAGCCAAAGCTGCCGACTTCAACAAAGAAGTGACCAGCACGTTGAAGCAAGACGGCTACCCCGACAAGGCAGATCCCGCCAAGATGAACAAGATCATGATGATTGTGATCTTGGCCTATCTGGTGCTGCTGGTGACCATGGTTTATGGCCCCATCGCTGCCATGCTGGTGGAGCTGTTCCCCACGCGCATCCGCTACACCTCGATGAGTCTGCCGTATCACATTGGTAATGGCTGGTTTGGTGGTCTGCTGCCCACCATGTCGTTCGCCATCGTGGCGCAGACTGGCAATATGTATAACGGCCTCTGGTACCCCATCATCATCGCTGGTGTGACCGCTGTGATCGGTATCTTGTTCGTGCCCGAAACCAAGGACCGCGACATCTACGCAGAAGACTGATGCGTTTGATGGGCGCTGCATAAATTGCAGCACTCTATGTAATGCCCGCAAGGCTCAGGCCTAGCGGGCATTCTCGTTTCTACTTAGTACAGCACTGTGACAGTGGTGTTGCAACAAAGCATCAAAACGTTACTTTTTTGAGTCTTCAAGCGAGCTTTTTTAAGTCGCAGACCTAGAATCGGAACGAGCCGCCAGATGGTTAACAACCACGAGTAATGCGGTGCAAAAACACTACCTCAGAATTTAGGAGTACTGAATGACCAAGATGACTCGTATTGCTCTGGCCGCACTGGCTGTGATGGGCGCAACCACCGCAATGGCTCAAAGCAGCGTGACGCTGTATGGCCGCGTGAATACTACTGTTGAGCATCAAAAGGTTGGCGATGTCTCCAACACTGGCATGCAAAACAATGCTTCGCGTTGGGGTATCCGTGGTACCGAAGATCTGGGCGGCGGCTTGAAGGCAGGCTTCGTTCTGGAGTCTGGTTTTAACTCTGACACAGGTGCTGCTACTTCGAGCTCTTACTTCGGTCGTCAAAGCGAAGTGAACCTGTCGGGCGGCTTCGGTATGCTGCGTCTGGGCAACTTCTTCCCTGAATCGTATTTCGGCTCGGCTGACTATGTCAGCATGCATAACCACGATACAGGCTCCTCTAGCGATGCTCTGTACCAAGATCCTAACTGGATGGGTGCTTCTGCAGGTGGTCAAGGTGGTGTTGGTGGTATTGGTACCATCAATAAGGTTGCTTACCGCACACCTAGCATGGGCGCTTTCTGGGCTGAAGGTTCGGTTTCCTTGCATGAAAAGGCTGTAGGTACTGCCAATAAGAATGGCTACGACCTGGCTGCTAACTACGCAACTGGCCCTCTGCACTTGGGTGCTGCTTACAGCAACTGGAATAGCAACTGGCAAGCTTCTTTGCGCGGCCTGTACACCTTTGGTGCTGTGACTCTGGGTGGTTACTACCAGCGTAACGACGAGACCTTGGCTGGTACTCGTAACAACTTCCGTCTGTCTGCCATGTACGCCATGGGCGCTTCTGAATTCCACGCTAACGTGGGTCGCGCTAACAGCTGGAGCCAAATTGACAAGTCTGCTGCAACTCAGTTCACGCTGGGCTACAACTACAACCTGAGCAAGCGCACCAAGGTTTACGGCTACTACACCCGTGTTAACAACAGCGCTAACGGCATGTATAGCAACGGCGGTGTTCGCGGTGCTGACTTTAGCTCCGTCGCTCTGGGCGTTCGCCACAACTTCTAATTGGTGCACCGCGTAAGCGGTGTCTACAGCAGCTGCAGCTGATAATGCAGACCATTACTCCAAGTTGATGCCCCATGTCGAAAGACATGGGGTTTTTTCTTATGCGCTGATTGGCTCGCAGTAAGTTCGGCGAAACCTCGGCAGGCTTCAATGCACGAGGGTCTGTTGAGACTTGATCGAAGATCGCGTTGCCGCCGCAACCCGAAGGGAAGGAGGCAGGCCAGCCGCCACTCGTCGTTGCACTCCTTGTGCGGGATAGCACCCGCACTGCGTCGTACGCCTAGATTGGCAACCGGCCTGCATCCTTCGCGACTCCGAGTAAATCTGAACAGACCCTGTGATCAAGGCGTTCGAAGTGCAGCCTTGCGCGAGACAACATCAACAAACTGGAGACAAGCATGTGGAAGCTAGTGGTTGGATTTATTGTGTTTGCAGCGGTGTCGCTGTTTGTCATCATGAAAGCGGGTGACAAGGTCGATATGAGCGGAGAAAAACACGGCGCTGATGCTGTAACCGTACCCGCTGAATCCAAATAAAAATTCCTTTCTGAAGTTCAAGCCCCGCCAAGCCCTGCGCTGCGGGGCTTTTTCTTTAGCGTGTTTGTTTGGTTTCAGCAAAGCCCTAATGAACGTGCGGCGCGGCAGTGCATGTCGAGACTGCCTAGAATGTTTGGCCTCCACTGAAAAGACCGCAGAACATGACGCAGGGCCTGATTCGTATCCGTGGTGCTCGCCAGCACAATCTTCGTAATCTGGACATTGATATCCGCACCGGTGAGCTGACCGTTGTCACGGGCCCCAGCGGCTCGGGCAAGTCCAGCCTTGTGTTCGATACGTTGTATGCCGAAGGCCAGCGCCGCTATGTCGAGACCTTCTCGGCTTATGCGCGCCAGTTCTTGGATCGCATGGACAAGCCTGCGGTGGACAAGGTCGAAGGCGTGCCGCCAGCGATTGCGATTGACCAGACCAACCCGGTGCGCAACTCGCGCTCTACCGTGGGCACGATGACGGAGATTAACGATCACCTCAAGCTGCTGTTTGCGCGTGCTGGCAGCCTGTTTGACCGTGAGACAGCTCAAATAGTCAGGCGCGATACGGCAGACACTATTTATGCCGCATTGGCGCAGCGCTGCGAAGCGGCGGGCGATCCGCGCATTGCCATCACCTTCCCCGTCGAGCTGCCTGCGAATACAACGGCTGAAGAAGTCGAGCAATGGCTGTCTGCCAGCGGCTTTACGAAGGTGCAGGCCGAGCGTGAGGTAGAGCGTGCTTTGCCCGCTGGTGAAGATGTGCCTACCAAGGGCAAGAAAAAAACCAAGACTTCGCCTGAAAAAATCAAGGTTCTGGATGTGATTGCTGACCGCTTTCGCCTGAGCAAGGCCGAGCGCGTTCGCGTCATGGAGGCGATTGAAGTCGGCCTCAAGCGCGGCACTGGTCATCTCACGGTTTACGTTCTGCCTGAAAGTGGCGCGGAGGTTGAGCCTGAACTTTGGAAGTTCTCGCAAGGCCTGCATTGCCCTGAAAGCAATTTGAGCTATCTGGAGCCCATCCCCTCGCTGTTCTCCTTCAATTCTGCGGCGGGCGCATGCGATGCCTGCCGCGGCTTTGGGCGCGTGATTGGTGTGGACTGGGGGCTGGTCATTCCCAATGATAAGCTCACGCTGCGCACCGGCGCTATCAAGCCGATTCAGACGCCGGCGTGGAAGGAAATTCAAGATGACCTGATGCGCCACTCCGAGGCCGAAGGCATTCCGCGCGATACAGCCTGGGCCAAGCTGACCCAAGAACAAAAAGACTGGGTGATCGAAGGATCGCCCAACTGGAACGGCAAGTGGAGCCAGACCTGGTACGGCATTCGTCGCTACTTTGAGTATCTGGAAAGCAAAGCCTACAAGATGCATATTCGGGTGCTGCTGTCCAAGTACCGCAGCTACACCGAATGCCCCACTTGCGGTGGCGCGCGCCTCAAGACTGAAAGCCTGCTGTGGCGCATTGGCAGCAAGCAAAGTGCAGATGCGGTGTTTCCCCCTGCGGATGAAAAGGGCCGCTATCAGCGCTTTATGCCCAACGGCGTGGGCTGGACGCGTGAGCAGTTGAGTGCATTGCCCGGCCTGTGTCTGCACGACCTGATGCGCTTGCCGATTACCAAGCTGCGTGAGTTTTTTGCACAACTGCCGCTGAGCGCCGAGGCGCAAAAAAATGATGGTGAAGCGCAGGCCTTAAAGATGCTGCACGCAGAAATAATGACGCGTTTGCAGTACCTGTGTGATGTGGGCATTGGCTACCTCACGCTGGATCGTCAAAGCCGCACGCTGAGCGGCGGTGAGGTGCAGCGCATCAACTTGACCACGGCCTTGGGCACCTCGCTGGTCAACACGCTGTTTGTGCTTGATGAGCCATCGATTGGCCTGCACCCGCGTGATATGGCACGCATCACCGAAGCCATGCAGCGCCTGCGCGATGCGGGCAACACGCTGGTAGTGGTGGAGCATGACCCCGCCGTCATGTTTGCTGCTGACCGCGTGATTGACATGGGCCCCGGCCCCGGTGCGCGCGGCGGGCAGATTGTGTTTGATGGCACGCCCGATGAGCTGCGCCATGCCGACACCTTGACCGGTGCTTATATGGGCGGGCGCAAGCAGGTGGGCTTTGGCGTTAAACGCATGGTCACAGAAGCCACGCCGCGCCTGATTTTGGAAGGCGCGCGCGAGCACAACCTGCAAGACATCAGCGTGGACTTTCCGCTGCAGCGACTCGTCACTATTACCGGTGTTTCAGGCTCAGGCAAATCCACGCTGATTCAAGATGTACTGGTGCCTGCGCTGATGCGCCACTTTGGCAAACCTACAGATTCTGCCGGTGCCTTCGAGCGCCTGATGGGCGCCGATCATCTGGCCGATGTGATGTCTGTTGACCAATCACCCATCGGCAAAACAGCGCGCTCCAACCCAGTCAGCTATGTGGGCGCATGGGATACCTTGCGCGAGCTGTTTGCCGTGGCACCGCTGTCGCGCCAGCGCGGCTACACCGCGACCAAGTTCAGCTTTAACAGCGGCGATGGGCGTTGTCCCACCTGCGGCGGCTCGGGCTTTGAGCATGTGGAGATGCAGTTCCTCTCAGACGTGTATCTGCGTTGCCCGGACTGCGATGGCACGCGCTATCGCCCTGAAATTTTGGAAGTGAAGATTGAGCGCAGCGGCCAGCTCTTGAATGTGGCTGATGTGCTGAACTTAACCGTTGCCGAAGCGGCGCTGCTTTTCTCGCAAGACCGCGATGTGATTCGTGCGCTGCAGCCCATCGTGGATGTGGGGCTGGAATATGTGAAGCTAGGCCAGCCCGTGCCCACCTTGTCGGGCGGGGAAGCTCAGCGTTTGAAGCTGGCAGGCTTTCTGGCAGAGGCTGCCAAGTCGCAGTCCAAGTCCAAACAGTCGCTGGCCAAAAAAGGCACGCTGTTCTTGTTTGACGAGCCCACCACGGGCTTGCATTTTGAAGACATTGCCAAGCTCATGCGGGCGCTGCGAAAGCTGCTCGAAGCGGGGCATTCACTCATCGTCATCGAACACAACCTGGATGTGATTCGCGCCAGCGACTGGTTGATTGATCTGGGGCCTGAAGGCGGTGATGGCGGCGGTTTGATTGTGGCCCAGGGAACGCCTGAGGATGTGCGCCATGTGACGACTTCGCACACCGCGCAGGCGCTGCGCGAATATGACTTGGCAATGGGTGTGGGCGGCGAGGCGGTGCGTGAAGTCGCTCCCATGCTCTACAAATCAGAGCGAAAAGCCAAGTCAGTACAAGGACTCCAGGCCAAAAATGCTATTGAAATCGTCAACGCCAAAGAGCACAACCTCAAGTCGCTGAGCGTGGATGTTCCGCGTGGCAAATTCAACGTGGTGACGGGGGTTTCGGGCTCGGGCAAGTCCACGCTGGCGTTCGATATTTTGTTCAATGAAGGCCAGCGCCGCTATCTCGAATCGCTCAATGCCTATGCGCGCTCCATCGTGCAGCCTGCGGGTCGACCCGAGGTGGATGCGGTCTACGGCATTCCGCCGACGGTGGCGATTGAGCAGCGCCTGTCGCGCGGTGGTCGCAAATCCACGGTGGGCACAACGACGGAGGTCTGGCATTTCCTGCGCCTGCTTTACGTCAAGCTGGGTGCGCAGCACTGCATTCATGACGATGCCATCGTGCAGCCGCAAACCGAAGAAAGCATCGCCGCACAGCTGTTGACGAACTTCCGTGGGCAGACCATTGGTTTGCTCGCGCCCTTGGTGGTCAACCGTAAGGGCATCTACACCGAGCTGGCCGACTGGGCGCGGCCCAAGGGTTACACGCATCTGCGCGTCGATGGCGAGTTTTTGCCGACCACGGGCTTTCCGCGCATTGACCGTTTCAAAGAGCACACGATTGAGCTGCCCGTGGCCAGCGTGACGGTGACTGCTGCCACCGAGAAAGAGCTGCGCGCCCATCTGCGCCAAGCGTTGGAGATTGGCAAGGGCGTGCTGCATGTGCTGTCCGGGCTAGAAAATCTGGCCGATGCCATGCAGGGCGGGCAGAGCACGGCGGGCATTGGTGCGCTGCAGGTGTTTTCCACCCAGCGCGCCTGCCCGGTTTGTGCCACCAGCTATGCCGAGCTGGACCCGCGCCTGTTTAGCTATAACAGCAAGCATGGCTGGTGCCCCGACTGTGTGGGCACGGGCGTGAAGCTGACCAAGGACCAGCGCAAGGTGTATGACGACACGCTGCTGGCCGAAGACAACCGTGGCCGCGAGGTGAAGTTTGAAGGCCAAGAAGTGGAAGACTTGGCCGAAGTGGCCTGCTCCAAGTGCCAAGGCACGCGCTTGAACGCGACGGCGCGGGCTGTGAAGTTCCACGGCGTAGGCATTACCGATGTGGCGCAACTGTCGGTGACCGATGTGCGCCGTTGGGTGCAGCAACTGGCGCTGTCGGGTCGCGAAAGCGATATTGCACGCGACCTGATTCCTGAGATTCAAAGCCGTCTGGAGTTCCTCGAAGAAGTGGGCCTCAACTACCTGACGCTGGACCGGGGCGCACCTACGCTCAGCGGTGGCGAGGCGCAGCGTATTCGCCTCGCCGCCCAGCTGGGCAGCAATCTGCAGGGTGTGTGCTATGTGCTGGATGAGCCCACGATTGGCCTGCACGCACGCGACAACCAGATCTTGCTGAACGCCCTGCACAAGCTGGGTGAAAAGGGCAATACGCTGGTGGTGGTGGAGCATGACGAAGACACGATTCGCCGCGCCGATCACATCATCGATATCGGCCCCAGCGCCGGTGTTCGTGGTGGCCGACTGGTGGCGCAAGGCACGGTGGCCGACATCATGGCCGCCGAGGATTCCGTCACCGGTCGCTACCTGCTGCACGCCATGAGCCACCCCTTTAAGCCACGTTTGTGGGTGGGTGAGGGTGAGCCACCAGCAGTGCCAGCAGCGCTTGTTGCAGAGCAGCCTGCTATCAATGCAGAAGCAGCTAGTGCTGAAGATGTATTGGTTTCAGACCAAAAACCATCCAAAGCCAAGAAAAAGAAGGCACTAGCAGCTACGGAAGTTGTAGTGACCGAAGACAGCAATGCCCTGCAATGGCTCAGCGTGCTGGGAGCGAATCTGCACAACTTGCAGAACGTGGATGCCCGCGTACCGCTCAAACGTCTGGTGGCGGTAACGGGCGTGTCTGGCTCGGGCAAGTCCACATTGGCGCGCGATGTGCTGCTGACCAATGTGGCCGCTTGGGTGCAGCAGCGCAGCACCAAGGCCGGGCGCGATGCCATGGATGAAGGCAAGTCGCCCAAGCTGGTGGGATGTAAAGGGATTAAAGGCTTTGAAGTGGTGGACCGGGTGCTGGAAGTCGACCAAACCCCGATTGGCAAAACACCGCGCTCTTGCCCTGCCACCTATATCGGTTTTTGGGACACGATTCGCAAGCTGTTTGCCGAAACGCTAGAGGCCAAGGCGCGGGGCTATGCGGCGGGGCGCTTTAGCTTTAACACCGGCGAAGGCCGCTGCCCGGCTTGCGAAGGTCAGGGCGTGCGCACCATCGAGATGAGCTTTTTGCCCGATGTGAAAGTGCCTTGCGAGGTTTGCCACGGCGCACGTTTCAACCCCGAAACGCTGGCTGTGACTTGGCGTGGCAAGAGCATTGGGGATGTGCTGAAGATGGAGGTAGATGAGGCGGTGGAATTCTTTTCTGCCATGCCCAGCATTGGCCACCCGCTGCAACTGCTCAAAGATGTGGGGCTGGGCTATCTCACGCTGGGCCAGCCATCCCCCACGCTCAGCGGCGGCGAGGCGCAGCGCATCAAGCTGGTGACCGAGCTGACCAAGGTGCGCGACGAGATTGGCCGCCGGGGCCAGAAGGCGCCGCATACGCTGTATGTGCTGGATGAGCCCACAGTGGGCCTGCACATGGCCGATGTGGACAAGCTCATTCATGTGCTGCACCGGCTGGTGAATGGTGGCCACAGCGTCATCGTCATCGAACACGATCTGGACGTAATTGCCGAGGCGGACTGGATCATTGATTTGGGTCCAGAAGGCGGCAATGACGGTGGCCGCATCGTGGCCACGGGCACGCCCGAGGAACTGGTCAAGATCGGCACCCATACAGGCAAGGCATTGGCACCGGTTCTGGCGCGGCAGTGATGCCATAAAAATATTGAGCAAGGGTTGAAGCACTACACAGAAACTCCACGCTGCTCCGAATAATCAGTGTTGAGAAAAGAGCGGCACCACGGTGTCCGGGTGTGTGGTTGCATCCGGGGTTGCTGCTAAACCCATGTCTGAAACGGTTGTCTTGCGCGGGCCAGAGCGGCCAGACTTGCTACGCCATGAGGTGCTGGCAGATATTTTTGAAGCAACGGCTGCTGCCTATCCCCAGCAGATTGCGCTGATTGAAGGGCAGGGCGATCAACTGCGGCAACGCAGCTATGCCCAGCTGGATGCACAGGCTAGTCTTGCGGCCCACCGGCTGATCGAGGCGGGCATACGCCCCGGCGATATGGTGGGCCTGTGGCTGCCGCGCGGTATCGAGCTGCTGACCCTGCAACTAGCCATTGCCAAGACCGGCGCCGCGTGGCTGCCCTTTGATGCCGAAACCCCGCTAGATCGCATTGCCACCTGTCTTGAAGATGCGCAGGCCAAGGCGCTATTGATTGCGCAGCAGCATACGCAGGCAGTACAAGCGCAGCAGGGCATTACGGCGCAGATATTCAACGAAGTAGATCTTCTGGCGGCGCTGCCTGAAGGCGTTGATCTGCGCCGCCGTGAAGGCGCACTGCCCAGCCACCCGGCCTATGTGATCTATACCAGCGGCTCCACGGGCAAGCCCAAAGGCATCGCCATTACGCAGGGCAGCATCTGCCACTTTTTGCGCAGTGAGAATGCGCGCCTTGGTGTGCGCCAGAGCGACAAGGTGTACCAAGGCTTCTCGGTGGCCTTTGATATGTCTTTCGAGGAAATCTGGATCAGCTATTTGGTGGGCGCCACCCTGTGGCTGGCCCCGCGCGAGATTGCGGGCGACCCTGAGGCGCTGCCCGCAGCACTGATTGCGCAGCAGGTCACGGTGCTGCATGCCGTGCCCACGCTGCTGGCACTGTTTGCACAGGATGTGCCCAATTTGCGGCTTATTAATCTGGGCGGCGAGATGTGCCCAGAGACGCTGGTGGCACGCTGGGCCAATCCATCGCGCCAGATGTTCAACACCTATGGGCCAACCGAGGCCACGGTGTCGGCCAGTCTGGCCGAACTCAAGGCGGGTGAGCCGGTGACCATAGGCTCCCCCCTGCCTAATTACGCCATGGTGGTGGTGCAGGTGATTGAGGCGGACAGCTTTGCCGCTGGCACGGCTCCTGCGCTGCATGGCTTGCCGCAGGGCGAGGTGGGTGAGCTATGCATTACCGGCCCCGGTGTGGCTGCAGGCTATCTGGGCCGGCCAGAGCTGACGGCGGAGAAGTTTTTGCACAACCCGTGGGCCAATGGGCCGCAGGATGCACGCCTGTACCGAACGGGTGATCTGGCGCGCATTGATGAGCAGGGGCAGATTCACTGTCTGGGCCGTGCCGATGATCAGGTCAAGATTCGCGGCTTTCGCGTGGAACTGGGCGAGATTGAGGCCGTGCTGGCGCAGCAACCGGGCGTGGGCACCACGGCGGTGCTGCTGCGTAAAGATGGTGGCATGGATCAACTGGTGGCCTTTTACGTGCCCACAGACGCGCCGCCCACGCAGTCTGCATTGCGCAGTGCGCTGGCTGAGCGTCTGCCACCCTATATGGTGCCCGCCCGCTTTGATGTTTTGAGCGAGATGCCGCGGCTGACCTCGGGAAAGATTGACCGCAAGGCGCTCAAGGCGATGGAGCTATCCACCGTGGTGGATTTGTCTGATTCTGATACGCCAGAGACTCCGGCTGAGGTGTTGCTGTTTGCCGCACTGGCGCAGCTTTTCCCCGGGCAGCCGGTGCGGCGTGGGCTGGATTTTTTCAGCGACCTAGGCGGGCATTCGCTGTTTGCTGCGCGCCTGATTTCTCAGCTGCGCGCTGATCCGCGCTTTGCGCAAGCCACCGTGAGCACGATTTATCAGCAGCGCAAAATTGGCTTGATTGCCGAGGCCTTGCAAGCCGTCATGTCTGTGGGCGATGCGGCGGCGCAAGAGAGACCTTTCCGCATCCACTCCGCATGGCGGCGCTGGCGCTGCGGGGCGGCGCAGGCCATGATGATTCCGCTGCTGGTGCTGATCAAAATGTCGCAGTGGCTGGCGCCATTTTTTACCTACCACTTCTTCACCGGCGATGAAGCGGATTCGGTGCCGTTTGCGGTCGCCATGTCGGTGCTGGCCTTTGCCATTGCAACACTTGCCGAGTTTGCGATTGCAGGCGCCGGGAAATGGCTGATCGCCGGGCGATTGAAGCCAGGCCGCTATCCGCTGTGGGGCTTGACGTATTTCCGCTGGTGGCTGGCTGACAGACTGGTGGAGGCTGTGCCTTTGTCCATGATTACAGGCTCGTCCTTACACCCCATGTGGCTGCGCATGCTGGGCGCGAAGGTGGGGCATGAGTGCAACCTGGGCTCGATGACGGTGCGCGCTCCTGATTTGCTGCGCATCGGGGATGGCGCCAGCATAGGCAATGCCGTCAGTCTGGAAAATGCGCGCGTTGAAGGTGGCGAGTTGGTGCTGGGCCGCATTGATATTGGCAATGAGGTTTGCATTAGCTCGTATGTGGTGATTGAAGGCAACACGCGGCTGGAAGACTGGGCGCATCTGGAAGGCCAGTCCGCACTGGCCGATGGCGCGGTGCTGCCAGCGCGCAGCGTGTGGGCGGGATCGCCTGCGCGAGAAGTGGGCAGCTTTAACCCTGCCAGCCTGCAGCCGCGACACTCAGTGGGCCGCTTGCGCAAGGCGGCTGAAATGCTGGTTTATCTGACGGGCGGTTTGCTGGTTGCCACGCTATTTTTCATGCCGGTTTTCCCGACCTTCATGCTGATCGACATTCTGGATATCGAA
The DNA here is from genome assembly GCF_019355935.1 of Comamonas sp. Y33R10-2. Lineage (NCBI taxonomy): Bacteria > Pseudomonadati > Pseudomonadota > Betaproteobacteria > Burkholderiales > Comamonadaceae > Comamonas > Comamonas sp. Y33R10-2. Next base: position 68,540 of record NZ_CP079925.1, read on the forward strand.
GAAATTTCCGTCAGGCCACTGCTGGAGCAAGGCATTGTTGACGCAGGTGGGGCCTTTGTACTGCGCCTGATCAAGTTCTTCGTGCTTGCCCTGCCTGCCAGTGCGGTGCTGGTGGCTTGCACGGTGCTGGTAGCGGCACTGGTGCGCTATCTGTTTTTGCCACGTACCAGGGCGGGCACTTGGTCCATCCACAGCCGCCGCTATCTGGGCAAATGGATGGTCAACCAGATTCAGGAGGCCAGCCTGAGCACACTGCACGGCATTTATGCCACGGTGTACTCGTCCACTTGGTATCGCTTGCTGGGTGCTAAGGTGGGCAAGCAAACTGAGTTATCTACCGCTTTAGGCGTGGTGCCCGACATGCTGACGCTGGGCGATGAATGCTTTGTGGCTGATGCTGTGATGCTGGGTGACGAGCATATCGATGGCGGCTGGATGACGGTCAAGCCCACCGTAGTTTCGCGCCGCAGCTTTATTGGCAATGGCGCCTATGTGCCTGATGGGTCGACCATTCCTGAAAACGTGCTCGTCGGCGTGATGACGGCCGTGCCGCGCAACGCCGATATGCAAAGTGGCGACACTTGGCTGGGCTCACCCGCTATCAACTTGCCCGCACGAGAGGACGTTCAAGGTTACCCAGAGCATCTGACGTTTGCACCATCTCTGTGGCGGCGCGTGGGGCGCGGGCTGGTAGAGGCCTTCCGCATCGCCGTGCCGCATGCACTGGTGATTGCCGTGGGTTACGCGGTGGTGCTGGATGCGATGCCGCTGGCTACTGCTGACCGCTGGGGCGCGGTTGTGCTGGATCTGGCTATTGCTGGGGTGATCTTTGGCATGGTGGTCTTTGTGCTGGTAGCACTCTTCAAATGGCTGGCTGTGCGCCGCTACAGCAAGACCGCCGTGCCCATGTGGACGCCGTTTGTCTGGCTCTCTGAAGCGGTGACCAACCTGTACGAAGGGCTGGCGGTTCCTAACTTCTTGCGCTATTTGCGCGGCACGCCCTGGCTGCCACTGGCTTTGAACCTGATGGGTAGCCGCATTGCCCCCAGCGCGTGGCTCGATACCACGGACATTACGGAGCACGATTGCGTGGAGATTGGCGCGCACAGCGAGCTGAACGCGCTGTGCTGCCCGCAGACGCATCTGTTTGAAGACCGGGTAATGAAGGTTGACCATGTACGCATAGGCAGCCGCGTGACTATGGGCGCACGCTGCACGGTGCTGTATGGCGCCGCGGTGGGTGACGGCGTGCAACTGGGGCCGATGACTCTGGTGATGAAGGGCGAAAGCTTGCCTGCGGCCACGCACTGGCAAGGAACCCCTGCAACAGCTGTGCCGCGTAAGGCATCACATAAAGCGGCATAAGAGGCGGCATCAATTTGTGCAGATTGAACATTGCGCTATGGAGGGCGGGGCACTGCAGAGTGCCCCAAAGAGTTGCCCAAAAAGTGGCCCTCATTTACGGCTGGTGCATGGCCTAAGCCGTGACAGAGAGCAGGCGCGATTGCAGGCCCGCGCTGCACTGCGCAGCTGCCTGGCGCAAGAGCTGGCTTGCCCTGAGCAAACCTTGCGTATCAGCAATCAGCGCAACCAAGCGCCGCAACTTTGGCTGCATGGCGTGAAGCTTGAACAGCCTTTTTGCTCCATCAGTCATACGCCGGGGCTGGCGCTGCTGGCCTGGCATCACGCAGGGCCGGTGGGTGTCGATATCCAAGCGGTGAGCCGTGATGCTCCGCGCCATGAACTACAAGCGGTAGCGCAGCTATTTCTAGCATCAAATACGGCTCAAGTGATTGAATTGATTGCACATGATGCTCTGTTTTTTGAAGCATTCTCTCGTGCGTGGGCCGCGCAAGAAGCACGCCTCAAATGCACCGGTATCGCACTGGTGGAATGCAATGAGGCCTTGCAAGCTTCTTTGGCGGGAATGCACTGCCAGCCATTGATGGTGCCGGATGGCTATGCCGCAGCCGTAGCGTGGAGATAGCGCTCAGCAGATCAGTCCGACCTCGCAGGCCCCTGAGGTCATTGAATCCAACCGCCGCGCTTAGCGTGGATGCGAGTCCATGCATCATCCAGCCGGCCGCCATGAATCTCGCAAGATGCCTGCTTGTTGACGGATCCCTCTTGAACAACTCCGAACTGGTTGGCGAAGGAAAAGCGTACTGGAAGGGTGATGGTCAGCACGCGCTGGTCTTTGGTGAAGTCCAGATACTGCGTCTCAAGCGGCAGCTGCATTTCCCTTCGATACCAATTGAGGCAGAGTTTGGCTTCTTGCTCATAGACGCTGGTTGGGATATGCGCTGGCGGTGGTGGCAAAGCTGCGCTGGGTTCTTGCGGCAGTGTCACGATCTGGCCGCTGCCGGCCAGCGGAGCCGACAGCATGGGCGCGGGGGGCGTATAAATCTGCGTGGACTGCATGCCTGACTGGCAAGGCCCATCTTGATACCAAGTCTGATTGCCATTGCTGCATTTCATGACGGCAAAAGCCGCGGGGCTGATGGTCAACAAGGCGAGCAAGCTTAGTTGCAATGGAAGCTTTTTCATTAGGCGCTCTTGTGAATCAATCACCTTATTGTGTCTAACGGTTGCCGCAAAAATATTGCAGAAATCCCCGTAAAAAAGGGCTGCCAATCTTGCGATTGGGCAGCCCATTTAGTTAGGAACTAGCGCTTTATTGGAAGCCCAGCATATGTGGCAGCCATGTCGATATCGCAGGGATAAAAGTCAGCATGCACAGCACCACAAAGTGCGCCAGCAGGAACAGCGGCATCTCACGCGTAAGGTCGGTGATGGACACACGTGTTGCCACCGAAGTCACAAACAGCAGGCCACCCACGGGCGGTGTAATCATTCCTAGCGTTAGGTTGACGATCACCACCATGGCGAAGTGCGTGGGATCGATGCCGAGGCTGAAAGCGATGGGCGCCAGAATGGGCACCAGAATCATCACGCCTGGCAGGGGCTCCATGAAGATGCCGAAGACCAGCAGCAAAATGTTCACTGCGATCAGGAACATCACGGGGGACAGCTCCCAGCTCACGATCAGCTCGGACAGGTATTGCGGAATGCCTTCCACCGTCAGCACCCAGGCAAAGGCGGCGGAAGTTGCCATCACCAGCAGCACGGAGGCCGTAAGCATGGCCGAGCGAGCCAAGATGCCGGGCAGGGCCGACCATTGCAGCGTGCGGTATACCCACTTGCCGCAGACCAGTGCATAGAAAACGGCTACCACAGAGGCTTCTGTGGGCGTGAAGATGCCAAAGCGAATGCCAACGACGATGAGCACAATCAGCATCAGCGCAGGGATGGCCTTGAAGCTGGTAATCCACATTTCACGCGCTGATGGACGTGGTTCAGTGCTGCGGTAGTCGCGCTTTTTACACACCCACCAGTTGACCGCCGCCATGGCCAGCGCAATCAAAATACCGGGAATAAAGCCCGCCATAAACAGGCCGCCCACGGACACATTTTCATCTTGCAGCGCATAGATGATCATGCTGACTGATGGCGGAATGATGGGGCCGACGATGGCGGTGCTGGCTGTGAGCGCAGCAGCATAGGGACGGCTGTAGCCAGCCTTGTCCATCATCTTGACCATCATCGAGCCGGGGCCGGCGGCATCAGCCAAGGCCGAGCCAGAGATACCCGAGAACAGGGTCAGCGACATGACATTGGCATAGCCCAGCCCGCCGCGCAGGTGGCCGACAAACTGAGCCGCAAAGCGCAGCAGCACGGCGGTGAGTGCACCGCCTGACATCAGCTCAGCCGCCAGAATAAAAAAGGGCACAGCCATCAGCGGAAAGCTGTCGATGCCCGTGAACATTTCTTTGAAGACGATGAGCTGTGGATAACGTCCACTGACAAAAACTGCCAGTGCCGCAGAGATGGCCAACGCAAAAGCCACCGGAAAGCCCAGCACCAGCAGGACGATGATGGCGACAAATAAAGTGATACCCATGATTTTTTCAGTCGATCAGTAGCTCATGGCGTGTTGCATGAAACTGGCGTGTCCTAAGCGAGGACACCAAGTAAGGGCAGCCCCGCACCGAAGGTGTCGTCCCCATCCTGCGCAGCGAGAGAGGGGGGAAGCAGCGTAGCTGCTCAGGGGGTGTTTCATATTCATATGGATGCGGCTGCGTCGGCATCCATTTCGTCGGACTCCGCAAAATCGCCTGTACGGATGTAGTTACGTGCAATGAACAGCAGGTGAATCAGCATCAGCACAAAGCCCACGGGCATGGCTGCGTAGATATAAGAAATGGGGATATCCGTGGCAGCCGTGGTCTGAAAGCGCGTGGCATACACGTACTGTGAAGACGCGACGGTCATCACTGCAAAAAACACTGCAAGGCAGACCACAACAATACCGCGAAGGTACTGGGCGTTGCGGGTGCTGACGCTGCGGTGCAGGTTATCAATCGCCACATGACCACCAAAGCGCATCACGAGACCCGCACCTAGGAAGGTGACCCAGATCATCATGTGACGGGCGACTTCTTCGGCCCAGACAATGGAGTCCCCCGTGGTGTAGCGCAACACGACATTGGCAAAAACAATGCAGGCCATGGCCAGCAGCAGCACGATGAGCAGCCAGCGGTTGCAGGCGACAAGAGTGCGTTCAATACGATCAAGCATAGGAGGTGGGGCTGTAACAAAGCAAAGTAAGTGCCTTGCTGCGGTGCAGAAAAAATTCGAGGTCATCATGCCGCAGTAGGCATGATTGTCCATTCGTGGTGCCCGTAGTCGTCAGCGTCCTTAGCAGTTGCTTCGAGTTTGCTTCAGACAATAAAGCCGGTGACGCAAGCCACCGGCTTTCAAAGCGTAAACGCGCTCTAAGGACTTAGACGTTAATTACTTCACGCTGGTGATGGAGTCCAAGGTCTTCTGGCCAAACTTCTTGGCGTATTCCTTGTATGCGGGCTCCAGCGCAGTGCGGAAGGCGGCTTGGTCCACCTTTTCAACAACCTTCATGCCGTTGGCCTTGGCTTCTTCGACGCCCTTCTTTTCCACAGCGTCCACAAAGCCGCGCGAGGCGATAGCACCCTTCTTCGCGCCTTCAGTGAAGGCTGCTTTTTGCGCTGCGTTGAGCGAGCCCCAGAACGAAGGCGAGACGATCAAGGCCATAGGAGCGTAAACGTGAGCAGTCAGTGTCAGGTGCTTTTGCACTTGCCACAGCTTGGCGGAGCTCAACACAGAGATAGGATTCTCTTGACCATCAATCGTGCCTTGCTGCAAAGCGCCGATCACTTCGGGCCAAGACATAGGGGTGGGTGATGCACCTAGCGTGCGGAAGGCCGTGATGTGAACGGGGTTCTCAGTCACACGGATCTTCAGACCCTTGAGATCAGCCACGCCGTTGACGGCATGCTTGTTGTTGCTCAGGTGGCGAAAGCCTTGCTCTCCCCAAGACAGCGCAACCAGACCGCGCTTTTGAAACTTGGCCAGCAGCTCTTGACCAAAAGCACCATCCATCACTGCGCGGGCATGTTGTGTGTCACGGAACAGGAAGGGAATATCGATGACGCCCACGTCAGGCACAAAGTTGCTCAGTGCGCCGGTGGAGACGATGGCCGCTTCCACGGTGCCCAGTTGCAGACCTTCAATCAGCTCGCGCTCGCCACCCAGTGCAGAGGCAGGAAATTGCTTAAATTTGTAGGCACCGTTGGTGCCTTTTTCTACGCCTTCAGCCCATGCGTTTGCGGCTGCACCGTAGTGAGAGTTGATGGCCAGCGCATAGCCAATCTTGACTTCTTTGCCTTGGGCAAACGCGGTGCCTGCGGTCAGTGCGGCGGTGCTGGCAATGGCAGTGGCAACAAAAGTACGGCGAATCATGCGCATGGTTTGGGTCTCTCTGAAATGTTTTGAAATGAATCAAAAATTGTAGTGAGTGCCAACCTGTGGTTTGCACCTAAAAGGTGCTCGTCTTGCACGCACTATCTCATCGCGCTTGGAGATGGGTGGTGTTGAAAGCATGTAAAAAAGCCCACAGGGAAGGTCTGCGGGCTTGTAGGTTGGATAGGCTGCTCACCAGCTCCAGCGCATCCCCGCCTTTGCAGCCCAAGCATCGCCCTTGTTGCCGCCAACACCTGCGGAATAAGACAGCGAGCCATAAACGGCCAGTTGCTTGTTGACCTGCTGATCAATACCACCGGTCAGGCCCACGGCCGTGCCTTTGAGCGAATTCTTAAAGACGGGCTCTGGGCCACCCTGCGCTGCGATGTAGCGAGCTTGGGTTTCGCCCTTGAACTCATGCATCAAATCAGCACGCACCCATATTTTGGAGTCTTGCTTGGTTTGATAAGTGGCTTGCACGCCAAGGCGGCCCCACAGAGAGTTGGCGTTGCCAAAGTCATAGCTTCCGATGCGTTGGCCGTTTTCAACCACATTGGCGCTATTGAGCGAGACATGTTGCCAGCGCAGTTGGGCTTGAGGTGTCAGCGTCCAATCGGAGTTCAGTGCAAAAGGCACGCCGCCTTCAATCGATGCGCCAAAGCCTTTGCCGCCGCTCTTGGTGCTGTTAGCACCCAGTGCACTGGTTTTGATGTCGTAATCGGTGTATTGCAGCACGGCATCCAGATACTGGCCTTGTTCGGCAATGCGGCTCCAGTACAGACCCAGTGTTGTGCCTTGTACACGTGATTTTCCAGCATCGCCCGATTGTTGAGTTCTGTAGTTTGTGAAGCTGATATCACCGCTGGTCTGACCCAAAGCCACAAAGGCACCTGCGGCTTGACGCGCATTGCCAGATTGGTTGCGGTAAAAATCCATGCCCAGCTGCGCAACGTAGGTGCTGTAGTCGATGCCGGGAGCCATGCTTTGATCGCCAGTACCTGTGCCATAGCGCTTGCCGCCATCGCGGCTGCCGCCTTGGGCGATCATGCGTACCCAGCCTGGCGAGGCTTGGTCTTGCTGCTTTTGCATGCCGTAGCCATACACACGGCCGCCCATGCGCTCTTGCCAGCTATCGAGCGTGGCAGCGCCATGCAGCAGTGCCAAGGTGGGCGTAGCTGCCATGACGGCGGTCTGAGGGCTGTAATTTTGCTGAGGAGCTGGGGCAGGGCTGGGTGACGGGGAAGGCGACGGTGACGAGGAAGGAGAAGGCGATGGTGATGGGGCAGGAGGTTGCGGCGCGGCAGCACTGCTCAGATACCAGCTCTCATCGGTATTGCGCGCCAGACTGTAGTTGTAGGCACCTGCGGAGACGGTGCCTCCATTGAGTGCAAAAGCTCCTGCATCCGTTGTGGCGCCGTTGATGGCGTTGATGACTTGAATGCCATTGCCAGTGGTCTGTGCGCCCAAGCCACCTTTGTTGGTGACGCTGACCGAAGTGTTGCCACTGGCCTTGCCACCATCAATGATCAGCTTGTCGGTGGGGGAGCTGCTGTCACCCAACTGGGTGTTGATCAACAACTTTCCGTTGTTGCCCACGTAGTTGCCTTGCACGGTCAAAGTGTTCAGAGCACCTGCCGCGCTGTTGCGCAGGTCTAGCGTGCCGGCATTGTTCACACTACCGGCAATGGTGCGGGCAGTGGATGCTGCACCTGCAATGGCTACAGACGAGGTCGAATCGATATTCAACTGACCTGTAAGGCCACCTAAATTCAGATCACCGGTCAAACGCGCCGCACTGGCATTTTGCAGATTTAGGGTCTGCCAGTTCAACACATTCACGCCTTGCGCGGGTGTATCGGCCGCGGCGCTATAAATATTGAGGCTTTGGCCTTGCAAGGTCAGGTTGTTGGTGCCAGCCCCGCCATCAAGGCGGGGTGTTTGGCTCAGGTCGTAGCCTGAGGCGATCAAGGCCGTGTCGTTACCATCACCCATGTTCAGCGTGCCGATCAGGCGGCCTGCGGTGCCAGTAAAGCTGTCGTCACCAGCCATGGTGAGAACATCGCCCTGAAAGTTGCCACCAGTCTGGGTAATGCTGTCTGCGCCGCTGCCGCCCAGATAGGCTGCGCTTGTGCTGGGTGTATGAGGGGGCTGCGTGCCGACGGAGCCGCCCTTCATGGCAAAGCTATTGCTGCCTTGGGTGGCAGACAGGTCAATGACGGCATTGTTGTCAGCCACTGTTTTCTGAATCTGGCCGCTGTTGCTTAGGCTGATCTGCGTAGTGGCTTCACCAGAAGCTGCCGCAATGGCCGACCGAGCGCCAGAAATCGTGCCGGTGTTATCGATGCTGATGGTGCGAGCCGTACCTGCGGTGGCAGATGCATCTGCCATTTGCAGCGCACCCAGCGTGGTGCTGGAAGAAGTCAGCGTTCCGCTGTTGACGATGGCGGTATTGCCCGCGCCCGAGGTTGATAGGTTTACGGCTGCCGCTGTGGTGGAGATAGTGGCAGCGTTGTTCAGGGTCAACTGACCAGCACCTGTGTGGCTGAGGGCAATGCCTGTGCTGTTAGCTTGCTGAAGATTAAAGGTTGCGCCTGAGTCAATCTGAATGCTGGCATTGGCGGTGGATGCTGCTGTTGATGCCAGCCCGACTGCTGTGTTGCTGGCGCCCAGTGCATTGAATGTGGTTTTATCTCCCACACGAAGCTGGAATGTCCCCGTTTGTGCTGCTGGCGCAGATGTTGTGCCCAAAGCGATCACGCCACTTTCGTTGGCGTTTGATCCTTGGAGAGAGGTGAATAATGCGTTGGTGCCACTTCCATACGTGCTGATAGTCGCGGCGTTATGAACTTGAATCAGGCCCGAACCACCGTTAGCGGTATGCCGCCAGTTGTAAGGCGTGTCTTGTAAGGTGGTGGCCTTCAGCTCATTAATGTCGGCCTTGGTGTAGCTGTCCGAGGTTATTGCGTTGGTATTGGCGCCCAGCTTGGCGTTGTAGCTGCTTGCGCCGGGTTGAACCTGCTGTTGAACAGCTGCTGTACTGCCCCAAGGGTACTGACCGGCAGTGCTGGAAAGCAGCCCGCCAACGGTTAAGTTGTTGGCGCCTCCAATACGCAGGGCTTCGCCAAAAGGTTTGTCACTGAAGAACCCCACATCAAGATTGCCGGCTACATGGAGATTGCCGTTGGCCAGCTCAAGTGCTGCTGCGCCTTGGCTTTGATTGGTGTAGTCCCACCGATGAGCAGACATGTTGCTACTGACATTCATGGTGCCCCCGGCAGCGATGTAGACCGCTCTTGTGTAGCCCCGTCCAGAACTGCTGATATCAATATTCTGGGCGTTGATGGTGCTTTTATTTGCGTTGGTATTGGGATTGGGGGAAGCGTTGCCATTGATGCTGAGCCCGTGAATACTCCCGCCGTTGTAGGCATCGATCGTGACATTTGGCTGAGTAAAAGTCAGCACGCCACCGGAGTAAACATAGACCGTGTTTGCGCTGGAATACTTGGGGGATGCAGCAGTGCAGTTGGAGCTATCAGTGGCTCCTACCGCCCAGTTGGGTGTGAATGAGTTGTCGACACAGCCAGCATGGGCTTGGGCTCCGGCGGTCAATACAACGACGAGTAGAAGTGCGGATGTAACAATGAGACGAACGCTGCAGCTCTTGCCGCGTGCACGTGAAATTTCTGACGTTGCTACCCAAGCACCCAGTGCTGGATTCCAAATAGACCGATAGGATTTATTCATTAACTCACCAAACTCAGTAGATTGGGTGAATTAGATGTTTTCTATGAAAAAGTTTATTTAGGTTAGAAGTTGTTATTAGGGAGAGTGTTTTGCTTTCTGATTTGTAAGTGCCAGCCTACTTTCCAGGCTTACTCAGTGTTTGAGACACATGTCAAAATTCTTGACATTTCAGAGGGCGCGGACGAATTCACGCTGTAGTTGTTTCGCGCATTGAAGGGGTTGATCTGGGCTGTAGGTTCAGAAAGCGAATAAGTACCCTAACTACAGAAACGCAAAAGGCCTGCGAGCATGTCACAGGCCTTTAAAAAGATGAGCGTTTAGCGCTGGTGTTGATTGAATTTCAGTGTGATATCAATTCATTCAGCAATAGAAACAGGAACAAGTAGCTATTAATTTTGAGTGCCTAGCAACTGATCGACCAGTTGGACAAAGCCATCACCACGTTCAGCAGGAGTTACGTAGCGGGGCAGGTGCTTAAGTTGGGGGACAAAGCGCTCGATGTTTGCCACGCCGACGCTGTGAGGCATGTGCTGGAACATCAGCTGGTCATTGGTGGAGTCACCGATGTAGACCCACTGATTCAGTGTGGCGTCCAGATCGATATCGAAGAGTTCACGCACAATCCAGCGCGCGCCTTCGAGCTTGTTGTGCTCACCAAACCAGCCATTGATGTGGATGGAACTGACGGTGGCGTTCATGTCTGCGTCACGCATGATTTGCACGCACGCATCGATTTGCGCCTGCGGCAGGTGGGTGAACTCGCTGTGGTCCACTGCGATATCGCACTCGCGGCCTGCAGAGTCTGTAGCGCGTGTGGCGCCGGGCACGGTAGCTTCGATTTGCTCGAGCACTTGCTGCATCTTGGAAAAGTTGCTGGCGCGCTCTTGGGCGTCTTGTTGATAGAGCTTGTCCAAGCTGCCTTCGGCGTTACGGCGCAGGGCCACAGCACCGTTTTCAGCCACGATGGCATCTACGGGCCAGGCCGATGCAAAAGGCACGCTCCAACCCACGGGGCGGCCGGTGATAGGCACCACTTTCAAGCCCGCCTCCTTGAGGCGGGCAATAGCGGCCACCACGTGGTCTGGCACCACGCCATCGGTGGTCAAGGTGTCGTCGATATCGGTCAACACGCCCAGCAGCTTGGCGGGTGTTTGCAGTTCAGACAGGGGGCGCAGAAATTCTAGGCTCACAAAAAACTCTCAATGCATTGCAGGTGACGCTGGAAACTGGCACTACCCATCGGCGAGACGCCGAGCAAGGGCCGCCCCGCTGCGAGGGCGTCGTCCCCCTCCGCGAAGCAGAGAGGGGGAAGGCGCAAAGCGCCTTAGGGGGATCAGTTTGCTGAGCCTAGTGCCAAGCCTGCGTGCTCGCGCAACGGGTGGAAATGAATCTTGGGGAATCGTTCCTGAGCCAGTCGCACGTCGTAGGGGCTGGTGCACAGATAGGCCAGCGTGTCTGCCGCATCGTGCGCTAAACGCATGGGGTAGGCGTTTTCAAACTCACGCAGATCGGCGGCGTTGTCGGCCGTAATCCAGCGTGCGCCGGTGTACTGGCAGCCTTCTAAGCGCACATCGCAGTCGTACTCGGCTTTAAGGCGGTGTTGCACCACTTCAAACTGCAGCTGACCTACGGCGCCCAGCAGCATATTGCCACCGATATCAGGTTTGAACACTTGAATCGCACCTTCTTCACCCAGCTGCATCAGGCCTTGCTGCAACTGTTTGGTGCGCAGCGGGTTCTTCAGCACCACGGTCATGAACATTTCGGGCGCGAAGAAGGGCAGGCCGGTGAACTGCAGGCTTGGGCCATCAGTGATCGAATCGCCCAGTTGCACGCCACCGTGGATGGTGAAGCCGATGATGTCGCCGGCAAAGGCTTCATCCACCGCTTCGCGGCGCTGCGACATGAATGTCACCACGCTGGTGGGGCGCAGTTCCTTGCCGGTGCGCTGCACCTTCATCTTCATGCCGGGGGTGTACTTGCCGCTGGCCACGCGCACAAAGGCGATGCGGTCGCGGTGGTTGCTGTCCATATTGGCTTGCACCTTGAAGACCACGCCAGCAAAACCTTTGTCTTCGGGGTTGATGGTTTTTTCTTCGCGGTTGCGGTTCACTTCTGTGAATGCAATGCGCGGGCCGGGCGGGGGCGACATGTCGACCACGGCGTCCAGCACTTCCATTACACCGAAGTTATTTACACCGGAGCCGAAGAACACAGGCGTCAACTTGCCGGCCAGGAAGTCTTCATGGCTCCACTCGGCGGAGGCGCCCACAGCCAGTTCCATGGATTCCAGAGCATCGTCAAACGCTTGACCAAAACGGGCACGCAGCTTGTCGGCCTCGGTCAGGGGGATGACTTCAAAGTCTTTGGGGCCACGATCGCTGCCGGGGGTGAACACCGTCATGCTCTTCGTGCGCAGATTGATGATGCCGCCGAAGCTCTTGCCTTGACCGACAGGCCAGGTGATAGGGCAGCAGGGCATGCCCAGCTCGCGCTCAACTTCGTCCATGATGTCCAGCGGATCGCGCACTTCACGGTCAAACTTATTGACGAAGGTGATGATGGGCGTGTTGCGCTGGCGGCAAACTTCAATCAGTCGGCGGGTTTGCGATTCCACACCGTTGGCTGCGTCAATCACCATCAGGGCCGAGTCCACGGCCGTCAGCACGCGGTAGGTATCTTCCGAGAAGTCCTTGTGGCCGGGGGTGTCGAGCAGGTTGATGACGTGGTCGCGGTAGCTCATTTGCATCACCGACGATGCGACCGAGATCCCGCGCTGCTTTTCAATTTCCATCCAGTCAGACGTGGCGTGGCGGCTGGCCTTGCGGCCCTTGACCGCTCCGGCGATCTGAATCGCGCCCGAGAAAAGCAGCAGCTTTTCGGTCAGCGTGGTCTTACCCGCATCCGGGTGGGAAATGATGGCGAACGTACGACGGCGCTGAGTTTCTGGGGCGTATGACACGGTATTGAGAGCTGTAAATACAGCCGGAGATACCGGCTGTGACCACAAAAAGGTGCAGCGATGGGTGAGCTGCACAAGGCCTGCGCCTATACGGGGCAGACCTGTGAATAAGGCTTGAGGGCGCTTATTTTAGCGGTAGGGGCAATTCATGGAGGCTGTCTGGTAATGAGAGCTTGCCGCTGCAAGTTGAAGCGCTGTATGAAGTAAATAGAGTAAAGGCTGGTGAGAAGGGGATTCCCTTATAATTGCCGTCCATCCGAGGAGCGTTGCAGCGTTCCCCAGTCGGCTTAGCGCCGGCCACAGCGGGGCGTGAGGCTCGGATTTCATCTCGCAACGACGCTCACCCACGCTTTCTGTGCGGTGAGATGGCATTCGCCCCTTCTTCCGCGGAACGTGGTTTTTCATTCAAATTTTGGAGAAAACCATGAACGCTGCTGTTCGCTTCAACCCTGCTGATTCGGCTATTACCGACATTACCCTTGCCGCCTGGGGCCGCAAGGAAATTCAAATCGCTGAAACTGAGATGCCCGGCCTGATGGCCATTCGCGAAGAATTCGCGGCCACTCAGCCCCTGAAGGGCGCGCGCATCACTGGCTCGCTGCACATGACCATTCAGACGGCCGTGCTGATCGAGACTCTGAAGGATCTGGGCGCTACCGTGCGCTGGGCTTCTTGCAACATCTTCTCGACCCAAGACCACGCTGCTGCGGCCATCGCCGCCACTGGCACGCCTGTGTTCGCTATCAAGGGCGAGTCGCTGAAGGATTACTGGGACTACACCCACAACATCTTCGAATTCGGCGCCAAGGGCACTGAAGGCGAAGGCCCCAACATGATTTTGGACGACGGCGGCGATGCCACCGTGCTGCTGCATCTGGGTCAAAAGGCTGAGAAAGACATCTCCGTGCTGGCCAACCCCGGTTCGGAAGAAGAAAAGATCATGTTCGCGGCCATCAAGGCCAAGCTGGCGATTGATTCCACCTGGTACACCCGCAAGTCGGCCGAAATCCGCGGCGTGACCGAAGAAACGACCACCGGTGTGCACCGCCTGAACGAAATGTCCGCCAACGGCTCGCTGCTGTTCCGTGCGATCAATGTGAATGACTCGGTCACTAAGAGCAAGTTCGACAACCTGTACGGCTGCCGCGAATCGCTGGTGGACGGCATCAAGCGCGCCACTGACGTGATGATCGCCGGCAAGGTGGCTGTGGTGGCTGGCTACGGTGACGTGGGCAAGGGCTGCGCCCAAGCCCTGTCCGCTCTGCGCGCCCAAGTGTGGGTGACTGAGATTGACCCCATCAACGCCCTGCAAGCCGCCATGGAAGGCTACAAGGTCGTAACCATGGAATATGCCGCCGACAAGTGCGACATCTTCGTGACCACCACCGGCAACAAGGACATCATTCGCCACGAGCACATGGTTGCCATGAAGGATGAAGCCATCGTCTGCAACATCGGTCACTTCGACAACGAAATCGACGTCGCTTCGATCGAGAAGTATGAGTGGGAAGAAATCAAGCCCCAGGTCGACCACATCAAGTTCCCTGATGGCAAGAAGATCATCCTGCTGGCCAAGGGTCGCTTGGTGAATTTGGGTTGCGCCACCGGCCACCCCTCGTTCGTGATGAGCGCATCGTTTGCCAACCAAACCATCGCCCAGATCGAGCTGTTTACCCGCCCTGAAGCCTACGAAGTGGGCAAGGTCTACGTGCTGCCCAAGGTGCTGGACGAAAAGGTGGCACGCCTGCACCTGAAGAAGGTGGGCGCACAACTGACTGAGCTGAGCGACGTACAAGCCGCTTATATTGGCGTGAAGAAGGAAGGCCCTTACAAGCCTGAAACTTACCGTTATTAAAAATAGCGACACCCCCTAAGCCGCTGCGCGGCTTCCCCCTCTCTGGCTTCGCCGGAGGGGGACGACACCTTCGGTGCGGGGCGGCCCTTCCTCGGTGTCTCCTTGTGGAGGCGTGCCGGTGTTGAAGAGTGGTTATTTAATTTGATAGCTGCTAGCGTGAGTTCTGTATGAGTTTCAGGTTTATAAGTGTCTGAATTTCAATAGATACAAGCGCAAGAAGCTATCTAAAACAGATTTTTGCCTCGCTGCACTACGGTGCAGTGCCCGGCTTGGTTAATTTCAAAGGAAGCGACGCTATGCGCGCAGATGTTTTTTTGGTGGAAGCAGGTCATGCTTCGACACGCTCACAGGCGCAACGCCTGATTGCTTCGGGCGTGGAGTGGCGCCTGACGCCGCTGGCTCCTTGGAAGAAGGTTTCCAAGAACGGTGACGATATTCCTGCAGGCGCTGAGCTGAACTTGCTCGATGCGGCTGAAGCCAAGTACATCTCGCGTGGCGGTCTCAAGCTCGAAGGTGCGCTGGCGGCTACTGGCATTGCTGTGAAAGATCTGCGTTGCCTGGACGTAGGCCAAAGCACCGGCGGTTTTACCGACTGCTTGCTGCAGGCCGGCGCTGCCCAAGTGGTGGGCGTGGATGTGGGTCACAGCCAGTTGCATGAGCGTCTGCGCAATGACGAGCGCGTGATCTGCGTGGAAAGCTTTAACGCTCGCACGCTGACGCCTGAGTCGCTGGAAGAAGCTTGCGATGAAGCGCTGAGCGAAGTGCTCGAAGTCGAAGAAGACAACGATACCCAGCCACAAGCTCCTTACGCCTGGATGCGCAACGGTGGTCAGGTCGATGAGGACTATGACGACACTGATGACGCTAAAGAGCAAGACATTGAGTCCTTCAAGGCTGAGCGTGCGGCCAAGGCTCGTGCCAAGTTTGAAGGCAATGCGCCTGTAGAGAGCCGCCGCAAGGCGGGCACCGAGAACATTGACATCACGCCCGCGTTTGACTTTGTCACCGGCGATGTGTCCTTTATCTCGCTGACGTTGGTGCTGCCGTCCGTTGTGCAAGTGCTCAAGCCACATGGTCAGCTGCTGATGCTGGTCAAGCCCCAGTTTGAGCTTCAACCCGGCCAGATTGGCAAGGGCGGCATTGTGCGCGACAAGGCTTTGTACTTGGAAGTTGAGCAGCGTATCCGTGAATGCCTCACCGGTTTAGGTCTGACGGTCAAGCGTTGGATGGACTCGCCTATCGAAGGCGGCGACGGTAACCACGAGTTCTTCGTCTGGGCCGAGCAAGGCGCTGAGATTAAGGCTCCTGCTCCTCAGCTCGCCGTTGATGAAGAAGCCAGCGCCAAGCCAGCCGTTAAAACGACAGCCAAGCGCCCATCGCGTGCCGACATTAAGGCGCATCGTGCCAAGCAAGAGCTGTATGAAGACCCTGAGACGGCCAGCTTTGGTCAGCCCGGCCCTGGCCGCGGCAAGCAAAAAAAGCGCAACGAGCGCTAAGACCTGCGCTTTGAAGAGCGGCTAACACAACCGAGCAAATCGAAGGTTTGCTTTTGAGACGAGGCGCGAAGCCGTAGGCAGTACAAAAGTACGACAAGCCAAAGCAAGGACGTCTCAAGGGTGGTGTTAGTGGCTCTTAGCAAAATGCCATGGGCGTTGAGTGTTCAGCGCTCGTTCCTGATTCAAGATTCAAAGACCCAGACTGCTATGAGCTTTCCCGTCAGCTTCGAGTTTTTTCCCACCAAAACGCCTGAGGGCGCGGCCAAGCATGTGGGTGTGCGTCAGGCGCTGTATGCGCGCAAGCCTCAGTTTTGCTCCGTCACCTATGGTGCGGGCGGCTCTACGCAGGCCGGCACCTTCACTATGGTGAAAGACATCCAGAGCGAAGGCGTCAACGCGGCTTCGCACTTCTCATGCATTGGTGCAACGCAAGACTCCGTGCGCGCCGAACTCACTGAACTCAAAGCCATGGGCGTTAAGCGCATCGTGGCCTTGCGGGGTGACTTGCCCAGCGGTTATGGACTGGGCGGCGAGTTCCATTACGCCAGCGATCTCGTTGCATTTGTGCGACAAGAATTTGGTGACTGGTTTTACATCGAAATCGCCGCTTATCCCGAAACTCACCCTCAAGCAAAGTCCCCACGTAGTGATCTGGACGCATTTGTTGCTAAAGTTCGTGCCGGTGCAGATTCTGCCATCACGCAATACTTCTACAATGCCGACGCATACATGCGCTTTGTAGATGAGGTGAAGGCCTTGGGGCTCGACATTCCTGTCGTGCCAGGAATCATGCCCATCACCAGCTCTACACAGCTGATGCGCTTCTCGGATGCATGCGGCACCGAGATCCCGCGCTGGATTCGCCTGCGTCTGCAGGCTTACGGAGATGACACCGCTTCCATTCGTGCGTTCGGATTGGATGTGGTGACGCATCTTTGCGAACAGTTGCGCAGCCAGGGAGCTCCCGGGTTGCACTTCTATACGATGAACCAGAGCGTCGCCACTCTGGAGATCTGCGATCGTCTGGGCCTGTAAGCCATAAGCTTGCTGGCCGCTGGGCGGCCAGTCTTGGGCGACTCTCTCTTGAGCTATCAAGGAGATTGCGCCCGTGCAACCCAAATTTTCGCGCTTGCGCTGTTATCGATGGATTAGTCTTGCCTTGGTCACTGTGACCATGGCTGGCTGTGCCCCTCTGCCTGAAAATATGGCACAGCAAGAGCCGGTCCTTCAAAGCCGACCTTCAAAGCCAGTGGCGCAAGCCAGCGCCTCTGACCCTTTGCGTCCCGATGCTTACTCGCGCAGCAACTTTCGCGATAGAGGGCTGGGCGTGAAGGCGAATAAGCCTTTAGACGCTGAGACAGCAGATTTTCCGGAAGACAGCACTAAGTATGAACTGAGCCCCTCGCGTGAAAGCGATCAGTCGGGCAAGGCTTCTTGGTATGGCGGTCAGTTCCATGGCCGCAAGACTGCCAGTGGCGAGCGCTTTGACAGCATGGACATGACGGCTGCGCATAAGACCCTGCCTTTTGGCACGCGCGTCTGTGTACGCAGTGCGGTGACCGGTAAAAGCGTGGTGGTGCGCATCAATGACCGCGGCCCGTTTACTCCTGGGCGCATTATTGACTTGAGCAAGGGTGCCGCCCAAGAGCTGGGCATGCTGGGTTTGGGGGTCAAGCCTGTGGAGCTGTGGCAGCTCGAGGTGGATGAAGAGGAATGTCCTATGACTCGTATCTCATCTGCAGAAAAGAAGCGGATGGGAGATAAAAAGCGCGCTGCCAGTGCCTCTTCCAAATCGACCAAGGTGCGCGCAGCATCGGCCAGTAAGCCTGTACGTAAAGTTTCTGAGACCGCTAAGCAAAAGCGCTGAGTGAAGCACTGCGCTGGGTGAGTAGCGTAGCCGCCAAGCTCCGTCTCGAAGAATGACGCCGGCAAACGGAAGAGCGCAGCGTCGTTATACGTATTTCAAACTCAATGGAAACAGTTAACCGCTGGCGAGAATTTAGGCGCAGTCTGGTGACTGCGCCTTGAGGCCCGTGAGCCAATTACTTTCCGCCGGATTCGAGTGTGAATGCCGCATTTTCGTCTTGGCCCAGCAGTTTGACGAGCTGAGGCATGGCGGGTTTGAGATTCTCTTTCAGGTTGAAGGGCGGGTTAACGATGAACATGCCGCTGGCAGGCAGACCGCCGCGCTCGGATGTCTTGTTGCTCTTCACGGTGAGCGTGGCGTGCAGCCAGCTCTTGCCAGCCTTAGTGGCCATGGTCTTGATGCGCTTGGGCAAGTCATGCGCATCAGGGCGGGGAATGATGGGATACCAAACGGCATAAGTGCCGGTGGGAAAGCGCTTGAGGCCGTCTTCGACCATATCCAGCACGCGGCCGTAATCGGTCTTGATCTCATAGCTAGGATCGCACAGCAGCAAACCGCGGCGTGATGGTGGAGGCAGGAATTTCTTCACGCCCTCAAAGCCATCTTCCATCAGAACATTGACCTGACGAGGCACTTCCAGCTGAGCGATATTGCCCAGCAGCGAGTGCATGTCCGTGGGGTGCAACTCAAAAGCCTTCAGGCGGTCATGAGCGCGCAGCAGAGCTTGAGTGATGAAGGGCGAGCCGGGGTAATTGCGAACAGTATTGCCTTGATTGAAGCTGCGCACCATTTGCATGTAGTTTTGCAAAATGGGTGCCAGATCGGACTCTTTAGCGGCGAGCATACGCAGGATGCCGTCTCCGGCTTCGCCGCTCTTGTTGGCGTAGTCGCCGTCGAGGCGGTACAGGCCTGCGCCTGCGTGGGTGTCGAGCACCGTCAGCGCAGCCTCTTTTTGCGTGAGGTATTGCACAGTGGCAATCAGAATGGTGTGCTTGAGCACATCAGCGTGATTGCCGGCATGAAAGGCGTGGCGATAACTGAACATAGAAAGGAATGGTAACCAGCAGGGTAAAAAAGAGGAACAGCACTTTTTACCCTGTGGTTTCTAAAGGCTGCTGATGCCAGTGCGCAGAGTGAGAAAAAGGCCAAATGGGCTCTTTCACAACAGGCTGCTGCACGAAAAAACGCAGGTTCTGTCGTTTTTGTATAATGGCGGGCTTCGCAGCGATTTTATGGTCCCCGCGGCGAAGGCTCAAACTTCGGTCTGAGTAACCCCGCCTAAGAGGCTTCCTTTAAAAGATTCGTCTTTTTCGAGAAGAAGCACCGACCGCGGAAAAGGGGCCGCCAAACCCTCTAGAAAGAGAAAACTCATGTCTACATTCAGCGCAAAGCCCGCTGAGGTCGTGCACGAGTGGTTTGTGATTGACGCCACCGATAAGGTGCTCGGACGTGTCGCCAGCGAAGTGGCACTCCGTCTGCGCGGCAAGCACAAAGCCATTTACACACCTCACGTTGATACCGGTGACTACATCGTCATCATCAATGCATCCAAGATCAAGGTCACTGGCACCAAGAACTTGGACAAGGTGTACTACCGTCACTCCGGTTATCCAGGCGGCATCACTGCCACCAACTTCCGCGACCTGCAAGCCAAGTTTCCTGGCCGTGCAATCGAGAAGGCCGTTAAGGGCATGCTGCCTAAGGGTCCTCTGGGTTACGCCATGATCAAGAAGCTGAAGGTTTACGGTGGTGCTGAGCATCCTCACACCGCTCAACAGCCTAAAGTGCTGGAAGTCTAAGGAGTCGAGATGATTGGTGATTGGAATAACGGCACTGGCCGTCGTAAATCTAGCGTCGCTCGCGTGTTCCTGAAGAAGGGCTCCGGCAAGATTACTGTGAATGGCAAAGACATTCAAGAGTACTTCGGCCGCGGCACCTCCATCATGATCGCAAAGCAACCCCTGGCTCTCACAGAGAACCTGGAGTCTTTCGACATTCAAGTGAACGTCCATGGTGGCGGCGAATCCGGTCAAGCCGGTGCAGTTCGTCACGGCGTGACTCGCGCTTTGATCGACTATGACGCAGCTTTGAAGCCTGTCCTGAGCCAAGCCGGCTTCGTGACTCGTGACGCTCGTGAAGTCGAACGTAAGAAGGTTGGTCTGCGTGGTGCTCGTCGCGCCAAGCAGTTCTCGAAGCGTTAATTCGTTTCCCAGCCAGAAAGACTCTTCGGAGTCTTTCCGCGAAAAACCGCTCCGAACGCAAGTTCAGGGCGGTTTTTTTATGCCCGCTCCATTCGTGCTTTCAGGTTGGCTGGCGCGGCTTGGTAAGCATCGAGGCAATGCCCCCACTTGGTTTGGAGGCAAAGAATTGCTGTCTGAATTCCCGAGCGCCTTGCTGTACCATTTGCTTCAATCAAGAACCTACGGAGTATTGCCATGAGCGCCGTTGCTGAAACCACGACAACTGAAATGCCTTCCCCCATCGTCTTCACTGACAGCGCTGCTGCCAAGGTGGCGGATTTGATCGCCGAAGAAGGCAATCCTGATCTGAAGCTGCGCGTGTTTGTGCAAGGTGGCGGCTGCTCGGGCTTTCAGTACGGTTTCACGTTCGATGAAATCACCAACGACGATGACACCACCATGACCAAGCGTGGCGTCTCCCTGCTGATCGACTCCATGAGCTACCAGTACTTGCTGGGCGCCGAGATCGATTACAAGGAAGACCTGCAAGGTGCTCAATTCGTGATCAAGAACCCTAATGCATCCACTACCTGTGGTTGCGGTTCTAGCTTCTCGGTTTAAAGCCATGCACTTTCAACGCCAGCATTTGATGCAAGGCGTTGCTACACACTCAAGCCGCTGACTGCCAGCGGCTTTTTTGTGGGCAAAATAAAAATAACAGGAGATCCGCATGAGCGAGCTATCTGCCCCCAACACTGCCCCGCATAAGGAAAGACTGCTGTGGCTGGTCGCCGTCGGTTTCTTCATGCAGACGCTGGACGCTACGATTCTGAATACAGCTCTGCCTTCCATGGCCAAGGAGCTGGGCGAGAGCCCCATGAGGATGCAGTCCGTCATCGTGGCCTATGCGCTGACCACGGCTATGTTGATTCCTGCAACTGGCTGGATGGCAGATCGTTTTGGCACGCGGCGCATCTATGGCTTGGCGATTGGTTTGTTTGTGCTTGGCTCGGTGTTGTGCGCGCTGTCGCCCAGCCTACCGTTTTTGATTGCGGCACGGGTCGTGCAAGGCGTGGGCGGCGCCATGATGCTGCCTGTGGGGCGCTTGGCCGTGCTGCGCAGCTATCCGCGTGGCGAGTTCATTCGCGCTATGAGCTTTATCGCCATTCCGGGTCAGGTGGGGCCGTTGTTAGGCCCCACGCTGGGCGGCTGGATGGTGGAGTACGCCAGTTGGCACTGGATTTTCTGGATCAACGTGCCTGTGGGGTTGATCGGGCTGTGGGCTACTTGGCGCTGGTTCCCACAGAGTGCGCCAGTGGTTGTTCATCGTTTTGATAGCAAGGGTTACGCCATGCTGGCTTTTGGCATGGTGGCGATTTCGGTGGCGCTGGATGGTTTGTCGGGCATGGGGCTGGGCATGGCTTTGGTCGTGGTCCTCATGGTGTTTGGCTTGGCTAGCTTGTCCAGTTACTGGATGCATGCGCTGCGCGTGGAGGAGCCACTGTTTCCGCCAGCACTGTTCAAAGTGCGCTCGCTGCGCGTGGGGCTGTTGGGGAATTTGTTCACGCGTTTTGGCAGCGGTGCCATGCCTTTTCTCATCCCCTTGATGCTGCAGGTCGGTTTGCAAATGTCGCCTATGCACGCGGGCTTGATGATGCTGGCTACCGTGATCGGCAGCATGCTGGTCAAGCGCATGACGGTACGCACCGTGCAGCGCTTTGGCTACAAGCGCGTGCTGCAGGTCAATTCGGTCATGCTGGCCATCATGCTGGCATCGTTTGGGTTGGTCACTTCCGCCACGCCGACTTGGCTGCTGCTGGTGCAGTTGTTCATCTTTGGCGGCTTTAACTCCATGCAGTTCTCGGCCATGAATTCGGTCACGCTCAAAGATATGGAGGGTGAATTTGCTAGCAGCGGCAACAGCCTGCTATCGATGGTGCAAATGCTGGCCATGAGCATGGGCGTTGCCCTGGCCGGTGCCTTGCTCACTGGCTTTAGCGATATGTGGCCGGCACAAGCGCCAGGCGGCATGCAGGCGATTCGCGCCACATTTGTAACTGTGGCTTTGATGACGTTGGCAGCGACTTTGATCTTTAGCCAGCTCGACAGTGATGAGCCCGTGCGCCCTGCGCCTGACGGCGGCGATGCTTAAATAAAGATAGCTACAAGTCGCCTAGAAATATGCGGCTGAGAGTGTTTTCACCATGAGGTGATCGTTTGTTAAGGACTACTAGCTATCAATACCGAAGTTAACTAAGCGCATCTTTTCGGCAATTGCCGAGGGGATGCGCTTTTTTGCGGCCTCTTCTTTGGTTTGGGGAGGTGTATATCGCCTGCCGCATAGCCCCTATGAGCTGGGCTATATATGAAGAGGCTTATGCGCACGTAGTCTCTTGCTAAAGGCTGCGCATTGGAATACATCTTGCATGCAAGCAGTTCAACAAATTCTGTCCCACGATCATGAGCAATTCTCACAACTCTCAACCCATACGCTTTTATCACCGCGGCGAGGTGGTCGAAGTCCAAGGCCCGCACCCCACCCGATCGGTGCTGCAGTGGCTGCGTGAGGATGCCCATTGCACGGGCACGAAGGAAGGCTGTAACGAGGGCGACTGCGGCGCTTGTACCGTGGTGATTGGCGAGCTGGCCGAGGCTGGTGATGCGCAGGCCATCAATGGACTCAAGCTGCACACGGTCAACGCCTGCATTCAGTTTCTGCCCAGCTTGCATGGCAAGGCCTTATTCACGGTGGAAGACCTGAAAAAGCAATGCGCTGGTAAAGCGACCTGTGCTGGCAAGCCTGCGGCGCAAGCTTTGCACCCGGTGCAGCAAGCCATGGTGGACTGCCACGGCTCGCAATGCGGCTTTTGCACGCCGGGCATCGTCATGTCGCTGTGGTCTAGTTATGAGCATCACCAGCAAAACAATACCCAGCCCACGCGCCAGCAACTGGCTGATGATTTGTCTGGCAACCTCTGCCGCTGTACGGGCTACCGACCTATTCTGGATGCGGGCCAGCGCATGTTTGATCTGCCGCAGGTACGCCTTGACACAGCGCCCGTGGTGGCTGCGTTGCAAAACCTGCAGAGCAGTGCCGAGGGGCTGAACTACGTGTGCAGCCAAGGGCAGCGTACCGATCACTTTCACGCGCCGCTAACGTTAGATGTGCTGGCTAACCTCTACGAAGCCAAGCCCAAGGCGCGCATCGTGGCGGGCTCTACCGATGTGGGGCTGTGGGTCAACAAACAGTTCAAAGACTTGGGCGACATCATCTATGTGGGCGATGTTGCGGAAATGAAGCGCATTGAGGTGCGACAAGGCGCTGAGGGCAGCGAGCTCTACATAGGCGCAGGGGCATCGCTTGAGGCTGCATGGAGCGCGCTGGTGCAGCGCTGGCCAAGCCTTGCCGATGTGTGGCTGCGCTTTGCTTCCAAGCCCATTCGCCACGCGGGAACCATGGGGGGAAATGTCGCCAATGGCTCGCCCATTGGTGATTCGCCCCCTGTGCTGATGGCACTGGATGCGCAGATCGAGCTGCGCAAGGGCGAACGCGTGCGCCGCATGCCGCTGCAAGATTTCTATGTCGACTACATGAAGAACCAGCTGGAGAGCGGCGAGTTTGTGCAAGCGCTGGCTGTGCCACTGACTGCCATGCAGCGCCAAGTGCGGGCGTACAAGATCAGCAAGCGTTTTGACTGCGACATCTCGGCGCTGTGCGCGGGCTTTGCGCTGGAGCTGGAAGGCGATGCGGTCAAGGCCGTAAGACTGGCTTTTGGCGGCATGGCTGCTACGGTAAAGAGAGCTGCCAGCGCAGAAGCAGCCTTGGCTGGAAAGGCGTGGAGCCTTGAAAATGTCAAAGCCGCGCAAGCTGCGTTGGCGCAGGACTTCAAGCCCATGAGCGATATGCGCGCCAGTGCCGATTACCGCTTGAAAGTGGCGCAGAACTTGATCGAACGCCTGTGGCTGGAAACGCGTACCGACCAGCCTTTGAATGTGGATGCCACCAGCGTGTGGAGCGTGATGCCTCATGTGATCCCCACCGCTGCTGTGCAAGGAGTTTGAGATGAACCATCCGTACGAGCTGACCAATGAACTGGCTGCCGAGGCCTTTGCTGATTACCGCAAGAACCTCGTCAATCGCATAGACGAGAGCGCTGAAGCCACAGCGCACAGCCAGGGCGCACGCGTGGGCGTGAGCCGCAAGCATGAATCTGCCCACCTGCATGTGGCGGGTGAAGCTGCTTATATCGACGACTTGCCCGAGCTGGAAGGCACGCTGCACTGCGCCTTGGGCCTATCGCCCGTGGCGCATGGTCGTTTGACTGCGCTGGCGCTTGATGCGGTGCGTGCCATGCCGGATGTGGTGGATGTGATCACCGCGGCAGATATTCCCGGCGTCAACGACTGCGGCTCCATCATTCATGACGACCCGATTCTGTGCGATGGTGAGATTCGCTACGTAGGTCAGCCCCTGTTTGCTGTGCTTGCCCGCACCCGCGATGCCGCAAGGCGCGCAGCGGCGCTGGCCAAGGGCGCAGCCACCATTACCGAGCTGTCGCCTGTGCTGACGCCGCAGCAAGCCCACGAGCTGGGCCAGTACGTGATGCCACCCATGCACTTGGAGCGCAGCACGCACGCTGGCGGCACGCGCGCTGCCATTGATGCAGCGCCGCATCGCGTTAAAGGCACATGGGATGTGGGCGGGCAGGAGCAGTTTTATCTGGAAGGGCAGATCAGCTACGCCACACCCAAGGAAGATGGCGCGGTGCACCTGCATTGCTCCACCCAGCACCCCAGCGAAATGCAGCATCTGGTGGCGCACGCTTTGGGCGTGGCATCGCACAGCGTGCATGTGGAATGCCGGCGCATGGGCGGTGGTTTTGGCGGCAAGGAATCACAGTCCGCCATTTTTGCCTGTGTGGCTGCGGTGGCCGCCGTGCGCTTGCAAAAGCCCGTGAAGCTGCGACTTGATCGTGATGATGACTTCATGATTACCGGTCGCCGTCACTGCTTTTGGTACGAGTACGAAGTGGGCTATGACGACGCAGGCCGCATTCTGGGCGCTGAGATCTCCATGGTCTCCCGCGCTGGTCACTCAGCGGATCTGTCTGCGCCGGTCATGACGCGGGCGCTGTGCCACTTTGACAATGCTTACTGGCTGCCCAATGTCAGCGCCCATGGCTATATGGGCAAGACCAATACGCAGAGCAACACGGCTTTTCGTGGCTTTGGCGGCCCGCAAGGGGCGATTGCGATTGAAAGCATTCTGGATACAGTGGCCCGCAATTTGGGACGCGACCCGCTGGATGTGCGTCGCGTCAATTTCTACGGCAAGACCGAGAACAACGTCACGCCTTATGAGCAAACGGTGACGGATAACGTCATTCACGAACTGGTGGCGCAGCTTGAGCAGACCAGCGACTACCGCGCAAGGCGCACAGCGGTGAATGCCTTTAACGCCCAAAGCCCGGTGCTCAAGCGCGGGCTGGCGCTGACGCCGCTGAAGTTCGGCATCTCCTTCAACGTGGCTCACTTCAATCAGGCAGGTGCGCTGGTGCATATCTACACCGATGGCTCGATTCTGGTGAACCACGGTGGCACGGAAATGGGTCAAGGCCTGAACACCAAGGTGGCGCAGGTGGTAGCGCATGAGCTGGGCGTGGCGTTTGAGAAGGTGCGCGTGACGGCAACGGACACCACAAAGGTGGCTAACACCTCAGCCACCGCCGCATCCACCGGGGCAGACTTGAACGGCAAGGCCGCGCAAGATGCCGCCAGCAAGCTGCGCCTACGTTTGGCCGAGTGTGCCGCGCGCTTGCATGGCGGTGATGCCAAAGACGTGCGCTTTGCCAACGATGCAGTGCAGGTCAACGGGCAGAGCATTCCGTTTGCCGAGCTGGTGCGCAGCGCCTATCTGCAGCGCGTGCAGCTATGGTCTGATGGCTTTTACGCCACGCCGGGCCTGCACTGGGATGGCAAGGCCATGAAGGGTCACCCCTTCTTTTACTTTGCTTACGGCGCGGCCGTCAGTGAGGTGGTGATTGACACTCTGACTGGCGAGTGGAAGCTGTTGCGCGCCGATGTGCTGCATGACGTGGGCCGCTCTCTGAACCCTGCGGTCGATGTGGGGCAGGTGGAAGGCGCTTTTATACAAGGCATGGGGTGGCTCACGACGGAAGAGTTGGTCTGGCACCCGCAAAGCGGCAAGCTGATGACGCATGCGCCCAGCACTTACAAAATCCCCACTGCTAATGACTGCCCGCCCGTGTTTAACGTGCGTCTTTTCGAGGGCGATAACTGCGAGGACTCCATTCACCGCAGCAAGGCTGTGGGCGAGCCGCCGCTGCTGCTGCCGTTCTCGGTGTTCTTTGCGATTCGGGATGCGGTGTCTGCTGCGGGTGGGCATCAAACCAACCCGCCGTTGAAGGCTCCGGCCACAGCAGAGGCCATTCTCAATGCACTGGAAGTCATTAACGGGCACACTCGCTGACTTTCCCCAATGGGTGTTGTCGCCCGCGGGGCGGCAGCCGTTCTGATTCATGGCTGTTTGCTGCGGGGCAAGGGCTGTGCCTTGCCTGTGGAACAACACGGAGACTAAGCGATGAACTGGACAGAGCGGACTTTCAAACTCAACGAGCACCAAACCAATGTACGAACGGAATTGGTAGCGGGTCTGACGACTTTTCTTTCAATGGCCTACATCATGTTCGTCAACCCATCGATCTTGGGTGACGCGGGCATGCCCAAGGGGGCCGTGTTTGTAGCCACCTGCTTGATTGCGGCGCTAGGCTCGACCATCATGGCGTTTTACGCCAACTACCCCATCGCGCTTGCGCCGGGTATGGGCCTGAATGCGTACTTCGCCTATGTGGTGGTGCTAAAGATGGGCTACACATGGGAGGCCGCGCTGGGCGCCGTGTTTGTCTCAGGGTGTTTGTTCTTGATTTGCACCTTGTTTGGCCTGCGTGAGCTGATCATTAAGGGCATACCGCATTCCATACGCGTCTCTATCACCGTGGGCTTAGGTTTGTTCTTGGCGCTGATTGCGCTGAAAACGGCAGGTTTGGTAGCCCCTGATGCAAATACTTATGTGACCATGGGTGATCTGCACAAGCCAGAGACCATCATGGCCGTTACGGGCTTTTTGCTGATCGTTGTACTGGATCGACTCAAGGTGCCGGGCGCCATGCTGATCGGTATTTTGGCGATCACGGTGGCTTCGTTCTTCTTTGGCGGTAACACCTTCCAGGGCGTCTTCTCGATGCCGCCGTCGATTGAGCCCACCTTTTTGAAGCTGGACATCATGACGGCGCTGACCACGGGCTTTCTCAACGTGGTGCTGGTGTTCTTCTTGGTTGAATTGCTAGATGCTACAGGCACCTTGATGGGCGTTGCGCGCCGCGCTGGCCTGTTAGTGCCTGAGCGCATGGGTCGCTTTAACCGCTCGCTGTTGGCGGACTCTGGTGCTATTTTTGCAGGCTCCTTGCTGGGTACCTCTAGCACCACGGCGTATGTGGAAAGCGCTGCTGGCGTGCAGGCCGGTGGTCGTACTGGCCTGACAGCGCTCACGGTCGCAGTGCTGTTTTTGGCTTGCTTGTTCATCGCGCCGCTGGCGGGTGTAGTGCCCGGCTACGCCACTGCTCCTGCGCTGCTGTTTGTGGCCTGCTTGATGCTGCGCGACCTAGGCGATCTGAATTGGGAAGACACCACAGAGTCTGTGCCTGCCGTTGTTACAGCTTTGACAATGCCTTTTACCTACTCAATTGCTAACGGCTTGGCCTTTGGCTTTATCACTTACGCCGTACTCAAGCTGTTCACGGGCAAGGCCAAGGAAGTGCATTGGATCATGTGGGTGATCGCAGGGCTGTTCTTGTTCAAGTTTGCCTATATCGGCGGCCACTGAATGAGCGCTCTTAAATAAAAAAAAGGCGGCCCTTGCAAGGGCCGCCTTTTTTCATGCCGGATAGATAGCGCCCAGAATGCGTGGGCCGCGTGCGCCTGTCACGCTTGGCAGATTGCCGGGCAGGCCCAGCAGGCATTGGCGCGCAAGCCAAGCAAAGGCGGCTGCCTCTACTTCTAGTGGTGGCAGGCCAAGCTCTGCCGTGGTGCCGACTTTTATGTCAGGCAGCAGGGCTGCAAGGCGCTGCATAAGATAGGTATTGAGTGCCCCGCCGCCGCAAACTAGCAGTTGCTGGCCACCCTTGCCAAAGCGCTGCACGGCATCAGCGCAGCTGGCTGCGGTGAATTCAGTCAAGGTGGCTTGCACATCAGTAGGAGCAGCCTGCGCTCCATGGCGCTGCAGGTGCTGGGCCAGCCAGTCGGCATGAAACAGATCGCGTCCCGTGCTTTTGGGCGGCTCTTGCGCCAGATATGGGTCGCTTAGCATGGCGGCCAGCAACTCTGGGATGACCTTGCCGCTTGCCGCCCACTGGCCGCTTTCGTCATAGGCCTTGCCGGTGTGGCGCAGGCACCAGCCGTCCATTAATGCATTGCCTGTGCCAGTGTCAAAGCCAAGCACGCTGCCATCGGCGCCCAGCACGCTGAGGTTGGCGATACCGCCGATATTGAGCACCAGCGCTGTTTGGTTGGGTAAGCCAAATATGCCTTGGTGGAAGGCGGGCACCAGCGGTGCGCCTTGGCCGCCAGCCGCCACATCGCGGCTGCGCAGGTCTGCGACGACGGTAATGCCTGTTAGCTCGGCCAGCAGGGCAGGGCTGTTGAGCTGCAGCGTGTAGCCCGTGCCATCAAACATTTGCGGGCGGTGGCGCACGGTTTGGCCGTGCGCGCCTATTGCCGCAACTTGATTGGCCGCTGTTGCGCTATTGCCTAGTAGTTGTTGCACGACCTGAGCGTAATGGCGCGCCAGTGCATTGGCGGCCAGTGCTGCGCGGTGCAGCTCGTCCTGCCCACCCGCTGTATTTAATGCGAGTAGCTCGGCGCGTAGTTCATCACTAAAGCCGCAAGTGGCGTGCTGCAGCACTTGGGTGCCTTGGCTGAAATCGACCAGCACGCCATCTACGCCATCCAGCGATGTACCAGACATGAGCCCGATATAAAGAGAGCTTTGGGCTGCTTGTTCTATCACTTTGGGCATTGCGTTGGGCATGGTGCTGATCACAGAGTTGGCGCGGTAATCACTATCATAGCTGTAGCGGGTAGTCTATAAAGCGTAAGCGTTACAGCAGGTTTTTGGCATAAAAAAGGGCTGCAAATGCAGCCCTTTGGGATGGCGTCATGCCAGATCAACGTGCGCTGGCCATGGCATACGATTGTGTGCCGGCATCCAACTCGATGCGCATCTGGGCCGCTAGCTTGTCAAAGTCAGCTCGCGCAGTTTTGCTGATGGGTTGTGCTCCATCGGTAATCTTGGTAATGGTCATCGGGTCGCGCTGCTCGCCTTTTTCGCGGAACTCGAAGTGCAGGTGCGGGCCTGTGGCCCAGCCTGTGGAGCCTACGGCGCCGATGATGTCGCTTTGATCGACGCGCTGGCCTTTCTTGACGTCAATGCGGCTCAAGTGAGCGTACACAGTGGTTTGTTGGTTGGCATGGTCGATAAATACGACGTTGCCAAAGCCATTTTGCACGCCAGCAAAGGACACTATGCCGTCACCCACGGTACGAACCTTGGTGCCGGTAGGCGCTGCAAAGTCGGTGCCCAGGTGGGCGCGCCATGTTTTGTGGACGGGGTGCACGCGCATGGCAAAGCCGCTGCTGATGCGAGAGAACTCTACCGGGTAGCTCAGGTAGGCTTGGCGCAGGCTCTTGCCGTCCAGCGTGTAGTAAGCGCCTTTTTTACCGGGCTCTTGGAACCACATGGCCTGATGTGTCTTGCCATTGTTGTTGAACTCAGTGCTGAGCACGCGACCGGCGCGCAGTGGCTCGCCATCGGCTTCTAGCGATTCATAGACCACGGCAAAGCGGTCGCCCTTGCGCAGGCCGCGGCGGAAGTCCACATCACCTTCAAAGATGTCAGACATCTGCATGGTGACGTTGTCTGGGATGTCTGCTGCATCGGTAGCTGCAAAGAAGGAAGAGCGAATGACGCCACCGGCCAAGCGGGGCGCAGCGGTCAGTCGGCCAGTTTCGATCTTGGATTGCAGCTTGCCTTCGACACGCTCCACGGTCAGGCGCAGGAAGGTGCCGTCTTCGTTAGGTGTCCAGCGAACAACGAGCTTG
The DNA here is from genome assembly GCF_019355935.1 of Comamonas sp. Y33R10-2. Taxonomy (NCBI): domain Bacteria; kingdom Pseudomonadati; phylum Pseudomonadota; class Betaproteobacteria; order Burkholderiales; family Comamonadaceae; genus Comamonas; species Comamonas sp. Y33R10-2. Next base: position 98,655 of record NZ_CP079925.1, read on the forward strand.
CTCAGTTGGTGCTCGGGTGTGGTTTCTGCGGAGACCAGACGACCCGCACGGCCCAGCACGTTCTGACGAACGGCATTATTGCTGCGCAAAAATGCAGCAGCTTGTGGGTCGGCAATGCCAAGGCGCTGCAGCAGCGATTCGGCCGTGTCGTTACCGCGAGTGGTTTCAGAGCGGTATAGGGAGAAAGACTGCAGATCCGTGAGGTCTGCCAAATCTTGACCTGCGGCCAAAGAGGGGACGGCCTCAGTCAGTGTGCGAACGGGCAAGTCGGCAGGGTCTGGGCCGAGGTTGGCGACCGCGAAAGCGCCACTACCACCGGTGAGTAAAATAGTCGCCAGCGCAGCGGTTGCGCGCTTGGGGTGTGTTTGCAAAAGCAATATCAGCTGCGCAACCAAAGCGCCGCCGGCATTTTTCAAGCCAGTAATCAAAACTTCAAATCCTTGGAGATCATGTCTGTTGAATTGGTCTTTGTTACGGCTGACATGACTTCAGCTGCTCAACCGTGCCATAAGTCCATCAATTGAGGTCTATATGAGGGAGCAGTCTAGAATTGGCCGTAACACCAAACCCCCAAGTATATCGGCAGCGTCCTACCGCGCCTGCCGAAAAACCCTTATGAATCAATCTGCTGTTACAAGCTTTCCCGTGACCGACAGAGTGAACCAGGCGCTGGAAGTCACTCTTCGTGGGGTCGAAGAATTACTACCCAAGGATGAATGGGTCAAGAAATTGGCCAAGTCAGAGGCCACAGGCGTGCCTTTGCGCATCAAGCTGGGTCTGGATCCTACGGCGCCTGACATTCATTTGGGCCACACCGTGGTGCTCAACAAGATGCGCCAGCTGCAGGATTTGGGCCATACGGTCATTTTCCTGATTGGTGACTTCACCACCTTGATTGGCGACCCCTCGGGCCGTAACTCAACTCGCCCGCCGCTGACGGCCGAGCAAATCAAGATCAACGCCGAGACGTATTACACCCAGGCCGCCAAGGTGCTGGACCCAGCCAAGACCGAAGTTCGTTACAACAGCGAGTGGTGCGACAAGCTGGGTGCGCGCGGCATGATTGAGTTGTCGGCCAAATACACAGTGGCGCGCATGATGGAGCGCAACGACTTCCACACCCGCTTTACCGAAGGCAGCTCGATCAGCTTGCACGAGTTTTTGTACCCGTTGCTGCAGGGTTACGACTCAGTGGCGCTCAAGGCTGACTTGGAGCTCGGTGGCACGGACCAGAAGTTCAATCTGTTGATGGGCCGCCACTTGCAGGTGGAATATGGGCAAGAGGCTCAGTGTGTACTCACAATGCCTTTGCTTGTGGGTCTGGACGGCGTGGACAAGATGTCCAAGTCCAAGAACAACTACATCGGCATTACCGAAGATGCCAACAACATGTTTGCCAAGGTGTTGTCGATCTCGGACACGCTGATGTGGGACTGGTACACGCTGCTGTCCTTTAAGAGCTTGGCCGAGATTGAGGCGCTGAAGGCAGAAGTGGCCGCTGGCGGCAACCCCAAGCATGCCAAGGTGGCGCTGGCCAAGGAGATTACTGCGCGCTTCCACAGCGCTGAAGCCGCTGATGCTGCGGAGCAGGATTTCATCAACCGCTCCAAGGGCGGCATTCCTGATGACATTCCTGAAGTGAGTCTGTCGGGTGCGCCCATGGGTATTGCATCTTTGGTCAAGCAAGCCAATTTGGCTGCGTCGAACGGGGAAGCCAATCGCCTCATTGATGGCGGCGGTGTGCGTGTGGATGGCGCTGTGGTGAGCGACAAAGGCTTGAAGCTGGAAGCTGGCACCTTTGTGCTGCAAGTGGGTAAGCGCAAGTTTGCACGAGTGACCTTGAGCTAACCCCCTGAGGCGCTTTGCGCCTTCCCCCTTTCTCTACGCGCTTCGCGCTAAGGAAGGAGGACGACAGCTTCTCTGCGGGGCTGCCCTTGCTTGCTGTCCCTTGGCTGGTGAATGCTTGGCTTGGGTGGATGACCTTTAAATAGAGAGCTGCTAGTCCAATGACTGATTGGACTAGCAGCTCTTTTTTATGTGTTTCTCGCAGCTGTCATGCGGGCACTGGTTTTCTCTGCCTCGGCGATCAACCATTGGCAAAACGCCTGCACCTCCGGGCGTACACCACTGCGCGGGCCTTGCAGCAGCCAGTACGACAAGGGTGATGCCAGTCTGTGGGCGGGCAGTACCTCCATCAGCTCACCGGCGGCCAGTGCATCAGCCACCAGCGGCAGGCGGGCAATGGCCAGACCTTGTCCCGCTAAGGCGGCTTGCACGATTTGATGGGCGTAGTTGAAGTACAACCAGCGCGGCGGCTGCAACTGATCGCAGCCATTGGCGGCAAACCAGCGCTGCCAGCTTAGCCACTCTAGCTGGGGCATGCGATGTACATCACCAGTTTCAATCAGTGTGTAGTGCGCCGCGTCCGCAGGGGTGCGCAGTGCGGGCCCTGCCTTTAATAAGGACGGGCTGGCAACCAGTACCAACTCTTCGCCAAACAAGGGCTGGGCAGCTTGGCTAGATGTGGCTGGCATCTGGCTATATCGAATGGCCAGATCGACGTCAGTGGTTTCAAGGTCCACAACGGCGTCGCCCGTGTCAATGCGTATGTCGATATCCGGGTGTGTGCGCTGAAAAGCCTCAAGACGCGGAATCAGCCACATCGCGGCAAAGCTGGCCCAAGTGGTGATGGCCACGCTTTTGCGCCCAGCGGTCTGACGAATCTGGCGCACGGTGGCGTCAATGGATTCGAGCGCAGGCTGTGCGGCATGCAGCAACTGAGCACCGGCACCGGTTAGCTCTACGGCGCGCGAGTGGCGCAAAAAGAGGGGGATGCCGACCTCGTCTTCTAGCGACTGAATCTGGCGGCTGACGGCAGACTGAGTCACGGCCAGCTCATCAGCGGCTGCGCGAAAGTTTAGGTGTCGGGCCACGGCCAAAAAGGCGCGCAGATGGCCTGCGCCAATGGCTCGGGTGCGAAGCAGTGGAGTCGCGCTGGTGGTGGCGTGTGGCATATCTACACAAGCATAAAGTGTTTGATACTTTGATTACCCAGTTTGGGCGATGTTCACTGCTGCTAAGCGTCGATAATCGAGGCGTTATTTATCTTTTGAAGAATATGACTGCACCTCTGGACATCGTCGTCATGGCTGCCGGCAAAGGCACCCGCATGAAAAGCCGCCACCCTAAAGTGCTGCAAAAGCTGGCCGGTCGCGCCCTGCTGCAGCATGTGCTGGATACGGCAGCGCAGCTCAAGGCGCGCTCTGCAGTGGTGGTGACGGGTCATGGCGCTGAACAAGTAGAAGCGGCTATCGCAGCAGCTAACAGCGCTGATGGCAGTTTGGAGCTGAAGTTTGTGCGCCAGGAACCCCAACTGGGCACTGGTCACGCTGTGCAGCAGGCTGTGCCTGCGCTCAAGGATGATGGCGTTGTCGTGGTGCTGTCTGGCGATGTGCCTTTGACCACAGCTGAGACTTTGCAAGGTTTGCTCGATGCCGCAGGCAGCGACAAGATGGCCTTGCTGACGGTAACCATGCCTGACCCCGCCGGCTATGGCCGTATCGTGCGCAACGATGCAGGCACGGTGCAGCGCATCGTGGAGCAAAAAGATGCGAATGACGCCGAGCGCGCCATCACCGAAATCTACAGCGGCATCATGGCCGTGCCCGCCAAGCATTTGACGGCTTGGCTTGGCAAACTGACCAACAACAACGCTCAAGGCGAGTATTACCTGACCGACATCGTCGCCATGGCGGTGGCAGATAGCGTGCCTGTAGTTGGCCACCGTATTGCCGATGTGCTGCAAGTTGCAGGCATCAATAGCCCGCTGCAACTGGCCGAGCTGGAGCGCGCGCACCAGTTGCGCCAAGCGCGCCAGTTGATGGAGCAGGGCGTGCGCATGGCAGACCCCGCTCGCTTTGACCTGCGTGACGATGTGCGCGGCACCAAGGCTAGCCTGAGCTGCGGCCAAGATGTGGAAATTGATGTGAACTGCGTCTTTACTGGCGAAGTCACGATTGGCGCAGGAGCCAAGATTGGCGCCAACTGCCACATCAGCAATGTGAGCATTGGTGAAGATTCTGTCATTCACCCCTTCACCCACATCGATGGGGAAAAAGCGGGTGTTGAGGTGGGCGTGTGCGCTTTGGTTGGCCCGTTTGCCCGCCTGCGCCCCGGTGCCAAACTGGGCCGCGAAGTGCATATCGGCAACTTTGTGGAAGTGAAAAACTCCACGCTGGCCGATGGCGCCAAGGCCAATCATCTGGCCTATTTGGGCGATGCCACAGTGGGCGAGCGCGTGAACTATGGCGCAGGCAGCATCACCGCCAACTATGACGGCGTGAACAAGCACCGCACCGTGATTGAAGCCGATGTGCACATTGGCAGCAACTGCGTGCTGGTGGCTCCGGTCACGATTGGCGCGGGTGGCACCGTCGGCGGCGGCTCCACGGTGACCAAGAACACGGAAGCCGGTGCGCTGACTGTGGGCCGCGGCAAGCAGATCAGCATCAGCAACTGGAATCGCCCTGAAAAGCAGCCAAAGCCCTGATGGAACAAGCGCAATACGCTTTCGAAAACATAGCGCCTCAGACGCTTGATGAGGCGCTGGCGTTGCTGGCCCGGCGCGATGCGGAATTGGCTGCTCTGCGCAGCGCGCAGCAGCAATGGGTGCACGCCGTATCGCATGACTTGCGAGCGCCGCTGCGCCATGTGCTGGCCTTCAATCCGCTGATTGCCGAGTTACTGCAGACCCCCAGTCTGAGCGCTGATGATTTGGAAGAAGCGCGCAGCTTTTTGCAGACCATGGACCAATCCGCCCAGCGCATGGCAGCCATGTTTGATGGACTGCAACAACTGTCGCTCGCTGATCGCCATGTGTTGCAACTGCAGGCTGTGGATCTGTACCAGCTAATTGCTCGTGCGAAGCAGCGTTTGCAGGCAGTGACGGTGGGCCGCCAGATTGAATGGTGCCTGCCGAAGACGGCGCTCGTGGTGCAGGCTGATCCGCATTTGCTGGATCTGGCGCTGGCCGCAGCCTTGTCCAATGCTATTAAGTTCACCCGGTCTGTGCCCCAGGCGCGTATTCAGGTGGATGTGCAGGTCAACCCCCAAGGCGGCTGCTCTATCTCTGTTGCCGATAACGGAGTGGGCTTTGAGCAATCTCGCGCTGGCAAGTTGTTTGGCGTGTTTCAGCGCATGCACCGCGAGGCGGAGTTTGAAGGGGTGGGCGTGGGCTTAGCGCTGGTGCGCAATATTTGCCGCCGCCACGGTGGTGAGGCGGAGATTGAAGGCAGCCCGAACGCCGGTTGCCTGCTGCAGATGTACTGGCCTAAAACCTGAGGCGAGCGATAGTACTGCTCTTTGCAGGGCTCTTAGATTAGGCAGCGCTGCGCTCAGGTGACTGATGCTGTTCGGTGGCAATAGGCAGCGCAGTGGATGTCAATCGCATCGGCATGGTGGCCGGGCTATGAGGATTACGAGGGCTCACAGACATGCGCTCAGTTGCATCAAACACCTGATCGCGACCCGATTTTTTGGCGCTGTACAGCGCGATGTCGGCAGCCTTGATCCACTCGGTAACCGTGCCAATGCTGGCATCTGCAGCGGCGACGCCAATACTCGCGCTGATACGAAGTTCTGGATATTCACGAAGGCGTATTTCTGAAATCCTGTCGCGAATGCGCAGCGCCATTGAATAAGCTTCTTCTGCATTGGCGTGCTTGCACAAGACGGTGAATTCATCGCCACCATATCGTCCGGCAATATCCATGCTGCGCAGGGAGCTGCGAATGGCTAGACCAATCTGTTTTAGAACCTCATCACCCACGATATGACCGTAGATGTCGTTGACTTTTTTAAAATGGTCGATGTCAATGACGAGCAGGCTGAATGGCTCTTGAGAGATTTGATGTTGCTTTAATGCTGCGCGGGCTTTTTTCCACCAATATTCACGACTGGAAACGGTGGTCAGCGGATCAATTTTCCCCAGTAATTTGAGTTGAAAATTTTGCTTGGCCAGTTTTTTGAGCATGCGCTTGGTAGACCAGCTGGCATAGATGCTGTGCATCACAATTAATGGCAGCAGGCTGAGCTGAACGATGAGTGGTGCATCCCACTGCGGCGCAGGGCGAATCGATATTGCCATGAGCAACATTCCGCCTAATAAAGCAAGCAATGTAGAGGGCCAGCGGCGATGCAACCCGGTGTAGAAGCGATCGGCAGCGCCAATCGCCAAAATGGATAAACAGGGCAGCAAACTCCAGTGCATCAGGGCAACCCAGCAGCCGATGATGACTGCATCGATCAGCTGATTGACATATTCAGCATGGTGCGGGTCTTGGTGATGGCGCGAATGCAGAAAAGCAATATGGGGCCATACAAGTGCACTTACAGCGGTAAATGCCCACCATGCAAGATTGGTTGGGTGATACGCCAAGCTTGCGGCAACAACCATGCCGCCCAATGTCAAATAGGACGCCCGTAAAGGGTAGGTGCGGCGGTGAATATCTCGGTGCAGAGACATCTGGCGAAACCCACTTGAGGTGAAAGTGTAAGAATAATGTAATTTAACAATTTGTATCAAATATTGAAACGATTGCGCTGCAAATCCGCCACAGCTTAGGGTGCATTAACTCTTTTAGCCCTCCTTAATGATTCTTTTCACTAATTGGCAATTCGACGCTGAATTTTGCTCGTTTGATGCTGAAAAACGCTTTGACATTGCGCACATTGGCGTCTTGGGTAAAAAGTTTTTGGCTTAAAGCGAGGTAAGCAGGCATGTCACTTGTCGCAATCACCAAAATAAAATCTGGCCCTGGCGACACACGCCAGCATTGCTGCACTCTTGGCTCGGCCACGGCTTTGTGCTCGAATTGCATCAAGGCTGAGCTGTCTTGTCGGTCTAGCGAGACTTCGACAATGACCTGCAAGCCATGTCCGGTGAACTTGGCCAATTGTTCGCTGTTCAGAATGGCGACTTGCTTTTCAATCAACCCCAGCTCTTGCAGTCGTTTGACGCGGCGCAGGCAGGTCGGGGCAGACAGGTGCAGCAACTCGGCCAGAGCATGATTGCTGAGACTGGCATCGCGCTGTAGTTGCTCTAGTAGCTGCAGATCTACAGCATCAAGATTGATAGAATTTTCTTTCATTAAAGACAATTTTATTTAATAAAAATTCAATATGTGATTTATGTGAAATATTCATTCACTATTTGAATTGATATGAATGAATATTTCTTACTTCAGAAAGTAGTATGCCCAGCAATTCAACCTGAGGTGTACATCTATGTGTGGCATTGTTGCTGCGGTTTCTGATCGCGATATTGTTCCGGTTCTGGTCCAGGGTCTGCAGCGACTGGAGTACCGTGGCTATGACTCCTGTGGCGTTGCCGTGCAGGCATTGGATGCCAAGGGTTTGAGTCTCGGCTTGACCCGTGCCCGATCAACAGCCCGCGTGGCCGAGCTCATGGAGCAGGTCAAGACCGAGAATGTGGATGGCCTGACAGGTATTGCTCACACTCGTTGGGCTACCCATGGTGAACCTGCTGTGCGCAACGCCCACCCACACTTCAGCCATGGCCCCGGGATTTCTGCTGTGGCTGATGCCGATGCGCCAGCCCGCGTGGCACTGGTGCACAACGGGATCATCGAAAACTACGAAGCTCTGCGCAGCGAACTGCAAGGCAAAGGCTATGTCTTTGCGAGCCAGACTGATACTGAAGTCATTGCCCATTTGGTGGACAGCCTCTACAGCGGCGATCTATTTGAAGCAGTGCAGGCTGCAACGACTCGTCTGCATGGCGCATTTGCCATTGGCGTGATGCACAAGGATGAGCCTCACCGCGTTGTGGGCGCCCGTGCAGGCTCGCCACTGATTCTGGGTGTTGGCAAGGAAGGTTCTGAACACTTCTTGGCCAGCGATGCCATGGCACTGGCTGGCGTGACTGATCAGATCGTCTATCTGGAAGAGGGCGACCTGATTGACCTGCAGCCCGGACGTTACTGGGTTGTGAGCAAGGGCGGTGAACGTTTGAGCCAAGCGCAGCGCCCTGTCAAAACCGTGCATGCGCACAGTGGCGCAGCTGAGTTGGGCCCTTACCGCCACTACATGCAAAAAGAAATCTTCGAGCAGCCCCGCGCCTTTGGCGACACGCTAGAAGGTGTGGATAACATTGCCCCCGAGCTGTTTGATGGCGTCACGCCTGAAGGCAAGACCGGCGCAGCTGCATGGCGTGTGTTCAAGGAAATCGACCGCGTGCTGATTCTGGCTTGCGGCACCAGCTACTACAGCGGCTGCACCGCCAAGTACTGGATTGAAGCGATTGCCGGTATTCCTTGCAACGTGGAAGTGGCCAGCGAATACCGCTACCGCACCAGCGTGCCCGACCCCAAGACGCTGATCGTCACCATCAGCCAGTCCGGCGAGACTGCTGACACCTTGGCAGCCTTGCGCCATGCCCAGAGCTTGGGCATGAAGCACACGCTGACGGTTTGCAATGTCTCCACCAGCGCGATGGTGCGCGAATGTGAGCTGGCCTACATCACCCGCGCTGGTGTGGAAATTGGTGTGGCTTCTACCAAGGCGTTTACGACACAGTTGGCGGGCTTGTTCTTGCTGACGCTGGCACTGGCCCAGTCCAAGGGCCGCTTGACGGAAGAAAAAGAGCAGCATTACCTGACCGCCATGCGTCACCTGCCAGTGGCTCTGCAATCTGTGCTGGCATTGGAGCCACAGCTCATTAGCTGGGCTGAAGATTTTGCGAAGAAGGACAACGCTCTGTTCCTGGGTCGTGGCATTCACTACCCCATCGCGCTGGAAGGCGCGCTCAAGCTCAAGGAAATCAGCTACATCCACGCTGAAGCCTATCCTGCGGGTGAACTCAAGCATGGCCCGCTGGCGCTGGTTGATAGCGAAATGCCCGTGGTCACTGTGGCACCTAACGACGAACTGCTGGAAAAGCTCAAGAGCAATATGCAAGAAGTGCGCGCACGCGGCGGCGTGCTGTATGTGCTGGCTGATGCCAAGAGCAATATCGAAAGTGCAGAAGGTATACACGTGATTCGCATGCCGGAAAACTACGGCGCGCTCAGCCCCATTTTGCATGTGGTGCCGCTGCAGTTGCTGGCTTATCACACGGCTCTGGCGCGTGGCACCGATGTGGACAAGCCGCGCAATCTGGCTAAATCCGTGACCGTGGAATAAGCGTCGTACTCCATCAAAAGCGCTCCAGAAATGGAGCGCTTTTTCATGGAGCAAAGGCTTGCGACCGCTCCTGGAATCAAGCGGCCTTGATTCCAGCCTCCGCCAGTCGCCGCGCATAGGCGGCCAGAATAATTCGCTCTGAGTGCACCAAGTAGGCGCTCAGCTCTTCTGCCGCTTCCTTTGGTTTGCCGTTTTCAAAGAGCTGCAAAATTTTCTGATTCATGTCCACATAAGGGGCATGTAGAAAATGCGGGTCGCGCAGCAGCCCGAAGGCCAGGCGTAGCTCGGCCAGCAGGTGGGAGAACATTTCGTTCAAACGCTCGCTGTCAGCCAGCGCCACGATAGCTTTGTGAAACGCCATATTGGCGGTGCCCACTTCGGACCAGTTTTCTTCGTCGCGCAGCACTTTCGCGGTCTCTACCGCCTCACGCATTTGCGCTAGTGCGGGGTGCATGGGGTAGGCCTGCGCCAGCGCCTGGCACTCGATCATGCGGCGTACGCGGTAGATATCGATGATCGATGCCATGCTGGGCACAGCCACCGTTACGCCCTTGTTGGGCTCATGCACCAGCAGACCTTCTTTGGTCAGCATTCGGAACACCTCACGCAAGGTGTTGCGCGAGATTTCCAGTGATTCGCTGAGTGCCGCTTCAGACAGGCGTTGACCGGGAGTGAGCGCGCCATTGACCAGCTGACTGCGTATTTCTTCGGCGATGCGCTCGGTCAGGTTCTGGACCTCTGCGGGGGCTTTCATGGCGTTTCCTTCTGGTTGACGTCAGAGTGTAGCCACAGTTTTGTTGAACCAAAAAATTGCGAAGAGTGCCTGAGTCTAGGGTTTACTCTATTACATCTGATTGTTTGTTCTGCAAAAAATATTATTTGTGGAATCAGTCTTTATAGATTGTTCAACAATATGAAGGGTTGAGCAGCGCTGAAAAGGGTGCTCAGCCTTCTTCAAAAGAGCTGGGCGGGCTGCCGAAAGTGTTCCCGCCTTTGGAGTAGCACCCACAGCCCACCGCGCAGCGGACATGGGCGTGATTCCCGGAGGCTCCCATGCCTGTTGACGTTAACCTGTGGCCGCTGATCGGCGTGCTCATCATCATTGCGGGCTTTGCGCTGCGCTTTAACCCCATGCTGGTGGTCATCGTGACCGCGATCGGTACGGCCTTTGCGGCGGGATTTCCGCTCGATAAGGTGCTGGCCACCATCGGTACCGGCTTTATCAAGACGCGCAATCTGCCGCTCATCATCTTGCTGCCGCTGGCCGTGATTGGCCTGCTGGAACGCCATGGTCTGCGCCAGCATGCACAGAACTGGATCAGCTCCATCAAGTCAGCTACTGCAGGCCGTCTGCTCATCGTCTATCTTGCAGCGCGCCAGCTCACCGCTGCGATTGGCTTGACCAGTCTGGGTGGCCACCCGCAAATGGTGCGCCCGCTGCTGGCCCCTATGGCCGAGGGCGCGACGGAGAGCCGTTACGGAAAGCTGTCCACCAAGGTGCGTGAAAAGCTGCGCGCCATGTCGGCTGCCACAGATAACGTGGGACTGTTCTTTGGCGAAGACATCTTCGTGGCCTTTGGTGCCATTGTGCTGATGACCACCTTCCTTAAAGAAGCGGGCATTGAGGTTGAGCCGATTCACGTGGCTCTGTGGGGTATTCCCACAGCCATTGCGGCCTTTGTGATTCATGCCTACCGCTTGCACCGTCTGGACAAGCAACTGGCGCGTGAAATTGCGGCAGAACAGAAAGCCGCTCAGGGAGAACAGGCATGACCATCACCATTCAATACCTGTACTACCTCGTCGGCGTGGTGCTGGCGGTCACGGCCGTCATGACGCTGCGCGATGCCAGCAACCCGCGCCGCTTTTCGGCAGGCCTGTTCTGGGCGTTGTATGCGCTGGTGTTTCTGGTCGGGGACCGGCTGCCACCCGAGTGGGTCGGCACCATCGCCGTCGTCATGGCCTTGATCGCCGGTTTTGGCGGTGTGCTAGGCGGCAAGCACCAGCCTCGCACAGATGCGCAGTACATGGAAAGCGCCAAGCGTCAGGGCAACAAGCTGTTTGTTCCTGCGCTGGCCATTCCGCTCATCACCATGATTGGCACGCTGTCGGCCAAGCATCTGATGTTCGGTGGCATTCCTTTGATTGATCCCAAGAACAGCACGCTAGTCAGCCTGGGCATTGGTTGCGTGATTGCGCTGGCTCTGGCCTGCAAGATGACGCGCGAAACGCCCATGCAAGGCCTGCGTGAATCGCACCGCCTGATCGACGCGCTGGGCTGGGCGCTGGTGCTGCCGCAAATGCTGGGCATGCTGGGACTGGTCTTCTCTGATGCCGGCGTGGGCAAGGCTGTGGCTTATGTCACCACCACCTACATCAACATGGATGTGCGCTTTGTCGCCGTCGCTGTGTATGTGATCGGCATGGCACTCTTCACCGTCATCATGGGCAATGGCTTTGCGGCTTTCCCCGTCATGACGGGCGGCGTGGGCGTGCCCGTGCTGGTGGGCGTCTATCACGGTGACCCGGCCGTAATGGCGGCTGTGGGGATGTTGTCGGGCTACTGCGGAACGCTGCTCACCCCCATGGCGGCCAACTTCAATCTGGTGCCCGCCGCGCTTTTGGAAATTGACAAGAATGCTGTGATCCGTGCGCAGGTGCCAACCGCCATCACGCTGCTGATAGTCAACGTGTTCCTGCTCAACTTCCTGATGTTCCGTTAAGAGAGAGTTGCCATGACCGCTGCAGCAAGCCGCATTCTGCTCACCGGCTTTGAGCCTTTTGATAAAGACCGAGTCAACCCCTCGTGGGAAGTGGCGCGCTCGCTGGATGGCGAGTCGATTTCCGGTGGCGTGGTGCATGCATTGCAACTGCCCTGCGTGTTTGGCGAGGCCATGCAGGTGCTCGATGAAGGTCTGGCGCAGTTGCAGCCCGCGCTCATCATCAGCCTGGGGCTGGCGGGTGGGCGCAGCGACATCACGCCAGAGCGTGTAGCTATCAATATTGACGACGCGCGCATTGCGGACAACGCAGGCAATCAGCCTGTGGACCAGTCCGTGGTGCGCGATGCGCCGGCTGCTTATTTCTCCAGCTTGCCTATCAAGGCCATGGTGCGAAATTTGCGTGATGCAGGCATACCCGCTTCGGTGTCCAACACCGCTGGCACCTTTGTCTGCAACCATGTTTTTTACGCACTCATGCACCGATTGGCGCGTAGAGCCGGGCCGGGCGTGCGCGGCGGCTTTATTCACATACCCGCGCTGCCGCAGCAGGCGGCGCAGCACCCCGGCATGGCCAGCATGGCGCTGGAGACACAGGTGCAAGGAATACGCATAGCCATTCACACGGCGATGACGGTGCAGCAGGATTTGCAGGAAAACGCAGGCCAGCTGCATTGAGCTGGCAGGGAGACGCATGATGAAAATGGATTTGAACAGCGACCTGGGCGAGAGCTTTGGCGCATGGACCATGGGCGACGATGCCGCCATGCTCGACATCGTCAGCAGCGCCAACGTGGCCTGCGGCTTTCACGCCGGTGATGCGGCAGGCATTCTGTCTACACTCAAGGCCGCCAAGGCGCGCAATGTGGTGGTTGGCGCGCATGTGGCTTACCGCGATCTGGCTGGTTTTGGTCGCCGTAACATGGATGTGGCCAGCAGCGACTTGGTGGCTGATGTGATCTACCAAATCGGCGCATTGCAAGGTTTGGCGCAGGCGGCGGGCACGACGGTCAAGTACGTCAAGCCCCACGGTGCGCTCTACAACACCATTGCGCAAGACAAGCGCCAAGCGACTGATGTGATCAATGCCATCAAGGCCATTGATTCGTCTCTGGTGCTGATGGCGCTGGCAGGCGCGCCCCTGATTGGCTGGGCACGTGATGCGGGCCTGACCGTGGTAGCCGAAGCCTTTGCCGACCGTGGCTACACGCCCCAAGGCGTACTGGTGTCACGCCGCGAGCCGGGTGCCGTGCTGCACGACGAAGCACTTATTGCCGAGCGCATGCTGCGCTTGGTGCGCGAAGGCGTGATTGAAGCCGTGGACGGCAGCATGGTGCGCGTGGAGGCTGACTCCATCTGCGTGCATGGCGACAGCCCCGGCGCAGTGGCCATTGCGCGCACGATTCGCCAGCGCTTTGAGCAGGAAGGCGTGCAGATCGCCTCCTTCGTGCCATGAGTCCAATGCGCTTTTTACCCGTCAATCGCCAGAGCATTCTAGTGGAGTTGGCCGACCTGCAACAGACGCTGGTGCTGCTGGGCGCGCTGCAGGCCAAGCCCATTGACGGCGTGCAGGAGTTAGTTCCTGCTGCGCGAACGATTTTGGTGCAGTTCGCCCCCCACATCATCAGCGCAGCGCAGCTAGTCAGCCGCATTGCAGCTTGCGATGTGAATGGCGAAGTGCAGCGCTCAGATGTGCTGGTGCAGATTCCCGTTCGCTACGACGGTGAAGACCTGGCTGAGGTGGCGCAGATTTTGGGTATCAGCCCTGAAGAAGTGGTGAGCCGCCACACTGGCAGCGAATGGTCGGTGGCCTTTACCGGCTTTGCGCCGGGCTTTGCCTATCTGAGTGGCGGTGACACCGTCTTTAACGTTCCGCGCCGTGCCACGCCACGCACCAAGGTGCCTGCGGGTGCTGTGGCGCTGGCAGGTGCATTCAGCGCCGTTTATCCACAGGCCAGTCCCGGCGGCTGGCAAATCATCGGCGTGACCGATGAAGCCATGTGGGACTTGTCACGCGATCTGCCAGCCCTGCTGCAACCCGGCTATCGCGTGCGCTTTGTTGATGTGGCTGCTATTGAAAACGAAGCTGCTAGTGCCTTCAATTCATCGAATACAGCTCAAAACAATGCTGAAATCAATATAGGTCAGACGCTGGCAGCTAGCAATATGCAAGTGCCTACAGATAATGCCCCAGCCCTGCAAGTGCGCGCTACGGGCCTGCTGACGCTGTTTCAAGATCTGGGTCGCCACGGTCAGGCGGGGCAGGGCGTATCGGCTTCCGGGGCCATGGATCAGGCGGCGCTCAAGACCGCGAACCGTCTGGTGGGCAATGCCAGCAATCTGCCTGCGCTGGAGACTGTGGGCGGCGGCCTGTCACTGCAAAGCCGTGGCGAGCAAGTCATCGCCATTGCGGGTGCAATCGCTCCCATCACCATCACCAATGCAGCGGGTCAAAGCTGGGCCATGCCTAGCTACGCGGCGCTGGCGCTGGCCGATGGCGACACCGTAACCATTGGCCAGCCCACCGCTGGTGCGCGCTGCTATGTGGCGGTGCGCGGTGGCTATCAGGTGCAGCCCGTGCTGGGCAGCGCTGCCACCGATACGCTGGCCCATGTCGGCCCACCTGCGTTGCTGTGTGGCCAGTGGCTGGGCGTGCAGCCAGCAGTGCATGCTGTGGTGGCTGATGCCGCTTTGCCTGTGCAAGCCTTGCCCGCTGCCGATGCTGAAGTGGTGCTTGATGTAGAACTGGGCCCCCGCACCGACTGGTTTACGCCCAAGGCCGTGGCCCTGCTGGCCAGTCAGCGCTGGCAGGTTACACCCCAGTCCAACCGCGTGGGCTTGCGCCTTGCGGGCGAGCAGGCCTTGACCCGTTCCATCACCAGCGAACTGCCGAGTGAAGGTACACCGCTGGGCGCCATTCAGGTGCCTGCCAGCGGCCAGCCCGTTTTGTTTCTGGCCGACCACCCACTGACTGGCGGCTACCCCGTCATCGGCTGTGTGGCTGCCCATCATCTGGATTTGGCGGGGCAGATTCCTGTCGGTGCCTGGATTCGTTTTAACCCTGTTCGTGCGTTTGCAGAGTTGACTCCTGCAGCAGCGGATTGAGGAAGTCGTATGAAAAAAGTGTTGAATGCCAACCGTGGCGAAAACAGCTGCGCAGCAGTTGTTTCACCAAATTGCCGTACCTGCGAAGCAGGCGGCGATCTCGCAACCCTGTCTTTCGCTTCCTGAGGTGGCAAAAATAATGCGCAAAATTCTGATTGCCAACCGCGGCGAGATCGCCGTCCGCATCGCCCGCGCCTGCGCCGACTATGGTGTGAAATCCGTCGCCGTCTATGCCAACGCTGATATCGACGCCCTGCATGTGCGCCGCGCTGATGAAGCCTATGGGCTCGATGGCGACAAGCCTGCGGAGACCTATCTCCACATCGAAAAACTGATTGCGATTGCCAAGCGCTCAGGTGCTGATGCGGTGCACCCCGGCTATGGTTTCCTGTCGGAAAGCGAAGCCTTTGCACGTGCCGTGCTCGATGCCGGTCTGATCTGGATTGGCCCCAAGCCCGACACCATTGCCAAGCTGGGCGACAAGGTGGAGGCCCGCAAGATTGCGCTCAAGGTGGGTGCGCCGCTAGTGGCAGGAACGGCTGACCCGGTCAGCAGCGCTGACGACGTGCTGGCCTTTGCTCAGCAGCATGGCCTGCCCATCATCATCAAGGCGGCGTTTGGCGGCGGCGGGCGCGGCATGAAGATTGCGTGGCGCATGGATGAGGTGGCCGAGCTGTATGAGTCCGCAGTGCGCGAAGCAGTGACTGCCTTTGGCCGTGGCGAATGCTTTGTGGAGCAATTCCTCGACAAGCCCCGCCATATTGAGGCGCAGGTCATTGCCGACACGCATGGCAACGTGGTGGTGCTGGGCACGCGCGACTGTTCGCTGCAGCGCCGCAACCAAAAACTGGTGGAAGAAGCACCCGCGCCCTTTATCAGCGATGCACAACGCGAGCGCATTCATAGCGCAGCAAAAGCGATCTGTGCGGAGGCCGGCTATGTCAGCGCCGGAACGGTGGAGTTCCTTTTGAGTGGCAATGGCGCCATCTCTTTCCTGGAGGTCAACACCCGTCTGCAAGTTGAGCACACGGTGACCGAGGAAACCACAGGCATTGATCTGGTGCAGGAGCAGCTGCGCGTGGCCGATGGCCTGCCGCTGTCTATCACGCAGACGCCTGCTGCGCGTGCGCACTCCATCGAGTTCCGCATCAATGCTGAAGATGTGGGGCGCGGTTTCCTGCCTACGCCGGGCTTGATCACTCGCTTTGCACCGCCTTCGGGTCCCGGCGTAAGACTCGATTCGGGCGTAGAGACGGGCTCCATCATTCCCGGTACTTTTGACTCCATGATGGCCAAACTCATCGTGACGGGTGCGACACGCGAGCAGGCGCTGGCCCGTGCCCGCCGCGCTCTGGCCGAGTTCCAGATTGAAGGCGTGGCATCGGTGCTGCCGTTCCACAAGGCCGTGCTCAATCAGCCTGACTTTGTGGGCGCGGATGGTTTCCATGTTCACACCCGCTGGATTGAAACCGAGTTTGCCGAACCACTGGCCGCTGCTGCGCGTGCCGAGCCTATGGCAGACACCAGCTTGCTGCGCACCGCCATCGAAATCGACGGTCGCCGTGTATCGCTGGGCCTGCCCGCTGTGCTGCTGAAAGGCCTGTCTGCACCCGCTGCAGTGGCTTCGCAAGCAGCGCAGCAAAGCGTGGACCCTGATGCCGTGGCTTCACCCATTGCCGGCAATCTTCATGCATGGAAAGTGGCTGATGGTGATGAAGTCAAAGAGGGCGATGTGATTGCCGTGATGGAAGCCATGAAGATGGAAATGCAGGTGTCTGCACATCGCTCGGGTCGTATCACCATGGCCGCGCAGGCGGGTGCGGCGCAAACGCTGGGAGCGGTGATTGCGCATATCCGCTGAGCGTCACCATATTCATGCAAAGCGCGACCTCTGTGTCGCGCTTTTTTATGGCTGGCGGCCCTTGGTGCAGCTCATGGCCATGGCAACCAAGGCATCCAGAAACTCTGCGGACTGTGCCTGCTCAGGGACATCCTGCACAGCGCTGTGAATGATCTCGCGCAGGCCTTTTCCCATCAGGTAGGCGGCCAGTGCGCGATGCTCTGTCTGGACCTCGCTGGCATGGATTTCCAGCAGCGGCAGCCAGGTGGTGTTGATGAATTCCTGAGGGCTGGACTGCGGGGCATGCCACTGACCCAGGTGCAGGGCTGTGCGGTAGCGCGCATGAAAGCCGCTGCTCAGGCTGTGCAGGCGCAACTCTACCCGGATCATGTTGGAAAAAACCTGGCACAGCACGGCCTGTAGCGGCAGGCCGTGCAATTGTTCGCGCATGCGGTAGAGCTGCTCGGACTCCTGATTGAGGAGGCGCTCATACACGGCCGCAATCATGGACTCCTTGTTGGGAAAGTACTGGTAGATCGAGCCAGAAGTGGCGCCTGATACCTCGGCGATCCGGTTCACGGTCAGCGCGTCTTCGCCTTCTTTTTCGAGAATGCGCAGGCAAGCTTCGGCCACTGCATCCACCATCGCTCTGGAGCGTGCCTGTACGGGCTGTTTGCGTGGCTGGGGCAGCAGGTCTTTGGGGTTATGCGCGGGTGTTGATTCCATGAAATGCAAGTCCTGTAGCGTTAGGGTGCTGTATGTCTTAGATTTTCTTTTTATATCAATGGCTTATGCGCCATTTTTCGGGGGCTGAATGCGAGTGGAAAAAGCGCTGTGCACTGCCTAGACTGGCTCTTCACACAAGACCAAAAAGGTAGAGGAGACCACCCAATCATGCCAAGCCCGTTAACGATTCGCCCACTGGGGCCTCGCATTGGTGCAGAAGCTTTGCAACTTGACCTGGCACAGCTGCAGTCTGCCCAGACTTTGCAGGCGCTTGAAGCTGCGCTGGTGCAGCACGAGGCGCTGGTGCTGCATGTGCCCGATATGACGCCCGCTCAGCACTTGAGCATTGCCCATCATTTTGGCGAAGCCGAGGTACACACGTTCTATCCCAATCTGGGTCAAGGGTATGAGCAGATCACGCTAATCGACTCCAAGCTCGGTGATCGCGCCGATATGTGGCACCACGATGAAAGCTTTTTGCCCAGCCCACCCATCGTCACCATGACCCATGCACAGATCTTGCCGCCAACGGGTGGTGATACCTGCTGGATCAGCATGACCAGTGCGTATGACGCGCTGTCTGATCGCATGAAGCAATACCTGGATGGGCTCAGCGCCTGGCATGACATGAATGCCCCCATGACGGCTGCGCTGCAGCACGGCGTGGTCACGCATGAGCGTTATGTGCAGGTGGTGGCGCAAAACCGCCGTCATCTTCATCCCATGGTGCGCGTGCATCCGGTCACGGGCCGCAAAGCGCTGTATGTCAGCCCCACCTATGTCACGCATATTGATGGTCTGCCGATCGCCGAAAGTCGCGCCATTCTGGCCTATCTGCATGCGCATTGCATGCAGGTGGAGTTTCTCTTCAAACACCGCTGGACGCTGGGCGATATGGTGATCTGGGACAACCGCAGCGTGATTCATAACGCCATCCTCGACTACAAGCCGCACCAGCGCCGCATGCACCGTGCATCAGTGTTTGCACGCCAGACCGAAGCCACAGTCCAACAAGATAATAAGGAGGCCGCATGCGCCACGACGGTTTGAATCAGGCCCTGCTGGCCCAGTACGCCCCACGCCCCGGCCGCAAGCCTTTGCTGCCAGCCTTGAACGAGCGCCAGCAGGTGGCACTGCTGTGCCGCGTGCTGTCGCGAGAGGGCTATAACGACCACATCGCAGGCCATGTCACTCTGCGGCTTGACGATGGCACTTACCTTGCCAATCCTTGGGAACTTACCTGGAGCGAGCTGACAGCCTCCGACATTCTGCGGCTCGATGCTCAAGGCAATGTGATTGAAGGCGAATGGAATATCACGCCCGCCATTCAGCTGCATATCGATGTGCACAACCAGCGCCACGATGTGGGGGTGGTGATTCACAATCACCCAGAGTGGGCTTCGGTCTGGTCGGCCACTGGCAAGGTGCCACCTGTTTATGACCAGACCTCGGCGCTGGTTGATACCGATCCTGTGGTCTATGACGAATACCGGGGCACGGTAGAGCAGCGTGAGCTGGGTAATGCGGCGGCCAATGCGCTGGGTCAGAACAAATGGGCGCTGCTGGCCAACCATGGTGCGCTGGTGGTGGGCAGCAGCGTGCGTCAAGCACACCTGCGTGCCATCACGCTGGAGTGGCGCTGCCGCCTGGCCTGGCGCGTGCAGGCGCTGGGCGGCGGCAATCCGCTGTCGCCCGAGGTCGTGCAGGCCACCGGCGGGCGCACCGATCTCAATGGCTTTCCCTTCCTGTGGGAGGCCATGTGCCGCGAGGAAATCCGCCGCGACCCCACGGTGCTTGGGTAAGACACCTCTTCACTTCCTGCCGCATCTTTGGCGGGAGGTGATGAACGCTTTTGTTTTTCTGAAAGCTGTTTCATGACTGACTCGGACTTGCGTCCTCATCTTTTGCTGGTCACGCCCGTCCCGCCCATGCGACGGGAGAGACTGAGCCAGAATTTTGTGCTGCACGACGATGTGGTGCTGGAGCCTGCACAGCGCGTGATGCTTGCCGCAAAGGTGCGGGCCATCCTCTGCAACGCGCAGTCGGTGGTGAGTCGATTGCAAATGCAGCAATGGCCTGCGCTTGAGATGATCTCCGTCATCGGTGTGGGGATGGACGGCATCGACCTGGAGGCCGCTGCGGCGCAAGACATCGCGGTACGCAATACGCCCGAGGTATCCACCGAAGATATTGCCGATCACACGCTGGCTTTGTTGCTAGAGGCCACACGGCAGATTGTGCAGGCGCATCAGTTTGTGCAGCAGGGGCGCTGGTTGCAGGGGCGTTATCCGCCCGGCATGCGTTTTTCAGGCCGACGCATGGGCATCGTTGGTCTGGGGCGCATCGGCAGTGCCGTGGCCAGACGGGCGCAGGCCTTTGACATGTCGATCGCTTACACAGGCAGAACGCCCAAACCGGAAATCAAATATCGCTGGTATGACAGTGTGAAAGGGCTGGCCGTGGCGGTGGACTTTCTGGTTGTCTGCGCCAGCGGAGGGGCGCAAACACAAGGCTTGATTGATGCCGCAGTGCTGCAGGCTCTTGGTCCGCAAGGTGTACTTGTCAATATTGGCCGAGGCTCGATAGTCGATGAGGGGGCCTTGGTGCAGGCGCTGCAAAGCCGAACGATTGCCGCAGCAGCACTTGATGTCTTTGCCAATGAGCCCGAAGTTCCGCCCGCTTTGAGAGAGTTGCCAAATATCGTGCTCACGCCGCACATGGCCAGCTCTACCCAGCAAGGTCTGCAAGCCATGCTGGAGCAGGCCGAGACGCATCTGCTTGAACACTTTGGTATGACTGAAGCAACAGGTTGAACAAGGTCAGGTTTCTGCCATGCCAATCAAGGTTTAAGTCAGGTGCTTGACCTTTACATGATGTCAATCCTTACAGTTGCATTCAAAGCGAATGGAGAGCGTGATGAATGCACTGGCCAAAAACGGCAATTTTGAGCTGACGGTGAAGGGAATGACTTGCGCATCCTGCGTAGGCCGGGTGGAACGTGTGCTCAAGAAAGTGCCGGGCGTGCAGGATGCGGTGGTCAATCTTGCGACGGAGAAAGCCAGCCTCACTGTGGCCGACCTCGCTCAGGCTGCAGTGGTGGTGCCGCAGGTGGTGGCCGCGCTTGAAAAGGCGGGCTACGCCGTGCCCACGCAAAACGTGGATTTACAGGTGGCAGGCATGACCTGTGCATCGTGCGTGGGCCGGGTTGAGCGTGCGCTGAAAAAAGTGCCCGGCGTGCAAACCGCCATTGTGAATCTGGCGACCGAGCGCGCCAGCGTGCAGTGGCAGGGCGGCGCCGATGTGAATGCGCTGATGGCGGCCATTGCCAAAGCAGGCTACGAAGCCCAGCCGGTGGCGCAGAACGCCGGTGCAACAGGCGAAGATGCCACGGCCCAGCGGCAAGCGGCAGAGCGTGAATCGCTCAAGCGTTCTCTGATACTCGCCACTGCGTTGGCGCTGCCTGTGTTCATTCTGGAAATGGGCGGCCACATGGTGCCCGCCTTTCACCACTGGATTGCACACACCGTTGGCACGCAGACCAGCTGGCTCATTCAGTTTGTGCTGACGGCGCTGGTGCTCATAGGCCCCGGCCGCCGCTTCTTTGAAAAAGGCGTTCCCGCCTTGCTGCGCGGCGCGCCCGATATGAATTCGCTGGTCGCAGTCGGCACCTCGGCGGCTTTTGCCTATTCAGTGGTGGCGACCTTCATGCCGCAGTGGCTGCCCGCAGGAACGGTGAATGTGTACTTTGAGGCCGCTGCCGTTATCGTCGCGCTGATTTTGCTGGGCCGCTTTCTGGAGGCGCGCGCCAAAGGAAATACTTCGCAAGCCATTCGCAGTCTGGTGCAGTTGCAGCCCAAGACCGCCCGCGTGCGCCGAGGTGGCCTGGTGCAGGAAATCGACATTGCTCAGGTGCATGCCGGTGATGTGATTGAGGTGCGCCCCGGTGAGCGCATTGCCGTTGATGGCGAGGTTATCGAAGGCCAGAGTTTTATCGATGAATCCATGATCAGCGGCGAGCCCGTGCCGGTCGAAAAAATGGCAGGTTCTGAAGTGGTGGGCGGCACCGTCAACCAAAACGGTGCGCTGGCTTTTAAGGCCACCAAAGTGGGTGCCGATACGCTGCTGGCGCAGATCATCCGCATGGTGGAGCAGGCGCAGGGCAGCAAGCTGCCGATTCAGGCGCTGGTGGACCAAATCACCATGTGGTTTGTGCCTGCCGTCATGGGCGCTGCGCTGCTCACATTTGTGGTGTGGATGATTTTTGGCCCATCGCCTGCCTTGAGCTTTGCCTTGGTCAATGCCGTGGCCGTGCTCATCATTGCCTGCCCTTGCGCCATGGGTTTGGCCACACCCACTTCCATCATGGTTGGCACCGGCCGAGCGGCGCAAATGGGTGTGCTGCTGCGCAAGGGTGAAGCGCTGCAGCAATTGAAAGACGCCAAGGTGGTGGCAGTGGACAAGACCGGCACCCTGACCAAGGGCCGCCCCGAGCTGACTGATCTGGTGCTGGCCGCAGGCTTTGAACGAAGCGCTGTGCTGGCTCAGGTGGCGGCGGTGGAGGACCGCAGCGAACATCCGATTGCCCGCGCCATTGTGGATGCGGCCAAGGCTGAGGGTCTGCAGATTCCGGCTATCAGCGATTTTGAATCCGTGACCGGCTTTGGCGTGCGGGCCGATGTCGAAGGCATCAAGGTAGAGATTGGTGCCGACCGCTTCATGCGCAAGCTGGGCCTGAATGTGGACGACTTTGCGGCGGAGTCGGGTCGTTTGGGAGATGAAGGCAAGACGCCGCTGTATGCCGCCATCAATGGCCAGCTAGCCGCCATGATTGCCGTGGCCGACCCGATCAAGGGCACGACCAAGCCTGCCATTGATGCACTGCATGCGCTGGGCCTGAAGGTGGTGATGATTACCGGCGACAACCGCCGCACTGGTGAAGCGATTGCGCGCCTACTGGGGATTGATGAAGTAGTGGCCGAGGTTTTGCCCGGCGGCAAGGTGGAAGCGGTGCAGCGCCTGAAGCAGGCGCACGGCACGCTGGCCTATGTGGGCGACGGCATCAATGATGCCCCGGCGTTGGCAGAAGCCGATGTGGGCATTGCCATTGGTACGGGTACCGATATCGCGATTGAGGCCGCTGATGTGGTGCTGATGTCGGGCGACCTGTCGGGCGTGCCCAATGCGATTGCGCTGTCTAAGGCCACGATGAAGAACATTAGCGAAAACCTGTTCTGGGCCTTTGCGTACAACGTGGCACTGATTCCGGTGGCGGCAGGCCTGATGTATCCATTCAACGGCACATTGCTGTCACCGGTGTTTGCGGCGGGGGCCATGGCGCTGTCTAGCGTGTTTGTGCTGACGAATGCGCTGCGCCTCAAGCGTTTCAAGGCACCGCTGTGAATGGCTTGAGCGATAGCCACTGGCTTGGCCCTGCTTTACGGGGCTGAGTCAAAATGTAAGAAGGCACTCTGTGAAAGGCGTGCCTTTTTCTTTGTCGTTTTGCACTTTATGTTGTTTGATTTTTCTCGTTTATGGTGGCCGCGTTTTTGCGCAGCTCTTGGCTTGCTGCTATGTCTTGGCTGGGGCGGTGCTGTGCATGCGCAAGATCAAGAGAGGATGGCTGAAACGAGTGCCAAACAGTGTGCGCCGCAGCTATTGGGAAGCTGGGGTGCGAAAGAAGCCATAGAAGGCCTGCGCCCAGCCGAAGGATGGGAGCCGCTGGAGATTCCTCACATTACCTCCAGCAACTGGCCGCTGTGGCAAGGCCCGGTCTGGTACCGGCTGGATTGGCAGCTGAACTGCTCACCGGGTCCTGATGCCAACGCGCCGCATCTGGGCTTGGCTATTTCCGGCATCCGCATGGCGGGCACGGTGTACTGGAACGATGAGTTGCTGTGGAGCGATCGTTCGCTGGTCGAGCCCTATTCGCGCAGCTGGAACATGCCACGATGGTGGCCGGTGTCCACGCAAGGCCGTGGTGATGTGCAGACCGTATGGGTGCGCGTGGTGGGCGCGCAGGCAAAGTTTCATGGCCTGGGCTATGTGCAACTGGGCGATATGGCCAGCATTCAGGAAACCTATGACTCGCGCTACTGGCGCCAGCGCACCAGCTATACGTTGACGGCGGGCCTGTCCATCACCCTTGCCTGCGTTGCGCTGATGGTGTGGCTGTGGCAGCGCAGCGAGAAGATTTATTTGTGGATGGGGTTGATGCAGGTCTGCTGGACTTTGTACCTCAGCGTCGTCCTCAGCACCCAGCCTTGGCCATGGCTTAGCAGCGATACCCTCAGTCTGCTGAATCTGGTCAGTTTCATGCTTTATGCGCACTGCTTTTTGACCTTCATCCTGCGCTTTTACCGCCAGCGGTGGGTCAGGTCAGAGCGGGTGCTGTGGGGCGCTCTTGCTGTCTGGGTTGCACTGCTACTGCCGGGTGAAAATGCGCTGCTGGATATCAATGGGTTTTCTTTGATCTGGGGCGTGGCGGTGTTCTGTACTGCCTGCCTGTATGGCATCTATCGGGGCTTGCGATCCCGTGAACCGCAGCATCTGCTGCTGGCCGCTGCCTGTGCTGTGATGATTGTGGTGGCCTTGCATGACATCGTGGTGGCCCTGCGCGGCTGGGACAACGACCAGACCTGGTCTTACTTCAGCTGGCCGCTCAATATTGTGGTGCTGGCCGCGTTGCTGGGCTGGCAGGTGGCCAGCCATATGCGCCGCGTGGTTCGCTTCAATATCGAACTCAAAGATCATGTGGCCCATGCCCGTGCTGAGCTGGCGCAGGTGCTGGCGCAGCAGCATGCCAAAGATCTGCAAAGCGCCAAGCTGCAAGAGCGCGTGCAACTGGCCCATGACCTGCACGACGGGCTGGGCGGTAGTCTGGTGCGATCTATGGCACTGGTGGAGCAGGCGCCGCATCAGCTGTCGAACGACCGCGTGATGTCTTTGCTCAAAACTTTGCGTGACGATTTGCGGCAGGTGATTGACTCGGGCTCCAGCAACGGCGTGACGGTGCCTGAAACCCCTAAGCGCTGGATTGCACCGCTGCGCCACCGTTTTACGCACATTCTGGATGAGCTGAACATGCAGGCGCAGTGGCAGGTCGATGATCTGTGGCGCGCCACACCCACGGCCTTGCAATGTCTGGGCATGCTGCGTTTTCTGGAAGAGGCATTTGCCAACATCATCAAACACTCACGCGCGCAGCACGTGCAGGTGGTCTGCACCCAGCCTGATGCGCAGACATGGATTTTGAGCGTGCAAGACGATGGCGTGGGGTTTGACTGGGATGCCGTGCAGCAAGCCGGCATGAGTGTGGGTATGCGCAGCATGCAGGCCCGCATTGCGCGCATTGGCGGCACAGTGCAAGTGCAGTCGCAACCCGGTTGCACGCTGCTGACGGCACGCATCACCATCAAAGCCTCGCCGTTGGTGAGTTCTTGATGAACTATTAATTTGTGAGCGGTATGTCTTTATTTCGTAATGACTACAGGCTGGTTGAATGAAAAAAGGTGCTGAAGACAGCACCTTTTTTTGAGGCGAACTCAATCAGTTTTTACGCTGCGGCACATCCACAAAGTCGTCCAGGCTCAGGCCTTTTTCGGCCAGCAGGGCTTCGAGTACGGGCTTCAAACGGCCCAAGCTAGCCTCAACCGTTTCGCGCACGGTATCGACCATTACTTGCGTGCTGCGCTCAATCTCGATGTTCACCAAGTCGCCCACTTTTTTGCCGCCAAACACGGTCATGCGCAGAGTCTCGGGGATCAGCCAGACCTCGAACCAGCCTTCTTTGCGGTTGACTTCGGCGACTGTGAGACTGGCGCCGTTGGCGGCGATATAGCCTTTGGCAAACACATAGGGGCGAAAGGCTTCGGGTATGCCAAAGCGAATCTTGTGGTTGGTGTCGGTCTTCACAATTTCCAGCAGCGGCGCGGTGAAGTCCACATGGCCAGACAGCGGGTGGCCGCCAATCTCAGCGCCATCCTTGGCGGCGCGCTCCACATTGATGGTGTGGCCCACTTGGTACTGGCCCAGCGTGGTGATGTTCAGGCTTTGCTGCATCACATCAAACGTGGCGCGGGTGGGCGAGAGGTTCTCGGTCACCGTCAGGCATACGCCGTCGTGCGAGACGCTGGCGCCAATGGCCAAGTCTTCGCAAAAGCCTTCGGGGAATTCCATGGTGAAGGTGCGCAGACCGTCTTGGTCGCGCAGCGCGGCAATGCTTGCCACAGCTTGGATGATGCCGGTGAACACGGGACTGTCTCTCTTCTCAACAGGCGGGCGCAGGGCGCGGGCCTTGGTTCAAAACAGCTATTTTGCCTGCGTTGCAGGGCCGCATCAGGCGAAGGCGGACTGACCTTCCCAGAATCCACTAACAAGGCCTTCGGGCTTTTTCAGCGCGCGCACCCATGCGCAATCGGGCCAGGCATCCATCTGTACATTCATCCCCGCAAACACGCCGTAGCCGGGGCCGGCGGCAATCACGCCATCGGCTTGCAGCGTCTCGCCTGTGCGAATGCTGCAGGCCGCACGTATATCGCCCAGCGACTTGATGCCCCAGCCCGCCTGAATATGGTTGCCGCACTCGAGATGGTCGTTGCAGGCAATGCCATGCCCTACATCCAGCAGGCCCTGCACCTGAATGCTGCCGGTTGCGCGCAGCCCCTTGGCACAGCGCAATGCGCCCTGCACATTTACTTCGCGGTCGATCTGGGCTCGGCCGCTGAGTTCCACATCGCCGTTGCACACCAGCTCCCAGCCCGCACGCAGGTCTTCAGCGTGAATATTGCCGTCCACCTCGATGCTCCAGGCTGCCTTGATATTGCCGCCGGCCTTGAGTAGCGCATCGCAGAAGATGGCGCCGCCGCTTTGGATGTCTTCACCCACTTCCAGCTTGCCGGCGCGTATGCCGCCGCCCACCTGCAGGCCGCGGCCCACCAGCAACTGGCCGGGCACGCGCACATCGCCGCGCACAATCAGCGTGCCGGCATAGACGAAGTTATCGGCCTCAAGGTGTTCCACCTCCAGCACGCTATGGGTTGCGCCAAAGTTTTCCAGCAGCCAGCGGGCGTCCTCCACACGACCTGCGGCCACTTGCGTATCCATGGCGGCCTGATAGTCGCCGCCGCTCAAGTTGTTGCGCACAAACCAGCGGTAGCCCATGGCGCAAGGGTTCTTGCCGCGCAAAAAATTCTGTGTGAGTTCCATATCCATGGCTGACCTCCAATCAATCCGTCTTGTCCGATTCGTCCGTTGAGCAAGGTGCGGCGCGTGGCAGGACGTGACCGTGTCGGCCATAGACGTACCTATCCCGTGCACCTGTAGGTGTGCTGCTTGGTCAGGCCGTGCGGAGGATGTAAGAGCGTTGCTCTATGCCATCCGCACGGCGGCGGAAAGCATGGCCGTGACACCGCTGAGGCTCACGAACGCGGTCGGAATGCCATGGCGGCGGGTGTGCAGCTTTCGCAGCGCGCAGGCACGCGCAGGCAGCTCTGCAATCAATGCAAAGCGGCGCAAACGGGCGGCGGTGGAAAGGTGGGTGCAGGCCATGGATAGAGGGAAAACTGGAGCCGCAATTATGCCTTCTGGCTTTTTTGCGGTCTTGTGCACTGGTATAGATGCCGTGTTAATGCCTTGGCACGCTGGTTCCCGTGTGCAGCGCAAGGCATCGCTCGTTTGGGTAACATCAGCTCCCCTTGCGGGCGCGCGCACGGCTTACTGGTCTGGATCAGGCCACAGCCTTGAAATGCGCAGCGCCTTGCCCTGAAATTGCAGCCACAGACTCGCCTTGATCGGGTCTGGGCGTTGAGACCAGTCATGACTCAAAACACCCCGCCATCTTTTTTAAGCCGTATCGCCATTGCGATCGGCAGCTTTTTCGCCATCCTCGGCAACGGCCGTCTGGCCGCTGATGTGACCCGTGTGCGCGCTGGCGAGGCTTTTGCCGCTGACGTTGCCCCCAAGGAAGTGCGCGTCGAAGTGCCGGTCGAGAAGATTGTCGAAGTCCGCGTAGAAGTGCCCGTGGAGAAAATCGTCGAAAAGACGGTTGAAAAGCGCATTGAAGTTCCCGTCGAGAAGCTGGTTGAAAAAACCATTGAAGTTGAAAAACTGGTGGCCACGGACACCGCCGCCCTGCAACTGCTGGGCCTCATGCAGCGCGAAGCGCGCTTTGTGGATTTCATCCAAGAAGACGTGGCGCCCTACACCGATGCTGAAATTGGCGCCGCCGCCCGTGTTGTGCACGAAGGCTGCCGCAAGGTGCTGCGCGATCATTTCGCCATTGCCCCGGTGCGTGCTGAAGCCGAAGGCTCTCGCATCACCCTGCAAGCGGGTTTTGACGCCGCTGCCGTGCGCCTGACTGGCAATGTTGTCGGCCAAGCACCGTTCACCGGCACGCTGGGCCACCGTGGCTGGCAGGTCACCGACGTGAAGCTGCCGCAGCTGACTGACATTCAGGCCGCAAAGGTCATTGCCCAAGCCGAAGTGGAGCTGTAAACCATGAATATGTTTGCTTCCATCGCTTCGTCTGGTGCCACTCAAAATTCTGCAGCTACTCCTGATTCTGTAGCTGCTAGTCCTCAAGCTGTAAGCACTACAGGCCAAAACGCTTCAAATTCAAGTGCTGCTGAGTACAGCATTGGCATTGACTTGGGCACCACGCACAGCGCGCTGTCTTTCGTCAACAAGACTGCCAGTGACGGCGAAAAAGTCGTGCAAGGCGTGCTGGATATTCCCCAGCTCACAGCACCGGCCAGTGTTGAGTCCAAACCTTTGCTGCCCTCGTTTTTGTACCTGCCGCATGACAGTGAGTTGACTCAGGCCGAGCGTACTTTGCCCGGCGCCGCATCCAGTGACTTCATCACCGGCGAATTCGCCCGCAGCCGTGGCGCGGCCACGCCTATCCGTCTGGTCAGCAGCGCTAAAAGCTGGCTGTGCCACCCCGGCGTAGATCGTCGCTCGCCCTTGCTGCCCGCCGATGCGCCTGAAGAAGTCAGCCGCGTCTCGCCGCTGACGGCCTCCATTCGCTACTTGGAGCACCTGCGCTGGGCGTGGGAGCAAGCCCACCCTGAAGCACCGTTTGCCCAGCAAGACATCACCGTCACCATTCCCGCATCGTTTGACCCTGCTGCGCGCGAGCTGACGGCCGAAGCGTGCAAGGCCGCAGGCTTTGCCAACCTTACCCTGCTGGAAGAACCGCAAGCGGCTCTCTACAGCTGGATTCAGGCCAGCGGCGGCGACTGGCGTAAACAAGTCAAGCACGGTGACGTGATTCTTGTGGTGGACGTGGGCGGTGGCACCACCGACCTGTCTTTGATCGCCGTGCTGGAGCGTGAAGGCAATTTGGAGCTGCAACGCATTGCCGTGGGCGAGCACATCTTGCTGGGCGGCGACAACATGGACTTGGCCTTGGCCTACGGCGTAGCCCGCAAGTTGGCGCAAGAGGGCAAACAACTGGACGCCTGGCAAACCCGCGCCCTGTCGCACGGCTGCCGAGCTGCCAAGGAGCAACTGCTGGCCGATGCTGCGCTGCAATCCGTGCCCGTGGTGGTGCCCAGCCGGGGCAGCAAGCTCATCGGCGGCAGCATTCGCACCGAAGTCACGCGTGATGAAGTGCTGGCCATGCTGGTCGAAGGCTTCTTCCCCAAGGTGGCGGTCAGCGACAAGCCCCAGACCCGCGCCCGCGCAGCTCTTACGCAACTGGGCTTGCCCTATGCGCAAGATGCTGCCGTTACCCGCCACTTGGCCGCTTTTTTGAGCCGCCAAGTCAATGCTCTGCAATCCATTGATGGCTTGAACGTGCCGCAACAAGAAGGCGCCACCTTCTTGCACCCCACGGCCATTTTGTTCAACGGCGGCGTGCTCAAAGCTGCGCAAATTGAGCAACGCATTGTGGAGGTCATCAACGGCTGGTTGGACCAAGAAGCGAGCGAGCCTGCCCGCCTGCTTGATGGTGCCAACCTGGATCTGGCCGTGGCCCGTGGCGCAGCCTACTACGGCCATATCACCAGCACCGGCCGTGGCGTGCGCATTCGCGGCGGCACCGCCCAGTCCTACTACGTGGGTGTGGAGAGCAATATGCCCGCCATCCCCGGCATGGAGCCGCCTATGTCAGCCCTGTGCCTGGCCCCGTTCGGCATGGAAGAAGGCACCGAAGTCGCGCTGAGCGATCTGGAGCTGGGCTTAGTCGTCGGTGAGCCTGTGCGCCTGCGTTTCTTTGGCTCCAGCGTGCGCCGCGCCGATGTCGTCGGCACCATGCTGGATTTCTGGGGCCCGGAAGAGCTGGTCGAGCTGCAAGAAATTGAGCTGAACCTGCCAGCATCTGGCCGTGCGGCTGGTGAAGTCGTGCCTGTCACGCTGGAAGCGCATGTCACCGATATCGGTACGCTGGAGCTGAATGCTGTGCCTGTGGGTGGAACTGACCGCTGGAAGGTGGAGTTTGATGTGCGCGCCGAGACTTCGGCGGAAGCTGCTGAGTAAAGCCGTTTAGTCGCTTCACGAAAAGCCCGCTGACCGATTGGTTGGTGGGCTTTTTTGTTTATGAGTGTTTTATGGCTCTGGCGCTTATGAGCTAGGCGCAAGTCGCTATGTTTTTTGGGCTGCTGCCGCTGTATTCCCGGTAAATCTGGGTGAATGACGGCGGGAGAATCAACCAAAAACCGCCGCAGGCAAAAAGAACTGCACTCCGCAGTCCTTGCTGCCAATTGTTACGATCAGCCAACTCCCTAGCGCATCGTTTTTTGGCTTTCATGACTGTCACCTCTACTCAACCCACCTACATCGTCGGCATCGACCTCGGCACAAGTCACACTGTGGCAGCCAGCGTAGCGGTGGCTGGGGCGGAGAGCGATATTGCGCTGCTCAATATTCCCCAGCGCAGCACGGCGGGCGAGGTGCTGGCCCAGCCTCTGCTGCCCTCGGTGCGCTACCAGGCCGCGCCCGGCGAGCTGGGTGATAGCTGGCAGCAGCCGTGGCCGCCGCAGGGCGCCGATGCGCAAGCCCCCGCCGTCATAGGCCGCTGGGCGCGTGACTTGGGCACGGCTGTGCCGGGTCGGCTGGTGGCCAGCGCCAAAAGCTGGCTCTCGCACACCGGTGTGGATCGCACTGCGCCCATACTGCCGTGGGGGGCGGGGGATGATGTAGCCAAGGTGTCGCCACTGGCGGCGTCGGCCTCATATCTGGCCCACGTTAAAGCTGCGTGGGACAGGGCGCACCCAGAAGCACCGCTGCACGAGCAAAGCGTGGTGTTGACGGTGCCTGCATCCTTTGACGAAGGTGCCCGCGCGCTGACGCTTCAGGCGGCGCAGTTGGCAGGCCTGCCAAACGTGCAATTGCTGGAAGAACCCAAAGCTGCATTTCATGACTGGCTGGTGCTGCAAGGCGACCAATTAGCGCAGCAACTGGCCAATAGCCGACTGGTGCTGGTGGTCGATGTGGGCGGCGGTACGACCGATCTGACCTTGATTCGTGTCGAAAAAGCAGCCGATGGTGGCTTGCCTGAGCTGACTCGCACCGCCGTGGGCGAGCATTTGATGCTGGGTGGCGACAACATGGATCTGGCGCTGGCCCACCAGCTTGAGGCGGCTTTTGCAGGCGAAGGCAACAAGCTGCCCGCTCAGCGTTTTGCCCAACTGGTGCAGCGCTGCCGCATGGCCAAAGAGCAGTTGCTGGCGGCTGATGCACCCGAGCAGCTCAGCATCACCTTGCTGGGTAGCGGCAGCCGTTTGCTGGCTGCAACGCAGACGGCCACGCTGACCCGGGCGCAAGTGCAGCAGCAGGTGGTTGAAGGATTTTTGCCACCGGCGCAGATCACTGATGTGCCCATCAAGCGCCAAGGCGCGCTACGCGGCTTTGGTTTGCCGTACCCGGCCGATGCGGCGATCAGCCGCCATCTGGCGCAGTTTCTGGCTCAGCATGCTGGCGCAGAGTTGCCAGACACCGTGCTGCTCAATGGCGGCGTATTTCACGCCAATGCGCTGGTGCAGCGGCTGACCGACTTGCTCAGCACCTGGCGCGGTAGCCCCGTGCGGGTGCTGCACAACCCGCACCCGGACTGGGCCGTGGCACGTGGCGCGGCGGCTTATGGGCTGGCGCGGGCGCAGGCTGAATTGCAAGAAAAAATAGAAGTTAATCAGCCTGCAGCGCAAGTAGAGCAAGCGCCTGCAGCTATCAAAAACAGTATTCCCCGCATTGGCGGCGGCGCAGCGCGCAGCTACTGGCTGCTGCTGCCTGGCAAAAAAGGCCAAGCCCCCCAAGGCCTTTGCCTGCTGCCGCGCGGCACGGAGGAGGGCGTGCGCATCGTGCTTTCGGGGCGGCGCTTTGCGCTCAAGCTGGGGCAGGCCGTGCGCTTTAATTTGCTGGCCAACAGCCAGAGCCATGCTCCCGTACAGGCCGGGCAGATTGCGCCTTTGACGGGAGATGGTTGGGTGGAACTACCGCCGCTGGCCACCGTGCTGCCCGCACCTGAAGGCAAGGCCGTTGCGCAGGTCGAGGTGCAGTTGCAGGCCAGCATGAGCGAGGTGGGAACGCTGGAAGTGCGCTGCGTGGAAGTGCAAGATGCCGCTCAGTCATGGCTGCTGCCCTTTGCGGTGCGCGGCGCTGTAACTACAGAAAACATAGCTACCAGCGCAGATACATCAAGCGCTGAAGACCAAAAAGGCTTGAATTCTCTAGCCGCCAAACTGCCCGAAGCGGTGGCGTTGATTGACCGTATTTTTGGCACGCAGGCACAAGAAGTTACGGGCAAGGAAGTGCGCCAGTTGCGCCCGTCGCTGGAGAAGGTTCTGGGCCCGCGCGATGGCTGGGATGTGGGCCTGTTGCGCGCCTTATTTGATGCCTTGCTGGCCCGTGCCAAACGCCGCCGCCGCACCGCCGACCATGAGCGCGTGTGGCTCAATTTGGCTGGCTGGTGCCTGCGCCCCGGCGTGGGTGCCCAGCTGGATGCATGGCGCATCACACAGGTCTGGGCGCTGTACGCCGCAGGGCTGGGTCACGCCAAAGAGTCTGCTAATTGGACGGAATGGTGGGTCTTCTGGCGCCGCGTGGCCGCAGGTTTGAACGAGGCCCAGCAGATGGAGCTGCTGGAGGATGTGGCCGGCCAGATGCAAAAGGCCGTGCAGCAAACCACAAGATCAGGCGGCAAAAGCAGCCACGGAAGTTACGACGACATGCTGCGCCTGTTCGCTGCCATGGAGGCCGTGCCCTGGCAGTACCGACAGGAAATGGGGCAGTGGATGCTGCAGCGCTTAAAGCGCGAAGGTGAAACCGTGCAGACCTGGTGGGCCATAGGTCGGCTGGCCGCCCGCCAATCGCTGGCCGCTAACGCGCACTTGGTCATGCCGCCCGATGCCGCGCAGGAGTTTTTGAGCGCCACACTGGCGCAGGACTGGCGCAAGAACGAGACGGCCATGTTCGCCGCCGTGCAAATGGCGCGAATGACAGGTGACCGAGCGCGTGATCTGCCTGACGAAGTGCGCGTGCAGGTGCTGGAGAAGATGCGCAGCAGCGCAGCGCCCGAGCGCTGGATTGCCATGGTCGAGCAGGTGGTGCAGATGCAGGCCGAGGACCACAAGCGCAGTCTGGGCGACAGCCTGCCGCCCGGGTTGGTGCTGTTGTGATGCGGGGTGGAGGGGTTGTGCATGGTTGCAAGACGGGGTGCTAGGTCACAGCGCTCCCGTTTACGATGTGCTATCGCCACACCTGCACAGATTCACCCGATGTTTGATATTGTTTCTGTCCCCAGCTTTCTGCCCCTTCAAACAGGAATTCCACGTGATGACGGACTGATGATCTATGCCCCTGAAGAATTGGCAGAGCGCAACGAAACCTATGAGGTCACGGCGTATTTGCCGGGGCATTGGATGATTGGTGGCGACAGCGGCGGGCGCGGCATTCTGGTGGATCCCGTGGGGGCCCTCTGGATCTGCGGTTTGGGGGCGCTGTTTCTGGAGGACCGTGAGCCACTGGCACCCAGTCTGGCGCAATGGGTGGAGCAGGGGTGCCCGATTCCATCGTGGGAAGATGCGCAAGAGGATGAAGACTGAGGCCATGGACCACGACCTGTCGTTCGATCCCGCATTCGTGCAGTCGCTGCACGACATCGCCTGGTTCTCGCGCTGCGGCGAGGCGCTGGCGGAGGGCTTGCCTTTTGACGCCCGGCAGGTCGTCTCTCAGAAACATGCCTATCGCCAATGTGCCAGCACGCAATGGGAGAGTGTGACCTTGGAGGCGCGTAATG
Source organism: Comamonas sp. Y33R10-2 (assembly GCF_019355935.1). NCBI lineage: Bacteria > Pseudomonadati > Pseudomonadota > Betaproteobacteria > Burkholderiales > Comamonadaceae > Comamonas > Comamonas sp. Y33R10-2. The sequence goes on from NZ_CP079925.1 coordinate 132,478, forward strand.
CGCTGACAGGCTTTCTGGCCGTCAAGGCGCGCGACGAATACCAGCAGTGGAATATTCTGACCCGCCAGGCGCGCGAGCGCATCATCACGCCCTTGAAAGAGCAGCACTGGGAACCGTTTGCGCAGAAGGCCGGGCTGGGGTCGGAGTTCATGCACTGTGTGCAATGGGACCTGTTTGCGCTGTGCATGGAACATGCCTATCGTCACCAGCCTGCGCTGCCGCAGTTTTTCCACGGCTTGCGCAAGGTCTATGGGGCGGGGCATTTCCCCTGCGGCTGGGAAGGCGGCAAATACCCGGCAGGACGTTTGCAGGTCTGGTGAACACAGAGATACAGACAGAAGAGGCCTCTGGTGTTTAAGCTGGCCTGATTCCTGTCAATGAGGGAGCACGTACATGCGTCAATCTTGGATATCCATGGTCATCGCTACACGGCTGCTGAGCGCAGCCGGTCAGATTCAGGCCAGAGTCTGGTGCTTCCCAGTATTCCGGAAGCCACTGATGCGCTGGTGGCCATGTTTGCAGGCTCTGGCCTGCCTCGACCCTCCAAGTTGAAGCTGGGTACCTGTATTGCCGCGGTAGAGGCAACGTACCCCGGTCAGGTCGCCTGCACGATGGCGGTGACCTTGCGGGCGGCGACCACGGAAAGCCAGATCGACTTCTACAAGCAAGGCAAGAAGTGGGTGGGTCAGCCCAGCGTGTCGCAGGATAAGCTGCCTTTCCCGGACCCTGCACTGCATTGATGGTTGGGCCTCAGAGGTGCTTGCCTTGAAGGGTGAGAGGTGAACGTGGCATGAATCCTGCTGCGTGATCGGGTGACATGCACGACCACGATCGCCCTCTTATGAAAACGCCACTGCACTACCTGATCGCTGCCCGGCAAAGCGAAATTGCCGAGCTGGAGCAAATCAGTCGCGCCAGTACGCTGGTTGCCAGCATGTCTGAGCTGGTTCATGCATTGCAAAAGGAGCGCGGGCTTTCCAATATTTTTCTGGTCAGCAGCGGAGCATTGGCCCAGCAGGCCTTGCTGGCCCACGGTCAGCATGTGGATCAGGTCATGGGCCGGGTCTGCGTGGTGCTTGAAGAGCTGGGTGAGCGCTCGCCCGGTGCGCATGGCGCGCGGCTGTTTAATTCGATTGCTAATGCGCTGCAGGGCTTTGAGGCTTTGCCGCAGTTGCGCCATCAGCGAGATGCGCTGCAACTGAGTGCCGAGGATTGCATGCAGGCGCTGATTCGCATCATTGCAGCCTGCCTGACCGTCGTGTATGAGGCCGCAGACAGCGCTTGCGATCCTGATATTGCGAAGCTGCTGGTGGCTCTGTTTCATTTCATGCAGGGTAAAGAGTTGGCGGGGCAAGAGAGGGCTACAGGGGTTGCTGCGTTCACTCAAGGTATCAGCAAGGCTGAGCGTCAGCGCCATTGGCTGCATTTGATTGAGTCGCAGGACGGCTGCTTTCAGGTTTTTGCAGATTTCGCCAGCCCGCAGGGGGTAGAGCGCTGGCAGCAGCAGTGCGGAGCTTGCACGGATATGACCGTGATTGAGCGGCTGCGGCGCATAGGTTGTACGGCTGCTGATGGCGCACCGCTGGATAAGGCGCTGAGCTCTCCCTGGTTTGAAGCTTGCTCCAGTCGACTGGATGCCATGCACCAGATTGAGGCATTTCTGGCGCAGGAGCTACAGGCGCAGTGTTTGTGCAAGCTTGAACTGTCCGGCGCAGCACTGTCTCAGCAGCAGGCCTTGCTTGAAACTCTGCCTGAGCCGTTGGTTCGCGCAGAGAGTGGCGTAGCCTTTATTTTGGGGACAGCACAGGGCGCTGCGCTGCCGGCAGAAGGTGTTTATGGCCGGCAGCTGGGTAAAAGCATTGTTGGCCTGGTGCAGGAGCAGGCTGCGCGGCTGCAGGATATGCAGACCGAGATTGACAAGGCGCGCTCCACGCTCAAGGAGCGCAAGACCATAGAACGAGCCAAGGGCGTGTTGATGAATTACCGCCAGCTTGGCGAGGGCGATGCCTATAAGCTGATCCGCCAGACAGCTATGAACCAGAACCGGCGAATGCTGGATGTGGCCGAGGCCATTCTGGCGACGGTGGACCTGCTGCCGTGCAGCACCAATTCGTAGCACTGGATCGCATGAGTTGTTGCGACGCACCAAATCTGGGCTGAAATCGGGCGTAAGTCATCTTCTTCCTAGTGCGAAAGGTCTGGCACGGTTTGTGCATGACTGTTGATGTCAAGCAGACCAAAGGCGGTCGCGCTTAAAGCGTTATTACGAGTGACCTGGGACAACGGCGTCCTTCTCTCCTCTCACCCGAGGAGGGAAGGACGCTTTTTGTTTTCCGGATCGCTTTCACCACGATTCTTGTTGGAGTTTTCTCATGAGCAAGCGCCTTTTCCCATCCCCAGTCCTTTCTCTGGAGTCTGGCCGCAGAGACTTTCTGCGCGTTGCAGGCGGTGCCGCACTCTATGGTGCATTAGGTCACCACGGCGTCTGGGCTGCGGGCTCGGATGCACCCGAGAAGAAGGAAGTCAAGATTGGCTTCATCCCGTTGACGGATTGCGCCAGCGTGGTCATGGCGTCGGTGCTGGGTTTTGACCAGAAATATGGCGTCAAAATCATCCCCAGCAAAGAGGCGAGCTGGGCCAGCGTGCGCGACAAGATGGTGAATGGCGAGCTGGACTTTGCGCATGTGCTGTACGGCTTGGTCTACGGCCTGCATCTGGGCATTGGTGGCCCCAAAAAAGACATGGCTGTGCTGATGAACCTGAACAACAACGGTCAGGCCATTACCGTATCCAAAGCGCTGGCCGACAAGGGCGCTGTGGATGGAGCAAGCCTCGCCAAGGTCATGGCCAGAGAAAAGCGCGAATACACGTTTGCGGGCACCTTCCCCACCGGCACCCATGCCATGTGGATGCACTACTGGCTGGCTGCGGCGGGCATCAATCCGGTGACGGATGCCAAGCTGATCACCGTGCCTCCGCCCCAGATGGTGGCCAATATGCGTGTGGGCAATATGGACGGTTTTTGCGTGGGCGAGCCGTGGAACCACCGCGCCATCATGGATGGCATTGGAATCACGGCCAATACCACGCAGGACATCTGGAAGGATCACCCCGAAAAAGTGCTGGGCACTACGGGCGACTTTGCCAGCAAGAACCCCAACACCTGCCGCGCCGTGATGATGGCGATTCTGGAGGCCAGCCGCTGGATTGACGCCAGCTTGCAAAACAAGATGAAGATGGCCGAGACCGTGGCCCAGAAGTCCTACATCAACACCAGTGTGGACGCGATCAATCAGCGCATTCTGGGCCGCTACCAGAACGGTCTGGGCAAAACCTGGGACGACCCCAACCACATGAAGTTCTTCAACGACGGTGCGGTGAACTTCCCCTATCTGTCTGACGGCATGTGGTTCCTGACTCAGCACAAGCGCTGGGGCTTGCTCAAGAGTCACCCCGATTACCTGGCCGTGGCCAAGAAGATCAATCGCATTGACCTGTATACGCAGGCCGCGAGCCAGCTCAAGGTGAATGTGCCCAAAGAGTCACTGCGCAGCAGCAAGCTGATGGATGGCGTGGTGTGGGATGGCAAGAACCCCGCCCAGTACGCCGACAGTTTCAAGATCAAGGCCTGAGGCCGATACCCCAACGGAGATTCACCATGGTCAGTGCCGCACTTCCATCCCGTCTTGAATTAGATCCGCCCCACGATCCGCAACTGGCCATACAAGCGGCCAATGAGGCACGCTTGAATGCTTCCAAAGTGATAGCTGATAGCGCAGAACCTGCAAGGGCTACAGTGAAAAAAGACTCAAAACTCAAAGCGGCGTCTGCCGCAGCCCTCGCCGCGCCGCCCAACCGCTGGCGCCAGCGTGCTGAAGGACTGATCGGCACGGTGCTGCCGCCGCTGCTGGGGCTGGCGCTGCTGGTGGGCTTGTGGTCCATCGTCTCCAGCACCACGGGTCACAGCATTCCCACCCCGGCGGATACCTGGACGCAGGCGGTCGAGGTTTTTCGTGATCCGTTCTATACCAACGGCCCCAACGATCAGGGCGTGGGCTGGAATGTGCTGTCGTCGCTGCAGCGCGTGGCGCTGGGCTTTGGGTTGGCGGCGCTGGTGGGCATTCCTGCAGGCTTTTTGATTGGGCGCTTTAACTTTCTCTCGCGCATGTTCAACCCGCTCATCAGCCTGCTGCGCCCCGTGTCGCCGCTGGCTTGGTTGCCGATTGGCCTGCTGGTGTTCAAGGGGGCTAATCCGGCCGCCAGCTGGACTATCTTCATCTGCTCCATCTGGCCCATGGTCATCAACACGGCCGTCGGTGTGCAGCGTGTGCCGCAGGATTACATGAACGTGGCGCGGGTGCTGAACCTCAGCGAATGGAAGATTGCCACCACCATTCTGTTCCCTGCCGTGCTGCCCTATATGTTGACGGGCGTGCGACTGGCCGTGGGCACGGCCTGGCTGGTGATTGTGGCCGCCGAGATGCTGACCGGTGGCGTGGGCATTGGCTTCTGGGTCTGGGACGAGTGGAACAACCTCAACGTCAAGAACATCATCATCGCCATCTTTGTGATTGGCATTGTGGGCCTGCTGCTGGAATGGGCGCTGGTCAAGCTGGCTTCGGCCTTTACATTTGAAGAGGTGAAATCATGAACGCATCGCTGTCCACCAAGTACATCGAGATCCAGGATGTCGATCAGACCTTCAAGACCGCCAAAGGCCTGTTTCCTGCGCTGCAGGGCATCAACCTCAATATCGCCAAGGGCGAGTTTGTCAGCCTCATTGGCCACTCGGGCTGCGGCAAGTCCACCTTGCTTAACCTGATTGCCGGGCTGACGGTGCCCACCAGTGGTGCACTGCTGTGCGCCAACAAGGAAATCAAGGGCCCGGGCCCCGAGCGCGCTGTAGTGTTCCAGAACCATTCGCTGCTGCCATGGCTGACCTGCTGGGGCAATGTGCATCTGGCGGTGGAGCGTGTCTTTGCCAAGCGCGAAACCAAGGCGCAGCTAGCCGAGCGCACCGATGCCGCGCTGGCCATGGTGGGCCTGACGCACGCCGCGCAAAAGCGCCCCGGCGAAATATCGGGCGGCATGAAGCAGCGCGTGGGCATTGCCCGTGCGCTGTCGATGGAGCCGCAAGTGCTGCTGATGGATGAGCCGTTTGGTGCGCTGGATGCATTGACCCGCGCCAAGCTGCAAGATGAGTTGCTGGAGATCGTGGCCCGCACGCAAAGCACTGTGGTCATGGTGACGCACGATGTAGACGAGGCCGTGCTGCTGTCCGACAAAATCGTGATGATGACCAATGGGCCTGCCGCCACCATTGGCGAGGTGCTGCACGTAGAACTGCCCCGCCCGCGCAGCCGTGTAGTGCTGGCAGAAGACATGCAGTACCAGAGCTACCGCAAAGCCGTGATCGACTTTCTCTACACTCGCCAGGGGCATGTGGAGAAGGCGGCCTGAGTCTGCTTTATTTACCGCTGCATGGCGCCTTCGGGCGCCATGTTTGTTTTGATGCACTGCAATAAAGCGTGACTGCACAGAAACAGTGCGTGATGGCAGGCTCGTTAGATATTTCTTAGGGCAGGGAAGCTGGCACAGCAATTGCATAGCTCTTGTTGTGGCCAAGGTGGGCCACAGGGTGATGGTGCAAGGCTGGACCAGATCCCAAAGACAAAGACGTCTGCGCGCTCATGCGAGTCATGAAGCGCGAGGCGTCTTTTTTTTGCTTTGCAAGCCCACGGGGACTGAGATGAAAAAATCCAAACTGGTCATGATTGGCAACGGAATGGCAGGTGTGCGCGCTCTGGAGGAGCTGCTGACCATTGCCCCCGACCTGTACGACATCACGGTGTTTGGTGCCGAGCCACACCCGAACTACAACCGCATTCTGTTGTCGCCTGTGCTGGCCGGTGAGCAGACGCTTGCCGACATCGTGCTCAATGACTGGGCCTGGTACCTGGACAACCATATCCTGCTGCATGCGGGTTATACGGTCACAGCGGTGGATCGTGCCCGCCGAGTCGTGCATGCCACCAATGCGCAGGGCGAGACCATCAGCGCCGAGTACGACCGCCTCATCATGGCCACGGGCTCCAACCCTTTCATCCTGCCTATCCCCGGCAAGGAGCTGGCAGGTGTGCTGGCCTACCGCGACATCGCCGATACCGAAGCCATGATTGAAGCGGCCAAAACGCTCAAGCACGCGGTGGTGATTGGTGGTGGCCTTTTGGGGCTGGAGGCCGCCAACGGCCTGATGAAGCGCGGCATGCAGGTCACCGTGGTGCATGTGGGTGACTGGCTGATGGAGCGCCAGTTAGACGATCAGGCCGGCCGCATGCTGCAAAAGTCGCTGGCCGAGCGTGGCATGCAGTTCTGCATGAAAGCGCAGACGCAAGAGCTGGTGGGTAACGACGCCGGCCGCGTGAGTGCAGTGCGCTTTAAGGATGGCAGCGAAGTACCTGCCGATCTGGTGGTGATGGCCGTGGGTATTCGCCCCAATACAACACTGGCCGAGTCCATGCATCTGCATGTGAACCGCGGCATTGTTGTCAGCGACACCATGCAGACCATCACCGACCCGCGCATTTACGCCGTGGGCGAATGCGCCGTGCACCGTGGCATCGCCTACGGGCTCGTCGCTCCGCTGTTTGAACAAGGCAAGGTACTGGCCAACCATCTGGCCGAGTTTGGCATTGGCCGCTACATGGGCTCGCTCACGTCCACCAAGCTCAAAGTCACGGGCATTGACTTGTTCTCGGCCGGTGACTTTCAGGGTGGCGGTGATACCGAAGAAATCTTGATGAGTGATCCCTATGCCGGGGTCTATAAAAAACTGGTTATCAAGGGCGACAAACTGGTCGGCGCCTGCCTGTATGGCGACACTGTGGATGGCAGCTGGTACTTCAAGCTGCTGCGCGAAGGCCGCAGCGTGGCCGACATTCGCGACAAGCTGATGTTTGGTGAATCTAATCTGGGCGATACCGGCCACCAAGGGCAGAACAAGGCGGCGGCGCTGGCCGATAGCGATGAGGTTTGCGGCTGCAACGGCGTGACCAAGGGCGCAATCTGCAAAGCCATCAAGGACAAGGGCCTGTTCACGCTGGAAGATGTGCGCAAGCACACCAAAGCCAGTGCCAGCTGCGGCTCATGCACGGGGCTGGTCGAGCAGATCATCATGTTCACCGCCGGTGGCGACTATTCCGCATCGCCCAAGACCAAGGCCATGTGTGGTTGCACCGACCATGGCCACCAGACAGTGCGCGATGTGATTCGCACCAACAAGCTGCTCAGTACCGATGCAGTGTTCCGCTTTATGGAATGGCGCACGCCCAACGGTTGTGCATCGTGCCGCCCAGCCGTCAATTACTACCTGATCAGCACCTGGCCCAAAGATGCCAAGGATGATCCGCAAAGCCGCTTCATCAACGAACGTAGCCACGCCAACATCCAGAAAGATGGAACGTACAGCGTCATCCCGCGCATGTGGGGCGGCGAGACAACAGCGAGTGAGCTGCGCCGTATTGCCGATGTGGTGGACAAGTACGACATTCCCACCGTCAAGGTCACGGGCGGTCAGCGCATCGACTTGCTGGGCGTAAAGAAGGAAGACCTGCAAGGCGTGTGGAACGACATTGGCATGCCCTGCGGCCACGCCTACGCCAAGGCGCTGCGCACCGTCAAAACCTGTGTGGGCAGCGAATGGTGCCGCATGGGCACGCAAGACAGCACCCAAATGGGCAAGGATCTGGAGCGTGCCATGTGGCGTATGTATGCCCCGCACAAGGTGAAGTTTGCCGTCAGCGGCTGCCCGCGCAACTGTGCGGAGTCCGGCATCAAGGACGTGGGCATCATCGGCGTCGATTCAGGCTGGGAGATGTATGTGGGCGGCAATGGCGGCATCAAAACCGAGGTGGCCCACTTCTTTGCCAAGCTCAAAACCGCAGAAGAAGTCATGGAGTACACGGGTGCCTTCATGCAGCTGTACCGGCTGGAAGGCTGGTACCTGGAGCGCACCGTGCACTACATCAACCGCGTGGGTCTGGACTATGTAAAAAAGCGCATTCTGGACGATGCCCAAGGCCGCAAGGCGCTGTGGGAAGAGCTGCAGTTTGCGCTCGATGGCGAGCCCGATCCCTGGTTTGAAACCGACAAGGCAGCGGTGGATACGCGCCAGTTCCAGCCCCTGACCGCTGCGCAAACCGAAAGCGCCTGATTTAAAAAAATTGCCAAGGAGCCAGAAATGAGCGAATGGATTTCTATCTGCACGATTGACGACATCCCCGTGCTCGGCGCCCGCCGCGTGGCGCGTGCGCAAGGGATGGATGTAGCAGTCTTTCGCAACGCCGAAAACGAAGTATTTGCCCTGCTTGACCGCTGCCCGCACAAGGGCGGCCCGCTGTCTCAAGGCATTGTGTTTGGCCGCAGCGTGGCCTGCCCGCTGCACAACTGGACGATTGCGCTGAGCAGCGGTGAAGCCGCTGCGCCTGACGAAGGCTGCACGCCGTACTTCAGCGTGCGGGTGGAGGATGGCGAGGTGCAGCTGCGAGCCGATGAGCTTGCAAGCCGCGCACTGGAGCAGACGCGGCCCCACGGGGGCCCTGCGCATTGCAGCGGCAAATCAGCCTGCACTGCTGCCTGAATCTTTTTTGCTATAGATGTAATAGCTACTGGCGCTTATTGGATGAGCGCCATAGCCCCAAAACACTGAAAGCCTGCCATGCCTGAGACCCGATCCACCTGCCCCTACTGCGGCGTTGGCTGTGGAGTCATCATTGAGTCGGATGGCGTGCAAATCACCGGCGTGCGGGGCGACCCCGATCACCCTGCCAATCGGGGGCGTTTGTGCACCAAGGGCAGTACTTTGCACCTGACTGCAGCGCCCGTACACGCCCAGCAATCGCGCCTGCTGCAGCCTCTGCGCAGATTCGACCGGGCATCGGCCCCGCAACCGGTGAGCTGGGATGCAGCGCTGGATGATGTGGCTGGCCGCATGGCGCAAATCCGCGCGGAGCATGGCCCGGATGCGCTGGGTTTTTACCTCAGCGGCCAGTTGCTGACGGAGGACTATTACGTCTTTAACAAGCTGGTCAAAGGTCTGCTGGGCACGAATAACTTGGACACCAATTCCCGCTTGTGCATGAGCAGCGCCGTGGCGGGCTACAAGGCCACGCTGGGGGCTGATGCGCCGCCCGCCTGCTATGAAGACATTGACCTGGCCAGCTGCATGTTCATCGTGGGCAGCAATATGGCCTGGGCGCACCCGATTCTGTTTCGCCGTGTGGAAGAGGCCAAGGCGCGCAACCCGCAGCTCAAAATCATTGTGGCCGACCCGCGCAAGACTGAGACTGCCGAGCTGGCTGATCTTTATCTGCCGTTGCAACCGGGCAGCGATGTGATGCTGTTTCACAGCTTGCTGCACATCATGCTGTGGGAAGGCTGGATGGATAACGCTTTCATCGAGGTACACACCAGCGGCTTTGCAGCACTGAAAGAGCTGGTGCGCGAAGCCACGCCCGAGAGAGCATCTGCCATTTGTGGCGTGCCCACAGAGGATTTGTACAAGGCCGCACGCTGGATTGCTTTGGGGGGTGCAGACAGCGTGCCACGTCAACCCACGTTGAGTCTGTACTGTCAGGGGCTCAACCAGAGCGCCAGCGGCACGGCGAACAACGCGGCGCTCATCAATTTGCACTTGGCGACAGGCCAGATTGGCAAGCCCGGCGCGGGGCCGTTGTCTCTCACCGGTCAGCCCAACGCCATGGGCGGGCGCGAGGTGGGCGGCTTGTCGAATTTGCTCAGCGCCCACCGCGACATGGCCAACCCGCTGCACCGCGAAGAAGTGGCACAGCTGTGGGGCGTAGAAAGTATTCCATCTAGGCCCGGAAAGTCTGCAATAGAGATGTTTGAGGCGGCGGCCGATGGCCAGATCAAAGCGCTGTGGATTGCCTGCACCAACCCCGCGCAAAGCATGCCCGACCAAGCCATGGTGCGCCGCGCGCTGGAGCGCGCCGAGCTTGTGGTGGTGCAAGAAGCTTTTGCTGCGACCGAAACCACGGCCTACGCTGACTGGTTGCTGCCCGCCACCACCTGGGGCGAAAAGCTGGGCACCGTTACCAACAGCGAGCGCCGCATCTCCCGCGTGCGTGCTGCCGTGGCTGCGCCCGGTCTGGCGCGCCACGACTGGCAGATTGGCGTGCAGCTGGCGCGGCGGCTGGAGCCCTTGGTGCGCCCCGGCAAGCCTTCGCTTTTTGGCTATGACATCAGCCGCGCCGAAGCAGCAGCCGAGGCCATCTGGAACGAGCACCGCGAAAGCACGCGTGGGCGAGATTTGGACATCACCGGTCTGAGCTGGCAAATGCTTCACGACAAGGGCCCGCAGCAATGGCCTGTGCCCAGCGGCGCAGCGCAAGGCACGCAGCGCCTGTACACCGACGGCCAGTTTGTGAGCGATGACGGCCGTGCCCGCTTTGATGCGCAGCCCTGGAAGCCCGTGGCCGTGCAGCGCGATGCGCGCCACCCTTTCAGCCTGAACACCGGCCGTTTGCGTGACCAGTGGCATGGTATGACGCGTACCGGCCAGCTAGGCCGACTGTTTGCCCATGTGAGCGAGCCGCAGTTGCAGGTGCACCCGCAAGACATGCAGCGCCTGCAGCTGCAAGATGGCGATCTGGTCCATGTCTCCAACCGCTACGGCGCTATCGTGTTGCCCGTAAAGGCCGATACGGGTCTGCAGCACTCTCAGCTGTATCTGCCCATGCACTGGGGCGGTATGTACCTGAGTGGACGCAGCTCCAAAGGCCAGCGTTTAGCGGGTGTGAATGAGCTGACTACCCCTGAGTTCTGCCCGCGCTCCAAGCAGCCAGAACTCAAGCATGTTGCCGTGAGACTGCTCAAGGCCGAGGTGCCTTGGACTTGCATGGGCATGGCCTGGCTGGATGAATCGCAGGTTCTGGCCACGCGCGCAGCTTTGACAGAGCTGATGGCGGAGTTCGACTTTGCCAGCTGCGTGCTGTTTGGCCGTTCTGTACCGCTGGAAAAGGCCAGCGAAGGCCGCACCGGCGTGCAGTTTCGCGCCGCAGCGTATGAGGCCCCGAGCGCCGAGGTTTTGAAGCGACTGCACCAGTTGCTGCAATTAGATGGAGCGCAGGCGCTGCGCTATGTCGATGCCCGCCGCCAATGCAGTCGTGCCATGGCCATCGGTCAGCAAGGTGGCGAGCCTGTGCTGAATGCCTTTTTGCTGTGTGGTGATGCCAGCGCAGGGCAGTGGCTGGCGCCCGTGCTGCGCGATGAGCAATCCACCAAAAGTTTTGGCCGACTGCTGCTGTCCTCGGGTAGTAAACCGCCAGCCGCTATGGCGGCGCGCTCGCCACAGGTTTGCGCCTGCATGAATGTGGATGAGGCCAGCATTACCGCCAAGCTGGGCCAGTGCAGCGGTTCACCCGATGAGCGGCTGGCGCAACTCAAGTCTTCGCTGGGTTGCGGTACGCGCTGCGGCTCCTGCATTCCTACGATCAAACAACTGGTGCAGGCGGTGCCCCCTGTCACCCTGATGGTTGCTGCATAAATTTTTAGCTGAAAGGTCTGCCATGACTTCCCGCCACGCCCACTCTCTGTCTTCCTCGGGCCGCTGCTATCTGGTGGGTGCTGGGCCGGGTGACCCGGAATTGCTCACCATCAAGGCTTTCAAGCTGATTCAGAGCGCTACGCTGCTGCTGGTTGACGATCTGGTTTCTGCTGAAATCGTCAAGCTCGCCAGTCCCAAGACCCGCGTGATTGCCGTGGGCAAGCGCGGTGGGCGCGAAAGTACATCGCAGGAGTTCATTGAAAAGCTGATGATCATGGCCGCGCGTCAGGGAGAGATTGTGGTGCGACTCAAAGGCGGCGATCCCTTCATCTTTGGCCGAGGGGGTGAAGAAGTTGAACATCTGCGCGCTACAGGTGTGCAGGTGGAAGTGGTCAATGGCATTACAGCGGGGCTGGCGGCAGCCACCAGTCTGGGCGTGTCACTCACCCACCGCGATCATGCGCATGGCGTGGTGTTTGTGACGGGTCACCCCAAACCCGGTGGTGTGCAAAACGACTGGCGCCAGCTGGCTCAGACTGCTCACGTAGTGGGCTTGACGCTGGTGGTCTACATGGGCGTGAGTTCTGTGCCGCATATTCAGGCCGAGCTACTGGCCGGTGGCCTGCCCGCCAGCACGCCTGTGGCGCTGGTGCAAAGTGCCAGCCTGCCTACGCAGCAGCAGGTCGTCACGCAGCTGGGGGATATGTCCACAGCGCTTGTCAGCAGCGGTTTGGGGAGCCCGTGCGTCTTTGTGATTGGGCAAGTCGTCAAACAGGCGGCAGTGAGTCAGTTTGAGCTTGGAGCATGGCTAGGAGAGGTGGAGCCGCGCCGCGCTGTCGGGGTGTGAGTGGCTGGAAAGCGTTGGCATTTTCAAGAACCCGTGAACGCAATAAGCAATTGCCAACGTCCCGCACTTGTCATGAGGCGCTAGCATGTGTAGCTAGAATTTTTACGCCCTGAACATTCACCACGCCCGGCCCCGCACATCTGCAGGGGGATGAGGGTCGGCACACCGAGATAAGTGATGAGCACTGCATACCCCGATACCCAGCTTTTGATTGATGGACAGTGGCAGGCAGCTGCCAGCGGCAAGGCGATTGATGTGCGCAACCCGGCATCGGGCGAAGTCATCGGTCGCGTGGCGCATGCCGATATTCCTGACTTGGACCGCGCACTCGCCGCTGCGGACAAGGGCTTTCAGGTATGGCGCAAGGTGTCTGCGCATGAGCGCGGTGCCATCATGCGCCGTGCGGCGGCGCTGCTCAAAGAGCGTGCTGACGAGATCGCGGCGCTGCTGACGCAGGAGCAGGGCAAGCCGCTGGCCGAGGCAAAGGGCGAGATCATTGCCGGTGCCGGCATCATTGAATGGTTTGCGGACGAGGCTCTGCGCATCTATGGCCGCATCGTGCCCTCGCGCCGCCCTGAGCAGCAGCAACTGGTGATCAAGGAGCCTGTGGGCCCGGTAGCGGCTTTTACTCCCTGGAACTTCCCGGTCAACCAGATCGTGCGCAAGATTGGCGCGGCGCTGGCCTCGGGCTGCTCCTTTTTGTGCAAGGCACCTGAAGAAACGCCGGCCTCGCCCGCAGCGCTGCTCAAGTGCTTTGTGGATGCGGGCATTCCCGCCGGTGTGGTGGGTCTGGTCTATGGCGACCCGGCCCAGATCTCGTCATATCTGATTGCCAGCCCGGTAATCCGTAAAGTGACGTTCACCGGCTCTACCGCCGTGGGCAAGCAGCTGGCGGCGCTGGCCGGCCAGCACATGAAGCGCAGCACCATGGAACTGGGCGGACATGCACCCGTGATCGTGGCCGAGGATGCTGATGTGGCGCTGGCCGTCAAGGCCGCAGGTGCTGCCAAGTTCCGCAACGCGGGGCAGGTCTGCATCTCGCCCACGCGTTTTTTGGTGCACAACAGCGTGCGCGAGGAGTTCACCCGCGCCATGGTGGCCCATGCCGAGGCGCTGAAGGTGGGCAATGGTCTGGAGCAAGGAATCCAGATGGGCCCATTGGCCAACCCGCGCCGCGTAACAGCGCTGACCCAGTTGATTCAAAACGCAGAGCATAGTGGTGCCAAGCTGCTGACCGGCGGCGCATCGTTTGGCGATGCCGGTAACTACTTTGCCCCTACGGTGCTGTCTGATGTACCTTTGACGGCTGATATCTTCAATCAGGAGCCCTTTGGTCCCGTAGCGGCGATTCGCGGCTTTGACAAGATTGAAGACGCTATTCAAGAGGCCAATCGCCTGTCGTATGGCTTGGCTGCCTATGCCTTTACGCGCTCGCTCAAGACATCACACCAGCTGGCGCAGGATGTGGAAGCAGGCATGTTGTGGATCAATCAGCCTGCGCTGCCATCGGCCGAACTGCCGTTTGGCGGCATCAAGGATTCAGGCTATGGCTCAGAAGGTGGGCCTGAGGCGCTGGAGGCTTATCTGGTTTCCAAGGCTGTGGCTATTAGCTGCGTGTAACCCCCTGAGGCGCTTTGCGCCTTCCCCTTTTCTCTACGCGCTGCGCGCTATGGAAGGGGGACGACGCCATCGCCGCGAGGCGGCTCTTGCTTGGCATCTCTGAGTTGGCGCATGCCTAATTTTAGTTCGTGCTCCCATAAAAAACCGCTGTGTTTGCAGCGGCTTTTTTTATGGGCGATGGTGCTCAGCTCGTCAGGCAATCTTGGCGGTGCTGGCAAAAAAGCGCTGATGCTCGCCAATGTCCTGCGCGGCGAGTTGCAGTTGCAGGGCTTGCTCGGGTTGGCGTTGCTCTATGCGTGCTGCGACGCCTGTCAGCAAAGGAATGGCCTTGGCGGGGGCGGTTGGCAGTTGCTGCAATCTTTGTAGCGCACTGCGCGCGCCGCGTAAGGTGCTTTCGGATAGCAATCTATCTTCCTCCAAAGCGTGGAGTATGAGCACAGCCTTGCCTACGCGCAGAGCGGCCAAGCCACAGTCAGCGGCCTCTTGTGCGGCGCTGATGCTGATTTTTTCAGAGGTGCGCACAAGTCGCAGCAGGCGGTGATAGAGGCGGGCGCGCATCACCCGCACATTAAGGGTGTGCAGCGGCGTAGCGGCCATGTCTTGCAGCTCATGAACCATCATGGCGCGCAGACCTGCGATTTTTCCTTGCACGGTCACTGGCAAGATAAAATGGTAAGCGAACCAGCCAGCCAGCGGGCCTGTAACGATGGCAAAAGCCATGGATAGCGAATTCCCGTAGTCCAGCTGATAAGGGAAGTGCGGCCATAGCGCCAGCAATATCACCATATTGCAGTCAAAGCCAGACAAAGCGGTTCGGTGGTGGCTGAACAGCAGTGCGCCGATGAGGATGAAGGGCATCATCATCAGCACCATCTGCAATTGGCTGCTGGCAAACGGCCAAAAAAACCATTGGCAGGCCAGTGCAACGCCAGCGCCCATGGCTTGACCGGCAATGACAAAGCGCATGGTGAAGACCGGGTTTTCGAAGGATGAAAACACAGTCACCATGATGGACAGGCCCAGCAGCATGAAAGCGCCGCCCTGCCAGCCTGTCAACGCCCAAACCAAACCCACTAAAAAAATGGCACTAAAAGCGCGCAGCATGGCGCGGCGGGCGCCTACCCAGTCGCTGTGTAGCACCACGGGAAACTGGCGGGCGCGGTGGTTGGCTGGCAGGGGCAGGTCGCTGGCAGCCACAAAGTGAGCTTGCAGGGCAATGCCAAGATTGCCCAGAATTTCTTGCGCATGACCCCATCCAGCAGCCGCTTCTTGGGCGCTGGCAAGCGCATCAATCGCCGCAAGTGGCGCGGGCTGGGTCTCCAGCAGGTGAGCGGCTTGTTCCAGGGCCTGTGCTATGGTTTGGGCTTGCTCCGCAGTGAATGCAGGGGTGATGGTTTTGCCCGTGCAGTCACGCAGCCAGAGAAGTGCCGAGATTTGCGTATTGATCAGGCGACGCAGCGCACGCACGGCCCGACGCGAGCGTGTGGAGCCAGCGGCATGCAGGTCTAGCCCTTCTTCAATGGCGGCCATGGCGGATAGGCGCTCAGCCAGATCCTTGGGGCCGAGCACACCTTTGCCATGCGCGGCGGCCTGCGATGCGGCTTTCAATGCAGCCATTGACGCAGTGGCAATGTCACGCAACAAACGAGCGCAGAGGCGACGCACTTTGTCGTCACCGGGGATCTCAGCACTCACGGGTGTGAACAACCAGCCCACGATGAGTGCGACTACCACGCCGGTGAGCGCGGTAAACAAACGGTCCCAGCCCAGCTCATATACAAAGGTGGGATTGCCTCCGTCTAGCAGGGCCACCATAGAGGCTGAATAGCCCGCCAGCATGGTGCCGTAAGAGGTAAAGCTGCGTTGCAGATTGCCCAGTCCGGCGCAAACGCCAATCCATATAGCCAGCCCGGTGACGAGCCAGAGCAAGTCGCCATTCGCCACAAGTACCAGCACGACACCGGCGGCTGTGCCAATGAGGGTTCCAAAAAGGCGGAAAAAACTTTTTTCCAGCAACTGCCCGCGCAATGGTTGCGATGCAGCCCAAACTGTCATTCCTGCCCATTGCGGGTGTTGCAATCCCACTACCCAAGCCAAAAACACGGCAATACAGACGGCAAATGCCGTGCGCAAATGCAGACGCAGGCGAGCGCTATCAAAGCCCCAGCGGGTGGCGTTTTCTAACAAGCGGTCATAGGCAGCAACGCTCATGCACCCTCTCCCGCTTCAGGATGGAGTTGCGCGCAGCGCTGTGCGTGCATGGTTTCGATACGAGACTGAATCTTTTGGACGCTGCCCAGCATCGTCTCGATCTCGGAGTCATTCAAGTCCTGCAGCAAGCTGCGTTCGGCTTCCAGCATGGTGGCGCGAATGTTATCCACAGCCGCGTTGCCATCCGCGGTGAGAAAGATGCGTTTGCTGCGACGATCAGCCACATCGGCTCTGCGCTCAAGCCAGCCCTTACCTTCCAAAATGTCCAGCAGACGAACCAGAGTGGAGCCATCCAAACCCACGCGCTCGGCCAGCTCCTTTTGCGTGACGCCATCCCCCCAAGCTCGCAGGTGCAAAAGCGGCGTCCAAGTGGCATCGGTCAGGCCATTGGCGGCGAGTTGCTCCTCGACAAAGCGGCGCCATTGGCGAGTCAACGTGACCATCAAAAAACCCAGACGGTCGCGGGCGGGGGCATTGGCAAAAGACATGGCTGAATTTTGCTTCTTATTCAATTAATTTGTAGTTCAATCTAATTGAGTCTGCATTTATTTATAGGGTATTCCCTTGGTTCCCGCGCTGATGCTTAAAAGTAAGTGGGAATCCATAGATTCAAAAACAGACCTGCGCCAAGTAGCCAGGCGAAGAGGGTCAGAGCCAAAATCAAGGGCTTGACGCCCGCAGATCGAACGGCGTGAATGTGGGTTGTGAGCCCTAAAGCGGCCATGGCCATTGTCAGCAGCGCGTTGTCCAGTTGAATGCCAACACTGACAACGGCTTGAGGCAATACGCCCAAAGAATTGATGCCGGTCATCGCTACAAAGCCCAAAGCAAACCAAGGGATGGTGATCTTGCCGCGTGCTTGGCCATCGCTGACCGCTTCTCGGCGTTCTCTGCGCGAAAGCCAGATTGAGAGCAGTAGTAGAAAAGGAGCCAGCATCATCACGCGCACCATCTTGGAGATGACGGCGGTATCAGCGGCTTCACGCCCCACCGCCTCACCGGCAGCCACAACCTGCGCTACTTCATGAACTGTAGAGCCAACGAACATGCCGTATTGCTGGGCGCTGATGTTGATCCAGCCGTACTCTGCATTCCAGTGAAAAAGCGCAGGGTAGATAAAGGTCGCCAAAGTGCCGAACACCACCACGGTGGCGACGGCCACCGCTACATCTTCGGCGCGAGCCTTGGCGACAGGCTCAGTGGCCAGGACAGCCGCCGCGCCGCAGATCGATGCACCTGCACCGACGAGCAGCGTAGTGCGCCGGTCCATACCTAGCAGTTTCTGCCCGGCCCACTGCGCTAGCAAAAAAGTGCTGCCAAGCACCAGCGCGTCAATCACCACGGCTGCCATGCCGACTTGCCCCATATCCTGAAACGTCAAGCGCAGGCCGTAGAGCACGATGCCAGTGCGCAGCAGACGGTTTTTAGAAAAAGCAATTCCGCTGGCGCATGGTTGGGCGATGAAGGGGTAAACGGTGTTGCCAATCACCAGGCCGGTGAGGATGGCCAGCGTCAGCGCGCTCAAGCCGTTGTTTTTGAGGAAGGGCAACTGCGCCGCCCAAGTAGCCGCAATAGCAATCGCGCCAGCGAGCAATAGACCGGGCAGCAAGCTGCCTGCTCTGCTGAGCCAGTCTTGTGAGGGGGTGGGGTTTTTGAGTGTTGCAGTGTTCATCGTGACCTTTGGCTGGAAGAGAAAAACAGCTTCATCTGTCAGCTTGTGCTCACTTTAGATTTGTTGCTTATATTTGTATAACGAATAGTTTTTGTAAGATCAATCGATGAAACAGGTAATGGTTCAAAAAAATGCTGCACCTCACCCTTCGTCAGTTTGAGATTTTTTGTGCCGTAGCCCAAAGCGGCACGACGGTTGCTGCTGCACAAGCTATAGCGCTTTCTCAGTCCGCCACCAGTGCGGCACTGCAGCAGCTTGAAGCGGGTTTGGGCGTGCTACTTTTTGAGCGCGTGGGCAAGCGTTTGGTACTTAATGATGCGGGCCGAGCTCTGTTGCCGCAGGCTCTGGCGGTACTCGATCAGGCGCGCGATATTGAGCAGGCCTTCTCTGCCAAAACGGCCAACATGCCGGTTCGCCTGCGTGTTGCAGCTAGCACCACCATAGGCACTTACGCCCTGCCGCAAGTGTTGGCGCGGCTGGCGGTATCTCACCCGCTGGTGCGGGTGGATTTGCAAATTGCCAATACGCAAGAAGTGGGTGAGGCCGTGCTGGCCATGGATGTGGACATGGGCTTGATTGAAGGGAGTAGCCATTGGGCTGGGCTGGATGTGCAGCCGTGGCTGCGCGACGAACTAGTCATCGTCGCATCGCCCAGAGATCCGCTGGCTCAGCAGGCCAAACTCAAACCACTGGGCGTAGCCGCACTGCGCAAAGCCCAATGGCTGCTGCGCGAGCCGGGATCGGGCACGCGTGAGATGGTGGAGCATGCACTGCTACCGCATCTGCACCAATTGCCCGCAGCAGCCACCCTGGGTAGCTCTGAAGCCATCGCCCGTTGTGTGGAGCAAGGTTTGGGAGTTAGCTGCTTGTCACGCGTGCTGGTGCAGTCGCAGCTTCAAGCCCAAGTGCTGGAGGTTTTGCCCACCACCTTGCCGCGCCTGTGGCGCAATTTTTCGCTGGTGCAGCGTGCGGGTAAAAGGCGCTCTCCTGCCTTGCAAGCCTTTGTAGATGCTTGCAATGCGCAAGTTTTGAGCGCTTAAGAGCCACGAAAACAGCCTTTGATAGGTTGTTGCTTTGACTCGTTTTAAACGTCAATGCAAACGAAAACCTTCAGTTTTCTGGGTTGTGTTGACTGCTCTAAGCCACAAAGCAAACTATGCCCGCCATCGATTTAATTGCGATGGTTTTGGCTTTTGAGTAGCATTTTTGCCCCTATATTGGATGCAACAAGTCTGTTGCAGGCAATGCAGCGCTAGACCCTGAAAGCAGGGAGGAACACTATGAAAACCATCGACGAAATGCTGCACCTGGACCTGCTAACGCAAGAGCAGCACCTGCAGATCAGCAATTGGATTGATGGTGCACCATCTCCAGAAGCTATTTTGCAAATGCCTGCGCCCCTGTGGCAGGCGGTTGAGCGCGCCAGTCAGGCCATGGGCGTGGATGCTGATTTGCAACGCCCGCCTGCGTTAGATGCTGACGGAATAACGCTCGGCCAATAAGGCGTAAAAATTCTGAGTCAGGCACATGCCTGTGTGCTTTGTGAGCGATTGAGGAATAAAAATCACCGTGTGAATGAGGTCACAGGAATTGGCAAACTAGGTGCTTGCCATAGATATGTCTCACTCAAAACATTGCGCTCTGAAGCAGGCTCGCTCCAATGTATGCCGAGTAAATCGGCCACTGTCCACGCTGCCCAGTCCGCGCGAAATGGCCTGTCTGTGACCCCTTCAGGTAGCGCCTTTGAGGTTGAGTCTTGCCAGAGGATTGCCGGTATGCGGTAGCCAGCCTCTGTGCTTTTACTGTGCCCTGCATGATTTTTGACATGTCCGACCTCTTGTCCATGGTCTGACAAATAGATCCATGCAAGCCTTTGCCCGGGGCGATTGATGGATTGGGTCAGGCGAAGCGCTTGCGCGCTGACATGGTCGTTGTAAAGCAGCGCAGAATCGTAGTCTTGGCGTAGGCTGCGAATCCATGAGGAGATGCCTTTTTCCTTCATGGAGGTATCGATGATGTCCGCAGCCGCATCAAAAGAGATCTGTTCCTTTGGATAGCGCAATTTGTAGTGGGGATGAGCACCCTGCATGTGAACGACGATGAACTTGCGTTCAGTCGATGTTTCAAGTGCTTCTTTGAGTTCGTCTAGCATTTCCCCATCGAGCGAGAGGCTGGAGCGCCCCGGGATTCGATTGATCATTTGCACCGTGTCTGCAAGTTGCGCATGCTGCTGATCGATGGCTATGTCATCGTGATTACTGATCCACCAAACTTTGTAGCCTGAGGCTTTTGCCAGTGCAATCAAGTGATGTGAGTCCCTTGAGTCAGGGGCTCCAAAACTAAAGAAGTTGCGTAACGCGGGGAGGGTGCTTGCATCAACAGACCATGCATTGCGCAGCACCGTCATCTGTGATCCCGAGGCCTGCTGAAGCGCTTGAAGCTGAGGCGTTGTTTGCCTTGGGTACCCGTATAGGGAAAGGTTGTCTCGATTAATGCTTTCACTGAGCATGAGCACTACAGTGGATGGCCCGTCATGATCGAGGCTAGGTTTTGCATCCATTGCTCGGGCTAGCAATCGGCTGCGCTCTTTATGCTGGTCAGCCAAGCGGCTGTTTAAGTTCTGTACAGTTTCAGTCCATTTATTCCAGAAGATGACTGGATGAAAACGTCGCCAAGACTTGCTTGAGTATGCGAGGACACATACCAAAAGTAGTATCAAAGACAGTACCGCTAGTCTTCGCTCTTGCACCTTTGATGTCGACGTGCTCAAGCCGGAAATACGCCATACAAGAAACGCCGCTAAAACCAAGACACCGCTGATAAGCAAAAAACTGGGCCAGTGCATTGATAGATATTCAGAGCTTTCACGCCAGTTCGTATTGGCCATGGCTGAGAGAACCATCATGCCGTCTGGTGGTGTCTGATACAGCTCTAGTAAGTAAGAGCGAGTGGCACCATCCAATGCAAAAAGCATGACCCATGAACAAGCCAGCAAGCGCCGTAACTTCAGTTGAACAGGGCTGCTGATCGGCCAAGCCAGCCATATGAGCGCAGGCATCATGAGAGTGAACAACTGAGCAATGCGCCGGCCGTCGTATCCCAGGATGATGAAAAACAGACCAATTGCTGCTAAAGCCAATAGTGCTGGCCAAGAGGCGCGCACTTTGTAAGCTGTGAGGGGCTCATTGCGGAAAGTTTTTTGCTGCAAAGTGTTCAATAGCCTAAAGTTCGGCTTTTTCAGGAAAGCATTTCTCAATCAAAACCAGCACAGCCTGCTCTGGTTTTTACTTTACCGGGATAGGTGTGCTGCGCGGCACGGGTACGGCGGCGACGCTGTTTTGTGGCGAGCCTTCAATGACGCGATCTGAATACGTCATATAGACCAGCGCATTGCGCTTGGTGTCCACCATGCGCACCACGCGCAGGCGTTTGAACAGCAGCGAGGTGCGTTCGGTAAACACATCTTCTTGCTGCTTGAGTGGTGTGGGGAACTGAATATCGCCTGTGGACTGGCAGGCGATAGAGGCTTCAGAGCGGTCTTCGGCCAGACCCAAGCCTCCCTTGATGCCGCCAGTCTTGGCACGCGAGACATAGCAAGTCACGCCCGGAACCTTGGGGTCATCATAGGCATCGACCACGATTTTGTGATCTGGGCCAATCCATTTAAAGACGGTGTCCACAGCGCCAATTTGCTCGGCATGGCTCATGCCAACAAAGGCCATGGTGCCAATAGCAGCGGCGCCCGTAAAAAGGGCAGCGGAGAGCAATTTCGTAATAGTTCGCATGGCGTATGGGTTAACCCGTGTTAAATCGCTGGGCATTGTGCCCTATGCGCATCGTAGAGCAAGTGTGGTGACGACAATGGAGGTCTGCGGTTAGGGCTCATAAACGCAGCCCCGTCTTTGGGCATAGACAGCGCAACTGGCTCACAGCCGGTGTCTGCGCCTCGCCTCTGAGCCAATCCCTTGCTGGATTGAGACTGCTACTGCGGCAGCCGCTTTTTTCACGTTGTTATGTTCATGCCGAGCTTTATGGGCTGCGGCTGTTTTTTATGTCGGCTTCTGCTCCCATTCCAGCTTCTGCCTCTGCCTCTGCCTCTGCATCCGCTTCCGCTTCCGCTTCCGCTTCCGCGCCATCGACAGGTTTAAGCGCTTCTTCCTTGCTGCTGATGGCCCTGGCTTGCGGCCTGTGCTCTGGCGGCAATTACTTCAATCAGCCTTTGCTTCACTCGATTGCTCAGCATTTTGAAGTGAGTGAATCTGCTGCCGCCACCAGCGTGACGCTGGCGCAAGTGGCCTATGCCTGCGGTTTGCTGCTGCTGGCCCCATTGGGCGACAAGTTGCAGCGCCGGGGATTGGCCGTCACCCTAATGTTGCTGGCAGCGGTGGCCCAAGCGTTGTGCGGCTTTGCCTCCAGCCTGCCTATGTTTTTATGGGGGACTTTGCTGGCGGGCTTGTTCTCTGTAGCCGCGCAGGTGCTGGTGCCTATGGCTGCCATGTTGGCACTGCCCGGGCAAAGCGGGCGTGCTGTGGGCTGGGTGATGAGCGGGCTGCTACTGGGCATTTTGTTGGCGCGCAGCGTGGCGGGCATCGTCTCGGATGCCTGGGGCTGGCAGGCCGTATACCAAGGTGCTGCGGTGGTGATGGCGGTGGTGGCACTGTGGCTGTGGAAGGCATTGCCCGCGTCGCGCAACCCCAGTCCTGTGAGTTATCCACAAGTGCTTCGAAGCATGTGGAGCTTGCTGCGAACTCAGCCGGGCCTGCGTCAGCGCACGCTGGTGAGCGCATTGGCTTTTGCATCATGCAGCGTGTTGTTCTCCACCATGGCGCTGCAACTATCTAGTGGGCCGCTGGGTTTGAATGATGGGCAGATAGGGCTTATCGGTTTAGCGGGTGCTGCGGGTGCATTGGTGGCAACGCAAGCAGGGCGTTTGGTGGATAAAGGCTTAGGCCGCGTAAGTTGCGCCATTGGTGCGCTGGCGCTTTTGCTTGCATGGCCAATGTTGTGGGTGGGTGGAGCTAACTTAGGTTGGTTTGTGCTGGGTATGGTAGTGATTGATCTGGGCCTGCAATGCTTGAACATCACCAACCAAGCTACCGTGGCGCAACTGCTTCCTATCGCTCGTGGCCGCATGAATGCGGTTTACATGACGGGTTACTTCATCGGCGCAGCTGCGGGTTCAGCATTGGGTTCGTTGGCGTGGAGCATCAACGGCTGGCAGGGCGCTTGCGCACTGGGTATGGCGCTGGCGTTGCTTGCGGGACTGTGCACTTTCAAGATGCGCAAGACTCACATGTTGATTGCCGCTTAAGAGTCATCAGCCCCTTTGATTTACTCAGTGTTGCCCTTGGCGCGGCGAATTTCCTGCTTGAGCAAGTCCAGCAGCTCGTCTCGAATGGTGGCTTTGATGTGATTGGGGAAGAACAGCGCTGTGCTGCCATTGATGCGCATTTCTTTGCCGTCTTCGCTGTAGTCCAACGTACGTTCGTCCGCCTCGGCCAGAGGTATGCGTAACGGATCTTCCATCAAGTCTTTGCTATAGATCGCTTTCCCCGTCAGGGCCGTGCCATAAGGGCCTCCGAACAAGGGAAAGTCCACCAGCGCGAGATGCAGGGTTTCACCATCGGGAATGCGAAATTTGGCGCTGACCTTGCCGAGCTTTTTGGCATCACCAGCCACATTCCCCGCCAGAAGATTGCCGCTGATTCCGTGCTGGCTGACAAACTGGGCCACATCTATGGGCTTGGCCTCAATGCGTCGCAAAGTAGCATGACTCTGGTGATAGTTCAGAACGGCGGCTATCACGGTTTGCAAAAAGCTCAGAACCTGCTGCTGCTGAGTGGCCACATCGGAGTTCTCCAGCTTGGCCCAGTCTTTCCAAGTCTGAAACTGTTTCCCCAACTGCTGCACAAAGCTGGGCACATCTTGCGCAGAGCCAGGTAGCGCGAAGGCTCGTGGTAGAGGTGCTTGGCTCAGAACGCTGAAGTCATCTTGCAGATAGACCGCCTGATCGGTCAATAAAAAGCCTTGTGAAAGTCGGTTGCCGGTAAAACGAGTGGCTATGTGGTAACCCAGAAACAGAAGCGGCACTTCTTCACCGACCAAGGGCTTGGGTAATAGCAGTTGCACATAAGCTTTTTCGAAGACTTCGGGCGCGTCTTCGTATTGAGCATGGTTTTGCTGGTCAGGCAGAAATATGGAGTGGCTCAAAACAGGCTCTGCCGAAGTGGCAAGCGAATCCACCAAACTTCGCAGCGCTTGTGCGTGCTGCTGAGTTGTTAAGGGAAGCTCGCTAATGTAGTTTTGCCAGGGCATTGCTTCAGTGCTCATGCTTGCTTTCCGGTTCTAGATGGCGATCGTGTGTCCTTGATAATAACCAATGGCTATTAAATAATTAATTCCTATATAAATTTACTTCAATCAATTGAGAGCGCTGATTCGGTGCAGCTTGTGTATTCACAGGTACTGAGCCGCAGAGCAGGCCATGGCCCCGCTTTGCGGCGGCGCGTTATTTCAGTCGACCCTAGAGATCCCAGCGCAGCGAAGCCGTGTATGTGCGCTGCGGATAGGGATGAAAGTTCCAGTACTGGGCGTTATTGGCGTTGTCCACGCCCAATGCTGCTGAAAGCCGCTTGTCGATTTGATAGCGGGCGCGCAGGTCAACGCTGAAGTACTTGCTGGCCCCGAAATAGGTGTCGGCGTTGACGTCGCTGTTGTCCAGATTCGAGTACTGGCGGCCGCTATAGCGCGCAGCCACCGTCAGCGCCCAGCGGTCTGTGGGCTGATAAGTGGCATAGGCCGTGGCACGCCAGCGTGGCACGCGGGGCTGCCATTTGCCGATGCTGGCCGGGTTGGCGGCATTGGCCACGATCTTCGAGTTGGCAAAGGTCAGGCTGGCCCCCAGATCAAGTCCTCGCACCAGCACCGATTGCGCCGAGTAGGCCAGCTCAAGCCCTGTGGTGCGAACCTTGTCTACGTTCTGCACGGCCGAGGTAGTGGTTCCGGGAATCAGCTGGCTGTAGAGCGCGTCTTTGGTGGCTTCATGAAACAGCGTGGCGCGCAGCAGGCCTGTACCGAAAGAGCTCACCAAGTTTTGCTCGGCACTCAACTCGCTGGTCCAGGACTTTTCGGGATGCAGGTTGGGGTTGTTGATGAACGAGAGCACGCCGCCCGATGTCGTCCCATACAGCTCACCCACGGTAGGAAAGCGCACGGCGCGGCCCAGCGATGCTTTGAGCGTGGTGTGGCGCGCCAGCTGGTACGCCAGCGCGGCCTTGGGTGAGAAATGCGCGTCGCTGCGCTGGGTGTAATTCAGTTGGCTGCTGGCGGTGGCTGTGCGGCCCTGGCTGGCAATCCAGTCTTCCCAGCGCAGGCCCAGAACGGCTTTCCAGTCTTTGGCTAACTGCCAGCTGTCCTGTGCCCAGACATAGCGCGTTTCAGTCCGCCCGCCGACTTGGCTGACCAGCGATTGCTCGTTGGCAGGGTCGGATTGCCAGTCCCCCGCTACGTTGAATTTGCGGATGTCTAAGTGGTAGGCATCGCGGCCCAGGCCGAAGTCCACGATATGCGCGCCCTGCAAGCCCAATATGTTGTTCTGTCTCCATGTGCCTTTGGCCGCCAGCGTGTTCCAGCCTGTGCCGTTCTGGTCTTGCAGCGTGCCGTTACCGCCGGTGGTGGCCGCTGGCAGGGCAATTGTCGGTACGCGCTGCTGATCCTTGCCGTAGTCGTACAGGCTGGCGCTCAGTTCCCAGTCCAAGCTGGCTTGCGTGTGGCTTTTGAGGGAGACCCCATGCATGGTGTGGGTCTGGCTGTCGTTGGACAGGCCAAACGCCGTGGGAGAGAGGTTGTAGGTCTTGCCGCTGATATTCACCGCTCCGCTGTAGATGGGCTGGCCGCTCGGCCCTTTGAGATAGCTTTCAGAGCGGCCCTTGGCATCGTTTTGCCACCAACCCAGCGTGTAACTGGCGCGCAGCGTGGGCGTGATGTCGTAGGCCAGCTTGATCTTGGCGTGATCCTGCTGCGTGCGGTACTGCGTGCCCGCGCCCAGAATGAGCCAGGGCTGGTTGGTGATGTTGAGCCCTGCCACCGCTCCGGTGACAGGGGTGGCTGCACTGCTCGCCACGCCTGCGGATTGCAGCACGGTAGGGAAGGTCAGCGGTTGGCCGTTGCTGTCAGTGTGGTTGAGATTGATCCAGAACGACCAGTCGCCGCTTTTGCTGCCGATGGAGGCGCTGCTGTTCCAGCTGTTGAAGGTGCTGTTGCTGCCGTAGAGCTGATTGGGCTGGGATGAATAGCCTGCGCTCACATGGGCTTCCAGCTTGTCCGGCATGCGTGTCACATAGTCCACCACGGCGCCTGCGGAATTGCCGGGGTAGGCGGCTGAGAACGGGCCGTACATGACATCGACGCGCTCGATTTCTTCAGGTGTCACAAGACCCCAGCGCGGTGCGTAGTTGCTGCCGTTGGCTACGCCGTTTCCCAGAAAGTTGGAAAGCAAAATCCCATCCGCATACACGGCAGAGCGCGCGCTATTGCCCGTGCCCGATGCGCGGGTGGAGAGGATGGCGTGGTTGTAATCGCCGATGTAGCGCTTGCGCACCAGCAGGCTGGGCAGGTATTTGAGGGCGTCTTCGCTGTCGGTCGCGTTGATGCGGGTCTCAATCTCTTGGCGGGTGATGCCTTCAATAGTGGTGGGAATTTGCCTGGGCAGTGAGCTGGGTTGGCCGCCGTTGACGGTGACGACCCCCAGCGTTTTGCTGCGTTCGGGCTGATCGCTAGGCCCCGCTGATGTTTGCGCTAGGCACGGCCATGCCATGCCACTGATCAAGAGCGGCAAAAAATGCTTTTTCATGAATGCTTACCTTGGGACATAGCAGTCCCTATGAATTTGATAGCAGCTAGTCCTTGTTGCATAAAGACTAGAGGCGAAAATCAATCAAAGGTAAGACGCAGGAGGCCCACGCGCAGGCAAAGGCGCTGCGGTAATAGATGCAAGGCGAGCCCGCTGCACCGGTTGCAATGCATGGTGCAGCGGCAACTCTGTAGGCACAGGCAGTCGCAGCACGGGCGGTGGTGGCGCTGCGTGAGGTAGGCACATGGGGCAGTCAAGATGCCCGGCGCTTAAGGCTGTGTGATCACTGCTTTCGTTATCGCTTTCCGTATCACCAACGGCAACCATCTTCATTGCACCGGTGCTGGTGCAGATCAGCTCAAAGCCTTGAGACTGAATCAGCGGTGCAGCGCTTGCCACGCCTATGGACAATGCAAACCATGCCAGCACACACCGGCCCAGAAAGCAGGTGGCAATGCGGCGAAGTGCGTGCAAAGGCATGAAGCGAATGGTGGTGACAGCTGCCCGGATCATACGGCGTTTGCCAGTGGCGAGTATGCGTAAAAACCGCCAATAGTGCTTTTGCCGCCTGCGTTCAATGCTCTGTTTTTAATAACAAAACCCGGCGCAAGGCCGGGCTTTGTGGGTGGGGCAGCTCAGCGCTTACTGGCCGGCAACATGTTGACGTAAATGCTCCAGCGCTTCTTCCACTTGGTCGACCAGCACCAGGCTCAGATCGCCGGGTTGTAGGCGGCTCAAAGCATGGTCAATGGCGATGAACTCGCCGTGAATTTCGGTGCTGTAAGTGGTGCGAGTTGCGCCCTCCAAGCCTTGCTTGAGCAGCGCCATCACTTCACCATCTTTGCGACCGCGCTGGGCAGCGTCTTGGTACAGGATCACATCGTCAAACACTTTGCCCAAAATCTGGGTTTGCTCAATGATGTCCTGATCGCGGCGGTCACCCGCACCGCTGATGACCACGCTGCGGCGCTTGGCCGGCATGGCTTCCACGGCTTGCACCAAGGCACGCATGGCGTCTGGGTTGTGGCCGTAGTCGGCAATGATGGTGGCACCCTTGTAATCCATCACATTAAAGCGTGCGGGGGCGTTGCCAGTGTCATTCAAGAAACCAGCCAAGCCACGGCGAATGGTCTGCCAAGGCAGGCCCACAGCCCATGCTGCGCCAATGGATGCCATCACGTTTTCAACCTGGAAGGTGATGGTGCCGTTGCGGGTAATGGGAATGTCACGCAGGGCAATGCTTTCACGCCACGAGCCTTCAGCGGCCACGATGGAGTCGCCATCGACATAAACCACTCGGTTGCCTTGGGCGCGGTGTGTGGCCATGACGGGGTGGTGGCGGTCCGCCGCAAAGAAAATGACCTTGCCGGGGCACACCGACGCCATGGCGGCGACCAGCGGATCAGCGGCATTGAGCACGCCATAGCCGTTAGGAGCTACGTTTTGCACGATGACGCGTTTCAAAACGCCCACGTCTTCCTTGGTGGTGATGAAGTTCAGACCCAGGTGATCGCCTTCGCCCACGTTGGTGACCACGGCTACTTGGCAGCGGTCAAAGCCCAGACCTTCGCGCAAAATGCCGCCGCGTGCGCATTCGAGCACGGCAGCATCGGTTTCAGGGTGGGCCAGCGCGTTGCGGGCGCTCTTGGGGCCAGAGCAATCGCCGCTGTCGATTTGGCGGCCATTGACCCACACGCCATCGGTGTTTGTCATGGCGGTGCGCCAGCCGTGGGATGTGAATAAATGGGCAATCACGCGGGTGGTGGTGGTCTTGCCGTTGGTGCCGGTGACGGCAACCAGAGGAATGCGGCCATCGTCGCCGGGGGCGTACAGCTCGTCCACCATGGGCACGCCCACATTGCGGGGGCGACCAAAAGATGGTGCCAAGTGCATGCGCAGGCCGGGGGCTGCGTTCACTTCCACAATACCGCCGCTTTGCTCTTCCAGTGGCTTGAGCATGGTCTCGCACACCACGTCCACGCCGCAAATGTGCAGGCCAATGGTCTGGGCCGCTTCTACGGCGCGGGCTGCAATTTCGGGGTGTACATCGTCCGTCACATCGGTGGCGCTGCCGCCTGTGGACAGGTTGGCGTTGTTGCGCAGTACCACGCGCTGGCCCTGTGCGGGCACAGATTCAGGCGTCAGGCCTTCGCTGGCGATGCGGGCGATGGCGATGTCATCCAGACGAATCTTGGTCAGCGCCGTGCCGTGGCCAGAGCCGCGGCGGGGGTCTTGATTGACGATGTTGACCAGCTCGCGCACGGAATGCTGGCCATCACCCAGCACTTGCGGTGGCTCGCGGCGGGCAGCGGCCACCAACTGGCCGCCGACGACAAGCATGCGGAAGTCATGACCGGGCAAAAAGCGCTCGACCAGAATTTCGTCGCCAAACTCGCTGGCCACTTTGTAGGCAGCTTCCAGACCTTCGCGGGTGGTGATGTTGACCACCACGCCCTTGCCCTGGTTGCCGTCTTGTGGCTTGACCACCACGGGCAGGCCCACTTCTTGGGCCACAAGCCATGCATCTTCCACATCGGTCACAGGGCGGCCCATGGGTACGGGCACGCCAGCAGCGTGCAGCAGGCGCTTAGTTAGGTCTTTGTCTTGGGCAATGGATTCGGCCACAGCGCTGGTGGAGTCCAGCTCAGCGGCCTGAAAACGGCGAGCCTTAGAGCCCCAGCCCAGTTGCACCAGCGAGCCAGTGGTCAGGCGGCGAAAGGGAATGCCACGGGCCACGGCGGCGTCCACGAGGGCGCCGGTTGATGGGCCAATGCGGTCGTCTTCATCCAAATCGTGTAGCTCGGCGATGGCGGCTTGCGCATCAAACGCAGTGTTGTTGAGCGCTGCCAAAATCAAGGCTTCGGCCTTTTCCATGGCCAGTCGGCCCACGGCTTCTTCGGTGTACTCCACCACGACCTGGAAGGTGCCGTGATCCAGCGTCTCATGCGTGCGGCTAAAAGATACGGGGCAACCCGCTTGGGCTTGCAGCGACAGAGCCGCCACTTCCATCACATGTGCCAGCGACAGATGTTGGTCAGCGCCATGGGGTTGCAGCGTGCCAATGGTGGGGAAGCGCGCGCGCAGCTTTTCTTCAAAGCCGGGCATGGCGGTGTAGCGCAACTCGCTGTCTTCGCAGTGCACGATGGCTTCGAAGGCGGTGCTGCGGGTCCAGAGGTTGGGGCCGCGCAGGGCTCGGATGCGTTGAATCTGCATAGTGTTCTTTCAGCTGAATATCAAGCTATTTTTTGAGTCTAGCGCTTTCACTGAAAGCGCTAGCAGCTATCTTTATTGAAGCGTTTAAGAGGCTCTCAAGCCTGGTATTCAAAAGTCTTGATGCCCGCGCCGATCAGGTCCGGCGTGATATCCATAGCCCATGCCGTGGCGATAGCGGCCAGCAGTGCAGGGGTGTCAGGGCGCTTGCCGCCAGCCAGCGACAGTGCATCGAGCGTGCCCAGCACGCGCTCTTGCGTGCCCGTTGCCAGCACCACATTGCTGCCCTTGACGAAGACGGCGCGGCCGCCTTCGTGTTGCACTTCGGTGTTGGAACGGTGGGCCGCGATGAATTCGTTAGTGGCTTCGGTGGAGTACAGCACCACTTCGCCGTCGCACAGATCGGCTAGATCGGCCACTTCGGGCAGGTCAGCGTTGAGCACGCCAGCGCCGCCATCGAGCACCACATCGATTTGGGTGCGCATCACGCGGCGCATCTGGCCCGCTTCCTGCACATCGTGGTCAGCCAGTTGCTCGAAGCCATCCATATCGGTCACAACACCGACCAGGCAGCGGTCGTAGGCCAGACCTTCTTCCAAAATGGAGCGCGCTGTGGTTTGAATCACGGCGGCCTGTGCAAGACGGTTGGTGAGCAGGCGGTGCGCGCCAGCCCAGTTGGCGGTGTTGGTCTTTTGTGTCTGGCGGTTGGCCAGATACATACCTTCGCTGCTGGCAACGCCCGTGAGCTTGCCTGACAGCTGCAGCAGCCAGCCCACCAAACGCGAGATAAATGCGTTGTTGCGGGTGCCGACAATGCCAACCACGGGGATGCGACCAGCGCCGAGACCGTCTTCACGTGGGAAGAGGTGATCGGCAATCGCCATGCCCACAGGGCGGGGTGCGCCGCTGGTGGGTTTCAGGTGCATCAACAGGCCGGGGCCGGCGTTGACTTCCAAAATCGCGCCTTGGCCCTGCATGGGCTGGGACACATCCTTCAAGATCATGTCCATGCCCGCGATGTCGAGGCCGACGATTTTTGCAGCCAGCACGGCGTAGTACGCCACATCGGGGTGCACGTCGTCCAAGCAGTCAATCGCCATGTTGCCATTGCGTTGCAACAAAATGGCTTGGCCTGCGGGGATCACGCTATCAGGCGTCACATGCTGGCGGTTCAGCTCCAGCTTGACGGCGCCGGCGTCCATATTGATCCAGTCCAGCGGGTATTCCTGCTCGGGGCCGCGGCGGGGATCCAGGTTCAGCACGGCGACCAAGTCACGCAGCGTAGCTGTACCGTTGCCGTAGACCGACACGGTTTCGCCCTTGGTGGCGGCGACGACCTTGCCGCCCACAACCAGCAGGCGGTGCTCGGTGCCGTCGATGAATTTTTCGACGATGACGTCTGAGCCTTCAGGCTCAGCCAGTGCAAAAGCGGTCTTGATGTCGGCCTCGTTGTACAACTCCAGCGTCACGCCGCGGGCGTGGTTGCCGTCGGAGGGCTTGACGGTGACGGGAAAGCCAATGTCTTGCGCAATCTCCCACGCTTCATCGGCGGTGGCGGCGATCTGGCCTTCAGGCACGGGCACACCGCAGGCGGCCAGCAGGCGCTTGGTGAAGTCTTTGTCTTGGGCAATGCCTTCGGCAATGGCGCTGGTCTGGTCAGACTCAGCCGTCCAAATGCGGCGCTGCGCTGCGCCGTAGCCCAGTTGCACCAAGTTGCCGTCGTTCAGGCGGATGTGGGGAATGCGGCGCTCGCCAGCGGCGTCCACAATGCAGCCGGTCGATGGGCCGAGGTAGCTGTCGTTGATGGCCTTTTTGATGGCGTGAATGGCCGGCTTCATCTCAAACGACTCGTCGTTGATCGCAGCCATGAGCAGCTTGTGACCATGCTCCAGCGCCACGCGGGCCACGGCCTCTTCAGGGCAGCGGAACACCATGCGGTACACGCCGGGCTTGGAGATTTCACGGGTCTGACCAAACTCGGCAGGCATACCGGCTAAGTTCAGCAGCTCGATAATCACGTGCTCCATCACGTGGCCCATCCAGGTGCCGCCTTCAAGGCGCTGGATAAAGCCACCGCGCTCGCCGACGCCGCAGGTGTGCTCGATTAGAGCTGGCAGCCAAGCGGTGAGGCGCTCATTGAGGCCGGGGATTTTGTTGGACGGGTAGTTTTCCAGCTCTCCCAGATCCAGCCAGACTTCCAGTACCGGGCGGTAGGTCCAGACACTGGGGCCGCGCAGGAAAGTGGTGCGTAAGAGTTGGATGTCGTTGAATTTCGCCATGTTGCTCAGCGGATAAAAATGGGGAGGGCAGGATTTCTTAAAATCTTGCCCCTGATGGATGGGCATTGTGCGGCCAGAATCACGCATTGTGATTGCTTGTCAGCCTAATGGCGGGCTCGCGCGTTAACAGATATGTCTCGAACGTTGGCACGAGCCTCGTTCCCATGCCGAAGCGGTTAGCCGTATGACTCTTAGAGCCGCTATCTGCGGAGAAAAATAACTCAATATGCAACATCACCATGCTGTGGACGCCTCGGCCGTCTTTACAGGCCCCCTGGGGGGCGATCTGCGAGCAAAGCTCATTGAATATGAGAACGTTTTAGCCGTCGTTTCGGTTGACCTGAGTGCGGATTTGAAGTTTGGCAGCGGTTTGCTGGCCTTGACACAAGAGCGTTTGCTGGCCTGCGACCCCCTTAACCATCAGTGGCAAGAGTGGCCTTTGGCCGTAGACCAGTCTTTGCGCCTGCAAGATCACGGCGGTGTCGGTCACTTGGAGTTACACAACCATGACACCCGACTGGCGCACTGGCACATCACGCTGACCCACCAGTCAGCCATGCTGCAGCTGATGCAGCAGTTCGACCGCCAGCGCGAGCGCATTGCCCGTCAAGAAACCTATACCGCCGTGACCGATGAGGACACCGTGCTTTGCCCGGTTTGCCACACGGCCTTGCCGCCGGATACGGATGAATGCCCGGCCTGCGCCCGCCAGCAAGCGCCGCAGACCTCCACTTGGGTGCTGCTGCGCCTGTGGCGCTTTGCCAAGCCTTACCAAGGCCAGTTGCTGCTGGGCTTTTTGCTGACGCTGGCCGCTACGGCTGCGCAACTGGTGGCGCCGTATCTGACCATCCCCTTGATGGACAAGATTCTGATTCCCTTCCAGAACGGCGAAAAAATTGACCGTGATCTGGTGATCTTCTACCTAGGGATGCTTTTCTTGTCAGCTATCGTGGCTTGGGCACTGGGCTGGGCGCGGACATTTGTGCTGGCCAAGGTGTCTGAGCGCATAGGCTCCAACCTGCGCACTACCACCTATAACCACTTGCTGAATTTGTCGGTGGACTTTTACGGCAGCAAGCGCACGGGTGACTTGATGGCGCGTATTGGCGCTGAAACAGACCGCATCAACCTTTTCTTGTCGTTGAATGCGCTGGATTTTGTGACCGATGTGCTGATGATCGTCATGACATCGGCCATTTTGTTCTCCATCAATCCTTGGCTGGCGCTGGTTACTTTGGTGCCGCTGCCTTTTATCGCTTGGATGATTCATACCGTGCGCGACCGCCTGCGTACCGGCTTTGAAAAGATCGATCGCGTTTGGTCCGAAGTGACCAATGTGCTGGCGGACACCATCCCCGGCATTCGCGTGGTGAAGGCTTTCGCCCAAGAAAAGCGTGAAGCCGATCGTTTTGCCGATGCCAACTTGGTCAACTTGCAGGCCAATGACAAAGTCAACAAGACTTGGTCAGTCTTCACCCCCACGGTGACTTTGCTGACCGAAATCGGCATCTTGATCGTTTGGGCGTTTGGTATCTATTTGGTAGCAGGCGGCTCCATCACCGTCGGCGTGTTGACCGCTTTTATTGCCTACATCGGGCGCTTTTATACGCGTCTGGACTCGATGAGCCGCATTGTCTCGGTGACGCAAAAGGCCGCTGCGGGTGCCAAGCGCATTTTTGACATCCTTGACCATGTGAGCAACGTCCCTGAGCCAAGCAACCCCGTCAAGCTGCCGGGCAAGGCCAAGGGTGCCATCACCATGGATAACGTGGGCTTTCGCTACGGCAGCCGTGCCGTCATCAAGCACCTGAACCTGCAAATCAAGCCCGGCGAGATGATTGGTCTGGTGGGCCACAGTGGCTCGGGTAAGAGCACGCTGGTTAATCTGATTTGCCGTTTTTACGATGTGAGCGAAGGCTCTATCCAGCTCGATGGCGTGGATGTGCGCCGCATGTCCGTGTCTGACTACCGCAGCAATATCGGTCTGGTGCTGCAAGAACCCTTCTTGTTCTTTGGCACGATTGCCGAGAATCTGGCCTATGGCAAGCCCGGTGCGAGCCGCGAAGAAATTGTGGCGGCCGCCCGCGCTGCCCATGCCCATGAATTCATCTTGCGCCTGCCTCACGGTTATGACTCGCTGGTGGGTGAGCGCGGTCAGGGCCTGTCAGGTGGCGAGCGCCAGCGCATCTCGATTGCCCGTGCGCTGCTGATTGACCCGCGTATTTTGATCTTGGACGAGGCCACATCGGCCGTGGATACCGAGACCGAAAAAGAAATCCAGAAGGCGCTGGACAACTTGGTTCAAGGCCGCACCACGATTGCGATTGCCCACCGTTTGTCTACGCTGCGCAAGGCGGATCGCTTGGTGGTGATGGACCGCGGCGAGATTGTGGAAGTGGGCCCGCATGACGAGTTGATGGCACTTAAGGGCCACTACTTCCGTCTGTATGACGCCCAAGCCCGTCGTGCGGAAGAAGATGCGCAGGCCGCAGGTCTGACGCTGCTGACCAAGGAATAAACAATGACTGACGCTTCCCAATCCAATCTGGTGGGCATGCAACTGCTGCGTAATGCCCATGGCCGCTTGGTGCTGACGCTGGCTAACGGTACGGTGTTTGAAGCCGTGACGCCTGTGCGCGCCTTTCCGATTGATGCGCCCTTAGAAGGTCTGTCGCTGATTGCGGCGGATGGCAAAGAAGCCCTGTGGGTGCCCCGCATGGTGGATTTGCAACCTGAACACCGGCAACTTATCGAGCAAGACCTTGCGGTGCGCGAGTTTGTCCCGACGATTGAGGAAATCCTCAAAGTCTCCAGCTTTTCCACCCCTAGCACCTGGGATTTGCGCACCGACCGGGGCACGACGCAGATGGTGCTCAAGGGCGAAGAAGACATTCGCAAGCTGGCGGGGCGCACCAAGCTGCAGATCACCGGTCAAGACGGTGTGCAGTACCGCATTCCAGACAGCAACAAGCTAGACCGCCATTCGCGCAAACTGTTGGAGCGCTTTTTGTAAGCGGGCGCTTGAGGGTTTGTTGAGACTTGCTCTTGAGCAGCCCTTAGATAAAGACATAGGCCTCACGCGTTAACGCTGGTTAATGCTGAGGCCTTTTTTGTGTCTAAATGGCTTGAAGTCAGCGAAATAAAAGGACTGCTAGCTATCAAAAAAGATATGCAAATAATCCTTTAGTTTTCTCAAGCGTGGTCGATAACAAGGCGAGAAACCTGTTTTACCGCCTGAACTCTTTCCACAACCGAAGGCCCCATCATGCAAATTCCTCCTCTAGACCGGACACAAACGCCCTGGCGTGCCCAGGGTGCGGATTTGTATTCCACGGGTGCTTCGGGTGCCGCGCCGGTGCGACCTGTGAATGCCGTGAACGCCAGCGAGTCGGTGGATAAGATTGGCGAGGGCCGCACGGTGCGCACGCCTGAAACACCATCCGTTGTGGATAGCGAGAACCGCGACTGGACGCTGGCCCAGGAGGTCAAGCAAAAACAAGAGGTAGATGAGCCGCCCAAAGAGCCTATCTCCAAGCAGCTTATCGAGTTCATCCAGTCCATGTGGCGGGCCAGCGCGCAGGCGGTGGAGCAGGCGCAAGACGTGAGCAAGTCAGAGGACTTGCTGCAAAACAAGCAGACTGCACGCAGCGAGCCGCTGACCTATGCCGAGCCTCGTATCAAACGCACGGGTGGCGGGAAATAAAGCGACGATATTGAATCAATAGGTGTAAGTCGTGTATTCAAAATGACTTCAGCTTGATTGATGCTTTATTTGATTTCAGCTTCAGGACTGCCAGCTTCTGATTTGCTAGCACTTTGTGGTGCTGCAGTGGCGGCAGCGGCTTGTGCGGCAGTTTCTTGTGCAGCCTTAGCCTTCTCACGCTCGGCGCGGTATTTGACGGCGAAGGCGCGCACTTCCTCATAGCTCACAAAACCGTCTTTATTGGTATCGGTCTCATCAAAAGCGGCTGCCAGCTTGGGGATGATGGCGACTTCTTTGCGGCTGAGTTTGCCGTCTTGATTGAAGTCCAACATCTTAAATTGCTGCTGGGCTTTGATCTCGCCTTTAGAGAGCTGGGCGCCGTTCTTGTTGCTTGATTCTTCAACGCTGTCTTCGGCTCGCGCCGTAGGCAGCAGCAGCACAGCGCTGGTCAGCAGCACACTCACAGCTGATTTCATCAGCGTAGTGCTGCGGGCAATGGTGAGTTTTTTCTTCATGTGTTGCATAGAACTACAGGTGAGGGCCATGCAGGCATTCTCAACTGCTAGAGCGCCAAAGCACCCTAGTTTTTCATTCGCTTTCCGGACTTTGCCAAGCTTTACGAATGTTTCAGCGCTTTGTCGTGGGCGATACCGCTGCGCACATGACCTGATGGAACATGGCTGGCCGCATTGCGCACATGGCTGGTTTGGTCGTCGAAGAAAAAATCAGGCTCAAACTCGCGCAGAAACTCGCCCTTGGCTAAGCCGCCAAGGAACATGGCTTCATCCACATCAATCTTCCAGTCCATCAGTGTGTTCAAGGCGCGCTCATGGGCCGGTGCGCTGCGTGCGGTGACAAGGGCCGTTCGTATGCGCATGCCGGGCACTTCAACTTGCTGCAGATTGTGCAGGGCAGCTAGCAGAGGCTTGAACGGGCCTTCGGGCAAAGGCTGCTCGGCTTTTTCTTGCTCGTGCTTTTGAAAGGCCGCCAGACCTTCAGCCTGAAAAACGCGTTCCGACTCATCGCTGAACAGCACGGCGTCGCCGTCAAAAGCAATGCGCACTTCTTGCGGGTGGCGGCAGCTAGCGCGCATGGAGTCGGTGAAGACATGGGCGGCTGGGTAGCCCAGTTGCAGCGCCTGCGTAACGTCGTCTGCATTGGCGGAGAGGAACAATTGCGCACCCAAGGGCCGCAAATAGCCAAATGGGTCACGCCCCTGCGTGAACACGCCGCGCTGAATGGATTCTAGACCGTGAGCTTTGGCGGAGCGAAACACGCGCATGCCGCTGACCGGGTCG
The DNA here is from genome assembly GCF_019355935.1 of Comamonas sp. Y33R10-2. Classification (NCBI taxonomy): domain Bacteria; kingdom Pseudomonadati; phylum Pseudomonadota; class Betaproteobacteria; order Burkholderiales; family Comamonadaceae; genus Comamonas; species Comamonas sp. Y33R10-2. The sequence continues at coordinate 169,732 of NZ_CP079925.1, forward strand.
TTGCGCGAGAGCAGAACTACCTCAACGCGCTGCTGCTCTTCGGTGTTGAAGGCCAGCAATTTTTTGACCAGCGAGAGCGCCACGCCGGGCGCTGCAGGCACATCCAGCCGCTCGCGCTGCAGGCGCAGATAGGTCGCGGGGTCGTGGTCTTCAAAGACGTTGTTTTCCTCCTCGAAGTCGAACAGCGCGCGCGAAGAGATGGCTACGACGAGTTTGTCACTGAGAGAAGGGGGCATGTTTGTTGTCCAGAGCAGGGGCTAAAAACTGACGTACCCCGAGTCAGGTACGCCGCGAAGCGACTCAGGTGGCGTACTTCATTTGACAAACTGATTGAGCTGAATAATGGGCATGAGCACCGCTAGCACGATGAGCATGACGACCAAGCCCATGGCGACGATGAGCAGCGGCTCCAAAATTGTGGCCATATGCATGGCACGGCGCTGTACTTCCGTCGATAGCTGGGTGGCGGCGCGTTGCAGCATCAGTGGCAATTGGCCGGTTTGCTCACCGAGTCGGGCAAACATGGAGACCAGACCCGGAAAGCGTTTTTTCTGCGCTAGGGCTGATGCTAGCGGAGCGCCTTCGCGCACCAGCACCAGTGCATCCATCGCGTCAGCGCGCATGGCGCGGTTGTTGAGTGTCTCGGCAGCCGCTTGTAGTGCTTTGAGAATGGGCACCCCCGCACCGGCCAGCATGGCCAGCGTGCCGGCAAAGCGGGCTGCGTTATAGCTGCGCGAAAGGCGCCCGACCAGTGGCAAGTTGAGCCACTGGGCATCAAAGCTCTCACGAAATCTCTCATTTTTGAGTGCGAGACGAAAACCAATGGCGCCTAACACCAGAGTGCCGAGCATCAGCCAGCCGTAGTGGCGCACAAAGTCGCTCACGTTGAGCATGACCACGGTGAGAAAGGGCAGCGCCCGCTTGGAGCCCGCAAACACACCAGCGACTTGCGGCACCACATAGCTGACCAAAAAGATGACGATGACGATAGCCACCAGCGTGACGATGGCGGGGTAGAGCGACGCGCCGATGAGCTTGGATTGCAGCGCTTGGCGCGATTCCAGATCGTCGGCCAGATTTTCAAGAACAGAGCCTAGGCTGCCGCTGGATTCGCCCGCGCCAATGACGGAGCAAAAGATGTCGGAGAACTCACGCGGGTGCTGCTCTAGCGCACGTGCAAAGCTCGAGCCTGCATTGACCTCAGCTCGCAAGGCGGCAACTAACTGATGCTGACGGTCATCCTCGGCTTCTTCGGCTAATGCTGCCAGCGCGCGTTCAATGGGCAGGCCTGAGCTGACAAGCCCTGCAATTTGGCGCGTCCACACGGCAAGGCCGGTGGAGTTGAAAACGGGGCGTGTCAACCAGCTAGAAAGTGACGAGCCGCCTTTGCCTTGGCCAGACGCTACGGCTTCTACCTGCAACGGCACCAGCGCTTGGCTGCGCAGCTGGCTGCGGGCAGCGCGGGCGTTGTCGGCTTCAAGAATGCCCTTGCGGGTCTGGCCTTGGGCATCTAAGGCTTCAAAGGTAAAGGCGGGCATGCGTTGCTGTAACTGGGTAACTTGTTACAGCGATGGTAGCGACTGTTGAATGGCTTGCGCGGTAATTTCCAGACTGCGCAGGCGCAAGTCGGTGTCATACACATCGCTGACGAGGATGAACTCATCGGCCTGCGTTTCGTTGGCCAGTTTTTGCAGGCCTTGGTGCACGGTGTCTTGACTGCCAACGATACCTATCGCCAGAAAATCTTGAATGGCCGCTTGTTCGCGCCCATCCAGCTGCTGCCAGTAGTTGGCAACAGGCGGCAGCAGGCGGGTGCGCTTGCCGGTCAGAATGCCCAGCACGCGCTGGTAGGTGCTGCTGGCCAGAAACTCGGCTTCTTCATCCGTAGGCGCGGCAATCACGGGTACGCCGACGATGGCATAAGGCTTGGCCAGCGTGGCGCTGGGTTTGAACATCTGGCGGTAGATGGATAAAGCCTGATGCAGCATGCGCGGTGCAAAGTGCGAAGCAAATGCGTAAGGCAGACCCAGATGCGCAGCCAACTGGGCCGAGTACAGGCTGGAGCCCAGCAGCCAAATCGGCACATTGGTGCCAGCGCCGGGTACGGCGACGATGCGCGCGCCCTCTTGGTCGTCGCCCAGCAGATGCTGCAGCTCTTGCACATCACGGGGAAAGTCGTCTTCGCTCTCCACCCTGTCACGGCGCAGTGCGCGCATGGTGGGGCCGTCGGTGCCGGGTGCGCGGCCAAGGCCGAGGTCGATGCGCCCGGGATACAACTCGGCCAGCGTGCCAAAGGCCTCGGCTACCACCAGCGGTGCGTGGTTGGGCAGCATGATGCCGCCAGAGCCCACACGAATGGTTTGCGTGGCACTTGCAATATGTCCAATCAACACGGCGGTGGCTGAGCTGGCAATGCCGGGCATATTGTGGTGCTCGGCCAACCAGTAGCGGGTAAAGCCCAGCTTTTCGGCCTGCTGCGCCGTGCGCACGCTCACTTGCAGCGCATTCGCGACCGTGCCGCCTTCGCGCACGGCGACCAAGTCCAGCATGGACAGCTTGACGGTATTCAAGGATTTCATAGCGATGAGCCTTTGATGAGCTTTATATGATTTTGATAGCTACTAGTCTTGGATTAATCAGCGCTTGCGGCCAATCTCACGTCCAAAAACAATGGCGACCAATACGCCCCACACCAGCATCACGCCGGCCATTGCGTAGTAGGTGGCGCCCGATTGCATGGCAAAGACCGAGCCCAGCAAGGCAACCAGCGCAGCCATGCGAATCATGCGGCGCAACTGGGCCACGGGAAAGCGGCTTTTGAGCTGGAATAGCAGGGCAAAGCTAATGACAGCCAGCGCTATCAACAACAAAAACAGATCGCCGCCATAGGGCTGGACAGAGGTGCGTAGGTTTTCAAGCATGGATTCATTGTGGCAAAGGCGAAGAAAGCTTTGCACGCTCAGGCTATGAAAGCTTTGTCCCCTTTGACGAATGCATGCCGCATCAGTCGCGCGTCACGCGCATGACTTCGGCAGGGGTCGTCACGCCTTCACGCACCAGACGCTCACCGTCTTCACGCATGAGTTGCATGCCATTGGCCATCGCGGTTTCGCGAATCTCGGCTTCGCTGGCGCCGCGGTGAATTTGTGCGCGTATGGTGTCGTCCACCACCAGTATTTCAAAAATACCGGTACGGCCCTTGTATCCACTCGACTCGTTGCTATCAATCTTGCGAACCAGTCGCTGCGCCAGCACGCCCAGCAGCGATGAGGACAGCAAGAAGGGCTCAACCCCCATGTCGATCAAACGCGTCACGGCGCTGGGTGCATCGTTGGTGTGCAGCGTAGCCAGCACCAAGTGACCGGTGAGCGAGGCTTGAATAGCAATTTGCGCGGTTTCAAAGTCGCGAATTTCGCCAATCATGATGACGTCCGGGTCTTGGCGCAGCAGGGCGCGCAATGCTTTGGCAAAGGTCAGGTCGATCTTGGCGTTGACTTGGGTTTGTCCTACGCCGGCCAGCTCATATTCGATGGGGTCTTCCACCGTCATGATGTTGCTGTGGCTGGCATCCATGCGCTGCAGCGCGGAGTACAGCGTGGTGGTCTTGCCCGAGCCGGTAGGCCCGGTGACGAGCACGATGCCGTGGGGCTGCGATGTAAGGTGGGTGAAGCGCTCCAGCGTCTGGCCGCCCATGCCAACGGCTTCAAGGCTGAGCTTGCTTTCACTCTTGTCCAGCAAGCGCAGCACGGCGCGTTCGCCATGAGCACTGGGCAGGGTGGAGACTCGTACGTCGATGGCTCTGGTGCCCAAGCGCAGGCTGATGCGCCCGTCTTGCGGCAGGCGCTTTTCGGCAATGTCCAGATCCGCCATGATTTTGAGGCGGCTGATCAAGGCAGCATGCAAGGCGCGGTTGGGCTGCACTACTTCGCGCAGATCACCATCGACACGAAAGCGCACGCTGGAGTGGCGCTCATAAGGCTCGATATGAATGTCCGATGCCCCATCGCGCGCGGCTTGCGTGAGCAGGGCGTTAAGCATGCGGATGATGGGCGCATCGTCTGCAGTTTCCAGCAAGTCTTCCACGGCGGGAAGCTCTTGCATCATGCGAGCGAGGTCGGCGTCGGACTCGACTTCGCTGACCACCATGGCGGCGCTGGAGTCGTTGTGCGAATAGGCGGCGCTGATGCGGTGGGCTAACGCTGCACTGTCGAGCAGCTGCCAGCGCTGCACGGAGTGCTTGCGCTGAACTTCAGAGATGGCCGACCAATCGGGCTCGGGGCTGTGCCAGAGCACAGGTTCTAATCCATTGTCTTCAATCAACAGCAAGCTGCTGCGGGCAAAGCCATAGGGCAGTGGGTAGCGCATTCGTGGCCTTACTTTTTTGCTTACTGCTTGCCCTGCAAGATACTTTCCATGGCTTGAGGCATGGAGGACAGCGTGGAGGGTGCCGGAGCAGGATAGCCGTTAACTTTGGGGCTTAAGGGATCGCTGAAGTCCACCAGTTCAGGCTTGGCGCCGGGCACATTCACCATAGAGGAGGAGGGGGTGGAGACAGGCGGCAGCACTGACGAGATTGTTGGCGCTAACAGAGGCTGCAAGGGTTGCTGCGGGCTTGGCAGCGAAGGCGGCAAGATGGGCGCTGAGTTGACGTTGCGCATCATCAGGTTCGGGTCGGGCTGATTGTTTTGCTGCACACCGCGAATAGAGTCGTAGCGATCTTGCGAGAGCTGGCTGGTCGAGTTGGCATCGCGCAGCACCGTGGGGCGTAAAAAGACCATGAGGTTGGTCTTTTTGCGGGTGCGGGCCGTATTGCGAAACAGATTGCCAATCACAGGAATATCACCGAGCAAAGGCACACGCTCTTGGGTTTGACCGTATTCATCAGCAATCAGGCCGCCCAGCACCACGATGGCGCCGTCTTCGACCAATACGTTTGACTCAATGGCGCGCTTGGTAGTGGTTGCGCCCTTGGTCGAGTCTGCAGTGTTCGCTTTAACCGCAGAATTTTCCTGATAAACGGACATCTTGATTGTGCCGTTCTCGTTGATCTGCGGGCGAATCTTGAGCAGCGTACCTACATCCTTGCGCTCATAGGTCGTGAACGGGTTGATGGTTCCGCCACTGCTGCCGGTGTTGGTGAAAGAGCCGGTGGGAAAGGGGACGTTTTCACCCACCATGATGCTGGCTTCTTCGTTGTCCAGCGTCATCAAATTGGGGGTGGAGAGAATGTTGGTGTCGCCATCGCCCTGCATCAAATTGATCAGCGCTCCCAAGCTGGTGCTGCCGTTATTGGTTTGGGTAAAGCCGAGGTTGGTGCCCTTCATGCCGGCAATGCTCGCGCCTTGCGCATCGGTCAGCGCGGTGCCACTGGCGAGGTTTGCGACAGCACCTGAAACGCTAAAAATGTTGGGGATGCCGTTGACCCCAGTGCCATTGCCCAGCACGCCCAAAATGCGGCCGTTGTTGCGAATCAGGGAGCTCCACTGCACGCCCAGTTGTGCGGCTTTTTCGGCCGAGACTTCGACGATTAGCGCCTCAATCAGCACCTGCGCGCGGCGCCCGTCGAGCTTGTCGATGACGGCGCGCAATTGCCTGTAAAGCGGGCCCGGTGCGGTAATGATGAGCGAGTTGCTGGTCGGGTCCGCCTGAATCATGCCGCCCGTTGAAGGCTGCTGCGCCGTGCCAAAACGAGAGCTGGGGCCCGTGTTGCCGCTGCCCAAGCCCACGGTGGCGCTGCCATCGGTGCCGCGTGAAATAGTGGGCTGCGATGAAGATCCACCCGTGGTCGAGGTGTTGCCGCCGGCCACCTGCCCGCCCAGTGCGGTGCTGGCGCTGCCTTGTGCGCTGATTGCTGCGCGCAGCGTGGCTGCAAGAGCCACGGCATCGGCGTTCTTCAGGTACACCACATTAATGTTGCCTTCGTCGCCGCTGCCTGTCATTGCCGGCTGGTCAAGGCGTGAAATCAGCGAGCGAATTTGCGACAGCTTGGCAGGATTGGCGGCGCGAATGAGCACGGAGTTGCTGCGCGGCTCGGCCAAGATGGAGGTGCGAAAGCCGTTATCGGTCTGGCCCGCAGTACTTGCGCCGGACTGAGCAGCACCGCCCATGGTGGCGGAGCCGCCTTCCATGAGGCGGTTGACCAGTGCCACCATGTCGCTGGCCATAGCGTGGCGCAGCGGTATCACTTCCATATCGGTCGCGTTAGATACATCGGTGCTGGCGATGATGCGGGAGATGCGCTGCAAGTTGTCCGCGTAGTCGGTGATGACCAGCGAGTTATTGCCTGGGTTGACGTTGATGGTGTTGTTGGGGCTGATCAGCGGGCGCAACACAGGCACCAGATTGCTGGCGTTCTCGTAGTTGAGCTTGAAGATCTGCGTGACGATGCCGCCACCGGCTTGACCGCCGCGTCCCATGCTCACCTCGTTGGTTTGCAGCTTGGCATCGGCCTCGGGAATGACCTTGAATAGACCCGCGGACTCCACCACAGTGAAACCCTGCATGCGCAGCGCCGCCAGATACTGCTGGTAGGCCCTGGCGGGAGTCACGGCTTTGTCCGTCAACAGTGTGATCTGCCCTTTGACGCGAGGGTCCACCACCACGTTGCGGTTGGTGATGGCGGCCATGGCCCGCGATACGGCTTCAATATCGGCGTTGGTGAAGTTCAGTGTCACCGGCTCGCCGGGGCGCAAACTGGGCGTATTTTGAGCATAAATAGTGCCGCTAGCGCACGCCAGTATGGCGGCTGCAGCTATCGATTTAAGAGTGCTACGCTGAGTCATAGATCAACCAAAAGTGATGATGGAACGCGAGCCTTCGCGGCGTCCCAAAATATTGAGCAAATTCGACAAGGCGGCTTCGCGCTCGGGGCTGGCAGAAGCTTCGCCGTTGAAGCGTAGACGAGACCCCACCCACTGGCCCTGACCGCTGAGTTGCAGGTCACCATTGAGGGTGGATAAATGGAGTTGGGCTGTGTCGCCGCCTTGAATATCAAGCCGGTAACTGCCCAGTGGTTTGAGCGGAGACAGGCGCGAAGACACGGCCAGTGCCTCCAGTCGCGTCAAGCCTTGGCTGGTGGCGCGACCCGCGCTGTATTGCAGTGCTAGCCCTGTGGTGTACAGGCGTAGCTGGCCTTGCAGAGCGACGGTGTTCCACGGCGTGCCTAGCCCGGTCAGCATGTCGGCAGGCAGTTGCATGGCGCTGTCGTTGATGCGCAGGGCCATGGCATTCCATCCCGGTGCGAACTGGGCCAGCACGGGCGTGGTGGTGCAGCAGTCGCTTTGCAAAGTGACGCTGGCGCTGCCAAGACCGGGGCGCAAAGTCCAGTTCAGGCGGGTGGGTAGCGTGGTGGCGTCACGGCTGTCCTCGCCGCCGGTGAATACCAGTCTGGCCGATCCACTCCAGATCGTGCCGCGTGCTTCTTGCAGCTGCACTTTGCCTGCGGTCGCTGAATGCACGCGTGCGGCCAGCCAAGACGCAGGTGCGAAGAGTGCGGCCGTGAGTAAGCCGCCCAACAGCGCGCCGCCAATGGCCCAGCGCAGCAGCGAATGCGCCCCGCCCAACCCGCGTGATTGACGCGAGGTGTTGCTGATAAGGCGCAATGGCGGTGATGGGCGTTGGCTCATGGCAGGAGTTTAGTGGGCTTCGTCGTCCTGACCGGGTAGGTCAAGCAGCAGATTACCGCTCCAGCGGATGAGGGTTGCGTCTGTGGTGTCAGCAGGTGCGCGGCTGAGTTTCATCTCGACCACCGATGCATGGCTGTTGTCGCGCACTTGGCTAAGCCAGCGAGCCAGCGCAGCTGCAGGGGCGCTGTTGAGCGTGATTTGTACGCGGTTACCCAGCCACTGCATTTGCGCGGTGGTCGGCATCTCGGCTTTGAGGGATTGCTCAAGCTGTGTGTTGATATCGGCATTAATGGCTTGTGGCCGCTGGCGCAGCTGCTCGGCCTGCGACTGCAGTTGCAGCATGGTTTGCAGGTCACGGTCTGCCGCAGCGCGGCGGGCGGGGGCGGATTCAAGGCTTGTGAGAGCGGGGGCCAGTGCAATCGACCAAGTCAGTGCTAGCAGCAGGATGGTGCCTGCGATGAGCATTAAATTTTGCTCGCGCTGCGCAAGGCTGGCCCAGCGCTGGCGCAGGGCTGCCAGCGCGGTGTTTAAGGCGTTGTCTTGCTTCATGGGCGAGCCTTTACGCTGAGGACGAGTTCAGGGCCAGCGCGATGGAGTTGATAGCCGCTTGCCTCAAGGCTTTGTTGTGCGTCGCTTAAGGCATCGGCGTTCAGCTCTATGCCTGCGATGCGCAGCTGCTTATCTTGGTACTGCAGGCTTTTGGCATTGGACATATTGCTGATCGTTGCGCTGGCAGTGAGTAGCGCTTCAAGGTCATTGGCCGACAAAGCTCCGGAGTTGTTGCGCAGCAACTCTAGCTCGCGCTGCATTTGTACGGGTGCATCCACAATGACGGGCACATTTGGGAAGGTGGTTTGCAGAACTTGCGTGGCTTGCTGCTGGCGTTGCGCGATAGAGCGGTCTTCTTTGAAGGCCCAGATGTTCAGCCCTATGAGTTGAGCGGCGATGGCAATGCCTGTCGCCCAGCGCGCAGCGCGCCACTGCGGGGCTTTGGCAAAGCTTTGCCATGTATCGAGCAGGTGGCGCTTGGCGCGGGTGCTGTCACCCAAGTCCAGATCAAACTGCGCCAAGTCTCCGGCGTAAGTTGCGCTGTGCAGCAGGCGATCCGAAGAGGTGAAGATGCTGATGGGTCGCTGCAGGGCTTCGGCAGCGCGTGCGAGCTGTGGCGGAGTCAGCACAGGCAGATCATCGGGCAGGCGTGCGAGCAAGGGCTCGAGCAGGCTGGAGCCCGCAGGCAGCGGCAGGGTGATTAGCGTGATTTCCTCATCCAGCCCGGTCATGCTCAGCTGGGTGTTGTCACCGTAGCCCAGCAGTTGCAGCCGGGCATTGGCACTCGGCCATTGCTCAGGCACCAATCGGTTCGCGGCGTGGCCGTTGTGCTCTAGCCACTGCAGGTGTGATTGCAGCCATTGTTTGTCACAAACGGCAATCCAGTAAGTGTTGTCTGCGGGCGATGAGTCCAGTGCGATGTGCAGGGTCGAGACATCGTCGAGCAGCTTTTCTTCCAGCAGGCCTTCCAGCGCAGCGCGCACGCGTGGCTGCTGGCGGCGGCTTTGCACGTTCAGGCCTGGAGGCAGCTCGACGCAGTGCCAAGAAAGGCGCCTGGCAGGAATGACGGCTGTGGTTTGACCTGTTCGGCCCAAGGCGGGTAGCTGAGAGGCGCGAACCTTGTCGCTGTTTTGCGCACTTTGGCCGTCATCGCTGACAGCGTAGAGGTATTTGGTCGCCGAGCTTGCGCGGCTCGACGGCAGTTTTATTAGCAATGTGCTCATGGGAGATGTCGCATTCTATGGGGGCGAGGTGACATGCAGTTGTCAACGCAGCGCGAGTGTGGGCTTACCCCAGTCTGCGTGCTCTTGCCAAAGGGTTTTGACGAGCATCCCTTTGCGCTCAATAAGTGAGCGCTGACTGATCGAGTTGTCGCCAAGCCGCAGGCGCCCACGGGCTTCAAAGTATTCGCTTGTAACGGAGTGCGAGCTGGAGCTGAAGGCGTTGACCAAGCCTATCGCCTCAGAGGCCGCACTTAAAGATTTCAAAGGGGAATCGTTGCGTAACTGCACTAACTGGTTGGCGCGAGCCCAGTCCAAATCTGGGGTGCTTGCCCATATCACCTCAGCGCTGGCCGTGTTGAGGTTGATGAGAGTGCGCTGCGGCAGCAGGGTGACATAAGGCTCGATGCGGGCAATGATGCGGGGGTCAACGCCAAGCCAGACCAGTTGCGCCACAGTTCGGGGCATTAGTGGCGTAGTGGGTGCATTGCTAAAAGAGGCTTGCTGTAAAGCGTTCGCCATTTGCGCGACTGCGCTGCTGGGCAAGCCTAGCCGCTCAAACAGGCGCGTAAATGGCAGCAGCATTTGCCCAGTATTAGCCCTTTCCACGTCACTCAGATTGCGCAGATTCAGGCGCGACTGCAAATCGATGATTTCACCGGAGAGAAATGCATTTTGCATATCTGCCGTGCCGTCATCGACTTGGCTCACATTGTTCTTGGCCGCCAAAAAGGTAGACAGGCGGGCTTCCTTCAGCGGCACCGCCCAGGGCTCGCCCAAGTGATCCACCGGGTTGCTGCGGTTGGCGCGAGAGTCTTCTTGCAGCACCACGCGTGACCAGTCCAGCGCGCCCAGCAGCAGCCAATTGGCTTGTACCCGGTTGCGCTCTGCGGTTTCAATCTGCACATCACGCCACTGCTGCCACAGCGCAGCGGACGCTAGTGTGGCCACGATGACCACGGTCAGCATCGCCGCCAAAAGCGCCGCACCGCGCTGGCGCTGCTGGTAGGGCGCAGCACAGGTGAGAGACGCCGAGCTAGAGCCGCCTCGCGGCGAAGGCGTCGTCCCCCTCGGGGGGATGGAGCGAAGCGACACAGGGGGGATCATGATCGGTTATTCGCGCGAAGCGGGTTGACCCAATCGATGGTCATCACGCCGTTCAGGGCTCTGCCAGCAGGCAAGGTGAGCTCGATGCGAATGCCATCGGGCACGGTGGGCATGGTGCTGGTTCCGCTGGGGTTACTAACACTGGCGCTGCTTTGATCACTGGATAGAGGGTTGGTCCACGCATTGCTGCGGTAGTAGTACACGCGCCATAGATCCAGCGGCAGCAGCACAGTTTCGCGGCGCATTTGGTCGCTGGATGGGTTGCGGCCCCATTGAGCGGCTTGGCTCCACGCCTCATTCCATTCACTGATGGTGCGAGCTGGCAGCGATTGCCAGCGCACCCACTGCGGCTGGCCATCGACATTGCGGCGGCTCCAAGCCACAACCAGTGCGCCGTTATCAATGGCGGCGCTGCTCTTGCGGGTCAGGCGCAGCACTTGGCCATCCCAGTCCAGCACTTGCCTGCCTTGCAGCGGCATGAGGGAGTTGAGGTCGGTATTCCACTGGGTCAGCACGGTTTGCATGGTGACGTGTTGATCGCCCTGTGCGCGACTGACTTCCTGCGCCCGCAGCATGGCCTCAATACCGCGCCAGCTCATGATGGACAAAAGCGCCATGGCAGCCAGTGCGACTAGCAGCTCAATGAGCGTGAAGCCTTTTATAAATATACTTTTATTGCTCATTATTTAATAGCGAGCAACAATCGTAGAAACGCGCAAGATGGCCGAGTTTTCAGAGAAAACCTGTGCATCTACCCGTCTGAAGCTGGGGTTGGGAGTGGGCCGCACGCTCACTTGCACCTGCATTTGCCTGCCTGCCTGAAGGCAGTTTACGGTGGTATCGCCCACGGCTGGCATCTGGTTGAAAAGGCGCAGCCGCACCAACTCATTTTGGGCGCAGAGCTGGCCAAGAATCACATCGGATTGGCGTTGTGCATTGAGTGTCAGCGCGCTGCTGGCCTGAAGACCTGCCAGCAGCGTGATGCCAACGATACCGACGGCTACCAGCACCTCAATGAGCGTAAAGCCGCGCTGCTTCATTGCGCGGCCTGCATGTTTTGAATGCCAAAGGGGCGCAGGCCATCTGTGGATAACTGCAAAGGAGGCGTGTTGCTGCCGGGCACGGACAGCGTAATAGTTTGACGGGGAATCAGTGGCTCAGGCCCTAGCACCACGGGTGTTGTGGGTTGCACTTGCACGGCGGTCTTGAGCCACTGCGTGGGCATAGTTACGTGGGCTGGCAGCCCTTCAAACCGAAAGCCTTGGGGCATGGGGCGCCACACAACGAGCGAGCCATTGGTGCGGGCCTGAGCGCGGGCCGATTCGAGCAGTGTGGCGAGTCGCTGGGCTTCGCGCTCGAGTTGCTGATCGCCGCTGTCGCGAATCGCAAGACTTACGCCGGCAGTCGCAAACGCCATGATGGAAATCACCAGCAGCAGCTCAAGGATCGTAAATCCACCCTGAGTGGCCGCGCGCCTTCTACCAAGGCACACGGCAGCCTTAGCCGCAGGGCGGCCCTTGCTGACTGCGCCGCAGTCGAGGTGTGCCGGTTTTAAGAGGGATGTATCAGGGCGCACAAAAGCCTGTTCAGGCTATTGCCATGAACCAAGATCCGCATCCTTGCCCTCGCCGCCGGCTTTGCCGTCACCGCCAAAAGACATGATGTCGATGGGGGCCTTAATGCCGGGGTTGAGGTATTGATATGGATTGCCCCAGGGGTCATTGGGCAGCTTTTCCAGATAGGGCTTCCAGTTCTGGGGTGTAGGGCCCGAGGTGGGCTTGGCGACCAGTGCGCGCAGGCCTTGCTCGGCCGTGGGGTAGCGCTGGTTGTCTAAGCGGTAAAGCTTGAGTGCCTGATTGATATTGGCAATATCCGTCTTGGCGGCCGTCACGCGAGCATCGTCGGCGCGGTCCAGCACATTGGGCACGATGAGTGCAGCCAGCACACCAATGATGACCAGCACCACCATCAGCTCTATCAAGGTAAAACCTCGGTGCGCGGCGTGGCGGATAGCAGACAGTGAGTGGTGGTTGTTAGGTGTCATGTGGCTCTGTCCTCGAAACGCAATACGAGGCCATCATAATCGGCGCATGCGAACAAAATCTTTCAAATCTGTTAAGCGCATTCCCATGCCAGTCAAGCTAACTACCTTGCTGTTGTGGAGCGCTGCTGCAGCTGTCGTGGTGTTTTGGGGTCTAAAGTTCGCCGGTAATGCGAGTCAGTCGTTACCTTTTGTTTCCACTGCTCAGCCGGTGCAGGTCAATGCCCAAGCCATGGCCAAGGCTTTAGGGGCTATTGCTTTGCCTGCAACTGTGACTGCAGCGCCTGTGGCCAGTCGTTATTCGCTGCTAGGTGTCTTGGCTGGAAATGAGTCTGGCGGCGGCGCTGCCGTGATTGAAGTGGAAGGCCGGGGCAGCAAAGCAGTGCGGGTGGGCGAGGTGGTAGATGAGGGCCTCATCTTGCAATCTCTGTCGGTGCGTGAAGCCCATCTTGGCCCGGCCAACGGCCCTGCCAGCGTTGTGCTGCAATTGCCCAAGCCGCCCATTGCGGCATTTAACTGAGCTGCGGTTCACTGATCTGAATTTGCATCCACTTGCCGTAAGCCGGGGCAGGTGCCACCCATTCATGGCTTTGCGGTATTTGTGAGCCATGCTGCACCAGCCATTGCACGCAGCGGGCTACGCCGGCGTGGCAAATCCACACCACATGCGGGCTAGGGCTGCGGCGCGCATCTTGCAAGGCTTGTGACACGCGCTCGAGCATTTGCGCCAGAGACTCACCAGCTCCTGGGCGATGCTGTGCCAAGTCATGCGTCCAGACGCTGATGGCAGCCTGGCCAATGTCATCCCAGCGCTGGCCTTCCCAGTGGCCGAAATTGATCTCCAGCAGTCGTGAGTCAGGTTTTGAAATGAAATCTGGCTCTAGCCTTTGTAAATCATTGGCTAGTTGCTCACATCTTTGTAGTGGTGAGTGGCAAATTTGCACATTGCCTTTGAGCGGTAGCAATGCCTGATGAAGTGCTTGCGCCGCTTGCTCGGTGGCTTGAGCATCAGCGGTCACATCCAGCCTGCCGTAGCAGCGCTCTGTATCAATCAAGGGGCGAGCATGGCGCACCAGCCATAGCGTTTTCATCATCGTCTCAGAGTAAGTGGCGCAGGTAAATCGCGCTGCACAGTAGCAGCGCCAGTTCATTGAGTTGCTGGCAGGCACCGAGGCAATCGCCCGTAATGCCGCCAAGGCGTTGACGTAGCCAGCGCTGCAGCAGCCATGTCGTTATCAGCATGGCTGCTAAAAGGCTCAGTACCAAGGAGTAATGGGCAAACCAAGCCAGCAGGCCTAGTGCCGGCAGGCACCACAAAGCGCCCGTCAGCAAACCTTGCCAGTCCAATGGCTTGCCCGCCACGTGCAAAGTCTTGCTGCTGGCTGCAAGTCCAATATGCGGCAGCTTGTGCATTAGCACTAGCGGTGCATAGCGCGACAACACATGAATGCAGCACACCAGCATGAGGATGGGCGCCATGCCCCAAACGGGCTGCATGACGGAGATGAGTAAAGCGATTAGCGCTACTTTGGTGAGCAAAGCCATGATCAGCGTCATCACGCCATAGGCGCCAAGGCGTGAGTCCTTCATGATTTCCAGCGCTCGCTCAGGCGCTACAAAGCCGCCTAGGCCGTCAGCTACGTCGGCCAGTCCATCTTCATGAAAGCCGCCTGTGAGCCACAGCGTGCCTGCGGTGCTGATGAGTGCAGCCAGCAGTGGCGTCCACGGCGAGCCGGGCAGTAGCCACAGTGCCAAAGCCAGCAGTGCTGCAGCACACAAACCCACCAGCCAGCCCACGCCGGGCAGATGCGCGGCACTGGCGCGCTGCAGCTCTGGGCTCCAGCCCACCCAAGCCGCCAGCCGCCCGGTGACGGGGATGCGGCTGAAGAACTGAATGGCCAGAAGAAAGTGGCGCAGAGGCTGCATGAATATCAAAAAAGTGAGCTGCTAGTCCTTATATATAAAGGACTAGAGGCCAATTTATTTCAAAAACAACTGGTAGGCCGGATTACTGGTTTCTTCCACCCACGGGTAGCCTAGATTCTTCAAGAAGGTGTCGAACTTCTTGCTGTCCTTTGCCGGGACCTGCATACCGACCAAAATGCGGCCGTAATCCGCGCCTTGGTTGCGGTAGTGAAATAGTGAGATGTTCCAAGTCGGGGCCATCAGGCTGAGGAACTTGAACAGTGCACCGGGCCGCTCTGGGAAGACAAAGCGCAGCAAACGCTCTTCTTGTGCCAGCGGCGAATGGCCGCCCACCATGTGGCGCAAATGCTCTTTGGCCATTTCGTCAAAGGTCAGGTCGATGGCGTCAAAGCCATTCTTTTGAAAGTTCTTGCAGATCTTCTCGCTCTCGCCCTTGGTGGGGGTCGTCAGGCCCACAAACACATGGGCGCGGCTGTCGTGGCTGATGCGGTAGTTGAACTCGGTCACATTTCGCGGGCCGCCGGGCAGCTTTCCCACCACTTCGCAAAAATGTTTGAAGCTGCCGCGCTCTTCGGGAATGGTCACGGCAAACAGGGCTTCGCGCTCCTCGCCCACTTCGGCGCGCTCAGCCACAAAGCGCAGGCGGTCGAAGTTCATGTTGGCGCCGCACAGAATGGCGGCGTAAGTCTCGCCCTTGGTTTTGTGCTTGGCGACATATTGCTTGATAGCCGCCACTGCCAGTGCGCCCGAAGGCTCGACGATGGAGCGCGTGTCCACAAAGATGTCCTTGATGGCGGCGCAAACGGCATCGGTATCGACCACCACGTAGTCATCCACCAGGTTTTTGGCGATGCGGAAGGTTTCCTCGCCCACCAGCTTCACGGCGGTGCCGTCGGCAAACAGGCCCACATCAGCCAGCTCCACCCGTTCGCCTGCGCGCACGGATTGCAGCATGGCGTCCGAATCCTTGGTGTGCACGCCAATCACCTTGATGTCCGGTCGCACGGCCTTGATGTAGTTGGCTACGCCCGAGATCAGGCCGCCGCCGCCAATCGCCACAAACACTGCATCCAGGCGCTGGCTGCCCAGCTTTTGCAACTGGCGCAGCATTTCCATGGCGATGGTGCCTTGGCCGGCAATCACATCGGGGTCGTCAAAGGGGTGGACAAAGGTCAGCCCCTCGGTTTTTTGCAACTTGACCGAATGCTTGTACGCATCGGAATAGCTCTCACCCGCTAACACCACTTCACCACCGAGTGCGGCCACTGCGTCCACTTTCACCTGGGGCGTGGTGGTGGGCATCACGATCACAGCGCGGGAGCCGAGCTTTTTGGCGCTCATGGCCACGCCTTGGGCGTGGTTGCCAGCGCTGGCGCAGATTACGCCTTTTTGCAGTTGCTCCGTTGTCAGGTGAGCCATCTTGTTATAGGCCCCGCGCAACTTGAAGCTAAAGACCGGCTGCTGATCCTCGCGTTTGAGCAGCACCTTGTTGTGCAGGCGGCGGCTGAGGTTCTTGGCAATGTCCAGGTCTGATTCCACGGCCACGTCGTAGACGCGAGCATTGATGATGCGTGTCAGGTAATCGGCAGGGGTGAGGGCTTGAGTCATTGTGCAAATCAAAGGCGGAGCACCAAAGTCAGGGCAATCAGCCTGCCGGGTGCATAGAAGCCGACCATGATAGGCGCTTGCTTGCTGCGCTGCAGTATTCGCTCAAGAGGGGCGCCCTGTCGCCTGGAGTACATGCGCAAAGTCCAGACGAAAAAAAGCCCCTAGTCAGAAACTAGGGGCTGAATCCACCATTAGAGGAGGTGGAGGAGACAACTGGTGCGATGCAGATTAGGACTTTCCAGTAATCTGCAGTCTGCCTGCGGGTAAGACCTAGCAGGTAACGCTTGTTTGTATTGTATGAGATTTGTTTTTGTTGTGCAAAAGAATTCGGGTTTTTCTGGATTTGATGCAGAATTGCAACAGTTTCAAGAGGATGCACTAATGGAATGCACAGTTAGTTGGACAGGCGCAACCACCGGTATGCGCTCAGGAATGGGTTTTGTGGCGGAGACCGGCAGCGGTCATATAGTCAACATGGATGGCGCGCCGGATGAGAAGAATCCGGCCAACGGCGGCCGCAATCAGGCGCCGCGCCCTATGGAGATGCTGCTGGCAGGGGCCGGGGGGTGCTCAGCCTATGACGTGGTGCTGATTCTCAAGCGTGGTCGCCACGACGTGAAGGGTTGCAGCGTGCAACTGACATCTGAGCGCGCGGACACAGACCCCAAGGTGTTCACCAAAATTCATATGCAGTTCACCGTCAGTGGCAAAAACCTGCCCGAGACTGCGGTTGAGCGTGCGATTGCCATGAGTCATGATAAATATTGCTCAGCAACCATCATGCTAGGCCATACGGCTGTGATTACGACGGGCTTTGATCTGGTTGAAGCTTGAACGGCGCCTCGAAAAGCAGCGATCAGAAAACACAAACGGGCCTCAGCGGCCCGTTTTTTATGCTTTAAACCGCTTAAATGCGGTGTGCAGTGATGGTCATTACCTTGGCCGCAGCGCGCATCAGGCCTTGGGCCACGGGCGGTAGCTGCATGGCACCTTCGTCAATCGCCGCTGCCGCGTGGCGCTCTTCATCGTCCTTCATACGCTCCACCACAGTGCGAGATGCAAGATCTTCTTCGGGTAAGCGGCCTAGATGACTTTCCAGATGCGCTGCAACTTGATTTTCTGTCTCAACCACAAAGCCCAGACTGGTTGCATCGCTGATCTTGGCTGCAATCGTGCCAATTGCAAATGCGCCAGCGAACCATAGAGGGTTTAAGAGAGAAGGGCGGTCGCCAAGGGCATGCAAGCGTTCGCGCGTCCAAGCCAAGTGATCCATCTCTTCGCGTGCCGAATGCAGCAAGTGTTCGCGCAGCTTTGCATCCTTAGTCACCATGGCCTGCGCGTTGTAGAGCGCTTGCGCGCAGACCTCGCCCACATGGTTGACACGCATCAAGGCGGCAGACAGCTTGCGCTGCTCGTCGCTCAAATTAGCTTCGGCAATGCCGGTGGCTGGCGACGATTGCGCCGCTCTGGGGTCGGCAAACAAGGTGCGAAGCGCTGCATCTGCAGCAGTCAGAAATTGATCCATTGGGTGACTCGGTGCGGCGCTAGATGGCGCCAATGTGCGTAAGGTACACCAGAGTAGCTCTCCCGCTACTTGTGCTGGGGCAATACCAAGCACGAACCCTTAAGTGAGTACCCAATAGCGTGTGCCAAGGGTTTGTTGCAGTACCGCAACGAAAACAACCCGAATCCGAGCTTTTTGGGGGAATTCCTTTGCGCTGCTTGCGGGGGTCTGGTGCAATAGACCCAACTTCCCCACCAGGAGGTTGGCGCGGGAAACCGGTGGAGCTCGAGGCTTAAGTCTCTCTTACATAGAACCGGCGCCCTTCTAAACCTTGGAGTAACTCGTAATGAAAAAATCCCTGATTGCCTTGGCAGTGCTGGCCGCTTCCGGCGCCGCAATGGCTCAATCTTCCGTGACCCTGTACGGTATCGTTGACGCAAACGTTGGTTATGTGAACCACGCTGGCGCAAGCAACTCCAGCGCTTACGGCCTGGGCAACAGCGGCAACGCTACTAGCCGTCTGGGCTTCCGCGGTGTGGAAGACCTCGGCGGTGGTCTGAAGGCTAAGTTCACGCTGGAAGGCGGCCTGGGCAATGACGTCGGCGGCGGCTTTGACTTCAAGCGCGAATCCACTGTTGGTCTGGCTGGCGGTTTCGGTGAAGTGCGTCTGGGTCGTGAACTGACTCCTACTTTCCGCGCTATCAACAAGTACGACGTGTTTAACGCTGCTGGCGTTGGCCGTTACTTGGGCTTCCAAGACTGGGCTGCTACTGGTCAAACTGACGGCAATGCTGTTCGTGCCAGCAACATGATCACTTACGCTACTCCTAACTTCAGCGGTTTCAACGCTAGCGTTGCTTACGCTTTCGATGAAAAGGCAAGCACCATTGCTGGCGCTCCTAAGGCTGGCCGTTACGCCGGTGGTATGGTTGGCTATGACAACGGTCCTCTGAGCGTGACTGCTGCTTACGCAACACTGAAGACTGGCCTGTCGGGCGCTTCTGTTGATCGTGACACCTACTCTATCGGTGCTTCCTACGACTTCGGCGCTGCCAAGGTCACCGGTATGGCTAACCAGATCAAGTACAAGGCTGATGGCGCTTCTTCCTCGAAGATCAACACATACCTGATCGGTATGTCTGCTCCTGTGGGCGGCGTTGGCGAAGTGAAGGCTCAGTACGCTCTGTACGACCAAAAGGCTTTCAACACCAAGGCTCACCAGTTCTCCGTTGGTTATGTCCACAACCTGTCTAAGCGCACTGCTTTGTACGGTACCGTGGCTTACCTGAAGAACAAGGACGGTTCTGCCATGACTCTGGATGCAGCTGGCGCCTACGGCCAGTCCAACACTCTGGGTGGTATCGCTTCTGGCCAAAGCCAAGTCGGTACTCAAGTTGGTATCCGCCACGCTTTCTAATCAATTGCTGGTGTAAGCCAGTAACTGTTTAAAAGTCAAAAGAGCCTGTCGAAAGACAGGCTCTTTTTTTATGCTTTGAAGGTGAAGGGTAATTGCTGAGGGGTTTTTACCGCAGGGAAAGGCCTGTGTTGCTCTTGCGCCAAAGACTGCGCAGTTGGATGAAGAATTTTTAGAATGAAATTTCTTCCAACCGTGTATTCAATAAAAGAGAGGCAACACAATGGCGACTTCGTTTGTGAAAAAGACATTGGCTTTGGCGGTTCTGGGTTCTCTGGGCAGCTGGGCTTATGCACAGAGCAGCGTGCAGCTTTATGGCATTGTGGATGCGGCAGTCCGACACACTACTAACGAAGGTGCGAATAAAAGTGGTCTGACAAAGATGGTTGGCGGTGGTATGTCTGAAAGCCGTTGGGGTATTAATGTCAAAGAAGATTTGGGCGGTGGCCTTTCTGCCATCGCAAATTTAGAAAATCGCTTTGCAACTGATTCTGGCAACTCTAGCGCTGCTCAGCCTTATTTTGCACAGTCATGGGTAGGTTTGCGAAGCAGCAGCTTTGGCCAGATCACCATGGGTCGCCAGTACAACATGTTGTTCGATTTGGTGACGTCTACTTATGCGTCGTTTCCATACTCGCCATATATGGACGCATACAAGCCTGAAATTGGCATGGCCATGGGAGCTCGCTCCAATAACATGCTGAAATACACGGCAGAATTTGGACCAGTCCGCGGTAGCCTACAATATTCTTTTGATGAGGGAGATACATTCGCTAAGCGAGGTGCATTTACACCCGGGCTGAGTACAGGTCTCAAGACGGCAGGTGGTTACCTGCGCTATTCGCAAAGTGGTATCTCTGCAGGGGTAGGTTATTTAAGTACTACCCTTCCTGGCGGGACCAAAGTGGATGCATGGACTCTGGGCGGATCCTACAGAATGGGTGATCTGTATTTGATGACAGGCTATGCTCAGAATAAGCGAAAAGATAACAGTGGTGCGCCTGCGTTATACCAAGGTACTGATATTGCTGTTTTGAATAATTTCTGGACCGGCAGCTCTAATGGCGGATTTGTTGGTGGAAGCTCGCCACTGAATGCGGCTAATAAGCGCGAAATGATTAAGGTTGGTTTTGGCTATCAGGTGACACCGCAGTTTAATGCAGGCCTGCATTACTACCATGCCAAACAAAGTGGATCGAATGGCGGGAATTTCAACGGTAAGGCAGATTTCATTGTCGCTGTTGCAGACTATGCATTCTCCAAACGTACGGATGCCTATTTTGCCGTTGATCACACTAAAACCAAGGGTGGAGCCGGTGTAGTTCTGGATGGAACCAATGGCGCTACCAAACGCACAGGTATCACGGTGGGGCTGCGTCATCGTTTCTAATCATCGATTCATCTAAAAAAGCCAGCCAAATAATTTGGCTGGCTTTTTTATGACCCGAGAAACCTGTGCATATCAGACAGGCGCAAAAAAGGCCGCAAAAGCGGCCTTTTTGTTTGCGGAACTGAGTGGCTGAAGCCACTCAATCGCAGCTTGGCAATTACATGCCCATGCCGCCCATGCCGCCCATGCCGCCCATGCCGCCCATATCAGGAGCGCCGCCGCCGTCAGCCTTAGGGGCTTCAGCAATCATGCACTCTGTAGTCAGCAGCAGGGAGGCCACGGATGCAGCGTTCTGCAGAGCAGTACGTGTCACCTTGGTGGGGTCCAGAATACCCATTTCCAACATGTCGCCGTAGGTGTCGTTTGCAGCGTTGAAGCCGAAAGTGCCTTGGCCCTTCAGAACTTCGTTCACCACTACCGATGGCTCGCCACCGGCGTTAGCCACGATTTCGCGCAGAGGCGCTTCCACAGCGGCCAGCACCAGCTTGATACCAGCGTCTTGCTCGACGTTGCCAGTGGTCAAAGAGCCCACAGCTTGCTTGGCGCGCAGCAGAGCCACGCCGCCGCCGGCCACGATGCCTTCTTCCACAGCAGCGCGAGTAGCGTGCAGGGCGTCTTCAACGCGGGCCTTCTTTTCCTTCATTTCGACTTCGGTGGCAGCGCCAACCTTGATCACGGCAACACCGCCGGCCAGCTTGGCCACGCGCTCTTGCAGCTTTTCACGGTCGTAGTCGGAAGTAGCTTCTTCGATCTGAGCGCGGATTTGCTTGACGCGGGCTTCGATTTCAGCAGCTTGGCCAGCACCGTCGATGATGGTGGTGTTTTCCTTGCCGATTTCGACGCGCTGAGCTTGGCCCAGATCTTCCAGAGTGACCTTGTCCAGAGCCAGGCCCACTTCTTCAGCGATGACCTTGCCGCCAGTCAGGATGGCGATGTCTTCCAGCATGGCCTTGCGACGATCGCCAAAGCCAGGAGCCTTCACAGCCACAACCTTCAGGATGCCGCGGATGGTGTTCACCACCAAAGTTGCCAGGGCTTCGCCTTCAACATCTTCAGCAATGATCAGCAGGGGACGGCCAGCCTTGGCAACTTGCTCCAGTGTCGGCAGCAGGTCACGGATGTTGCTGATCTTCTTGTCGAACAGCAGCACGAAGGGGTTGTCCAGAACAGCGGCTTGCTTTTCTGGGTTGTTGATGAAGTAGGGCGACAGGTAGCCGCGGTCGAACTGCATGCCTTCAACGACGTCGAGTTCGTTGTCCAGGGACTTGCCTTCTTCAACGGTGATCACGCCTTCCTTGCCGACCTTGTCCATCGCGTCAGCGATGATCTTGCCGATGGATTCGTCGGAGTTGGCGGAGATGGAGCCAACTTGAGCGATTTCCTTGGAAGTAGTGGTGGCCTTGGATTGCTTCTTCAGCTCTTCCACCAGTGCGGCGACAGCCTTGTCGATACCGCGCTTCAGGTCCATGGGGTTCAGGCCAGCAGCAACGTACTTGGAGCCTTCACGCACAATGGCTTGAGCCAGCACGGTAGCAGTAGTTGTACCGTCACCAGCGATGTCGTTGGTCTTGGAGGCCACTTCCTTCACGAGCTGAGCGCCCATGTTCTGCAGCTTGTCCTTGAGTTCGATTTCCTTGGCCACGGACACACCGTCCTTGGTCACGGTAGGGGCGCCGAACGAGCGCTCCAGCACCACGTTGCGACCCTTAGGGCCCAGAGTGACCTTGACTGCGTTAGCCAAGATGTTCACGCCTTCAACCATGCGTGCGCGGGCTTCACCACCGAAAACTACGTCTTTTGCTGCCATTTTTGGCTCCTAAAAATTTGAGATCAAATCGCTTTCAAGTCCAATGAATATGAGGACTTGCAGCTATGAAATTTGGTTTTTTGGACGAAGGGGGAGAATTACTTCTCGACGACTGCGAACAGGTCGTCTTCCTTCATCACCAGCAGCTCGTCGCCATCAACCTTGACGGTTTGGCCAGAGTACTTGCCGAACAGAACGCGGTCGCCGACCTTCACGTTCAGAGCGATTTGTTCGCCCTTGTCGTTACGCTTGCCGGGACCCACTGCCAGCACTTCGCCTTGGTCAGGCTTCTCGGCAGCGTTGTCGGGGATATAGATGCCCGATGCTGTCTTAGTTTCGTTTTCGAGGCGCTTGACGATCACACGATCGTGCAGGGGACGCAGGTTCATAGCAACTCCTAAATACATCAACAAAGTTGAAACAAGACTTGCCAGCCCTCATGGCTGACATTCGGAATAGTTAGGGGCAAGTTGTTAGCACTCAACCCCTTCGAGTGCTAATAATACGGCAAATCGTCGCATTTTCAAGCCCTGTCTTGATGGCTGAAAGGGAAATGCACTTGGTCAAGGGTTAGTACCCGCGATATGTAACTTTACTTACAAATAGGCCCGAGTCTTGCTGCGCTGCAGCATGCCTCAAAAAAAACATATTTCATTGGCCCAGTACGCGCAAGACACGCTGCAGATAGACAGCTTCATTGCCCACATGCGCCAAGTGGCGCGATGTGAAAGTTCGCTGCAAGAGTTGAGCCTGATGTGGCGGCTCATCGAGTCATCCGCCAAGATGAATTGCCCGCAGGAGGCACAGGCTTTGCTGCCCATGATGGCTGCGACGCGCACAGGCTTTGAACAGTTAGAGCAGGACTTGGTGCAGTCCATGGTGGCGCAGGCGGTTGAGGGCGTAAGCCGCGGCTTGCACAGCCAAGCCCAGCACCTGATGGATACGCTGGTACGCAATCTGTATGAGCGAACCGCTGATGTGGGCTTTTTAGCGACGGATGTTTTGCTTTGTCGCTTTATGGCGGGGCTGGATGGACATGCTCCTGCCGATAAAGAACAGATCACCCAGCGCCTGCGGGCCTACCGCAGCAAGTACACGGTGTATCAAGAGGTGCTGCTGCTCGATTGCGAGGGTCATGTGCAGGCGAGCACACAGGGGACGCGAGCAGAAAATAGTGCAGCAAGTAGGCTATGCCGCGATCCACTGATTGCGCAGGCGCTGCAAAGCCAAAGCTTTGTGCAGGTATTTGGTGCGACTGATTTGCTGCCCAATCAGCCCAGCGGGCTGATTTATGCACACCGCATGCTGCATCCCGTCACCCAGCAGCCCGTGGGTGTGCTGTGCCTGTGTTTTGATTTTGAAGGCGAGATGCAGGGGCTGTGGGATGAGCGTGCCTCAGCCGGGGGTGATGAGGCTGATACCAGTATTGCCCTGCTGCTGGATGCGCAGGGTCAGGTGCTGGCCAGTAGCGATAGGCATTGGATTGGCGTAGGTCTGCAGTTGAAGCCTCACAAAAATGGTGCAAACCCGCTTTTGACGCATGGGGGGCGCACTTATTTGGTGCAGTCCGAGGTGCCCGCCGGCTATCAAGGCTATATGGGCCCGCAGGGCTGGCGTGCGCAAATGATGGTGCCTATCGAGTTGGCTTTTGGAACACAGGGGAGCAGCGCTTTGCAGGGTGTAGATGCTGTGGTGGCCCAAGGCTTGCTGGCCCATGCCCATCGATTTTGCCCACCATTACATGCCATTTCTAGTGCGGCAGACACCATCAGGCGAGTGGTCTGGAACGGGCAAGCCATGTCTGCTGGCAAGCAAGCGGACAACACCCGGCTACAGGCCGTGCTGGAGCAAATTGGCGAGACAGGCGCTCGCACCAACGAGGTGTTTACCCAGTCCATTCGCTCCCTCTACAGCACGGTGCTGGCGACGGCGCTGCGCGATAACAGCTTGCTGACCCGTCTGCTGGTGGGTTTGCTGGACCGCAATCTCTACGAGCGCGCCAATGATTGCCGCTGGTGGGCCTTGACGCCGCAATTGCCCGCCTTGTTGCAAGCCTTGAAGTTAGGCAAAGCCACCGAAGGCATGAGCGCCGAGGCGTGCGAGTTACTCACCGCCATTCATGCGCTTTACACGGTCTATCAGCAGATCGTGGTGTACGACGCTCACGGAAAAATTGTGGCGGCAAGCTTAGCGGGCGGTGCGCAAGATGATCTGATAGGCCACTTTGTCGAGCGAGAGACTTTGCTCAAAGTGCAAGCCTTGCAAGGAGCGCAGGCCTATTACGTCTCGCCGTGGAGCCCTTCTGATTTGCAGGCGACTGGCGAGCCGACCTATGTTTATCACGCAGCCATTCGCTCTTGTACGGGCGAGGTGCTGGGCGGTATTGGACTCATCTTCCATGCGCAGCGCGAGTTTGAAGCCATGCTGCAAGGTGTGCTGGGTACGCAGGCTGATAAGAGGGATACGAGCGATTTGCCTGCTGGCGGTGCTGGAGCGAGTCGGCAGGTGGCCTTCTTCAATCGCTCAGGCGTCGTGATGTCCTCATCGTCAGCGCAAATCTTGCCGGGCTCGGTGCTGGATTTGCCTGCCGATATGCTGACTTTGTCGGCCGGCCAGAGTCTTGCGCGGGCCATGGCGTATCAAGGCCAATACTGCGTGGTGGCGGTGACGGCAGGCAGCGGCTACCGTGAATTCAAGCGTAGCGATGGCTATGAGGAGGAGGTGCTAGCCCTTTCCGTGCAGGCCTTCGGGCCGGTGCAGGACGATGCCCAAGCTGCAGTCTGGCGCCGCAGCACCCGTGTGCAAAGCCTGCCGTCGGCTATGCCAACAACGGGGGAAAACATGGAAATGGCGACGTTCTTTGTGGGCAACAGCGTGCTGGCCGTAGACGCAGCCTGTGTGCTGGAGGCACAAAGCGCAGCCGACATTGCCCCCGTATCCGCCGGTCGCTTGCCGCACTGCGTTGGCACTCTTGCAAGGCGTAGCCAAGGTGTGGTGGCTGGCTATGTCTGGGTGTTTGATCTGAGCACTTTGCTTTATGGCAAACCCCTGCTCAGAAGCGCGCAAAGTCAAGTGATTGTGCTGGAGCACCAAGGGCTGAGGCTGGGCTTGCTGGTCAGCGATCTGGAAGGCGTCGTCAGACTGCAAGCGGGGCAAATGCGCAGAGCGCCTGCATTGGCGCACATGCGTGAGTCACTGGTGGAGAGCTTGATTCAAGCCAACGACGGTGATTTGCTCATTCAGTGCCTGAACGTGGCGGCCTTGGTGGCGATGCTCAAGGCGCCCGCTCAGGTGGGCGTTACTTACTGAACCGGAAAGGGATTGTTTTCGTCCAGCGGTGCGCTGTAGTACTGGATGGCTGACTCCGTCTTGATCTCGTACTGGCTGCGGTCCTTGCCGTCAATCCACTTTGGCGGCTTGCCGCGGCCAGTCCAGCTAGCGCCGCTTTCGGGGTCGTAGTACTTGGCTTCTACCTTCTTTTTCTCTTCAGGCTTCCACGGGAAGACTTGCTGAGAAGTGAAACCGAAAGTCTCAATTAATTGCTTGATGGTGACCAAAGCCTCTTTGGCTTCGATGTCGCGCATTTCTTCAATACGTTTGTCAAGTTCGCTTTTGCGGGCGATGAGTTCTTTGTAGCTGGGCATCAAGAGATTCCGATGAGTGTGAAGGCCAGCTTTATTGCCGCCTAATTATTTTTATTAAAGCCCCATATTTTGACGCAAGCTGTTACCTCTTACCTTGGTGAAGTTGCGTACTCCTTAACAGCCAAGGGAATGCACGCCAGTTGGTGGGTGGCGCGCATCAATGTGCATGCTTTTACGCGGCTTCGTTGACGGTTTTTGTGCCGCTTGCAAGGGCTTGCAGGGCACCCCCTGTCATGCGGTAGCGAATCCACTCCGTTTGCGGCAGGGCGCCCAAGCTGTCGTAGAACTTCAGCGAGGGCGTGTTCCAGTCCAGACAGCTCCATTCAAAGCGGCCACAGTCTTTGGCAATGGCGATTTGCGCCAAGTGCTGCAACAGCGCTTTGCCAGCACCGTGACCACGAGCGTCGGGGGTGATGTAAAGGTCTTCCAAATACAAGCCGTGCTGGCCTTGCCAAGTGGAGTAATTGAAGAAATACACAGCAAAGCCCACCGCTTTGCCATCGACTTCACAGATCAGGCCAAAGACGGCTGGGTGCTCGCAAAACAGGGTGCGGCGTACATGCTCAGGCGTGGCCTTGGCTTCGTCTTCGGCTTTTTCGTAAATGGCCAGCTCTCGCACAAAGAACAAGATGAGGTCTATGTCTTGCTCGGTGGCGGGGCGGATGTTCAAAGTGCTCATGATTGTTTTTAAAGAAAATAGGGCTCTAGTCTTTATTGAGTAAAGACTTGTAGTTATGAATTTTTCGCTCTAAGCGTTTTAAGCGAGTTGCCGAGCCGGCTGCTCACCGTGCAAAAGCGAAATGGGAAGGAACTGGCAGAGGATCTTGAAGTGGTCTTCAAAAAAGCTCGCCTCCATCTGTGCCAAGTTTGCAATCGGCACCCAGCGTGCAAGGGCTGCATCGTCTGCGCCTTGCACGGGCGGCAGGGCTGGCTGCATGCCTAAATCCAAATAATGCACATGGGTGATGGTGCGCCCGCGCAGGCTGCGGTCAGGGTGATCAAAGACTTGCACGGCTTGCAAGGCGGCCAGCAGATCGGCTTCGCTGATGGTGGAGCAAGTCTCCTCGCGCAGCTCGCGCAGGCAAGACTGCCACAGGCTGTCGCGCTGCTCTAAAAAGCCGCCGGGCAAGGCCCATTGGCCCACACCGGGCGCATGGCCGCGCTGAATGAGCAGCACATGGTCTTGGCCCTTGGCATGACAGCGCAGCAGCGCATCTACCGTCACAAACATGGGCGGGTAAGGCGCTTTGGCCCAAGCTTCTTTGTAGCTTTTCAGCATGTGCCACTCTTTTTGCAGGCGCACATATTCAGGCGTTTGTGCCCAGTGCTGCAAAAATCTCAGCGTGCTCTGAGGCATTTGGGTAGAGAGCTTGCCTAGGGTGGCGCTCAAGGCCTCTGCCGACGCGCTGTCTTCGCCAAAAAGAATGTCGCGCAGTGGCGTGGCATCAAACTGGCCCAGACGTGGCAGGCTGATCAGCTCCCAGCCGGGAAAGCGGGCCAGATAGCTACTGCTGGAGTCTTTGAAGTGGCCCACCAGCGCCACGCTGGCGCCTTCTGGCACATGCGCCTGCACGGCGCTGCGCACGGCGTTGACCCACAGCGGCTCGTTGTAATAGTCGCGCACGGGCACGCACTGCACGCGTGCAGCGTCCTCTTTTGATAGCGCGTTGCGCAGCATCTGCGCACGCTCTTGCCAGCTAAAGGGGTTTTTGGGGTTGGGAGCTTGCCAGGCGCTGCCCAGCACCACGACCACCTGGCGTGCGCGCTGCAATGCGGCGTGCAGCAGCGCCATATGGCCGTTGTGCAGGGGCTGAAAACGACCAATCAGCACGGCGGTGTGCAGGGGCATCGATGTGGGTAGCGTCTCTGGCGAGGCAGAAGTAATGTGCTTGCTGGCGGTGTAGGAACTGGCTTGAGGCATGAGAGCGAAACCCGTACAGAAATCAGCGCCCGGTGGGGCATATTGCTCAAAAGAGACTCCAGTCCACGGAATATATGGACTGGATGCTCACTTTTTACGTAACTCTTACTCGTAGTGTGCCGCAATTGGCATTTGCCGGCCGGTACCAAAGGCGCGAGGGCGCACGCGCAGCATGGGCGGGGCTTGCCTGCGCTTGTACTCGCTGCGAAACACTAGCTTTTGCACGCGCGCAATGATCTCAGGCCCGCCGGTCTGGGTGCGCAGTTTTTCCACAAAGGCTGCGGCATGGGCGTACTCCTTGCTGGACAGATGCTGGCCCTCGATATGCCACTTGAGGATTTCGTCCAGCACGGCATAAGGCGGCAGGCTGTCTTCGTCCTTTTGGCCCGGTGCCAGTTCGGCCGAGGGCGGTTTGTCGATGATGACCTGCGGAATCAGCTCACGGCCCGCATGTGCATTGATGTGGCGCGACAGCTCAAAGACCTCGGTCTTGTACAGATCGCCCAGCAGACCCAGGCCGCCATTGGTGTCGCCATACAGCGTGCAGTAGCCCACAGACACTTCGGATTTGTTGCCCGTGGTCAGCAGCAGGTGGCCAAAGGCGTTGCTGAACTCCATCAGCGTGGTGCCGCGAGTGCGGGCCTGCAGATTCTCCAGAGCCAGGCCCTTGAGCGGCTCGCCAAAGCTGGCCTCAAACTGGCGGGCATAGGTGGTGACCAACTCTTTAATCGGGTGCTCGTAGAGCTTGATGCCCAGATTGCGACACAGATCCACCGAGTCATCCACCGAGCCGGCCGACGAATAGCTCGACGGCATGGTGATGCCGACCACGTTGTCAGCGCCCAGCGCATCCACGGCCAAAGCCAGCGTCAGTGCCGAATCAATACCGCCGGAGCTGCCCACCACCACCTGCTTGAAGCCGCAGCGCCGCGCATAGTCGCGCAGACCCAGTACGATTTGCTGGCGGTAGAACTCCATGGTGGGCAGACCCTGTGTGGGTACGGCATGCAGGGCCGATCCATTCAGAGACTTGAAGTGGCCGTCATCGCTCAGCTCCAGTGTGTAAATGTCTTCCTCAAAACGCTTGGCCTCGAACACCACACCGGCTTCGGGCTCCACCACGAAGGAGGCACCGTCAAACACGATCTGGTCCTGCCCGCCAATCTGGTTCACATAAAGAATTGACAGCTTGTGCCGCGCCGCTGCTTGGGTGAAGACCTCATGGCGCTGCTCGCGCTTTCCCAGGTGGCTGGGGCTGGCGTTGATGCTGACCACCATGTCGGGCGCAGCGTCTCCCATGCGTGAAAACGGGTTGGTAGCGTAGTCCGCGCCTTCGTCGTTCCAGCCGTCTTCGCAGACCAGAAAGCCTACCTGGCAGTTGCCCACGCGCAGCACCTTGGCGGTGTCGGCGCCTGGCTCAAAGTGGCGGCGCTCGTCAAAAATGTTGTAGGTGGGCAGCAGTTGCTTGTCGTACTGCAGGCGAATCTGCCCGTCTTTGAGCACCAGCAGGCTGTTGTGCAGCGGCTTGCCGGGGCCTTGGTGGCGCGTGGGGGCACCCACCACCCAGTGCAGATCAGGGTGCTGGCGCGTGGCGGCCAGCAAGTCCTGCAGACCGGCATCCAGCCGCTGCAGAAAACTGGGCTCGTCCAGCATGTCGCCGGGGTAGTAGCCCGACAGCGACAGCTCGGAGAAGACTACCAAATCAGCCTGATCGGCTGCCGCCTTGGCAGCAGCTTCGCTCATGCGGCGGATATTGCCCTGAATGTCGCCTACGGTGTAATTAAGCTGGGCGAGGGTGACTTTCAACATGGCTTTCTCCTGTAAGTCAGACGTTTCAAGCCTTTTTGGCCGCGGGTTCCGCAATGCTGAAAACCTGGCGCAGATAGGCCAGATAGGTCTCATCGTTGCACAGCGTCTTGCCGGGCGAGTCTGAAATTTTGGCCACGGGCTGGCCGTTGGCGTGGGTTA
The DNA here is from genome assembly GCF_019355935.1 of Comamonas sp. Y33R10-2. Classification (NCBI taxonomy): domain Bacteria; kingdom Pseudomonadati; phylum Pseudomonadota; class Betaproteobacteria; order Burkholderiales; family Comamonadaceae; genus Comamonas; species Comamonas sp. Y33R10-2. Next base: position 199,456 of record NZ_CP079925.1, read on the forward strand.
ACTTCATCACGATGTTGATGGTGGTCAGGCCCATATCGTTGGTCAGGCGCGTGCCCACACCAAAGCCGCACTGAATGCGATCGGCAAAGCGGTGGTACAGGGCGAGAGCCATGTCCAAGTCCAGCCCGTCTGAGAAGACCAGGCGCTTGCTTTGGGGTGGAATGCGCAGCTTTTCATAGTGGGCGATGGCTTTTTCACCCCACTCAAACGGGTCCCCTGAGTCGTGGCGCAGGCCGTCGAATAGCTTGGCAAAGTACAGGTCGAAGTCGGCCAGAAATGCGTCCATGCCCACGGTATCGGTCAGGGCGATACCGAGGTCGCCCCGGTACTCTTGCACCCAGTCTTCCAACGCTGCGACTTGGAAGTCGCGCAGGCGCACGCCCAGTGCTTGGTAGGTTTGCAGATATTCGTGCGCCATGGTGCCAATGGGCACCAAATTCATGTCGCGTGCCATCAGCACATTGGATGTGCCCCTGAACCACTGCGAAGTCTCTTGCGCAAAGGCTTGCACCACCTCGCGCTGCCAAGCGCCGGAGAAGCGCCGGCGCACGCCAAAGTCAAACAGCTCAAAGGGGTTGCGCAGCGTGGCTTCCTCGGCCAAGTGCTTGAGTTGTTCGATTTTGTGGGCCAGCCGCTTGCGGCCTTCGGTGATGGCCGCTTGCTCATCAAAGCGGCGAAAATACAGCTCGTTGACGATGGACAGCACGTAAATCTCAAAGCCCATCACGTGGACCTGCGGGCCGCGCGCCTCGATGTGCAGGGTGTCGCCATCGGCCCAGGCTTTGATGAAGGAGCGCTGCAGCTGAAAGATGCGCAAAAAGTCGATGAAGTCGCTTTTGATGAAACGCAGGCTAGCCAGGTAATCTAAGTCGTCTTTGCCAAAGCGCAGGCTGCAAAGCGCATCCAACTCTCGCTCTACTTCGGGCAGCAAATCGGTCAACGGAAAGGCCGTGGGCGTGCGGCAGACAAACTCATACACCGCCTCGGTTTGAGGGTGGCGGTGCAGCATGGCCTGCCACATGGTGAACTTGTAGAGGTCGGTGTCCAGCAGGTTGGTGATGATTGGCTGCATGCTGTTCTTCTTGTCAAAAATGTGAGCTGCTAGTGCTTATTAAATAAGGACTAGGAATCGATTTTTCTCTGGTTTTTTCTATCAACCAAAGCTGGCGCTGGTTTCGCAGCGTACACCGATTGCACGCATGCGCTGCAGGAAGTCGGTGTGCGCAGCTTCAAACCCAGCGACGGGGCTCATGCAGTCGGTGAGCAGCACGATGCGTGAGAGATCACCGCTGCCCCAGTTCTGCACAATGTGCTCGGTCGTGGCACGCACGCAGTGGCTGCTGGCCTCACCGGCAATCACCAGCGTTTGGTTGTGGCGCAGGCGCTCCAGCAAGGGTGTATTCAGCCCGGTTTCTGGGTCTTGCGCATTAGGCACCTCGGCGCGAATGGCACTGTAATGCTCAGTCCAGGGGTGCATGCCCTTGAAGACATGGCGCACGGCGCGGTGCTGCACCTCTTGCCACTGGAGGCAGACGCTGAGCACGCTGGCATGCACGCCGTGGCCCCAGCTGCCAATCTCGCAGTGCAGCGGCCAGACCATTAGCGTGTAGCTGCCCTGCGCTTCCAGCTGGTCAACATACTGCAGGGTGCGGGGCAGCTCTGGCGTATTGCGCGGGGCAAAGTCACCAGCGCGGACCTGCGCCGCCGTGATCTGGGTGAAGGGTGTAACTGCACTGCCGTCCCGTTGTTGCCAGAAGACGGGGTGGGCAATGTCGTAGCTCTGGTGCGAATCGAGGGTGATGGTGATTTGTGCCAGCTTGGCGCCTTGGCTGGTAATCCAGCTGGCGAGACGCTGCATATCGGCGTGAGCTCCTGTCACGGGCAGGCTTGGCGCAGTGATCTGCCCTGTGATGGGCGAGCGCGGTTGCCAATCGGCAGGCAGGTCGCAGAAGTCATTTTGCGGGTCGATGATGAGTAACTGGGTGTCTGTGTAGCTCATGGTTTTGACCTTCCGGATGATGTGCAATGCCTGCAGTCTAAATTACTTAAAATATATTTGCAACTAAGTAAACTTGAGTGATTGTGAAATAATCCATTAAAAGAAAACGAAGTTGGTAAAGAAATGAATCAAAGTGCCGGGTTGAGAGAGGCCATTCAAGTCAGCGTCGATGTCGTGCTTCTCACTTTGGTTGAGCAGCAGTTGCACGCCGTGCTGCTGCGCCGCGCTGTTGCTCCATTTTCAGGAGTATGGGCCTTGCCCGGTGGCTTTGTTCATACCGCAGAAGATGCCGATGCCCAAGCCAGTGCAGCGCGGGTGCTCAAATCCAAGGTGGGCATTGAAGGCGCATACCTAGAGCAACTTGCCACCTTTAGTGGCCCGGCGCGTGATCCGCGGGGTTGGTCTGTTGCGGTGGCTTATTGCGCTTTATTGCCTGTGCAAAACCTGCCGCCTGATCGTGCAGATTTGCTGGTTGTGCCCGTCTCAGCCCTGCCGCAACTGCCGTTTGATCACCGCGCCATTCTGGATGCGGCACTGGCGCGTGTGCGCAGTAAAAGCCTGTATTCCTCGCTGCCTGTGCACTTGTGCGGCGAGACATTCACGCTGCCGCAGTTGCAGCAGGTGTATGAAAATATCTTGGGCGAGCCGCTGAACAAGGTGAGCTTTCGCCGCAAGATGGACGAGATGGATTGGCTCGAACCCGTGCCCGGCGCCATGCAGCAAGGCGGCGCGCATCGCCCAGCGCAGTTGTACCGGGCTAAACCGGGCTATAGCCAGACGCTGGCGCTGAGTGCCAGAGGACTTTGAGAAGGTTGAAATAAAAAAAGGCCACCGAAATATCGGTGGCCTTTTGTATGAATGGCTGAATTACTTCAGGCCGGCAGCAGCGCGCAGCAGCGCAGCCTTGTCCGTACGTTCCCACGTAAATTCCGGTTCTTCACGGCCAAAGTGGCCGTAGGCGGCGGTCTTGCTGTAGATGGGGCGCAGCAGGTCCAGCATCTGGATGATGCCCTTAGGGCGCAGGTCGAAGTGCGCAGCCACCAGCTTGGCGATTTCCGCATCGGGAATCACGCCTGTGCCTTCGGTGTACACGGTAATGTTCATGGGGCGAGCCACGCCAATGGCGTAGGCCACTTGAACCTGGCACTGGCGCGCCAGACCGGCGGCGACCACGTTCTTGGCCACGTAGCGGGCAGCGTAAGCAGCCGAGCGGTCCACCTTGGTTGGGTCTTTACCCGAGAAAGCACCACCGCCGTGAGGGCAGGCACCGCCGTAGGTATCGACAATGATCTTGCGACCGGTCAGGCCGCAGTCGCCCTGAGGGCCGCCCACGACGAAGCGGCCGGTGGGGTTGATCAGATACTTGGTGTCCAGCAGCCACTCTTTGGGCAGCACGGGCTTGATGATCTCTTCAATGATGGCTTCGGTAAACGATGCCTTCATCTTGGTCGCTGTTTCCGACTGATCGGGGCTGTGCTGGGTGGATAGCACCACGGTGTCAATGCTGTGGGGCTTGCCATCCACATAGCGCAAAGTCACTTGGCTCTTGGCGTCAGGGCGCAGGAAGGGCAGACGGCCATCCTTGCGCAGCTGGGCTTGGCGCTCCATCAGGCGGTGTGCGTAATAGATAGGCGCGGGCATCAGCTCGGGCGTTTCATCGCAGGCATAGCCAAACATCAGGCCTTGGTCGCCAGCGCCGGTGTTCAGCTCATCGTCGCTGGCCTTGTCCACGCCTTGGGCAATGTCTTGGCTTTGCTTGTCGTAAGCAACGAGGACGGCGCAACCCTTGTAGTCGATGCCGTAGTCGGTGTTGTCGTAGCCAATGCGTTTGATGGTGTCGCGCGCAACTTGGATGTAGTCGACATTCGCGCCGGTGGTGATTTCACCTGCCAATACCACCAGACCGGTGTTGGTCAGTGTCTCGGCTGCCACGCGGCTGTGCGGGTCTTGGGTGAAAATAGCGTCCAAAATCGCATCAGAGATCTGGTCCGCGACCTTGTCGGGGTGACCTTCAGAAACCGATTCCGAGGTAAACAGAAAATCGCTGTTCGCCATTGATATAACTCCTTGTAGCTGGGGCAATTGCGTTGCCTAAACTCAGAAGTCTGGCGAACGCTTTAGCAGTTTTGTTTTAACGTCGCCCTGCAAGTTGCTCTTTAACTCAGCGACCCCATTATTCTAATGCCTTCCCTGTTTCGATTCTTTGCAGCGCTGCCTTTGTGGCTATTGCACATGCTAGGTGCAGCCATGGGCTGGCTGATTTTGCTGTTATCCCCAACCTACCGACGCCGGTTTTCTGCCAACGCAGCGCAGGCGGGTTACCGCTTTGGGCAAGTGCGTGGTGCGGTTGGTCACGCCGGTCGCATGGTGTTCGAGATGCCGCGTATCTGGCTGGGCCAGCAACTGCCGCCTTGCAACATCGTCAATGGCGAATGCGTAGAAAAGGCCTATGCCCAAGGTAAGGGCATTGTCTTTTTGACCCCTCATTTGGGCTGCTTCGAAATGTCGGTGCAGGCTGCCGCGCAGCGCTGGTCGGCTCAGCATGGCCCCATTACCGTGCTTTACCGCCCGGCACGCCAAAGCTGGTTGGCTGAGATTTTGGAAACTGCGCGCAATCGCCCCGGTGTGCAGGCGGTGCCGACCACATTGTCTGGCGTGCGGCAAATGATCAAGGCTTTGCGCAAGGGCGAGGCCGTGGGCTTGCTGCCCGACCAAGTGCCACCGGATGGGCAAGGCGCATGGGCCCCCTTCTTTGGCCGTGACGCTTACACGATGACGCTGGCAGCCCGTTTGGTGCTGCAAACCGGCGCGGCCGTGGTGTTGGCGCGTTGTGAGCGCTTGAGTGGCGGGCGCGGTTATACCTTGTATTTTGAAGAGTGCTCTATGACAGACGTCACCACGCTGGATGCTGGCGTGCAGCAAATTAATCTGGCCATGGAAAAAACCATTCGCCAATGCCCTGAGCAGTATCTGTGGGGTTACGGCCGCTATAAGCAGCCGCGTGTAGAGCGCAGCGAGGCCGCAGCGCCGGCCAAATCGGGAGACAACGCATGAGCGGAAGCAAGATTGCCATTGGTTTGATGCATGTGCTGGCCAAGCTGCCCCTGCCCATGCTGCGCGGCTTGGGTAAGTTTTTGGGGCGCTTGCTGTTTGTCGTGGCAGGCCAGCGCCGCCGTATTGCGCTGCGCAATTTTGAGTTGTGCTTTCCGGATGTGCCTGCTGCTCAGCGCAAAGCATGGGCGAAAGAGTCTTTCGAAGTCTTTTGCCAGACGTTCTTAGACAGAAGCTGGCTGTGGTTTGGCTCTGAAGAGTTGGTGCGCAGTCGCGTCAAGCTGGTGGGGGCCACGCATGAGCTGGAAGGTGATACGCCGACCATCGTGTTTGCGCCGCACTTTTACAGCATGGATGCGGGCGGTTTGGCGCTGCCGCTGAACACCGAGCGCGAATTCACTTCTATCTTTGCGACCAACCCTGACCCCGATCTAGACGCTTGGTTTATGACCGGTCGCCAGCGTTTTGGTAACGTGAAAATGCTCAACCGCGCTGATGGCGTAAAACCCATCATCTCTTGCGTGCGCAAGGGTGGACTGCTATATCTTTTGCCTGATATGGACTATGGCAAGAACGACTCGGTGTTTGTGCCGTTCTTTGCAGTGCAGAACACGGCCACGATTCCATCATTGTCGCGTTTTGCCCGGTTGGGTAAGGCTAAGGTCGTGGCGCTGTACAACCGCATGACGCCTGAAGGCTATGTCGCCGAGCTGACTCCGGCTTGGGAGAACTTCCCTACGGATGATCACGTGGCTGACACCGCTCGCATGAATCGCGAGCTGCAGGCCGCCATCATGACCATGGTGCCGCAGTACTACTGGGTGCATAAGCGCTTTAAGTCGCGCCCAGATGGTGAGGCGTCGCTTTATCGTGAAAAATAATACTAAGAGCCGCTAACACAACGCTTGATACGTCGTTGCTTCGCCTTGTCGTACGCTTGTACTGCCTGCGGCTTCGCGCCTCGTCTCAATCGCAAATCTTCGATTTTCTGAGTTGTGTTAGCCGCTCTAAAATGGCCTATATCCATTGATTTATATAGACATTAAGCTCCTAATTTAGGAGCTTTATTGTTTTAGAAATGCGGTGAGTGCACGCAGCACGGCTTCGGGTTGCTCATGCACAACCCAGTGGCCTGTGCCTTTGAGGTGCTCCACCTTTAATTGGGCAATCCATTGCTCAAGCCCCATGAGCAAGGTTGGCTGCAGCGCGATATCACTATCGCCCCAGAGAATATGTACAGGCACGCGGATGTGCAGCATTTCATCGGGCAGGTTTAAGCCGCGAACGTCATGCAAGTCGTCAGCGCTGCTGTTGGGGTGCGGCGGCACCAAGGGGCTGGCTGCGTAGTACATGCAGGCGCCATGCATGCCCAAGTTCCAGTGATCGCGGTATTGCTGCTGGCGTGCCGGCGTTAGCCATGCGGGCAGGTTGCCGTCCGGGTTCTGAAAAAAGGCCAGTAGGCGCTGCCAGTGATTTTCTGCCAGTAGAGCAGGGGCATCTGGCCTGCGTAGAAAGTGCATGTACTGGCTGGCCGCTTGCTGCGCAGGATTTTTCTGTAGTTCGCGTAAAAAGCTGCCGGGATGCGGGGCATTGAGGATGAGAAGCCGCTGCAGCTGCTTAGGGAAGCGGTTGGCAAAGCCCCAGGCTAGGGCGCCACCCCAATCATGGGCAATGACGCAGGCCGCTTGCTTTTCTGGGCTTTCAAGTGCGATTAAGGCGGCCAGATCATCCACCAGATACTTGGCGCGGTAGTCGCTAATGGCATTGGGCTGGCTGGAGCGACCATAGCCGCGCAGATTGGGCGCGACGCACCGGTAGTGGGCGCCAAAATGCTCCAACAGCTCATCCCAAATAAAAGCCCCTTCTGGAAAGCCGTGTAAAAACAGCAGAAGGGGCTTGCCTGGCTGGCCGCTGGTGCGGCACTCCAGCGTGATGCCTGTTGCCAGTGTGTGCATGCAAGTCGTGACCATGAAGCTCTCCTGTATGTAGCTTCAGGCGCTTGCAGGGTCAGCGCCTAGCCTTGGTTTTTACCAGAGGGGGCGCCAGAGTCAGTCGCTTGCGTGACGGCAGGGGCAGTAGCAGGCAGACCCTCGGGGTGGCACCACTCCCAAAGCAGCTTGGCCACATCGTCCACGCCCTGCTTTTTAAGGGCAGAGAACAGGCGCACCTCACCACCACCAGCGTTAAGTTTGGTGATGGAGAGAATCTTGGCCTGCTCGGAGCGGGTCAGCTTGTCGGCCTTGGTCAGCACGATCAAAAACTTCAGGCCGGCTTCCACGCGGGGGCGGATACCTTCGAGCAAGGCTTCGTCCAGCTCGGTCAGGCCCAAGCGCGGGTCGCACAGCAGCACGATGGCTGTCAGGCTTTCGCGGCTGACCAAATAGTTCAGCATCACGCGCTGCCAGCGTTGCTTGTCGTCGCGAGACACAGCGGCGTAGCCGTAGCCGGGCAAGTCGGCCAAGATCGCATCCGTCACGCCTTGTCTGCCCAGGGAGAACAAGTTGATGTGCTGGGTGCGGCCGGGCTTCTTGGAGGCGAAGGCCAGTTGCTTTTGCTGAGTCAGCGTGTTGATCGCGGTGGACTTGCCAGCGTTGGAGCGGCCCACAAAGGCAATCTCAGGTACGTCGACCGGAGGCAACTGGTTGAGCTGGGCGGCGGTGGTAAAGAAGCGCGCAGTGTGCATCCAGCCCATCGCAAGCTTGCTGTCGATCAAAGAATGTGTATTTCCGGCATTGGTATCCGGGGAAGCATGGGTCATGACGGTAACTAATTCGGGGAGGCCCATTGTAGAATTTGGACGATTCGCACACTCAACAATAGAACCAGCCCCTCGATATGAAGTTGCTTGCCTCTTTGCTGACTGCTGTCATTTTCGCAGCACCTGCCTTTCCTGCATTTTCCGCGGGAGAAACACCTGTTAAAGCAGATGCTGCCAAAGGGCAAGCCAGTTATGGGGCGGTCTGCGCCTCTTGCCATGCTGCTGATGGCAATTCAACCATTCCTCTGCAGCCAAAGCTAGCAGGGCAACACCCAGAGTATCTGGTCAAACAATTACGCGAGTTTAAAGACGGTAAGCGTAATGATCCAGTTATGAAGGGCTTTGCCATGTCGCTTAGCGACGTTGATATGAAAAATATCTCCGCGTGGCTGCACACGCAGACGCCTAAAAATGGATTCTCTAAAGATAAAGATACGCTTGCCATGGGGGAGCGTATTTTCCGCGGCGGCATTCAAGAGCGTCAAATTGCTGCCTGCGCAGGCTGCCACAGTCCTAACGGTGCAGGCATTCCTGCTCAGTACCCGCGCCTGTCGGGTCAGCATGCGGATTACACCGTGAAGTCGCTGACCGATTTCCGTGATGGAAAGCGCACTAATAGCATTCAGATGACGCAGGTCGCAGCCAAGCTCAATGACCGTGAGATTAAGGCCGTGGCAGACTACATTGCTGGCTTGCGCTAAAAACTCTTTCATCTGGTGCTTGGAACTTTCAGGCTCTTTGCACCCCCCCAAGTCAGGCAGGGCCGTCGGCTAGTTCAGCGGATGGCCCTGCCTGATTTGCGTTCGGCTACTTCAATCGTTCATGTCTGACCTTCCACTTCCCGATCGTGACCCCCCTCGCCAGCAGGCTGTACGTGCAGCCACGGAGTTGCTGGGCTCCATGCGTTTTGCGATTTCACTGCTGTCGGTAATTTGCATCGCATCGGTCATTGGTACGGTGCTCAAGCAGCATGAGCCACTGGTGAATTACATCAACCAGTTCGGCCCTTTCTGGGCGCAACTGTTTTTGGCGCTCAAGCTCAACGCGGTTTACAGCGCCTGGTGGTTTTTGTTGATTTTGGCGTTTTTGGTCATCAGTACCTCGCTGTGTGTGAGTCGCCATGCGCCCAAGTATTTGTCAGACATCCGCAACTACAAAGAAAACATCCGCGAGCAAAGCCTGAAAGCCTTTGGTCACCGTGCCGAGGCTGATGTACCCGGCAGCACCGAAGATGCGGCCAAGCGCATTGGCCAGCAATTGGTGACGGGTGGCTGGAAGGTAAAGCTGCAGCAGCGTGATACGGCTGCAGGCCCCGGCACAGGTTGGATGCTGGCAGCCAAAGCTGGCTCTGCCAACAAGCTGGGCTATATCGCTGCGCACTCTGCCATTGTGCTGATCTGTATAGGTGGCCTGTTTGATGGCGATTTGGTTGTGCGCGCCCAGATGCTATTGGGCGGCAAGACCCCTTACACAGGTGGCGGCATGATTTCGGATGTGGCTGCTGAGCACCGGCTGTCCGTCAAGAACCCGACCTTTCGCGGCAACCTGATGGTGTCTGAAGGTACGCAGTCGGGTACGGCTATCTTGAATCAATCGGACGGCATCTTGCTGCAAGAGCTGCCATTTTTCGTAGAACTCAAAAAATTCATCGTGGAGTACTACTCCACTGGTATGCCTAAACTGTTTGCCAGCGAGATCGTGATTCACGACCGCGCAACAGGCGAAAAGCTGGAAAAGCGCGTGGAAGTGAACCACCCGGCCAGCTACAAAGGCATAGAAATTTATCAAAGCAGCTTTGATGACGGCGGCTCTACCGTCAAGCTGCATGCAGTGCCAATGGATGGCATCTCGCAGCCTTTTGATGTGGAGGGCGTGATTGGTAACTCGACTAACTTCGAGCGCAAGCTCGCTGAAGGCTCGCAAGACAAAGTCACGCTGGAGTACACGGCGCTGCGCACCATCAACGTTGAAAATTTTGGCTCGCAAAACAATAGCGGCAAGAGCGGTGGAGGCACCGATGTGCGCAAGGTGGACTTGAAGCAGGCCATTGATTCGCGTTTGGGTGCAGCCCACAAAACGACTGACAAAAAAGACCTGCGCAATATTGGCCCTAGCGTGGGCTACAAGCTGCGCGATGCCTCGGGTCAGGCGCGTGAGTTTCAAAATTACATGCTGCCCGTTGATACGGGCGACGGTCAGCCCGTCTTTTTGCTGGGCGTGCGCGAGAACCCCACTGAAGAGCTGCGCTACCTGCGCGTGCCCGCCGATCCCGAAGGCGCGATGGACACCTTTCTCAATCTGCGCCAAGCTATGCAAAACAAGGAGCTGGCTGAAAAAGCTGCCCGCGCCTATGTAAAAAAGGCGGTGGATGCCTCTCGTCCTGAATTGGCTGAGCCGTTGGCCCAGTCTGCTTTGAAGGCATTGGAGTTGTTTGCCGGCCAAGACAGCAAGCTCACAGCTCCTGACGGCAAGCCTATGGGTGGCCTGCAAGCCATCTCCAGCTTCATGGAAAGCAACGTACCCGAGGCTGAGCGAGAGCGCGCCGGTGAGGTGCTGGTGCGCATTTTGAACGGTGTGCTGTTTGAGTTGGCCCAGCAAGTGCGCCAGCAAGCAGGCCTTCAGCCCTTGGCCAACGATGAGAAGACGCAGGCCTTTATGACCCAGTCTGTCTTCTCACTCAGCGATGCACAGTTTTACCCTGCGCCTGTGGTCTTCATGATGAAAGATTTTACGCAGGTACAGGCCAGCGTATTTCAGGTGGCGCGTGCGCCGGGCAAAAACATTGTTTACCTCGGCTGCTTGTTCCTCATCATTGGAATTTTTGCCATGCTGTATGTGCGTGACCGCCGTATCTGGATCTGGCTGACACCATCCAGCTCATCCACGGGCGCAAGTCATGCCAATATGGCCCTCTCCACCAATCGCAAGACCATGGATGGCGACCGCGAATTCACCATGCTGGCTGACAAGCTCATCGGGGCCACGCCCGTACAAAAAAAGACACCCGGAGGTTCTGAATGAACACCGCAACCGCGACATTGACACTGAACGAAGGCTACTTTGCCCGCCGCAACTGGTTTGACTGGTTGTTTGCGGTCATCGTTACCGTGGGGCTGGGCTGGGCACTGCAGCGCTACGCTGACCATATGGATGTGTATGAGAAGGGCATCTTGCTGGGCACGATTCCCTCCATGATTTGGCTGGGCTGGTTCTGGCGGCCACTGGCGGGGCTGATGCTTACGGTAGCGGGCTTTGCGCTTTTGGCGGTGGGTCTGTATCAAGGTGCGGATGGCGGTGATCTGGCGCGCTCAGAAACCGTTTTTGGTCTTAAATACTTCCTTTCTAGCCAATCGGCCATCCTGTGGATGAGCATGGTGTTCTTTATCAGCACCATCTTTTACTGGGTGGGTGTGTTCGCCAAAAGCGAGCAGTCCGTTATGTCGCTGCTGGGATCGCGCTTGGCGTGGCTGGCGGTGGTTTTGGCGCTGGTCGGCACCATGGTGCGCTGGTACGAGAGTTATTTGCTGGGCCCAGATATTGGCCATATCCCGGTCAGCAACTTGTACGAAGTGTTCGTCATGTTTTGCTGGATGACGGCGCTGTTTTATCTGTATTACGAGCAGCATTACGACACCCGCGCTTTGGGTGGTTTTGTGATGCTAATTGTGAGCGCGGCGGTGGGCTTTTTGCTGTGGTACACGCTGGTGCGCCAAGCGCATGAAATTCAGCCGCTGGTGCCCGCTCTTAAAAGCTGGTGGATGAAGTTGCATGTGCCAGCGAACTTCATTGGCTACGGCACGTTTGCGCTGTCGGCCATGGTGGCGTTTGCCTACCTCATCAAGCAGCAAGCGACGGAGACCAAGTGGTACAAGCTGGCCCCCTTGTGGTTGCTGGGCGTGGTGCTGTGCTTTGAGCCCATCGTCTTTCGCAAGGGTGCGACTGAAAACGGCGGCAGCTACTGGATGGTGTACTTCGGCATCTCCGCATTGATTGTTGCGGGCATTTTGCTGGCCCGCAAACGTATCGCCGCACGCCTGCCCTCGTTCGAAATTTTGGACGATTTGATGTACAAGGCCATTGCTGTTGGCTTTGCCTTCTTCACCATCGCCACCGTGCTGGGCGCCTTGTGGGCGGCTGAAGCATGGGGCGGCTACTGGAGTTGGGACCCCAAGGAAACCTGGGCGCTGATTGTCTGGCTTAACTACGCCGCTTGGATGCACATGCGCCTGATGAAGGGTCTGCGCGGCACCATTTCTTCTTGGTGGGCGCTGGTAGGCTTGGCAATTACCACTTTCGCCTTCTTGGGGGTGAACATGTTCTTGTCCGGTCTGCACAGCTACGGTGAGTTGTAAGCTCCATACTTAAGTGCTATCTAAAATAGGAGCTACCTGTCCAAGTAATTTATTGATTTCAAAGCCTTTAGGTCTGTGAATCAATAGACAGCGTGGACTGGTAGCTCCTTTTTTGATGAAAATTGTGGCGAGGAACTTTGCTGACTGGCGCTGCTCTCAACTCCTAGATACTCTGTCGTGAGCACCTAGGAGCAATTCATGCTGATACGCACCAATGACCAAGGTTTTGATCATTCACTGAGCAGCGAAATCACTTCGCAGGCGCAATACCTGCAGCGGCGAAGCTTTATGCAGACCTTGGCAGCAGGAGCTGCAGGCGCAGGATTGGCTAGCTGGGCTGGTCGCGATGCACTGGCAGCGGCGGCTGATCGGACGCATCTTGCGGCATTAAAAGGCTTGCCCAGCAAAGTGCCGGGCGCGATGACGGTGGAGGCGCTTACCAGCTACCAAGACTCGACGAGCTACAACAACTACTACGAGTTTGGGCTGGATAAAGGCGAGCCAGCCCGCAACGCTGGTACGCTCAAGACCCGGCCGTGGACAGTGCGCATCGAAGGTCTGGTGCAAAAGCCGCAGACGCTGGATATCGACAGCCTGCTCAAACTCAGCGCGCAAGAAGAGCGCATTTACCGCCTGCGCTGCGTAGAAGGCTGGTCCATGGTCATTCCGTGGGTTGGCTACTCGCTGTCTGAGTTGCTTAAAAAAGTGCAGCCGCTTTCTAGCGCCAAGTATGTGGAGTTTGTCACCCTGGCTGATAAGGCTCAGATGCCCGGCCTCAAAAGCGGCGTGCTGGACTGGCCCTACACCGAAGGCTTGCGACTGGATGAAGCCATGCACCCGCTGACGCTGCTGGCGTTTGGCATGTATGGCGAAGTGATGCCCAACCAAAATGGAGCGCCGGTGCGACTGGTCGTGCCGTGGAAATATGGCTTCAAAAGCGCTAAGTCCATAGTCGCGATTCGCCTGACGGATAAAGAGCCCGGCACGGCTTGGAACAAGGCAGCGCGCAATGAATACGGTTTTTATTCCAACGTAAACCCCGAAGTCGATCACCCCCGCTGGAGCCAAGCTACCGAGCGCCGCATTGGTGAAGGCGGACTATTCGCTAAAAAGCGCAAAACACTGATGTTCAACGGTTACGGAGATCAAGTCGCATCGCTGTATGCGGGTATGGACTTGAAGAAGTTCTACTGATGCAGGCTTGGCTGCTAAAACCTTGGGCCAAACCACTGGTCTTTACGCTGTGCTTGCTGCCCTTTGCATGGCTTTTCTACGCGGCCTTTACCGATGGGCTGGGCGCCAACCCTGCGGAGGCTTTGCTGCGCAGCACGGGCGACTGGACGCTGCGCTTTCTTTGCATCGTGTTGGCCGTGACGCCGCTGCGCCAGATCACAGGCTGGAATCCACTGGTGCGTTACCGGCGCATGCTCGGCCTGTACGTTTTCTTTTACGCCTGCCTGCACCTGCTTTGCTACGCTTGGTTTGACATGGGGCTGCAATGGGGCGACATCGTGGCTGATATTCCCAAGCGCCCGTTTATCTTGGTCGGCTTCACCACTTGGTTGGTGTTGCTGGCGCTAGCTGCGACTTCGCCCAAGTTCATGCTCAAGGCATTAGGCGGCAAGCGCTGGCAGTGGCTGCACCGTACGATTTATGCCGCAGCTGGCTTGGCGCTGCTGCATTTCTTTTGGATGCGTGCAGGCAAGAATAATTTCGCCGAAGTGGCTGTATATGCAATGATTCTTGGCCTGCTGCTTACCTGGCGTGCAGTGCGTGCTATCAAAAAATGATTATCAGGCGACAGCGTGCAGTGCTGGCCGTGTTTGTCGTGAGACAGGATCAATCTCTGAACTGGGCAACTGATAGGCGCGTTGATCGAAGAGATCAATGCCGCATTGCAGGCCTTCGAGCCAGTTGAGCAAGTCGGTGATCGCCTTTTGTCCCTTAATGGGTGCGCCATGTTGGGGAACGATCATGCTGATGGGCAGCTGTCGCGCCATCTGTACCCACAGCCGCAAAATCTTGTTCGAGACCATGTAGCGGCGGTGAAAGCCTTCCATGCGTGCGATATGGGGTACGAGATCGGTTATTGGCGTTTGCGCTTCAGCACCGGTGGTGAGCGATACACCCAAGTCGCCCGTAAACAGAATTTTGCTGATGGGGTCGTAGAAGTGAAAGTTGCCTTCTGCATGCAAAAAGTGAGCAGGCAGTAAAACCAGCTCGCTTTTGCCCAGCGGCAGACGGCCACCGCCGTCCGGCACGCCGATGACGCGGTTTTCCGTCTTGCCCACTTTGGTGAAGTGGGGTGCAAAACGTTCCCATATACGCGAGATAACCAGTTGTGCGCGAGTGCTGGTCATCCAGCGATCGAGCGAGGCGATGATGTCTGGGTCTGCATGTGATGCAATCACATAAGCCAGCTTTTGCGGCGGAAAGTAACGGGACATGCCCATAAACAATTCGTTGAACGCGAGATTGCCACCGGGGTCGATGATGGCGCCGGTGCCGTTATCTACGATTAGGAACTGATTGGCCTGAATAGCCTGACCGTCCTCTTCGATGAGGTCGCAGAACATCAGGCAGGCATGGGTTTTGTCGCGGTAAAGCTCTATGGGCATGGCAATTTGTCAAAGGACAAGATGCCTTACTCTAAGGTTGAACTCTGGAGCCGGTGTTGATGTTTATCAAGCCTCAGGGCTTGTCATCGCTCTCTTCGGAGCTTTCGGAGTTTTCTGTACTGATTAAGGGGGCAGTTTCAATCAAGGGTGTTGCTGTGCCGGATGTTTTAGGCTTAGGAATGCCTAATGCTTCAGGCAAAGTGGCACGGCCTTGGGCGGCTGCGTCGGTTGGCAAAAAGAGGGGGCCTTGTTGTCCACAAGCAGAAAGTGAGGCGAGGGACGCCGCACAAGCTGCAAGGGCAATGCTCCTGACTAGAATTTGGGTGGCTTTCAACATGGGCAAATTGTAATGACTGACCTTGAATATCTGGACCGCGCTGACCAACTACTGATGGCCGTGGAGCAATGCTGTGACCGCATCAACGATGAAACCGATGCTGACCTTGATGCGCAGCGCGTAGGCGGCTTGGTGACTCTGGTTTTTGAAAACCGCAGTCAGATTGTGATCAACCAGCAAAAGCCCCTGCATGAAATCTGGCTGGCAGCTAAAGCGGGCGGTTTTCACTATCGCTTTGACGAAGAGAAAAAAGTGTGGATGGACACCAAGGGTGCCGGCGAGTTTTTTGCGAACTTGACGCAATATGCGAGCGAGCAATCGGCGATGGCCTTGGATTTCAAAGCGTTGACCTAACAAGAATCAGCGGCTGAAATAAAAAAGCCTGTCTCATCGAGACAGGCTTTTTGCGTTTAATTTCTGAAAAGATCCAGAATTTGGCTGCGCTCTTCTGCAGCAGGAGCTGGGGTGCCGCCTGGGTCTGCATTCGATGAGGCGGGGAGACTTTCCATACCTAGGCTGGAGACACCGCCGCTGCGGGCATTTTCTTCGTAGAACCAATCGCCTCCCATGTTGACGACACCGGGTGGCGTCTGCACTTCAGCCACAGGCACGCCCTTGAGGGCGTGTTGCATAAAGCTGATCCAGATGGGCAGGCTCAGGCCGCCGCCGGTTTCACGTGAGCCCAGATTGCGTGGTGTGTCGTAACCAATCCATGAGATGGCAGCGATGCTGGGCTGGTAACCGGCAAACCAAGCATCCACTGAATCATTGGTAGTGCCGGTTTTGCCATACAGGTCAGATCGCTTGAGCGTGGCTTGTGCTTTGGCCGCGGTGCCGACTCGTGCAACATCGTTGAGCAAGGTGCCTGTGAGGAAGGCGTTGCGCTCAGGGATTGCTTGAGGCAGGCTGCTCACTGCAGGAGGTGTGAACTCAGACACCACTCGGCCTTTGTAATCAGTTACTCGGGCAATCAGCCACGGATTGACTTGGTGGCCGCCATTGGCGAAGACCGAGTAGGCGCCAGCCATTTGCAGCGGAGTGACCGAGCCCGCGCCGAGTGCCATGGTTAGGTAGGCGGGGTGTTTAGCGGCCTCAAAGCCAAAACGCGTGGCCCATTCCTGCCCGGTCTTGGGGCCAATGGCTTGCAACAGGCGGATGGAGATCATGTTCTTGGACTTATTTAAGCCCGTGCGCATGGTCATGGGGCCGGCATAAGTGCCGTCGTAGTTTTTGGGCTCCCAAGGCTGACCGCCGGTGGTAGCTGCGCTGAAGAAGATCGGCGCATCGTTAATCATGGTGGCGGGTGAGAAGCCATGCTCCAGCGCTGCCGAGTAGATGATGGGCTTGAAGCTAGAGCCCGGCTGGCGCCAAGCCTGAGTCACGTGGTTGAACTTGTTTTTTTCAAAATCAAAACCGCCCACCAGAGCGCGGATAGCGCCTGTGTGTGTGGACATCGCCACAAATGCGCCCTCGACTTCAGGTAACTGAGTAATTTCCCAAGCACCCTTCGCGGTTTTGATGGCGCGGATTACAGCTCCGGGGCGAATCTTGGTGTTTGGCGGTGCTTTGGCGCTGAGTCCCGACTCGGCGGGCTTGAGGTTGTCACCGGTGATTTCAATTTGCGCGCCATCAGCTCGTGCTGCAATGAGTTTTCTAGCAGAGGCCTCAAGTACCACGGCTGCAACCACATCGCCGTTGTCGGGGTGGTTGGCGAGAGCATCGTCGATTGCTTCTTCACGCTCTTGCGTGTCGCTAGGCAGAGTGATGAATTTCTCGGGACCGCGGTATTTTTGGCGCCGCTCGTAGCTCATGATGCCTTCGCGCAAGGCCTTGTACGCAGCTTCTTGTTCGCCGGCATTGAGCGTGGTGTAAACATTCAGGCCGCGTGTGTAGGCATCGTTGCCGTACTGTGCAAATATGAGCTGACGAGCCATTTCTGCAACATATTCAGCATGTACACGCGTAGAACTTGAAGAGTTGCGAAGCTTGAGGGGTTCTTCTTTGGCTTGCTTGGCTTGCTCGCTGGTGATGAAGCCGTTCTCCTCCATGCGCTCAATGATGTAGAGCTGGCGGCTGCGTGCACGCTTAGGGTTGCTGATGGGGTTGTATGCCGATGGGGCTTTGGGCAAACCGGCCAGCATGGCAGCTTCTGCCACCGTGATGTCCTTTAGCGGGTGGCCAAAATACGTTTCGCTGGCCGCCGCAAATCCGTAGGCGCGGTTGCCTAAAAAGATCTGGTTCATGTAGATCTCAAGAATTTGCTCTTTGCTCAGCAGATGCTCCAGCTTGAAGGTGAGCAAAATCTCATAGATCTTACGGGTGTAGGTTTTCTCAGACGAGAGGTATACATTACGGGCCACCTGCATGGTGATGGTTGAAGCACCTTGGCTTTTGACCTTGCCTAGGTTGGCCAGTGCAGCGCGCAGCATGCCCTTGTAGTCGACGCCGCCATGCTCAAAAAAGCGTGTGTCCTCAATAGCCAGTACTGCATCGGTCATGACCTTGGGGATTTCGCTGATGGGGGTCAGTGTGCGGCGTTCTTCTCCAAATTCACCTAATAAAGCACCCTCGCTGGAGTAGACGCGTAGTGGGAGCTTGGGCCGGTAGTCGGCCAATTCAGAGACATCCGGCAGGTTGGGGTAGGCCATGGCGAGCGCCACTGCGACAGCCAACAAAACCCCAAGAGCGCCCGCAACTGCAAGCCCTATGAGCCAGAAGATAGAACGGGGTAACCAATGCAAGCGTTTTTTAGGTGCTTTAGAGCCAGGTGCAGGGGCCTGATGAGCAGAATGTTCTGATGACGGCATTTCGCAGTATGAGCAAAGGGTGGGGAATTATAGGAATTCCCTTTGAGAAATCATTGTTGTGACGAAGAGCACATCACGCGTTGGGTCAATCCTAAAGCACTGACGAGGCGCTGTTGTTTGAATAGCAGTTGCTGTGTTTGTAGTCGATATCTGACTACACTGTATTTTTTTGGCCACGAATAGGGCGCTTTATGGCTACAGCAAAGCATAGGTTGCTATAGCTTGCTGCTAGGATTCCCACATATTGCTGGTTTTTGTTTCCATTTTTACAATCTAGGGGGGCACGTTGATTGCTCTGAGTTCTTTATTCAGCCGTCAGCCTGCACCTTTGCTTGGCATTGATGTGAGCTCCTCCAGCGTGAAGTTGGTTGAGCTGACTAAAAGCAAGTCAGGTGAATGGCAGTTGGAGCGTTGCGCGATTGAGCCTCTTGAAAAAGGCTGGATTAGCGATGGCAACATTGAAAAATTTGACGAAGTCGCCGAGGCTGTTCGTCGTTTGGTCAAGAAAAGCGGCACGCGGACCAAAAACGTAGCCATGGCTTTGCCTGCAGCTGCCGTTATCACCAAAAAAATCACTTTACCTGCTGGTTTATCTGAGTTGGAAATGGAAGTTCAGGTCGAGTCTGAGGCCAATCAGTACATTCCGTTTTCCCTGGATGAGGTGAGCTTGGATTTTTGCGTCATTGGCCCATCATCTGTTTCTTCAGGTGATGTAGATGTGTTGATCGCAGCGTCGCGCAAAGAAAAAGTTCAAGACCGCCAAGGCTTGGCAGAAGCTGCAGGCTTAAAGCCAATCGTGATTGATATTGAGCCCTATGCAGCCCGAATGGCGGCTACTCGCTTGGTTTCGCGGTTGAGCAATGCAGGTCAAGATGCGGTGGTTGCGCTGTTCGAAGTGGGCGCTATGACCACCAGCATGCAGGTGCTGCGCAACGGCGAAGTGTTGTATGAGCGCGATCAGGCTTTTGGCGGAGCACAGCTGACACAGCTGATCGCGCGCCAATACGGCTTCTCTCCTGAAGAAGCTGAGGCTAAAAAGCGCAGTGGTGAACTGCCTGAAGACTACACAACCGGCGTGCTCAAACCCTTTGTGCAAAGCCTGACGCAAGAAGTCGCTCGCGCACTGCAATTCTTCTTTACCAGTACGCCTTACAACCGGGTAGATCATGTGTTGTTGGCAGGCGGCTCGGCCTCTTTGCCGGGTTTGGCTGACGCTGTGAGCCAGCAGACTGGGTGCGCTTGCAGTCTTGCCAATCCGTTTGACGGAATGGAGATTGGTAGCAGCATTCGATTGAAAAAAATGGCGCGCGAGGCTCCGTCTTATTTGACCTCTTGTGGTCTGGCCATGCGGAGGTTTCAAGAGTGATACGGATTAACCTTTTACCGCACCGAGAGGCCGCTAAGAAGCGCCGCAAAGAAGCGTTCCAGGTCAATATGGTGATGGCTGCGATTGCTGGCCTGCTTATCGCTGGTCTGATCTATTGGTACTTTCAGATCATGATTGAAGGCCAGCAGAATAAAAATAATCTGCTGCGCTCCGAAATCAAAGTGCTGGAAACCCAGATCAAGGAAATTGATGGCCTAGAGAGCGAAATCGCAGCGTTGCGTGCTCGTCAAAAGGCCGTAGAAGATTTGCAGTCTGACCGCAACTTGCCAGTGCACATGCTCAATGAGCTGGTCAAGCAATTGCCAGATGGGGTCTACATCAGCAGCATCAAGCAAGAAGGCTTGCTGGTGACTATGCAGGGCACTGCTCAATCGAACGAGCGTATCTCTGAGATGCTGCGCAATTTGACCGAAGGTACGGCATGGTTCTCCAAGCCTGAGTTGATGGAAATTGTGGCCAAAACTGTTGATGTGACTGCAAAGGATAAGCGCCGAGCAGCTGCATTCACATTGCGCTTCAACCTGGCAAGAGCGAGCGATGCAGAGAAAAGTCTGACCGCTGAAGCTCCCTCTGTGAAGGCGCAGTAATGGCTAAAAAGAAGAAGTCTTCAGATATTGATTTTGCTGCGCTGCAAGAAAAAATTCAGCGGCAATTTCGCAATCTTGATCCCAATGACCCATCCGTTTGGCCGGCGTTGCCCAAGGCATTGCTGTATACCGTTGTGGCCATTGCCGTTGCGGCAGTGTTGTGGTTTGTCATGCTCAAGGACTACGAAACTGAGCTGGAAACTGAGCGTGCCACAGAGGTGACTCTACGCGCTGACTTTACGAAAAAAATGCTCAAGGCTGCGAGTCTTGAAGGCTTGAAAAAGCAGCGCGAGCAGGTGCAGCAGTATGTGACCCAGCTGGAAAAGCAACTGCCTAGCAAGGCAGAAATGGCGGCCTTGCTGTCTGATATCAATCAAGCAGGTTTAGGCCGTAGCCTTCAGTTTGAGGTCTTCCGCCCAGGTGCGATGGTGGCCAAGGAATACTACGCTGAGTTACCTATTACGCTGAAGGTGACTGGTCGTTATCACGATATTGGCTCGTTTGCTTCAGATATTGCTTTTCTGTCTCGAATCGTGACTTTGAACAATTTGTCCATTGCTCCAGCAGGCAAGGATGGCGATGTACTGACCATGGACGCCACAGCGCGTACCTTCCGCTATCTGGATGCAGATGAAGTGAATGCTCAGCGCGATGCAGCCAAGGGGAAGAAATGAGCAAGTTTTCGTTGAATCCCCTTTTGCTGGCATTTGTTGGCAGTGCTCTCTTAATGGGCTGTACTGGATCTGATGAGGATCAATTGCGTGAGTGGATGGCTCAAGAGCGAGCCAATGCCAAGCCCTTTGTGAAGCCCTTGGAGGAGCCCAAGCCCTTTAAACCCCAGGTGTACACCGGGGCTGAAGGGATGGATCCATTCAACCCACTCAAGCTGATTCAAGTGCTGCGTAAGGAGTCTGCGCAGTCCAATATCAGTACTGCTTTGCTGACACCTGAATTGAATCGGCGCAAGGAGCCTCTTGAATCTGAACCGCTGGATGCTATGAGCATGGTGGGCAGTTTGGATAAAAAGAGCGAGCCGACGGCCTTGGTCAAAGTGGGTGCTTTGCTTTATCAGGTACGTGTTGGCAACTACCTGGGGCAGAACTACGGAAAAATTACGAAGATCACCGAAAACTCCATCGTGTTACGAGAAATTGTTCAAGATGGTGGTGGTGACTGGATTGAGAGAACAAGCACTTTAGAGTTGCAGGAGGTTAGCAAATGATGGGTAGTAATCGCAGGACTTTGGCGAAGGCCCGTTGGGGACTGACTTTGGGCAGTCTTTTGCTTTCCTCTGCAGCTTGGGCACAAGCTCGTATTGAGGCTGTCACAGGGGCTGTTCAGTCTGGCTCCGAAGTGATTCGTGTCGAATTATCTGAGCCGTTGGCAGCAGATCCGACCGGGTTCGTAGTGCAGTCACCTGCACGGATTGCCCTTGATTTTCCCGGTGTGACGAATGCCTCAGGAAAATCTTTAGTTGAATTTAATCAAGGTAATTTGCGCTCGGCTAACCTTGTTGAGGCCTCTGGTCGTTCACGGCTGGTGCTCAATCTCAAGGCTGCTACGACTTATCGCTTGCAGCGCCAAGGCAAGTCTTTGTTGATTATGCTGGACCCCGCAGGTGCCGCTGCAACGGTGGCGGGAACTCCTGCTGCGGTAGCTCCTGTCTTTGAGAGTAAATCGGCATCTACTGATGCTGCATCAATCAAAGGCGTTGATTTCCGCCGTGGCAATGATGGCTCAGGCCGGGTCATTGTGAGCTTGGGAAGCAGTCAGGTCGGGGTTGACCTGCGCCAAGAAGGCAAGGGCTTGACCGTTGATTTTCTGCGCTCGGACCTTCCAGAAAATCTGCGCAAAAAATTGGATGTTGCTGATTTTGGTACTCCAGTTCAAGCCATCTCGACCACTCAACAAGGTGACCGTGTGCGTATGCGCATTGATCCTATCGGGGATTGGGAGCACAGCGCTTATCAAAGCGATAACCAGTTTGTTTTGGAAGTTCGCCAGAAAAAAGTGGACACCAGCAAACTGACGCAAGGCCCTGGATATAGCGGTGAAAAACTGTCGCTGAACTTCCAAAATATCGAAGTGCGTTCGCTGCTGCAGGTGATTGCCGACTTCACCAATTTCAATATCGTGACTTCGGATACGGTGACAGGTGCTCTGACGCTGCGTCTGAAGGATGTACCTTGGGATCAAGCGCTACAAATCATCATGGATGCAAAGGGTCTGGGCATGCGCAAGTCAGGCTCCGTGCTCTGGATTGCACCCAAGGATGAAATTGATGCGCGTACCAAGCGCGACTATGAAGCAGCGATGGAAATTCAGAAGCTGGAGCCTCTGCGTACTCAGGGTTTCCAACTGAACTATGCCAAGGCGGCTGATATTTTGACGCAGATCACAACCTCTACTGGCGGTGGCGGTGGTACTGGCACAGCAACTAGTGCTCGTTTTCTGTCTGCACGTGGCTCTGCTATTTCTGAGCCCCGTACCAACCAATTGTTTGTGACAGATACGCCAACCAAGCTCGATGAAATGAAAGCTTTGCTGGCAACGCTAGATGTGCCTGTACGCCAAGTCATGATTGAGGCCAGAATCGTTGAAGCACGCGATACTTTTGGTCGTAATTTGGGTGTGAAATTTGGTGGTGGAGCAATTGGCAGCAACCGTGCTTTCGGAACTAACCAGGGCTCAGTTCCTGGTGCAGCTCTTACATCAACTAGCACTAGCGCTATATCAAACTCGAATTTTGTGAATTTACCTGCGAGCGCAATCAGCGGCGCAGCGGCGGGTCAAGTTGCTTTTTCAGTGTTCAATAGTTCATTGACCCGCTTTTTGTCTTTGGAATTGTCTGCACTTGAGGCTGAAGGTGATGGCAAGATCATCTCTAATCCTCGTTTGGTTACAGCAGATCAAAACAAGGCCTTAATCGAACAAGGTACGGAGTACCCTTATTCAGTTACTGCTCCCAACGGCGCGACCACGATTTCCTTTAAGAAGGCGGTTCTTAAGTTAGAGGTGACACCCCAGATTACTCCTGAAGGTGACATCATTCTGGACTTGGATGTGAACAAGGATAGTCGAGGCGAGACAACAACCCAAGGCGTTGCTATTGATACCAAGCACATCAAAACACAGGTGCTGGTTGAAAATGGTGGCACGGTTGTGATCGGTGGTATTTTTGAAATGGAAGAAACGAATCAGGTTAACAAAGTACCCTTGTTGGGTGATATACCTGTTTTGGGGCATTTGTTTCGCAATAGTGCTAAGGCATCACAAAAACGTGAAATGCTGATATTTATTACGCCCAAGATGCTGAGTCAGGCGCGAAATACTAGTAAGTAACAGGTACTCCGGTATCTCAAAGGCCCGCATGAACAAAATGCGGGCCTTTTTGATTTCCGAATGTCTGTGGACTGCGAAAATATCCGATATACGAGAAAATAAATTGCGGATGGCTGTGATCGATGACTATTTTGAAAAACTCTCACATTGCTCTTGTCGGGCTGCCTGGATGTGGAAAATCTACCATTGGGCGTTATTTGGCTAAGCGCTGGGCGCTACCTTTTGTGGATGTGGATGCAGCCATTGAAGAGCACATCAGATGCACGATCCGTGAGTTTTTCGCGAGGGAAGGTGAGCCGAAATTTCGAGAAATTGAGCAGCAAGTTTTGGCTCAACTGCTTTCAAGACCGAAAAAGATGGTGATATCAACGGGTGGTGGAGCGGTGCTCAAGCCGGAGAATCGGCAGCAACTGATAGCGCATGCTCAGGTTGTTTACCTGAGCGCATCCCCTCATGAGATTGCTAAGCGACTGCAGCGCGATACCCAGCGTCCCTTGCTGCAAGTCGATAATCCGCTACAACGGTTGCTAGACTTGCATGCCGTCAGAGATCCTTTCTATAAGGAGGTCGCTGACTTTATGGTTGCTGGAGGCGGCTTGTCTTCAACTCAGGTCGCACAGCGGGTGGCAATGCAGGTGGAGTTGGGTCAACATTCTTGATTCAGGCTCAAAAGCCTTTGAGCCAAAGTGCTGAAGACGCTATTTGCTATCTATTTTGAAGGGTTCCGACGTGGAAACGGTGCATATTGATTTGGATGAGCGCAGCTATCCGATAGTGATTGCTGAGAATGTGTTGACTCAATTTGCCACTTGGCAGGATTTGCCCAAAGCCACGGCCGCTTTGGTGGTGACGAATGATGTGGTGGAGCCACTTTATTTGGCGATGCTGAAGCATGCGTTGAGTCGGAAATATGCGCAAGTCCACACAGTGGTGCTGCCTGATGGTGAGGCGCATAAAGACTGGCAAACCTTGAACCTGATTTTTGATGCGCTGCTCGCAAATGGCTGTGACCGCAAGACGGTATTGTTTGCGCTGGGTGGCGGTGTGGTTGGGGATATGACGGGGTTTGCGGCAGCCAGCTATATGCGCGGCGTGCCATTTGTGCAGGTGCCGACCACGCTGCTATCGCAAGTGGACTCTTCGGTTGGAGGGAAGACTGCCATTAATCATCCGCTGGGCAAGAATATGATTGGAGCCTTCTATCAGCCACAGTTGGTGGTGTGTGATCTGGCTACGTTAGACACCTTGCCACAGCGTGAGCTAAGCGCAGGCTTGGGTGAAATCATTAAGTACGGCCCGATTGCTGACATGCAGTTCTTTGACTGGCTTGAACTGAACATGGATGGCTTGCTGCGCCGCGATCGCAAGCTGCTAGCTCATGCAGTCAAGCGCAGTGTGGAAATCAAAGCATGGGTGGTGGGGCAAGATGAAAAAGAGGCGGGCTTGCGCGCCATTCTCAACTTTGGTCACACCTTCGGGCATGCGATAGAAGCGGGCATGGGCTATGGCAACTGGCTGCATGGTGAAGGCGTAGCCGCAGGCATGGTGATGGCAGCAGAGCTGTCCAAACGACTCGGAATGGTGGATGAGGCATTTGTTACCCGACTGCGCATCCTGATCGAGCGCGCTGGATTACCGGTATTGGGTGCAGTGATTGATGCGAATGACAACGCTGGTCGATACCTTGAGCTGATGCGCGTGGATAAAAAATCGGAGGCGGGTGAAATTCGCTTTGTTCTGATTGATGGAGCAGGCAAGGCTGTCATGTGCTCAGCCCCTGATGCATTGGTGCGTGAGGTGATCGACAGCTGCTGTGGCTGAAATTTTGGATGAACTGCTAGAGTGACTGTATTCAGTTGTGGAGGTAGCCTGCATGAACACTCTGGCTTCTTACGCCTGCAATCCCTTACACAGCAAGGGACGTCTTTTTGCGGAGCCGGTTGCTCCCACGCGTAGCGATTTTCAGCGCGATCGCGATCGAATCGTTCACTCTTCAGCCTTCAGGCGACTGGTTTACAAGACACAAGTCTTTGTGAATCACGAGGGTGACTTGTTTCGTACAAGGCTCACGCATTCGCTGGAGGTTGCGCAGTTGGGGCGTTCCATCGCTTGTTCGCTACAGCTCGATGAAGATCTGGTCGAGGCGATTTGCCTGGCCCATGATCTGGGGCATACGCCGTTTGGTCATGCAGGCCAGGATGCGCTCAATGAATGCATGAGGCCCTATGGAGGTTTTGAGCACAATTTGCAAAGCCTACGAGTGGTGGATAGGTTGGAAGAGCGTTATCCCTCCTTCGACGGCCTCAATCTGACTTTTGAGACCCGCGAAGGCATTCTCAAACATTGCTCGTCAAGCAATGCTCAATTTTTGAACGCACGAGAGCCTGGTGGTGTGGCGCAGCGATTTATAGATGGCTCGCAGCCGTCGCTGGAGGCGCAGCTTTGTAACCTCGCCGATGCGATTGCCTATAACGCGCACGATGTGGATGATGGCGTTCGCTCAGGCGTCATTAGCATGATTCAGTTGCGTGATGCAGTTCCCTTGTTTGCTCGTTATTACGAAGCCACGCTGTCTGATTGGCCGCAGCTTGCACTTGCTAACTCACATCGAAAACTGCTTTACGAAAGCATTCGTCGAATGCTAAGTGACCAAGTCTATGACGTCATCAATCATTCTAGAGAGCGCCTAAAGTCCTCCAAGGTGCACTCCGTAGAGGAGGTACGTCTTCATGGGAAGGTGTTGATTGGCTTTAGCGATGCCATGAAGATTGAGTCTCTGGCGCTGAAACAATTTTTGTTTAAACAGCTGTACCGTCACCCTCAAGTCATACAGACCATGGATAGTGCGCAGCAAGTTGTGAGAGATCTGTTTGCCGCTTATATGGTGGAGCCTGAACGAATGAAGCCTAGATTTGTGCAGCGAGCGCAGGCAGCCAATACTTTGAATGATCGTGCGCGTGTGGTGTCAGACTTTATTGCGGGTATGACGGACCGCTACGCTGCTGGCGAGCATGAGCGTATTACGGGCTTGAATGTGCTGAGTCGCTGAGTGCAGCCGGGTTTGGTCAGCACCTCATGCAGCGTTGTAGAGGGCTCGCTAAAATACAGTATCTGTGTATCTAGAGCCGGAATTTTTCCCGCCCAGTGCGCAATCTTTGGGGGCGATTGCCCCCGTTTGCATTTTGGAGGGCCTTGCCATGACCGAAACCTCAACCACTCTCGAGCAGGGCTTTCCGCCGAATCTCGTCATTGAAGATACTGTGCGTTGGCTGGAAAATGCCGTGATTGGGCTCAACCTTTGCCCCTTTGCCAAGGGTGTGCATGTTAAGGGCCAGATTCATTATGTGGTCAGCGAGGCGACAGATGCCGAGGCGGTGGCACAAGACTTGCACCGCGAGCTTGAAGCGTTGGCTGAAGCCAATGAAGAAAAGCGCGATACGACCTTGCTGATCTTGCCTCTTGCTTTGCAAGACTTCTTGGACTTCAACGACTTTCTTGAAGTTGCAGACGTGATGGTCGAAGAACTAGACTTGGGTGGTATGTTGCAAGTGGCATCTTTCCACCCTCAGTTTCAGTTTGAGGGCACGGACGTAGATGACGTGACCAATTGCACCAATCGTGCGCCATATCCTATTTTGCACTTATTGCGTGAAGACAGTATCGACAAGGCGGTGGAAGTTTTCCCTGAGGCCGAGTCGATTTATGAGCGCAATATGGAGACGCTGGAAAAAATTGGTATTGAAGGCTGGCTGGATCTGGATGTGGGTGCGCGTTGCCCTGCGACAGAACATGGCGCAGCAAAGGCAGAGAAATAATGGCGAAAACGGATAAAAAGCAGGGCGTGCAAAAGCCTGCGGTGGCAAAGGGACAAGATATTTTTGAGCAGCTGGGGCTCAAGCCTGGTCAGAGTATTGATCTGCTCAAAGCGCTGCATATTTTGACGCGTGAGGGCAAGCTCAATCAAGATTCGCGCCGCAAGCTCAAGCAGGTCTATCACCTCTATCAGTTCATCGAGCCATTGCTTAATGAGTTGTCCAAGGATGGTCATGCGGTGACTCTGGCTGACCATGGGGCAGGCAAGTCCTATCTCGGTTTTATCCTTTACGACCTGTATTTCAAGGCCCTGGGTCAAGGCAAAATCTACGGCATTGAGACGCGTGCGCCGCTGGTAGAGGCATCTCAGAAACTGGCTGCCGATCTGGCGTTTGATCGCATGGAGTTTTTGAATATGTCGGTGGCAGAGTCCACCCATGTGGGCTTTATGCCTGCGCAGTTTGATGTGGTCACAGCCTTGCATGCCTGTGATACGGCTACCGATGACGCCATTGCTTTTGGTCTGGAGAAAAAGGCTAAGGCCATGGTTCTCGTGCCCTGCTGTCAGGCAGAGATTGCAGCCTGCCTTCGCCAGACCAAAGCCATAAGCCTGACGCGTACACCGCTAGCTGAGTTGTGGCGTCATCCCATTCATACCCGTGAAATGGGGAGCCAGATCACCAATGTGCTGCGTTGTCTGTACCTTGAAGCTTGTGGCTACCAAGTTACGGTGACCGAGTTGGTGGGCTGGGAGCACAGCATGAAAAATGAGCTCATTGTGGCGCGTTACACGGGGCAGAAAAAGCGTAACTCTGGTCAGCGCCTGCGCCAGTTGTTAGCTGAGTTTGGTTTGATCAACTTAGCTGCGGTTCGTTATCCGTATTTGCCTCAAGAAGAAATGGCTGCATAAAAGGGCAGGCCGTTGGTCGGCCAGCCCTTTTATGGTGAGGTTTGCATCAGTCGCTTCATCAATGCTTGTGTGGATGAGTCGACTCCATCCCAGTCATTGCTGCTTTGGCGAGTTTGGAGTTGCCTAGCTAGCTGTTTGCCCAACTCCACACCCCATTGATCGAAGCTGTTGATATCCCAAATGGCGCCGGAGACGAAGATTCGGTGCTCATACAAAGCAATTAATGCGCCAAGAGAAGCGGGGTCCAGTCTTTCGAGTAATAAGAAGCTGCTGGGACGATTACCTCTGCAGTCTTTCTCAACGCCATCCCCAGAGCGTCCAACCATCAAAGCTTGTGCTTGTGCGATAGCGTTGATGACAAGGCTTTGATGGTGTTTACCCAGATATTTCCCACCATCGCGCAGTGCAATGAACTCCACAGGGATGACATCTTTACCCTGATGCAGCATTTGAAAGAAGGCGTGCTGACCGTTAGTTCCAGGCTCGCCCCAGATGACAGGGGCGGTGGGCGTTGAGAGTTCTACACCATCATTGGTCACGCTCTTGCCATTGCTCTCCATCTCTAACTGCTGGAGATAGGCAGTCAAGCGGCGTAAGCCGTGGCTATAAGGGGCGATGCAGCGGCTAGAGAACTGGCAGAAGTCGCGATACCAGACATCTAGCAGGCCTAGGCGCACGGGGAGATTCACTTCCAATGGAGCAGTGAAAAAGTGAGCGTCCATCGCATGCGCACCGTCAAGCAGAGCGCGAAATTGCACTGAGCCAATGGCAATGGCAATCGGCAGGCCAATGGCAGACCAGAGTGAGAAACGGCCACCCACCCAGTCCCAAAAACCTAGTGTGCGTTGAATGCCGAACTCAGCAGCAGCATGCGTATTGGTAGTTAGCGCGACAAAATGCTTGTTAATCGAGCAAGACGCTTCTGGATCTTCACTGCCGCCATGATCCAGAAACCATTGACGGGCTGAGCGTGCATTGAGCATAGTCTCAGCAGTCGTGAATGATTTTGATGCGATGAGAAACAGTGTGCTTTCTGGCTTGACCCGGCGCAGCACATGCCCAAGCTCATGGCCGTCGACGTTAGAGACAAAGTGGAAGTTCTTACCCGTGTCTATCCAATCTTCAAGCGCATTGACAACGACCTCGGGGCCGAGGTGAGAGCCGCCGATGCCGATATTGACGATGTCGGTAATCTGCTTATCGTCTCTGATTTGCTCTGCCAAGGCAAGCATTTGCTCCAAAGTGCTATGAACTTCATGCAAAGCAGCGTGCATTTCAGCAGGCCAAGCTTGAACCGTTGGAGCATGCTGGATTTCACCCCGGTCAGCAGGCGTTCGTAGAAGCCAGTGCATGACGCTGCGCTGCTCTGTTGAGTTGATGGCCTCGCCTGCCAACATGGCATTGCGCTTTGCCACAAGCTGGCTTTCTTGGGCAAGTTGCAGCAGCAGCGCTTGTGTGTCGGTGTTCAGAAAACTTTTGGATAAGTCTGCGAATACATGAGGTGCTTGCAGGCTCAGCGATGCAAGACGTTGTGAGTCCTGTGCAAATGCTTTGCGCAAATCCAGATGCTGGATTTGCGATGTGTAATGCGTTTGCAAAGCCTGCCAGGCAGGTAGTTCATGACAGAGTGGAGTCAAAAGAAATTCCAGTAAATCATGCAGCAGCTTGCTGCATCAGTGTTTCCAGTTTCAAGGTGTCCGCGGTAAATGCGCGAATGCCTTCTGCCAGCTTTTCGGTGGCCATGGAGTCTTCATTCAGTGCGAATCGGAATGAAGCTTCGTCAAAAATCACACGTTTCAGTTCTTGAGTTTTCGCCGAGTCGGCATCCATGGCGCGAGTTAGTTGCGAGCCGTCCTGCGCTGACAGTTGCGCCAATAGTTCAGGTGCAATGGTAAGCAGGTCACAGCCGGCTAATGCCAAAATTTGCCCGGTATTACGAAAGCTTGCACCCATTACTTCGGTCGCAATGCCGAAGTGCTTGTAGTAATTGTAGATTTGGCGCACTGAGCTCACGCCGGGATCATTGGCGCCAGCCATGGCAGCTTCATTCCACTGGGCGCCTGCTTGTTTTTTATACCAGTCGTAAATGCGGCCCACAAAGGGTGAAATCAGTTGAACCTTGGCTTGCCCGCAGGCAACCGCTTGGCAAAACGAGAAAAGCAGCGTTAGGTTTGTATGAATGCCGCGCTGCTCGAGAATTCGCGCGGCTTCAATGCCTTCCCAAGTGGCGGCAATTTTGATGAGCACGCGCTCGGTATGGACGCCGGCTGCCTGATAAAGCTCGATCAGTCGCTCGCCGCGGGTGACAGTTGCCGTTGTATCAAATGACAAGCGAGCATCAACTTCGGTGGATACGCGGCCGGGGACGGTGTTCAGAATCTCGCAGCCAAAGCGCACCAAAATACGGTCCATGATTTCATCTAAAGACCGATCCTTGAACTGGGCAACCGTGGCGCGCATCAGCGGCGCGTATTCGGGTTTTTGGACGGCTTTCAGAATCAGGGATGGATTGGTGGTGGCATCACGTGGCTGAAACTGAGCCAATTGATGAAAATCACCGGTGTCCGCGACCACGGTTGTGAATTGCTTGAGCGCCTCCAACTGATTCATGACCATCCTTTGATATTTTGTAAATGAATTAGCAAGTGTAGAGCGTGAATCGGGTGCTGAGAATTAGGCTGAGCGCTCATGGAGCATAGAGTGATTGAACGTATCTCTATGGAGACGGCGAGTCGCTGCATTTATTTGCTGAAATATCCAAGTTTCTCCACTAATTTCTGAGTTGTAAGGCCCTTCGGTCTTATGCTTTCTCGTTCTAGTATTTATTAATGGTTTTAACCATACCTGCCGTCAATATGCTTGATCGGATTACCGCCTCCCTTTCGTCCCTGGCACCAGCAGAGCAGCGTGTTGGGCGCTTGGTATTGGCTGATCCACGAGCCTTTGCTCACTTGCCTGTGCGTGAGTTGGCTTTGCGCTCTCATGTCAGCAAGCCCACGGTGGTGCGGTTTTGCCGCAGCATGGGGTATGACGGACTGGCTGACTTCAAGCTCAAGCTGGCAGGAAGTGTCAGCGAGGGTGTACCTTTTATCCATCGCAGCGTTGATAGCGATGACAAGACCAGTGATGTGATGGTCAAAGTGGTGGATAACGCTGTTGCGGCCTTTTTACAATACCGCAATGCCTCAAGCACCGTGGCTATAGAGCATGCGGCACTTGCGATTGCGGCGACTTGGCAAACCGGCAAACGCATTGAGTTTTATGGGGCAGGTAATTCCGGCATCGTGGCATTGGATGCTCAGCACAAGTTTTTCCGCTTGGGCGTGACGAGTCTTGCAACCAGTGATGGACATATGCAGGTGATGAGCGCTACCTTGCTGGGTCCCGGTGATTGCGTGGTGATTATTTCTAACTCCGGTCGCACGCGTGATTTGATGGATGCTGCGGATATTGCGCGTAAAAACGGCGCCACCACGATTGCCATTACGGCCAGTGGTTCGCCCTTGGCATCGGCCTGCCAGATTCATTTGGCGGCAGATCACCCGGAGGGCTATGACCGTTACAGCCCCATGGTGTCGCGATTGCTGCACTTACTCATCATCGATGTTCTAGCTACTTGCGTAGCCTTGCGTATTGGCCCGGCACTGCAGCCTGCGCTGGAGCAGATGAAAAATAATCTCAGGGCTAAGCGTTATACAGAGTGATTGCTCTTAAATAGAGAGCATCTTCCCTTTACTCATCAAGCTGACCCATCACCATGGCTCGTCTCCCTCGTTTAACGCTGGCACATACGCCGCACCACATCATTCAGCGCGGCAATAACAGCAGCGAGATTTTTGTGGATGCACAGGATCGCCTTGCCATGCTGGACCTGATGCGCGAGATGGCGAGGCGTTTTGATGTAGATGTGCATGCCTATGTGCTCATGCCCAATCACTTTCATCTGTTACTTACGCCCAAGACTGACCAGGGTGTCCCTCAATTTATGCAGGCGCTGGGCCGCAGCTATGTGCGCTACTTCAACAACCGACATGGGCGCACCGGCACCTTATGGGAGGGGCGCTATCGGAGCACTTTGCTGCAGGCTGAGCGGTGGTTGCTGGCCACCATGGTGTCTATGGACTTGAACCCCGTGCGCGCAGGGCTGGTGCCGCGGGCGCTGGACTGGCCATGGTCTAGTTATGCGCATAACGCTGGCATTCAGCATGATGGCCTCATCAGCCCGCATGCTCTTTTTTGGGCTTTGGGCAATACACCGTTTGCGCGTGATGTCGCCTATGTCAAAGCGGTGGAAGCAGGTCTGGATCAAGACGCTCAAGAGCAAATTAGCCACGCTGCTTTGCTCGGTTGGGCCCTGGGTGAGCCTGAATTTATTGAAAATTTGCAACACAAAACCGAGCGCCGGGTGATGCGGCAGAAGGCTGGAAGGCCGGCGGCACGCACAGTCTTGGTGCGTAAGGCTCAAGAGTAAATTTCTATCTCTTTGTTTTTATTGAATTGGCTTGTTTATTTTTGATATGTCCCTAATTTAAATAAAGATACAAGTACGTTGATTTAATTAGTATCTGACCCTAATTAAATTTTATTGCATAACTTCATGCTCTGTCGTAATCTTGCAATCCCCGCGATTGATATAAGAGGATTCCCCATGACGACGGCTGCAGAGATTAAGCGTCTCCAGGACCACGGTCTGTACTCCAAGAGCAACGAGCATGATGCTTGTGGTCTGGGTTTTGTTGCCCACATCAAGGGCCAGAAACGTCATGACATCGTCTTGGGCGCGCTCAAAATTTTGGAAAACATCGACCACCGCGGTGCTGTGGGTGCAGACCCGTTGATGGGTGATGGCGCAGGTATCTTGATTCAGATTCCTGACCAGCTCTACCGTGAAGAGATGGCCAAGCAAGGTGTGACACTGCCACCGGCTGGTGAATACGGCGTGGGCATGATCTTTTTGCCTAAAGAACATGCATCCCGCCTAGCTTGCGAGCAAGAGATGGAACGCGCCATCAAGGCCGAAGGCCAAGTGCTGCTGGGCTGGCGCGATGTACCGGTGAACCGCGACATGCCTATGTCGCCCACCGTGCAGGAAAAAGAACCTATCCTGCGCCAAGTCTTCATTGGCCGCGGCGCAGACGTGATCGTGCAAGACGCGCTGGAGCGCAAGCTGTACGTGATTCGCAAGACTGCCAGCGGTGCGATTCAAGGTCTGGGCCTCAAGCACAGCAAGGAATACTACGTTCCTTCCATGAGCAGCCGCACCGTGGTTTACAAGGGCCTGTTGCTGGCCGACCAAGTGGGCGTGTACTACAAGGACTTGTCGGATGAGCGTTGCGTCTCCGCCATCGGTCTGGTGCACCAGCGTTTCTCTACCAATACCTTCCCTGAGTGGCCACTGGCTCACCCTTATCGCTATGTGGCGCACAACGGTGAAATCAACACCGTGCGCGGCAACTACAACTGGATGCTGGCGCGCGAAGGTGTGATGGCTTCTCCTGTGCTGGGTGAAGACCTGCAAAAGCTGTACCCGATCAGCTTTGCCGGCCAGTCTGACACTGCTACTTTCGATAACTGCCTTGAGTTGCTGACCATGGCTGGCTACCCCATCAGCCAGGCTGTGATGATGATGATTCCCGAGCCTTGGGAGCAGCACGAAGCCATGGACGAGCGTCGCCGCGCCTTCTATGAGTACCACGCAGCCATGATGGAGCCATGGGATGGCCCTGCATCCATCGTGTTCACCGATGGTCGCCAAATCGGCGCTACGCTGGACCGCAATGGCCTGCGTCCTTCGCGTTATGTGGTGACTGAAGATGATCTGGTGATTCTGGCTTCTGAAGCCGGCGTATTGCCCGTTCCCGACAGCAAAATCGTGCGCAAGTGGCGTCTGCAGCCCGGCAAGATGCTGCTGATCGATCTGGAGCAAGGCCGCATGATTGAAGACGATGAGCTCAAAGCCAACGTCGTCAACACCAAGCCCTACAAGCAGTGGATTGAAAACCTGCGCATCAAGCTTGACCAAGTCGAAATTCCTGCGGATTTCAAGGCTCCTGTAGCTAAGTCCGATCTGTCGCTGCTGGATCGTCAGCAAGCCTTTGGTTTCACGCAAGAAGATATCAAGTTCTTGCTGACTCCCATGGCTGAAAAGGGCGAAGAAGGCATTGGCTCTATGGGTAACGACAGCCCGCTGGCCGTGCTGTCGGACAAGAACAAGCCGCTGTACAACTACTTCCGCCAGATGTTCGCCCAAGTGACGAACCCGCCCATCGATCCGATCCGCGAAGCGATCGTGATGAGTCTGGTGTCCTTTGTGGGACCCAAGCCCAACCTGCTGGACATCAACCAAGTCAACCCGCCGATGCGCCTGGAGCTGCAGCAGCCTGTCCTCGACTTCGAAGGCATGGCACGTCTGCGTGACATTGAAAAGCACACCAACGGCAAGTTCAAAAGCTCGACCATCGACATCACTTACCCTCTGAGCTGGGGCAAGGAAGGCGTGGAAGCCAAGCTGGCATCGCTGTGCGCCCATGCTGTGGATGAAATCAAGGGCGGCGCTAATATTCTGATCATCAGCGACCGCAATGTGAGCGCTACGCAAGTGGCCATCCCTGCGCTGCTGGCGCTGTCTGCCATCCACCAGCATCTGGTGAAAGAAGGCCTGCGCACTACAGCTGGTCTGGTGGTGGAAACCGGTACTGCCCGTGAAGTGCACCACTTTGCGGTGTTGGCCGGTTACGGCGCAGAAGCCGTTCACCCCTATCTGGCGCTGGAAACGCTGGTCGATATCTTCAGTCGTGAAGATGCGCCCATCACTGCTGACAAGGCCATCTATCATTATGTGAAGGCCATCGGCAAGGGTCTGTCCAAGATCATGTCCAAGATGGGCGTGTCTACCTATATGTCGTACTGCGGTGCCCAGCTTTTTGAAGCTGTGGGCCTCAATACTGCGACTGTTGACAAGTACTTCACCGGCACGGCTAGCCGTGTGGAAGGTATCGGCATCTTTGAGATTGCTGAAGAAACCATTCGCAACCACCAAGCCGCTTTCAGCGACGACCCGGTGTTGGCTGACGCGCTGGACGCAGGCGGTGAGTACGCTTGGCGCGCCCGTGGTGAAGAGCATATGTGGACGCCTGAAGTGATTGCCAAGCTGCAGCACTCCACCCGCTCCAACAACTTCAACACCTACAAGGAATACGCCCAGCTGATCAACGATCAGAGCAAGCGCCACATGACGCTGCGTGGTCTGTTCGAGTTCAAGTTCGATCCCGCCAAGGCCATTCCTGTGGACCAAGTGGAGTCTGTCAAGGAAATCGTCAAGCGCTTTGCAACTGGTGCTATGTCGCTGGGCTCCATCTCCACGGAAGCTCATGCAACGCTGGCTGTGGCTATGAACCGCATTGGCGGCAAGAGCAACACTGGCGAAGGTGGTGAAGATCCCAAGCGTTATCGCAACGAGTTGAAGGGCATCGCCATCACCAAGGGCGAGACTTTGGGCTCCATCATCGGTAAGGACAAGGTTGAGTCTGATATCGAGTTGCAAGCCGGTGACAGCCTGCGATCCAGGATCAAGCAAGTCGCTTCGGGTCGTTTTGGCGTGACTGCTGAATATCTGTCTTCTTCCGATCAAATTCAGATCAAGATGGCTCAGGGCGCTAAGCCCGGTGAAGGTGGTCAGTTGCCCGGCGGCAAGGTGTCCGAGTACATCGGCGCACTGCGTCACTCTGTGCCGGGTGTGGGCCTGATTTCGCCTCCTCCTCACCACGACATCTACTCGATCGAAGATTTGGCTCAGCTGATTCACGATCTGAAGAACGTGGCTCCGCACGCCAGCATCAGCACCAAGCTGGTGTCTGAAGTGGGTGTGGGCACGATTGCTGCAGGCGTGACCAAGTGCAAGAGCGATCACTTGGTGATCGCCGGCCATGACGGCGGCACTGGCGCATCGCCTTGGTCCTCC
Organism: Comamonas sp. Y33R10-2; assembly: GCF_019355935.1. Lineage (NCBI taxonomy): Bacteria > Pseudomonadati > Pseudomonadota > Betaproteobacteria > Burkholderiales > Comamonadaceae > Comamonas > Comamonas sp. Y33R10-2. Next base: position 235,377 of record NZ_CP079925.1, read on the forward strand.
ATCAAGCATGCGGGCGGCCCTTGGGAGATCGGTCTGGCTGAAACTCAGCAAACTCTGGTGCTCAACCGTCTGCGTGGCCGTGTGCGCGTGCAGGCTGATGGCCAGATGAAGACCGGCCGCGATGTGATCATTGGCGCTTTGCTGGGTGCTGACGAGTTTGGTTTTGCTACCGCGCCTCTGGTGGTCGAAGGCTGCATCATGATGCGCAAGTGCCACCTGAACACCTGCCCTGTGGGCGTGGCCACGCAAGACCCCGTGCTGCGCGCCAAGTTCACTGGCAAGCCTGAGCATGTGGTGAACTACTTCTTCTTCATCGCTGAAGAAGTGCGCCAGATCATGGCCCAGCTGGGTATTGCCAAATTTGACGACCTGATTGGCCGCTCTGACCTGCTGGACACTCGCAAGGGTATCGAGCACTGGAAGGCTCAGGGTCTGGATTTCAGCCGCCTGTTCTATCAGCCTGAAGTGCCTGCAGATGTGCCGCGCTTTCATGTGGAGTCGCAAGACCATTTGCTGGACAAAGCGCTTGACGTCAAGCTCATCGAGCGCTGCAAGCCTGCCATCGAAAACGGCGAAAAAGTACGCATCATGGAAGTGGCGCGCAACGTCAACCGCTCCGTGGGTGCCATGCTCTCTGGCGCAGTCACTAAGCTGCACCCAGAAGGCTTGCCAGACGACAGCATCCGTATCCACTTTGAAGGTACAGGCGGTCAATCGTTTGGCGCCTTCTTGTGCAACGGCATTACGCTGAACCTGTCTGGTGAAGCCAATGACTACACCGGCAAGGGCTTGTCCGGCGGTCGTGTGGTGGTGCACCCCAGCCATGAATTCCGTGGCAACACAGTGACCAACACCATCGTGGGCAATACCGTGATGTTTGGCGCGACCAGCGGTGAAGCCTTCTTCAGTGGCGTCGCTGGCGAGCGTTTTGCGGTGCGTCTGTCAGGTGCTACAGCTGTGGTCGAAGGCGTGGGTGATCACGGCTGCGAATACATGACTGGCGGTACCGTGGTGGTGCTGGGTAAGACTGGCCGCAACTTCGCTGCCGGTATGAGCGGCGGTGTGGCTTATGTCTACGACGAAGACGGTAAGTTTGACCAGCGTTGCAACACGGCTTCAGTGAAGCTGGAGAAGGTGCTGCCGCATGACGAGTTCGTCTCGCGCATTGATCCTGCCATCTGGCACCGTGGTCAAAGCGATGACCAGCAACTGCGCAACTTGCTTGAAGCGCATAGCCGTTGGACGGGCTCCAAGCGTGCCCGTGAGCTGCTGGACAACTGGGCCGTTGCACGTGCCAAGTTCGTCAAGGTGTTCCCGACCGAGTACCAGCGTGCTCTGGGCGAGATCTTTGAACGCAAACAGAAGGCTGAACAAGCGAAATCGCAAGATGCGAAAGCGCTAACAGCTACTAAAAAAGAAGCAGTAGCCGCCAAGTAATAAGGCCTGAAGCGGTGGTGGCCGAGCTACCACCGCGCACTGCAAGCGAACACAGATTTCAAGGAATACAGATCATGGGAAAGACCACCGGCTTTATGGAATACGACCGCATCGAAGAGGGCTATGCCCCCGTTGCGGAACGCCTCAAGCACTACAAAGAATTCGTCATTGGTTTGACGACTGACCAAGCCAAGGTACAAGCGGCGCGCTGCATGGATTGCGGCACGCCTTTTTGCAACAACGGCTGCCCGGTCAACAACATCATTCCGGACTTCAACGACCTTGTGTACCGTGATGACTGGAAGAACGCCATCGCCACGCTGCACAGCACCAACAACTTCCCTGAGTTCACGGGCCGGATCTGCCCCGCACCTTGTGAAGCGGCTTGCGTGGCCAACATCAATGGCGACGCGATTGGCATCAAGTCCATCGAGCACTCCATCATTGACCGCGCCTGGAACGAAGGCTGGGTCAAGCCCCTGCTGCCCAAGCACCAAACCGGCAAGAAGGTTGCCGTGGTTGGCGCCGGCCCTGCTGGCATGGCTGCTGCCCAGCAACTGGTGCGTGCGGGTCACGATGTGACGCTGTTTGAAAAGAACGATCACGTGGGTGGCCTGCTGCGCTATGGCATCCCTGACTTCAAGCTGGACAAGGGTTTGATCGACCGCCGCGTGGCACAGATGCAAGCCGAAGGCCTTAAGATTCGCACTGGCGTGCTGATCGCTGGCCCTGAAGGTTTGGGTAAGGACTCCAAGGTCACCAACTGGGCCAACGAAACGATCAGCCCAGATCAACTCAAGGCTGAATTTGACGCCGTGCTGTTGACTGGCGGCTCCGAGCAATCGCGTGACTTGCCCGTGCCCGGCCGTGAGCTCGATGGCGTGCACTACGCCATGGAGTTCCTGCCTCAGCAAAACAAGGTCAACGGTGGCGACAAGCTCAAGGGTCAGCTGCGCGCTGATGGCAAGCATGTCATCGTCATCGGCGGTGGCGACACCGGCTCTGATTGCGTGGGGACCTCCAACCGCCACGGCGCCAAGAGCGTGACCCAGTTTGAAGTCATGCCAATGCCGCCCGAGCAGGAGAACAAACCTATGGTCTGGCCTTACTGGCCGATCAAGCTGCGCACCAGCTCCAGCCACGATGAAGGTGTGGTGCGCGAGTTCGCCATTTCCACCAAGGAATTCACAGGCGACAAGGGCAAGGTCAAGAGCCTGACCACGGTGCAGGTCGAATTCAAGGACGGCAAGCTGTGCGAAGTGCCTGGCACTGAAAAGGTCTGGCCCGCTGATCTGGTGCTGCTGGCCATGGGCTTTGTTCACCCTGTGTCGCCTGTGCTCGAAGCCTTTGGCCTCGAAAAAGACGCACGTGGGAACGTGAAGGCCAGCACCGATTTCATCGGTGGCTACGCAACCAATGTCAGCAAGGTGTTTGCTGCGGGCGACATTCGCCGCGGTCAGTCGCTGGTGGTCTGGGCCATTCGCGAAGGCCGTCAGGCTGCACGCTCGGTCGATGAGTTCTTGATGGGCGCAAGCGAGCTGCCCCGTTAATCAGTAGCGCTGCACTCAAAAAGGCATTCTTCGGAATGCCTTTTTTCATAGCCGGAGCGCCAGTCAATCATTGCATCGCATTTTTGTCGTTTTATCTCGCTTTTGAGTAGGGTGTGAGCGTCGAAAGATGCTGGTATTGAGTCAAATAGTGTGCAATTTTTGAAGCAGGCGCATGGTTTTGCAACCGGCGAGTGACGCGGTGCTCCGTCTCGGCGACAATAGAGGATTCGGCGCTGGCGGCAGCCCGTCCGGCTTCAGCGTTGTTGGGGTGGGTGGGTGCAGTCAATGCTCCCCGGTTTTTTTCACTTCACTCTTTTCGACGCCATGAAAAAACGTACCCTGCTGGCCTCCGTGGCCCTGACTGCTATCTTGGCCGCCTGCGGCAAGAACGAACCCGCATCCAGCAATGCTGCAGCTCCCGCAGCCGGACCTGCCGCCGTGGTTGCTACCAAGCTAGTCGTGGGTCTGGACGACAACTTCCCGCCCATGGGCTTCCGTGACGAGAAGAACGAGTTGGTTGGTTTTGACATCGACATGGCCCGTGAAGCCGCCAAGCGCGCCAACATCGAAGTGGAATTCAAGCCAATCGACTGGAACGCCAAGGAAGCTGAATTGCTGGGCAAGCGCGTTGACGCTCTGTGGAATGGCCTGACCATTCTGGAAGAGCGCAAGGAAAAGATTCTGTTCTCTGACGCCTACATGATGAACAAGCAAATCATCATTGTGAAGGCTGGCTCGGACATCAAGGGCAAGGCTGACATGGTCGGTAAGGTTGTGGGCGCTCAAGAAGGCTCTAGCGCTGTGACTGCCATGACCAAGGACAAGGAACTGTCCGACAAGTTCAAGGAAACCAAACTGTTCGGTGACAACATCACCGCCCTGATGGACCTGGAAGCCGGTCGTCTGGACGTCGTTGTGGTTGACGAAGTAGTGGGTCGTTATTTGGTGAACAAGAAGCCTGAGAACTACTCCGTGCTGAGCGATGACTTTGGTACTGAAGAGTACGGCGTTGGTTTCCGTAAGGACGACGAAGCGACTCGCAACAAGATCAACGACGTGATCGCTGAAATGAAGAAGGACGGCAAGGCCGCTGAAATCGCTCAAAAGTGGTTTGGCGCTGACGTTATCAAGCACTAATCCTTTTTAGCGTACTGCACCGGCAATGCTTGGCATTGCCGGTTTTTTTTGCTACGACAATGCGTGCAAAGATTTTTGATGCACGCCCGTGCCTGTGGCAGGCTTTTGATAGCCGTGGTGCCACACTGAAGGCCATTCGATGGAATATGTAATCTCGCTCTTGGGGCCCATGTCGGCTGGTGCCCTTGTTACTCTCAAGCTGTTTTTCATCACGCTAGCTCTGTCCATTCCTTTGGGCTTGGCGCTGGCGCTGATGCGTATCTCTAGCATCAAGCCGCTAAGCAGCGCCGTGGGCGCTTATATCTGGCTGATGCGTGGCACGCCGCTGATGCTGCAGCTGCTGTTTATTTATTTCGCGTTGCCCTTTGTGCCCGTGATTGGCGTGCGCCTGCCCGACTTTACGGCTGCTGTGGTGGCTTTTGCGCTGAACTACGCGGCCTACTTTGCCGAAATCTTCCGCGCTGGTATCAAGTCCGTGGACCGCGGCCAGTATGAAGGTGCCAAGGTGCTGGGCATGACATATGCACAGACCATGCGCCGCATTGTGTTGCCCCAGATGTGGGCCCGCATTTTGCCGCCCATCAGCAACGAGACCATTACGCTGGTCAAAGATACATCGCTGATCTACGTGCTGGCGCTGAACGATTTGCTGCGCGTAGCGCGCGGTGTGGTGCAGCGTGATTTCAGCTTTACCCCGTTTATTGTGGCGGCGGCCTTCTATCTCATCATGACGCTGATCCTGACATGGGGCTTCCAGCACCTTGAGAAGAAGTATTCAAAATATGACGCATAGCCCCCAGTGCGGCTACGCTGCTTCCCCTGAAGCAGGGCGAATGCTTTGCCGCGAGGCGGCTCTTGCTCCGCGCCTTTCCCATGGGGGAGCTCAGTTTTCAGCGCCGGGCGCTATGGAGAGTTTGTAATGACGTCTACATCTGACGTAATGATTTCTGCGCAAGGCATTCACAAGGCCTTTGGCAGCAACGAAGTGCTGCGCGGCGTATCGCTGGATTTGCTACGCGGTGAGGTTGTCGCGGTGATTGGCCCTTCCGGCTCGGGCAAGAGTACGTTTTTGCGCTGCCTGAATCATCTTGAAACCATTGACCGCGGCAGCATCACCATCGAAGGTGAAGTGCTGGCCCAGTCTCAAGGTGACGGTGAAAGCCAAACCAAAGCTCAGTACGTCAGCGACGCCGAGATTCGCAAGCTTGGCCGCAAGATGGGCATGGTGTTTCAGTCTTTCAATCTGTTTCCTCACCTCACCGTGCTGGAGAACATCATTGAAGCGCCCGTCATCGTCAAGGGTATGACCCGCGCAGAGATCATCCCCAAGGCTGAAGCCTTGCTGGCCAAGGTCGGCTTGGCTGCCAAGCGCGATGCTTACCCCAATCACCTCTCCGGCGGTCAAAAGCAGCGCGTGGCCATTGCCCGTGCGCTGGCGATGGAACCGGACATTTTGCTGTTTGACGAGCCCACATCCGCGTTAGACCCGGAGCTGACCGGCGAAGTGCTGCGCACCATGCGCGAGTTGGCCGAAGAGCATATGACCATGCTGGTGGTGACCCATGAAATGGGTTTTGCCCGCGAAGTGGCGGGCCGCGTGATCTTCATGGATGGCGGTCATATCGTGGAGCAAGGTCCTTCAGAAGCCTTTTTCGCTGCGCCAAAACACGAACGCACCAAGGCATTTTTGTACAACATGTTGTAAAAAGGATGCAACGGCCAATTTGATTTCATATCGCAAAATCGGCCGCTGTCCCTTTTATATCAATGTTTCTTAGCTCCTGAAAAAGGAGTGAACACTCCGTTTCCTATGCCAGTGACCGTATGAACATTCATTGATGAATGTTTGCTACGGGCTAACCCGAGCGTTTTGCTTGGCAAGGCGGCACAATACTCGATTGCTTTCATTTAGTTGCTCCTCACGCATGTCACCTAACGCACCCTTTGTGGAATTGCGCAATGTCACCTTTGGCTATGGTGACCGCATCATCCTGCGCGATCTCTCCTTGCAAGTGCCACGTGGCAAAGTCACGGCGCTGATGGGAGCCTCGGGCGGTGGCAAGACCACAGTGCTGCGCTTAATTGGCGGGCAAAACCATGCCCAGCAAGGGCAGGTGATGATGGATGGTCAAGACGTGACCACCATGGATGCCGATCAGCTCTATGCAGCCCGCCGCCGTATGGGCATGCTGTTTCAGTTCGGCGCGCTGTTTACCGACATGAGCGTGTTTGACAACGTGGCCTTTCCGCTGCGTGAGCACACCGATCTGCCTGAAGAGCTGATTCGCGACATTGTTTTGATGAAGTTACACGCCGTGGGCCTGCGCGGAGCACGGGACTTGATGCCTTCGCAGGTGTCTGGCGGCATGGCCAGACGCATTGCACTGGCCCGCGCCATTGCACTTGACCCTGAACTCATCATGTATGACGAGCCCTTTGCAGGCTTGGACCCGATTTCTCTGGGCACCTCGGCGCAGCTGATTCGTCAGCTCAACGATGCCATGGGCTTGACTTCGATTCTGGTCTCCCACGACTTGGAAGAAACCTTCCGCGTGGCCGATCATGTGGTGATCTTAGGCTCTGGCGGTGTGGCTGCTCAGGGTACGCCCGCTGAAGTGCGTGCCAGCACTGACCCGCTGGTACAGCAATTTATTAACGCCAGACCCGTGGGGCCTGTGCCGTTTCACTATCCCGGCGTCAGTGCCGATGAAGACTTTGGCAGCCGGAGGCGTGCATGAACTTTCTCGCACGCATTGGCGCGGCTGTGCGCAGCCAGCTGATCAATATGGGCATAGGCGCGCGCCTGTTTTGGCGTCTGCTGACCTTGCTGGGACCGGCGCTCAAACGCCCGCGTTTGATTGGCGACCAGATTCACTTTTTGGGCAATTATTCGCTAGCCATCATTGGCGTGTCGGGTTTGTTCGTGGGCTTTGTGTTGGGTCTGCAGGGCTACTACATTTTGCAGCGCTACGGCTCGGCCGAGGCGCTGGGCATGATGGTGGCGCTGAGCTTGCTGCGCGAGCTTGGCCCTGTGGTGACGGCTTTGTTGTTTGCCGGTCGTGCCGGCACAGCGTTAACGGCTGAAATCGGCTTGATGAAGGCAGGTGAACAACTGTCTGCTATGGAAATGATGGCGGTTGACCCGGTTAAACGCATCTTGGCACCGCGCTTTTGGGCGGGCCTTATCACCATGCCTTTGCTGGCGGCCGTGTTTAGTGCGGTGGGCGTGCTGGGCGGATGGCTGGTTGGCGTGGTGATGATTGGTGTGGATAGCGGCGCTTTCTGGGGCCAGATGCAGCAAGGCGTTGACTGGTGGGTTGACCTGGGTAACGGGGTGCTCAAGAGCTTTATCTTCGGCATTGCGGTGACTTTTGTGGCGCTGCTGCAAGGTTATGCCGCCAAACCCACACCTGAAGGTGTTTCACGCGCGACCACCAGAACCGTGGTCGTCGCTTCGCTTGCCGTGCTGGGTTTGGACTTCCTGCTCACCGCAACCATGTTCAGTATTTGAGGCTGCACAGCCAAATCAAAGGTATAAAAATCATGCAGCAAAAGAAAAGCGATATTTGGGTGGGTCTGTTTGTGTTGATTGGCGCGCTGGCGCTGGTCTTCCTCGGTTTGCAGTCGGCGAATCTGCTCAGTCTGAATTTTGAAAAAACCTATCCCATCACCGCACGTTTTGACAACATTGGCGGGCTCAAGCCCAAGGCCGCAGTCAAAAGCGCGGGTGTGGTTGTGGGGCGAATTGAATCCATTACCTTCAACGATCAGACCTTTCAGGCCGATGTGGCTATGAACATGGAAAATCGTTATGTCTTTCCCAAAGACAGCTCGCTGAAAATCCTGACAAGTGGCCTGCTGGGTGATCAGTACATTGGTATTGAGGCGGGCGCTAGCGACGAGAACTTGAAAGCAGGTGATCGCGTGACAGCAACCCAGTCTGCTGTGGTGTTGGAGAATTTGATTGGCCAGTTCCTTTATGGCAAGGCTGAGCAAGGCGGTGACTCCGGTGGATCTGCAACTAACGGGGAAGCGAAAGAATGATGACTACAACAAGCCCACAAACTAACTTTGTGTCAAAAAAGGCGCAAGTCTTTAAGCGCACTGGACTGGTAGCTAGCATTTCTGTAGCAGCTCTGCTGACAGGCTGTGCTACGACGCAAGGCCCTGCGAATCCAGCGGACCCGCTGGAGTCTATGAATCGCAGCATTTACTCCTTCAACGAAGGACTCGATGACGCCGTGTTCAAGCCCGTCGCTACGGCTTATCAGGCGGTAACCCCTCGCGTGGCCCGCGATGGCGTGACCAACTTTTTCGGCAACTTAGGGGATGCTTGGTCCTTCGTTAACAACGTGTTGCAAGGCCAAGGCGAGGGCGCTTACAACTCCATGGTGCGCTTTAGCGTCAATACTGTGTTTGGTATTGGCGGTCTGTTCGACGTTGCCAGCGAAGCGGGTATTCAGCGTAAAAAGCAGGACTTCGGTCAGACTTTGGGCCGCTGGGGCGTACCTACGGGACCATATCTGGTACTGCCGTTCTTAGGCCCATCCACCGTGCGTGATACCGGCGGCTTTGCGGTTGATTCCATGGCCTCTCCATTGAAGCAGGCCCATGATGTGGGTTGGCGCAACAGCCTGTATGGCCTGCGCATTGTCAATACACGCGCAGGCTTGCTTAAAGCGGGCGATGTGCTCGATTCTGTCGCTTTGGACAAGTACAGCCTGATGCGTGATGTGTATCTGCGCTCACGCATTGGCGGCGTGGTGTCTGGCGGAGATGGTCGTCTTGAAAATTATGATGACGACAACGCTGGAAAACTGCCCCCCGAAGGCCAATAAACGGCTGCAAGCAGCTAGTTACAAAGAATATGTATGGGCCCAGCAAGTGCGGTGACACTTGCAAGCTCAAAAGGAAAAGCAATGAAAATGACTCGTCGCGTTTGGAGCATGGCCGCTGGTGCCATGCTTGCTCTGAATCTGGCCCTGCCTGCGCAGGCCGCGGATGAAACGCCTGATGCTTTGGTCAAGCGCGTCTCTTCTGATGTGCTGGAGACCATCAAGAAAGATGCCACGCTGCGCACTGGCAACACGGGCAAGGTCAACGCACTGGTCAATGAAAAAGTCATGCCTTATGTGGACTTTCGCCGCATGACTTCTGCGGCAGTGGGCCCCACTTGGCGTCAAGCCACGCCTGATCAGCGCCAAAAGCTGCAGGATGAATTCAAGGCGCTGCTGATCCGCACTTACTCGGGCGCTTTGTCCCAAGTTGGCGACCAGACTATTACAGTCAAACCTCTGCGCATGGCTGCAGGCGACATCGATGTCTTGGTGCGCACGCAGGTCAACGGCCGCGGCGAGCCTGTGCAATTGGACTTCCGTCTGGAAAAGCAAGCGGACGGCTGGAAAATTTACAACCTGAATGTGCTGGGTGTGTGGCTGGTTGAAACCTATCGCAACCAGTTTTCTCAGGAAATCAATGCCAACGGCATCGATGGCCTGATCAAGACTCTGGCGTCGCGCAGCTCCATGCCTGCCAACGTCTCCAAATAAGCGTATAGCTTTAGTCACCATGGCCAAGTCTGCGACCCATCCTCTGCAATTGCCCAAAGAGCTGACCTACCGTCAGGGGCGTGATTGCCTGCTGCGCCTGCGCCCTTTGGTCACGGCCCATGCAGATGCTCAGGTGGTGGTCGATGCCAGTGCCGTTAAGGTGTTTGACTCTGCCGCTTTGGCCGTATTGCTGGCCTGCCGCCGTGCGGCCCAGGAAGTGGGCAAGCAGTTGATCGTCACAGGCCTGCCGAAGGGCTTGCAATCCATGGCTGCTCTATACGGGGTAGATGTTTTGCTGCTACCGCCTTTGATGCTCAGCGCTGATGCAGCTATCAAGCAAGGCTAGCTTCAGCTGCTAAGCAAGCGATTTCAAGAAAACGCTCAGAAGGGGCTAGACGTTGTAAGCCCCGCTGCGGCACAAGCAGCACTCAGGCTCTAGAATCATGGGCTCCATGCCTGCAGTCTCATTCCAATCCGTCTCCAAGACCTTCCAAACCCCTAAAGGGGATTTTCAGGCGCTCAAATCAGTGAGCCTGGATATCGAGGAAGGCGAATTTTTCGGCCTGCTCGGCCCCAATGGCGCGGGTAAGACCACCATGATCAGCATTCTGGCTGGACTGGCGCGCGCCACTAGCGGGCGTGTGCTGGTTCAGGGCAGCGATGTGCAGGCCAATTTCTCGGATGCGCGCCGCAAGCTGGGCATCGTGCCGCAGGAGCTGGTGTTCGACCCCTTCTTCAATGTGCGCGAGGCGCTGAAGTTCCAGTCGGGTTACTTTGGCGTAAAAAACAATGATGACTGGATTGATGAGCTGCTGGAAAGCCTGGGTCTGACGGACAAGGCACACAGCAATATGCGTCAACTCTCAGGCGGTATGAAGCGCCGAGTGTTGGTCGCGCAGGCGCTGGTACACAAGCCGCCCATCATCGTGCTCGATGAACCTACGGCAGGCGTGGATGTGGAACTGCGCCAGACGTTGTGGCACTTTATTGCCAAGCTCAACAAGCAGGGCCACACGGTGCTGCTGACCACCCATTATTTGGAAGAGGCCGAGGCCTTGTGCAGCCGCGTAGCCATGCTTAAGCGCGGCGAGATCATCAAGCTCTCGCCCATGAGTGAGCTGCTCAAATCCGCATCTAGCAATGTGTTGCAGTTCAAAACAGATAGCACCTTGCCCAAGGAGCTGGCTGAGCGCGCCCGTATTACAGGCCGAATTGTGCAAATTCCCGCAGCGCATGCCGGCGATGTGGAGCAGTTGCTAGCTGCTTTGCGCCAAGGTGGCGTGACGCCCGAAGACGTGGAAATCCGCCGTGCTGATTTGGAAGATGTCTTTATCCACATCATGAATGAAGGCTCTAAGAGCGCAGCAACTGCTGGAGATGCAGCATGAGCGGTTGGCAAACCCTGCTGAAGAAGGAAGTTTTGCGCTTCTGGAAGGTCAGCTTTCAAACCGTGGCCGCCCCTGTGCTGACGGCCGTGCTGTACCTGCTGGTCTTTGGTCATGTACTCGAAGGCCGTGTCACCGTGTATGACGGCATTGCCTACACCGCGTTTCTGATTCCTGGCTTGGTGATGATGGGCATGTTGCAAAACTCCTTTGCCAACAGCTCCTCCAGTCTGGTGCAGAGCAAGATCATGGGCTCGCTGGTGTTTGTGCTGCTCACGCCGCTTTCGCACTGGGCTTGGTTCAGTGCCTATGTGGGCGCCGCTATTTTGCGGGGTCTGTTGGTGGGCTTGGGCGTGTTTGTGGTCACTCTGTTCTTTGCCATTCCAGACTTTGCCGCACCGCTGTGGATCTTGGTGTTTGGTTTCTTGGGTTGCGCACTCATGGGCACGCTGGGCGTTATCGCCGGTCTGTGGTCTGAGAAATTTGACCAGATGGCCGCGTTTCAAAACTTTTTGATCATGCCGCTGACCTTTTTGTCCGGCGTGTTCTATTCCGTTCATTCGCTGCCAAGCTTTTGGCAGGCGGTCAGCCATCTGAACCCGTTTTTCTACATGATTGACGGCTTTCGCTATGGCTTCTTCGGTCAAAGCGATGCATCGCCTTGGCTGAGCTTGGCCATTGTGGGCAGCGTCTGGCTGGCCGTGAGCGCGCTGGCGGTGCACCTGCTGCGCATTGGCTACAAGATTCGTAACTGATTTTTAGAATTCACGCATGGCTGCTTGCGAGACAATGAATGGTTTCGCCAGCCCTGTGCTTAAAGGTTTTTTTCATGACTGCAGATCAACTCAAAGACCTGATTGCCGCCGGCCTGCCCTGCGAGCACATTGACATTCCGGAAGGTGATGGCACCCATTGGTATGCAACCATCGTCTCTGCCAAGTTTGAAGGTCAGCGTCTGCTGGGTCGTCAGCGTTTGGTCTATGGCACGCTGGGTAACCGCATCGCCACCAATGAAGTCCATGCGTTTTCGATGAAGACTTTTACGCCTGCTGAATGGGCTGCAGCTCAAGCCTAAGGCTGGGTTAATGCAAATTTAATAGCTGCTAGTCCTTTATTTATATGGACTAGAAGCGCTTTTTATATATACACATATCAAGGCTGTAGCCATGGACAAACTCAAGATCCACGGTGGTCGCTCTCTTCAGGGCGAAGTGCTGATTTCTGGCGCCAAAAACGCCGCTCTGCCTGAGATGTGCGCTGCACTGCTCACCAACGAGCCCGTTCACCTGCTCAACGTGCCGCGCCTGCATGACGTGGCCACCATGCGCAAGCTGCTTAACAACATGGGTGTGACGACTGAGACCCATGGCGAGCGCGGCGGCATCAGCTTTGTTGCCCCTGACAGCCTGACGCCTGAAGCCCCTTACGAGCTGGTCAAGACCATGCGCGCCTCGGTGCTGGCGCTGGGCCCGCTGTTGGCTCGCTTTGGCCACGCCAAGGTGTCGCTGCCCGGCGGCTGCGCGATTGGTTCGCGCCCGGTGGATCAGCACATCAAGGGTTTGCAGTCCATGGGTGCCATCATCACGGTGGAAAACGGCTACATGAACGCCAGCTTGCCTGAAGGCTGGACCAAGCTCAAAGGCGCACGCATCACCACCGACATGGTGACCGTGACCGGTACTGAGAACTTTCTGATGGCGGCTGCGCTGGCCGATGGCGAGACGGTGCTGGAAAACGCGGCCATGGAGCCCGAAATCAGCGATCTGGCCGAAATGCTGATCAAGATGGGTGCCCAAATCACCGGTCAAGGCACCAGCCGTATCGTGATTCAAGGTGTGGACAAGCTGCACGGCTGCGAGCATGCCGTGGTGGCTGACCGCATTGAAGCGGGCACTTTCTTGTGCGCCGTGGCGGCCACAGGCGGCGAGGCGCTGCTGCGCCATGCGCGTGCCGACCATCTGGGCGCGGTCATCGACAAGCTGACGGAAGCGGGCGTGAAGGTGGAATCTGTAGAGGGCGGCCTGAAGGTCAGCTCTGACGGCAAGTTGAAGGCGCAGAGCTTTCGCACGACCGAGTACCCTGGCTTTCCCACCGATATGCAGGCCCAGTTCATGGCCCTGAATTTGGTGGCTGAAGGCAATAGCGTGGTGACTGAGACCATTTTTGAAAACCGCTTCATGCACGTCAACGAGATGGTGCGTTTAGGCGCACGCATCGCCACTGACGGACGTGTGGCCACTATTGAAGGCGGCAAGCGTTTGTCGGGTGCGACTGTCATGGCAACAGACCTGCGTGCCTCTGCCAGCTTGGTGATCGCCGGTTTGGTCGCTGAGGGCGAAACCTTGGTGGACCGCATTTATCACTTAGACCGCGGTTACGACCGCATGGAAGAGAAACTGCGCGGCTTGGGCGCTGATATTGAGAGAGTTTCAGAATGACGATCGCAAGCTCGGTGACTATCGCCCTCTCCAAGGGCCGAATCTTTGAAGAAACCGTGCCTTTGCTGGCGGCTGCTGGCATCGAGGTGACGGAAGACGTGGAAAAGTCGCGCAAGCTGATTTTTGACACCAACCGAGCCGACGTGCGCGTGGTGCTGGTGCGCGCCTCTGATGTGCCGGTGTACGTGCAGTACGGCGGCGCCGACTTGGGTGTGTCGGGTCTGGACTCTTTGATCGAGCATGGCGGCCAAGGCCTGTACCAGCCGCTGGACCTGCAAATCGCCAAGTGCCGCGTCAGCGTCGCTGTGCGCAATGGTTTTGACTACCAGCACGCAGTCAAGCAAGGTGCGCGTCTGCGTATTGCGACCAAGTACCCCGAGATTGCCCGCAACTTCTTTGCCAAGAAGGGCGTGCACGTGGACATGGTAAAGCTCTACGGCTCCATGGAGCTGGCCCCGCTGACCGGCATGGCAGATGCCATCGTCGACTTGGTCTCCACCGGCAATACCCTTAAGGCCAATGACTTGGTTGAGGTCGAGCCCATCATGGAAATTAGCTCGCGTCTGGTGGTTAACCAAGCCTCGCTCAAGCTCAAGCAAGCACCGCTGCGCCACATCATTGATGCGTTTGCAGCCGCTGTAGCTGCCAAAAACAACTGATCTCTCCGCACTGGTAAATACTATGGAATTCGTAGCTGCTCCCGCCCGTCTATCAACCGCTGACACCACTTTTGAGCATGATTTTGCAAAGCGTCTGCATTGGTCGGCTGACACGGACGCAGCCATCGAGCAGCGCGTGGCGGATATCTTGGCCGATGTGCAGCAGCGTGGCGATGCCGCCGTGCTGGAGTACACCGCCCGCTTTGACAGCCTGCAAGCCGATTCCATGGCTTCTTTGGAGCTGACGCAAGCCGAGCTGAAAGCCGCATTCGACAGCCTGCCTTCCGTGCAACGCGAGGCACTGGAATCAGCAGCTAAGCGCGTGCGCAGCTATCACGAGGCGCAGAAAAAGGCCAACGGCGAAAGCTGGAGCTACCGCGACGAAGACGGCACTTTACTGGGCCAGAAGGTCACCCCGCTGGATCGCGTAGGCATCTATGTGCCCGGCGGCAAGGCCGCTTACCCAAGCAGCGTGCTGATGAACGCCATTCCTGCCCATGTGGCCGGCGTGCCAGAAATCATCATGGTCGTGCCCACCCCCAAGGGTGAGAAGAATGCTTTGGTGCTGGCCGCTGCCTATGTGGCTGGCGTGCACCGCGCCTTCACCGTGGGCGGCGCGCAGGCTGTGGCGGCTTTGGCTTACGGCACGGCCACCATCCCCAAGGTGGACAAGATCACCGGCCCCGGCAATGCCTACGTAGCCAGCGCTAAAAAGCGCGTGTTCGGCATCGTCGGCATCGACATGATTGCCGGCCCTTCGGAAATTTTGGTGCTGGCTGACGGCACCACACCCCCAGACTGGGTGGCGATGGATTTGTTCAGCCAAGCCGAGCATGACGAGCTGGCCCAGTCCATCTTGCTGTGCCCCGATGCGGACTACATCGACAAAGTGCAAGCGTCTATCGATCGCCTGCTGCCCGAGATGCCGCGCAAAGCCATCATCGCTAAGAGCCTGAACGACCGCGGCGCGCTGATTTTGACGCGTGACATGGAAGAAGCCTGCGCCATCAGCAACCGCATTGCGCCGGAGCATCTGGAAGTCTCCAGCAGCGAGCCGCACCGCTGGGAGCCTTCGCTCAAGCACGCCGGCGCCATCTTCTTGGGGGCTTACACCTCTGAATCACTGGGCGACTACTGCGCAGGCCCCAACCACGTGCTGCCCACCAGCGGCACAGCGCGCTTTTCCTCGCCTTTGGGCGTGTATGACTTCCAAAAGCGCAGCTCCATCATTGAGGTGAGCGAGCAGGGCGCCCAAGTACTCGGCCAAATCGCCTCGGTGCTGGCGCATGGCGAAGGCTTGCAGGGCCACGCCCGTGCGGCTGAAATGCGCTTGAAGTAATTCAGCAATGAAATAAAAAACGGGCTGGATGCTTTGCACCCAGCCCGTTTTCATTTTGGATTAATCAGACTAAATCAGGACTGAATCGCGCGATTTTTGTTCATCGCAACCATGCCGGTCACAATGCGGTAGAGGAACCAGATGGAGACAATCACCCAAGCTGGATTGAAGAGGAACAAGCCCAGCAAGAAGAATGGGAACGTCACTGCGTAGAGCACGATGGCCCAAATTACGCTGCGCAGGCGCCAAGAGAAATGGCTCTCTTGCCAAGTCCCGCGCGCATCACCGCGCTTGACCACATCAATGATGACGGCCACGATCAGCAAAAACACACTCACCTGTGCGCCGGGCAACACAGCGGCTACGGCTACTACCAAGTGCAGCAAGTAGCTGACCCAACCCCAAGCCTTAAGGCCTTGAATCTCGGCAGAGTTGCTGCTGTGTACGTCAATGATGTCGCGGTCGTCGGCCATTAGGTATTTCCTTTTTCCTGCTCTGCGCGTTCTTTCGCCTTGCGCAATGCTTTTTCTTCCAAGCCGCTGGTGCCTTCACGGCGCTCCAACTCGGCCACTACGTCGGCGGGCGTCAAGCCATAGTGCGACAGTGCGATCATGGAGTGAAACCACAAGTCCGCAACTTCATAAAGGATTTTTGCCTTGTCAGCGCCAGCATCCACATCTTTGGCGGCCATGACGACTTCGGTGGCTTCTTCGCCAATCTTCTTCAAAAAAGCATCGGGCCCTTTGTGCAGCAGGCGCGTGACATAGCTTTTCTCGGGATCGCCCCCGTTGGCAACCTTGCGGCTTTCGATGACGGCGGCCAGACGGGCCAATGCGCCTTCAAGCGAGGCAGTGTTTTGTTCGGACATGGCTTTATTTGTAGATGGAAGCAGGATCTTTCAAGACCGGATCGACAGAAATCCACTGGCCGTCCTTGAAAACGCTGTAAAAGCAAGAGTGGCGCCCGGTATGGCAGGCAATGCCGGGCTCGTGGCCTTCTTGGGTGATTTTGAGCAGCACCACGTCGTTGTCGCAGTCGATGCGAATCTCGTGCACGGTCTGCACATGGCCGGACTCTTCACCCTTGAACCACAGCTTGTTGCGCGAGCGGCTGAAGTACACAGCGCGGTTGAGCTCAGCCGTCTTTTCCAGCGCCTCGCGGTTCATCCACGCGAACATGACGACATCGCCGCTGCCATGTTCCTGCGCAATCACGGGCACAAGGCCTTGCGCATCCCATTTGACTTGATCGAGCCAGCTCATTGCAGACCTTTGTTTTTGTGAGCAGCCAGTGCAGGCCAGCTGTTCGTTTCAAACCAAAAATACCCAAGAGCCAGCGAGGAACCCGCACAAGCTGCTCTCAAAATGCGAGCGATTACAGGCGCACAGGAATGCCGCGTGCGCGCATGCATTCTTTGGCCTGCTGCACCGTGTACTCGCCGTAATGGAAGATGCTGGCAGCGAGCACCGCGTCCGCGCCGCCAATGGTTACGCCATCAGCTAAGTCTTCCAGGTTACCCACACCGCCTGATGCAATCACCGGAACGCCCACCGCATCGGCCACGGCGCGGGTCAGCTTTAAGTCAAAGCCGCTCTTGGTGCCGTCTTTGTCCATGCTGGTCAGTAAAATCTCACCCGCGCCGCGTTGGGCCATTTCAGCGGCCCAGCGCACCACATCCAGGCCCACATTCTTGCGGCCACCGTGGCTGTACACATCCCAGCCGGGGCCCATGGGCGTGCCGCCGGGGCCTATGCGCTGCTCGTCTTCAGGCTTGCGGCGCTTGGCATCAATGGCCACCACAATGCACTGCGCGCCGTACTTGTCGCTGCAGGCGTTGATGGTGTCTGGGTTGGCAATTGCAGCGGAGTTAAAGCTGGTCTTGTCGGCACCTGCGTTGAGCAGGCGGCGCACATCGTCCACCGTGCGCACGCCGCCGCCCACCGTCAGCGGGATGAAGACTTGCGAAGCCACGGCTTCGATGATGGGCAAGATCAAATCGCGCCCGTCGCTGGTAGCGGTGATGTCCAAAAACGTCAGCTCGTCCGCGCCTTGCGCGTTGTAGCGCGCGGCGATTTCTACCGGGTCGCCCGCATCGCGCAGCTCCATAAAGTTGACGCCTTTGACCACGCGGCCGCCGGTCACGTCAAGGCAGGGAATGATGCGTTTGGCAAGCATGATGAACTCTCTGAACGATTAAAACAGGGCAGCGTTTTGATGGGCCGGGTGAGCTTGCATCAAAACGCCGTCAAATGCTGAGCCGCCTGCCAGCACTGGCCGGGCGCGACCACCACAGGTGCATTAATGGCCGCAGCTTCCACGCACAGCATGTGCTGCCAGCTATCAGCTTGCATGTCGTTGAGCGTGGCGCACAGGGCGGGGCCGGGGTTCCAGACCACGGTTTCGCTCCACGGTGCGTCTTGCGCAATTTGCAGCCAAGGCTGGCCTTGGTCTTTCCCTTGCACTTGTAGTTGCAAGGCATCTGCCGCACGCGGGTAGACGCGATCGGTCTCGGTGCCAAAGCGCACAGCGCCTTGCTGCGTAATGTGGGTATCGGGCACGGCCGCTGCAGCATCCCAATAGGTCAGGCCTTGAAGGCCATGCAAACTGGCTTGCTCAACCTGCGGCACACGCAGATAGCTGTGCAGCGCTGCGGTAAACGGCAAATCTTGCTGTCCCCGGTTATGCACTGCCAGCTGCACGATCAGCGCGCCGGGCTTGAGCTGCAGCGTCAGTCGCGCGTCAAAGGCATGCGGCCAGACGGCGCGAGAATCTTCGCTGTCCGTCAGTCGCAAAGTGATTTGCGCGCCATCCTCGCCCAAAGGCTGGGCGGCATCGGCCAGCCATTGGCTGAGTCGTGCAAAACCATGTTTGACCAGCGGCCCGCGCTGGTTGAACTGGGGAAAGCAGACAGGAATGCCGCCGCGAATGGCGCTCTTTCCGTCATGGGCGGCCTTGGGGCTGAGGAACAAACGCTCCTTGCCGCCGCTCACCCATGACAGCACCTGCGCACCTTGCAGGCTGAGCAAGATGGAATCACCTTGCGCCAGCTTTAAAGTAATAGCAGGAAGTCCTTGCCAATCAATGGCTTGGACCTGAAATGATGAGTTATTCACCCGCCAACTCGTCTGCACGCGCTTGGCCTGCAGCAAAGTCCAGATCGCCGGTGTAGATGGCACGACCGCAGATCACGCCTTCAACGCCTTCGCTCTCCACAGCGCACAGGGCTTCGATATCCGCCATGCCGGCCAGACCGCCCGAAGCGATGACCGGAATCTTCAGCGACTGGGCCAGCTTGACGGTGGCGTCCACATTGATGCCAGTCAGCATGCCGTCGCGGCCAATGTCGGTGTAGATGATGGATTCCACGCCCCAGCCTTCAAAGCGCTTGGCGGTTTCGATCACATCTTGGCCCGTGAGCTTGCTCCAGCCGTCGATAGCGACCTTGCCGTCCTTGGCGTCCAGACCCACGATGATGTGGCCGGGGAAGGCGGCGCAAGCGTCTTGCAAAAATCCGGGGTTCTTCACAGCGGCGGTGCCGATGATGAGGTATTCAATGCCCAGATCGATGTAGCGCTCAATCGTGTCCAGATCGCGAATACCGCCGCCCAGCTGCACGGGGATCTGACCGTTCACCGCCTTCAAGATGCTTTTGATGGCTCCCAAGTTCTTGGGCTGGCCCGCAAAGGCGCCATTCAAGTCCACCAAATGCAGGCGACGCGCGCCGGCTTGCAGCCACTTGGTGGCCATGGCAGCGGGGTCTTCTCCGAAGGTGGTGGACTGGTCCATATCACCCTGAATGAGGCGAACGCAGTGGCCGTCTTTGAGGTCGATAGCGGGGATGAGCAACATGATGGTGGTCTGCTAGCAAAGGTGGCCGTCTGATGGGGCCAGTTGAAAAAACTCGGGTTACCAATGAATCAGTCTTGCAATGTGCGCAAAGACTGGTTCAGTGGGGACCCTTAGGGCTTCCAGCGCAGGAAGTTGCGGAACAGCGCCAGCCCCTGATCCGAGCTTTTCTCGGGGTGGAACTGGGTTGCGAAAATATTATCGCGTGCGACGGCACATGCAAAGCGGCCGCCGTAATCAGCCTCGGCGGCGCAATGCTCGGCTTGTTGCACCTGCGCATAAAAGCTGTGCACAAAGTAGTAGAAGCTGCCGTCTGCAATACCGGCCCACAGCGCATGGGGCTTGCCGCCTTGCGCCGTTTGATGGACTTGATTCCAGCCCATTTGCGGCACTTTGAAGCGGCTGCCGTCGGCTTGCATACGGCCAGCCAGATCAAACTTGCGCACATTGCCGGGGATGAGACCCAGACCGGGCACATCGCCCTCGTCGCTATGGTCCAGCAGCATTTGCATGCCCACGCACACGCCAAACAACGGCTTGTTGGCAGCGGCATCCAGCACGGCTTCTTGCAAGCCAGACTCACGCAGCTCTCTCATGCAATCGGGCATGGCGCCTTGGCCGGGCAGCACGACGCGGTTGGCGGCGTAGACCACATCGGGGTCGGCGGTGACGATTACATCCCAGCCGGTATCAGCCGCCGCCGTGCGCACGGCCTGCGAGACCGAGCGCAGATTGCCCATGCCGTAATCGACCACGGCCACGGTGTTGTTCTTCAAACTCATAGCAGCTACCGCTTATAGATACAGGACTTGAAGCCTAAAAGGCTTACAAAGAGCCCTTGGTCGAGGGAATCACGCCAACCATGCGTTCGTCATGCTCGAGCGCAAAACGCACAGCGCGGGCGAAGGCCTTGAAGATGGTCTCGCACTGGTGATGGGCGTTAAAGCCCTTGATGTTGTCGATGTGCAGCGTGACGCCTGCGTGGTTCACAAAGCCTTGGAAGAACTCATACACCAGTTGGGTGTCGAGCTGGCCAATGCTGCCGGAGGTGAACTTCACATCCATGTGCAAGCTGGGGCGGCCCGAGAAGTCGATGACCACGCGAGAGAGCGCTTCATCCAGTGGCACATAGGCGTGGCCGTAGCGGCGAATGCCTTTTTTGTCGCCAATGGCCTTGGCAAAGGCCTGGCCTAGCGTGATGCCAATGTCTTCCACCGTGTGGTGGCCGTCGATATGCAGGTCGCCCGCACATTCGATGTCCATATCAATCAAGCCGTGGCGGGCAATCTGGTCGAGCATGTGATCGAGAAAACCGATGCCCGAGTTCAGGCTGGCCTTGCCCGTGCCGTCAAGGTTGATGCGCACTGCAACACGCGTTTCTGCCGTGTTGCGGGTCACTTCAGCGGTGCGGGGCAGCGCTGCTGCGGGTGTGGTCACCAAATTGTTCATAACGATTCCTTCAATGCCGCCAGCATCTGGGCGTTTTCTTCGCGGGTACCTACGGTCAAGCGCAGGCAATTATTGAGCAGCGGGTGCATGGCCGATACGTTTTTGACCAGCACGCCGCGTTGTTTCATCTCGGCCTGTGCCTTGCCCGCATCACGCACACGCAGCAGCACCATATTGGCTTCAGACGGCCAGACTTTTTCCACGCCATTCAGGGCGGTCAGCGCATCGACCAGCGGCTGGCGCTCAGCGCGGATGGCGGCGGCTTGGCTTGCGTACAGCGATTCATGCTCGAGCGCAAAAATAGCGGTTTCGCAGTTCAGCACGCTGATGTTGTAAGGCGGGCGAACCTTGTCCAGCTCGTTGACGATGGCGGTTGGGCCAATCAGATAACCCAGGCGCGCACCGGCCAAGCCGAACTTGCTGAGCGTACGCATCAGCAACACATGCTGATTGCGTGCAGGATCGGCCTTCATGCGGCTTATCCAGCTGCGGCTGGCGAAGGGCTGGTAGGCCTCGTCCATCACCACCAAGCCGCCAATGTCAGCCACGGCATCAATCACGGCTTGCACCTTGTCCTCATCCCACAGCGTGGCCGTGGGGTTGTTGGGGTAGGCAATGTAGGTGATGGCGGGCTGCTGCTCGGCAATGGCGGCCTGCATGGCGGGCACATCCAGATCAAAGTCAGCGCTCAAATCCACGCCCACAAAATCCAGCCCTTGCAGCTTGGCGCTCAATGGATACATCACAAAGCCGGGCATGGGCGCGAGCATCTTGGCGCGAGCGCCCTCAGTGGGTTGGGCCGTAGCCAATGCCAGCAAGGTGATGATTTCGTCAGAGCCATTGCCCAGCAGCACCGATGTGCCTTCGGGCGCGCCAGCGTAATCGGCCAGCATGTTTTTCAGCACTTCTTGGCGCTCGCCGGGGTAGCGGTTGATCTCCAGCGTGCCCAGTCGCTCGCCCAGCAGCTTTTGTAGCTCTGAAGGCAAGCGGTAGGGGTTCTCCATCGTGTCCATCTTCAGCAAGCCTTGCGAGGCTTGCACGTGGTAGCCATGCATGGCGCGCACATCAGCGCGAATGCGTTGCAGGGCTTTGGATGAGAGGTCTTGAGCAGTCATGGTTTCACTCTTTCACACAGGGCTTGCGTTGGCCAATGCAGTCATGCAGGGTCTGGCACTCAAGCCTCAAGATTCGGGTTGGCCGCTTGCTGCAGCGGGTGCACCACAGTCACACCGCCAAACTCTGCGCCGTGGGGCAGGTGCAGGCTGAGCATTAAGTTGCAGCCGCTGTGCTGGGCACAGGCCACGGCCAGGCAGTCGCCAAAGTCAAGCGCATGGCGGGCTTGCACGGCCCAAGCGGTTTCCAGCGTGGCGGCGTCGGTTCTCCACGGCGTCCACGCTTGGTAACGGCGAATGGCGGCGCGCGCATCGCCTTGCGGCAGCGGCACAGCAGCGGTGGTGGTCTGGTCATAAAACTCCACCAGCGCTTGATTGCTGGTGCGGCCGCTTCGGCTGCGCCACAGCAAGTCCAGCCAGTCCAGTGTGGCGGCGTACAAATCACCGCCCGCAGCGTCTTCTGCTGCGATCAGCACGGAGGTATCCACAAAAACGGGGTTCATTCAGTCACCCCGGATTCAATGCTTTTTTGCGCTGTAGTCCTTTTGCTGATTGGGCTGCGTGCTATGTTTTTTGAGGATTCTGCAGCGCTTTGCTTCCAGCTGCGCTCATCCGTGCGCCACGCCAGATAGGCGCGCTCATAGGCGTCTTCGCGCTGCATCATCTCGGCCATGAAGTCACCCAGCATGCGCGAGACACTGCTGCCGCGCCGCGCCGCTTCAATACGGGCCCAGTCAAGCACGCTGTCTTCGACGGTGATGGTGACGTTCTTCATGGCTTGAGTATTACACGAAATTCGTGCTGCACGAAATTCGTGTGATTCGCTGAAGTATCTCTAAGTGGCTTGCGAAAGCCTTTTTAGGCTCATTCACACAAGCGCTAGGACTGGACTTTGATACGAATGATGTTCACATCCCAGCCCTTGGTGCGCAAATGGGCGCACATTGCCGGCAGCAACTGGCGCACTTTGGCGGCGGCAGCGTTGTTTTTTACGATCAGGCACCAAGAGTCACCATCGATAGGCCCGGCTTGCAAGCTCGCTCGCAGCATGGGGGGGATGAGTGGCAGTACGGCCTTGAGCCTATTGCTGGAGTCTTGTGTCAACGCAGCCAAGCGTGCCAGTGTGGGAGAAGACTCCATGGCATTAATAGCTGTAACAGCGTGATGGCGGCGGACAAAAGACATGTGAAAGATTGGCTCTTAAGCTAACGGTTGGGCTGGCGGGTGGAGTCAAGCTTATCCCAGCTCTGGGTGAATGCGGCTGGGCTGACTATCTCAGTGTTTGGACTCAATCCCATTACAGACACTAAAACAGCGAAAAACCAAGGCAGGTTTGCGCGGTTAGAATCATTTTTTGGTCCTGTTCCTGTTTTTGGCGTGACAAGCGGTTTTTTCATCACTTTTGAGTGTGGCCCTTGACTGCCTCTGGGACGGCCCCATCTGAAGACCAACAATCAAGGGATTCTGGACACATCGCTGATTGCGTTAATGCAAATAGTGATGTGCCTACGCACGCATGGCCATCAATTTCCTCACCAAACTGTTCGGCAGCCGTAATGACCGGTTGCTCAAGCAATACCGTAAAACAGTCGCCCGCATCAACGCGATGGAACCTGAGTTTGAAAAGCTCAGCGATGAGGCATTGCGTGCCAAGACGCAGGAGTTCAAAGACCGCGTCGCCAAGGGTGAAGCGCTGGATGATTTGCTGCCAGAGGCGTTTGCCGTGGTGCGCGAGGGCTCCAAGCGCGTCATGAAGATGCGTCACTTTGACGTGCAAATGCTGGGCGGCATGGCCTTGCATTACGGCAAAGTTGCCGAAATGCGCACCGGTGAAGGCAAGACGCTGACGGCCACGCTGTCGGTGTACCTGAACGCCTTGTCTGGCGAAGGCGTGCACGTGGTGACCGTCAATGATTACTTGGCCAGCCGCGATGCCCGAAGCATGGCGCGTCTGTACAACTTCTTGGGTCTGTCCGTCGGTATCAACCTGCCCAATATGTCGCGTGATGACAAGCAGCAGGCGTACAACTCCGACATCACCTACGGCACGAACAACGAGTACGGCTTCGATTATTTGCGCGACAACATGGTCTATGAGCCCAATGATCGTGTGCAGCGTGTGCTGAACTACGCGATTGTTGACGAGGTGGACTCGATTTTGATCGACGAAGCGCGTACGCCGCTGATCATCTCCGGCCCAGCCGAAGATCACACAGCCATGTATGTGGCTATGAACAAGATCGTGCCGACTTTGGTGCGCCAAGAAGGCGAAGCCGACCCCCGTACGGGCGACGGCGTGACCAAGCCCGGTGATTTCACCGTGGACGAGAAGTCGCATCAGGTGCACCTGACCGATCAGGGTTACGAAGCAGCCGAGCGCCTGCTTAGCCACGCAGGCATGATTGCCGAAGGCACGTCGCTGTACGACCCTTCCAACATCTCTTTGGTGCACCATCTGTACGCCGCGCTGCGTGCCAATCAGCTGTATTTCCGTGATCAGCACTATGTGGTGCAGAACAACGAAATCGTGATTGTGGATGAGTTCACGGGCCGCTTGATGGCGGGTCGTCGCTGGAGCGATGGTCTGCACCAAGCGGTGGAAGCCAAGGAAGGTGTGGTCATTCAGGCCGAGAACCAGACCATGGCCTCGATCACCTTCCAGAACTACTTCCGCTTGTACAAAAAGCTGTCGGGCATGACCGGTACGGCCGATACCGAAGCCTATGAGTTCCAGGAAATCTATGGTCTAGAGACCATGGTGATCCCGCCCAACCGCATCAGCAAGCGCCAAGATCAGCTCGATCGCGTGTACAAGACTACCAAGGAAAAGTACGCCGCTGCGATCATGGATATTCGCGAGTGCTACGAGCGCGGCCAGCCTGTGCTGGTGGGTACGACCTCGATTGAGAACTCGGAAATCATTGACGAGATGCTGACCCGCGAGGGCTTGCCTCATCAGGTGCTCAACGCCAAGCAGCATGACCGCGAAGCGGACATCATTGCCCAAGCCGGCAGCGAAAGCGTGATCACGATCGCGACCAATATGGCGGGCCGAGGCACGGACATCGTATTGGGCGGCAATATCGACAAGGATGTTGCGGAGATTGAAAACGACGAGTCGCTGAGCGCGTCTGAGCGAGAGAGCAAGCTCGAAGCCTTGCGCGCTGACTGGCGCATTGCCCATGACAAGGTCGTGGCTCTGGGCGGTCTGCGCATTATTGCGACCGAGCGCCATGAGTCGCGCCGTATCGACAACCAGTTGCGTGGCCGTTCGGGCCGCCAAGGTGACCCCGGATCTTCGCGCTTTTACCTGAGCTTGGATGACCAGTTGATGCGCATCTTCGCGGGTGACCGCGTCAAGGCCATCATGGATCGCCTGAAGATGCCTGAAGGCGAAGCGATTGAGGCCGGCATTGTGACCCGCTCCATCGAGTCGGCCCAGCGCAAGGTGGAAGCGCGTAACTTCGATATGCGCAAGCAGTTGCTGGAGTACGACGATGTCTCTAACGACCAGCGCAAGGTGATCTACCAGCAGCGCAACGACATTCTGGACTCGACCGATCTGACGGGCATGGTGGCTGCGATGCGCCAAGACGTCATTACCGATCTGGTACACACCTATGTCCCTGCTGAGTCGATGGAAGAGCAGTGGGACATCCCTGGCCTTGAACAAGTGCTGGCCAGCGAGTGGCAGATTCATTTGCCGCTGCAGCAAGAAGTGGCCGCTTCTGAATCCATCACCGACGAAGAGATTCTGGAAAAGGTCGTCAAGGCTGCGCACGATATGTTCGACGCCAAGGTGGCACTGATCGGTCAAGACAGCTTTACGCAATTCCAGCGCGCAGTGCTGCTGCAAAGCTTTGACACCAACTGGCGTGATCACCTGGCTGCGCTGGACTATCTGCGCCAAGGCATCCACCTGCGCGGCTATGCCCAAAAGCAGCCTAAGCAGGAATACAAGCGCGAAGCGTTTGAGTTGTTCCGTCAATTGATCGATCAGGTCAAGACCGAAGTCACCCGTGTGTTGATGACGGTGCAGGTGCGCTCCCCCGAAGAATTGGGTGAAGCCGCTGTGGCCATGAACGAGCGCGGCGCACAAAGCCTGGAGCATATGAGCTATGCCTCGCCTTCGGAGACGGAAGGCATGGGCGTTGAGGATGATGAGGCGTTGACCTTGCCAGAAGGCGTGCACGTGGGCCGTAACGACCCTTGCCCTTGCGGTAGCGGCAAGAAGTTCAAGCTCTGCCACGGCAAGTTGTCTTGACCCCCTGAGGCGCTTTGCGCCTTCCCCCTGAAGGGGAACGACGGCCTTAGCCGCGAGGCGGCTCTTGCTGGCCGTCTCTGACTTGGAGCATGCTTCATCAAACAACACGGGCTCAGGCCCGTGTTTGTATTTGTGCAGTGGCTTTTTGCACAAGCAATCTCAATAAAGCCGGATATGGCCTAGATTGTTCCGATAATGGCAAACGTTTTAACTTTTGCCCTCTCAGCTGTTACGAAGGGTGCGTGCTTTTGCCGTCGTGAAACATCGAGCAAGAGCCGCCTCGCGGCGAAGATGTCGTCCCCCTTGGGGGAGGCCGCGCTGCGGCGCAGGGGGCTTTTCCACTCGCAAGGACTATTGCAATGCCCGTGAATCTCTCCGCCCCTGTTGCTGCTGATCTGCTGGCGATCAATGGTGTTCGCATCGGTATCACCGAAGCCGGTGTGCGCAAAGCCAATCGCAAAGACGTGACAGTGTTCCTGCTGGACGAAGGTGCTTCGGTGGCTGGTGTGTTCACGCAAAACCGCTTTTGTGCGGCTCCCGTGCAGATTTGCCAAGAGCATCTGGCTGGCGGCCCAGCGATTCGCGCCATGGTGATTAACACTGGCAATGCCAATGCCGGCACGGGTGCTGCGGGCTTGGCCAATGCGCGCGCAACTTGTGATGCGCTGGCCAAGGAGCTGAACCTGAAAACGGCTCAAATCCTGCCTTTTTCCACCGGCGTCATCATGGAAGAGTTGCCTGTGGATCGCATCGTTGCTGGTCTGCCCAAGGCGATTGCTGCTGCCAAGGCGGATAACTGGGGCACGGCTGCTGAAGGCATCATGACCACAGACACGCTGCCCAAGGCCTATAGCCGCAGTGTGAGCATTGGTGGCAAGAACATCTCCATTACCGGTATCAGCAAGGGCGCAGGCATGATTCGCCCCAATATGGCCACCATGCTGGGCTTTTTGGCGACCGATGCGGTCATTGCGCCCGAGTTGCTGCAGTCCTTGGTCAAGCAGTTGGCCGATGGCTCTTTCAACCGCGTGACGATTGATGGCGATACCTCTACCAACGACTCGTTTGTGCTGATCGCTACGCACAAGGCGGGTAATGCACAGATCACATCACTGACCAGTGCTGAAGGCGAGCAGCTCAAAGCTGCACTGCTGGATGTAGCGCAAAAACTGGCTCAAGCGATTGTGCGTGATGGAGAGGGTGCTACTAAATTCATTACAGTGAAGGTGGAAGGCGGCAAGAGCGAAGAAGAGTGCCGTTTGGTGGCTTACTCCATTGCCCACTCGCCCTTGGTGAAGACGGCTTTCTTTGCCTCTGACCCTAACTTGGGCCGCATTCTGGCCGCTGTGGGTTACGCCGGTATTGCCGATCTGGATCAAACCCAAATTGACCTGCATCTGGACGATGTGCATGTGGTCATCAACGGTGGCCGCAACCCTTCTTACAAAGAAGAGGACGGTCAGCGCGTGATGAAGCAGCAAGAAATTGTGGTGCGAGTCGCGCTGGGCCGCGGCGATGCGGTGCAAACCGTGTGGACCTGCGATCTGAGCCACGACTATGTGACGATCAACGCCGACTACCGGTCTTGATTTCACCTCCTGAGGCGCTTTGCGCCTTCCCCCTCTCTTGCTTTGCGGGAGGGGGACGATACCTTCGCTGCAATTTAAGAAGCTACTTGCGCCTGTAGTTATTGGGTTTGGATCGCTTTTGAGTCCTAAATTAATAAGTATTAGGCACTAGCAGCTATAAAAATAGATGGAGATCCAGTCGTGCAAGATGTGATGAACCCTTTGGAGCGCTTGGTTGAACGTGCTGAGCAGCTGATGCAGCGCATTGAATCCGTGCTGCCCCAGCCCTTGCAAGCACCTGCGGACTGGAGCGATGCTATCGCCTGGCGCTACCGCAAGCGGGCTAACGGCTGCGGTGTGCTGGAGCCTGTGCGCCATGTGGGCGCCATGCAACTGTCTGATTTGCAGAACATTGATGCGCAAAAAGAGAAGATTGCACGCAATACCGAGCAGTTTGTTGCAGGGCGCACAGCTAACAATGTGTTGCTGACGGGCGCACGCGGCACAGGCAAGTCTTCGCTGATTCGTGCCTGCTTGCACAGCTATGCACAGCAAGGCCTGCGTCTGATCGAAGTGGACAAGGCTGATCTGACCGATCTACCCGATATCGTCGACGTGGTGGCCAGCCGCCCCGAAAAGTTCATCATCTACTGCGATGACCTGAGCTTTGAAGAAGGCGAGCCCGGCTACAAGGCGATGAAGTCGATGCTCGACGGTTCGGTTTCCGCCGCTACAGACAATGTGCTGGTCTATGCCACCAGCAACCGTCGCCATCTGTTGCCTGAATACATGACGGATAACCTGAGCCAGCAAAAAAGCGACAACGGTGAAATTCACCCGGGCGAAGTGGTGGAAGAGAAAATTTCCCTGTCCGAGCGCTTTGGCCTGTGGGTCAGCTTCTATCCCTTCAGTCAAGACGAATACCTGCGCGTAGTGGCGCAGTGGCTGTCGGCGCTGGGCATGGATGCGGCAACGATCGAGGCTGCGCGGCCCGAAGCCTTGGTATGGGCGCTGGAGCGCGGCTCGCGCAGCGGCCGGGTAGCCCACCAGTTTGCGCGGGACTATGCGGGGCGCAATGAGCGGCCCATGGCTGCTGTTAAGCGCATCGCCGATGTAGATGGACTGCCGGATGAAGCCGAGCTGGAATAAGCGAAAGAAAGATTCAAGTGAGTGTTGAAAACATCGTGCCGCGAAAGCACACCGAAGTTGCAGTGGGCGTATTGCTGCGCGATTCTGATGGTGCGCTGCTCATTACCAGTCGCCCGGCGGGCAAGCCCTATGCAGGGTTTTGGGAGTTTCCGGGCGGTAAGCTTGAAGAGGGCGAAACCGTAGAGCAAGCCCTGCGCCGCGAGCTGATAGAAGAGCTGGGCGTGACCATTGGCACAGCCCACGCTTGGAAGGTGACCGAGCATGACTACCCCCACGCGCTGGTGCGACTGCATTGGTGCAAGGTGACGCAGTGGTCGGGCGAGTTTGAAATGCGCGAAGGCCAGCAAATGGCTTGGCAACAGTTGCCGCTGGATGTTGCGCCGGTTTTGCCGGGCTCTTACCCAGTTCTGCAATGGCTGAGCGAGGAGCGTGGTTTGCTTTTTGACCAGATTTTTTACGAGAGCCAGCAGCCTAAGACTTGAGGACAATCTCTTTAAAATAAGAGCGCCTTGCCCGCGATAAATCTTTGTTTCAGCCTCTAATAGGGCTGAAAACGATGTTTATCACTGACAAGGCGCTTTTTTTAGGAGCAGATGTTTAGTTCTCTGTGCGTGGATCGCCAAATGGCGCATCTTCAGGCGGTGTTTGTGCAGGTACGCGGAATTCTTCATTACCCCATGCGCCTAGATCGATGTTGCGGCAGCGATCACTACAGAATGGGCGAAATTTGTTGGTCGGCATAAAAACGCTGGGACCGCCGCAGGTGGGGCATTTCACCATGGTGGGGGATTGGTTGTCAGTGCTCATGGCGTATGTGTATCACAGCTGGAAAAGATGGGTTGGTTTGCCAGATAACGCCAGAAAGTACTAAAAAGTATTCAAAACTAATTGAGCCGCAATGAGCGGCTCAAAGTACAAAGCGCAAAGTGGCTCAAGCGCAGAGCGTCAACTCAAAAGAAGCGTCTTCACTGCTGGGCTGGGGTTTGCAGCCGTTGGCCAGTTGAAGTAGGCGTACAGACAGCATCAGGCGGTTGCCGCTGATTTCAGGCGCTAGATTGAGGCGCCGATCGATGCGCAGGCGCAGCAATTGGAAGTTGCGACCAGCAGGCATGGCCTGCTGGAAAAGGCCTTGCTCAGCAACAACGCGCTGGGGGATACCAGTTTCGCGTAGCAGCTGCAGTATCAAATCAAGTGACTGGCCTAGAGGGGTCAACTCAGCGGCCCAGTCTTCCAAATCACGCTGACGGTAGCGTGGGTCTAGATTGTGCCAAGCGTGATAGGCCGGCAGGTCAAAACTGCAAGTGCCGCCTGGAATGCCCAAGCGGCTACGAATGGGTATCAGCCATTCATTTTCCGCCAAGGTTTGGCCGGTCTTGCCAATCTGGGAATTGATCGCAGAGACGCAACTTTCGACCTGGCGCGTCACTTGGTGAAGCATGTGCTGCGAGATGTCTGGGTTGTCGCGCAGAACGTCAAGCAGGTTCTTTTGACGCTCTAGATCCTTGATAACGTCAAGACGAAGATCGCTGCGCGATGCCACATCCATGATCTCAAAGATGGTGGTCAGCGCGAAATGGTGATCAACAGAATGCGCGCGCGTCAGCAATTCGCCAAGGCGGCGATACAGCTGCTCAAGGCGCAAATAAGTTCTCAGGCGCTCGTTAAAAGGGTATTCGTAGAGGATCACGTTGGCTGCTCGGCTCTTCAGGGCGCACAGGTATCAGAGCGACTGGCGTGTCAATGCGGGGAGCGCATGCACAGGCCAAGCTATAGCGCTGATCATAGCCCGAACCATGTGGCGATTTGATCGGTATATGCGCTGAGGGAATCGATTGTGATGCCTTCATCGTTGTAGAGCACCCAATCAGCCGCAGCCAGTCGCTGCGCCCGCGTGGCTTGCGCTGCAATGATGTTTTGCACGGTATCTGCACTCAGGCCGCTGCGGGCGATGACGCGCTCTATTTGTGTGCTTTCGCGGCAGTCTACGACGAGCACTCCATCGAGCTTGCTGCGCCAATGGCTAGATTCAACCAGCAGTGGAATGTCGTGAACAATCAGCTTGCTGCCAGCGGTGATAGCTGCTTCATGCTGCAGGCGGGTTTGTTCGGCAATCAGCGGATGAATAATGCCTTCGAGCTTTTGGCGCGCTTGTGGATCTGCAAAGACCAACTCACGCATACGGGCGCGGTTGAGTGCGCCTTGGGTGTCAATGATGTCAGAGCCAAAGGCTTGTGCGATGCTGGGTAGAGCCGTACCACCCACGGCAGTCAGGCTGCGCGAGATATGGTCGGCATCAATCAGCGTGGCGCCTCTCTCTTGCAATCGCAGGGCGACTGTGCTCTTTCCGCTACCAATGCCGCCGGTCAGGCCCAATCGAAAAGGAGAGGTGGCGGGCAGCGCAGGCATGAGGATTACAGGCCTACAAAATTCAAAATGGCTTGAGGACCCCAGACCAGGCTGAAAAAGCCGCCGCCGGCGAGGAAGGGGCCAAACGGCACATAACCTCCTTCACGCAGCTTGCTG
Organism: Comamonas sp. Y33R10-2; assembly: GCF_019355935.1. Classification (NCBI taxonomy): domain Bacteria; kingdom Pseudomonadati; phylum Pseudomonadota; class Betaproteobacteria; order Burkholderiales; family Comamonadaceae; genus Comamonas; species Comamonas sp. Y33R10-2. The sequence continues at coordinate 266,782 of NZ_CP079925.1, forward strand.
TTGATCTTGAGGGCAATGCCGATAACAGCGCCTACGACCGAAGCCATCAAGATAATAGGAATCAGTGCCTGCCAGCCAAACCAAGCGCCTAAGGCTGCAAAGAGCTTGAAGTCCCCATAGCCCATACCCTCTTTGCCTGTAGCTAACTTGAAGGCCCAGAAAATGAGCCATAGCGACATATAACCTGCAACGGCTCCCCAAAAGGAGTTAAGCAGCGGCACTGATGTCCATTGCATTGCAGATGCTAGCAACCCTGCCCAGAGTAGCGGCAGAGTCATCGAGTCTGGCAAAAAGGTGGTGTCCCAGTCAATCATTGCCAAAGCCAGTAGTACCGCACTGAAGCCACACCAAGCAAAGCCAGTGGCGGTTAAACCGTCACGACTGAGGCAAAAGGCAAACAATGCGGCGCAAACCAATTCAATGACAGGGTAGCGCAGGCTGATGGATTTTTTGCATTCCGCACAGCGCCCACGCAGGAAGAGGTAGCTAAGGACAGGAATGTTCTCGTACCAAGCGATCTGATGACCGCAATGCGGGCAGCGTGAACGCGGCTTGCTGAGCGAGATTGGGGGCTGAGCAGGTGCCAGCTCAATTTTGGCGCCTTTTTCTTTTTGCTCTTGGGCCCACTGCGTGCATTCGTCGTGCCACTCCTGCTCCATCATGCGGGGAATGCGGTGAATCACGACGTTTAAAAAGCTGCCAATCAGCAGACCCAAGACGCCGCCTGCTGCGGCATTTAATACGACTTCGGAAATCATTAGACGACTTGGCCCAGCTTGAAGATAGGTAGATACATGGACACCACAATGCCGCCAATCAGCGTACCCAGGAAGACGATGATGATGGGCTCCATCAGGCTGGAAAGACCGGCAACCATCTCATCGACCTCAGCTTCATAAAAATCTGCGGCTTTGCCCAGCATGTGATCAATAGAGCCAGATTCTTCGCCAATAGCGCACATTTGCAGCACCATAGAGGGGAAGATGTTGGCATTGACCATGGCTGCGGTCAGGCTGGTGCCGGTGGAGACTTCTTGCTGAATTTTGTCCGTGGCAACTTGGTAGAGGTAGTTGCCCGATGCGCCGCCCACGGAGTCCAGTGCCTCGACCAGCGGAACGCCGGCGGCAAACATGGTGGAGAGTGTGCGGGTCCAGCGAGCTACGCAGGATTTCTCGATCAGAACTCCGAAAATGGGGAGCTTGAGCGTGGCTCTATCCATGAACTGCTGAACACGCTCATTGCGCTTCCACGCTTGCATGAAGAAGTAACCGCCGCCGCCGATCACACCAAAAATCAGCCACCAGTACGACACAAAGTATTCACTGATACCCATGACGATCAGTGTTGGCGCTGGAAGATCGGCGCCAAAGGAGGTGAAAACCTCCTTGAAGGCGGGAATCACGAAAATCATGATGACGGCCACCACGACAAAAGCCACGATCACCACTGAAATGGGGTACATCAGTGCCGATTTAATCTTCGACTTGATGGCTTCCGTCTTTTCCATGTAAACGGCAAGGCGGTCCAGCAGGGCTTCCAAAATACCGGCCGCTTCACCTGCCTCAACCAGATTGCAGTAGAGGTTGTCGAAGTACAGCGGGAATTTGCGAAACGCGGTGCTCAGCGAAGTGCCTGTTTCTACATCAAGGCGGATGTCGTTGAGCAGTTTGGCAACATTGGGGTTGGTATTGCCTCGGCCCACAATGTCAAAAGACTGCAGCAGAGGAACACCAGCCTTCATCATGGTCGCCAACTGTCGGGTAAACAGGGCAATATCCTTTGGCTTAATCGCTTTGCCGCCACGGGTTCGGCGTTTTTTGATCTTGGTTGCGGTCACACCTTGACGGCGGAGCATGGCCTGGATCTGGTTTTCTCCACCGGCACGGGTTTCGCCACGAACGATTTTCCCGTTGCGGTCCTTGCCTTCCCACTCAAAAAGAAACTCTTTAATTCCCTTGGACGCTGCGATTGCCATGGCGTTCCCTCACTAGTATTTGTTTTACTCGTTGGTAACAGCCAGCACTTCTTCGAGTGAGGTCTGTCCTAATTTGACTTTATGCAGGCCAGAGGCGCGTAAGGAGCGCACTCCTTCGGCTTTGGATTGGGCTGCAATTTCCAGTGCGCTGCCATCGCGCAAAATAATGCGTTGCATTTCTTCGCTGATGGGCATGACTTGATAGATGCCGACGCGGCCTTTGTAGCCGTTATTGCAGGCGGGGCAGCCAATGGGTTTGTAGCTGGTCCAGCTGCCGTCCAGTTCACTCTCTGCGAAGCCCGCTTCAAGCAAGGTCTCGTGGGGAATATCCGCCGGCTCTTTGCATTGAGGGCAAAGACGACGAGCTAAGCGCTGTGCCGTAATCAAAATAACGCTGGAGGCAATATTGAAGGGCGCAATTCCCATGTTGCGCATACGAGTCAGGGTCGTTGGCGCATCATTGGTGTGCAAGGTTGATAGCACCAAGTGACCGGTTTGCGCGGCCTTGATGGAAATATCCGCTGTTTCTAAGTCACGGATTTCACCCACCATGATGATGTCAGGATCCTGGCGCAGAAAGGACTTCAATGCTGCAGCAAAGGTCAGCCCAGCCTTCTCGTTCACATTGACCTGATTGACGCCAGGCATGTTAATTTCAGAAGGGTCTTCAGCGGTAGCAATGTTTACGCCGGGCTGATTCAATAGATTCAGGCAGGTGTAGAGCGATACGGTCTTGCCCGAGCCAGTGGGGCCCGTCACCAAAATCATTCCGTAAGGGCGTTTAATGGCCTTGAGTAAGCGCTCTTTTTCTTCGGGTTCGTACCCCAAGGCCTCAATACCCATTCGAGCGGAGCTAGGGTCCAAAATACGGATAACTATCTTTTCGCCAAACAGCGTAGGCAGTGTGCTTACACGAAAGTCGATCACCCGATCGGGGCCGACCTTGAGTTTCATGCGGCCATCTTGTGGAATGCGCTTTTCGGAAATATCCAGACGCGAGATGACCTTGATGCGTGAAGCTAGTTTGTCTTTGATAGCGATAGGGGGGGATGCTATTTCGCGCAGCTCACCGTCTACGCGAAAACGCACGCGGTAGTTGTGCTCGTAAGGCTCAAAGTGCAAGTCTGATGCTCGCATATTGAAGGCGTCCAGCAGCATCTTGTGCAAGAACTTGACGACTGGGGCATCTTCAACATCTGCACCAATATTGTCTTTTTCTTCGGGAGCATCTTCGATTTTGACGTCATCAAAGTCGAAATCGTCTGAGCTAGAGTAGGTGTCTAGTGACTCGCTGACGCTTTTGCTTGTTTGATCGATCAGCTTTTGAAGCTTGTCTGCCTCAACGACAACCCAGTCAACCAGCAACTGAGTATTGAACTTGATCTGCTCAGCAGCTTCTTGCTGTGTCGGGTCTGCAGTTGCGACCGTAATTCGGTTTCCACGCTTACTCAGAGCCAGCACACGGTAGGTGTTGCTGATCTTTGGGTCCAGCAGCTCGTGAGGGAGTTTCAGAGTATCGATCGCATTCACATCCAGCAACGGTGTGCTGAACATGGTGGAAATGGTTTCCGCGATTTCTAAGGCGCTGATCTCGCCGGACTGGCTGAGCTCAGTGATGAAGGGCGTGCGGTTAGTTGCAGCCTTCTTGACAGCGGCTTCTGCTGCTTGCTGAGAAACTTTTCCTGCTGAAATCAGAGCTCTGCCCAAGCCAGGGATGGCAATGGGCGCAGGAGAAGATTTTTGCAGATTATCAGCAGCAGCCATGTATCCGAGATTCTGATGGGGTGGAGAGGATACTCATCCTACCATTCTTGTTACTGCTCAAGATACGAGGCGCAGTCGCATACAAGCGACAACGTAATGCATTTGTATGTGCCTCAAAAAACAGTGAGAAAATTCTGCGCGCTTGAAGTCAAAGAGCAATGGACGGATTCATGACCAAAGTGAATCGCTTTTGGGTTGTATCAGGTTCTGCGATCCAAGAGTTGAGAAGCTAAATCGAGCAGGCTCGCAGTGTGTGCATTGTCTGGTAAGGCTGCTAAAGCATTGATGGCGCGCAATGCTTCGCTGTGAGCTGCGGCTTTGGCAATGTCTAGAGCGCCTGTGTTGCGCACGATTTCAATCACGGCATCCAACTGCTCGGTTGAGCCTTGCTCAATCGCGTTGCGAACAATAGCAGCCTGCTCAGCAGTGCCCCGCTGCATGGCGGCAATCAGGGGCAGGGTGCATTTGCCTTCGCGTAAATCGTCGCCCAAGTTCTTGCCCATTTCGTGCGCGTTGCCTGTGTAGTCCAGCACATCGTCAATGATCTGGAAGGCGGTGCCTAGGGCTTGACCGTAGGTGGCACAAGCTTGTTCTACTTCAGCAGGTGCATCTGCCAGCACTGCGGCCAGTTGAGCGCTTGCTTCAAATAACTGAGCAGTCTTGGAGCGGATGACGTGCAGATAGCCTGCTTCATCCAGCGATGCGTCATGGGTGTTGATAAGTTGCTGAACTTCGCCTTCAGCAATCACATTTGTGGCATCTGACAGAATTTTCAACACTCGCATGCTGCCTACTTCCACCATCATTTGGAAGGAGCGGGTATGCAGGAAATCGCCTACCAACACGCTGGCGGGGTTGCCAAAAGTCTCATTGGCTGTAGGGCGACCACGGCGCAAAGTGGACTCGTCAACAACATCGTCATGCAGCAGTGTGGCGGTGTGAATCAGCTCCACTACACCTGCCAAAATGTACTTATTCTTGCCTTGGTAGCCCAATGCACCACAGATCAAGAGCAGCAATGCAGGGCGCAGGCGTTTACCGCCTGCCGCGATGATGTATTGAGAGATCTGTGAAATGAGTGGGACGCTGGTTGTCAGTCGCTGTGCAATGACAAGATCCACTTCACGCATGTCATCAGCGATCAAGGCAAGCGGATTGGATGTGGAGAATTCTGTAGTCAAGGTAATGCACCGCCAAGTAGATGGGCGGATTATAGAAAGATGCAACAACGTTTTAAGCGTTGCGCAAAGAGTCCATTTAAGAGACTGCGTAGGGGTATACCTGCAAGAATTTTACATGGGTGCTAGAATTGAAGGCTCTGTGGAAATTCGTCTACAGAACTCTCAAAGTAAAGAGGTTTACATGTACGCGGTCATAAAAACCGGCGGCAAGCAATATCGTGTTGCTGCTGGCGAAAAAATTAAAGTAGAACAGATTGCTGCGGACGTAGGCCAGGAAATTGTGATCGATCAAGTTTTGGCAGTCGGCAACGGCTCTGAAATCAAGATCGGCGCTCCCCTGGTGTCCGGCGCAACTGTGAAGGCAACTGTTGTTGCTCACGGTAAGCACGACAAAGTGCACATCTTCAAGATGCGCCGTCGTAAGCACTATCAAAAACGTCAAGGCCACCGTCAGCAGTTCACTGAACTGCAAATCGTGGCAATTGCTGCTTAAATAGGAGCTGAGTCATGGCACAGAAAAAAGGCGGCGGCTCTACGCGCAATGGACGTGATTCCAAGCCAAAAATGCTGGGCGTGAAGGCCTTTGGTGGCGAGCTGGTGACAGCTGGTTCCATCATCGTGCGTCAGCGCGGCACCAAGTTCCACCCCGGTGAGAACGTTGGCGTGGGCAAGGATCACACCCTGTTTGCACTCGTTGATGGCCACGTGTCGTTCGCAGTGAAGGGCGCTCTGTCCAAGAAGACAGTCAACATCTCGGCTGCATAAGTCGTATTTGACTCCAACAAAGCCCCGACTTGTCGGGGCTTTGTTGTTTGAAAAGGCTCCAATTGACAGATGGGGCACGGAATTGATTACGTAAAGTGTGACCTGAGGCCTCTGGTGCACACTAATTTTGTAGACTGGATGCCTCATGAAGTTTGTTGACGAAGCTTTTATCGACATTACCGCTGGAGATGGCGGCAATGGTTGCGTGTCTTTTCGACACGAAAAATACAAAGAATTTGGCGGCCCTGACGGTGGCGACGGTGGCCGCGGCGGTAATGTTTACGCCTTAGCGGACGAAAACCTCAATACCTTGGTGGATTACCGCTACTCGCGCCGCCATGATGCCAAGCGTGGTCAGCATGGTATGGGCTCCGACATGTTTGGCTGTGCGGGCGATGACATCACGCTGAAGATGCCTGTGGGCACTATCATTACGGATGCTGAGACAGGCGAAGTACTGTTTGAGCTGCTGGAAGCCGGTCAGATCATTACGATTGCCAAGGGTGGCGATGGTGGTTTTGGCAACTTGCGTTTCAAAAGCGCGATCAACCGCGCCCCGCGTCAAAAGACGCCGGGCTTTCCGGGCGAGCGTCGCAATCTGAAGTTGGAACTCAAGGTGCTGGCCGATGTGGGTCTGCTGGGTATGCCCAACGCGGGCAAGTCCACTTTTATTACGGCTGTGTCTAACGCACGCCCAAAAATTGCAGATTACCCTTTCACCACTTTGCACCCAAATCTGGGTGTGGTACGCGTAGCGCCAGAGCAAAGCTTTGTGGTGGCCGATATTCCAGGTCTGATCGAAGGCGCCTCTGAAGGCGCGGGTCTGGGTCACCTGTTCTTGCGCCATCTGCAGCGCACGCGTTTGCTGCTGCATGTTGTGGACATTGCACCGTTTGACGAGGGCGTTGACCCGGTCGAGCAGGCCAAGGCCATTGTGGGCGAGTTGAAGAAGTACGACATGGACCTCTACAACAAGCCGCGCTGGGTGGTGCTCAACAAACTGGACATGGTTCCCGTGGAAGAGCGCGCCGCCAAGGTTAAGGACTTTGTTAAGCGCTTCAAGTGGAAGGGCCCGGTCTATGAGATTTCGGCTCTGACCCGTGAAGGCTGCGAGCCCCTGATTCGTAAGATCTACGAGCATGTGCACAACCAGCAGTTGTCTGAGCAGGCTCCTAAGGAAGTCGATCCTCGTTTTGTGGAAGGCGAGAATTCTGAGCTGGATATGACCGATCCGCGTTTCGCTTCTTACGATCCGGAATAAGCTATAGGGTGTACCCAAGCAGCGCACAAGGTGCGCTGTTTTGCTTTTAATTTCATAGCTTCTAGTCCTTTATTTATACGGACTAGAGGCCTAAAACACTGTTAATCCTCATGTCTTCCAATGTGTTGCGTGATGCTCATCGCATCGTGGTCAAGGTCGGCTCCAGTCTGGTGACCAATGAAGGTCGGGGACTGGATGAGGCGGCCATTGAGGAGTGGAGTCGTCAGCTGGCGGCTCTGGTGCAGGGCAAAGATGGCATCAAACGCGAAGTCATCATGGTCTCTAGCGGTGCGATCGCTGAAGGCATGAAGCGTTTGGGCTGGGCCACGCGCCCAACCGTCGTGCATGAGCTGCAGGCTGCGGCAGCTGTGGGGCAAATGGGCTTGGCCCAGATGTATGAAACCAAGCTGCGTGAAGAAGGCGTGCCAAGCGCGCAGGTGCTGCTGACTCATGCCGATTTGGCTGATCGTGAGCGATATTTGAATGCGCGAACTACGCTGCTCACGCTGCTGCAACTGGGTGTAGTTCCCGTCATCAATGAAAACGACACTGTGGTGGTCGATGAAATTCGCTTTGGTGATAACGACACGCTGGGCGCGCTGGTGGCCAATCTGGTCGAAGCCGATGCGCTAGTGATTCTGACCGACCAACGCGGCCTTTACAGCGCTGACCCGCGCAAGAACCCTGATGCCAAGTTCATCGACGTAGCCGAAGCCGGAGCCCCTGAGCTAGAGGCGATGGCCGGCGGTGCGGGCCTGTCCATTGGCACGGGCGGCATGATTACCAAAATTTTGGCGGCCAAGCGTGCTGCAGGCTCGGGCGCCTCCACAGTGATTGCGTGGGGGCGTGAAAAAGACGTGCTGCTGCGCCTAACGCGCGGTGAAGCCATTGGCACTTTGTTGGTGGCCAATACCCACAAGACACAAGCGCGCAAGCAGTGGATTGCCGACCATTTGAAGCTACGTGGCTCGGTCAGCGTGGATGCCGGCGCTGTGAGCAAGCTGCGCGATGAAGGCAAGAGCCTGCTGCCGATTGGCATGATGGCTGTTGAAGGTGACTTTTCGCGTGGCGAGGTGATTGCGGTGCGCGACGAGCAAGGCGTTGAAATTGCACGCGGCTTGGCCAGCTATGCCGCGGCCGAAGCTCGCTTGCTGTGCCGCAAAAGCTCGTCAGAGATTGAGTCTTTGCTGGGCTACTCGGCTGGCCCAGAGATGATGCACCGTGACAATATGGTGGTGTCTGGTCACTGACCGTTGACCGCTGACCGGATCAAGAAAAAAGCCGTAATGCAGGTGATGCATTACGGCTTTTCTTATTGCAAAGGCTTGCTGCTTTGCAGCATATCGAGGCTTGTCTGCGGGTCTGGATCAAAACTAGCACCGGGCGGTAGCTCTATGCCTGGATTGATCCGAAAACTGCCCGTTCTGGCCGGGTAAAGCGCTGCCGTATGGTGCATAGGATGCTCAGCATCAGGCTGATTTGCGTCCTGCTCGCGTGGCCGCATGCCACTGCGTAGGTAACGGTTGCGCTGCTGCTCGCTACGCGGCAGAAAGCGGGCCAGCTCAGTCAGAGCCATTTCATATACACCGCGTTTGAACTCTACGACTACATCGAGTGGAACCCAGTAGTCGTTCCAGCGCCAAGCATCAAACTCAGGGTGGTCGGTGGCACGAAGGTTTAAATCCCAGTCATGCCCTACCAATTGAAGCAAAAACCATATTTGCTTTTGGCCCTTGTAATGCCCGCGAGCGTCTCGGCGGATATACCTGTCTGGCACCTCGTAGCGCAACCAGTCCCTAGTGCGGGCAACCACGCGAACGTGATTGGGCCTCAGCCCCACTTCCTCATGCAGTTCACGAAACATGGCTTGCTCGGGTGTCTCCCCTCGATCAATGCCACCTTGCGGAAACTGCCAGCTGTGGGTGCGAATGCGTTTTCCCCAGAACACCTGGTTTCTTTGGTTGAGCAGGATGATGCCGACGTTCGGGCGAAATCCGTCCCGGTCAAGCATAATCAAACCCCAAATTTTTGAATTGTGTTCATTATGCATGGCCCCTTGTGATCGACAAGCGGGCCATGCCTATTTCCACTGAATTGCCAGCCCCATGAAAGCCTCCCAATTTCTCATCTCCACCCTGAAAGAAGCTCCGGCCGATGCCGAAGTGGTCAGCCACAAGCTCATGACGCGGGCTGGCATGATCAAAAAACTGGGTGCTGGTATCTACAACTACATGCCTATGGGCTTGCGCGTGATTCGCAAGGTCGAGGCCATCGTGCGCGAAGAAATGAACCGCGCCGGTGCGATTGAAACGACGATGCCTGTGGTGCAGCCTGCTGAGCTGTGGCAGGAAACCGGTCGCTTCGAGAAGATGGGCCCAGAGCTGCTGCGTATCCAGGACCGCCACGGCCGCGATTTCATCATTCAGCCTACTTCCGAAGAAGTGGTGACCGATATCGCACGCCAGGAGTTCAAGAGCTACAAACAGCTGCCCAAGAACCTGTACCAGATCCAGACCAAGTTCCGCGACGAGCGCCGTCCTCGCTTTGGCCTGATGCGTGGCCGCGAATTCATCATGAAGGACGCTTACTCCTTCGACAAAGACCGCGATACCGCCCAGATCAGCTACCAGACCATGCGCGAAGCCTACAAGCGCATCTTTGATCGCTTTGGTCTGCAGTACCGCGCTGTGCGTGCGGACTCCGGTGCCATTGGCGGTGATCTGAGCGAAGAGTTTCAAGTGATCGCCTCTACCGGTGAAGACGCCATCGTCTATTGCCCACAGAGCGATTACGCCGCCAACATCGAAAAAGCCGAGTCTCTGGCGCCCACGCAGGCCCGCCCTGCTGCTGGCAAGGCCATGGAAAAGGTCGCTACCCCCGGCAACAGCACCTGTGAAGCTGTGGCAGCTCAGCTGGGCCTGCCATTGAGCCAAACCGTCAAGTCGCTGGTGCTGGCTACCGATGAGCTGGACGACAAGGGCTTGATCGTTAAGACCCAAGTCTGGTTGCTGCTGTTGCGTGGCGACCATGAAATGAATGAGATCAAGGCCGCTAAGGTCCAAGGTTTGGCGGGCTTTCGCTTTGCCTCCGTGCCCGAGATTGAAGAGCACTTCGGCAGCAAGCCCGGCTATCTGGGCCCTATCGGCTTGAAGAAACCCGTGAATATCGTGGTGGACCGCGATGTGGCCGTGATGGCCGACTGGGTGTGCGGTGCCAATGAAGAAGACTTCCACATCGCTGGCGTGAACTTTGGCCGTGACCTGCCCGAGCCAGCTGTGATTGCCGACTTGCGCAACGTGGTGGCGGGCGACAAGTCGCCTGACGGTGCGGGCGAGCTGGCGATTGAGCGCGGCATTGAAATTGGTCACGTGTTCTATTTGGGCACCAAGTATTCCGAAGCCATGAAGGCGACCTTCCTGGGCGACAACGGCAAGCCCCAGTTCTTTGAAATGGGCTGCTACGGTATTGGCGTAACTCGCCTGCCGGCTGCCGCCATTGAGCAAAACCATGACGAGCGCGGCATTATCTGGCCGGATGCGATTGCGCCGTTCACCGTGGTGATTTGCCCCATCGGCATGGGTCGCAGCGAAGCGGTGAAGGAAGAGGCCTTCAAGCTGTACGACGCGCTGCTGGCGCTGGGCGTAGATGTCATCTTGGACGACCGCGATGAGCGCCCGGGCGCCATGCTGGCCGACTGGGAGCTGATTGGCGTGCCCCACCGTGTGGTGCTGGGTGATCGTGGTTTGAAGGAAGGCGTGGTTGAGTACCAGCAGCGCCGTGACACAGAAGCGACAAAGCTGGCGACGGATGAGGTACTAACTCACCTCAAGAGTCGTTTGGGCTTGTAAGCTACTGTATCTATGACCGAGAGCTTTTTCAGCCGCCGCTCCTGCTTAACTGCCGCCGCCTCGCTTGCCCTTCCAGGGGCAGGCTGGCTGCTGCCGCAAACCGCTTGGGCAGGTGGGCAGCTGGAAGAGCCGTTGGTCGATTCAGTGCGCTCTGCGCTGAGGGCTGCGGTGGGGGGCTCGGGTGCACCGCCGGAGCTAGAGTTCACCACAACCGAAGCGCGCATGGACTATTTGCGTTGGCTGGTGGCTTGTAGCGACAAGCTGGTCAAGCGCAAGGCTGATCCGCAGTTGCGACGCGATTTTTTGCAGACCGTCTGGTACGAATCCAAGCGCGCCGGGCTGGATGTGTCCATGGTGATGGGGCTGATTCAGGTGGAAAGCGGCTATCGCAAGTTCGCCATCTCCAGCGTCGGGGCGCGTGGTTATATGCAGATCATGCCGTTTTGGATGCGATTAATTGGCGATGGCGACATTGGTAAGCTGTTTCATATGCAGACCAATCTGCGCTTTGGCTGCGTGATCTTGCGCCATTACCTAGACCGTGAAAAAGGCGATACCTATATGGCGCTAGGCCGCTACAACGGCAGCCGCGGTCAGCCCCAGTACCCGAATGCTGTGTATGGCGCGCAGCGCAGTTGGCAGGTTGAGCAGCCAAAGTCTGCTTGATGAGCTTCGAGCTCGACTATGAAAAAAAGAGCGCATGGCGCTCTTTTTTTATGGGTTTCAAGCCAAAAACCTACGCATACAGCTTTATGGAAGGCGCAAGTAGCTCCTGATTTAGGAGTTATTGTGTTTGGTGGCCTGTGCCGCGCTCTGTGCAATGTCGGTAGATGCGGCCGCAGACTCTGGTGTGTTTTTGGGCAGTTGAGTGACCATGACTTGGTCAATGCGGTAACTGTCCACATCCAGTACTTCAAATTTGTAGCCACCCCAGATCACCGCATCCGTGCGTCGCGGCACACGGCGCAGCATGACCATGAGGAAACCGCCCAGCGTCTCGTACTCATCGTCATGCGGCATATCGTCTAAGTGCAGAGCGCGCATGACGTCTTCGACAGGCGTGACGCCATCAATCAGCCAAGAGGTTTCGTCACGGCGGATGATTTGCTCTTCTTCGTCAGAGGGGCTGACCAAATCGCCCATCACGGTGCTCATCACATCGTTGAGGGTGACGACGCCCACAACGCGGCTGTATTCGTTGACGATGACCGCAAAGTCTTCGTGGACTTGGCGAAATTGCTCCAGCACTTCGGCAAGTGTCAGGCGGTCGGGCACGATGAGTACTTTGTGAACCAGCGACTCGTCTTGTAGCGATATAGGGAGGTTGTTGAGGGCGCGCTGAAACAGGTCTTTGGCGTCCACATAGCCAATCACGCGATCGATATCGCCATCGCACACAGGGTAGGTGGAGAAAGGCTCTTCGGCAATGCGGGCGCGAATGATGGCGTCGGAGTCATCTTTGAAGAAGAAAGCGATGCGCTCGCGCTGCGTCATGGCGGAGGCCACGATGCGCGAATCGAGCTCAAATACATTGGCAATAACTTGCTGCTCGCGTACCGCCAATAAACCGGTCTTGGTGCCTGCCATGGTCATGGCCAGAATATCGTCGCTGGTAATTCGCTCATCGCGCGTGCTGGGCAGGCCGAGCAGGCGAAACAAGCTGTCGGTAACGAGGTTGTAAAACCAGATGATGGGCTTGAAAACCACCACAAAGCCGCGCATGGGGGCCAGCACGCGCACGATGTAGCGCTCTGGCTCATTCATGCTGATGCGGCGCGGCAGCAAATCAGCCAGTAAGATGAAGGCCGAAGTAATAATCAAAAATGAGAGCAGAAAGCCTAGAGTGGCAGACGACTCAGCTGAAAACCAAAGGGTGAAGAACTGCGTGATCGAAGGGCTGAATGCACCTTCGCCCACGATGCCGCCGAGGATGGCGACTGCATTTTGTCCCACTTGCACGACGGTGAAATACTCACCAGGGTGCTCTTGCACGCGCAAGGCACGCTCTGCTCGTTCATCTCCATCGTCGGCCATTTTTCTCAGCCGCAAGCGTCGTGATGCGGCCAGAGAAATTTCCGCTACGGAAAAGAAGGCGCTGAGCAAAATCAGCAGGGCTATCACCAGAAGGCTTTCGGACAAATTCATAGGCAAGGCAGTTGCGGCTGTTTAAAAGCGCTCGCAACTTGAAATCAAAGACGCTCCATTCGACCACATAAAACATGGACTCGGGAATGGCCTGGGCCTATGGGCTTCTCCGGGCTTGGGCATGCTCAAAGCTGTGTGTGCGCAGCTCTGGCTAGCGCATCGGCTTCGGTGTTGCGGTGTCTGGGTATCCATTGCAGCACCAGCTCATCAAAGCCTTGCATTTGCTGGCGGGCCTCATCAAACAAATAGCTCAGTCTGGCGATGGGCCGGGCGGGTTTGGCCGTAGGCGGGCCTAGTTGCTCAAGCAATACGCTGGAGTCGGTGCGAATGGTCAGGCAAGTGGCACTGAGTTCACGCGCCAAATTGAGCGCGGCCATTAGGGCTAGCAATTCCGCTTCGTTGTTGCAGCCACTTTGGTGCAGTGCTTTGGATAGCGTGTGCTGCGTACCATCAGGCATGCGCAGCACAACACCCAGACTCATGGGGCCGGGGTTGGGTAGGGAGCTGCCGTCAATGTAGATACAGCAGTGGTGGGAGGGGGCAGGTTTTGGCGCTGGCATGAAAAAAGCCACCGGTAAGGGTGGCTTATGGTGTGCTGAGGCTTATTCGCCAGTCAGCATTTGCTTGAGTTCGCCCGATTCGTACATCTCCATCATGATGTCCGAGCCGCCCACGAATTCGCCCTTGATGTAGAGCTGCGGAATGGTGGGCCACTGGCTGTATTCCTTGATGCCTTGGCGAATTTCTTGATCTTCCAGCACGTTCACGGTGGCGATGGACTTGGCGTCCACACCGCAGGCCTTCAGGATTTGGATGGCACGGCCAGAGAAGCCGCACTGAGGAAAGCTTGCGTTGCCCTTCATGAACAACAGGATGTCGTTGTTCTTAACCAGGTCGTCGATGCGTTGTTGTGGGTTGCTCATAGTGGGCTCCGTATTCGAGAAACGGCAGTAACAGCCGCGATGTTTGTAATTATTTCACTGACCGCAATGAATGGGGCGCTGTGAGGAAATCTTGTTAGGTATATATCTTGGGGTCGTGGCTCTGAAAATCAAGCCTTATCAGGCATTAAGAGACATTAGCAGGCCAACTGCCGCCAGTGCAGCGGGCAATACCAGCGAGGTCGCTTCGATGCTGCACCTGCTCAAAGCCTGCGGCTTGCAAGAGCTGGGCCACATCATGCGCCTGATCCCAGCCATGTTCAAAGATCAGCCAGCCGCCTATTTTGAGTTGTGCAGGGGCTTGGTCGATGATGCTGTGAATATCTTCCAGACCATCCGCGCCACTGGCCAGAGCCGAAAGCGGCTCATGCGTCAGCGCTGCTAAATGCGGATCATCGGCGCGAATATAGGGCGGGTTGCTGACAATCAGGTCCGCTGGCGGTTGGCCGGTTAAGGGTTCCAGCCAGCTGCCGTGGGCAAATTGCACCGGCAGGTTCAGGCGCCTGGCATTGGCCTGTGCCACGGTCAGTGCATCGGCGCTGGCATCTACGGCAATGACTTGGGCGCAAGGGCGCTGGCTTTGCAGGGCCAACGCAATAGCACCGCTGCCGGTGCCAAGGTCAATCACGCGGTGGGGTGCATCTGCCGGGATGAGTTCCAGCGCCCAATCCACCAGCGTTTCGGTATCGGGCCGAGGGTCCAGCACGCGGGCATCTACAGCCAGCTCAAGCCCGTAAAACTCTTTGTGCCCGGTAAGGTAAGCCACCGGAGCGCCTTGCAAACGCTGGGCGCACAGATCGCTCCAGTGCGCTTGCTGTTGGGCGCTCAAAATATCGGTGTCATGCGTGATGAGCCAAGCACGGGCATGGGCTGGCTGCTGCATTAAATGTAGCAACAGCATTTGCGCATCTACGCGCGGCAGGCCCAATTGGGCGGCTTGCATGAGGGCTTGGGCAACGGTTAAAGAGCCAGCAGGGGCCGGGGCCGGGGCAGAGGCAGAGGCAGAGGCAGAGGCAGAGGCAGAGGCAGTCATGTCGCAGCACTTAGTCGGCTTGCAGCTCGGCCAGCAACTCGGCTTCGCGGGCGTGCTGTAGGGCTTGCATCACATCGGCCATATCGCCCTCCATGATGGCCAGCAGCTTGTACAGCGTGAGGTTGATGCGGTGGTCCGTCATTCGGCCCTGCGGGAAGTTGTAAGTGCGGATGCGGTCACTGCGGTCGCCCGAGCCAATCAAGCCCTTGCGCATGGCGGCCTCTTTGGCGGCGCGTTCGCTGCGTTCTTTTTCTTGAATGCGGGCTTGCAGCACTTGCAAAGCCTTGGCCTTGTTGCTGTGCTGGCTGCGGCCGTCTTGGCATTCGGCCACGATACCGGTGGGCAAATGAACCACGCGCACGGCAGAGTCCGTTTTGTTGATGTGCTGACCACCAGCGCCGCTGGCGCGGTAGGTGTCAATGCGCAGGTCGGCTGGGTTGAGGGTGATGGCCTCGGCTTCATCGGGCTCGGGCATCACGGCCACGGTGCAGGCACTGGTGTGGATGCGGCCCTGGGTTTCGGTGGCGGGCACGCGCTGCACGCGGTGGCCACCGGACTCAAAGCGCAGCGCGCCATAGGCGTTGTCCCCTTCAATGCGCAGCACTACTTCTTTGTAGCCGCCAATTTCCGCCTCATTGGCGCTCATGACTTCGACTTTCCAGCCCACGGTGGTGGCGTAGCGGGTGTACATGCGAGCCAGATCGCCGGCAAACAGGGCTGACTCATCGCCACCGGTGCCGGCGCGAATTTCCATGAAGGCGGGGCGGGCGTCGTCGGGGTCTTTGGGCAGCAGCATGCGCTGCAGATCGTCTTCAAGCTTGATGAGTTCAGCTTCGCCGTTGGTGATTTCTTCTTGCGCCATCTCAGTCATATCAGGGTCGCTGAGCATCTCGCGTGCGGCCGCGATATCGGCGCTGGCTTGCTGGTGGCGCGTGTAGCGGCTGGCAATGGCGGTCACGTCAGCATGCTCGCGGGAGATGCTGCGGTATTGCTTCATGTCGCCCATGATGTCTTCACGCGAGAGCAGAAAGTCCAGCTCTTGCAGACGTAGGGCATAGCGTTCGAGCTGATTGCGCAAAAAGTCTTGCATGGTGTTTGCCGTGGCTTTATACGGAGGGGCGCCCAGCAGGGGCGCATTCCGTGGGGTATCAGGAGGAGAGTAAGTTTGGCCGTGGGCTTTGTACGAGCCGAGACCTAACGCAGCCGGGGCGCTGCGCGAAAGCGGGGGAGCGCCGCTAAAGCTTGTTGGCGTTGCGAGTGGAGCGCAGAAACAGGCGGCTGACGGCGTTTGCCGTCTGAGCGCGCTCATCGGCATCGCCTTTGTTGAGCTCGGCCATGGTGCCGTGCAGCATTTTTTGTGTCAGGCCGCGCGAAAGCGCTTCCAGCACGGTGTCAATGTCTTCGCCCTTGGCGATCAGTTTTTTAGCGCGGGCAATTTCAAGGGCGCGCCATTCGTCAGCCTGCGCGTTGACTTGCTGAATCAGCGAGACTGCGCCGCCCACGGGGTTGCGCTGGTCCATCCACTGCATAAAGCTTTGCACGCCCGTGTCGATGATGACTTCGGCTTGCTGCACCGCAGCCTGGCGCTGCGCTTGGCCTGTGCGAACCACAGTGGCCAGATCATCTACGGTGTAGAGGTAAACGTCTTTCAGGTCTTTGACCTGAGCTTCAATATCGCGTGGTACCGCCAAGTCCACCATAAACATGGGGCGGCGTTTGCGCTTTTTGAGAGCAGACTCCACAGCACCCAAGCCGATGATGGGCAGGGTTGAGGCTGTGCAGCTAATGATGGCGTCGTACTCGTGCAAATGCTCTGGAAGGTCGGCCAAGCGCATAGTGCTCGCGCCAAACTGGGCTGCCAGCTTCTCGCCGCGCTCTACCGTGCGGTTGGCGATGGTGATTTGCTTAGGGTTCTTGGCCGCAAAGTGGGTGGAGACCAGCTCGATCATCTCGCCAGCGCCCACAAACAGTACCTTGATTTGGCCCAAGTCTTCAAACAACTGACCGGCTAAGCGCACGGCGGCAGCTGCCATAGAGATGCTGTGCGCGCCAATTTCGGTAGACGAGCGCACTTCTTTGGCGACCGCAAAGCTGCGCTGAAACAATTGGTTGAGCGTGGTGCCCAGTGCGCCTGCCGTTTCCGCAGCGCGCACGGCGTTTTTCATCTGACCAAGGATTTGGGCCTCGCCCAGCACCATGGAGTCCAAGCCCGAAGCCACGCGAAATGCGTGACGTGCGACCAAACCATCTTGCAATACGTAAGAGTGCTGGCGCAGCAAATCAGGTGCCACACCGCCGCTGTTGGCCAGCCAATGCATGGTGTGATCCATGGCTGGGGCATCGGCTGCGCAGTAAATTTCGGTGCGATTGCAGGTAGAGAGAATGGCTGTTTCCACCGCGCTGTGGGCTTTGCCTGCTTGGCCCAGGGACGCGCGCAGGCCTTGCAGTGTCGGCTCGATCTGATCGAGCGCGAACGCAAACCGGCCCCGCAAATCGAGCGGAGCCGTGTGGTGATTGATGCCTAAAGCCCAGACTGCCATAACGTGCGATTATAAAATTTAGTACCGGCTCGGGCATCTCCTGAGCTCAAAGCCTTGGAAACGATTGCTGTCATGGATTTTGTTGCTAGCGTAAATCATTTAGCCAACTTCGCGGCCCCTGCTTTTTCCCTAGCCCTTGGATTGGCGATTTGTGCTCAGATTTTTCAGCTAAACAAGGCTGGAGCCCAATCCTTTATTGCACAGGTAGCTATCAATTTCATAATGAGTTCAGTCGTTTTATGGGCTGGCCTATGGCTGTTTTCGCGCGACGGAAAGATGCTCAGCTACGCCGCTTTAATTGGCGCAAGTGCCTTGTGTCAGTGGGCTCTTTCACGTACTTGGCGCTGAGTTGTGGCTCGAATTGCAGCTTTTAGCGAAGCGGTTTTGCGGTGAAACTTGATCTGACTCAATTTGGCTGTTGTATTCGCGCCAGCTTTTGCGAGCCTTTCAGTCTTTAAAAAGACACTCGCTGGTTGTGAGTGAGTGAAAGCTGACATCCAACGACTTACCTCAAGCTCGGTATTGCCGGGCTTTTTTATGCGTGCTTTAAATGTCAAAAAACTGTGGCGAGGATGCTGCGATTGAGGAATTCCTTAGCCAAGCTGCTATCAGAATCAGTTACGCTCGCAGGTTGGTGTCATCGTATATCTGCTGTAACGGCACGTATCTAGGAATCGTAACGGAATGAAGTTCACTCCCATCGCAGCGCTGGTCATGTCGTGTCTGGCGGTTTTTGCCCAGAGCGCAACCGCGCAAACCGGTGCGGAAGGCCGCATGAATTTTCTGCGCGATTCCCGAGCCGCTACTTCTGCTCCGCAGTTTGAGTTCAGCCGCCTGCAATATGGCCCGCTGCCAGTGTCTGGCACACGCGTTGCCTCTACAGCTGGCCCGCTGCAAGCGGCCGAGCGCGGGGATGCCAAGGCGCAGAACCAGTTAGGTGAGATGTATGCGCACGGCCAAGGCGTGCCTCAGAACGCAGCCATGGCTGCGCAGTGGTTTCGCAAGGCCGCAGCGCAAAATCATGCGGGTGCGCAAAACAGTCTGGGCGCCCTGTATGCCAATGGCCAAGGCGTGCCCCAAAATTACCGCGAGGCCGCACAGTGGTACGGCCGCGCAGCCCAGCAGGGCAATGCGGTAGCGCAGTACAACCTGTCGCACCTCTATCAAGATGGCTTGGGTGTGCCCCAAAGCTTTAGCACTTCGGCGCAGTGGCTGGAAAAGTCTGCGGCTCAAGGTCATGTCACGGCTCAGTTTGAGTTGGGTCAGCGCTTTTTGAAGGGCAATGGCGTGGCCGTTAACTACATGACGGCTGCCGATTGGTTCAAAAAGGCGGCGGATCAAGGTCACGCCGAGGCGCAAAACCAGCTGGGCTCTATGCTGTCTGACGGCATGGGCGTGAAGCTAGACCCGGTGCAAGCCGCTCAGTGGCTGCAACGCGCTGCCGAGCAAGGTGATGCCCGGGCGCAAAACAGCTTAGGCCGCATGTATATGGATGGCGTGGGTGTGCAGCGTGATTACAAGCTGGCTGCATCGTGGTTCCAAAAGAGCGCTGAGCAGTGGAATGCCGATGGCCAGAACAATCTGGGCCGTCTGTACCTCTATGGTCTGGGTGTGGAACAAAGCCCTGCCTATGCCGCTCAATGGTTCCAGCGCGCTGCGGATCAGAACCATGCAGACGCTCAGTACAACCTGGGTACTGTGTATGCCGAAGGTCTGGGTACGCCCCAGAACTACGCAACGGCCCTGCTTTGGTATCAAAAGGCAGCTGAGCAAGGTCATGCCGCCGCCACAAATAACGTGGGTACGCTGTATGCCGAAGGTCGTGGCGTGCCGCAAAGCTATGCCAATGCCATGCAGTGGTTCCGCCGCGCAGCGGACAAGGGGGATGCATCGGCTCAGTTCAATTTGGCGCGTTTGTATGCCGATGGCCAAGGCGGCGCAGCCAGCCCCGCTATGGCTTTGAAGTGGTACACCGCAGCAGCTGAGCAAGGCCACTCTGGCGCGCAAAACCGTTTGGGTGTGATGTATGCCGAAGGTCAGGGCATGTCCCGCGACTACGGCAAGGCTGTGCAGTGGTACCAGCGTGCCGCCGATCAAGGCGATGCTGCAGCTCAGTTCAATCTGGCTATGGTGTACGCACAAGGTCAGGGAGTGTCGCGTGACCATGCCAAGGCCTACTTCTGGTACAACTTGGCCGCGATGGAGCTGGGTGGCGATGCCGCCAAACGCCGCGATGAGACTGCTAACAAGCTGACTATTGCCCAAGTGGCCGAACAGCAAAGCAAGGCACTGACTTGGCAGCCCAAGCGCGGATCTTGACTGTTTAGCGGTTTGACCGAACGTAAAAAACGCTTCTTTCGAGAAGCGTTTTTTACGTTTTTCGGGATTCGCGATTTACTGGGATGTTCAGCTTTTTGACGCTGTGTGCTTCTTGGGTTGCTTCAGCCGCTCTTCTACAAAGGGCGGCCTAGTCGCTTTTCTGCTTGATGCATCTCACAGTCGCAGTCCATTGATTTCAGGTCATTAATTACCTGAAATCAATGTGTTTAAAGGACTATCAGCTATCAATATAGAAGTGATTGTTGCTTTATGCCGGGCTAAACAAATCCACGCGGTCTGTGATGATGCCGTCTACACCTAGATCCATTAGGCGCTTGGCGGCCCATTCGTCGTTGATGGTGTAGCTGCTGCAGCGCAGGCCTGCGCCATGCACCTTGGTGACCAGAGCCTCATCCCACAGTGCGTGGTTGAGGACCAAGGCGTGGCAATCCAGATCGAGTGCTGTTTTTAAGTCGGCATCACCGGTGCCGTCGGCCAATTTGTCCACAAGCAGGCCGCGGGGAATATGGGGTGCAACCTCAAGCGCTGCTTTGAGCGACTCTGTTTTGAATGAGGTGAACAGTGGCTGCACGGCATCTTTGGGCCAAATACGGTTCATCAGCTCGCCACAGGCACGGCCGGTTTCTTCTTCTTGGCCGGGCGTGGGCTTGATTTCTACGTTCAGGTGCAGGTGGTTGGCCAAGCACCAGCGGGCTAGAGCCTCTAGCGTAGGCAAAGCTTCGCCAGCGTAGGCGCGAGAATGCCAGCTGCCAGCATCCAACTGGGCAATCTCGCCCATAGTCAGCTCGCTGCCCGTGCCGTGGCCGTTGGTGGTACGCTCTAGCGTGGCGTCGTGCATCAAAAACAGCACGCCATCTTGGCTCAGCTTGGCATCGCACTCAAAGAAGCGGTAGCCGTGCAGTGCGCCAAGGCGAAAGGCGCTCAAGGTGTTTTCAGGGGCCAGCTTGCCAGCGCCGCGGTGGGCGGCCCAGCGGGGGTAGGGCCAAGGTTTCAAAGCAGTAGTCATGGTCGTTGTCAGTGCAAATGTGACAAGAGCACCACAAGCTCAGGGCTGGGGTGCTCTTGATAAGGGTTAGATCGATAAATGCTCTATCGATTCAGCGTGGGTCAGGCACGCTTGCCGGTTTCGGCGTTGAACCAGTGCAGACGATCTTCGCGGAATTGAATGCGGGCGGTTTCACCGGACTTGGGGAAGGACTTGCCTTCTTCGATGCGCACCGTCACGGTTTCGCCGTTCACTTTGCCGTACAGCAGGCGCTCGGCACCCAGCAGCTCTACAGTTTCCACTTGGAACTCGACGCCGCCAGAATCGACCAAGTCGATATGCTCAGGACGAATGCCCAAAATCATGCCGGGTTTGCCGTTGGACGAGGTCTTGAGCAGGTTCATGGGGGGCGAACCGATGAAGCCGGCCACAAACACCGAGGCGGGGGTGTGGTAGACCTCTTCGGGGGTGCCGAACTGCTCAACATAGCCGCCGTTCATGACGATCATGCGCTGAGCCAGCGTCATGGCTTCAACCTGATCGTGGGTTACGAACAGGCTGGTAATGCCCAGTTCAGCGTGCAGCTTCTGGATTTCAAGGCGGGTTTGGCCGCGCAGCTTGGCATCCAGATTGGACAGGGGCTCGTCAAACAAGAAGACCTTGGGCTGGCGAACGATGGCACGGCCCATGGCGACGCGCTGGCGCTGGCCGCCAGACAGCTGGCGGGGCTTGCGGTCTAGCAGTTGGGTCAGCTCCAAAATTTTGGCGGCTTTGTCCACACGCTGCTTGATTTCGGCTTCCGGAACCTTGGCGATCTTCAGGCCATAGGCCATGTTCTCGTAGTTCGTCATGTGCGGGTACAGCGCGTAGTTCTGGAACACCATAGCGATGTCGCGCTTGGCAGGCTCCAGATCGTTGACGACCTTGTCGCCAATCATCAGGTCGCCGCCGGTGATTTCTTCCAGACCGGCAATCATGCGCAGCAGGGTGGACTTGCCACAGCCCGAGGGGCCAACGAGTACGACGAATTCGCCGTCTTTGATTTCAGCGCTCACGCCGTGAATGACGGGTACAGCAGCTTTGCCGGTGCCGTAACGCTTGACGATGTTCTTTAAAGAGATGGATGCCATGAGAGGTCTTCCAGGTATTCGTTTATTGGGTCAAAAGAAGGGTTTGGAGCTTGTGGTGGAGAGGATTACTTCTCGGTATCCACCAAGCCTTTCACAAACCACTTTTGCATCAGCATCACCACGGACGTAGGCGGCAGCATGGCCAAGATGGCGGTCGCCATCACAATGTTCCAGTCCACAGCGGCTTCACCACCGGCGAGCATGCGCTTGATACCAATCACAACGGGATACATGTCTTCCGAGGTTGTCATCAGCAGCGGCCACAGGTACTGGTTCCAGCCATAGATGAACTGAATCACGAACAGGGCTGCGATGGATGTCTTGGACAAGGGCACCAAGATGTCCTTGAAAAAGCGCATGGCGCTGGCACCGTCAATGCGGGCGGCTTCGACCAACTCGTCCGGCACGCTCAAAAAGAACTGGCGAAACAAGAAGGTGGCGGTGGCGGAGGCGATCAGCGGCAGCGTCAGGCCTGCGTAGCTATTGAGCATGCCCAGTTCCGCCACAACCTTGTAGGTGGGCAAAATGCGCACTTCTACGGGCAGCATCAGCGTCAAGAAGATAGCCCAGAAGCACAGCATCTTGAAGGGGAAGCGGAAGTAGACAATGGCAAAGGCTGACAGCAGCGAGATGGCGATCTTGCCCACGGTGATGATCATGGCCACCACGAAGCTGACCCACATCATTTGAATGACGTTGGTGTTGGAGCCCAGCTTGCCGGAGCCAACGAGCGCTTCTTTGTAGTTTTCCCACATGTGCGCGCCGGGAAGCAGCGGCATGGGGGATTGCACGATGGCATCAGCCGTGTGCGTCGAGGCGATTAAGGCCAGGTACAACGGAAAGGCCACAATGGCCACGCCGAGGACGAGTACGGCGTGAGAGATGAAGGTGAGCCAGGGATTGCGATCAACCATGATCAGTACTGCACTTTCTTTTCAACATAGCGGAACTGGATCACGGTCAGCACGACAACGATCAGCATCAGGATGACGGACTGTGCAGCAGAGCCGCCCAGATCCAATGCCTTGAAGCCGTCTTGGTAAACCTTGTAGACCAGAATCGACGTCGATTGACCGGGGCCGCCTTGCGTCGCTGCGTCAATGATGCCGAAGGTATCAAAGAAGGCGTAGACGATGTTGATCACCAGCAAGAAAAAGGTGGTGGGTGACAGCAGGGGCAGCTGAATGTTCCAGAAACGGCGCCATGGGCCCGCACCATCAATTGAGGCGGCTTCAATCAGCGCCTTGGGGATGGATTGCAAGCCTGCGAGGAAGAACAAGAAATTGTAGGAGATCTGCTTCCATACCGAAGTGATGACGATCAGGGCCATGGCCTGGTTTTCGTTCATCAAATGGTTCCAGTCGTAGCCCAGCTTACCCAGGTAATGGGTGATTACGCCAATCGAGGGCGAGAACATAAAGACCCATAAAACGCCAGCAATCACCGGCGCGACGGCGTAAGGCACGATCAGCAAGGTCTTGTAGAGCATGGCAAAACGCACGATGCGGTCGGCAAAAATAGCCAGCCCCAGCGATGCCGCAATACCGACGCCAGCCACCAATACGGAGAAGAGGGCTGTGCGTTTGAAAGAGTTCAGATAGGTGGAGTCGCTGAACAACTGACGGAAGTTGTCCAGTCCTACCCATTCGGTGTTCATGCCAAACGCGTCTTCCATCTGGAATGACTGAAGCACCGCCTGACCAGCGGGCCAGAAAAAGAAGATGGCGATGATGAGCAGCTGAGGCGCAATAAGCGCCCAAGGAAGCCATCTGGATCGGAAAAGTACGCGTTTTTCCATGAGGAGTCACAAATAAAAAAACCGCCGGTGCCTGAATTTCAGTCAACGGGGTATTTAAGGGTGCTGTGCCTTGTGTGAAGGCACAGCAGGCCTGTCAGCACCTTTGTAGGTGCTGGAGGGTTTACTTTTTGTACGACTTTTCAAAGCGTGCCAGCAGCTCATCGCCGCGGGTCACGATGGAGTCGAGAGCTTGCTTGCCAGTCTTCTTGCCAGACCAGACTTGTTCGAGTTCTTCGTCCTCGATGGTGCGGATCTGCACATAGTTACCCAAGCGGATACCGCGTGAGTTGTTGGTGACCTTGCGGATCATCTGCGTGACAGCAGTGTCAGTGCCAGGGTTCTTGGCATAGAAGCCAGACTTTTCAGTCAGCTCATAGGCGGCCATCGTCACAGGCAGGTAGCCGGTGCGCTGGTGAGAAGCGGCCTGAACCTTGGTCTGTGACAGGAACTCGAAGAACTTGGCTACGCCCTTGTAGCGCTCAGCCGATTTGCCAGCCATCACCCACAGCGATGCGCCACCGATCACGGTGTTCTGGGGAGCACCCTTCGCATCGGGGTAGTAAGGCAGGGGAGCCAGTGCATAGCTGAACTTGGCGTTCTTGGCCACGTCGCCGTAGAAACCAGACGATGTCTGGATCATGGCGCACTCACCCGAGGTGAACGCAGCTTGAGCTGTAGAAGCGCGGCCCTTATAAACAAACTCACCAGCCTTGGCAGCAGCAGCCAAGTTATCGATGTGCTTGACGTGCAAAGGCGAGTTGGTCTTCAGGCGGGCTTTGTAGCCGTTGGCGCTCAAGCCGTTTTGTTCGGTCGCGAACTCAACGTTATGCCATGTGGAGAAGGACTCAAGCTGAGTCCAGCCCTGCCATGCCAGTGTCATAGGGCAGCTGTGGCCGCTGGCCTTGAGCTTCTTGGCAGCGTCAAATACTTCGGGCCAAGTCTTGGGGGCTACGTCAGCGTTCAGGCCAGCCTTCTTGAAGGCGTCCTTGTTGTAATAAAAGATCGTTGTCGAGCTATTGAAGGGGAAGCTCAGCATCTGACCGTTAGGGGCAGTGTAGTAACCGGCAACGGCTGGGATATAAGCCTTGGGGTCAAAAGACACGCCGGCGTCTTGCATCACCTTGCCCACGGGCACAGTTGCACCCTTGGAGGCCATCATGGTTGCGGTGCCCACTTCAAACACTTGCAGAATGTCAGGCGCATTGCCCGAGCGGAACGCTGCAATGGCTGCCGTCATCGATTCGTCATACACACCTTTGAAGGTGGGGACGATTCGGTATTCCTTCTGGCTTTCGTTGAACTGCTTGGCCAAGTCGTTGACCCACTCGTTATTCACGGCAGTCATCGAATGCCACCATTGAATGTCGGTGGTGGCTTGTGCCGAGAAGGCGGTTGCAGCGACGGCTGCAGCCATGGCTAGTTGCTTGAATTGCATGAGGCTCCTCTAACGATCGTTGACGAAAAATGTGTAGGTACACACTAAGTCATTCGTATGACATATCGATGTCATTGTTTGCTTGGACTTTGCACATCACCATGGGCAGAACCCGCAGTCACAGGTCGTCTTATGACGAATTTATGTGACCTGTAATGTTGCGCGAAGTTGCGCCATTCTAGGTCAATGCCATTTCGTTTTTTGTTGGTAGTCTTTCGTATTGCTTTGTTTTTGATTCGCTAATGTGTGATTTTTGAGTAAATCGCATAGTGCGAAGCTTCGTAGTGTGCGCTCTCTTGCTGCAGTGCTAAAGATGGTGACAGAAAGCTCGAATTTTTCTTATTACTCATGCGCAATCTATAGGATTTCTGCATAGGTTGTTAAATGCTTCGAATCGGTGCCTTTGCTGTTTTCGCGATAGTAGCGCTGGCAAGTCAGAAGCCATAACTGAGCGAGACTGGGCGCGGCTCGCTTAAAATCATCATCCCACTGGCTTCGGGGCGCCACCGGGCGCCCAACACGGTCTACCCCATGAATGTACCGATTGCGATGGCAGCTGCCTTGCAGGCACAGGCTGCTGAGCCCGCACGACTGCGCGAGATTCCCTATAACTACACATCGTTCTCTGACCGTGAGATCGTGATTCGTCTATTGGGCTCATCCATGTGGGATGTGCTCAATCAGCTGCGTCAAGAGCGCCGCACAGGCCGATCTGCCCGCATGCTTTACGAGGTGCTGGGCGATATTTGGGTTGTTCAGCGCAATCCATATCTGCAGGACGATTTGATTCACAACCCAGACCGCCGCAAGTCGCTGGTTGAGGCGTTGGCGCATCGTTTGTCTGAGATTGACAAGCGTCGTGAGCCCAGTGTGGACACGGGGCGCGATCAATTGGTCGGCCAGTTAGTGCAGGCAGCGCACCGCGCTGTGCATGAATTCAATGCCACTTTTGTAGAAGCCGAGCAACTGCGCCGCCGCGTGCAAAAGACGCTGCGCCCCTATACCGCTAAAGACAACATCAAGTTTGACGGCCTCTCGCGTGTGGCCCACGTGACTGACGCGACCGACTGGCGTGTGGAATACCCCTTCGTCGTTTTGACCCCCGACACCGAAGCCGAGATGGCCGGTCTGGTCAAGGGCTGTATCGAGCTGGGTCTGACCATCATTCCGCGTGGAGGCGGCACAGGCTATACAGGTGGTGCTATTCCTTTGACATGGCGTTCGGTGGTGATCAACACCGAAAAACTGGAGGCCATGACTGAAGTTGAGATGCGCATGATCCCCGGTGTGGATCATGAAGTACCCACGATTTACTCTGAAGCCGGTGTGGTGACACAGCGCGTGGCCGATGCGGCTGAACGCGGCGGCTTCGTGTTTGCGGTGGACCCCACTTCCATCGAAGCGTCTTGCATTGGCGGCAACGTGGCCATGAATGCAGGCGGCAAGAAGGCGGTTCTGTGGGGTACGGCGCTGGACAACCTGGTGTCCTGGCGGATGGTGACTCCCGATGCGCAGTGGCTAGAAGTCACGCGTCTGGACCACAACCTGGGCAAAATTCACGATGCCGAGATGGCCTGCTTCGAGCTGAAGTACTTCGAGGCAGACGGCAAAACCCACATTCGCACCGAACGTTTGGACATTCCCGGCAAGACTTTCCGCAAGGAAGGTCTGGGCAAGGACGTGACCGATAAGTTCCTCTCTGGCCTGCCCGGTATTCAGAAGGAAGGTACGGACGGCTTGATCACCAGCGCCCGCTGGGTCGTGCACCGTATGCCGGCACACACCCGCACGGTGTGTATGGAGTTCTTTGGCAATGCGAAGGATGCAGTGCCGTCCATCGTCGAGATTAAGGACTATATGTTCGCCGAGCAAAAGCGCTCTGGCGTGCTGCTGGCGGGTCTCGAACATCTGGACGACCGCTATCTCAAGGCAGTGGGTTACGCGACCAAGTCCAAAAAGGGTAACGGCAAGCTGCCCAAGATGGTGCTGATTGGCGATATTGCCGGTGATGATGCCGATGAAGTGGCGCGCGTAACTAGCGAAGTGGTGCGTATTGCGAACTCGCGCAACGGCGAGGGCTTTATCGCCATCAGCGCCGAAGCGCGCAAGAAATTCTGGCTGGACCGCAAACGCACAGCTGCTATTTCACGCCACACCAACGCCTTCAAGATCAATGAAGACGTGGTGATTCCTCTGCCCCGCATGGCGGAATACACCGACGGTATCGAGCGCATCAACATCGAACTGAGCCTGCGCAACAAGCTTAAGCTCTGTGATGAACTGAGCCAATTCTTCAAGAACTCTGATCTGCCGTTAGGCAAGAGCGACGATGCCGGCGAAATTCCTAGCGCCGAGCTGCTGGAGGACCGCGTGCAGCAAGCGCTGGCGCTGGTCGCTGATGTGCGCGGCCAGTGGCAAGCTTGGCTCGATGGCGTGGAAGTACTGTTCCCTCAGCTGCAAGACCACACGCTGCGCGCTAGCTGGAGAGCCCAGATCAAAGAGCCGCTGTCGCAGATTTTTGCCGGTGCTGCCTTCCAGCCCCTGCGTGAATCCGTCAACGAGGTTCACCAGAAGGTGCTCAAGGGCCGCGTTTGGGTGGCTTTGCACATGCACGCCGGTGACGGCAATGTGCACACCAATCTGCCCGTCAACTCTGACGACTATGAAATGCTGCAGACCGCGCATGGCGCCGTGGCCCGCATCATGGACTTGGCGCGCAGTCTGGATGGCGTGATCTCGGGTGAGCACGGAATTGGCATTACCAAGCTGGAATTCCTCAGCGATGAGGAGCTGGCGCCGTTTGCCGCGTACAAAAAGCGCGTGGACCCTGAAGGCCGCTTCAACAAGGGCAAGCTGATTCGCAACGAAGAGTGGGACGCATCGGCGCACCAAAGTCACGATGGCCGCTCGCCGCGCGAATCGCTGATGTTTGCGGATCTGACCAACGCCTACACGCCGTCATTTGGTCTGATGGGCTATGAGTCCATCATCATGCAGCAGTCGGACATTGGCGCTATTGCCAACTCCGTCAAAGATTGCCTGCGCTGCGGCAAGTGCAAGCCCGTGTGTGCGACGCACGTGCCACGCGCCAATTTGCTGTATTCGCCCCGCAACAAGATTTTGGCGACTTCGTTGCTGGTTGAAGCCTTCCTCTATGAAGAACAGACCCGCCGCGGTGTGTCGCTCAAGCATTGGCAAGAGTTTGAAGACGTGGCCGACCACTGCACTGTGTGCCATAAATGCTTGAACCCTTGCCCGGTCAAAATCGACTTTGGCGATGTCAGCATGAATATGCGCAATTTGCTGCGCAAGATGGACAAAAAAAGCTTCCGCCCTGGCAACAAGCTGGCTATGACCATGCTCAACGCCACGAACCCGGACACCATCAAGTTCATGCGCTCGGCCATGGTAGGCGTGGGCTTTAAGGCTCAACGTCTGGCGGCTGATGTGCTGCAAAGCTTTGCCAAGAAGCAGACGGCTCGCCCGCCTGCTTCGGTGGGCCCAGCACCTATCAAAGAGCAGGTGATTCACTTCATCAATAAGAAGCTGCCCGGTGGCTTGCCTAACAAGACGGCGCGCGCCTTGCTCGATATTGAAGACAAGGATTACGTGCCGATTATTCGGGACCCCAAGACCACCAAGTCGGACACTGAAGCGGTGTTCTACTTCCCCGGTTGTGGTTCTGAGCGCCTGTTCAGTCAAGTGGGCTTGGCTACGCAGGCCATGCTGTGGCACGCCGGTGTTCAAACCGTGCTGCCGCCCGGCTACCTGTGCTGCGGTTACCCACAGCGCGGCTCGGGTCAGTTCGACAAGGCTGAGAAGATGATCACGGACAACCGTGTGCTCTTCCACCGCGTGGCGACTACGCTGAACTATCTGGACATCAAGACCGTGGTGGTGAGCTGCGGTACTTGCTATGACCAGTTACAGGGTTACCAGTTCGACAAGATTTTCCCCGGCTGCCGCATCATCGACATCCACGAATATCTGCTGGAAAAGGGCATAACGCTGCAGAACAAGGGCGCTTATCTGTACCACGACCCTTGTCATACGCCTATGAAGCTGCAAGACCCTATGAAGACCGTCAAGGCCTTGATGGGTGACCAGGTCACCAAGAGCGAGCGTTGCTGTGGTGAGTCCGGTACTCTGGGTGTGACGCGTCCTGATATCTCTACGCAGATTCGTTTCCGCAAGACGGAAGAGTTGCGCAAGAGCGAAGTCGAGCTGCGCGAAAGCGGTGCTCTGGCACCCAAGGAAAACGTCAAGATTCTGACCAGCTGCCCAAGCTGCCTGCAAGGCCTGTCGCGCTACGGCAATGACATGAACAATGGCCTGCTGGAAGCCGACTACATCGTGGTCGAGATGGCAAAAGACATTCTGGGTGAGAACTGGATGCCTGAGTACGTCAAGCGTGCCAACGCTGGCGGTATTGAACGTGTCCTTGTTTAAGCCCGTGATGAGCAAGCAAAGTGACTGCCCTTTGTGCACTACCGATGGTGGTGCGCTGATCTGGCGCGGCGAAAAGTTGCGCGTGATTCGCGCGGTAGAACAGGGCTTCCCAGCCTTCTATCGTGTGGTCTGGACGGATCATGCTGCCGAGTTTTCGGACCTGAATGCGGCAGACCGCGCCTTGTGCATGGATGCCGTAGCCGTGGTGGAGCGCGTGCTGCGCGAGCAGCTTTCGCCCATCAAGATTAACTTGGCAGCGCTGGGTAATATGGTCGCGCACCTGCATTGGCACGTGATTGCGCGCTATGAATGGGATAGTCATTTCCCTGCATCGGTCTGGGCAAGCGCTGTGCGTGAGCGCGATGACGCCCGTGAAGCGGCAGTGACGCAGCAACTGCCAGCGGTCGATGCCGTACTGCAAAAAGCCCTAACCCTCTGGGCTGCCTGATATATGCATCTCCAATTTGGAGATTGAAAACGGAAAGTCAAAGGGCAGCTTCTGGTTGCCCTTTGACGCATTGAATAGGAGATAACCATGGCCGGATTACAAGCCAACACTCCCACCCCTCAGGCATTAACCGTGCATGGCGCATCGCGTGTGCTGGAGGTGTCTTATACGGATGGCAAAACTTTTCGCATTCCCTTCGAGTTGATGCGCGTGTACTCGCCTTCGGCCGAAGTGCAGGGCCACGGCCCGGGGCAAGAAGTTTTGCAAACCGGCAAACGTGATGTGAGCATCAACACCATTGAGCCGGTGGGCAACTACGCCATCAAACCTTTCTTTAGTGATGGGCATGAAAGCGGTCTCTACACCTGGGAATACCTCTATCAACTGGGGAGCCAGCAAGATGAGCTGTGGAAGCAGTACCTGCAGCGCCTTGAAGATGCAGGCCTGAACCGCGACACGCTGATGCCCGAAAAAGGCGCTGGCGGTCACGGCTGCAGCGTGCATTGAGGTTGGACTTTGAGGGGTGTGTTGTATCGGTCTAAAAGCCCGTACAAACGTTCTTCCCGCACCACACTGGGCAAGCTCTAGGCTTAGGGTTATTAGTGCTGGTGCTATATTTCCTATAGCTTTAAGTGCTTATCAAATAAGCGCTTAAAGCCTATTTTTCTAAAAACCATAGTGCTTCAAAGCCTGTAGTCATACGGGGTTGTCGCTGTACGCACAAGCACTGCTTGCTTAGCATTCTTTGTTATGAGTTCTACACATTTCGGATTCGACACGGTTGACGAAAGCGAAAAGGCATCGCGTGTACGCGGTGTGTTCGACTCCGTGGCCTCCAAATATGACGTGATGAATGACGTCATGTCCGGCGGCTTGCATCGCGCTTGGAAGGCCTACACCTTGATGGTGGCTAACCTTAAAGAAGGCGATAAGGCGCTGGATATCGCAGGCGGCACTGGTGACTTGGCTCTCGCTTTTTCGAAAAAGGTGGGAACTTCTGGCCAAGTGGTGCACACAGACATCAATGAAGCCATGCTGCGAGTGGGGCGTGATCGCCTGACGGATAAGGGCGTAATTTTGCCCACGCTGGTTTGTGACGCAGAAAAGCTGCCTTTCCCAGATGGCCACTTTGATTTGGTCAGTGTTGCATTTGGCTTGCGCAATATGACGCACAAAGATGCAGCGCTCAAAGAAATGAACCGCGTTCTGCGCCCCGGCGGCAAGCTGCTGGTGCTGGAGTTCTCTAAGGTGGCTAAGCCGCTTGAGAAAGCCTATGACTTTTATTCGTTCAAAATTTTGCCAGCTATGGGGCAGATGATTGCGGGTGACGCTGAAAGCTACCGCTATCTGGCGGAGTCCATCCGCATGCACCCCGGCCAAAAAGAGTTGAAGGCTTTGATGCAGCAATGCGGCTTTGGCCATGTGGACTATCACAACATGACTGGAGGCATCTGTGCCTTACATGTTGGGATTAAGTGCTAATTGTCAGGTTCTAAGTGTTATTTGCGCCCAGTGTGCAGTTTTGTAGCGACTTTCGATAAGAAGGGAGATGGAATGAAGAAACTTTGGTCAATTGCCTTGGTGGCAATGTTAGTTGTGGCTCACGGTGAGGCTGATGCCAAACGTATGGGCGGTGGCTCGTCTATGGGCAAGCAGTCCGGTAACGTCACACAACGCGAAGCTTCTCGTGCTCCCGCACAGAATACTCAGCAAGCTCAGCAGCAAAATGCTGCTCAGCCTAACCGTGCTGCTACGCCTGCAACTCCTGCTGCAGCGCCTAAAAAACCTTGGGGTGCAATGCTGGGTGGTTTGGCCGCAGGTTTGGGCTTGGCATGGCTGGCGAACTCGCTGGGCATGGGCGAGGCTTTTGGCAATATGCTGATGTTTGGCTTGTTGGCTATGGCCATCATGGTAGTGGTCGGAATGATCATGCGCCGCCGCAAGGGCGCGCCTGCTGCGCAAGTTAACAACAGCCCCTTCGCTTTTCAGGGTGCCGGTAATCTGGGTGGCAATGTTGATGCTCCTCAAGCGCGTCAGTACAACCCAGAAAAAATTGGCAACGATGCCTCTGCCCGCCCTTGGGAGCAAGATCATTTGCCGCAAGCCGCTGCTGGTGGATCCATGATTGGTTCTGCTGTGGCTGGTTCGCAGAACTGGGACGTGCCAGAAGGCTTTGACCAAGCGGGCTTCTTGACTGCTGCGAAGCGTAATTTCGTCACTTTGCAAGCTGCATGGGATCGCTCCGACATTAATTCTCTGCGCTCGATGATGACGGACGAAATGCTGTCTGAAATCCGCAGTCAGCTGTCTGAGCGCGAAGCTCAGCGCCCGGGCGAGCCTAATCACACGGATGTGATGATGATTGAAGCTCAGCTGCTGGGCGTCGAAGATCTGGGCAATGGCTATATGGCCAGCGTCGAGTTCTCCGGCATGATCCGCGAAGACGCTTCGGCAGGTCCTAGCCCCTTCCGCGAAGTCTGGAACATGACCAAGCCTAAGAGCGGCTCTAGCGGCTGGCTGGTAGCCGGCGTGCAAGCGCTGCAGTAAGCAGCAAAAGCTTAAACTGGCATGTCCCAACTCAGGGACGTCCAGCAAGAGCAGCTCCCGTAGCGAACATGTCTTCCCCTCGGGGAAGGAGAATCGCGACTCAGGGGGATTGATTTCATGAATAATCGGGGGCTATGGCAACACAGTCCCCTTTTTCTTTTCTGAGCGGTCTCGTCGAACGCGTGATGGCTGGACCTCAAGCTCCCGAATGGTTGGTGAGTGAAATGCACCAGCGTCTGGTGCTTTTCATCAACCATGTGCTCATGCAGGAAAAAGAGGCAATGGATCGCCTCCTGCGCCAGCGAGGCCGTATTGCCCGCGTGCAATGGCGTCAGTACTCAGTATCTCTGCTGGTCACGCCTGCAGGTCTGTTCGATGTAGCGCCTGCAGATGCTGCGCCAGACCTGATGCTGGAAGTCACTGAGACTTCGCCTCTGTCGCTGGCTCAGACCGCATTGCGCGGCGGCAAGCCCAGCATCCGTATCGAAGGCGATGTGCAGTTTGCCGCCGAGATCAATTGGCTGGTCGATAACGTCAAGTGGGATGTGGAAGAAGACCTTGCCCGCTTGATCGGCGATGTACCAGCTCACACGATCGGCAAGGTCGCTCGCACAGCGGCTCAAGCTCTGCGCCAGTTTGTGGGTACGCGTATGGGTGGCAAAAAAGCAGCTGATGCAGATGTCGTCACTCCTGCAAGCAGCGCACCTGTGGCATCTATGCCCGGCTCCGATTACACACAGCCATGAGTCGGTTCCTGCGCGGCTGGGCCATTCTTTGGGTGGTGTTTCGTTATGGTCTGGATGAGCTGGTGCTCTCCGGCATTCCTCATCCCGGTTTGCGCAGTCTGCGCAGTGTGCTTACCTTTGGGCGCAAGCTAGACAAGCCGCGTGGCGTACGCCTGCGCGAGGCGCTTGAGGAGTTGGGCCCCATTTTTGTGAAGTTCGGTCAGGTGCTGTCTACGCGCAGCGACTTGATGCCGCCTGATGTCGCGGAAGAATTGGCCAAGCTGCAAGACCGCGTACCACCGTTCGATTCGCAAATCGCGGTGGACACTATTGAGAGCTCGTTTCGCAAGCCACTCGATCAAATCTTTGTGAGCTTTGACCGCAAGCCAATTGCCAGCGCCTCGATTGCACAGGTTCACTTTGCCGTGATTCGCGACAAAGCTGGCATTGAGCACGAAGTAGCTGTCAAGGTGCTGCGCCCCGGCATGAAGACCGTGATCGATAAAGATCTAGCGCTCATGCACATGATGGCAGGCTTGATGGAGCGGCTATCTAAAGACGGCAAGCGCCTAAAGCCTAAAGAGGTGGTTGCCGAGTTCGATAACTACTTGCACGATGAGCTGGACCTGATTCGTGAAGCCTCCAATGCCGCGCAGCTGCGTCGCAATATGGAAGGTCTGGATTTGGTGCTAATCCCTGAGATTCACTGGGATTACTGCCACACCGATGTGATGGTGATGCAGCGCATGAAGGGCGTGCCCATTAGTCAGGTGGAGCGTCTGCGCGAAGCGGGCGTTGATATCCCTAAGCTCGCACGCGATGGCGTGACCATCTTCTTTACCCAGGTGTTTCGCGATGGATTCTTCCACGCTGATATGCACCCGGGCAATATCATGGTCAGTCTAGAGCCCGATACTTTTGGGCGCTATATCTCGCTGGACTTTGGCATCGTCGGCACGCTCACTGAGTTCGACAAAGAATATCTGGCTCAAAACTTTTTGGCATTTTTCCGCCGTGACTACAAGCGCGTTGCCGCTTTGCACGTGGAAAGCGGCTGGGTGCCTGCCAACACGCGGGTTGAAGAGCTGGAAGCCGCTATTCGCGCCGTGTGCGAGCCTTATTTTGACCGCCCGCTGTCCGAGATTTCTTTGGGCATGGTGCTGATGCGCCTGTTTCAAACCTCACGCCGCTTTCAGGTTGAAATTCAGCCGCAACTGGTGCTGCTGCAAAAGACACTGCTTAACATCGAAGGTCTGGGGCGCCAGTTGGATCCCAATCTAGACCTCTGGAGCACGGCCAAACCATTTCTTGAAAAATGGATGCTGGACCAGATGGGCCCGCAGCGTCTATGGAGCGAGATTCAGGCGCAAGCCCCGCGCTACGCCAAGATCCTGCCGGATATTCCACGTGTGCTGCACCAGTATCTGGCCAA
Organism: Comamonas sp. Y33R10-2; assembly: GCF_019355935.1. Taxonomy (NCBI): domain Bacteria; kingdom Pseudomonadati; phylum Pseudomonadota; class Betaproteobacteria; order Burkholderiales; family Comamonadaceae; genus Comamonas; species Comamonas sp. Y33R10-2. Next base: position 301,524 of record NZ_CP079925.1, read on the forward strand.
GCAAGGCGCTGCCAATAACAACGACGCCTTGCTCAAAGAGTTGCTCCAGCAGCAAAAGACTACCAATCGCTTGCTGCAAGCCATCTTGAGCGGCGGCATTGGTTTCGTCATCGGGCTTGTGGTGCTGCAGATCTTGCTGCGTATCCGCTTCTAAATTTTCCTTTTTTATTGAGTCTGAGGAGTGCGAGCTTGCTGCTCTCATTGGTAATCGTTTATTTATTGCTCACCATCGGCATCGGCCTATGGGCAGCTAAGCGTGTCAAAAACACGGCGGACTTCGCCATCGCCGGGCGTCACCTGCCCCTGTACATGATCATCACCACCACCTTTGCGACCTGGTTCGGTTCAGAGTTGGTGCTGGGTGTGCCGGCCAAGTTCATTGAAGGCGGCCTGCAGGCGTTGGTGGAAGACCCATTTGGCGCAGGAATGTGCCTGATTCTGGTGGGCGCCTTCTTTGCAGCCAAGCTGTACCGTATGAATTTGCTGACCATTAGCGACTACTACCGTGCGCGTTACGGTCGCTTTATTGAGGTGGTCTGCTCCATCATCATCATGATCAGTTACTTGGGTTGGGTTTCGGCTCAGGTCACGGCGCTGGGGCTGGTGTTTAACCTGCTATCGGGCGGCTCCATCAGTATTCCTATGGGTATGACGATTGGTCTGCTCTCTGTGCTGATCTACACGCTGTTCGGAGGTATGTGGTCGATTGCGGTGACCGATTTTGTGCAGATGATTATTTTGGTGGGCGGCTTGTTGACGCTGGCATTTTTTGCCGGTGACATGGCGGGCGGTGCTGGCAAGGTGATTGATCTGGCCACGAGTCGTGACCTTTTCAAGTTCTTCCCCGAGCCTTCGTTTCATGAAATCGTGTTCTTCATCGGTGCCGCTGTGACCATGATGCTTGGCTCGATTCCGCAGCAGGACATCTTCCAGCGTGTGATGTCGGCAGACAGTGAAAAATCGGCTGTGCGCGGCACCATCATTGGCGGTGCTTGCTATGTAATTTTTGCTTTTGTGCCCATGTTTCTCGTGGTCAGTGCCCTCATCATCATGCCGAATGAGGCTAAGGTTTTGTTGGCTGAAGACCCCCAAAAGGTGCTGCCCACCTTGGTGATGGACAAGATGCCTTTTGTGATGCAAGTGCTGTTCTTTGGCGCGTTGCTGTCGGCGATCAAGTCCTGCGCCTCGGCCACTTTGCTGGCTCCTAGTGTGACGTTTACTGAGAACATCTGGCGTCAGTTCCGCCCGTTCACCACAGACAAGAACAACCTTAAAACCATGCGCATCAGCGTGCTGGTGTTTTCTGCCTGTGTGCTGGCCTACTCCATCGCGATGCAAGGCACGCCCATCTATGAGCTAGTGGCTAGCGCCTATCAGGTGCCGTTGGTGGGGGCTTTTGTGCCGCTGGTGTTTGGTATGTTCTGGAAGCGCGCTACAACGCAAGGCGCTATTGGCGCAGTGACCCTGGGCATTGGCGTTTGGCTGATTTTTATGGTGACGCCTGCGCTGCATGAAGCTTTCCCTCAGCAGTTGGCGGGGCTCTTGGCTGCCGTGGTGGGGATGCTGGCTGGGTCTTTGTTGCCCCAGTGGATTAGCAACCATCAGCGTGAAATTGAGAGCTTTACCCAAGCCAAGGCTTGAGAGTGCAATCAAGCGCTGCCGGGTCTTGCCTGTGCAGTGCAGCAAAACGAGGGCCGACGCCTATAATTGAGGGTTTTTGCACTTCCCTCTTTTTAAGCGCTATGCCTATCTATGCATACAAGTGTGGCTCTTGTGGCCATGCCAAGGATGTTCTGCAGAAAATCTCGGATGCGCCGCTGAGCGCATGCTCAGCTTGCGGGGCCGAGGCCTTTTCTAAGCAGCTCACCGCACCCGGCTTTCAGCTCAAGGGTTCTGGCTGGTATGCCACGGACTTCAAGAATAGCGGCAGCAAGCCGGCTGCAAGCACGTCTTCCGCCAGTGATAACGCTGCTGCACCTGCTGCTGCAGAATCCGCATCTGCTCCTGCAGCGGCTGCGGTCACGGCCACTTCCAACTCCTAAGGCTCTTTGAGACTATGTTTGCACTGCGCAAGTGGCTGATTGCTGGTTTGTTGGTCATCGTCCCGTTGGTGATCACGCTGGGTGTGCTCAATTGGATCATTGGTACGTTAGACCAGACCTTGGCGATTCTTCCCGAGGCATGGCAGCCCGACAAACTGCTCGGCGTGCACATTCCCGGCTTTGGCGTCATTTTGACTTTGCTGATTTTGCTGCTGGTTGGCGGTATCACTAGCAACTTCATCGGCCGCAAGCTGATGGGTTGGGGCGATGCCTTGGTGCGCCGCATTCCTGTGGTGCGCTCCATCTACTCCAGCGTCAAGCAGGTCTCTGACACCGTTTTTTCAGACAGCGGCAATGCCTTTCGCACAGCCGTCATGGTGCAGTGGCCGCGTGAAGGTGTCTGGACTGTGGCCTTTGTCACAGGCCAGCCCAACGGTGAAGTCGCTGCCTTGCTGCGCGACGAGTATGTCAGCGTGTTCGTGCCCACCACACCTAACCCCACAGGCGGTTACTTTGTGATGGTGCGCAGAAGCGAATGCGTTGAGCTGGAAATGAGTGTGGATGCTGCACTCAAATATATTGTTTCGATGGGTGTGGTGACTCCGCCGGATCTCACTGCCATCGAAGAACCCAAACAAACAACCTTGTCGCACCCCTAAGGGTGCAGGAAGATTTTCATGGCAATGCGTACTCAATACTGCGGTCTGGTGACCGAAGCCCAAATGGGCGAAACCGTGACCCTGTGCGGCTGGGTGAATCGCCGCCGTGACCACGGTGGTGTGATCTTTATCGACCTGCGTGACCGCGAAGGCTATGTGCAGGTGGTCTGCGATCCTGACCGCGCTGAGACATTCAAGGTGGCCGAAGACGTGCGCAACGAGTTCTGCGTGCAGGTCAAGGGCATCGTGCGCGCACGCCCCGCAGGCACCACCAACGACAAGATGAAGAGCGGCCAGATCGAAGTGCTGTGCCATGAATTGGTCGTGCTCAACGCATCGGTGACGCCTCCCTTCCAGCTCGACGACGAGAACCTGTCGGAAACCGTGCGCCTGACAAACCGCGTGATGGACCTGCGCCGCCCCGTGATGCAGCGCAACATGATGCTGCGTTACAAGACCTCCATCCAAGTGCGTAATTTCTTGGACAAGCTGGGCTTTATCGACATCGAAACGCCCATGCTGGGCAAGTCCACACCTGAAGGCGCACGCGACTATCTCGTGCCCTCGCGCGTGCATGACGGTGAATTCTTCGCTCTGCCCCAGTCGCCCCAGCTGTACAAGCAAATGCTGATGGTGGCCGGCTACGACCGCTATTACCAAATCACCAAGTGCTTCCGCGACGAAGACTTGCGCGCTGACCGCCAGCCAGAATTCACGCAGATCGACTGCGAAACTTCGTTCCTGAACGAAGAAGAAATCCGCGCCATCTTCCAGCAAATGATCACAGAAGTGTTCAAGCAGCAGCTGAGCGTGGATCTGGGTGAATTCGCCATGATGACTTACCAAGATGCGGCGCACCGCTTCGGTTCGGACAAGCCTGACTTGCGCGTCAAGCTCGAGTTCACCGAGCTGACCGATTGCATGGGCGATGTGGACTTCAAGGTCTTCTCCACCCCCGCTACCACCAAGGGTGGCCGCGTGGTTGCCCTGCGCGTGCCCGGCGGCGCAGCTATCTCGCGTGGCGAAATCGACGGCTACACCGAGTTCGTCAAGATCTACGGCGCCAAGGGTCTGGCCTGGATCAAGGTCAACGAAGTGGCCAAGGGCCGCGAAGGTCTGCAGTCGCCTATCGTCAAGAACCTGCACGATGAAGCGATTGCCGAAATCCTGAAGCGTACCGGCGCGCAAGACGGCGACTTGTTGTTCTTCGGTGCTGACAAGGAAAAGATCGTCAACGACTCCATCGGCGCTCTGCGTTTGAAGGTTGGTCACAGTGAGTTTGGCAAGAAGAATGGCCTGTTTGAGAACAAGTGGGCACCGCTGTGGGTGGTGGACTTCCCCATGTTCGAGCATGACGAAGAAAACAACCGCTGGGCGGCTGTGCACCACCCCTTCACATCGCCAAAGGATGGCCATGAAGAGTTGATGGTGACCGACCCCGGTAAGTGCATCGCCAAGGCCTACGATATGGTCTTGAACGGCTGGGAGCTGGGTGGTGGCTCTGTGCGTATCCACCGTGCAGACGTGCAGGCCAAGGTGTTTGCCGCCCTGAACATCACCCCAGAAGACCAGCGCGCCAAGTTCGGCTACTTGCTGGATGCGCTGCAGTACGGTGCGCCTCCTCACGGTGGTCTGGCCTTTGGTCTGGACCGTCTGATCACGCTGATGACCGGCTCCGAGTCCATCCGTGACGTGATTGCCTTCCCCAAGACCCAGCGCGCTCAAGACTTGCTGACGCAGGCTCCTTCGCCCGTGGACGAGAAGCAACTGCGCGAGCTGCACATCAAGCTGCGCAACACCGTGGTGACTACCACCGAGGCCTAATCTCTAAGCCTTTTACAGACTGCGCTTGCCGCAGCCTGTACAAAGCGTCAGTTTGCATAAAGCGTGAGCTTGCGTGCAACTGGCGCTTTTTTATTGCTCTTTATTTGAGAGCGACTAGTCCTCATCAATAAAGAGGTTTAGCTTGATTAATGAGTCATTTCGACGTGGAGTTGAGACTGTTAGCTATGAATCTTGATAGTGCTCAATGTTGACGCCAACTCTGACTGCATCTCTTGCCAGCGCGCTAATATGGGCTGATGGACGTCAAGCCTTATAAGATTCCGCAGTCTGCGCTGGTGGTGATCTACCGTGAAGATGGGCAGGTTCTGTTGCTGCGCCGCACCATTGCCGCGCCGGATGGGGAGCCGTTTTGGCAATCAGTCACCGGTAGCAAAGACAGCGAGGGGGAAGACTGGCGTGAAACCGCAGCCCGCGAGGTGCTAGAAGAAACGGGTATCGATGTCGATGCGCCCGGCTGCGAGCTGATCGACTGGGCGCTGGAGAACATCTACGCGATCTACCCCCAATGGCAGCACCGCTATGCTCCAGGTGTGTGGCATAACCAAGAGCGCGTGTTTGGGCTTCGTGTCCCGTCCTACACGGCTGTGCACTTGAATCCGAGAGAGCACACCGCACATGCTTGGCATGATTGGCGGGGCGCCGCCCAGCGCTGCTTTTCCTCATCCAATGCCGAAGCTATTTTGCTGCTGCCACGCTTTGAGCCTGCGCTGGCGGCCAGCCTGCACAAGCAGCAGCCTTGAGAATATTTGTACCTATGTCTGAAATTGAGTTGCCCCAGCCCGCTGAGCCGCAAATTTTGCGTGTGGCGACCTACAACATTCACAAAGGCGTGCAGGGCTTAGGTCCTGCGCGGCGGCTGGAGATTCATAACCTGGGCCTTGCGGTGGAGCAGCTCGATGCCGACATCGTCTGCTTGCAAGAAGTGCGCAAGATGAACCGCAAGGAAGAGCAGTACTTCAAGCACTGGCCCAATGTGCCGCAGGCTGAATATTTGGCACCTGACGGTTATGAGTCGGTGTATCAAACCAATGCCTATACCAAGGATGGAGAGCACGGCAATGCACTGCTCAGCCGCTGGCCGGTAATTGGCTACCAGCACGAGGACATCTCAGACCACCGCTTTGAGCAGCGCGGCCTGCTGCATGTGGAGCTAGACATTCACGGCAAGCGCGTGCATTCCATCGTCGTGCATCTGGGTTTGATTCCCGGCAGCCGCATCCGCCAAATTGAGTTGCTGCAGCGCTTTATTGAGCGAGAGGTACCGCCCAATGCACCGCTGGTCGTGGCCGGTGATTTCAATGACTGGGGTAACCAGATTAAGCGCATGCTTGCAGGCTTTAGCTTGTTTGAGTTTGATGAAACCAAAGGCATCTCCACCTACCCATCGCGGCTGCCGATTGCGCAGCTCGACCATATCTATGTACGTGGGCTGACCCCGCTGGGCCTGCAAGTGCCCAAGGGGAGAATTTGGTGGCGGATGTCCGATCATTTGCCACTGATTGCTGAATTCAGGCTCTGATGCTACTGAAACCATAGCTTCTAGTGCTCTATAAACCTAGGTCTCAATAGCAAATCCTTTGCGGCTTTGGGACGTTGATTCACTGTTACCATTCTTCCATGTTCAGAGAACTCGCCGACATGAATAAAGACCAACAGACCGATGAGGGTACGCCCGTTTCGGTCAAGATCCGCGAGCGCCTGCAGGCGGCGAACAAGCGTTTTCACGCCAACGACAACATCGCCGAGTTTATTGAGCCCGGTGAGCTGGAGCGGATGCTGGATGAAGTCGAGGAGAAGATGCAGACCGTGCTCGACTCCATGGTCATCGACACCACCAACGATCACAACACTCGCGCCACAGCCCGCCGCGTGGCCAAGATGTATTTGAACGAGGTGTTCCGCGGCCGCTATGTGACGCAGCCCGCGATTACCGAGTTTCCCAACGCTGAGCACTTGAACGAGCTGATGATCGTCGGCCCCATCACCGTGCGAAGCGCTTGCAGCCATCATCTGTGCCCCGTGATTGGCAAGATCTGGATTGGCGTGCTGCCCAACAAGAACACCAATGTGATTGGCCTGTCCAAGTACGCCCGTTTGGTGGACTGGATCATGGGTCGCCCGCAAATTCAGGAAGAAGCCATTATTCAGTTGGCCGACCTGATTGTGGATAAGACCCGTCCCGATGGTCTGGCTGTGGTGATGGAAGCCTCGCACTTTTGCATGTCCTGGCGCGGTGTGCGCGAGATGGACTCCAAGATGCTCAACTCCGTCATGCGTGGAGCCTTCCTCACCAACCCTGAACTGCGCCGTGAATTTTTAGCGCTGATGCATCGCAAATAAGCGTGCGTTAATTCATCGCATTGGAAAGGCTGCGCATTGCGTGGCCTTTTGCATTTTTGGCGCTTCCCACGCTTTTGGCGTTTTGGTTTTTCATGACTCTGCAAGCCTTCGCTTTAATTATCTTGGCCGGTGTAATTCACGCGGGCTGGAACATCGTTGCCAAGAAGGCGGGCGGCGATGCCCGCTTCTCTCTCTACACCGCTGTGTTTAATGCCCTTATCTGGGCGCCGCTAGGGTGGTGGCTGGGCAAGGACGTGGTTCCCGGCTGGGGCTGGGTAGAGTGGGCCTTCGTCACCGCGAGCGCCGTGCTGCATGTGGCTTACTTTGTGATTTTGCTGCGTGGTTACCGCGTGGCAGATTTGACGGTGGTCTACCCGCTGGCCCGGGGCAGTGGGCCGCTGATGTCATCACTGGTAGCCGTGCTGTTTCTGGGTGAAAGCATTTCCTCGTTGGGCGCTGCGGGCATTGCCGGGGTGGTGGTGGGGGTGTTTTTGATTGCAGGCGGCCCGCGCATGATTGCAGCCATTCGCGAAGGGCAAGATGCCGAGGCGCGCCAGCGCGTGTTAGCTGGCTTGTACTACGGCCTGCTGACGGGAATGTTCATCGCCAGCTATACGGTGGTAGATAGCTACGCCGTGAAGGTGCTGCTGATGTCGCCGATTTTGGTGGACTATGTGGGTAATCTGATTCGACTGGTAATTTTGGTGCCGTTGGCCTTCAAGGACTGGCCCGAAACCAAACGCCTGTGGCGTGTGCAGTGGCGCTATGCGGCTGTCGTGGCGTTCTTTAGCCCCATTGCTTATGTGCTGGTGCTGTATGCCGTGCAAAGCGCCCCCATTTCACACGTTGCGCCAGCGCGTGAAGTGTCTATGCTGTTTGCGGCGTTAATTGGTGGCAAGCTGCTGGGTGAGGGCGATCGTGGCCTTCGCATTGCCGGTGCCGTGATGATTGCGCTGGGTGTTACTGCTTTGGGTCTAGGTTAAATGGCCCCCTGAGCCGCTTCGCGTCTTCCCTCAAAAGAGGAAGCATTTGCTGCGGCATCACTTGCTATCTGTCTGCTGGGGTATCTGGTTAATTAAGAATAAAAGGATCTGTATGCCGACTTGGGACGTTCTGATTGCATTCTTTGGTGTATCTGTGTTGCTGGGCTTGAGCCCCGGCCCCGACAACCTTTTCGTCCTCGTTCAATCCGCACAGCGCGGCTGGCGCGTGGGCCTGTGTGTGGTTCTTGGCTTGTGCCTTGGCGTGGTGGGTCACACAGCAGCGGTGGCGCTGGGTCTGGCGGCCATCGTGGCGGCATCGCCCATGCTGTTTACCGCACTCAAGGTTTGCGGCGCAGCCTATTTGCTCTACATGGCGTGGGGTGCATGGCGCGCGCCGGTAGAAGTGAGCGAGACCGCTCAAGCCCATGCGCAGCGCGATGTATTGACGCTGCGATCGGCCATGGGCTGGGTGGGCCGTGGTGTGGTGATGAACCTGACCAATCCCAAGGTGTTGATCTTCTTTTTGGCCTTTTTGCCCCAGTTTGCCGACCCCGCGCGCGGCAGTGTGCCTGTGCAAATCATGGTGCTGGGTTGCGTTTTTATGATCTCGGCTTCGCTGGTGTTTGGCTCTATCGCTTGCTTTTCGGGGCTGTTTGGGCAATTGCTGCAGCGATCTGCCCGCGCCCAGCGCTGGCTGAACCGAATCGCCGCCACCGTGTTTGGTGCGCTAGCCCTGCGCCTAGTCATGGTGCAACGCTAAAAACTGGCGCGGCCCAATCAAGGGACACCGAGGAAGCGCCGCCGCGTACCGAGGGTGTCGTCCCCCTCCCGCGAAGCGAGAGAGGGGGAAGCGGCAAAGCCGCTCAGGGGGAGCTTCAAGTCATCCCCAGGAAAGCGCTGAAAGATCGTTCACAAACACCGGCATGTCTTTCCACAGCCCCCGAAGGTTTTTGTTGGCCACACTCACCCATTGCGGGGTGTAGATAAAGCCATGCACTGCATCCTTGGCTAGCAGTCGCTGGGCATCGCCCAGAAGGCGGGCGCGGTCGGCAGGGCGGGGCGTGTGCTTGATCTTGTCAAACAGCGTATTGAACTCTTGCGACTGGTAGCCCCAGTAGTAGTCTGGCTTGGCAAAGTTACCCAGATCAAACGGCTCCACATGCGAAATGATGGAGAGGTCGTAGTTCTTGTTGGTGTAGGTGCCAGACAGCCACTGCGCCCATTCCACGTTTTGCAGCTTGACCTTGATGCCAATTTTGGCCAATTGGGCCGCAATCAGCTCGCCGCCTTGGCGTGAGTAGGGTGTTGGCGGCAGCGTCATGGTCAGCGTCAGCGGGGTCTTGATGCCCGCTTCCGCCATCAGCGCCTTGGCCTTATCCAAGTCGAAAGGGTTGACGCCCGTGGTGTCTACAAAGCCAAAGGCCGTGGGCACGTAATAGCTGCCAATGGGCACGCCATAGCCATCGGCCGCACCGGCGATGACGGCTTTGCGGTCAATGGCCGCAGAAATGGCACGGCGCACGCGAACATCGTTCAAGGGCTTGCGTGCGTTGTTGATCGCCAAAATGGTCTTGGCGCGTGAGTTGCTCACCACCACCTGAAAGCGCGGGTTGGCTTGGAACTGGGGGACGCTGCGCGGCGTAACGCGGGGGAATACATCTACATCACCCGCCAGCAAAGATGCGACCTGCGCAGCAGGGTCTGGAATAAAGCGGAACACGGCGCGTTTGATACGAATACTTTGCGCGCTGCGGTAGCCCGGCCATGCGCTCAGTGTGACGGATGCACCCTTGCTCCATGCCGTCAGCTTGTATGGGCCAGTACCTACGGGCTTGGTGGCATTGCTGGCAGCGCTCTTGGGCTCAACGATGACGGATGTACCCTGACCCATGATGAATAAAAAGTCAGGGTCAATGTCTTTGTTGGTGATGACGACGGTGTGCGCATCCTCCACCTTGGTGCTGAGGTTGGCGAAGCTGCGTTTGTCTTTGTTGGTGCTTTTGTCAGCAGCGGCGCGGTCAAAAGAGAACTTTACGGCTTGGGCGTTGAAAGGCTCACCGTTTTGAAACTTCACATCTTTACGCAGGCGAAAGGTGTAGGTCTTCAGATCAGAAGACACATCCCAGCTTTCAGCCAGCAGGGGTGAGACGCTGCCGTCGGAGTTGATCTTGGTGAGCGTCTCAAACACGTTGTAGAGCACGACTTCGGCAATCGATGAAGCGGCACCGGCTGTGGGGTCGAGTCCCGGCGGCTCCAGCGTCATGGCCAGCGTGAGGCTGTCTTTTTTGTTCTGGGCCAAAGCCGGCCAGGCGCTCAACAAAGGCAAGCTGGCAACTGAGCTGGCCAGCAAGATGCGGCGATTGAACATCTACAAAATCTCCGAATGGGGCAAGTCGCGAGGGGCCTGCAAAAACGCTACAAGTCATGGTGTGATGAAGCACAGTGCAGACTTGTTTCAAGTACGTTTTTACACTATGCAAGCAGTTCGCTAAGCCATCGAACTGTAGATAACTGTAGATAACTGTTGCAAGTACGGGCAACAATTGCTTTGCTGCGTTAAATCACGCGTGGCGCAGCCTTGACCAGTGCTTGCGTGTACGGGTGCTCGGGTGCAGAAAACAGTTTTTGCGGCGTGCCGCGCTCCACAATCTCGCCTTGATAAAGCACGATGACCTGATCGCAGACATGCTGCACCACGGCCAAGTCGTGGCTGATGAAGAGGTAGGACAGGCCTAGCTCGCGCTGCAAATCCTGCATGAGGTTGAGCACCTGCGCTTGCACTGATACATCCAGCGCGCTGACCGGTTCATCGGCCACGATGAGTTGGGGCCGGGTAATCAGCGCACGGGCAATGGCAATGCGCTGGCGCTGGCCACCCGAAAATTCATGCGGGTATTTGTCGGCATCTTGGGCGCGCAGGCCTACTTGCTCGAGCACGGCCAGCACCTGCTGGCGCTGTGCGCTGGGGCTGGGTTTGTCAGTCAGCGTGGTCAGTGGCTCGCTGATGATGCGCTGCACCGTCATGCGCGGGTCCAGCGATCCGTAGGGGTCTTGAAACACCATCTGAAAATCACGCCTTGCAGCGCGCAAGGCTTTTTCAGAAAGTTGGTGCAGGTTGCGGCCCAGCAGCTCGACCGAGCCTTCAGTGGGCGTATCGAGCGCCATGACAAGACGCGCGAGGGTGGACTTGCCAGAGCCCGATTCGCCCACCACACCTAAGCTTTGCCCAGCGTGCAATTCAAAGCTCACACCGCGCAGGGCCTGCAAAGGTTCTGCGGCTCGCCACAAGGATGTGCGGGGGCGTGAATACGAGTGTTTTAAGTCGATAATCCTTAATAGTATTGGACTTGTAGCTTCTGTTTTGATAGCGATGTGACTCATACCTGTACCCCTGCAGACAACGCTTGCTCATGCAGGCAGCGCACCAGATGGGGCTGGCGCCAAGAAGCGAGTGATGCCGGTGCAACGATGGGCTGGTGCAGCGTGCGCGGCTGGGGGTGCTCTACAAAACAGTTGCTCTGGGTGTAGCTGCAGCGGCCTGCAAACGGACAGCCTGCTGGCAGATCCACCAGTTCTGGCACCGCGCCGGCAATGGTGGATAAGTGTTCTTTGTGGCTTGTGGCCTGAAGCTGGGGGCGTGCCGCAAACAGGCCGCGTGTGTAAGGGTGGGCGCGCTGGGCAAAGACGGTTTCTGTCATTCCCGACTCCGCCACCGTGCCGCCGTACATGACCAGCAACTGCTCCGCATTTTGGGCAATCACGCCCAAGTCGTGGCTGATGAGGACTAGGGCCATGGAATGCTCGGCCACCAGCTCTTGGAGCAAATCCAGAATGCGCTGCTGCACCGTCACATCCAGCGCTGTAGTGGGCTCATCGGCCACCAATAAGTCAGGGCCGCAGGCCAGCGCCATGGCAATCATGATGCGCTGGCGCTGCCCGCCAGAGAACTGGTGCGGGTACTCATCGAGCCGCTGGGCAGCTTGTGCAATGCCTACGCGTTCTAGCAATTCGGTAGCGCGGGCGCGCGCTTGTGCGCGGCTGAGGCCTTGGTGAATGCGCAGCGGCTCTGCCACTTGGCGGCCAATGCTGTGCACGGGGTTCAGGGCGCTCATGGGTTCTTGAAACACCATGGCCATGCGGTTGCCGCGCAGCACGCTTAACTGGCGCTCGTTCAGGCCCAGCAATTCTTTGCCGCCCAGTTGAATGCTGCCCTCGACCTGTGCATGGTCAGGCAGCAGGCCCATCAGGGCCAGCGCGGTGAGCGATTTTCCGCAGCCCGATTCGCCAATCAGGCCTAGCGTGGCGCCGCGCTCCAGCGTAAAGCTCACATCGCGCACGGCCTGAGCGCGCCCGCGATGGGTTTGCAGGGTGATGCAGAGGTTGGAGACTTCAAGCAAAGCCATGATTGGTATCTCTGGGCATTAGCGCTCGCGTGTCAGTCGGGGATCAAGAAGGTCGCGCAGGCCATCACCGAGCAGGTTCAGGCCGAGTACGGACAAAGCAATCGCGACGCCGGGCCACACGGCCATCAGGGGCGCTTGGAACATCAAGGTCTGGGCGTCGCTCAACATTCGGCCCCATGAGGGCTGTGGCGGCTGCGTGCCAAGGCCTAGATAAGACAGTGCAGCCTCGGCCAGAATGGCCAGCGCAAACTGAATGGTGGCCTGCACCACAAGCACCGAGGCAATATTGGGCAGCACATGCTGCAGCGTGATAGCAGTGCGGCTTTTGCCGCAGGCGCGGGCAGCCAGCACATAGTCGCGCGCCCAGATGGCGTTGGCCGATGCACGGGTAATACGCGCAAACGTGGGGATGTTGAAGATGCCGATGGCGATGATGGCGTTGACCATGCCCGCGCCAAACACGGCTGTGAGCATGATGGCTGAGAGCAGGGCGGGGAAGGCAAAGGTGAAGTCCGCCAGCCGCATGATGATTTCTTCTACCCAGCCCCGGCGAGCAGCAGCAATCAGCCCCAGCGCTACGCCTATCGCTAAGCCGATGCCCACGGCTATCAGCCCCACGGCAATCGATGCGCGTGCGCCGACCAGAACTTGCGAGGCAATATCGCGCCCAAAGGCATCGGTGCCTAACCAGTGCTGGCTGCTGCTGGTTTGCAGCGCGGCTTCCATGTTCATCTCGTAGGCTGAGCCGGGAGTCCAGACAAAAGACAGCAGAGCCGCGGCAATCAGCAAGGCTGTGAGTGCCGCGCCCAGCACAAAGCTGCGGTGCTGCAGCGCACGTTGGGCAAAGCTTTGCGGCTGCGTGCGTGTGAAGGCGCGGGTGGGGTATTCAGGGGAGGGCGCGCTCATATATCGCTGGCCTTGATGCGTGGGTCAATGGCGGCATACAGCACATCGACCACAAAATTCACCACTACCACCATGGCGGCCAGCAGCAGCACGCAGTTGCGCACCACAATCACATCGCGGTTAGAGATGGACTGAAAGATCAGGCGACCAAGGCCGGGCAGGTAAAACACGTTTTCCACCACGATGGTGCCCGCCAGCAAGTTGGCAAACTGCAGGCCCATGACAGTGATGACGGGAATCATGGCGTTGCGCAGCACATGCCCCCAGAGCGCCGCGCCGCGCGATAGACCCTTGGCGCGGGCGGTGCGTACAAAGTCTTCGCGCAGCACTTCTAAAACGGCAGAGCGGGTGATGCGCGCCAGAATGGCCGCCTGCACCACGGCCAGAGAGATAGCGGGCAGCAGCAGCGCTTGAAAAGCCAGCCAGAAGCCGCCGCCAGCTTCTTCACTCCAGCCTGGAAAGCCACCGGCCGAGAACCATTGCAGCTTGATTGAAAACAGCAGAATCAAAAGAATCGCAAACCAGAAGTTGGGGATGGCAATGCCGATTTGCGCCAGACCCATCACCCCCACATCGCCCCAGCGCTTGTGATTGGCAGCCGCAAAAACACCTGCAGCAATGGCCAGCACGGCGGTAATGCACATGGCCATGATGGCCAGCGGCACGGTGACTGTAAGGCGCTCCCACACCAGCTCAGACACGGGCGAACCATAGACGTAGCTGGTGCCCATGTCGCCACGAAACAGGCCACTAATCCATTGCCAGTAACGTGTCAGGGCGGGTTGATCAAGGCCGAGTTGCTGCGCCATGGCTAGCACGGCTTCTGGGTCCGCATCGGGGCCCATGAGCATCTGCGCAGCATCGCCGGGCAAAATTTCAAGCACGGCAAACACCACGATGGATGCGCCCAGCAAAGTGGCGATCAGCGTGAGCAGGCGTTTGAGCAAGTAGATGCTCATGACTTTGGGCGAAGTTTCATTGTGAAAAAAGCGCAGAGTTCTGAGGGGAGCTGCGAGACATAACGGCATTGTGCCGGTGTTATGCCGCTGACTTTGCCCAAGCGGCTGCCATGTCTTGATGAGCCGGGGATAATGCGAACTACCGATACGAAGAACTGCTCAGGAGCTGGCATATGGCATTGATGATTACAGATGAATGCATCAACTGCGATGTGTGCGAGCCTGAGTGCCCGAACGACGCCATTTACATGGGCGAGCAGTTTTACGAAATCCACCCACACAAATGCACAGAATGTGTGGGCCACTTTGATGAGCCGCAATGCGTGCAGATTTGCCCTGTGGCCTGTATTCCCGTGAACCCTGAGTATGTGGAAAGCCACGAGGTGCTGTTCAAAAAGTACGAGCAGCTGATTGAGGCTAAGAAGCTGGATTAAGTCTTCGAAGACGTTTTTAAGAGGGTTTTATCCCTCTGGTCCTTGATAGTTAAGCACCAATAGCTCCTACTTTAGGAGCTATTTTTACGTCAAGCATTCTCTGGCGTAGTTGGCGCTGCATCGGGTGCAGGCTTGCGCGGTGGCTTGGGGCGTGGCGCTTTGCTGGTGTGGATGGCCTGCGTAGCCTTGTCCATTTGTCCGGCAACGATCTCAGGCCAAGATTTAAGCGAGTGAATGATGGAGTCTTCGATCAACTTCATCTGATCGGGGGCTGGCTTTTTGAGCACCCAGTTGGCGACTTCACTCTTGTCGCCGGGGTGGCCAATGCCCACGCGCAATCGCCAGTAGTTGTGCGAGCCTAGTTGCGCGTGAATATCGCGCAGGCCGTTGTGGCCGCCATGGCTGCCGCCTTGCTTGAGCTTGACGGTGCCGGGCTCAAAGTCCAGCTCATCGTGCACGACCAGCACTTCTTCGGGTTGAATCTTGAAAAAGCGCGCCAGTGCGCCCACAGATTTGCCGGAGAGGTTCATGAAGGTTTGCGGCTCTAGCAGCCACACATTCTGGCCGTTGATCGTGGTGCGAGCCATCAAACCCCAGTAGCTGCGCTCAGGCACCAGCGTGACCTTGAGTTCGCGCGCCAGCGCATCAATCCACCAGAAGCCGGCGTTGTGTCTTGTGTTTTCGTATTCAGGGCCGGGGTTGCCGAGGCCAACAAACAGTTTGATCATGACTTGATTATCTTCTTGCTAGCAGGGTTGATGTGCGCAGGAGCTTGTGCAGCCACTCAAAGAAAAAGCCCACCGAAGTGGGCCTTTGCTTTGAGTACAGCGACAAGCGCTGTACCGAAGTCACAAGAATTACTTCTTGCCCTTCTTAGCAGGAGCGGCAGGAGCTGCAGCAGCGGCTTCCACAGGTGCCACGTCGGGCAGCTTGATGGAGATCACGGCTGGGTTCTTGTTGGCGCCACGCACCACAGCGGTCACGCCCTTAGGCAGCTTCAGACCTTGCACGCCCAGAGCGGACTTGGAAGTCAGAGTGCTCAGGTCAACCTTGATGAATGCGGGCAGCAGTGCTGGCTCGCAAATCACTTGCACTTCAGTCAGGATGTGAGTGATAGTGCAGTTGTCAGCCTTCACAGCTGGGGACTCTTCTGCACCTTCAAAGTGCAAAGGCACGCTAGTGTGCAGCTTGGTATTTGCATCAACGCGTTGGAAGTCGATGTGTTGCACCAGCTTCTTGAAGGGGTGGAACTGCACGTCGCGCAGAACAACCTTGGTCACTTGACCGTTGATTTCCATGTCCAGAATGCTGGAGTGGAAAGCTTCCTTGTGCACAGCGTGCCACAAGTTGTTGTGATCGATTTCGATCAGTTGGGTTTCACCAGCACCGTAAACGATGCCGGGAGTCTTACCCGACAGACGCAGACGGCGGCTCGCACCCGTACCTTGCTTTGCGCGCTCAGTTGCGACGAATTGCATAACTAACTCCTAGATGGACGGACCGCGACCAGTCTCGTCCTATTGATAAAAGAACCTGTGCTTTAAAAAAGCCTTGGATTCTTACGGTGGGCTCGAAACAGTCAAACCTCCCGCAGGAGGTTTGTTTGGCTCAAGCCCGAAAAACCAGAGATTTTAAGCGCTAAACAAGCTGCTCACCGAATCACCGGTAGATATCCGGTGAATCGACTCGGCAAACAGGCCTGCTACAGACAGTTGGCGAATCTTGCCGCACTTCTGAGCTTCGGGGCTCAATGGAATAGTGTTGGTGACAACCACTTCATCCAGAGCCGAGCCATTGCCGATGCGTTCAATGGCTGGGCCAGAGAAGATGGGGTGTGAGCAATAAGCGTACACGTTCTTGGCGCCGCGCTGCTTGAGCACTTCGGCAGCCTTGACCAGGGTGCCTGCGGTGTCGATCATGTCATCCATGATCACGCAGTTGCGGCCGTCGATGTCGCCGATCACGTGCATGACTTCAGACACGTTCGCCTTGGGGCGACGCTTGTCGATGATGGCCAGATCGCAACCCAGTTCCTTGGCCAGGGCGCGAGCACGCACCACACCGCCAACGTCAGGGGACACAACGATCAAGTCTTCGTAGTTCTTCTGGCGCAGGTCATTGAGCAACACGGGAGTTGCATAAATGTTGTCCACGGGAATGTCGAAGAAGCCTTGAATTTGGTCTGAGTGCAGATCCATGGTCAAAACGCGCTCAACGCCAACGGCTTGCAGCATGTTGGCAACCACCTTGGCGGTGATTGGCACGCGGCTGGAGCGGGGGCGGCGGTCTTGGCGGGCGTAACCGAAGTACGGGATCACGGCGCAGATGCGCTCGGCAGATGCACGCTTAAGGGCATCGACCATCACCAACAACTCCATCAGGTTGTCATTGGTGGGGGCGCATGTGGACTGAACCACAAACACGTCGCGAGCGCGAACGTTTTGCTTGATCTCGACTGCAACTTCTCCATCGGAGAATTTGCCAACGTCGGCAGCACCAAGGGTAGTGCCAAGGTGCTTAACGATCTCTTCAGCCATGCCGGGATTGGCATTGCCTGTGAAGACCATGAAATCAGAATTATGTGAGTGCATTGTGCGTCCCAGTGCTGTGGGTTGCTATGACGCAAGAAGATATTTGGCAGGGGAAGAAGGACTCGAACCTTCGCATGCCGGAATCAAAATCCGGTGCCTTAACCAACTTGGCGACTCCCCTACACAGGTTTTTTGTCGAAAACAAAAAGCCTAAAACTTTTTATCCAGAAACCCAACTCAAAAGTGGATGAGATTCGAGATTTTTACAGACTTTGATTTTCCAAGTGCTTGCTGCATTATTCAAATCAATGGTCTGCGTTATCGGTGCAAATACTGCACTTCCTGAGCCCGTCATTCTAGCATGCAGTTTCAGCGATTCAAGCCAATTTCTGACTTTTATCACTTCAGGCTGTAAGCTTTCAGCGACTGGCTGCAAGTCGTTTCGGCCAAAACCGTAGTGCTCTGCAGCGAAGTCCGCAACTATAGCAGGCTTTGTGTCACGTTTTAGTGATTCACTGGTAAAAATTTGACCGGTATCTAGCCCTTGCTCTGGTTTGACGATGATGAACTGCTGCTCTGGTAAAGCATTTTTGCCGAGCAGAGGATCAATGATTTCGCCAATTCCGCTGACCCAGGCGGAGTGACCGCAGAGGAAAAAGGGCACATCTGCACCGAGCTTTAGTCCAATGCTTTGCAGCTCTTGGCGCGAGAGGTTCAGATTCCACAAGCGATTGAGCGCAAGCAAGGTACTGGCTGCATCAGATGAGCCGCCGCCCATGCCGGCTTGGGCAGGCAGGTTTTTCTGAATACCGATATGTACGCCTTGCGTGCAGCCTGTGGCTTGTTGAAGTGCGCGGGCAGCGCGGGTAATCAAATCATCTGCAGGCAAGGCCACGCCGTTGAGGTCTTCGCGACTGATTTGGTTGCTGCTGCTGAGATCAAAGTGCAGCACATCGTGCCAGTCAATCAGCATGAAGACGGATTCCAGCAGGTGGTAGCCGTCCGGCCTGCGGCCTGTGATGTGTAAAAACAGGTTGAGCTTGGCCGGGGCCGGCACGTCATAAAGCGAGTGCATGGCGAATAGTGATAGAAGAAAAACGGCGCAACGATAGCACCGCAAAGAGATTGAAAACTGGGTTTAGCGCGATTCTTGCTCAAGCACGATGCGCAGCGATGCCTCGGGCGTTGGGCTGCTGCGGTCAGCGCGCATGCGGCCTTCATTGATGCGCGACAGGTCGGTTGACCAGCCGGCGACGGCGGTGTCTTTGCCTTGCAGCCAATCAAAGAGCGCAGCAACCGGGATGTCATTGCCGGTGAGACGGGTGATGAGTTCGGATAGCGAGTCTGAGGTGGTGATGCTCTCGCCTTGCTGCAAAGTGGCTCCTGAAGGCGTCCACTGCAGGCGGGCGAGGATGGAGCCTAGCGGGCTAAAGACTAGCAGCGTGCCACGCTCAGGCTGGCCTTGCAGCTCAAAGCCGGCACTGAAAGATTGCTGCTGCGAGTCTTGAACTTGCAAGGCCATACGACCAGACCAGTGTTGGTTGAGGGTACTTGCACTGCTTGTATCGGTATTTAACTGGCGCTGTGGCAGGGCGCAGCCCGTGAGCAAAGTGCTGCCAATTGCGCAGCTGATGAGCACTGCCCGCCAAGTCCGACGCCTTGTAGTGCTCTCCATCATGGCTTGACGTTCAGGCGCTTGATGGTCTCAATCAGCGTGCTATTGCTGCTGTCTGTCTTTAAGCCCTGGCGCCAGATGAGCAGGGCGCGGTCTTGCTTGCCTTGAGTCCACAGAACCTCGCCCAGATGTGCTGCAATCTCTACGTCTTGGCGCGTGGCATAGGCTTGCTCCAGTAGCTTTTCGGCTTGCGCTAGGTTGCCCCGGCGAAAGTACACCCATGCCAAGCTGTCGGTAATAAAGGGGTCTCCGGGTTCCATGTCCAGCGCTTTTTGGATGAGCGCTTGGGCTTCATCGAGCTTGATATTGCGATCTGCGTAGGAGTAGCCCAGAGCGTTGTAAGCGTGCTTGAAGTCGGGCTTGCGCTCAATGATATCGCGTAGCAGGCGCTCCATTTCATCGAATTGGCCTACTTTTTCAGCCAGCAAAGCAGTGTCATAGGCCAGTTCCATATCAGCGGGGGTTTGGCTTGAAAGCGCTGCTTGCAGTTGGTAGGCTTCTTGGTTCAGACCTGCGTCGCGCAGCAATTGCACTTCTGCAACTTGCTTGAGGCGCGCTTGATTGGGGCCAGTGGTGGGCGTGGCTTGAATGAGGGCGCGAGCTTCTTTGACTTTGCCTTGACGCGCCAGTATATCGGCGCGGCGCGCTTGTACGCTCAGAAGATTGGCTGCATCAGGAATGCGTTGCAGATAGCCGTCGGCCTCGTCATAGCGTTTGCGCTTTTCGGCCAAATCGGCATTGAGCAGATAGAACTGAGCTTGTCCAGCATTGCGGCCCACGCCATCGGGCAGTTTGGGCAGCAGCGCGCCAAATTGCGCAAGCGAGGTCTCGGCTGCATCTAGTTCGTTATCTTGCAGCTGTATGTTGGCCAAAATGGCCCAAGCCTCTGGGAACTCAGGAGCTTCGCGTGTAATCAGTTGCAATTGACTTTTGGCATCAGCATTACGCTTTTGGCCTAGCAGCACGCGGGCATAGGTCATGCGCAGCTGTGGCGATGCATTTTTGTCGACGTAGCTCTTTACCAGTGGCTCGACCTCGGTAGTGCCTGACTCAAGCAGTTCCATGGCCAGCAGCGCAATAGCTCCAGAATCGGAGCTTAATTTGGCCCCGTTTTGCAGGGCTTGAAGTGCGGCAGGCTTTTGACCGGCTACCAAACGCATATGTCCGACAGCAGCCCAAGCCACAGGGCCGTTTTTGGGGTCTTTGAAGTCGATTTCTAAGGCCTGCTCCACCACGTCACCGGCCAAAGACTTGTCTGATGCGTTGCTATACAGCTGGGTAATGGCAAGAAATGTGGCGCTGCGATTGGCCGCAGGCGTCAACTCCACTTCGCGGCGCAGGTAGCTGGCCGAGTCGGATATTCGATTCATGGCCACTAAGATGCGCAGCGCTGCGCGGTTGGCATCGCGTGATTCTGGATAGGCGTCCAGCCATGCGCGGGCGTTGCGCAAGGCGCGATCGGCAGAGCGGGACTGAACAGCCAGTTCAGTGGCGCGGCGATAGAGTTTTTCGTTGTTGCTGCTGCGTGCAGCTTCCATCATCAGGGCTTGAGCATCGTTCAGAGCGCCCTCTTGGGCGGCTAGCTCACCGACCAAAATTTCATAGAACAATTCGGCCGAGAGGGCTGCTTCAGCGCTTTCGCGATCCATGCTTTGCTCAAGATCAGTCGCTTGCTTGGCCGCATTCACTTGGGGTGGTGAAGCAGCAGGTTGGGCGGACGCGATTGCCGATCCCATGGCCAAAACGGCGGCCACGGCGAGTCCTTGAATACGTAGAGGATGAACCATCGGCCCATAATAATCCAAGCTTGTTGAACACTTGGGAAAGAAGAGATTGCATGCCTGAGTTGCCCGAAGTTGAGGTTACACGTCGCTCTTTTGCGGATCGCATTGCTGGCTCGCACGTTGAGGCTGCAGCTTTGGGTAAGCCCTTGCGCTGGCCACTGGGCTTGCTGCCGCAGGCTCTTGTGGGGCGCGAGGTGTTGGGTGTGCGACGCCGCGGCAAATATTTGCTGGTGGACTTGAGCGAGGGCTTGCTGCTACTGCACTTAGGGATGTCGGGTAGTCTGCGCTTTGTGGGGCTTGATGAGGAGCCTCTAGGCGCAGCCGGGCCGCACGATCACTTTGATTTGCAAACCTCTCGAGGCCTTTTGCGCTTGCACGACCCGCGCCGATTTGGTGCGGTGATTTATGTGCCTAGCGAAAGTGACGTTGTGGCGCGCAAGCTGCTCGACCATCTGGGTATGGAGCCGTTGGGCAGCAGTTTTACGCTGCAAGCCTTCAAGGCTGGCCTGGCTGCCAGTCGCGCACCTATCAAACAGTTGCTGCTAAGCGGCAGTGTGGTGGTGGGCGTGGGCAATATCTATGCCTCTGAGGTGCTGTTTCTCTCGCGTATTCACCCGGCGACACCTGCACGCGATGTGGGGCCGCGCAAAGTGAAGATTTTGTTTGAGGCGGTTCGATCCGTATTGGCGCTGGCGGTGGAAAAGGGCGGCACTACGCTGCGTGACTTTTCGGCAGCCAATGGCATGGAAGGGCACTTTCAGCTGCAGGCCAAGGTGTATGGACGAGCGGGCTTACCTTGTACGCATTGCGGCGCGCCCATCAAGCTGATGAAGCAAGGCCAGCGCAGCACCTTTTATTGCGCTCGCTGCCAAAAAGAGAGCAAGCGGCTTTTAAATTGATAGCGACCGCTGCTTTTTCTGTAAGGACTTGAGCTTGTTTTCGCTCTAAAAACACCGGCCTAGATTGATGTGAAGCAGATGGGCAGCACAGATGAGTATGAAATTGAATTAAAACGCACTGGTGTGGCCGGATACTTGCTGCTCTTTATATAGAACACTGGCCCTGTGAGACGTCAATGCTATATTTTGATGAGGGTGGCAGTGTTCGCAGGCTTGCTGGTTATGCATAAATAAAAGAGGGGTAGACGTGGCAGCATCATTCAATGAGCAGTTTGGCCAATATGGCGCGTGGCGACGAGGTTTTGCCTCGCAGCTGCAAGAGCTGCGCGAATGGCTGATGGCCCAAGATTTGTTGGATGCCTCTGTTCAGGAGCGTTTGCAGCGACTGGAAGATCAGATGCGCAGTGACAAAGTGATGGTCGCTTTTGTCGCGGAGTTCTCTCGCGGTAAATCTGAGCTGATCAACGCAATCTTCTTTGCCCACTATGGTCGTCGCCTGATGCCCGCCAGTGCAGGGCGCACCACGATGTGCCCGGCAGAGCTAGGTTGGGAGGCTCAGCTGGCACCTAGTCTGCGCCTGCTGCCCATTGACACGAGAGAGTCGCATGAGAGTCTGGGTCAATGGCGCATGCGCAGCGATGCTTGGGCGCAGTACCCTTTAGACATTGGCGATGCGCAGCAGATCGTAGACACGCTAGCCAAGGTAACGGCAGTGCGTAAAGTCTCTGTCGATCAGGCAAGGGCCTTGGGCTTTTGGCATGACGATGAGGAGGCAGACAACCCCATGGTGGACGCGGATGGCTGGGTGGAGGTGCCGATGTGGCGCCATGCGCTCATCAACATGCCGCATCCGCTACTAAAGCAAGGTTTGGTGATTCTCGATACTCCCGGCTTGAATGCTGTGGGCGCTGAGCCTGAGTTGACCGTTAATCTCATCCCTCAAGCCCATGCCGTGGTCTTTGTGCTGGGGGCGGATACGGGGGTAACTAAGTCAGATCTCGCCATCTGGCGTGATCACGTTTTGCCAGCAGGCACTGGCAAGGCCGGCGCCAATGATGCGCAGGCCGCGTCGCGCTTGGTTGTGCTTAATAAGGTTGATACCTTGTGGGATAGCCTTAGCTCGGGCGCGCAGGTGCAGGCGCAACTGCGCAGGCAGCAGCAAGATTCGGCCAATTTGCTGGGCGTATCGGTGGATAAGGTACTGCCTGTTTCGGCCCAAAAGGGACTGGTTGCCAAGGTCAGCCGAAATGCAGCCTTGCTACAGGCTAGCGGCTTGCCTGCATTTGAAGATTTGCTGGCCAACGGCATCATGGGCCAGCGCCAGAAGGTGCTGCAAGCTGCCGTGTATGCCAGTGTTCAGCAGTTGCAGTGGCAGGTTGAGCGTGTCATCAATATGCGTCGCAGCGAGCTTGATGATCAGTTGGCTGAACTGTGTGGCTTGCGCGGCAAAAACACGAATGTGATTGCTGGCATGCGCTCGCGCATTGAGGGCGAGAGCAATGAGTTTGATCTGAGCGCAGCCAAAATTAATGCCATGCGCGCCGAGCATATGCGCATGCTCAAAGACATTTTTCAGCTCCTTAGCTCGGCGGCATTGAAAAGTGAGTTGGCCCAACTCAAACAGGCACTCGATCAGCGCGGCCTAAAGCTGGGTGTGCGCAAGATTTATGAGCAGACGTTTGAGCGGCTGCACGCCGTGGCCGTCAACGTACTGGCGCAGGCTGAAGAAATGCAAAAGCTGATGAGCACAACGTTTAAAGAGCTGAATGCTGAATTTAGCTTTTCTTTGCAAGTGCCGCCGGCTTTGATTTTGTCTGACTTCACCGAAGACCTGCGCAGCATTGAGGGCAGTTATACCCAGTACATAGGCCTCAGCAGCACCTTAAAACTGAGCAACGCAGACTTTTCACAGCGATTGATTAAGGCGCTGGCGCTGCGTTTGCGCACCGTGTTTGAAGCAGCATCTAGCGATGTAGAGATGTGGAGCAAATCACTGACGGCTCCTGTCGATGCACAATTGCGGGAACGTAAACGTAGTTACACGCGCCGCTTGGAAGCGGTAGATCGCATCAGTGGTGCCACCACGGAGCTTGAAGATCGCATTGCTGACATGGAAAACGCGCAGGACCAGCTCGGTTTGTTGCAGACCCAGCTGGCCAGTGCCTCGGCCAAGTTACTGGCGCCCATCGAGGCTGAGCGAGCTAAGAGCGCTGGCGCTGCGCTAGACATCAACTTGGTAGTTTGAATTTTGACTTTCCCTTCGATTGCCTCTGCCGTCGTGCAGTGGCAGGCCAGCCATGGCCGCAATCATTTGCCTTGGCAGCAAACCCGTGACCCTTACCGCGTCTGGCTGTCTGAAATCATGCTGCAGCAGACCCAGGTCGCCACTGTTCTGGGCTATTACCAGCGTTTTTTAGATGCATTCCCTGACGTAGCCAGTTTGGCTGCAGCCCCGCAAGATGCGGTGCTGGCGCTGTGGAGCGGGCTTGGTTATTACAGCCGTGCCCGCAATCTGCACAAATGCGCGCAAGCCGTGATGGAGCAGTGGGGTGGGGCCTTTCCGCAAACCGCCCCAGAGCTGCAGACGCTGCCGGGCATTGGTCGCTCAACCGCTGGCGCAATCTCATCGTTTTGTTTTTCTGAGCAAGTGCCGATTCTGGATGCCAATGTGCGCCGGGTGCTTACACGCGTGCTGGCTTTTGATGGCGACTTGGCTCAGTCTAAAAATGAAAAGCAGCTGTGGGTGCATGCGCAGGCGCTGTGCCCCACAGAAAATTTGCACGAAGCCATGCCGCGCTATACGCAGGGCATGATGGACTTAGGTGCCAGCATCTGCACCCCGCGCAAGCCCAGCTGCCTTGTCTGTCCGCTGCATGCGGAATGCCGCGCCGCACTTGCGGGCAACCCTGAGGCCTACCCGGTGCGCACGCGCAAGGTCAAGCGCAGCTCTGAAGCGTGGTGGCTGCTGATTGCCGTGGATAGCCAGCGCCGCGTATGGCTGCAAAAGCGAGCGCAAGTCGGCATCTGGGCAGGGCTTTACAGCCCGCCGGTGTTTGATAGTTATGAGGCTTTGCAGAGCTTTGCAAAGACAAGATGGCTAGATAGCGCTGAACACAGCTGGCAAGAGTTGCCCGGCTTTTTGCATGTGCTGACGCACAAGGATTTGCATCTTCATCCGGTGCTGGTCAGTATGGATAAAGCACAGGCAGCTATGGTTTCAGAAGCAGATACGTCCTGCTGGGTTGATGCTGCAGGCTGGGCTGAATTGGGTTTTCCTGCGCCAATACGCAAGCTGCTGGATTCTGAATTGGCGTGATCTTCTGATTTTTCGGGACTTCTCACGACTTCTCATAATAGAAAAAGGTGACACATGAGGTCACCTTTTTCTATTATGAGTAAAGCGCTTTAAAAACGCAGACGCGGCATCAGCATGGAGCAGCGCAGGCTCATTAAGGCCAGCCACAGGGCTCTGGCTTGTGGGTTGGCGCGCTGCCCTTGCAACTGCCTTCCAGCGGCCACCACATGCTGGCGCACAGCCTGCTGCGCTGCACGGTTGCCGCTGCTTTGCGCTGCAATCCACAGCTGTTGGTATTGCTGCACCCTGCCTTCATTGAGTAGGTGCTGTGCAGAGATGGCCAGCATGGCTTGAATCTCGGGCGAATACTGGGCGGTGCTCATGGCAGCTCCTTTTCGGCTGCTGCTGTGGCGGGTGCATCGCTGTCGCTGCGGCCAAAGGCGTACCAGTCCACATGGCGTGTGCAGATCATGACCAAGGCCAGTACCGCAAACAAAGCAATGGAGCCAACGACTAGAGCGGTTTGCTCCAGTTGCAGCAGCACATAGAGCAGGCCATACAGTGCGGAGATGGCGATGGCGAACGGCAGGCCGCGCTTGATGCTTCCCAGAATATGACTGGCATAAAAGGCCAGTAATGCAACGCAAGAGCTGGCTGCCAAGGCGTAGGCGGTGGCAAAGCCCAGATGCTCGGACAGGCTGATCAGCAGCAGGAAGAAGCTGCACAGCGCAGAGCCCACCAGCAGGTATTGCACGGGGTGAACGCGTAGCTTTTTCATGACCTCAAACAGACCGACGGCCACAAAGGTCAAGATGACAAAAAGAATGCCGTATTTGGTAGAGCGCTCGCTCAAGGAGTAAATGTTGACGGGGTTCACGAACTCTGTGTTCATCGTCTCAAGGCAAGGGCCGCTGTTGTCATGATCTCGGGCTGCAGCGGTTGCAGTGGCAACATATGCCGAATCACTCGCATCGTAATCAGCATTGCACAACGCCTGCTGGCGGTTAAAGGCGGTGCTGGCGGATGTGGCCAGTGAAGAGATCTCCCAATGGGCAGTAACGCTGTCGCCAGTCACTTCATGGCGGCTAGGCAGAAAGCTGCCGCCAAATGATGGGTGAGGCCAGTCAGCTGTCAGCGTGACTTTGTTTTCAGTGGCAATGGGCGTAAAGGCCAGTTGTTCGGTGCCCAGCAATTGCAGTTTGAGAGCGATGTTTAAACCATCAGGCTTGTTGAGAAGGCTGCTATCAACTTCAGCCTGAATGCCTTTGCTATAGCGCTCTAGCGAGGTGCCGGACTCGACGGAAAGCTCTTGCCCATTGGCTTGTAACGTGGCACTGCGAATGCCGCGCGGGTCGCTGAGGGCAAAGGCGATGTACAGCTTTTTGCAGCGCACTACGGCATTGGGCTCGCTAGGCTTGGGCAACTGCGCATAGTGCGTGGCATTGGCGAAGCTGGCGTTGATCTGGTCATGCAGCACATAGGTGTTGATGTGGTGCAGCCCGCGTGATCGCTCTTGCATCTTGGCGTTGGCATCATGGTTCACGCTGTCGGGTAGCAGAGTACGCTGAAATTCGCGGGTGTTGTATTCCACCTTTTTGCCGTTGGTGGTGCTGGTGGTTTCTGTGCAGCTTTGCACCAGCGCTGGGCCGATCAGCGTTTGCGACCCAGCCAAGCTAGACACTACGCTTTGCATGGCGTAGTCGTGGTTGCGAATGCGGTCTTTCACAACGTCTTGAATCATGGACAAGCCCAGCATGAGCAGGGCCATAACGATTAGCAGTGAGACTGTTTTGAACAGCAGTCGGTTCTTCATGCTTGCTCCTGATATATGAGGTTTCAGGAGGCAGTGTCTTAGGCGACTGTGTGGGTGAAATGAAGTCTGTGAAGCGAGTGTGAAGCCTCGCTTTAATTTTGAGAATTTTGCGAGGGCTTAACTTTTAGGAGCGAAGTCCAGCGTCACAGCAAGCCCTGGCTGCAGCTTGTGCACCGACATGCTGCCGCCGTGCAAATGCATGATGCGGGCGACGATGGACAGGCCAAGCCCTGTACCGCTGCGCTCGCCATTGGGTCTGGGGGTAGTGAAGAAGCGCTCGCCCAAGCGGCCAAGCATGGCGTCGGGCACGCCCGGGCCTTGATCGCTGATGGTGATGCGCTGCGGGCCCAACTCAAACGCAATGACCCGGTCTTGCGGCGAAAAATCCAGCGCATTTTGCAGCAAGTTGCTGATGGCGAGGGTGACCAGCCCCGCCTCCCAAGGGCCGCGGCTGTCTGCGCCTTTGAGCTGCAATTGAATGCGGCGTTGCAAAGCGCTGTAGTGCAAAGCATTGATGGCTTGCTGCGCGCATTCCATCAGGCTGCAGCTATGGGTTTTGTCGAGTTGCTGGCGCTGCTCAAGGCGGCTCAGTTGCAGCAGCTGGTCAATCAGGTTTTGCAGGCGCAGGCTTTGGTCAACGACTTGCTTGGCAAACATGGCGCGGTCTTGCGCTGGCAAGTCTTCTTGAAGTAGCTCACCCGCGCCGCGTATGGCGGCGACCGGGCTTTTGAGTTCATGGGTCAGGGCGCGCACATAGCCTTCGATGTAGTCGCGCCCTTCAAGGCGTTTGCGCATGGTGTCCATGGCTTGAGCCAGTTCGCCCAGTTCGCCAGGCATGTTAGGTACGGCCACAGGCTCGGGCAACTGAGCTGGGTGGCTCGATTCATTGAGGGTGGGAGCCTGCACTTGCTGCGCATAGTTGCGCAGGCGGCGCACATGCATCACAAACCACCATGTCACGGCGCAGCCCACGCCGGCAGACAGCAGCACAAACAGCAGGCCGCCGCGCAGAATTTTTTGCTCGGCGCTATCCACAATTTTCTGTACAGAGCTGGAGGGTTTGGACGCTGTCAGTACACCGCTAATTTTCCCGCCCACGATGATGGGTGCGGAGACATACATCACGCTGCTGGACTCGTCTTCTTTGGCCGCCCTTGTGGTGCGCGCCCCGTATTCGCCGCGCAGCGTCAGATAGACATCGCGCCAGCGTGAGTAGTCTGCGCCTTGGTCTTTGCCTTGAGAGTCAAAAAGCACCATGCCTTTGGTGTCGGTCACGGTGATGCGCATGTCTAGTGTGGTTTTGCGTGCGTCCCATATCCAGGCTTGAATCGGCTTTTGTGTGTAGTTCGCTAATTGCGTGGCGAAGAAGCCGGCTTGTTCTGGCTTGTCTGGTTGAAATTGGCCTTTACTCATGCTCGCCATATCAGCACTGGCCAGCGCTGCCAGCGCATAGGCAGTTTCAACCAGCGTGTCTTCTGTCACCTTGCGCACGCTGGGCTTGATCTCCACCATAAAGACGCGCAGCACAAAAAATGCGGCTAGCCCGTTGATGAGGAAGAAGGCAAAGAACAGGCGCAGGCCTAGGTGCATCTGGCTTATCCGGGTTGGTTCAGGCTATAGCCTTGGCCGCGATGGGTGATGATGATTTCGTGATCTGGCAGGCGCTCGCGCAGCTTGGCGCGCAGAGTCTTAATGTGGGTGTCTACCGTGCGGTCGGTGCTTTCGCTGCCTAACCCCCAGATTTGCTCCAGCAGTGCATCCCGACTGAGGATGCGGCCCGTGCTTTGCAGCAAACTTTGCAGCAGTTGATATTCTCGGCGCGTTAAATCCAGTGCTTGTGCGTTGATCAAAATTCGCTGGCCTTGCTCATCTATTTGAAGTGCTTGTCTAGATGTTGTATGGGCTTGCGGCTGAAAATGCCTTGATCGGCGCAGCAGTGCGCGGGTGCGAGCGAGTAGCTCGCGCGGGCTAAAGGGCTTGCTCAGGTAGTCATCTGCGCCCAACTCAAGCCCCAGCACTTTATCCATCTCTTCGCCTCTGGCGCTGAGAACCAGTATGGGCGCGATGGCGCCTGCAGATCGCAGCTCTCGGCACCAATCCAGACCATTGCCATCGGGCAGGCCCACATCCATGAGCAAGGCATCAAAATTGATGGATGCCCATTGCTGGCGCGCATCGGCAATCAGCAGGCAGTGGGTGACGGCAATGCCTTCACGCTCTAGCGAGTAGCAGATGGTGCGCGCAATGGCGGGGTCATCTTCCAAAAGCAGCACGCGAGGATTTGAAGGCTGGGTGCTGAACATAGGACTCAATTAGTGCGGCGTGGGCGCAGAATCAGCGGTCAAAAACTGCTGCGACACTTGCAGAAATTTCCCGCGAAAATCTAGTGAGCGGTGGCGGCGCACTGTGGGCCAAGTTTTCTCAAAATGCTTGGCCAGAGCTTCCACCAAAAAGACCGAACGGTGCTGACCGCCCGTGCAACCAATCCCGACGGTGACATAGCTGCGGTGGTCTTTGGCCATCATTGGCAACCAACGCTCCAAAAACTGCTGAATATCTTGCTGCATCTGCTGAACCTCGGGGAGGTCGCGCAGGTAGTCCGCCACAGGCTGATCCATTCCGGTGAGGGGGCGCAAATCCTTTTCATAGTGCGGGTTGGGTAACATGCGCACATCAAAAACATAGTCCGAGTCTGCGGGCATGTTGTGCTTGAAGCCAAAGGACTGAAACATCAGAGTCATCTGCCCCTCAGGCGCTTCAATGACTTGCTTGATATAACTTTGCAGCTGGGCCGATTTGAGGTCGCTGGTGTCAATGACGATGGAACGCTCACGCAGGGGGTCCAGCAGTTCGCGCTCTTTTTCGATGTCCTGCTCTAGTGCTTGGCGTTCTGTGGCGATGGAGCCAGGAGAGAGTGGGTGGCGCCTGCGCGTTTCTGAAAAGCGGCGCACCAGCGTGCTGTTGCCTGCATCCAGAAAAATCATGCGCGGTATGAGGCCCTGCTTTTCAAGGCGCACCAGTTGCTCGGGCAATTGCGGCAGGCCTTGAGCGCTGCGCGCATCCATGGCGATGGCCACTTTTTCATCTTTGTGTGCGAGTTTGAGCTCCACAAAGGCTTGGAGCAACTCTGGCGGCAGATTGTCTACGCAGTAAAAGCCTGCGTCTTCCAATGCATGTAGCGCAATAGATTTGCCCGACCCGGACATGCCACTGATCAGAACAATCTCCATAGACATGATTTCACTCTCCTCTGATTTTGCTGGTGTTCTTGCGCGTGGTGGCGGGCTTGTTTGTTGTGTTTTTGGTGTTTGATGCGGGCGATTTTTTGTCGCCCAATAGCTCGCTTACCGACAATCTTGCCATGGTTAGCATTTCGCGGGCATGGGCCATTGTGGCTTCAGACAAATGTTCGCCTCCCAGCATGCGAGCCATTTCCACCTCGCGCTCGTCACCACTCAGCGGGTCTACGCTGCTAATAGTGGTGTTGGATTTGGGCCATTTGGTCACGCGGTAATGCTGATCGGCATATGCCGCCACCTGCGGTAAATGGGTCACGGCCAGTACTTGGCGCGAATGGCCGAGCGATCGCATGAGGCGGCCGACCGTCTCTGCGACAGCGCCGCCCACGCCTGAATCTACCTCGTCAAAAATCAGCGTACCGGCTTGGCCCAACTCGCTGGTAGTTACGGCAATCGCAAGCGATATACGGGACAACTCACCGCCTGATGCGACCTTGGCAATAGGCTTGGGCGTAGCGCCTGTGTGCCCGGCGACGAGGAAGGTGACGTTGTCGGTGCCTGCGGGCGCTGCTGATTGAGCTTGCTCTAGTTGCACCTCAAAGCGCCCGCCCTTCATGCCCAGCGTTTGCATGGACTGGGTAATGGCGCGGGACAGGCGCGGTGCGGCCAACGCGCGCTGCTGGGAGACCTGGCGCGCCTCGGCTTGATACAAGTGATGCGCAGCTTGCTCGGCACTGCGTAGGCCATCGACATCGACAGCGGCATCGAGCTGGCGCAGCTCCTGCTTCCAGCCATCAAGCAAGGCGGGCAGCTCTTCGGGCGTGCGTTTGTAGCGGCGTGCCAATTGAAGCCATAGAGAAAGGCGTTCGTCCAAATTTGCCAATTGCTCCGGATCTAAATCAGCGCGACGTAGATAGACTTGAAGTGAGTGCCTTGCATCGTGCAACTGGGCTACGCAGGAGCCGAGCACGTCGGCAATGTTCTGAAACTCAGGCTCCAGTTGCTCTTGATCTTGTAGCAGGTGGTAGGCTTTGCTTAAAGGGCTGGCGGCACCTGCATCATCATCCTCTAACAGTTGCAAGCTGGTTTGGGCGCAGTCCATCAAAGTCTGGGCGTGCGACAAGCGGGTGTGCTGGGCGTTGAGTTCATCCCACTCGTCAGCGCGCGGCGAGAGCTTATCTATCTCTGAAATTTGCCATTGCAGGCGTTCGCGTTCGCGCTGCAAATTGTCTTGCGCAGACAGGGCTTGCTCCAAAGCCTGATTAGTTTGGCGCCAGTCTTGCCACAGAATTTTGAGCTTGGCTGTGTCAATACTGCCGTAAGTGTCCAGCATGGCACGGGCCGAGTCGGGGCGGGTCAGGCTTTGCCAAGCATGCTGGCCGTGAATATCGATGAGTTGATCGCCCAGGTGGCGCAGCTGTGTAGCGGTGGCCGGGGAGCCATTAATCCATGCGCGGCTGCGGCCTTGGCTGTCGATCACACGGCGCAGCAGCAGATCAGTCTCTTGTGCAAAACCCGCTTCTTCAAGCCAAGGCAGTAGGCTGGGCGGGCAATCAAATTCAGCACAAATATCGGCTTGGTTGCAGCCTTCACGCACTACTTGCGCGTCAGCACGGGCGCCTAACACCAGTTGCAAGGCATCCAGCATGATGGATTTTCCGGCACCTGTTTCGCCGGTAAGTACCGTAAACCCGGCTTGCCAGTCCAAATCGAGAGACTGAACAATCACAAAATCTTGCAGGGCAATGCGCTTCAAAGCCATGATCAGGAACCCCCTTCGTTCCAGCCCAGTTTTTTGCGAAGGGTGGAGTAGTAATTCCAGCCCTTGGGGTGCAGAAAATGCACGCTGTGGTCGGCGCGGTTCACCAAAATTCGGTCGCCGTGCTGTAGAGATGCGAGCGACTGCATGTCAAAGTTTGCGCTAACCTCGCCTCGGCCGCCGACCACTTCGATCATGACTTCTTGTGTATCGGACAAAACAATCGGACGGTTAGAGAGGTTGTGTGGTGCTATTGGAGCCATCACCCAAGCAGGAATGGATGGATGCAGCATGGGGCCGCCGGCAGACAGCGCATAAGCAGTAGAGCCGGTGGGCGTGGCCACAATCAGACCATCGGCGCGCTGGTTGGAGACGAAATGCCCGCCCACTTCAACGCGCAACTCAACCATGCCAGAGGTGGAGCCACGGTTGACCACCACATCATTCATCGCCTGTGCCTCAAACACACATTGGCCATCGCGCATAACGCGCGCCTGCATCAGGGGGCGCGCATCTTCCTCATACTCGCCGTGAAGAATGGGCGTGATGGAGGCTTCAAAATCATCGAGTGCGATATCGGTCACAAAGCCAAGGCGGCCCTGATTAATGCCCACCAGCGGGGTGCCGTAGCGAGCTAGATGTCGGCAAACGCCGAGCATGGTGCCGTCGCCGCCCACGACTAAACCAAGGTCGCAATGCTTGCCTAGGCCGTCTACGTCCATACTTGGGTAGTCAGACAGACCTGCGTAAATAGCAGACTGCGTATCCAGAATCACCTCACAGCCTAGGCTGCGCACATAAGACGCAATACGCAAAAGTGCCTCGCTAGCAGCGTCGGATGGGGCGCCGGCGCTGGGTGTGTGGTACTTGCCAATCAAGGCAATATGGCGGAACGTGGATGTCATTTGGGAAATTACATCATTAAAATGAAATCATGCTCGACGAACGTGCCAAGTTATTGCTGAAAGCGCTGATTGAGCGTTACATCGCTGATGGTCAACCAGTTGGCTCGCGCACTCTTTCGCGTGCATCCGGGCTTGAATTGTCGCCTGCCACCATCCGCAATGTAATGTCCGATTTGGAGGAGATGGGGCTAATTATTAGCCCGCATACCTCCGCAGGTCGCGTGCCAACCGCCAGAGGGTACCGACTCTTTGTCGACACCATGCTGACGGTTGACCGCTCCAACCTCATCACGCCGGGGCTGATCCATGAGCAGCCGCAAAAAGTGATTGCGAACGCAGCCAATCTGCTGTCGAATCTCTCTCAGTTTGTGGGCGTGGTGATGGTGCCGCGGCGCAGCTCCGTCTTCAAACACATTGAATTTGTACGCCTGTCGCAGCGCCGCTTTCTGGTCATCATCGTCTCGCCCGAAGGCGATGTGCAGAACCGCGTGATCTTTACCGACGTGGATTACGAGTCTTCGCAATTGATCGAAGCTTCGAACTTTCTCAATCGCCATTACGCGGGCTTGACCATGGAAGAGGTCAGAGCCAAGCTGCAAACCGAAGTCGAACAATTGCAGGGCGAGGTTGCGAGTCTCATGCAAGCGGCGGTGAATGTGGGCTCTGAAGTGATGAGTCACCACGATCGCGAAGACGTGGTGATTGCAGGTGAGCGCAATTTACTATCTGTCAGTGATTTCTCTGGCGATATGGGCAACCTTCGCCGGGCGTTTGATTTGTTTGAGCAAAAAACGCAAATCCTGAGGCTGCTAGATTTCTCCAATCAGGCCGATGGCGTGCGAATTTATATCGGTGGCGAAAGCCAGACTGTGCCCTTTGAGGATCTATCCGTGGTGAGCGCTCCCTACGAACTGGACGGCAAGGTCGTAGGCACCCTAGGGGTGATCGGGCCCACGCGCATGCATTACGACAAGATGATCCAGATTGTCGACATCACTTCCAAATTGGTGAGTAATGCCCTGAGTCACAAGCGTTAGGCCCTACAATGGCAGAGTTTTTCTGGTGGCAGCTACAGCTGTTGTCAGTGTGTTGGGGCGTTAGCTCAGTTGGTTAGAGCAGAGGACTCATAATCCTTTGGTCCACGGTTCAAGTCCGTGACGCCCTACCAATACACATAAAGAAAGCCTGCTATCTAAAAAGTAGCAGGCTTTTTGTTTTTTTGGTCTTTGGAGACTTTTTAGAGACTTTGGCAAACCAGGGGCGGAGTGCGACGGCACGGGATGCGTAGCGCATTTTGTTAAATTTCACATACCAAAATCTAAAATATCAGGCTAGGTGAAGCCCGGGGTCTTAGCCCCCCGTGGTTCGTAAATTTAGCTAAGGGGCCCCCGCTTAATGTGGAGTGTGCTGGCGGTAGGCGCTGCACCAGCAAGGCAGCGCCAGCAGCAGTGGCAGTGGCAGTGGCAGTGGCAGTGGCAGGATGTACGATACCTGTCGTAACAACTGCGAGAACGCACCATGCAACAAGGTGAGAACACCATCCCGAGTAACGTTGGGGTATGCAGAAACTGTGAGGAAATTGGCGACGTGCGAACACAGGACTCGGGGAATGCTTATATCGAACTAGCCTTGTGGCTTTGCTTCCTAGTCCCGGGAATCATCTATTCAGCGTGGCGTCGTCGAAATAAAGTCCAGCTGTGCGGCGCTTGCGGTTCTAAAAATCTGGTCGCTGCACGAACGGCCGCAGGTCGAAAAATCATTGGAGAGCATATGCCCGCCTTCACCATTGGGCGCAATGCTGTAGCACAGCCGACCCCGGGCGAAAAGCCATCGAAGAGATTGGCCGCCTTGGTATTGGTTTTGGGTGTCGGCTTTACCCTGCTAGGCACTAGGTTTTGGGGTGGGGGGCTCTTCGGCGTGGTGGGATTGCTTGCCATCTTTTGTGGCATTGCTATGTTCTTCGTTAAACCAAAACCGGCGGCGCCAGTGGACGAGGCCGAACTGATTTCTCTAGGAAAATTAGACGAGTAGCGCCTTGAATTCCTCCAAGCATCTTTTGGAATTTTTTATCTTGCAAGGCTACTGGGTCAACATGTCCGATGCTGCTGGCGCTGGATATCGGCATTGCGGTGGTGGCTGGCGTTATTGAGTTGCGACAGCAGTTCGTGAAGTCCTAGAAGTCCGTGGTTTTCTCTCTCTACTTCCATACCTCCCCTACCCTCTAATTCAGTATTTTTTAGCAATTGGAAGAAAACCCAACAATTGAAAAAAGAAAGGTGAAAAGAGATGAGTGGAAAATCTCGGACTTCTAGGACTACACGGACTGCTGGCTAGGTATTTAGAAAATTTGATGGTGGGAATCGCGGACTTCACGGACTTTTTCGGATATGGCTCCTATCGCCGCGCAGTGCTGCGCGTAGGTGCCACTCTGTTGCCCGTACACGGCGCGATTTTTCCCGTCAATTTTCCAGCGTCCATCCGTGGTGCCGGGGTTTCGCACCGGCAAATAACCAGCCCGGCCTAGCCTGTGCTGCCATTGCCGACGCTTGGCGGGGCTGCGAAGTTCTTCCAACATCCTGCAATCTGCTTTTTCGATCAGGTCGTCAAGAGTCAGGACGATTGGGGAGCCCACGGCGGCAATCAGGTCGCGTAAGTCACCGTCCTCGGGCGCTTCGCCTGAAGACACCAGAGCCCAAAATGCCGGGGTCAATGGTGGCGGCGCTTTCGGGTTGAACGTCGCAAGTTCAACCCCTTGGAGATAGGCCACAGCGTGACCTAATCCCCCGGCCCCATACCAGCCCCACAGGTCTGCCCAATAGTCTCCAGTGAACATCTCTTTGTTTGCTTTGCTGGCGGCCACGTAATGCCGCCTATCGTCGGCAGGTAGATATATGGCATCCGTGGGGTGATTGCTGGTAAAGATGACCCCGCACTTATTTGGGATGGCGTACTCCTTACGGTGTTTCTCATCGACCATCAGCACCTCGGGTGGGGCGGCGATCAGAACCTTTGCTGCCTCATACAGGCCATGCCGGGTGATTTCGTCGCCAGTGTCGTGCGCCTCGTTAACCCGAATCACTTTGTTGCGGCGGTAGCCGTTGAATCGTGCGACAAGCTGCCCAGGCTTGATGTCTGCGAAATTCCAAGGACCTACACCGTGCACCAGGGGCTCAAGCATCGTGTCCTTGCCAATGCCTGGCGATCCGATCAGTACCAGGGCATGATTGCACTTACCAGCAGGCTGTTGGACGTGGTAGGCCATCCATTTGCACAGATGGTCGGCATCATCGGGGTAAATCGCGTGCAGGTGGTCCAGCCACTTGCTCGCCTGCCTTGCATTCCCATAAATGACTGCGGGCGGGCGGTACAGGTTGAACACCAGATTGCCGGGACTGGGTACTTCCCCCGCCTCCATGATGACCACGCCATCAGCCACTTCACCGGCACCGGGTAACCAGGAAATTTGATGCACGGGGCGGTGTTTCTCGATCCACTTGGACGGCTGGGTCCGTGCTTCCTTTTCGGTCCCGTCCTCGCTGCGGACCTTGCGTGTCGCCCACTTCACCGATGCGTCAACCGATTTTGCAGGCCACTGGTCCCGCGTTGTGCGGTCGATAAATAGGCCGGTAGGGGCGAAGTAAAAAAAGGCATCGCAGGAGCTGCGATCAATCGGCACGTTGGGGGCATCCACAAAGCCGTCGGCTGTTGATACCTTGCCACCGCAGGCATTTATGAAAGTGCCGATGGTTCGAGGGTTACGCCCCGTGGGTTTTGTTCTGGCCTGCCACTGCGCCGCGTTGTTGGTCGTGTCTCCTGGTAGTTGCGCGCTGGCGATTTCGAAAGCCTCGTGTAGGTCCTCTGCACGGCTAGGGTGCCAGAAAGCGGTATTACGAAGTGGCAGAAGAACGCAATCGCGCCAGCACTCTCCCTCGCTTGCATCGAGGCGTTCCAGCACGGTGCGACACCTCTCCAGCGTTATGCGCCCCGCAGCCTCGATAAGTAGGTCCCGCGTAAGGCTCAGAGGTTCAGCCTCGGTGCATTCGCACTCCGTGCTCTGCTTTTTTCTTGGGTCGATACTATCGCCCAGTGCTGCGGTGCTGGCATTTCGCAAGCATTCGTCAACATCAAGCGGCGCACCTTCAATAATGCGGCTTTCCGCTTGCGAAATTCGATCAGGCGGGCACGATGGTAGATAGAAAATCCGCGCGGGGTCTGTAGCCGATTCATCAAGGCACCCAGAGCAACGCAGCAACGCTGCAGCCTCGCGCGCTAGGATTTTTACTTCACTGGGTTGCACGGGGCGGGAGAGGGGTAGCACTAACCGATAGCGTGGTGTTTCGGGCTTGTGACTGTGCGAAGTTGCGGCTATACACCGCAGGCCCCACAGTGCAGCGGACTCTGCCACTTCCCGCACCGAAGGGGGTAGAGGGCCATCGCCTTTTTGTTCAATGTCCAGGGGGAGTAATGTCCACGGCGCTGCGCGTTCTGTGCGGCGCGGGCCAGGCTCAACGATGCCTGGCAACCAAGCGGGTCCGTCTTTTTTCTCGCGTGGTTCGTGCGATGTCAGCAGTTCAGCCAGAGGGTACCAATGCAGGGACTGCGATTCTGTGACGCCTCGCGCTTGGGCCGATGGCATACGCCCAATGGTGTAGAAAGTATCAACCATGGGTCACCGCCACAGCCGTTAAGGCGTATTCGCCGCCATCTTGACAATCTGCCACACGAGAGCCGAACTTGGGTTGAGCCGCCTTCCCTCCACCGTGGCGATGCGTGCCGCGGCAATATGGGCACCGGGCCGAATATAACCACGTGCCGTCCTTGGCGCGAGAAATTGATTCAATGATGCCTAGAGCGCGTGCACCCGCGGCCTGTGCGGTTGAGAACCGCACGAATACGGCGGCATGGTGGTTGTATGCAGCACTGCGAAAGCCTAGTGCCGGTTTTGTTATGGCTGCGGCACACTCCGCTGCAGCATCAAAGCTTGCCGGGATGGCAGAGTTGGGAATATCATGCATGCGTAAACTTTCTTTGGTGCCCGCCTGCAAGCGGGTATTTTTTTTGCGGGTCAGTTGTTTACACTGGGGCCTGCTCTCGTTGAAGTGCCTGGATGGCAGCGGCATCGTCGTGAAATTCACTCGAAAACGCCGAGCACCTCGCGTAACTTAGCAACTGGCCATGCCAGACGTCCGTTAACGTTCAGTGGCTTTATCGGGCCTTCACCCCGTGAAGCCCAGTGGCGCAGAGTCTGTGGCTCGCGTCCGAGGTAGAACGCAGCTTGCGCAGTACCAACGGCGGGTTGGTTTGTGTTCGATAGGAGTGGAAAACGGTCGGTGGGGTGCATGGGCAGTGCTCTGTGTTGATAACAGTGCCAGTCTGTACCGAACCAGGTGAAAGATCACTGCGGGTAAATTGCGCATTGAAATGAGTAGCCCTCAAACCCGCATGGTGCCTAGGTTTCTGCTGTTTTCTCAGATGTGAAAAACTCTTGACCGGGCGCGGCGTCCCAATGAGAAATGGCCTAAGCCTGCGGCCCGATTCCGCAGAAATTTCCAAAAAATAGCCATAAAAACAAAAGAAATCCCCGACAGTGCGGGGCATGGCTATGGGTGAAGATGATTTAAGCGGCGTGCGCCACACGCAGCGCAGCTGGCGCGGCCTTCGCGTCAAATTCAATCCCAGCTTGCTCCAATATCCATGCTTCGATGCGCTCATGGTGCACGCGCAGCAGGTCTAGCGGGCGCACTCGGTAATGCTTTTCAGCAGTTGCGCTTGGCTTGTGGCCTTGAATCTGTGCCACCACCCCGGCGGGTACTTCCAGCCACTCTGACAAGGTGCCAAAGCTCCGGCGCAGGCCATGCAGCGTAAGGCGATCAATGGCGGCCACCTTGCATGCCTTGTCGTGTGCGTGGTTGGGCTCAGTAAGTGGCGTGCTTTCATTGCGGCTACTGGCAAACACAAATTCATTGCGGCGGGGCAGGGCGGCCAGCAGGTGGTGAACGTAAGGCGTCAGGGGGATTACGCGCTCGCCTTCTACCTTGTCCCGGATGGTCAGGCCCCGCCATTGGGTGTTCAAGTCATCCCAACGCATTGTCAGCACTTCGCCCGGCCTTGCACCAGTCAGCAGCAGCGTTTGCAGGTAGGCGGCCACGGTTGGGTTGCCGATGTTGCGCACGGCTGCAAACCATACGGACAGTTGCTCTTTTAGCAATGAGTCGTCCTTGGCTTTGGCTTTGCCCAGAGCCTCGCGTGCCTTCCTTGTTTTAGCTGGGTTGGTGCTGGGCAGCACAAGCGCATATTGCGGCTTCTCTGCGCACCAGCCTAAAAATGCTTTCAGCAGACGCCACGCCAACCGGGCGGCGGTAGGGCGGGTCTGTGCTTCACGTGCTGCCCATGCCTCGATAGCGGGTGCAGTCAGGTCACGAAGCGCCAGCCCCAGCAGCGGGTGCAATGGTCCGGCAATAGTCACGCCACGGCCCCGGGTGCCGCGCTTTGAAGTCTTGCCACCGGCTCGGGTCAGGCGCTCATGGTCTTTGGTGTGCAGAGCCCCCCAATGCGGTGCACGGTCTGCAATGTAAGCGGCCCACACCTCGCCCACGGTAGCGGATTGAACGGCGGCGGCGGCAGCTTGCAAGGCTTTCGCTGCTGCTTGTTCGCGCTCTGCATCGCGTGGGTCGATACCGCGTTCTGCCATGCCGCGCAGTCGGTGGGCTTCTTCGCGCGCCTCGCCTAATGACACGGCTGGCCATGCTCCTAAAGAGCGTTTCAGAAGTTTGCCTTTTATGCGGGACTCGAAGCTCCAATGCTTTCCGACTGGCGTCACCCGAAGGCGCAACCCCGGTTTTTCAGCATCTTTTAACAAAACCTCAGATTCGCCTGGCGGGCAAGTTGCGCGCTCTAGTAAGCCATTGGTTAGGCTGTGAGCTACCCTGTAGTCGATAGATGAGTGTCGTGCGGGGCGGGCCATTCGATTTGAATTTAGAGACTTTTTGGAGACTAAATTATGGCATTTTCCGGCACAAAGATGAATATTGAAACGTTGAGTTGAAATGGTGGATTGTTGATTTTTAAGTGATATTCAACAAATATCGATAGTGTTGAATGCTGTATTGGTGGGACTCATAATCCTTTGGTCCACGGTTCAAGTCCGTGACGCCCTACCAGTATTCATAAGGAAAGCCTGCTATGTTTTGCGTAGCAGGCTTTTTCTGTTTCTGTTCCATGGAGCCACTGCGTATCCAGTGGTGCATAGTTTTGAATTGCAATTTAACCCGAGCGTAGCCTCGCTTTCTCGTTCATAGAAGTGCCGGATTCATGATTTAGCGTTTGGCGCTTCGTAATATGACTGGGCTTGTTCAGTCGGCGCTCGAACTATACGAGCATGCTTGGCCGGTATTCAGCCTCAGCACGTTGTACAGGCGGCGGTTGAGTTTGGATGTTCAAGTCGCTTATAGATGCAGTTAAGCAGGACTGCATCTGCTGATGAACTCTACCGGCATCAACTTCTTGGGCGAATACGACTGGAAGTGCAAAAAATATGGATCTGAACGCCGCCAATGGCGCTAACTGCGCATCGGCATAAATGCCCAAACCTTGCAGATTCGAGCGATGGTTGTGACGTCCCGCAATGTGAGCGATGTATCGGTTATTCCTAGCTTTAAGGTGCTGCCGTTGTGTTTCGCAATGCGGCTTTAGCCGCATGCAGGCGATTTTGGCGAACGATATGGAAAGTCTGCAGCAGCACCACTGCGGACGTTTGGTGCAAACCAAGGTGCACTGCATCAAGCGACTCGGTGATCGCGCCATGTCTCGAACCGTTGAGCGCCAAGTCAACGAGCTGCATATCCGTCCACCCATATTGAATCGATTCACTGAACTGGGCCGTCCTCAGACGGAAGTCGGGCATAGCCACGGCTAGGGTTCAGGTAGCTGACCTTAAGCAGGATTTGTACAAGAGCGTCTAACCCTACAGAAAGTAACAAACCGTTAGTCAACAATCAGCTCTGAGATGGTGAATGCGCATTCGCTTTGCGAAGGCGCTTTTTTTTCATCAACAACCCGCGCTGAAATTTTTGGCTATCTGTCGTCACTCAGGGGTAAGGCACTTGCTGGAGCACCTGCTTTTGCTGACTTGTTATCAGGACAATAACTATGAACCGGATTTTTCACTCTGTCTGGAACGCTGCTGTGGGATGTTGGGTGGCGGCGCCTGAGACGGCCAAATGTTCACACAAAAAAACTGTAGCTTCAGCCGCAGCGTCATGGGCCGGGTTGTCATGGTTGTGCCTTTCACCGGTCGCATGGGCCGGGTGTTCAGCAGAGAATGCTACGACTGGCATGCGGGCAAACGCCGGTTCCACATGTACAGCCACTCTCAATGACTACAACGGGAATTATGACGTTCAGGCAACAATACCGCCACCACTATTAAATGGTGAGCAGGCTGGGGGCGGGATGCTGGAGGCGACTGCAGGCGCCACGTTGAATATGCGCACTGGGACAGTTAAGGTGAGCAACGGTACGGGCTTGGCTCTTTATGCAATGGGGGCAGGCAGCCGGATCGATGGCAGCAATACAGATGCTGTGGTCGTGATCAGAAATAATGTTAATAGAAATGCCATCCTCGCGCAGCGCGGAGCCTCTATTGTTTTGAATTCCGTCAACGCAACTACCATTGGAACTAATTCCTACGGGTTGCAAACGCGTTCTTTGGGAAGGATTGTTGTTTCGGGTGAAGTCATAGTGCACACAACTGGCGCAACTGGGTTGGGCATTGTGGCTGGCAGTAACTCACAGGTTGAGCAGGGGTTCGTAACTGTGGGCAGTGCCATTATCACAACCACCGGTAATTCTGGCATGGGGCTGTATGCAACTTCAGGTGGCATTTTGACGGTCAATCGGGACACTGTTGTTACAACCAGTGGGCAAGATTCGTACGGTGTCGTCTCTGATAGCCCGAATCTGGGTGCTGTAGTTGGCTCCAAAGTGCAAGCCGCTGCTACTTTGGTCGATCTTCAAGGAAAGACCACTGTCAAAACCACGGGCACAGGCAGTCATGGTTTGCTGGTGCGCACTGTTGATGTCCGTGCCAATGGAACTTCGGGTGCCAATCTCGCCAATACATTAAAAATCTCGAATGTAGTTGTTAACACTTCAGGTACGGGCGCTAATGGCATCGATGTCGCTAATACCACCAAACTGAGTAACACCTTGGAGCTGAATGGTTCTGTCAATTTGACGACCACTGGGTTGGGTTCAGCAGGCATTCATGCAAAGGAAAAGCTGGCCAATGATGTCGTCATTCGTGCTGGCAGCACGATCAACACCAGTAACACCAATTCCCATGGCCTGTTCTTGGAGGGTGGCAGTGTCAGCAAGTGGAGCACTCTGGCAGGCAGCTCAATAGTGACAACAGGGACCGGTTCTCGGGGCGTATATGTCAATCTGTCTACAAGCAGTGACCCCGCCGAGAAAGGAAATGTCAATCTGGATTTGGCCGGTGCCATCGCCACCACAGGGACGAATGCTCAGGGTGTGGAAGTCAACACACCAACGGGTGCGGTGAATTTAAAGATAGCTGGCAACACAGCTGTAACCGGGGCTGGCAGCCATGGTGTGCTGTTGAATGCGGCATCTGCGGATGTGGAACATACAGGGCAGTTGAATGCAGCAGCTGGAGATGGCATGCGCTTTGCACTGAGTGGTAACAACGGCTTCCAATCATTAGTGAAGAATGCAGGGTTCATTACTGCATCCCAAAGTGGCATGGTCACCACGTTGGTGGCAACGAATACTCAGGGTTTGCATTTGAGTAACACTGGCAGTGTGAAGGCGGCAGTTGGGGTTGAGGTCGAAAGCCAAAGCAGCGGGGCTGTCGAGGTTGAAAACACTGGCAGCATCACCGCTAACACCACCGGCATGAACCTGCAGGCCAGCGGCACAGGCACTTTCGATGTGAAGAACTTGGGTCAGGTAATGTCCGATGGTGTCGGGATTGCTGGGGCAGTAGCCGCCACCAGTCAGATGCATGTGGTCAATGATGGCAAGCTGCTTGCGCAGTCTGTCGGACTGAATAAGCTGGGCCCTGGCGTTTTGCAAATGACAAATTCCGGTGACTTCCGGGCACCTGTTGTTTTGCAAGCTACGGCCGGTCAGGCTGATGTGAGCAACACCTTGAGCGGGTATATGCAAGGGGGGGCAAATACATATGCTGGTGCAACCCTGAATCTGAACAATACAGGTACGTGGCTGGTGACCGGCGACTCATTGCTCAGTAATGTGCGCAATGCAGGGCGCGTGATTTTTGAGGCACCGGCTGCTAACGCCTTCAAGCAAATTACGGTGGATAGCTTCACAGGAGTGATGGGGGGCAGCCTGGCCATGAACACACATCTGGATGACGACAGCTCCCCAAGCGACCGGTTGGTGGTAAATAAAGGAGTAGTCACTGGTACCAATGCGATTATGGTGACGAATGCGGGAGGTGCGGGCGCAGCTACTACGGGCAAAGGCATTTTGGTGGTCGACGCACAAAATGGGGCAAGCACTGCGCCTAGCGCGTTCCAGCTAGGAGGGCCTGTTTTTGCTGGTGCTTATGATTACAGCTTGGTTCGTAATAGCAATGAAAGCTGGTACTTGACGTCAAGGTTACCTGCTCCAACTCCAACTCCAACTCCAACTCCAACTCCAACTCCAACTCCAACTCCAACTCCAACTCCAACTCCAACTCCAACTCCAACTCCAACTCCAACTCCAACTCCAACTCCAACTCCAACTCCAACTCCAACTCCAACTCCACCTCAACCTCAACCTCCACCTCCGGGTCCAGTTCCAGTGGAGCCTCAGCCGGCACCAAACTATCGGCAAGAAGTTTCTCTACACGCAGCGGTCCCAGCCTTACTACTTCAGCATCACGCTTTAGCTATGGATAGCTTTCATGAGCGAACAGGCAGCTCGGGCCTTAAGCCGCAATCGCGCATGTGGGCGAGAGTATTGGGCCGTCACGGCCATCGCTACAGTGCGGCAGGCATATATGGCTCCAGAGGTCCGAACGTTGATTATCAGAGCTATGCGTTGCAACTCGGCGCCCATCTCATGGATCAGTGGTCTGCCGATGGTTCAAAAACACAAGGCGGTGTTTACGTCACAAGTACCAACACTGAAGGCGATGTAGTCCATGCGCAGGGCTGGCGCGCAGGCTCGGTCAATGTGCAATCTTTAGCGCTTGGTGGCTATTGGTCGCTGCAGAGCAACAATGGCAGCTACGTTGACGTAGTGGCGCAGGGCATGCAGGACCGCGTGAAAGCCACATCTACTCGTGTCCCGACTGCTAAAACGCAGGGTAATAGTTGGGCTGCCTCGGTCGAGGCTGGACATGCATTCGAGATGGAGCGCGGCTGGATGATTGAACCGCAGGTTCAGCTGCGCTGGATGACCGGGAAGCTGGACAGATCCACCGATCTGGCAGGCCAATTTACCTACGACAGGCATGATTCGCTGCGCTCCCGTGTGGGGGTGAGATTGCGTCATGACGGTGAGCGTATGTCTGGTTGGATACGGTTGGACCTGGGGCAAGAATTTCGGGGTAGAACCACTATGGAAGCTGCGGGTTTGAACGGCCGCAATGGTGTGATGTTTGAGAACAGTATGCGCGGCCGTGATGTGACCTTGACGGCAGGCTTGGAAGCACGGCCCTCAGTTCATTGGACGTTGTTTGGCAATGCCATGTATCAACGCTCTATAAATGGCGGTGAGGCTAGGGCGTGG
The DNA here is from genome assembly GCF_019355935.1 of Comamonas sp. Y33R10-2. NCBI lineage: Bacteria > Pseudomonadati > Pseudomonadota > Betaproteobacteria > Burkholderiales > Comamonadaceae > Comamonas > Comamonas sp. Y33R10-2. The sequence continues at coordinate 345,758 of NZ_CP079925.1, forward strand.
GCAGCGAAAGCGGGGGCCAAATTCAGTTGGTAATGGGTCTCTGACAGTCAAGCGAGCGATCTTCATTTGTGTGGAGTGACCTTGGGTTGAATGGCATTAATGCGGGCTCCACTTCGTTGCAACAGAGCCGCTTGGCAGTAGACATCGCACATCTAGAAATAGTACGGAAAATCGATTGCACATACACTGTATGGATGAACAGTTGTTTTGTGATTCCAGGCATGCCCGCCGCTCTTAGTGCATTGCCTCTTGAGCTGGCTTTGGCAGATTGCAGCGTGCGTGCAGGGTTCCCGTCGCCCGCCGAGGATTTTTCAGGCAAGAGGCTGGATATAGGCGAGCTGCTTGTTGAGCATCCACAAGCCACATTTCTGCTGCGTGTGGCCGGGCCATCAATGCGCGAGTACGGTATTGATGATGGCGATCTGATTGTTGTCGATCGCGCATTACGCGCTCGCCATGGCAGCATCGTTGTAGCTATTGTCGATAGTGAGTTCACGGTAAAGGCTTTGCACAACGCCGATGGTGTTTTCAAGCTCAGGGCAGGCAACCCCACATACCCTGACATCGTTCCCAAAGAAAATCAGGAGCTGCAAATTTGGGGCGTAGTCAAATCTTGCATCAAGCGCTTTGCTTGAGTTTGTATGTTCGCGCTCATTGATGGAAACAACTTCTACGTCAGCTGTGAAAGGGCTTTCAGGCCTTCCTTGCAGGGCATGCCTGTTGTCGTTTTGAGCAATAACGATGGGTGCGCCATTTCACGCTCCGACGAGGCTAAGGCCTTGGGCGTCAAGATGGGGCAGCCATTTTTTCAATTGCACGATCTGGTTGAGCACAAGGGCCTAGTCTGCCTCTCGGCGAATTTTGAGCTTTACGGAGACATCAGCGATCGCATGATGTCGCTGGCTGCTGGCCTAGGGCCCATGCAGGAGATCTACAGCATCGATGAATCATTTATCGGGGATCTGGATGGCGTACGCGATCTGACCCGGCGCGCCTTTGCCATACGATCACGAATTTTGAACTGGACAGGGATTCCCGCCTGTGTGGGCCTAGCGCCCACCAAAACTTTGGCCAAGCTCTGCAACCATGTTGCCAAAGACGCTGAGCGCAAACCGGGCAGTTACCCGCCCGAGCTGCAGCGGGTCTGTAATTGGGTCGATCTGTCAGACCAGCAGCGCACAGAAATTCTCGGTCGCACTGCTGCTGGCGAGATCTGGGGTGTAGGTCGGCGTATTTCCATACAACTGGCTGAGCAAGGCATATTGACCGCGCTGGATCTGGCCAGGATGCCGGCCCATGCCGCGCGTGAAGGCTGGAGCATAGTTCTGGAGCGCACAGTGCGCGAGCTGCAGGGCCTGAGCTGCATACCGATGGAGCTTGCCCCTCCACCCAAGAAACAGATCGCTTGCACTCGAAGCTTTGGCAGTCCCATCACCACGTTGCCTCACCTCACAGAGGCAGTGAGCGAATTTGCAACCAGAGCGACTGAGAAACTGCGCGCCAGCGGCATGCATACAGGTGGTGTACTTGTTTTCGCGCATACGTCACCCTTCAGCGCTGGCCGCAGGTTTAACAAGTCAGCAGTAGTTCAGCTACATCCGCACACCTGCGACACCAAAGCTTTAGTGAGTGCAGCTGTGCGCGGATTGCGACAGATATATGAGCCGGGCTACCAACTCTCCAAGGCCGGTGTAATGCTGCTGGACTTGTGCCCCGTGACTGAGCAGCAAGGCGAATTGCTTTTTGAGGGACCGTGCCGAGATCAAAGCAAGTTAATGGAAGTGATGGACCGCGTAAATAAGCGCTTTGGCAAGGGCACAGTGCATGTGGCCAGCACAGGTGTGCCCGAGCACGATGAAAGCGGCTGGCGCATGAAGCAGGAGCATAGGACGCCGCGCTACACCACCAAAATTGATGAGATCCCCATTGCTAGAGCTTAGGTTGAGCTGCTTTTAAACAAAAAATCGCCGCTTAGTGCCGCCGCCAATGGCGCAAACTGCACATCAGCATAGATGCCCAGACTTGGCAGATTCGGGTGATCGTTGCGACACCTGAATCGACCAGTTTTTTGTAGATAGTTCACAGCCTCCTATTTCCGTTCAAATAGGAGTCCATATGAACGCACAACGCTACCCAGAAGAATTCAGGATTGAGGCCGTCAAGCAAATCTTGGAACACGGCCACAGCGCAGCCGACGTCTCACGCCGTTTAGGCGTGAGCACGCATAGTCTGTATAAGTGGATTCGACTGCAGCAAATCCCCGCAGCTCAGCGGCAGGAGCAAGTCAGTCAAAGCGAAGAATTACGCCGTATCAAATCAGAACTCAAAAGGGTCACCGAGGAGCGTGACATCCTAAAAAAAGCGGCGGCGTACTTCGCTCGCCAGTGCGACTGAAGTACGCCTTCATTGCCAAGCACCAGTTGATTTACAGCGTTGTGCGCATGTGCCGGGTGCTGCAATTGCACCCCAGTGGTTACTACGCTTGGAGGGTTCGGCCGCTCAGTCAACGTGCGGCCGATGACCAGCGTCTATTGGGCCTTCTAAAGCAGGCATGGCTAGAAAGCGGTGGCGTATATGGCTATCGCAAGTTGACATTGGACATGCGTGACTTAGGCGAGACCTGCAGCAGGCACCGGGTAGCAAGACAGCTGCGCTGTGAGGGGTTAAAGGCTCAGCGAGGCTACGGACGACGCCCTCGTGTGCGAGGAGGTGCTCCAGCAGTCGTGGCTCCCAACTTACTATCGCAGCAGTTCACCGTGCATGCTCCGAACAAAGTCTGGGTGACTGATATAACCTATATCAGCACTCATGAGGGGTGGCTGTACCTGGCAACGGTAATTGACCTGTTCTCACGCCAAGTTGTTGGCTGGGCAACAGGTAGCCGCATTGATACCCAGCTGCCCTTGGATGCATTGCATATGGCGCTCTGGCGTAGAAGACCATGCAATACCGTGACCGTGCACTCTGACCAAGGCTGCCAATTTACAAGCCATGAATGGCAGCGCTTCCTTGCTAGCCACAACCTGCAATCGAGTATGAGCAGGCGAGGAAACTGTCACGACAACGCAGTTGCTGAAAGCTTCTTTCAGTTGCTTAAGCGGGAGCGCATCCGCAGAAAAACCTATCCTACGAGGCAAGAGGCGCACAGCGATGTCTTCAGCTACATCGAAATGTTCTACAACCCCATTCGCAGACATTCGTCTGCTGATGGTCTGTCTCCAATAGAGTTTGAGAGACGTAATTCCGTGAGGCTGGCAGCTATCTAAGAAAAGCTGGTCGATTCACCAGTTCAAGTCCGTGATGCCCTGCCAAATCTGCATCAAGCCTGTCATCTTTTCGGTGGCAGCCTTTTTCTTTACCGAATCGGTAAAAAATTACTGATTTGGTCTGAGAGGCATTTTTCCGCTGCTACAATTCATCCATGATGCGGCTGTAGCTCAGTTGGATAGAGTACTTGGCTACGAACCAAGGGGTCGTGGGTTCAATTCCTGCCAGCCGCACCAAAAAACGTTTAGCCTCAGAACTGAAAAGTTCTGAGGCTTTTTCGTGTCTAGAGTTCTACTTCAGGCTTTTGGGATGTACAGGGTGAAAGTACTTCCATCACCTAAGCGGCTGCTGATTTGCAGGCTGCCGCCATGGCGCTGCGCCACGGTGCGGGTAAAGGCAAGGCCCAGCCCTACGCCGTCCATGCCTTCATGCTGCTTTAGACGCTCGAATGGCTGGCTGAGCTTGGCCAGTGATGCTTCATCCATGCCGGGGCCGTGATCGCGCACGGAAATCCCCCAGCTTTGAGCGTCCTCCACAATCCGGCACTCGACCGCAGCGCTTTGGGCGCTGTCTTGTGGTTTGCCGTATTTGATGGCATTGGTTAGCAAATTGATGATGGCGCGGTGCAGCAGGCCGGGGTCGCCGAGTACGTTGGCTTCAGTCTCAGGCAGCTCAAACATGAGCTGTACGTTTTGCTGCTGGGCCTGTGTCCAGCAGTCTGATATGGCTTGGTCAGCAAGCAGACCAAGCTCTAGCCGTTCATTGCGGTAGTTTTGTTCCTGAGCTCTTGCCAAATGCACAAAGTCATCGGCTAGCTTCAGTGATGACTGGGCATAGCTTTCAATGCGGGCAAACAAGACATCTTCAGAATCGATGCGCTTGTGGGTGCGCTGCATTTCTAGCAGCGTAATGATGGAGCCGACAGGTGCGCGGATGTCGTGCGAGATGAACTGCATGGCCTGATCTCGCTGGGCCTGCGCGCTGCGCAGGTCGCTGATATCGATGAGGGTCAGCAGCCAGCCTGAGGTCGGTGGTGCTTCAAATGCTTGACTGAGCAGCATGAGATAGCGCCCCTGCGTATCACGGCCTTCGCTTTGCCGGGGGAGCGTGGCTTGCTGCAGTGCATTGCGACTGAGTAAGGGTGAGCTGCCTGAGGGTAGGGTAGTCGCACTGGCAGAACGGTAGTCGTGGCTGGTGGCGTTGTGCAGGCCGGCAAGCAGAACAATCAAGTCATCGCCTTGCTTGAGGCTGCTTCCCAGACTTTCGACGTAGCGATAGGCGGATGTATTGGCTAACAGTACGCGACCGCCGCGGTCGCAGACAAAGGTGGCCGATGGCAGTTGGCGCAGGCTTTCGCTCACAAAATGGTGCAGAGCACGCAACTGGCGCGAGGCTTGTTCCACGGCTGCAATGCGCTGGTCTAGTGCATCGCCTTTGAGGGCGTTGGTGCTCAGCGTTGGCAAGCCTTGGCCTTGAAGATCTTGCAACTCAAGGACTAGAAAGCGTGTGGCGGCGCGCAAGCGCAGCCAGCTCCACAAGGGGTATGCGAGTGAAAGGCCGAGAAGGGCTGCAGCCGGTGCCGTTTGAACATGCCCCCATCGTGGGGCCAGTCCAGCGATGAGGAGGCTGAGCAGCGCCAGCAATGCGCTTGCAATCAGTCCACCAGAGGGGCCAAACCAGGCGAGTGCCAGAAGGCCCAGCAAGACGGCTAGCAGATTGAGCGCGCGGTTGAGGGTGGTGGACGCGGCTTGCAAATGCGTATCGAGCAAGATGCCGTTGAGCACATGGCCCAGCATTTCCACGTTGGAGATCAGCCGCGCATCAAAGCCAATGGGGGCGGTGAATTTTTCGCCCAACCCGGTGGCCGTGGTGCCAATCAACACGTATTTGCCGCGAAATGCTGCGGGTGGAATGCTGCCGCGCAGAACGTCAATATAGGAATAGGTGGTGAAAGGGGACCAATGGCTTTGCTGCTTGTCTTGCGCTGCTTTGGCAAAAGCGATTAACTGGGGTTGCAGGCTTTGCCAGCCCGCAATAGGTGTGGAGTAATTAGGGGATAGGGTCGATTGATTGGGCTTGCAGGCTTGGCCGGTTTCGCCTACGCAATGCAGGCTGAGCGCCATATGCCACCAAAGCTGGTTGTGCTTGCCTTCTTGCGTGTAAAAGCGGCGCACCAAGCCATCCGCATCCACAGGCATTTGTGTGTGACCTAGGGCCGCAGCCACACTGGAAAAACTTTGCAAAGAAGGTGTGGCATCGCCTTGAGCATCACGGGTGATGGGTAAGACGGTGTTGCCGCTTTTTTGCAAAGAGCGTTGCAGTAGCAAGTCGTCGCCGGGGTAGTCCAAGTCCTCTTCGCTAAAGACGATGTCAACACCAATAGCACGGGGCTGGCCTTGTTGAATGCGCTCCAGTGCGCCAGCGTGCAAGGCGCGGCGCCAAGGCCAGCGGCCAATGCTGTCAATGCTGTCGTCATCAATAGCGACAATGACGATATCGGCCGATGCGGGGCGCTGGTGCAACCAAGCTGAGGTGTCTTGAATGATACCGTTGACGCGCACCAATTGGTTGCTGCCGCTGAACCAATAGGTCAGGCCCAGCAAAAAGGCGCTGAGCAGCAGCCAGCTCAGGCGCAGGTTTTGCAGACGACTTGGACGGTTGAGCGATGCTTCAGTCATGCAGAGTGTGCGTTGAAGCAGTTATAAAACCATAGCTAGTAGTCTTTGTAATTCCACGGTTTAAGGCATAAAACCTATGAAGTCCCATTGAATTATTGGACTGGTAGCTATTGTTTTTACTGGCGCATCAGACGTGATCCATCACCGGACGTCAGTGTCTGCCCCTCGACCGAGGTCACCGAATTACCGGTTTGAAACTGACGCGCAGCCGAGAAATTACTGCGCAGTCCGTTGCTATCTTCCACTTGCATTTGCAGGTAGTAAGAGCCAGCAGGCAAGTCTTGTGTGCTCCATTGCGGCTGAGTCACCCAGGTATCAATGGCTGGTTTTTCGAAGCTGGGCTCGCTTGCCACGACGATGCGAAAGCGCTGGCCTTCTTCGCCAGCCCAGCGAATGTTGCGGCTACCTTCACCTGCGCTTCCATCTAGTTGTAGATCGGGCGACTTAGGCGCGTTGGCCAGCTTCATTTTTTGAGGGGCAGCAAATGGGCCTAAATCGATCTGACCATTGCTCAGCGTGCGAATGCTGGCGACTCGCCATTGGTAATCGCCTACGGGGAGCTTGGCCAGTTCATTGGCGGGCAAGCTGCAGTCTTTGAGGTCAGCGGCATCCAGCAAAGGCTGGGCAAAGTTGCCTGCAGCATCTGTCACCTGAATTCGGTAGGCCGATGCTTCAGTGACTTGTGTACACCGCAAGCCATGCTGGCCCAAACCGATGATGGCATCCGGCGCGGGAGATTCATAAAGTGGCGGCACGGGGTGCGCTTTAACGCGTAGCGCTTGTACTTTGCGTGCGCCGGGGATGCCATGGGCATCGATGGCGCGAATGGCGACAATGTAGTTGCCGTCATCCACCCCGGTCAGACGAGCTGGGGATTGGGTGAACACGCCACCGCGCACGGTTTGGGTGAGGTCTTTATCTGTGGCTAGTTGAATCTGATAGCGCACCGCACCGGGCATTACCGGCAAAGGCAGGCTCACCCAGTTAGCGTCTTCGGCAAGCGTGGGCCACGCTGCCGTATCTGGCGCAGCGAGCATGGCTGTGGGTTGGCTTAACTGGCCGCTGCTCGATACAGCAAGGCCTTGGCCATGTTTGAGTAATGCTGAGGGTTGGCCTGCCTGAACAGCGACCGAGCCCTCATCAACCGCCGATGCTGTTTGGCCTTGGCTATCGGTCAGCACCAAAAACTGGGTGCCGCGCACGCTGGTGGATGCCGCCAAGGTGCGCACTTCAAAGCGGCGCTCGCCATTGGTTTGTTTGGGCACGGAGGCTTCAATCGCACCTTCGTGCAGGTCCAAGATGGATTGCAAACTGCCTGCGCGGCCTTTGCGGCGCATTTGGCGCAGCTCAATATCGGACTCAGATTGCACGCGTACCAGCGAGCCATCTACCAAGCGAACCGACACAAAAGCGTTGGCTGGAACCTTGAGCGAGTCCCCCTCTTGCAGCAGCTGGCCTTTTTGTACAGGCTGTGAAGCGGCGCTTGCCGCATCGGCGGAATCAGCCAAGCGACTCAAAGAGCGTGAGCTGCGCACATCACCCTGCACAAACTCCACCGATGCTGTGGCTGCGCGCAGCAATCGGGTGGGAATTTCAAGCACTGAGCCGGGGCGTAGCTGAAAAGGGTTGTCCACGCGGTTGTGGCTTTGCAGCGCTGTCCAGCGCGTGCGGTCACCCAAATAGCGGGCGGCCAATACTTCCAGCGTATCGCCAGCCACTACGCGGTGGGCAATAACGTCGCCGCCGCGCGGCTTGGGTGTGATTTGAGCGTGGCTTGCAGTCGCTGCCACTAACCCGGCCAAGGTTACCCAGAGCGCACCTGAGCCAAGACCATGCAGCGAAGCGAGGGTGGCAAAGCGGGACTGAGGGCAAATAGGCATTTTGTCGAGGCAGTGTATGGAGGGAATGCTATTAAAAATTAAGCAGCGCTGGGCGCTTGCGCCTCAGCGGTTTCTGGTGCATCCAAGCGGTAGCCATAGCCATAAATAGCGGAAATGGCATAAGGCTGGCCAGCGCGCAGATTGAGCAAGTTGCGCAGGCGCGAGACATGGGTATCCAGCGAGCGCGATTGCACCTCGGCGTTATGCCCCCAGACGACTTCGCGCAAATGATCGCGCGAGAGCAGGCGGCCCCAGTTTTGAAACAGTGTCAGCGCCAGCGTGTATTCACGGTGCGTGACTTCCAGGGGCTTGCCGTCCATCTCAATGCCATTGGTGGCCGTGATGAAGCGGTAGGGGCCGAAAGTCAGCACGCTTTGCGCCGCCATAGGGTAGGCACGGCGCAGCAAGGAGGCGATGCGCGCGCGCAACTCGCCCACGCGCACGGGCTTGATCATGAAGTCATCTGCACCGCTGGCCAGACCTTCCACAATGTCGGCCTCTTCGCTGCGGTGGGTGATGAAGATGATGGGCATCTCTTTGCTGACCTGCTCGCGCACCCAGCGCACCACATCGGGGCCGCTGGTGTCGGGTAGTTCCCAGTCAACGATGAGCAGGTCAAAGCTCTCGCGGCGCAGCTCTTGCTGAAGCGCTGAGCCTTTCAGAAAGGTGTGGCAGCTATGGCCTGCATCGGTGGCCACTTGGCGCAACAGCTCAAGTTGCAGAGGATCGTCATCTAGGGCGGCAATACGCATTTTTCATCCCTTTCGTGCGAAGGATTAAATCTCTGCTGCCCAGCATTCGTGATGTGCCCGGGCAGCTCTCTCTTTAAAACAGTTTACTGCTGTGCGGCTTCTTGCAACTGCTCCAGTGCCTGAGTCACTTGTTCGTCACTAATGCCGTCCAGCGATTGCAGGCGCGGTTTGAGCGCAGCCAGTGCCGCTGCGCCTTCGCGCTGGAGCTGAGCAATGCTCTGGCCCGCTTCCTTGGGGGCACTAAAGCCTTGGCTTTGCAGCAGCAACTGGCCATCGGCCGCGACTAGCTTGAAGTAGAACTGACCATCGGCCTCGCGGTACTGCTTGAATTGGGGCAGGGCGGACTTTGCGGTCTTGATCTTGGCTTTGCTGGTTTGCGCCAGGTTGCGAATGCCCACAGCGCTGCGCAGTTGCTGCAACAAAGGGGTGGCCAGCTTGCGGGCCTTGATGGCGCCGGCTTGCAAAATTTCTTCCAGCTCAGCAGGGTGGGCGATCAGGTATTCATAACGCTCGCGCATGGGGGCGATTTCGCGGTCGATGCGATCGAACAAGGCCTGCTTGGCATCGCCCCAGGCAATGCCTGCGGCGTACTGCTGGCGCAGGGCCTCGGTTTCTTCGGCGCTGGCAAAGGCTTGATAGATCTGGAACAGGGCCGAGCCTTCGACTTCCTTGGGCTCGCCGGGAGCACGCGAGTCGGTGGTGATGCCGTTGATGAGCTTCTTGAGCTGCTCGCGGGTGGCGAACAGCGGAATGGTGTTGTTGTAGCTTTTGCTCATCTTGCGGCCGTCGAGCCCGGGCAGGGTGGCAACGCTTTCTTCCACCACCGCTTCGGGCAGGGCGAAGTATTCGCCGCCGTAGATGTGGTTAAAGCTCGAAGCCATATCGCGCGCCATCTCCAGGTGCTGCACTTGGTCGCGGCCCACGGGCACTTTGTTGGCGTTGAAGACCAAAATATCAGCGCCCATCAGCACGGGGTACATGAACAGACCTGCGGTCACGCCGTCATCTGGCTCGGTGCCAGCGGCATGGTTCTTGTCTACCGATGCCTTGTACGCATGGGCACGGTTCAAGATGCCCTTGCCAGTCACGCAGGTCAGAAACCATGTCAGTTCGGGAATTTCAGGGATGTCCGACTGGCGATAGAAAGTGACATGCTCAGGGTCCAGACCCGCCGCCAGCCAGCTGGCAGCGATCTCAATGGTAGAGCGCTGCACGCGCTCAGGGTCCTGGCACTTGATGAGGGCGTGATAGTCGGCCAGAAAGTAGAAGTTCTCTACCTTTTTGTCGCGGCTGGCTTCGATGGCTGGGCGCATCATGCCTGCGTAGTTGCCCAAGTGTGGGGTGCCGCTGGGGGTGATGCCGGTCAGAAAACGGGTAGTGCTCATAGGATCAACAACAAAAATCAATAGCAGGCTGTGGCGCTGGAATCAGCGCAGCAGGGCCATAAAGGGGTAAAGAATCAGGTCGATGGCTGAGTAGCCTAGGCTCATCAAAGGGCGCAGCCAGTAAGTGCCGACGATGCCAGCAAGCACAAGGGCCAGGACGATGAAGAAGCCATAGGGCTCGATGCGGGCCACGAATTGCGCCTGCTTCCAAGGTAGCAGGCCGACCAGAATGCGCCCCCATCCAGCGGTGGTAGTGGGAACAGGTTAAACGCCCACATGACCAAGTTGACCAAAATGCCGGCGCGGCACATTTCTATAAAGAAGCGCTCTTGAACGCCGCTGCCAACCAGTGCGATTAATACGAAGCCCCAGAAAACGGCCTGCACAAAGTTGGAGGCTGGGCCTGCCAGCGCCACCCAAATCATGTCGCGCTTGGGGTTGCGCAGCTGGTCAAAGCGCACCGGAACGGGCTTGGCGTAGCCGAACAGGAAAGCACCTGAGGTTGCGAAGTACAGCATTAGCGGCATCAAGATGGTGCCGATGGGGTCGATGTGCTTGATGGGGTTGAGCGTGATGCGTCCCATCATGGCAGCGGTGTTGTCGCCAAAGTGGCGCGCTGCATAGCCGTGGGCCGCCTCATGGATGGTGATGGCGAACAGCACGGGCAGTGCGTAGATCAGGACGGTTTGTATGAGTTGGGTAAATTCCACAGTGTGATTGTCTCAGACGCTGCGCATTGATGTTGTCTTGTGCGGATACAGATCAGTTTTAGGACATGAAATACGGGTTGCACATCGTGGCTGCAAGTTTTGAATGCATGCAAAATGCTACGCCGCATTTGGAGTGATGCCAAAGCTCAGGCCGTATGCGGAAAAAAATCAATCTATAAAAAAGAGTTCGGCTCAGCTGAGCGAGGGGAGCAATATGACGGTAAGCAGTCGACTGGTGGTTGCGTTTTTGAGCATCGGCGTGTTCGTGCTGGCGCTAATGGGAATTTCTTGGGTGGTCATGACGGATGTGTTGACGGTGCTGCAATCCGGCTCGTTGACTGCCAAGCAGTCGCAAGAATTGGTGGCTGAAGTCCAGCACTCGCGTGGGTGGTTGCTGGCGCTGGGAGCTTTGGCATGTGTGTCCTGCGTATGGTCGCTGTTTACTCTGCGTCGCCGGATTGTGGAGCCTTTGCGCAAGGCAATTTTGATTGCTGAAACTGTGGCCGCTGGTGATTTGAGCCAAGAGTTTTCGTCTGATGCCAGTGGAGAGTTTGGCCGGTTGCTAACCGCGCTGAGCACCATGGAAGACACCTTGACTGAGCTGGTGGGGCGTATCCAGCAATCGACTGATTCGCTGGTTGTATCAGCCTATGAAATTGATGCCGGTAACGTCAACCTCTCTAGCCGCACTGAGCAGCAGGTCAGCGCCCTGACCGAGACGGCTGCGAGTATGGAACAACTCACCATCACGGTGCGCCAAAATGCCGAGCGCGCGCATTCCGCAAGTACGCTGGCTGTAACCGCATCGGCCACGGCTGGGCGTGGCGGTCAGGTTGTCAATCAGGTGGTGGACACCATGGATGCCATCAGCGGCAGTTCACGCAAGATTGTGGACATCATTCAGGTGATTGAAGGCATCGCTTTTCAGACCAATATTTTGGCGCTGAACGCTGCCGTGGAAGCGGCACGCGCAGGCGAGCAAGGCCGGGGTTTTGCGGTTGTTGCCAGCGAAGTACGCTCCTTAGCCGGTCGCAGCGCGGAAGCTGCAAAGCAGATCAAGGAGCTAATTACGGCGAGCGTGACGCAGGTGAATAGCGGCGCCGGTCTGGTGGGGCAAGCCGGGAGCACCATGCAAGAAATCATGCAGTCGGTCGGCCAAGTTACCGGTTTGCTGGGTGAAATCTCTGGCGCGCTCAAGGAGCAAAGCGAGGGGATTGCCCATGTGAACACCGCTGTGGCACACATGGATAGCACCAATCAGGAAAACGCTGCGCTGGTCATGCAAGCCACGCAGGCCGCTGCCGCGCTTAATGCGCGTACTCAGGATTTGCAGAATGCCGTGGGAGCATTCAGGCTTGATGACGCAGAGCCCCCAGCCTTGGCCCCTGTTACGGTGATGGCGGCCCCGCGCCCTGCGGCGATGCCACAGCTGTCAGCACATAAGAAGCTAGCCAGTAAGCGACTGAGTCACGATGCACTGCGATAAAAGCTGTAGATCACGAAGCCTGTAAAAAACAGCTCGACAAGGATGGAGATGGCCAGAATGTTGCGGCGGCGGCTTCTGCCGTCACTGTCCTCTGCCCATATCCCCGCTGAGACATGGAATCGTTTGCCGGCTGCATAGGCGTGGATATTCCATGCAGTCCAGACGCTGGAAATGGCGTAGACCAGAAGTAAATACGAGGACTGCAGAAAAACCATAGCAATCAGTGCTGGTGCAATAAGGAATGCAAGCACTAAAGGCTTCCAATGGGCCTGAATGAAGTCTTTGTCTTTTGAGGGCATGGAGGCGTCAGGCTGTCTGCAGCCCCAAGCTTTCCAAGCTGCCCAATCCTTGCCGCACCAGGGTGGGCGGGTTGTTCATGGACATGGGGGTCAGGTCCAGCACTGTGGTGGGTTCACGCGGGCAAGCGCCAGAGTCCACCACCGCATCCAGTTCGTGTGGGAAGCGCTCCAAAATGGCGTCCGCATCGTTCAGTGGCTCAGTCTCACCGGGGGCGATCAGCGTGGTGGCCAGTAAAGGCTCGCCTAGTTCTTCCAGCAGCAGTTGCAGCCCTTTGCGGTCTGGCACGCGCAGGCCAATCGTCTTGCGGGACGGGTGGCTCAGGCGTTTGGGCACTTCTTTGCTGGCTTCGAGAATAAACGTGTACGGCCCGGGTGTGGCCAGTTTCAGTAGGCGGTACTGGCGGTTATCCACGCGCGCGTAGTTGGCCAGCTCGGACAGATCCCGGCACAGCAGCGTGAGGTGGTGCTTGTCGTTGATCTGGCGAATGCGGCGCAGCCGGTCCACAGCATTTTTGTCATCCAGGTGGCAGACCAGTGCGTAGCTGGAGTCGGTGGGTACGGCGAAGATGGCACCTTTGCGCAGCATGTCGGCAGCTTGCTTGATGATGCGCGGCTGCGGGTTATCTGGATAGACTTCAAAAACGGTGGTCATTACGGACTTTCTTCAATATTTTTGAAAGCTTTTTGAAAGTTCATGCACGCTGAATGCGATCTTGCAGCAGCTCCCACACTGGGGTAAGGTGGCCGGGGAGATATGGCAGTTGCCCCAGATCAATCTGAGACTCTTGTGGGCTGTGAAAGTCGCTGCCGCGCGATGCAGCCAGACCGAACTCTTTGGCGATCTCGGCATAGGTCACATATTCATGCGGGCGGTGGCTGCCGGTAATGACTTCTACACCTTGGCCGCCCAGCTTTTTAAATTCGGAAAATAACGCGTACTCCGCCATCGCGCTGAAGTCATAACGTGCAGGGTGGGCAATCACAGCCACGCCGCCAGCATCAATGATCCAATTGACGGCATCGCCCAGATTGGCCCAGACATGGGAGACATAGCCGGGCTTGCCTTCGGTCAGGTAGCGTCTAAACACGTCATAGGTATCGCTGCAAACTTTGGCCTCCACCAAAAATCGTGCGAAGTGTGTGCGCGAGATCAACTCGGGGTTGCCGGCGTAGCGCAGAGCACCCTCGTAAGCACCTGGAATACCGGCCTCTTCAAGTAGTCGCCCCATTTCACGGGCACGTGGGCCACGGCCATTGCGGGTGTCGTACAGGCCTTGAGTCAAGGCAGCGTTGTCGGCATCAAAGCCCAAACCCACGATATGCACGCTACTGCCCGCGTAGCTGACGGAAATTTCTGTGCCCGTGAGGTAGTCCAAGCCTGCAGCTTTGGCTGCAGCGGCTGCGCGGTGCTGACCGCCCACCTCGTCATGGTCGGTGAGTGACCATAGTTCCACCCCTCGCGCTGCGGCGCGCTGGGCTAATTGCTCAGGCGTAAGCGTGCCGTCTGAGATCACTGAGTGGCAATGGAGGTCGGCGTTTAAATAGGTTTTGGGCACCGCTTGATTGTAGGCGGGGGTTTATTTGCAAGGGCTTGAGGCAGACCCGTGGTTGAAGCAAAGAAGCGTCTTGTAACAAAACTAAACTATCCAGTTAGATTGCCGAAAAGCGAGTGCTTGCAGTAGTCATTGAGCGTTGGTGGTACTTATCGTCAGAGTAAGTGCTTTATTTTTGAGGCAGGGGATGAAATTGAAACAGTTTTCGGTATCGGGAAAGCTTTGGGCTTTGGTGGCAGGTTTGCTGGCGGGCTTGCTGCTGCTGTTGGGCGCAAGCCTTGTGTATCTAGATCGGGTGTACGTCAACGTTGCCACTGAAGCAACGCGAGCCCAAGATGCCGTGACATTGGCGAGCGAGTGGCGGCATTTGAGTCAAAAGAGTTTGGATCATTCAATCGTGGCCGCCTCTTCCACGGACCAGTTGCTGATGACGCAGCAGCGTCAGCAGCTGGCCGAGACTCAGGTGCAGATTGCCCAAGTTCAGGAAAAGCTTCAGGCCATCATTAAAGATGCGGCGTCTCAGCAAGCTTTGGATGCTGTGAGCGAGCAGCGAAAAAAGACGAGGAGTAGCAATGCAGCCGCTCAGGCTGCTTTGGATAACAGCGACTATGCGGGCGCTTTAGAGATTGTTGAAAAGCAGCTGCGCCCTGATGCGAAAAACTATATTGAATCGCAGCTGAAATTTGTGGCGATGCAAGACCGTCTTCGCTTTAGTGCGATGGAGCAGGCGCATGCGCAGCAGTCCAGAGCCTACGTAATGATTGGAGTGGCCAGCGTTGTGATTGTGTTGCTCAGCATCATGGCCGCTGTACTCATTCTTCGTTCCATTACGGTGCCTTTGAATGAGGCAGTGAGTCTGGCCGATACGATCGCTGCAGGGGATTTGACCGCCTCGGTTCGTAATGACCGTCACGACGAGTTGGGCCGCCTGCTTCAATCTTTGAACACCATGACTGAGCGCTTGCGCTCCGTGGTGGGGCAGGTCAGAGTCGGTGTGGAGTCCGTGTCTTCGGCCTCAGGTCAAATCGCAACGGGTAATCAAGACCTCTCCGCCCGTACTGAGCAGACGGCTGCGAATTTGGAAGAGACCGCCGCAAGCATGGAAGAGTTGACCGCGACGGTGACGCAGTCTGCTGATACCGCCCGTCAAGCCAATCAACTGGCGGCCACAGCAGCGCAAGCCGCTGAGCAGGGCGGTCATGTGGTGCAGCAAGTGGTGCAGAGCATGGGCCAGATCACGGACAGCAGCCGCAAGATTGCCGACATCATTGGTGTGATTGACTCTATTGCTTTTCAGACCAATATTTTGGCGCTGAACGCGGCCGTGGAAGCGGCCCGCGCTGGTGAGCAAGGTCGAGGTTTTGCCGTGGTGGCCAGCGAGGTGAGAGCTTTGGCCAAGCGCAGTGCTGATGCGGCCAAGGAAATCAAGCAGCTCATCACCACCAGCGTGGACAACGTGCAGTCGGGCTCCCAGCAGGTGGAGCTGGCAGGTAAGAGCATGAACGAGATCGTGGCCAGCGTGCGCCGTGTCAGCGACTTGATTGGTGAGATCACTGCCTCGTCCACCGAGCAGCGTGACGGTATCAATCAGGTAAATCAGGCCGTTACCAACCTCGATCAGATGACGCAGCAAAATGCGGCGCTGGTGGAGGAGTCGAGCGCGGCTGCGCTGTCCATGCAAGAGCAGGCAGAGCGTTTGGCCGAGGTGGTTTCCATCTTCAAGCTGGGCCATGAGGGCGGCTATGCCAAGGTGGCTGCACCCCAGCGCGCAGCAAATCGTGCTGTGCCATCCATGGCGCCCGTCAAGCAACGAGCTGCAGCGATGGTGAATAAGCCCGCCAGCAAGACTGCTGCTACGCCCACGGCACTGGCTGCAAGGGCTGATGACGGGGACTGGGAAACTTTTTAAGTAGCAGCATCCGCTTCCTAAGAGCCCGCAGCGTCTGAAAAGAAGCTGCGGGCTTTTTCATGCCTGCTCTACGAAATGACGTGTTGCGGTAAGCGGGAAAGTCCCAATAACAAGTGCTATGCCAAAGATGGAAAGCAGTTGTAACAATTATTAATATTCCGGGGTGGCCTCGAGGAGCTAACTCCGCTTGGCTTGAGAGAGGACGTCAAGGGCCAGGAATTGACCGCCAGAGTCATGAATAAGCCAGCCCGGAGTTCACGATGCGTGACGTACCAGTGTTTGGATTTTCTTGTCTGGATTGGTTGGTTCATGAAGTTGTTTCAATTCACCGTAGCTCAGAAGCTATGGGTGCTGGTGATCGGTCTTTTGGCGAGCATGTTGCTGCTGGTGGCGGGAAGTCTGGCCTATTCCAACCGTGTCAATGAAAGCGTTTTCTCGGCCGCAGTGCAGGCACAGACTGCTGCTGAACAGGCCAAAGAATGGCGCATCCTGACGCAAATGAGCATGGACCGCTTTACGGCGGCAGCCATGTCGACTGAGGAAAACCTGGTGGAGCATCAGTACAAGCTGATGGGAGGCCTGATCGCCAGCATCAATGCGCTGCGTGAAAAAGTGCTAGCGCAGGTACATACCGATGAAGCCAAGCAGTTGATGGCTGACGTCAACAAGCACCGCGAAACTTTGTTTGCTGCAAACAAAGAGGTGGATCAAGCCCGTCGTGCGCGTGATTTTGAGCGCTCTCAAAAACTGATTGAAGAGCAGCTCAACCCGGCTGGTCAGAAATATTACGCCGCCCTTGATGCCTATGTGCAGCTGCAGGATCGCTATCGCTTGCAGGCGCTGGCGGATGGAGATGCCAGCCGCACCAAAGCCTATTGGGTCGTTGCCGCAGCTTGCGGTTTGATCATGCTGCTGGGGCTGGTGACCGGCGTTCTCATCATGCGATCCATTACCCAGCCGTTGATGAAGGCGGTTGAACTGGCGGATGCCATTGCCGATGCTGACTTGAGCGTGAGTACCGATCATCAGCGCGATGACGAATTGGGTCATCTGCACCGCTCGCTCAACGTCATGGCTGAGCGCTTGCGTACCGTGGTGGGGCAAGTGCGCTCGGGTGTGGAATCCGTGTCTTCGGCCTCCGGCCAGATTGCCACGGGTAACCAGGATTTGTCAGCCCGTACCGAACAAACCGCCGCCAATCTGGAAGAAACCGCAGCCAGCATGGAAGAGCTGACCGCGACGGTTACGCAGTCTGCAGATACCGCTCGTCAAGCCAATCAACTGGCTGCCACAGCAGCGCAGGCAGCAGAGCAGGGCGGCCAAGTGGTGCAGCGAGTGGTGCACAGCATGGGCCAGATCACCGACAGCAGCCGCAAGATTGCCGACATCATTGGTGTGATTGACTCTATCGCTTTTCAGACCAATATCTTGGCGCTGAACGCGGCTGTTGAAGCGGCCCGCGCTGGTGAGCAAGGCCGAGGCTTTGCCGTAGTGGCCAGTGAAGTGAGAGCCTTGGCCAAGCGCAGTGCGGATGCGGCCAAGGAAATCAAGCAGCTCATCACCACCAGCGTGGACAACGTGCAGTCGGGCTCCCAGCAGGTGGAGCTGGCAGGCAAGAGCATGAACGAGATCGTGGCCAGCGTGCGCCGCGTTAGCGATCTGATTGGAGAGATCACGGCCTCGTCCACCGAGCAGCGTGATGGTATCAATCAGGTCAATCAGGCCGTTACCAACCTCGATCAGATGACGCAGCAGAACGCGGCGCTGGTAGAAGAGTCCAGTGCTGCTGCGATGTCCATGCAGGCGCAGGCTCAGCGTTTGGCTGAGGTGGTTTCTGTTTTCAATCTAGGCAAGGGCGCGGTAACTGCTGGTGCTGGTGCTGGCGCACCGGCGCTGGCTCCCGCCCGCATGTCTGCACGGACCGCCGAGCCGCGCATGGCTGCAGCCAAGGTGACCCAACCATCGAACCTGCAGGCAGCCGCTGCGCCCAAGCTAGTGCCTGCGCTGAAGAAGCCGCAGCCGCTTGCCACGACAGCTAGTGAAGATGACTGGGAGCAGTTTTAAGCGCTGAAGAAGCCGCAGTCGCTTGCCACAACAGCGAGTGAAGACGACTGGGAGCAGTTTTAAGCGCTGAAAAAGTAGCTGCGCACGGGTCGCAATACAGCAGGTCGAAATAAAGCAGCCGCCTTGCAGCGGCTTTTGTGTGGGAGAGCTCTCAAAACCCCATATTGCCTGCGCCGCCTTCAAAGTCCTGCGCCGCTTCTACGAGAAATTGCACCTTGCGTTCGCCGCGCCATTCGTTGATGTCCAGTCGGTAGGCCAGCATGGTGCGGGCGGGCAGTGGGGTGGTATGGTTGAACCAGATGGCATCGACCTTGGAGCCGTGGTGCAGCAGCTCGAGCTTCAGGTGTTTTTCACCAACGAGGCGCTGGGAGGTGATCTCCAGCTCTTCGCTGAAGGTGGGGGCGGCAAAGCCCTGACCCCAAACGGCCAGTTGCATTTGCTCGATGAGGGCGGTGTCCAGCCACTGGGGTGAGAGCGGGCCGTCGGTTTCCAGCTTGCGCATCAGTGTGGCGGCATCCAGCCATTCTTGTGCGACTTGCGCCAGCGCCTGCTCAAAATCTTTGAAGCGCGTGCTGTCAATCGTGCAGCCAGCCGCCATGGCGTGGCCGCCAAAGCGCAGGACCATGCCGGGGTGGCGTTTGCTGACCAAGTCGAGCGCGTCGCGCAGATGAAAGCCGGGGATGGAGCGGCCTGAGCCTTTGAGTTCATGCTCTTTGCCGGGCGCTGCGCTGGCGGCGAACACAAAGCTGGGGCGGTGCAGCTTGTCTTTGAGGCGTGAGGCCACCACGCCCACCACGCCTTCGTGAAAGTCGGGGTCAAACACGCTGATGGCGGGCGGCGGCGTCATGCCGTCTTTGAACAGGCTCTCTGCCATGAGCAGGGCCTGCTCGCGCATGCCCACTTCAATCTCGCGGCGCTCGCGGTTGATGCTGTCGAGCATGCGGGCGAGATTGTCAGCGCGGCTGGCGTCTTCGGTGCTCAGGCATTCAATGCCAATCGTCATGTCGGCCAAGCGGCCTGCAGCGTTGATACGCGGGCCTAGCGCAAAGCCAAAGTCGATGGTGCTGGCTGTGTCAAAACGGCGGCCTGACGCCTCAAACAGGGCGCGAATGCCGGGCTGCATCTGCCCTCTGCGAATTTGCTTTAAACCCAGCGCAACCAGTCGGCGGTTGTTGGCATCGAGCTTGACCACGTCGGCTACTGTGCCAAGAGCGACTAGCGGCAGCAGTTGCTCCAGCCTCGGCTGGGTGTGGCGATCAAAGCGGCCACGGCTGCGCAGCTCGGTGCGCAGGGCCAGCAGCACATAGAACATGACGCCCACACCTGCCATGGACTTGCTCTCAAACGTGCAGCCGGGCTGGTTGGGGTTGACGATGGCATCGGCCAGCGGAAGGCTGTCGCCGGGCAGGTGGTGGTCGGTCACGACGACGGACAGACCTAGCTCTTTGGCCACGGCCACGCCTTCCACGCTGGCGATGCCGTTGTCCACGGTGATCAGCATGTCGGCGCCGGTTTCTTTGACGCGGCGCGAGATGGGCGCGGTGAGGCCGTAGCCATCAATCACGCGGTCTGGCACCAAATATTCCACATGCTGCGCACCCAGCAGGCGCAGTCCGCGCAGGCCCACGGCGCAGGCAGTGGCGCCATCGCAGTCATAGTCCGCCACGATGCACATGCGCTTTTGCTGCTCAATCGCATCGGCCAGCAATTGCACGGCCTTGTCGATTCCTTGCAGGCCAGAAGGTGCCAGTAGCAGGGCGGGTGCATCGTCTAGCTCTGCTGCGGAGCACACGCCGCGTGCGGCGTAGAGCTGAGCTAGAAGTGGGTGAACTTGTGCTTGCAGCAGGGCGGATACGCTGTCGCTAGGAATGGTGCGAGGCGTAATTTTCATAGCATCTCTCGCAAATCCGGCAAGCGCTTCGCTCCAAAAACACTCATGATCTTGTCCATAAAACCGCGCGGCTGACTTTGCCACTGCACAGCATTGCTCTCGCCGCAAAGCGTGAGCTTGATGGGCTCGCCTCTGGCTGCGCGCTGCTGCAGCTGGGCAATCAGGCCGTTGTCTAGCGCTTGCCAGGCTTTTTGCCAGCTTTGCACATCGCTGTGCAAGCTGGGCTGGCGCAGATCGTCAACGCAAACGGCTAGCGAGAGATGGGCCGGCAGTTTGACAAGGCTGCCCGTGCCATGTACCCAAAAGGAGTTAATGGGTGGCAAGCGGCGTTGGGCGCGCTGGTCGTTGAAGCTGTTGGTATAGAGCAGCATTTGCAGCTCGGTCTGCAGGCGCTGAATGATGGCGCCTTGAATGGGGTTGGGCATCCACGGGCGCACATCGCGGCCCAGGGCTCGGTCCATCGACGCGGTTGCCAAGTCTTTGAAGGCTGCGCCGCGTGCCAGCCAAGTGTCTGGGCGCAGATATTCCAGCGTAATGCCGTCATCGCTAAACCAAGGGGCAACCAGCGCCAGCAACTGGCGCGATTCTTCCTCGCTCATGGGGGCGCTGGCCGGGTCTGTTTGATGGACTTGATCGGGCGCAACATGCCAGTGGCAGGGGGTGATGAAGGCGCAAGGCTGGGTGGTATCGCCCGCAGCCAAAGCCGCCCAGGGAATCAGGCCCGCTTGCTCGGGTAGTTGCATGGCGCGGGCTAGCGCCAGCTCGTGCGGGGGCGAGAAATCCATCTCATCGCCTTGCACCACGGTAGTGGGCGTCAGCGTTGCCAGCAGGTCTTGAAGGTGGGGGAGCTGAAGGCCATCCCAGGCTTTGGGTATGTCAGCGGGGCCGCTGGCGTAGGCAACAATGATTTCAGAGGAGCTTGCGCCCAAGGCGTGGGCAGCAGGTAGCAAAGGCGCGGTCAAAGACATGTGGGCTATTGTCGTGCATGGCTGCTGCACCTGCCCCGGCAAGGGTAGGAAACAGACGTGTGACACTGGAACAGAGACAGGTCATTGCTGGCAATGCCACAATGCAGACAACATGCAATTTCCCTACGAACTGGCCGTTGGCTGGCGCTATACCCGTGCAGGGCGTGCGACCCGTCGCAATGGCTTTATCTCCTTTATCTCGGGTGTTTCCATGCTTGGCATTGCGCTGGGTGTGGCGGCGCTGATCATTGTGCTGAGCGTGATGAACGGCTTCCAAAAGGAAGTGCGCGACCGCATGCTCAGCGTTGTCTCGCACGTGGAAATCTACGCCCCGCAAGGCGCACCCTTGCCCGATGTGGAGCGCACCATGCGCGAGGCACGTGCCAATCAGAATGTGGTGGGTGCTGCACCTTTTGTAGCTGCTCAGGCATTGCTGGCGCGCGGCGAGGATATGAAGGGTGCTTTGGTGCGCGGGATCGACCCGGCGCGTGAAGGCGAAGTAACCGATCTGGCTGCGACCAGCTCAGAGGTGCTGAAACGCTTAATCCCCGGTGAGTTCAAAGTGGTGCTGGGCATTGAACTGGCGCGTTCATTGGGGGTCATAGAAGGTGATGTCATCACCATGATTGCGCCCAGTGGCCAAGTCACCCCTGCCGGTGTGGTGCCGCGCATGAAACAGATGACGGTTGCGGGCACGTTTGACTCCGGCCACTACGAATACGATTCGGCTCTGTTGATGATGCATTACGAAGATGCGCAGCGCATCTTCCGCCTTGAAGGCCCGACCGGCATTCGCCTCAAGCTCAAGGATTTGCATGAAGCTCCGCGTGTGGCCCATGAGCTGGCCGATACGTTGAGCGACCGTTTGTTTATTCGTGACTGGACGCAGCAGAACAAGACCTGGTTTGCCGCCGTTCAGCTGGAAAAGCGAATGATGTTCATCATCCTCACACTGATCGTGGCTGTGGCCGCTTTTAATCTGGTGTCTACGCTGGTAATGAGCGTGCAGGACAAGCGCGCTGACATTGCCATTTTGCGCACTCTGGGCGCTTCGCCCTCGTCCATCATGGGCATTTTCATGGTGCAAGGCGCCATGGTGGGTGTGATTGGCACGCTGGCGGGGCTGGCGCTGGGCTTGGCGATTGGCTTCAATATTGACGTAATCGTGCCCGCCATTGAACAAGCGTTGCACGCCAACTTCTTGCCCAAGGACATTTACCTCATCAGCAAGATGCCTAGCGAGCCACAGTCCACGGACATCGTGCCGATTGCTGTGATCTCTTTGATTCTTTCTTTTGTGGCAACGATTTACCCCAGCTGGCGCGCCAGCCGCGTGAACCCTGCGGAGGCACTGCGCTATGAATAATGTTGTGATGGGCCAGACCGTGCTGCAAGCACGTGGGCTGATCAAGCGCTTTGCCGAAGGCAAGCTAGATGTGACCGTGCTGCAGGGTGTGGATTTGGAAGTCAAAGCGGGCGAGACGCTGGCTGTGGTGGGCGCTTCAGGTTCAGGTAAATCCACCTTGCTGCATTTGCTGGGAGGGCTGGATGCACCGACGACGGGCAGCGTCAGCCTGATGAATCAGCCTTTGCACCAGCTGAGCCAGCAAAAGCAGGGCGCGCTGCGTAACAAGCATTTGGGCTTTATCTACCAGTTCCACCATCTGCTGGCCGAATTTACGGCGCAGGAAAACGTCGCCATGCCACTGCGCATTCGACGCGATGCCAAGGATGACTGCATGCAGCGAGCCGCCGAGATGCTGCGCGCCGTGGGCTTGGGTGACCGTTTGACGCACCGCCCCGCAGAACTCTCGGGCGGTGAGCGCCAGCGCGTTGCCATTGCGCGTGCGCTGGTGACCCGCCCGGCTTGTGTGCTGGCCGATGAACCCACAGGCAATCTGGACCGCGGCACGGCAGACACCGTGTTTGCGCTGATGCTGGAGTTAGCTCGCAGCAACGGCACGGCCTTTGTGATGGTGACCCATGACGAGGCGCTGGCTGCACGTTGCGACCGCATGGTGAGACTGGGCCTTGGTCAGTTAGGCTAATGGCCGTTGCATAAGTAAAAGGCCCGAATTTTCGGGCCTTTTTTGATGAATAAAGGTTTCAAACTAAGGTTTGAGATCCAACGCAGGCGCCAGAGTCGGGGCATGATGAGGCAATGCCTATTTGGATAGATACCCACTGCCACCTAGATGCTGCGGAGTTCGCGCTTGACCGTGATGCTGTACGCGCCGCCGCTTTTGCTGCGGGCGTGACCCACCTAGTCATTCCTGCAGTGCAGCGCAGCCATTGGCAGGACGTCATTGATTTGGCGCACCGCCATGGCGACAGCTATGCGTTGGGCATACATCCGCTGTTTACACCGGGCGCAGATGAGTCAGATATTGCGCTGATTCGCGAGTTGCTAGCGCAGCAGCGCGATGACCCGCACTTGGTTGCCGTGGGTGAAATAGGTTTGGACTTTTTTGTTCCGGGTTTGGATGCGGAACGTCAAATCTGGTTTTATGAGCAACAAGTCAAGCTGGCGCGCGAGTTTGCGCTGCCCGTCATCTTGCATGTGCGCAAAAGCAGCGACCGTTTGCTCAAAACATTGCGTCAATACAAGGTAGTGGGCGGTATTGCTCATGCCTTTAATGGCAGCACTCAGCAGGCGCAGGCTTTTATCGACTTGGATTTCAAACTAGGTTTTGGCGGTGCAGTGACTTATGACAGAGCGCTCAAGTTGCGCGAGATGGCTGCCAGCCTGCCCTTGGACGCCTTGGTGATGGAAACCGACGCGCCCGACATCCCCCCGCATTGGCTCTACACCACGGCAGAGCAACGCGCAGCCGGTCAGCCGCAGGGCCGTAACAGCTCTGTCGAGCTGCCGCGCATTGCGCAAGAAGTTGCGCAATTGCGCGGCATTAGCCTTGACGAGCTGGCGCAGGCCACTATGCAAAATGCACGCGCAGCACTCAGAGGTCTACCTGCCTTTACTCTAAATAATTAGTAAAACAGTCTCAAGTCCTTATCAGTAATGGACTAGCAGCTCCTTATTTTGAATAGCTGTGTGCAGCGCAGGCTGATGCGTAGCTGGGCGACAATAAGCCATGACTGAGGATTTATCTGCCCCCCAGACCGTCACGCGTTGGCAGGGCTTGGCTGCAGTGGCTGATGCACGTACGCGTGCTTTGGTTTTGGGAAGCTTTCCCGGTGTGAAATCGCTGCTGCAAACGCAGTACTACGCCCACCCACAAAATCAGCTTTGGCCGCTGCTGCAGGCCTTGTGGCCGCAGCACCCGCAGCCGCCGCGTGATGACTATGCGGGCCGCTGTGAATGGCTGCTGGCACGCGGGCTGGGCTTGTGGGACGTGTACGCCAGTTGTGAGCGCGAAGGCAGTTTAGACAGCGCAATTCGCGCCGCTCAAGTCAACGACTTTGCCGGGCTGCGCAAGCGCTGCCCTGATTTGCGACTGGCTTTGCACAACGGCGCAGAGAGCTACAAGCACGCCCGCCAAACCGAAGCGTTGGGGCTGACGGCAATCAAGCTGCCATCGACCAGCCCGGCGCACGCCAGCTGGTCATTTGATAAAAAATTGCAGGCTTGGCGGGACGCGTTGGCGGCCCACGGCCTTCTTTGAAGATTGGTAAGAAACGTGATTCGTAAAACCCGTGGCGGCGCCAAGCCCGCACAAGATAAAAATGCTGCCAGCGTGCCCGAGCTGCCTGAAGTCAGCGTCTCTGATGATGGTGATGTGCGCTATTTGCACCTAGGAACGCCTTGGGTGCAGGGCTCTATGCGCATTCGCGATCCGTTTGATATCGATCTGGAATATGTGCAGCGCATGATGGGTTGGTTGCTGTTTGCGCAGCCCGCTGAAGTGCCCAAGCTGCACGCCATGCAGCTTGGCCTTGGTGCTGCGGCCATTACCAAGTTTTGCCACAAAAAGCTGCGCATGAAGACCACGGCGGTTGAGTTGAACCCGCAGGTGCTGGCCGTGTGCCGCAGCTGGTTCAAGCTGCCGCCCGATAGCAGCACGCTCAAAGTCGTGCTGGCTGATGCGGCGCTTGAGATTCAAAAGACCGAATGGCATGGCACGGTGGATGCGCTGGCGGTGGACTTATACGATCACGAAGCGGCTGCACCCGTGCTCGATAGCGCCGAGTTCTATGCCGATTGCCGTAAGCTCTTGACTGAAGACGGTATCATGACCGTCAACTTGTTTGGCCGCTCATCTAGCTTTGATAAAAGCTTGGATCAAATGGCGCAGGCTTTTGGTGAAGATGCGCTTTGGGCCTTTCGCCCCACCCGCGAGGGCAATACCGTGGTGCTGGCCCAGCGCACACCGCGTGTGCTGCAAGGCGAGGAGCTGGATGCTGCCTGCGATCAGGTTCAGGCCCGTTGGGACTTAAACACCACGCGCTGGGCCAAGATGTTTGTTCCCGCACGCGAGGCCGAAGCCGGCACTAAAACGGCCAAGGCCAAGACCACCCGCATCAGTCGAGCCAAGGCAGAGTAGTCGCCAAGTCAAGCCAAGGCGAGGTACAAATCCGCAGGCAATACAAAAGTACGACAAAGCGAAGCCGCGATGTATCCATGGGTTGTTTTAAGCGGCAACTAAGGACGGTTACAGTGAAGGCAGTTTTATTGCTGCTGCTGCCATGTCACTGACTGAATCCATTTTTCCCCAGCCCATCAAGCCTGCCCAGTACGAAGGCCCGCTGGACTGGCGCATGCTGGTGCGCTGGCTGCAAGATGATGGCGTCATCACCGCTAAAGAGGCAGAGCGCACGGTTGCGCGCTGCTCTGCGGCTGAAAGTGCACAGCTGCCGCTGGTGCGGCTGGCCAATGTAGGTGTGGTCAGCGCTAAAACGCTCAAACCCCTAGACCTTGAAACCCTGACCCAGTACTTGGCCCAGCGCAGCGGTTTGGCCTATTTGCGGATTGATCCACTGCGGGTCGATGTGGGGCGCGTGGGCGAGGCCATGAGCGCCAGCTATGCAGAGCGCCACAAGGTGCTACCCGTGCAGGTGACGGCCAAAGAGGTGGTGATTGCCACGGCCGAGCCTTTTATTACCGACTGGGTGGGCGAGGTGGAGCGTCAGGCCCGTCGCAGCGTGCGCTGCGTGGTGGCCAATCCTTTAGAGATCAAACGCTATACGGCCGAGTTTTTTGCACTGGCCAAGTCTGTGCGCGCCGCTGAAAAATCAGGCGGAGCGAGTGGCGGCGCCAGCTTTGAGCAGTTGGTTGAGCTGGGCAAGGTCAACAAGCAGCTGGATGCGAATGACCAAGGCGTAGTTAAAGTGGTCGATTGGCTGTGGCAATACGCTTTTGACCAGCGTGCCAGCGATATCCATTTGGAGCCGCGCCGCGAGCAGGGCGTGATTCGCTTTCGTATCGATGGGGTGCTGCACCCCGTCTATCAAATGCCGATGGGCGTGCTCAACGCCATGGTGGCTCGCATTAAGTTGCTCGGCCGCATGGATGTGGTGGAAAAGCGCCGCCCGCTAGATGGCCGTATCAAGACCCGCAACCCGCGGGGCGAAGAAGTGGAGATGCGTCTTTCCACGCTGCCCACGGCATTTGGTGAAAAGATGGTCATGCGTATTTTTGACCCTGAGAACACCGTTAAAAACCTCGATGCGCTGGGCTTTAGTGCGCATGATGCGCAGCGTTGGGAAGATTTGGTCAAGCGACCCCACGGCATTATTTTGGTGACCGGGCCTACGGGCTCGGGCAAGACCACCACGCTGTATTCCACGCTCAAACGCGTGGCGACGGAAGAGGTCAACGTCAGCACGGTGGAAGACCCCATCGAAATGATTGAGCCCAGCTTCAATCAGACACAGGTTCAGCCCCAGCTCGACTTCACCTTTACCGAAGGCCTGCGTGCGCTGATGCGCCAGGACCCGGACATCATCATGGTGGGCGAAATTCGAGACCTCGCTACGGCTGAGATGGCTGTGCAGGCCGCCCTGACAGGGCATTTAGTCTTCTCCACCCTGCACACCAACGATGCACCCAGCGCGGTGAGCCGCTTGATGGAGTTGGGTGTTCCTTCTTATTTGATCAATGCAACGCTGCTGGGTGTTTTGGCTCAGCGGCTGGTGCGCACACTGTGCTCAAGCTGCAAGGTACGCGACGAAGCAGCTGCTCCGGATGAGTTGGCTGAAATCGTCAAACCCTGGAAGTTGACCGGAAGCTACCAGTCTTACAAGCCAGTGGGCTGCGAGGACTGCCGCATGACGGGTTTTCGTGGCCGTATGGGTTTGTATGAATTATTGGTTGTGAGTGAAGGGCTGAAAAAACAGATTCACGATGCGCCATCAATGGATGCTTTGCGCCGCCAAGCGGTACAAGACGGAATGCGCCCGCTGCGTCTGGCAGGTGCTTTGCGTGTGGCGGACGGCATTACCACCTTGCCCGAGGTGCTGGCCTGCACTCCGCTACTGAGTGAAATGTGATGGGCTGAGGGCCCCTGTCATGTTGACTGCGTTTATCTAGCGCAGATAAAGCAAGCGCAGCTTTTGACGCCTGAATATGGGTCGTGCACCTTATTCGAGTCAGGTGTCAGTCCTAGGGTATGCCCTCTGTAGGTGGAATCCACATCAGTTTTGTATTTTTATGAAACGAGAATCGCCAAGTCGTGATTTCCGTAAGGGGACATTTTTGTGAATATTAAGAGCCAAAAAGACTTTTTCTCCGGTCTGATGTTTTTGGTCATTGGCCTCGCTTTTGCGATTGGCTCGACCAACTACACCATTGGTACCGGCGCTCGCATGGGGCCTGGTTACTTTCCGCTGATTCTGGGTGTGTTGATGTCCATTCTGGGCACTGCCATCTGCATCAGTGGCCTGACCAAAGGCCCTGCCAACGGTGACAAGATCGGTAAGTGGGCTTGGAAGCCTGTGTTCTTCGTGCTGGCTGCCAACTTTGCCTTTGGCATCTTGTTGGTGGGCGTGCCTGTTGTGGGTATCCCTCAGTTCGGTTTGATCATTGCGATTTACGCGCTGGTCTTTATCGCTAGCTTGGCGGGACAGAAGTTCAATCTCAAGGAAACAGCGATCCTTGCAACCATCTTGGCGGCAGGCAGCTATTTCGCTTTTGTGTGGGCACTGAATTTGCAGTTCCCCGTGTGGCCTAGCTTCATCGCTGGTTAATTAGGAGCTTTGTCCATGGATCTGATTAATAACTTGTCGATTGGTTTTGGCGTGGCTTTCACGTTCCAAAATCTGATCTACTGCTTTGTGGGCTGTCTGCTCGGCACCCTCATTGGTGTGCTGCCAGGTATTGGCCCTGTGGCGACCATCGCCATGTTGCTGCCTGCAACCTACGCTTTGCCACCCGTGGCGGCGCTGATCATGCTGGCCGGTATTTACTACGGCGCACAGTACGGTGGCTCCACCACCGCGATTTTGGTGAACTTGCCCGGTGAGTCCTCGTCTGTGGTGACGGTGATTGACGGTTACCAGATGGCCCGAAAAGGCCGGGCGGGGCCTGCGTTGGCAGCAGCCGGTATCGGCTCCTTCTTCGCCGGTTGCGTGGGCACCATCATCTTGGCTGCCTTTGCTCCTCCTTTGACTGAAGTGGCTTTCAAGTTCGGCCCTGCAGAGTACTTCTCGCTGATGACCCTGGGTCTGATCGGCGCTGTGGTGCTGGCTTCTGGCTCGCTGCTCAAGGCGATCGCAATGATCGTGCTGGGTCTGCTGCTGGGTATGGTCGGTACAGACGTGAACTCCGGCGTGGCTCGTTACTCGTTCGACATTCCTGAACTGACCGACGGCATCGACTTTGTCGTGATCGCCATGGGTGTTTTCGGTTATGGCGAAATTATTGCCAACCTGTCCAAGCCCGATGACGAGCGTGAAGTGTTCACCGCTAAGGTGACAGGCCTGATGCCTACGAAGGAAGACTTCAAGCGCATGCTGCCAGCCATGCTGCGCGGTACGGCTCTGGGTTCGGCTCTGGGCATCCTGCCTGGTGGCGGTGCCATGCTGTCGGCTTTTGCTGCCTACACGATTGAAAAGAAGACCAAGCTGCAACCCGGCGAAGTTCCTTTCGGTCAAGGCAATATCCGCGGTGTGTGCGCTCCTGAGTCGGCTAACAATGCCGGTTCGCAGACATCGTTCATTCCTTTGCTGACTCTGGGTATCCCTCCTAACGCTGTGATGGCGCTGATGGTGGGTGCTATGACGATTCACAACATCCAGCCCGGCCCTCAGGTGATGACCAGCAACCCAGAACTGTTCTGGGGCCTGATCGCCTCCATGTGGATTGGTAACCTGATGCTGATCATCTTGAACCTGCCGCTGATTGGCGTCTGGATCAAGCTGCTGACTGTGCCTTACCGCTGGTTGTTCCCATCGATTGTGTTGTTCTGCGCTATCGGCGTGTACGGTACCAACAACAATGCATGGGATGTGTGGATGGTTGGTATCTTCGGTTTCGTGGGCTATGTGTTCCACAAGCTGGGTACAGAACCTGCTCCTTTGCTGCTGGGCTTCATCTTGGGTCCAATGATGGAAGAAAATCTGCGCCGCGCTTTGCTGCTGTCGCGTGGTGACTGGTCTGTGTTTGTGACACGTCCTATCTCAGCTTGCTTGCTGATTGCTGCTGTGATTTTGCTGGTCATCGTTTTGATGCCTTCAGTGAAGAACAAGCGCGAAGAAGCTTTCGTGGAAGACTAAGTCTTACCGGATTGCTGACTAAAGCGTAAAGCGGCCCGAAAGGGCCGCTTTTTTAGTTTGTGACGTTTATTCGGGAAAATACGGATTCGCGCTGCAAAATAGTTGCAGCTACTGGAAAGATTGAATGGCCCTGTCCCTATTGCCCGTGCAGCACCCAGAGCGGGTTTTGCTGCATAACGAAATTCACGCTCGCCCTGCTGAAATCATGCAGGCGCCGCTAGCCATCACGCACATCGTGATGTTGACGGATGCCGCGCAGCGCGAGGCCAGCCGCGAGCATGTGGTGGCTTTGCTGCGCAACCATCACCGCCCGCTGCCCGATGCATCCACCACTCATGTGCTGATTGATTTGGGCTCGTTTCGCCTGCGTTGGGAGCAGCACACCGAGTTTGTGGCTTGGACTTTCACCACAGCCATGACCCAAGCGGCAGTGGCCGATGTGCGTGAGCCTGAAACCGCCATTGATGCGGTGCCGCAAGACTGGGTAGCCGCCTTGCCCGGCCAGTGTCTGAGCAGCTTGCACCTATGGGCTTTGAATGAGAAGGATGTGGATGCCGAGCACTTGCTGCGCCACATGCTGCATGCCGATACCTTGGTAGGCTCGCGCGTGTCGGGGGATGCAGGCTCGATCTACACCGACTTTGCGATTCACCCGGATGGTTTCTCGCGCATGCTGCTGCTGGCGGGAGCCAGTCTTACGCCGCGCCGTTTGGGGCGACTGGTGCAGCGCGTGCTGGAGATTGAAACCTATCGCATGGCTGCGCTGCTGGGCCTGCCTGCAGCGCGCAAGGCCGCAGCAGTGCTGGCCACAGCAGAGCGTGAGTTGGCTGAACTGGCACATGCCATTCGCGCCGCCGATCGCGATGCCGAGCCGGCATTGCTTGACAGGTTGACCCGCTTGGCCGGTCAGGTCGAGAGCGAATATGCCGCCACGCACTCACGCTTTTCGGCAAGCTCGGCTTACTTTGAGCTGGTGGATCGCCGCATTCAGGAAATTCAAGAAACCCGGCTGGAAGGCATGCAAACCATTCGCGAGTTCATGGACAGGCGCTTGTCGCCTGCCCGCGCTACGTGCGAGTGGGCTACGCGCCGTCAAAATGCGCTGTCTGAGCGCGTCTCTCGCGTCAGCAGCTTGCTGCGCACGCGTGTGGAAATTGAGCAGCAACAAAGCAGTCAGCAACTGCTGGGCACCATGAATGATCGCCAAGGCATGCAGCTCAAGCTGCAGTCCACGGTGGAAGGCCTGTCTGTGGCCGCGATTACCTACTACATCACCGGTTTGGTGAGCTATCTTGCCAAGGGCGGGCAGAAGCTGGGCTGGCCTTGGTCGCCAGAGTCCACAGCGGCTGTCGCCATTCCTGTCGTGGCTTTTTGCGTTTGGTGGTCGCTGCGCAGATTGCACCACAAGCTGTTTCATGGACGTCATGCATGAAATGTGGCTAAAGCCATTTAAAGACATACGCTGATAGCTATAAGTTTTGATAAACCCAACGCTGCGCGTTCGGGTGATAACTGTGAAGGAGATGGGTATGGATTTCGGAATTACCGGCCGCTGGGCATTGGTCTGCGGCGCTAGCAAGGGCTTGGGTTTTGGCTGCGCCAAGGCTTTGGCGCAAGAGGGTGTGAACCTGGTCATCAACGGCCGCAATCCTGAAGCATTGCAAAGCGCCGTGCAAAAGCTCCAAGCCATTGCGCCGCAGATCAAGGTGATTGGCGTCGCGGTGGATATCACCACACCCGAAGGTCGCGCTGCGGTGTTTGCCGCTGAGGGTGGCCCGGGTACGAATTACGACATCGTCGTGACCAATGCGGGCGGCCCGCCCACAGGCGACTTCCGCACTTGGGACCGCGAAGCGTGGATTAAGGCGGTGGACGCCAATATGCTGACCCCCATTGAGCTGATCAAGGCCACGGTGGATGGCATGGCTGCGCGCGGCTTTGGTCGCATCGTCAACATCACCTCTAGCGCGGTGAAGGCGCCCATCGACATTCTGGGCTTGTCCAACGGCGCACGCAGCGGCCTGACGGGCTTTGTCGCAGGTCTGGCCCGCTCGGAAATTGCCGCCAAGGGCGTGACCATTAACAACATCTTGCCCGGCAAGTTTGATACCGATCGCTTGGGTGCGACGCATCAAGCTGCGGCGGCAAAGACGGGCAAGGCCTTGGACGATGTACGTCAGGCGCAGGCTGCGCAAATTCCTGCCAAGCGTTTTGGAACGCCTGAAGAGTTTGGTGCCATTTGCGCCTTCCTGTGCAGCCGCCAAGCAGGCTATATGACTGGCCAAAATATCTTGCCAGATGGTGGTCTGTATCCCGGTACTTACTGATCGTTAACGGATCTTGTCAAAAAGCCTCGCACTGCGAGGCTTTTTTGTGGGTACGCTGCTTGTCAGCGTTAGCGGCGCGATGAGACAACGATGCCCGCCACAATCAGCGCAAAGGCGACGCCATGATAGATATGCGGCGACTCGCCCAGTACGGCAACGGAGAGTAGTGCAGTAAAGATGGGGATGAGGTTGCCAAAGAAGCCGGCAATAGCGGGGGTGGAGCGCTGCACGCCCAAGCCCCAAAAGCGGTAGGCCAAAATGGCGGGGCCAATGGCAATAAACAGCAAGGTGGCGAGCAGCGGCCAGCCCATTACAAAGCGAAAACCGCCCAGCGCGGCCTCTCCACCCATGAACAGTCCAGACCAGAGCAGGCCAAACACCATTTGTGCCATCAAAAAGCTGGCCCAGTGTGATTTCACCTCTTGCGGCCCTGTGCTGCGCGACAGCAGCCAGGTGTAGAAAGCCCAAGCAATAGTGGCCAGCACCATGAACAAGTCGCCGGCGACAAAGTGAAGATTCAGCAGCGTTTGCAAATCGCCACGGGACAGAACGACCACCACCCCCAAAACAGATAGCACAGCACCGGCTATTTGCTTGCGGTTGACAGGAATTCCCCAGCATAGGCTGCCAATGGCCAGCATCCACACCGGCATGCTAGAACCTACCAAGGTCACGTTAAGCGGCGTAGAGGTTTTGAGTGCCAAGTACAGCAAGGCGTTGTAGCAGCCAATGCCCAGCAGACCCAGCAACATGAACTGACGCCACATTGGCCAGATGGGGCTGTCTTTGCGCAGCACATGCCAAGCCAGCGGCAGCAATAAAACAAAAGCGATGCCCCAGCGAAAGAAGTTCAGCGCAAATGGCGAGATCAAGTCTTGGGCCAGGCGGCCCACAATCGCATTACCGGCCCATAACGCCGGAGCGAGGCTGAGCATGGCTGCAGTGGACGGTTTAAGGGGAGCATTCATGGGGTGTCACTGTAACGCTGCAGCCGTGGGCATTGGCGCAGATAGCGGGTTTGCCGGTGCGTAAATATCAGTCATCAATAGTGATGCAAGACATAGCGCTTTGCGAAAGCTCACGACAATGCTTTGCATGGAGAGTTGGCAATGAAGCAAGAAACATCGAACTGGCTGCAAGCGCAGCGTAAGCAGGCTCATCAACTGCCGCTGAGACCAAGGCATGGCCTGTATGTAGAGGGCGAGTTGATTGGCAGCATAGAGGATTCATTTGCCAAGCAACTCAATATCGAAGCGCTCAATCAACATGGTTTGAGCCTACAGTGGCGCAGTGGTACTTGGGTGTTAGGGGGAGCAGCTGATCTGACACTCAGACTCAATCAACTCGCTCAGCTCATGCGCAACAAAGGGCTCTCTGGTGCTTGGCGCGATGAGCAACTACTCGTTTGCAATGCGGCTGCAAAGCAGGTTGCGACCATTGAGCGCGGCGCCGTGCGGCCTCTGGGGATTGCGACGCGGGCGGTTCACTTAGTGGGAGTGTGCGATAACGGCGCGATCTGGGTGCAGCAGCGCTCAGAAGACAAGGCCAACAACCCCGGCATGTGGGACACCTTGATGGGCGGCATGGTCTCAGCCCAAGACAGCCTGCCCGAGGCGCTAGCGCGTGAAACTTGGGAAGAAGCGGGCCTGCATGTGACTGAGTTAGCGCAGGTCACACATGGCGGCTATGTTGAATTTTCCAGGCCCAGCGATGAGGCCGAAGGCCAAGGCTATATGGTGGAGCGCATCGACTGGTTCTCGGCACTGGTACCCGAGGCACTGACGCCCGTGAATCAAGATGGCGAAGTGCAGCGTTTTGAGCGACTTGCACCCGCCGTTGTTGAAGACTGGCTGGTGCAGGGGCGTTTCACGCCAGAGGCTGCGCTGGTGCTGGCGGACTATATGGGCTGGTAGTTTCAGCCGCAGCGGCAGCCACCGCCGAAGCCATAGCAGCGGCCACAGGAGCAGACACAAACAAAGTTTTGTGATTTCCGCCGAAGGGATAAATCGGCACAATGTTTTGATGCCTGAGCCCACTTATATCTCTTCAGCGTCTGCCAGTCGCATCACGCTCGTTTCTGTTTCAGGCTTGCCCGATGCAAAAGCCGCTGGCTGGGCGCTGGCCCTGAGTCAGGCGCAAATGCCCGGCTGCAGAGCATTGTTGTGTAGTCCTGTCAGGCCTGCAGACCTGACGGCTTCCGTGGAGCATTTGGAGATTGCGCCGCTGGACTATCAGGGCTACAGCTGGTTTGTCTTGTTCATGCTTTGGCGCGTGGTGCATACCGAGTTCGCCCTGCTGGTGCAAGACGATGGCTGGGTGCTGGATGGCAGTTTGTGGCAGGACGCGTTTTTGGGCTATGACTACATTGGTGCGCCGGTTCATCTGGCCCGGGTCAGCAGTCCTGAAGGGCATTACTGGAGCCGCGGCTTTGTCTGGGCGGAGGGTTTGCCTGAAGGGCATCAAGCCGTGCCAGTGCTCAATGGCGGCTTCAGTTTGCGAAGCCGCAGGCTGATGCGCGTTTTTGCAGACCATCCTCAATTACAGGTGATGGTCTGCGCGCCCGATCAGGTGGTGGAGAGTCCTCTGAACTTCGGGTGGAGCGGCGATATCCTGAACGAGGATGTGCAACTCACCGGTGTTTTACGCTCGCAACTGGAGGCTCTGGGCTTGCAGTTTTCGCCCATGGAAGTGGCCAGCCGTTTTGCCATTGAATATGCGGGCCCTCAGCACCGGGGTATGAACGCTTTGGCCATCTTTGGGCATCACGGCAGAACCCGCAAGCTCGCGGCGCTTCATCCTTTGACCGTACGCTACCCTATCTCGCGAGTCGAGGCTCAGCGCATTTTTGGGGAAGCGGAGTTGGCCCAAATGCTGGAGCAACGCGGCTATCGCGTCGAGTATGCAGATTCCCCTGCAAGGCGACGTGTGTATGACTGTTTTACCTATAACGGCGAGTTTGAGATATTGCAAATTCGGCTGCATGAACTGCGCGAGGTGGTTGATGTCTTTGTGATTGTGGAAGCCACACGCACATTTGCGGGCGATGCAAAGTTGTTGACGCTGGACTTGGCTGCACCGGAGCTGGCGGAGTTAGCGGACCGTATTCGTTATGTGGTGGTGGATGACATGCCGGATGATCCGCCGGGTATTCAAGCTAAAGACATTAAGTGCGATTGGCTCAATGACCCGCCCAAAACCGGTTTTTGGCGCAGAGAAAAATATCAGCGTAATCAGATCATGCGTGGCATTGGTGATGCCCATCCCGATGACCTGATTCTGATCTCTGATGCCGACGAAATACCGCGTGCCGATGCTGTGCGCTATATGTTGCAGCAGCCCCAAAATCAGGTGTTTGGCCTTTTGCTGTGGCTTTATTACTTCTATGCCAACTATCGAAACGTGGAAGGCGCAGAGTCCCGCATGGTGTGGAGTGTGGCGGCACCACGGCATTGGTTTACGCAGGCAACACCTGATCAGTTGCGGCTAGGTGTTCGCGCGGGTCAGGTGCCCGCGATGCGCTTGCAGGACGCGGGCTGGCATTTGTCCTATCTGGGCATGAGCGAAGCCCGGATACGTCAAAAAATTGCAGGTTTCGCGCATCAGGAATACAACGATGCGGAGTTTCTGAGTCGTATTGATTTGAAGAGCATGGTGACCAGTGGACAAGATTTATATGATCGGGAAGGCTATGTCTGGGCTCTGGTGGCCGCTGATGAGGCACCGGCTCGACTCAGTGAGTCTCCTGCTTTGAGCAGTTTGTTTTTTGTGCCGTAGCGCTTAAAGAAAGCGGTGTATGCCACAAGGTTGCTAATCAGTGGTTTTTTGCACGTAAAGCTGATACATCGGGGTTTGCAAAATCTCCAGTTTGTTGATGTACAGATTGACGAAGGCATCGATGGCGGGTTTGGGGCAGTGCAAAAGGTCCTTTTTTCCATCCAGTTGTTCTGCCCAAAGATAGTCATCGAAGGCAAGAACGCCGCCAACCCTTAACAAGCGAAATGCCAGTACTGCGTCGCAGAGAACGTCTGGTGCCTGGTGTGATCCATCGACATAGATGAAATCGAAATAACCCTTGCCATGATGCGTGAGAAGGGCGGAAAGCGCCATGTCTGAGAAATTTCTATGTATGAAGACCTGCGTTCGTGCTTTAGTGACCTCTATCGCCTTACGAACATTATTCTGAAATCGCTGGTAAACGATATCCATATCCATTCCTGCGCTTTGGTGCTCAATACCGCCTTCCCAAGTATCTACGCAGTGAATTTCGCTGGTGGAGAACGTACTACTGTTTTCAATCAAGAAGCAGATGCCGGCGCCTTCATATGAGCCGATTTCCAATACTTTTTGAGGCTGCAACTGTCCCAGTAGTGGAGGCCATACTTGTCTGGAATAGGTGTCAAACCAGTTGTTGGTGAACTGATAAGTCGTCTCTGACATGCGGATTCTTCAAATCTGATTAGGAGCGCATATCGTATCTGTCGCTGCTTGGGTAGTTAGCGCGTATTTTCCTGCACCACAGGTTTTAGTCTGTTCGGAGCCAGCGCCCCGGCCTGCTCGAGAATCGGATAAGCCACCGAGCACAGCAAGGAGTTGATGCGCTTTAAGTCGCTGATCATGTCAATGTGCAGCGAGCTGGTCTCTATGCTAGTGACAGTGTGCTGCGACAGGCGCTCCAAATGGGTGGCGGAGTAGGCCAGCTCCAGATCTCGAAAGCGTGCTTTTTCTTCCAGCAGCTTTTGCGCTTCACGCACATTGCCGTTGAGGAAGACGCTCATGGCCAAGCTCAAGTTGTCCAGCAGGTGCTGGGTCAACTCGTGAATTTCCTGCATGCCAGCTTGAGAGAACTTGAGACCCTTCTTGATTTTTTTGTCTTCTAACTCAAGCAAAACGCGTTCAATGATGTCGCCAATTTGCTCCATGTTGATGGTGAAACTGATGATTTCCGTCCAGCGCTGACCTTCGCGTTCATCGAGCTCGGAGCGGGAAATCTTGGTCATGTAGTACTTGATGGCGGAGTACAAACTATCCACCGTGCTTTCAAGATTGCGCACTTCTTTGGATAGTTTGAGGTCGTCCGTTTCGGCCACTTTTTGCAGACCGATCAGCATGGATTCGATGACGTCAGCCTGATGCAGCGACTCACGCACAGCGCAAGAAATAGCCAGAGATGGCGTAGAGATGGCTGAGGGATCAAGGTGACGGGGTCGTAGCAGCGTGGAAGTGCTTGTGTCTTCTGGCTTGGGCAGGATGGTGGTGACCCAGCTGGCGACGATTTGTGTCAAGCCAATAAAACACAGGCTGTTGAAGATGTTGAAAGCCAAGTGAAACATCACCACGTTTTGGCCGCTGTTGGGAAGGTAGACCTGTACGTATTGCGTCCACAAACCGATGAAGGGCGCAACGATGGCAACGCCCATGATTTTGAACAGCAGGTTGCCGATGGTGACTTGACGCTCTTCCACCGCAGACTTGGCGGTGGTGAGTACCGCGACCAAGCCGCTACCTATATTGGCACCCAAAGTGAGGCCCAAAGCCACGTCCAGCGGGATAGCGCCCGAGCTTGCCATGGCGGCGATCAGCAGCACCACGGCCAGACTGGAGTAAGCCACTACAGCCAGCACAGCGCCCAGCAGCAACTCCATGAATAAATCGCTGCTGACCGATGCCAGCAAGGTACGCACAACAGGCGCTTGCAGCAGTGGCTCTGTGGACTCGACCACCAGACGCAGGGCCAGCAGCATGAGGCCCAAGCCAATCATGACGTGGCCAATACGGCCGGGCTTGGAGCCCTTGCGTGAGGTGTAGAGCACTACGCCAGCAAAAATAAACAGGGGCGACAGCCACGACAAATCGGTGGAGAACAAAACAGCCATCATGGCCGTGCCCACATCCGCGCCCCGCATCACAGCCAGTGCCGAGGGCAAGGTAATCAGGCCCTGCCCCACGAAGGACGAGGTCATCAGCGACGTGGCGGTGCTGGACTGAACCAAGGCCGTGACGCCCATGCCTGAGAGCGCGGCCGAAAAACGGTTGCGCATGCTGCGTGCCAGCACGTTGCGCAGGTTTGCGCCAAAGACTTGCAAAACGCCGGTGCGAACCAACTGCGAGCCCCAGATGAGCAGGGCGATGGCCGCTAAAAGATTGAGTAAATGCGTCATGTACGAGGAGGAATCTACAGACTAATATACCCCTGAGTGGGGAGCATCTGCGGAGCTAGCGCTCTCTTTGCTCACAAATATCAACCGCGACGGGCGGCAGCGATAAAAAGGTGATTCATGATTCCTGGTGCAGGGGGCGCAGCCGCGGCAGGCGTCCTGTTGATTTTTCTGGCCATCTTGCTGGGTGTCGGATTGCTGGCTTGGTGGGCATGGCGGTTGTGGAATGCGCGCAGGGGCACGCCACGCCCGCCGCTTCATGTATGGCAGTGGATTGCAGCCATACTCATGTCTGTGTTGCCCATCTTCACTGCGTTAATGTGGGTGGAGTGGATGATTGGAGGCCATCTACGCGAACGCCAGCAGGTGCAGCAGGATAGGCTGCAGTTTTTCACTCTGCCGCAGGCTGTGAGTTGGGGCGACGTTGTGTTGCCTGCTGGCAGTCATGTACAGCGTGAGTTGCTTGACAAGCTGAAGCCTGCCAAGGGTGATGCATCGGACTTGCAAACCATGACGGATATTCGCTTTATGCAGGCGACTGCGTTGGGCGATATGTCCATTAACGCCATGGGCAGCAACGGCAACTGGTTGCTGCTGGAGTTGGCCCGCCCACACCGTTTCGCGCAAGAGAGTTGCCCTGCCGGATATACGGTGCAGTTCAAGGCTCTCAAAGAGCGTAAGCTACTAGAAGAGGTTCCATTTTCGGTCTACGAAGCGCTGCCGCTGCGTATGGTTGACTGGCAGTTTGATAGCTGCTTTAACGCGCGCGCCATCATGGTGCGGTATTGGAAGGCAAGCGAGCTGGTCTTTGCGCAGCCACCCGATTACGGCCTGGACTAAGACTTGTGAACGCAACCCTTGGTGCGACCTTGCTTTGCCTTGTCATCCACTCGGTAGTGCCTGTGGCTTTGCGTCTCATCTCAACCGTCAGTCTTCGATAAGTCTTCAATTGACTGGGCCATGTTGGTGGTCCTCAAAGAAAAAACCGCTACCAGATCAGGTCAGCGGTTTTCTATTTTGATAGCAGTTAGTGTTTATTTCGCTTGGGCTTTAGCGCGTTTAGCTCTCAAAACCTCATCCAAAATCAACAGCGCAGCACCTAGCGAGATCGCCATATCCGCCACGTTAAAGGCGGGGAAGTGGCTGGTGCCCCAATAGAAGTCCAAAAAGTCCACCACGTAGCCGTGCTGCAGGCGGTCAATCACGTTGCCAATGGCGCCGCCCAGAATGCTGGAAAGTGACAGGCAGAACATTTTCTCGTTGGGATTCTTGCGCAACTGCCAAACGATGAGCACGGTGGCAACCACACCAATACCTACAAAAAACCAGCGCTGCCAGCCACCGCCATCGGCCAAAAAGGAGAAAGCTGCGCCCGTGTTGTGCGCGCGCACGATGTTGAAGAAGCCCGTGATGGGCGTCCAGTCCCCATACTGGTAGTAGGCCAGAATGATCTGTTTGGTGACCTGATCGATGCCGATGATGACCAGCGCCCACAAAAGCCAAGGCCAGATGCGGCCAAAGCCTGCGGAGGGAGTCTGGGTGTTGCTCATGACAGCTCTTTATTGGGTTTTTTGATAGCAGCTAGTGCCTGATTTACAAAGGGTTCAGCAGTATTTAATGCTGAAGTGAGCTATCAGTCGGGACTAATAGCTCACTTTTTAAAGCGCTAGCTGACCGTTAAGCCTTGCTGCGCTCTTCACCCGCACCATGCAGATTGCTGTCGCAACGGCCGCACAGAGTGGGGTGCTCGGGGTTCACGCCCACGTCGTCGCGGTAATGCCAGCAGCGCTCGCACTTGGCGCTTTCGCTGACCTTCACCGTGGTTTGCAGGGCATCACCAGCGACTACGTTAGCAGCGGAAGTGATGAAGACAAACTTCAGGTCATCGGCCAGAGACTGCAGCAGTGCCAAGTCTTCAGGCTGTGCAGACAACGTGATTTCGGCTTGCAGGGATGAGCCCAGCTTGCCGTCGGCGCGCACGTTCTCGATGTCCTTGTTGACCGCGTTGCGGATCTCGCACAGACGCGTCCACTTAGCCAGCAGAGCCTTGTCGCCTTCGGGCAAGTCGGTGAACTTTTCCAAGAAGATGGTGTCGCCGTTGCCAAAAATCTTCCACGCTTCTTCGGCTGTGAAGGACAGGAATGGTGCCATCCAGCGCAGCAGCGCGTGGGTGATCTGGTGCAGCGCGGTCTGGGCCGAGCGACGGGCCAGACTCTTGGGCGCGCTGGTGTAGAGGCGGTCCTTTAAGACGTCCAGATAGAAGCCGCCCAGATCTTCCGAGCAGAACAGCTGAATCTTGGCAACCACGGGGTGGAACTCATAGACTTGATAGTGGGCGATGATTTCTTTTTGCAGTTGCGCAGCGCGGGCCAGTGCGTACTGGTCGATCTCCAGCATGTCGCCATAGGCCACGGCATCGGTGCTCACGTCAAAGTCGCTGACGTTGGCCAGCAAGAAGCGCAGCGTGTTGCGGATGCGGCGGTAGCCGTCCACCACGCGGGCCAAGATCTTGTCGTCGATACCCAGATCGCCAGAGTAATCGGTTGCAGCCACCCACAGACGGATGATTTCAGCGCCCATCTTGCCGCTCACATCTTGCGGAGCCACGGTATTGCCCACGGACTTGGACATCTTCTTGCCCTGACCGTCCACGGTGAAGCCGTGGGTCAGCAGACCCTTGTACGGGGCGCGGCCAAAGATGGCGGATGCCAGCAGCAGCGAAGAGTGGAACCAGCCGCGGTGCTGATCGTGACCTTCCAGGTACAGATCGGCTTCAGGGCCTTGGTCGTGGTGCATATCGGCGTGCGTGCCGCGCATCACGTGCCAGAAGGTCGAGCCTGAGTCGAACCACACTTCCAAAATGTCGGTGCTCTTGGTGTAGCTCTTGGCTTCTTCAGCGCCCAAGATGTCTTCGGTAGTGACGCGGCTCCAAGCCTCGATACCGCCTTGCTCAATCATGGCTGCGGCTTGATCGATGATCTCCATGGTGCGGGGGTGCAGTGCGCCCGTGTCCACATGCAAGAAAAACGGGATGGGCACGCCCCAAGAACGCTGGCGCGAGATGCACCAGTCGGGACGCCCGGCAATCATGGAGCGCAGGCGATCTTGGCCGTTTTGCGGGTAGAAGCTGGTTTGCTCGATGGCTTCCAGCGCGATCTGGCGCAGGGTCTTCTCGGGCTTTTGGGCGGGGTCGGTGAACACGCCTTCACCTTCATCCATGCGGATGAACCACTGCGCAGCTGCGCGGTAGATGACTGGCGTCTTGTGGCGCCAGCAATGGGGGTAGCTGTGCTCCAAGTTGGTGGTGTCCATCAAACGGTTGGCGACTTTGAGCGCGTCCAGAATGACGGGTACGGCCTTCCAGATGTACTGGCCGCCGAACATGGGCAGATCGGCCGCGTACACGCCGTTGCCCTGCACGGGGTTCAGGATGTCCTTGTAATCCATGCCATTGCTGACGCAGGAGTTGAAGTCATCCACGCCGTAGGCGGGGGCCGAGTGCACGATACCGGTACCGTCATCGGCCGTGGCGTATTCGGCCAAGTACACGGGCGAGATTCGATCGAAACCCTTGTCCACATGGGCCAGCGGGTGCTTGAAGGGCATGTGGTCGAGGGCCTTGCCTTGGGCGGTAGCGACCACGGAACCTTCCAGCTTCCAGCGAGCTAGGCATTTTTCAACCAGAGCGGATGCGACGATCAGCAGGCCGCGCTCGGTGTCCACCAAGCTGTATTCCAGATCGGGGTTGACGTTGAGCGCTTGGTTGGCGGGAATAGTCCAAGCCGTGGTCGTCCAGATGACGACAAAGGCTTCTTTATCTAGCTTGGGCAGGCCAAAGGCTGCGGCCAGTTTGGCAGGCTCGGCAGCGGGGAACATCACGTCCAGCGTCTGGCTTTGCTTGTCTTGGTATTCGATCTCGAACTCGGCCAGCGACGAGGCACAGTCAAAGCACCAGTACACGGGCTTCAGACCTCGGTACACAAAACCACGCTCCATCACCTTTTTCAAGGCGCGCAGCTCGGCGGCCTCGTTGGCGTAGTTCATGGTTTTGTAGGGGTTGTCCCAGTCGCCCAGCACGCCCAGACGCTTGAAGTCCACCATTTGCTGGGCGATTTGCTCGGTGGCAAAGGCGCGGCTCTTGGCTTGCATCTCGTCGCGCGGCAGGTTGCGACCGTGCAGCTTTTCGATGGCGTTCTCAATCGGCAGACCGTGGCAGTCCCAGCCCGGCACATAGCGTGCGTCAAAGCCTTCCAATTGGCGGCTTTTGACGATCATGTCTTTCAAGATCTTGTTCACAGCGTGGCCGATGTGGATCTTGCCGTTGGCGTAGGGAGGGCCGTCATGCAAGATGAACATGGGCGCGCCCTTGCGAGCTGCGCGCAGCTTTTGGTAAGTGCCTTGCTCGTCCCATTCCTTGGCCCATGCCGGCTCGCGCTTGGGCAAGTCGCCGCGCATGGGGAAGGGGGTGTCGGGCATGTTCAGCGTGGCGCGATAGACGGACGCTTCGGGCTTGTTGGACTT
The DNA here is from genome assembly GCF_019355935.1 of Comamonas sp. Y33R10-2. Lineage (NCBI taxonomy): Bacteria > Pseudomonadati > Pseudomonadota > Betaproteobacteria > Burkholderiales > Comamonadaceae > Comamonas > Comamonas sp. Y33R10-2. The sequence continues at coordinate 388,273 of NZ_CP079925.1, forward strand.
GGAATCAGACATGGGAAACCTTGAGAGCAATACTGGGCCCGGGCAGTGCTGCCTGGGCGTGAATGATGAGGTGAGCGCCAGATGCGCTGCTGCGCCTTGGCGGGCGAGCAGCGAGCGTCAAATTCGGTCGCGCGTGGTTTGGCGACGAGTTTCTGTGTGTGCAGAAGTATGAGAGGGCGTGTGGGCAGATGCAAAAAACGCGTGCGCGTCATCGCAGTCCTTGGCGATGCCGGCCGTCAGGGCATCGAGACTGTCATACTTCAACTCGTCGTGCAGTTTGTGCAGAAGTTCCACGCGGATGATTTTACCGTAGGCACCTTCTCCACCTAGCTGTGCAGGCCAATCGAAGCAGTGGGTCTCCAGCAGCACCCGGCCGCCGTTGACGTCATTAGGGTCTAGTGAGGGGCGCACACCCAGGTTCGCCACCCCTTGCAACGGTGTGTCACTGAGGCCATGCACCAGCACGGCAAAGATGCCGCTGGCGGCGGGCTTCCAGTGGTCAAAGCGCAGGTTCAGGGTGCGAAAGCCGTCATCGGCCCCGTCTTTTGTTTCTGCCAACTTGCGGCCCAACTTGCGGCCATGCACCACATGGCCTGAGATGCGGTAGGGGTGGCCCAGCAGCTTTGCGGCCTGCTGCATATCTCCAGCAGCCAGCGCTTCGCGCACGGCAGTGCTTGATACGCGCAGGCCGTGCACTTCGTAGCTATTCATGCGGGCTACATCAAAGCCCAGCGCTTGGCCTGCGTTGTCCAGCATGGTGTAGTCGCCAGCGCGTTTGGCACCAAAGCGAAAGTCGTCGCCCACCAGCACGTACTTGGCGCCTAGGCCGGAGATCAGTACATCTTGAATAAAGTCTTCAGGGCTTTGGTTGGCCAGCTTTGCGTTGAAGGGCAAGATGATGACTTGATCTACGCCGCAGACTTCAAGCTGGTCGAGCTTGTCGCGCAGCGTGCCAACGCGGGCTGGAGCCAGCTCGGGCTTGCCCAGCTTTTGCGCAAAATAGTCGCGCGGGTGCGGCTCAAAAGTCATAGCGCAACTAGGTATACCGCGCTGCGCCGCTTCTGCCTTGAGCAGACCAAGCATGGCCTGATGTCCCCGGTGCACGCCATCAAAATTGCCAATAGTCACGGCGCAGGCAGGGGCCAGGCCGGGATGATTGAAACCGCGAAAAATCTTCATGGGCTGCTTTGTTATTTGTAGCAGCTAGCGCCTATGCATGCGGCGCAAGCCGTCTATTTGACATTGTTTCAGAGTATATTGCCTTCATACATGCAGCCAAGAAGGCTGCAAAAGAGCGCCAAGACGCTCTGCCGTTTTCTGTGGTCTTGTTGACTGACTGGAGGCTGGTTGTGAAAGTCTTGAAGCTGACAGCCCAGGGGCTGCCGCAGTCCTGGGTAACGCTGGAGCAAGCGGCGCTGCACTATGCAGCTGAAGATGTGCGCTGGGAAGCCGGTGTCGAAATCGCCTGTTTTCACGGTGGCCACAATGCGGTGACCGGCAAGCAGTCCGTCATTCACATCAACTCCATCATCGGCACCAAGGGCATGCCGAGCATCAACCCGCACGCTCTGCAGCCGGGGCTGACCAATGGCAAGCTGTTTTCACGTGACCATTGTGTTTGCGCCTATTGCGGACGTCACTTCCATGAAAGTGAGTTGACGCGCGAGCATATTCTTCCCGTCAGCGCTGGCGGCCAAAATACGTGGATGAATTTGGTCACCGCTTGCCGCTCTTGCAATCACCGCAAAGGTGCAAGAACCCCAGAGCAAGCACGTATGCCGTTGCTCTACACGCCTTACACCCCCACGTTGTGGGAAGACTTCATTCTGAGAAACCGCCGTATTCTGGCCGACCAGATGGAGTTTCTCGTCGCGCATGTACCGCGTGGATCGCGCTGGCGCAGTTGAGCAAGATAGTGGGAGTTTGCAGTGCAGGCTGAAAGTGATGGCGGCTTGTGATTGAATCGGGGTTTCTACCTGTCTAGGTTTTCATGATCGTCAGAGATCGCCCATCGAGCTTCAGGTTGTTCTGGATTGTCCGGGGCTCGGTTTTACAACGTATCCGGGGTGTGTTGGCCGTCAACATTGTGCTGGCCATCATCGTGACGGTGGCCCATGGCACCTTGTTTCACACCAAAATCCCCATTACGCCGATTCCGTTTACGTTGATCGGTCTGCCTTTGGCGATTTTTCTGGGTTTTCGTAATAACACTGCCTATTCCCGCTACTGGGAAGGGCGCAAGCTCTGGGGCGAGGTCGTCATTTATGCGCGCACCTTGTCGCGTCAATGCCAGAGCTTGATTCAAATCGATGCCCCCATTGACCCACGCCAGCGAGATAGCGATGTGCGCGTGCGAATGGTGCACCGCGCTGCCGCTTTTGCCCATGCTTTGCGCGCTCAGCTGCGTGGTCTGAAAGACGATACCGCCGCCCAGCAATGGCTGACTGATGAAGAGTGGCAGAAGCTCAAGCTATTGCCTTTGAGTCAGCGCACTGAAGCCATTGTGTTGGCCATAGGTCAAGACCTTGGCCAGTGTCTCAAGGACAAGTTGATTGACCCTTGTTTGGTCGTGGCGGTGGATAAGACTCTCAGCGGGATGACATCTGCCGCTGCCTCTTGCGAGCGTATACATAACACGCCGATTCCTTTTTCCTATACCTTGCTGCTGCACCGCACGGCTCACCTGTACTGTTTTTTGCTGCCTTTTGGTTTGGTGGATCTCACAAGCTTTATGACGCCCTTTGTCGTAGGCATCGTGGCCTATACCTTCTATGGTCTGGATGCTTTGGGCGATGAAATCGAGGAGCCCTTTGGCATGGAGAGCAATGATTTGGCTCTGGACGCCATGTGCCGAGGCATCGAAATCAGTGTGAGCCAGTCGCTGGGCGACCCGCAGGTGCCGCTAGCGCTCAAGCCAACAGATTATTTGATGACCTGAAACGGTTCTTAAGCAAAAAATAAAGGCCTGAATAATGAATTCAGGCCTTTATTTTTTTATAGCGCGTTGTCATCGTGTTTACTTGCACCACGGCGGCATCACCTCTTACTCTGCGTTACTTATTTTCTTGCAGGGCTTCAGGTGCTACTTCTGGCGCAGCGCCTTCAGGAGCAGTAATTTTTCGCTCTGCCTTCTCGGCCTTTTTTTTCTTTTTTTCTAACTCGCGTTGACGTTTTTCGAATTGGTAATTTGGCTTTGGCATCTTTAAATTCCTTTTTTATGGTTTACACCGTTAACCATACCCGATGTACTGCTCTCATGTTGTTTGAGGATACAGCTCAAGATTGACCTATTGCAGTCGTCCAACATACGAAAAGCCTGTTTTTTGGAGCAAAATTCTAGACGTAAAAAAACGCCTCTCATTGTGAGGCGTTTCTCTATTGGTCGTCGCTAGATTAGTAGCTGGAGCCGCCGCCATAGCCATCGTTGCCATAGCCAACATTGGAGCGCGAGCTGGAGCGGAATTCGCGAGCGCCGCCGGAGCTACGGCCTTCTTCGCGAGGTTTCGCAAGGTTGACGACGATTGCGCGTCCGTCAACGGACATGCCGTTCAATGCAGTAATAGCAGCTTGTGCCTCTTCTGCAGATCCCATTTCTACAAACGCAAAGCCTTTAGAGCGACCGGTCTCGCGATCCATCATGATCTTGGCGGAGGCAACGCTTCCAAATTCAGAAAAATTGCTTTTCAGAATGGCGTCGTTCACGGAATAAGGCAGGTTGCCAACGTAGATTTTTGTGCTCATGGTAGAAGCCTTTTTAATGATGCGTCAAAAATTGACGCATCGTTTGGAGTTGGCTGTGAGGATTGTGGTCCGTAGCAACCAGATGAAGTTAAGCGCTTGTTAGAGGCTCAACATGTTGAGGGCGGCATTGATGCCTGCAGCCAGCCTTGAGTCACAGCATAAATTTTTGCTGCTTCGGTCGTGGCAAATGTTTTGTCAAAGCGGAAAACACGGCAGTAGCTGCTGTTTTTCTGTGTGCGCTGAAGTGCGAAGGAGGCTTGAAAGCGACCGCAATGTGTCTTGTGTGCTGAGGGCGTAACGAAGTACTTGCCCATGGAAATAGGAGAGAGTGGAATCTAATTCAATCAGAGCGCAGCTTGAAAAGCTTGCATGAGCTGTCGATAACTCGTTTGGCTGCTGCTCGACAGCCAACGGCGCGATAGGTTTCGCGGAAAAATTTAGCGGGAGGATTTTTATCTTCTAGCTGGCGTTGCAGTAAAACTTGTTGGAATTATTTTGCAACGCCGACCATTATAAGTGTTTTGTGAAAATCGTGCCAATTTTATTGGCTTTACTTTTCTTTTATTTGTTATTTTGTGCTTTTAGGGGCTGCCGTTTTAGCCTCAATAATTGCCATGGATCGGTTGTCTGTATTTAGCGGATTGTAAATCCTGAGCATTTCATCAAAGCTGAGGCCGAACCAGCCCTGCGAAGCGTGGTCGCAGGGCTTTTTCTTGGCCTCGCTCTTAAGCGGCGAAAAATAAATATCGCTTAATTACGCTGTTGCTTAGTCGTTATTTCTAGCGTCTTGTGCAGTTTTGGGTGGTGTTTATGCGAACACTCCAGCGCTTTCTTGCATATGAGTGCTAACAGTGCCCAGATGATGCAAGGTGTCGCCGCCCGTCATCTCCATCTGCGTGAGGCGTTTGAAGTAGTGGCTACCTATGTATTCATCCGTCACGCCGATGCCTCCATGCAGTTGCACGGACTGCTGACCCACGTAGCGCATGGACTGGCCCAGCTGAACCTTGGCGCGTGCAATGGCCAGATGGCGCTCTTCGGCCGGAGCGCTTAGCTTGAGGGTGCTGTAATAGCTCATGGAGCGGGCCATCTCCAGCTGCATTTTCATATCGGCCACGCGGTGGCGCAGGGCCTGAAAGCTGGAGATGGCCACGCCGAACTGCTTGCGCTGGTTCATGTACTCGGTGGTGAGCTTGAGTGTCTGCTCCATCACCCCCACACCTTCGGCGCAGAGGGCGGCATTGGCCACGTCCTGCGCCAGCGTGAGTGCGGCGAGGCCGTTGCTGGTGATCAGTGTGGCGGGCGCTGCCTTGCAGACCAGATCGGCCGCGCGGGCCTCATCTTGCGTGGCGTAGCCGGTGGTAGTGACCCCAGTTGCGCCGTTTTCGACGAGGAAGAGTGCAATCTTGCCGTCCAGCTGGGCTGGCACGATGAAGGCATCGGCTTTGTCACCTGCAAGAACTATGTTTTTTGTAGCATCTACCGCGTAACCACTGGCAGTTTTGCTTGCTTTTGCATCGCAAACATCAATACGGTAGCGCGCTTTGCGCTCCTGAGATGCGAGCACGACAAGTTTCTCGCCCGTAGCAATCTGGGGCAGCCAGTGTTGCTTGATGGCTTCGCTGCCAAATTGGCTAAGCAGGGTGGATGCCACAAAAGCCTGCGCCAGTGGCTCCATCACCAGGCCGCGGCCTAGTTCTTCCATCACCACCATTACATCAGCCGCACCCTGACCCAGACCACCGTATTGCTCGGGCACGGTGAGAGCTGTCAGGCCCAGCTCGGCCAATTCGTTCCAGGCCTCGCGCGAGAAGCCGCCTTGTTTGGCGATGCTCTGGCGGCGCTCGAAGCTGTAGCCCTTGTCGACCCAGCGGGCCACGGCGTCACGCAGTTGTTGCTGGTCGTCAGAAAAATCGAAGTCCATATTTGTCTCCTGCGGCCTTTAGCCAAGAACTGTCTGCGCGACGATGTTTCGTTGAACTTCGTTCGAGCCGCCGTAAATGGTCGTCTTACGCATATTGAAATAAGTCGCTGCCAGAGGAGCGTTGCTGAGCGCGCCGCCGGGGAAGTTGCCTTGATAGCCCGCCTCCATCGCCTCTTGCACATAGGGCAGAGAGTAGGGCCCGGCGGCCAGCATCATTAGCTCGGCATAGCGCTGCTGAATCTCGCTGCCCTTGATCTTGAGCAGACCAGCAATATCGAGTGGGTTCTTGCCCGATTTCATGGCCGAGAGCACGCGCAGCACCAGCATCTCCAGCGCAATGACATCAATCTCTAGCAGGGCGATCTGGTCGCGAAATCTCGGTTCTTCCCACACACCCTCGGCCTTGGCAATACGCTTGACGCGTTCCAGCTCGCGCTTGGCGCGGTTGACGTCCGCAATATTGGTGCGCTCGTGGCTTAGCAGGTGCTTGGCGTAGGTCCAGCCCTTGTTTTCTTCACCGATAAGTTGGTCGGCAGGCACTTGCACGTTGTCAAAGAAGACTTCGTTGACTTCGACAGAGCCGTCCAGCAGCTTGATGGGGCGCACGGTCACGCCGGGGGATTTCATGTCGATCAGCAAGAAGCTGATGCCGGTCTGCGGTTTGCCTTCGTTGCTGGTGCGCACCAAGCAAAAGATCCATTCGCCGTACTGGCCCAGCGTCGTCCAAGTCTTTTGGCCGTTGACGATGTAGTGGTCTCCCACGCGCTCGGCACGGGTTTTGACGCTGGCCAAGTCCGAGCCAGACCCTGGCTCAGAGTAGCCTTGGCTCCACCAGACTTCGCCGCTGGCAATGCCGGGCAAAAAGCGTTTTTGCTGCTCTGGCGAGCCATAGGCCATGATGACGGGCGCCACCATCACCGGGCCAAAAGGCACGATGCGCGGCGTGCAGGCCATCGCGCATTCTTCCTCGAACAAGTGCTTTTGCACGGCCGACCAGCCGGGGCCGCCAAATTCGGTGGGCCAGCCGTAGCCCAGCCAGCCTTTTTTGCCCAGAATTTTGGCCCAGCGCTGCATGTCGTCACGCGTCAGTTCTAGGTCGTTGCGTACCTTGTGCGCAATGTCTTCGGGCAAGTTAGCTCGCACCCAAGTGCGGACCTCCTCGCGAAATACCTGTTCTTCAGGGGTGAATGCCAAGTCCATGCGGTGTCTCCAGAAATTCTGGATGTTTTGTAGCACGCACGTTCTTTTTCTGGCTGTCCGGGCTGTGACACGGAAGGGTTCCCCCTGAGCGGCTGCGCCGCCTCCCCCAAGGGGGACGACGCCCTCGCTGCGAGGCGGCGCTTGCTGGCTGTCTCTTTCATGACCGCGCCAGTTTTAAGCACTTGCTGGCTAGCGTTTTTAGTGAAACAGGTCGATTGCGCTTATCTGGTAAGCGCAAGCAGCTATCAATTTCAATTCTGCGGCTTATTCAGCTGGCACTGTCTGAGTCGCTGGCGGCTCCACGCCCAGCGATTCGCACAGCATTTGCACGGTGGCGCGCAGCTGCGCCACTTCGGCTTCCAGCGTATCTACGCGTTGCTGCAGGGCGGACGCGTTGCTGCCGCCCGTGCTGGCGCTAGCCGTGCTTTGAGCGCTTTGCAGAGCTGTGATATCGACCGGGCCGCAGAGCAGATGAGCCCAGCGCTGCTCGCGAGCGCCGGGCGCACGGGGTAGTTGTACGACCAGCGGGCCGCCTTTTTCATCGCTGCGCTCGCGCAGTTCATCCAGAAACGCTTCGACCGAGGAGATGTCGGCAAAGCGGTGCCAGCGTTCGGAGTTGATGCGCAGCTCGCCCGCAGTCTGTGGCCCGCGCAGTGTCAACAAGGCCAGCAGCACGGCAGATTGGTCGGGCACGCCGATGCCGCGGGGAAAGTTGTGCTCGTAGCGGGTGGTGCGGGAGCCGCTGATCTGCACACTCAGTGTTTTCAGGCGCAGGCTGTCTAGAGCTTCCTGGGCTTCGCCTTCGCTGACTTCCATCACCGGGTCGCGGCTGGATTTTTGGTTGCAGCCGGTGATGAGGCTGTTGAGTGTGAGCGGATAGCTGTCCGGCACGGTGCGGGCTTTTTCCATCAGCGTGGCTAAAACGCGAGCTTCAATGGGGGTGAGGGGGATATTGCGTGGGTCAAAAGCCATGTGGTTGTCTCCTTCAAAGTCTTAGAGCGGCGCACGGGTACGGCGGGCAATTACCAAGGCTAAGCCCGTCAATGCGACAATCGCCGCCCATGAAAAACATCGTGATCCTGATCTCGGGCGGCGGCTCGAATATGGCCGCCATTGTGCGTGCATCCCAGCAGCAAAAATGGGCAAAGCAGTACAACGCCCGGGTTGCAGCCGTGGTCAGCAACAAGGCTGATGCCAAAGGTTTAGGTTTTGCACGCGACAACGGCATCGCCACCGAGGTGCTGGATCACAAGCAGTTTGACAGCCGGGATGCCTTTGATGCCGAGCTGATGCAGGTGATTGACCGCCATGCGCCAGATTTGGTGGTGCTGGCCGGTTTTATGCGCATTCTCACCCCCGGCTTTGTGGCGCATTACGAAAGCCGTCTCATCAATATCCACCCCTCGCTGTTGCCGGCCTTCACGGGTCTGCACACGCACCAGCGCGCTATTGATGCGGGCTGCAAGTTTGCCGGTGTCACGGTGCACCGTGTCACGGCCGAGCTGGATGTGGGCCCCATCCTCGATCAGGCCGTGGTGCCAGTGTTGCCTGGTGACACGGCGGACATGCTGGCGGCACGGGTGCTGGTGCAGGAACACATCATTTACCCCCGTGCGGTGCTGAATTTGCTCAAGAACTGATAGCTGCAAGCCATTGTTTGGCGGTGACTTGAAGTTATTTTGGCGCTCAATCTGAGCGGTAGCCATAAATCAACATCATCAAGTGCGCATAGGCCAGCAGATAGAGCACATGGTTGACGCGGGCGGAGAGCGCGCCATAGGCAGGCGTGCTGATCAAGGTCTGCTTGGACTGGGCCGACATGCGCACGAAATCAACCACGGACGGCGAGAGGTGGGTGGGCAGCAAGCGACCAAAAATCCAGACCTCCAGCCCCAGCCAGACGGCGACCACCAGCATCCCCATAGGCACGGACCAGAACGTCAGCGGTAATTGCTGCAGAGCGGGGGGCAGGTAGGGAAACAACATGGGCGCATAGTCCAGCGCCATCAGCACCATGGTGGAGCACAGCAGCAGCATGCGTCGCAGCAGGCTCAGAATATTGGGTCGAAAGTGCGCAGAGGCCGTGGTGTTGGGCAGCCAGCGCACCATGAAGTGGGAGCCTAAATGGTCAATCAGCCAAAAGCTCAGGAAATACAGTGTGCCCACGACCAGCGCGTAGGCCTGCATCTGCAGCGGGGCGCTGCCGCGCAGCCAGTCAATACCTTGCTCCCAAATTTCAAACATGGCATCCCTGTTGAGTGTGCATGCGCCCACTGTAGGTGATTGCAGTTTGCAATCACTACCCTGGTTCTTCAGCTCAGTGCTTTATTCGACAATGCGGCGAAAGCGCGGCCGCTCCACGCCATCAATCACCACGGTCTCATTGAACATGGCGGCAGGGCGCACCCACAGGCCGCGCTCGCCATACAGGGCGCGGTACAGCGTCATAGGCTCTAACGTTTCGCTGTGGCGCACAGTGTCAATCACCTCGTAGGGCATACCTTTGTAATGCTCGTACAGGCCGGGCGGTGTGGTGATGAGGGGCGGCAGATTGTGATCGGACATGATGGATTTAAAAAGATGAGCTAGAAGTCCATTGCTCAAAAGGACTAGAGCGTGTTTTTACTATGAATCTGAGCTGCCGCTTGGGCGTCATAGATTTCTAGCGCAAGCCAAGGCTAGGGGGACAGTGGGACAATTGGGGTTATGCATCCCAAACAGCTTCTCGACGCTTGCGCTGAACTAGTCAAGCGCGCCATGACTTTTGAACACGCGGCTGACTCCGTGGTGTCTTACTTTTTCCGCGAAAACCGTTACCTCGGTCCGCGTGAACGCGCCACTTTGGCCGAAACTACTTACACCGTTCTGCGCAAGAAGCTGTTGTTTGAAGGCTTGGCCCATTCCGGCAGCGGCCCGCGTGAGCGCCGTCTGGCCATTCTCGGATTTTCTGCTGTGCTGCGTGAGCAGGGCAAAAAGCAAGGCAACGTCAAGAACAAGGACGGCCTAGACAGTGAGACCTTTATCAAGGCTGCGCTGACGCCTCAAGAACTCAAGTGGCTGGACGCCTGCGACAACATCAAGCCCGATGAGCTGATGGAGTCGCACCGCCACAACCTCCCAGAGTGGATGGTTGAGCCGCTTAAGGCGCAGGTGGGTGACGAATTCTGGGCCTTGACCGAGAGCATGGAAAAGGCGGCGCCGCTGGACTTGCGCGTCAACGCTTTGAACGACAAGCCCGCTGAAGTGCGCAAAGAACTGGAAAAAGCCGGCATCAAGGCTAAACCCACACCGTTCTCGCCTTTGGGCCTGCGTATCGATGGCAAGCCTGCGCTGGCCAAGGTGGATGCCTTCAATCGAGGCGCCATTGAGGTGCAAGACGAAGGCTCGCAACTGCTGGCGCTAATGCTGGACGCCAAGCGCGGCGAGATGGTGGTGGACTTTTGCGCCGGCGCTGGCGGCAAGACGCTGGCCATTGGCGCTTCCATGCGCAACACCGGACGCCTCTACGCGTTTGACGTGTCGGGCCACCGTCTGGATGCGCTCAAGCCGCGTCTGGCGCGCTCTGGTCTGTCTAATGTGCATCCCGCAGCGATTGCTCATGAGCGCGATGAGCGCGTCAAGCGCTTGGCTGGCAAGATTGACCGCGTGCTGGTCGATGCGCCTTGCTCGGGCTTGGGCACCTTGCGCCGCAACCCCGATCTGAAGTGGCGTCAAAGCCCCAAGGCCGTGGAAGAGCTGACAGTCAAGCAAGCCGCAATTTTGGAAAGCAGCGCTCGTCTGGTTAAGGCCGGCGGCCGCCTGATTTACGCGACTTGCTCCATCTTGCCGCAGGAAAACGAAGCCATTGCCGAAGCCTTCAGTGCTGCTCACCCTGAGTTTGAGTTGCTCAATGCTGCTGATGTGCTCGAGCAAATCAAGGTGGTTGACGGCGACAAACTGTGCAGCGGTGGTGAGGACGGCAAGCGCTACCTGCGCCTGTGGCCACACCGTCACCACACAGACGGCTTTTTTGCCGCCGTCTGGGTGAAGAAGGCCTAAGCTGAGTGCAAATCCGGTATCCGCTGTCGGGGTATCAGCAGTAGGCTTCTAAGCTGCGCGCCTAAAATTGCACGACCGTGCTTTCCATGTGGGCATGGTTTTTTGCCGAAGGCTTTGATACTTATGTCGTTGGATATCGGTTTGCTCTGGTCAGTTGTCGTGGAATGGATGGCCAATGGCCTGTGGGATTTGTCTTGGTGGCAGTTGCTGCTGTACGCGCTGATCACCACCCACTTCACGATTGCGGGCGTCACGATTTTTCTGCACCGCAGTCAGGCGCACCGCTCGCTTGACTTGGGGCCTGTTCCTTCGCACTTCTTTCGTTTTTGGCTGTGGCTGGGGACGGGCATGGTGACCAAGGAATGGGTTGCCATTCACCGCAAGCACCATGCCAAGTGCGAGACCACCGATGATCCGCATAGTCCCCAGACGCGAGGCCTTGGCAAGGTGATGCGCGAAGGTGCCGAGCTGTACCGCAGCGAAGCTAGTAACGCAGAAACCATCAAGAGGTTTGGCCACGGCACTCCTGATGACTGGCTGGAGCGCAATCTGTACTCCAAACATTCAGTTTGGGGCCCCACGCTGATGCTGATTCTCAACGTGGCGCTGTTTGGCGTCATCGGCCTGAGTATCTGGGCCGTGCAAATGGTCTGGATTCCGTTTTGGGCGGCGGGCGTGGTCAATGGCCTTGGCCACTTCTGGGGCTATCGCAATTACGAGGCCAGCGATGCCTCCACCAATCTGTCGCCCTGGGGCATCATCATTGGTGGCGAAGAGCTGCATAACAACCACCACACCTACCCAACGTCAGCCAAGTTCTCTGTCAAACCCTATGAGTTTGATATTGGCTGGCTCTATATCAGCATCCTGCAAAAGCTAGGCTGGGCCAAGGTCAAGAAGACACCGCCGCGCCTGCGCATGGGGGTGGTCAAGCCGGTGGCGGATGAGTTGACGCTGGAAGCCATCATTGCCAACCGCTACGAAGTCATGGCTCGCTATGCGCGTGGCGTGCGCTCTGCGGTTCAGCATGAACTGGACTTGCTCAAGCAAAAGCAGGCGCAAAAGTCAGAAGTCTCTTTGCTCAAGGGGGCTCAGCGCTGGCTGCATCGCGATGCAGAGAAGGTGCCTGAGCGTGCCCAGGGCCAGCTGGCGCAGGCGCGTGCCGCTCATCCGGTGATTGACCAGATGCTGATCATGCGTGAAGAGTTACGTCAGCTGTGGCTGAATACTTCGCTCAGTCGTGAGCAGTTAACCAGTCAGCTGCAGACGTGGTGTCAGCGTGCCGAGGCCAGTGGTATTGCTGCGCTGAAAGAATTTTCTATGAAACTTCGCGCTGTCCACGCCTGAGGTGGAGTTTGAACAGCTGTTGCCAGATTCTGGCCACGGCTGGCCTACCAGCTTTTGTTCCTTGCAGCCGTTCTGAATCCATGTTGGTTTGCAGGCGGCTTTGCTCTTTGTGGACTTGAAGGCTTTGAACTGAAGCGGTTTTGCCCACTGCGCTTAGTTGCACCCAGGTGTTGCTAGGGCAGCGCCAACTTTGCCCGGTATGCAACTCTAAGATCTGGCTGAAATGATGATCACTGAAATCTAGCGGACTAATGGCCAGGCGAAGCGGGCCCTGTTGGCAGAACAGTTCGCAGCCTTGCTCAAGCTGCAGCGACAGCGCTAGTCCGCCGCAGAGTCTGTGTATTTTTGGGGTCAGGTCGGGTTGATGCATGGTAGCTTGAGGTCTGTGATTCAGGCCTTCAAGCGTAGATAAGAGCGGTATTTCAGAACAGACACAGCAAAGCGTTGGATTGCCATAGCAGTGCAGATTGCAGTTCATCTGTTTCGGTATATTTTCCGATTGTCTGTATCTGTTGCAGAACAGGGCTTGCTGGCATGATTCCCTTCCAGTCGTTTGCTTTTGCCCCATGCTGACTTCCTCCAACCCTGATTCCCCACCGGTCGATGATCTAGCAAGTGAGGTGCCTGGGCCGCTTTATCAGCGGCTGGCAGCCCACTACAGCGCGGCCATAGAGATGGGGGCTTTATGCCCTGGCGAGCGCATGCCATCGGTGCGCGAGTTGATGGCGCTGCATGGCGTCAGCCTTTCGACTGCATTGCAGGTGCTGCGATTTTTAGAAGCGCAGGGCTGCCTAGAGGCAAGGCCGCGTGTGGGCTACTTTGTGCGCGAGTCTGCTGCTGCGCGCATTCCTTTGACCAGCGAGCCAGATCTCAGCCAGCCTGTGGCGCCCAATCCGCATGCGCACTTCGTGGGGATCAATGAGCATATTTCCCTGCTGCTGGAGTGCGGACGCCAGGCCGAGGTCTATATGGATATAGGCGGCTGCACGCCGCCTGCAGCCCTGTTTGATCACCACTATCTGAACAAGACCGTCACCAAATTGCTGCGGGAGCATCCGACTCTGCTCTCGCAAGGACGCTCCTTGCTGGCCAATCAGGGCAACCACCCCTTGTTTCAGCAGGCTATGGCTCGGCGTGCTCTGGCCTCTGGCATTCGAGTGGCGCCGGCTGATGTGCTGGCGACGACGGGTAACTCTGAAGGGGTGAGTTTGGCGCTCGCGGCAGTGGCTTCGCCTGGCGACATGGTGGCCGTAGAGTCGCCCACCTATTACGGGCTGCTGCAGGTGGTGGAGTCGCTACAGCTCAAAACGCTGGAGATACCCTGCAGCCCGCGAACAGGTATGTCGATTGAGGCGCTGGAACTGGCCTTTCAGACCCAGCCGCGGCTCAAAGCTGTAGTGGTGGTGCCAGAGCTGCAGATGCCGCTGGGCGCACGCATGCCCGACGAACACAAAGCCAGATTGGTTGCACTGTGTGCAGCCCATGGTGCGGCGCTGATTGAAGATGACTCCTATGGGCTGTTTCTGGAGGGCAGTCAGTTGCCGCGGCCGCTTAAGGCCTGGGACAGCGCTTCGGGTAATGTGATTTATTGCCAGGCGTTTAACAAAAGCTTGGCCCCGGGTCTGCGTCAGGGCTGGATGAATGCCGGTCAGTGGCATGGCCGGGTGCAGATGCTCAAATTCGCTCAAAGCCGCAACACCCAGACCCTTGGGCAGTTGGTGGTCGCTGAGGTGCTGGGGTCACCGACGCATCAGCGCAGTCTGGAAAAGCTCAGGCAGCAACTCAAAAGGCAGCGTGAAGCTATGGCCAGACTGGTAGCCAGATACTTTCCCATAGGCACACGCATGAGTCTGCCTGCCGGTGGCTTGTGTTTATGGTTGGAGTTTCCTGCCGAAATGCGTACTTCAGACCTGTTTACTTCCGCTTTGAGGCAGGGTATCCGAATTGCGCCGGGCAGCATGTTCTCTAACTCGGGGCGTTACGAACATTGCATGCGGCTGGCTTGCACGCATGAGGTTGACGCCTTGATGGAGCGGGCGATGCAGGGGTTGGGTCGCATGGCCTGTCTGCAATTGGGGCAGAGCCCGCGCATTTGAACGCGCCCGAGCATAAAAAAACCGCCTGCACTTGCGTGAGGCGGTTTTTTCAAGAAACGGCTGAATTACTTCAGCTTGGTTTCCTTGTACTCGACATGCTTGCGAGCCTTGGGGTCGAACTTGATGATCGACATCTTTTCAGGCATCGTCTTCTTGTTCTTAGTTGTGGTGTAGAAGTGACCTGTGCCAGCAGTAGAAGCCAGCTTGATCTTTTCGCGTCCGCCTTTGGAAGCCATGTTGATTCTCCTTAGTGGAAATTAAGCTTGGCCACGGGCGCGCATATCTGCGAGCACGGAGTCGATGCCGTTCTTGTCGATCAAACGCAGAGCAGCGCTGGAAACGCGCAGGCGCACCCAACGGTTTTCTGTTTCGACCCAGAAACGACGATGCTGCAGGTTAGGCAGGAAACGACGCTTGGTCTTGTTGTTTGCGTGGGAAACATTGTTGCCCACCATGGGCTTCTTGCCCGTAACTTCACATACGCGTGCCATTTGGACACTCCGATAGTTGAATCGGCTGTCAGCGCTGCCACTCTGCATTGCGCAGAAGGTTGCCGACAACCTCACCTCGCCAGTTTGTAATGGGTGGCGGTAGCCCGATTGCGGAAGTCCTGATGGCACAAACATAAAAAAGCGCAAAGAAGCGCTTGATCTGTACTACCGAGAATTCAGCAAAGTCTTCGATTATAGCGTTTTCAATAAAAAACCCCTGAGGCTGGCCAAAGAAGGCCAAGCTCAAGGGCTTTTGCGAGAGTTGCTAATGCAGCGTTAGCTGCTAATTAGGACTCTTGCTCCAAGAAGCGCTGTGCATCCAGTGCTGCCATGCAGCCTGTGCCGGCACTGGTGATGGCTTGGCGGTACACATGGTCTTGACAGTCGCCAGCGGCAAATACACCGGGGACACTGGTTTGCGTGGCAAAGCCCTTGAGGCCGCCTTGTGTGACGATGTAGCCGTTTTCCAGCTCCAACTGACCTTGGAAAATATCGGTATTGGGGTGGTGGCCAATTGCGATAAAGGCGCCTTGCAGGGCAATCTCTTCTGTATGGCCGTCTTCGGTGCTCTTGATGCGGATGCCATTCACGCCAGACTGATCGCCTAGAACTTCATCAAGGGTAAAGAAGGTTTTGAGTTCAATCTTGCCTTCTTTGACCTTGGCCATCAGCTTGTCCACAAGGATGGGCTCGGCCTTGAACTTGTCGCGGCGGTGCACCAAGGTGACTTTGCTGGCGATGTTGGACAGGTACAGAGCCTCTTCTACAGCGGTGTTGCCGCCGCCGATGACGCACACGGGCTGCTCGCGGTAGAAGAAACCATCGCAAGTGGCGCAGGCCGAGACGCCGCGGCCCATGAAGGCTTCTTCAGAGGGCAGGCCCAGATACTTGGCCGATGCGCCAGTGGCGATGATCAGCGAGTCGCAGGTGTAAGTGCCGCTGTCGCCTGTCAAGGTGAAGGGGCGCTTGGAGAAATCGACCTTGTTGATGTGATCAAACACGATCTCAGTCTTAAAGCGCTCTGCATGCTCTTGAAAACGCTGCATCAAAGCTGGGCCTTCTACGCCCATCACATCGGCTGGCCAGTTGTCCACTTCAGTGGTGGTCATCAGCTGGCCACCTTGGGCCATGCCGGTGATCAGCAGTGGGTTGAGGTTAGCGCGAGCCGCGTACACGGCAGCTGTGTAGCCGGCAGGGCCGGAGCCTAGGATGAGAACTTGAGCGTGTTTGGTGATGGACATGAAGCGTGATTCTGAAAATAAGCAAGCCGACAACCGGCGCGCAGTCATGGAAGAATTAATAGGATGTGTGGGAGTATCGCTCCGTCACAAGGCCTGCGCGTGCAGCGGTTTTTAATCACTGCAATTGTTAAAAATGATAATTAAAAACCGCTTGCGTGCACTATTAGAGTGCTTTGTTGCATGTGCTTGCATTAGGCTACTCAATCGCCTTAGCTGAATCAATTGCGTAGATAGAGTGCTAAGGTAAGCTAACGGCTGCGTATGACATACACACTGAACGCCTCGAAGGCGTCTTCTTCCAGTAAATCCAAATCCCGGGCGAGTACGCCGCGCTATGGCGTGATTCGCTTTAGCCAGGAGGTTTTGCTGTTGATTGGCCTGCTGGCTTTGGTTTTTTGGCTCACTGCCATGCTGACCTATTCGCCGCAGGATCCCGCCTGGTCCACTTCAGGAACTGGGCAAAAAGCATTTGTTGAAAACTGGATGGGCCGTGTTGGCGCTTGGCTGGCTGATGCCTGCTATTTCGGTTTTGGTATCTCCACCTGGTGGTTGGGGCTGGCGGCTTTACAGACTTGGATTACATCGCTGGTGCGCTGGATGCGTGGCGGTATGAACAAAGATGGCTCGCCCTTGGCGCTGATGCCGCTGTGGCGTCGCCGCTTTTTGTTCTGGGGCGGCTTGGCCATCTTGATGGTGGCCAGTTGCGCCTTGGAGTGGACGCGCCTTTACCGCTTCGAGAACATGTTGCCCGGCCCGGCTGGCGGCGTATTTGGTTATATGGTGGGCTTTAATAGCCTCAAATGGCTGGGCTTTGCAGGCTCGGGCCTGATTGGCATTTGCCTGTTTGTACTGGGCGCGGCCATGGTGTTTGGCTTCTCATGGGGCTCGCTGGCCGAAGCTTTGGGTTCTCGTTTGGATGGACTGGTGCAGTTTGGCCGCGAGCGCCGCGAGATTGCCAAGGACGTTTCGGTCGGTAAAAAAGCCGCCCGTGAGCGCGAGGAAGTCGTCTTCGACCGCATGGACGCTGAAATCAGCATACCTGTGCATCAGCCGGTGCAAATCATTGAGCCTGTGCTGCAAGAAGCTGCCCAGCCCAGCGCCCGCGTGGTCAAGGAGCGCCAAAAGCCGCTGTTCACCGATCACCCCGACAGCAAGCTGCCGCAGGTCGATTTGCTCGATGAAGCGCCGCAGCGTCAGGAGTCGGTTTCTGCGGAAACGCTGGAGATGACCAGCCGCCTGATTGAAAAGCGCCTGAAAGACTTTGGTGTGGATGTGCGCGTGGTCGCAGCAATGCCCGGCCCAGTCATCACTCGGTATGAAATTGAGCCTGCCACGGGCGTCAAGGGCTCGCAGATCGTCAATCTGGCCAAGGATTTGGCGCGTTCGCTGTCCCTGGTGTCGATTCGCGTGATCGAAACAATTCCCGGCAAAAACTTCATGGCGCTGGAGTTGCCTAACGCCAAGCGCCACTCGATTCGTCTGTCTGAAGTGCTGGGCTCGCAGGTCTATCACGATGCTAAGAGCATGCTGACCATGGGCTTGGGCAAAGACATTGTGGGCAACCCCGTAGTGGCCGATCTGGCCAAGATGCCTCACGTGTTGGTGGCGGGTACGACTGGATCCGGTAAGTCGGTCGGTATCAACGCCATGATTTTGTCTCTGCTCTACAAGGCTGAGGCACGGGATGTGCGCCTGCTGATGATCGACCCCAAAATGCTGGAAATGTCGGTCTACGAAGGCATTCCCCACCTGCTGTGCCCCGTAGTGACGGATATGAAGCAGGCGGCTAACGGCCTGAACTGGTGCGTGGCCGAGATGGAGCGCCGCTACAAGCTGATGAGCAAGATGGGCGTGCGCAATCTGGCGGGCTACAACACCAAAATTGATGATGCCAAGGCGCGTGAGGAATCTATTCCCAACCCCTTTAGCCTGACGCCCGAGGAGCCCGAGCCGCTGCAGCGCCTGCCGCATATCGTTGTGGTGATTGACGAGCTGGCCGACTTGATGATGGTCGTGGGCAAGAAAATTGAAGAGCTGATTGCTCGCTTGGCGCAAAAAGCGCGTGCGGCTGGCATTCACCTGATTTTGGCAACCCAGCGCCCCAGCGTGGATGTGATCACCGGCCTGATTAAGGCCAACATTCCCACGCGTATTGCGTTCTCCGTGGGCTCCAAGATCGACAGCCGTACGATTTTGGATCAGATGGGTGCTGAAGCTTTGCTGGGCATGGGCGACATGCTCTACATGGCCAGTGGCACAGGCCAGCCTATTCGCGTGCACGGCGCTTTTGTGTCGGACGACGAAGTACACCGCGTGGTGAACTACCTCAAAGAACAGGGCGAGCCTGACTATATCGAAGGCATTTTGGAAGGCGGAACCGTCGATGGCGACGGGGATGCTAGCGGTGAGGGCGGCGGCGGTGGCGGCGAGAAAGACGAGCTGTATGACCAAGCCGTGGAAATTGTGCTCAAAGACCGCAAGGCCAGCATTTCTTACGTACAGCGCAAACTGCGCATTGGCTACAACCGCTCTGCCAATTTGCTCGAGCAGATGGAGCAAGCTGGGCTGGTTAGCTCGCTAACATCCAGCGGGCAGCGTGACGTATTAGTTCCGAACCGGGACGCCTCCTGAACTGCTTTGCGGCTTCCCCTTCTCAGGGGCGTAGTTGGGGGCGATACCTTCGCTGCGAGGCGGCTGTTGCTTGGTGCCCCTCTGATGGGGATGCATAGCTGATAGACAGAAATTTTTGGAGAAAAGATGAAACGTCTTTTGACTGCAATTTTGATAGCAGGTAGTGCAGGCGCTGCCTTGGCTGACGGCTTGAAAAGCCTTGAATCTTTTATGAAAAACACCCGTGCTGGCAAGGCCGAGTTCACGCAAACTGTGACCTCTCCACCCAAGCAGGGGCAGGAAGTGCGCGCCAAGGTGTCTAGCGGCAGCTTTGAATTTCAGCGCCCCGGCAAGTTTCGCTTTAACTACGTGAAACCGTTCGAGCAGCTGATCGTTGCCGATGGCAAGACGCTGTGGCTGTATGACGCCGATCTCAATCAAGTCACAGAGCGCGCACAGGCGCAGGCTCTGGGTAGCACGCCAGCGGCAATTTTGACTTCGGCGACGGACTTGAAGGCGCTGAAGGCAGACTTTGAGCTGAGCAACGAGCCCAATGACGATGGCATGGAATGGGTGTCGGCGGCGCCTAAGCAAAAGGGCGGTCAGCTCAAAAGCGTGCGCATTGGCTTTACGCCCGAAGGACAATTGGCGGCTTTGAGCATTGAAGACAGCTTTGGCCAAAACTCGCTGATGAAGTTCAAGTCTTTGCAGGCGCAGGCTTCTTTGCCCACTTCGACCTTCCAGTTCGTCGCGCCCAAGGGCGCGGATGTGCTCAAGCAGTAAGCCTGGCCCCTCCATAAGAAAAGGCCTGCAGAATAATATTTGCAGGCCTTTTTTATGACTTAAATGGACTGAAGTCCTTGTAAATCAATGACTCGTAGCTTCTACTTTTATAGCAATCAAGCCTGCTGAGTGTGAGCGCTTTGCTTGCTGCCAGACATAAAGTCCAGCACACCAGCAATCACCAGCACACAGACGACTGGGACAACCCAGCCCATGCCCATGGCAGCGCCGGGCAAGTGGTCCAGCCATGCGGGGACGAGGGAGTTGAAGTTGGCGGCCTTGGCTGCATCAAACAGGCCAAAGACCAGAGCCACCAGCATGACGGGGATGTAAACGCGTGAAGGCTGGTTCCAGCGGCACAGCAGACCCAGCGCAATCAAAGCGATGGCAAGCGGGTACAGACCCACCAGCACCGGCACGGCCACAGCAATCAGTTGGGCCAGGCCTTGGTTGGCAACGGCGGTGCTGAAGACCGACAAGGCAATGACCATGGTGCGGTAAGAGATGCCTGTGAGGTCGCTGAAGAAGCTGCTGCAGGCGGTGATCAAGCCAATACCAGTGGTCAGGCAGGCCAGCATGATGACGATGGCCAGCAGCCACAGACCGGCGGGGCCAAAAGTTTTTTGCACAAAGGCGGTCAAAATTTGCACGCCGGTGGTGGCATTGGCTGCCAAGTCGCTATGGGTCGCGCCCAGATACATCAGCGATGCATAGACCAAGCCTAGGCAAATGGCGGCAATGATGCCGGCGTAGATGCAGTAGCGCGTGTGCAGTTTGCTGTCCGTAACGCCCGCGGCCTTGATGGCGTTGACGATGACGATGCCAAAGATCAGCGAGGCCAGAGCGTCCATAGTCTGGTAGCCCTGCAAAAAGCCTTCGGCAAATGCAGCAGTGCTGCTGGCATAAGCCTCAGTGCTGACGCTGTAGCCGCCCACAGGGGCCAGCACGGCAGAGCCGCCGAGCACCGTCAGAGCCAAGATCAGCACGGGGGTGATGATCTTGCCTACGTTGTCCATCAGCTTGCCGGGAAATAGTGACAGCAGTGCCACGGCTACAAAGTAGGCAATGGTGAAGGCCAGCAGCATGCCGGGGGTGTTACCCACAAAGGGTGCCAAGCCCATCTCAAACGAGACGGTGGCGGTGCGGGGTGTAGCAAACAGGGGGCCAATGGTCAGGTAGATGGCGACTGCCAGTACCAAGCCGGCAATGCGGCCCATGGGGCTAGTCAAGGTGTCCAGACCGCCACCCACGCGGGCTACGGCAATAACGCCCAGCAAGGGCAAGCCCACGCCAGTGAGCAAAAAGCCAGCCGATGCGCCTACCAAGTTGTCGCCTGCAGCCATGCCGACCATGGGCGGGAAGATGATGTTGCCTGCGCCCAGGAACAGGGCAAAGGTCATGAAGCCGAGGGCAAAAATATCCCACGTCTTGAGTTTTGTCATACGCATAGGGACCGGTGCACGCCGCTCACAGCAGCGCGCCCAGAGTCAGTTTGAATCAAGGAAAGATGCGGATGCTGTCGATTGAGTGCTGGCTGGCGGCAGGTAGCCGTATCAGTCTCAGGCATTGCCTTCCCAAGGTGGTGGGGCGGGCAATGAATCTAAACGCGCTGCCGAATCTGAGGAGCCTGGCTTTTGGCAGGCAGAGCAGGGGCAGTACCTCCATTTGTGCGAGGGGTGGCCTCGTTAAATAGAGAAATTAATCCGTTAAACCACTATTTTCTCTTAAGGTAAAGTCTGATAAGAAATAAAGGTTAACGTGGGTAAGTGCTGGCTACGAGCTGACGTAAACAAGCAAGCAGCCCCCTTTTGCTGCGTGCTAGGCCTGTGCGTTGGATACTTGAGGGGTTATGCACAACAACTCTCACACCTCAGCCGCTTCCCATCAGCCTTTGGCAGAGCGCTTGCGCCCGCGCACGCTGGGCGAGGTGGTTGGCCAGCAGCAAGTGCTGGGCGAGGGAATGCCGCTACGCTTGGCTTTTGAGTCGGGTCGCCCGCACAGCTGCATTCTGTGGGGCCCGCCGGGCGTGGGTAAAACTACCATCGCCCGTTTGATGGCCGACTCGTTTGATGCGCAGTTCATCTCGATCAGTGCCGTGTTGGGCGGTGTCAAAGACATCCGCGAGGCGGTGGAGCAGGCGCAATCCGCACGCGACGGGCTGATGCAGCAGCGCACCATCGTGTTTGTCGACGAGGTGCACCGCTTCAACAAAAGCCAGCAAGATGCGTTTTTGCCCCATGTGGAAAGCGGCCTGTTCACCTTCATCGGCGCGACGACGGAGAACCCGTCGTTTGAGGTCAATTCGGCCTTGCTCTCGCGCGCTGCCGTCTATGTGCTGCAGTCGCTCACTGAGGCAGATTTAAAGCAAATAGTGGCCAAGGCCCAGTCAATACAAGCACTACCAGCTATCGAAAATGAAGCAATTGATCGATTGATTGCTTACGCGGATGGCGATGCCCGCCGCTTGCTGAACACGCTGGAGACCCTTGCCATTACGGCTGAGCAGGCCAAGGTGGCAATGATTAGCGATGAGTGGCTGCTCAAAGTGTTGGGCGAGCGCATGCGCCGCTATGACAAAGGTGGCGAGCAGTTCTACGACACCATCAGCGCGCTGCATAAATCCGTGCGCGGCTCTGACCCGGATGCTGCACTGTATTGGTTCACTCGCATGCTCGATGGTGGTGCTGATCCCAAATATCTGTCGCGCCGCATTGTGCGCATGGCTTGGGAAGACATTGGTTTGGCCGACCCCCGAGCCATGCAGATGTGCAACGATGCCGCCGCCACCTATGAGCGGCTAGGCAGCCCCGAGGGTGAGCTGGCGCTGGCGCAGGCCGTTATTTACTTGGCTGTGGCCCCCAAGAGCAATGCGGGCTATATGGCTTACAACAAAGCCAAGGCCTTTGTGAAGGCTGACGCTACGCGCGCTGTGCCTCTGCATTTGCGCAACGCACCGACCAAGCTGATGAAGCAGCTGGACTATGGCAAAGACTACCGATACGCGCACAGTGAAGAAGGCGGCTTTGCCGCGGGCGAGAGTTATTTGCCAGAGGGTATGGAAGAGCCCGGCTTTTACCAGCCCGTGGCGCGGGGATTGGAAATTAAGATCGGCCAAAAGCTGGAGCAGCTGCGCGAGCTCAATGAGGCGGCGCGTGCCGCCAAGCAGTCGCGGGAGCCGGAATAAGGACCGATGCCTTGGCAGTAACTAAGTCAAGCACTGTGCGCAGCACATTTGCTTAGTGTTGCTAGATGGGTACTAGTGGAATGCGGCGATCTTGCTGATATTTTTAGCGTTTGTCGCTATTTCTGTCGTGGTTTAGTGACTAAGTGTTTGTATTTATTGAAGTTGACTTAACGATCAATTTTTTGCGCTGCAACATAAAAAGGCGATGCCGCGGGAAACCCCGACCCTTTGGCATGAAAACTGCTCCCTAGAATTCATGCACTCTTTTGCGACAAGTCACTCACAAAGCGGCGGACTGTAAAAGAGGAACCATGGCATCGCTGGCTCCGTCGTTTGGGATGAGAGACACGCATGTCTCCGTCTGGGTCGAGAGAGGGGAGCGCGCTTATGGATATTTTGCTGCAGCAGATCATCAATGGTCTGGTTCTGGGCAGCATGTACGCCTTGATAGCCTTGGGCTACACCATGGTGTACGGCATTATTCAGCTGATTAACTTCGCCCACGGTGAAGTGCTGATGGTGGGTGCTTTAACGAGTTGGAGCTGTATAGGCTTGATGCAAGAGGCTATGCCCTACCTGCCGGGCTGGCTCATGCTTTTAATCTCAGCCATCATTGCCTGTGTGGTGGCTGCGTCTCTGAACTTTGTGATCGAAAAAGTCGCCTATCGGCCGCTGCGCAGCAGCCCGCGCCTTGCGCCGCTGATTACGGCGATTGGTGTCTCGATCTTGCTGCAGACGCTGGCCATGATCATCTGGAAGCCTAATTACAAGGCTTATCCCACACTGATGCCTTCCACACCTTATGAAATTGGCTCGGCTGTGATTACGCCTACGCAAATTTTGGTGCTTGTGGTCACGGCTTTGGCACTGGCCACCCTGATGTACTTGGTCAACTACACAAAGCTGGGCCGCGCCATGCGCGCCACGGCCGAGAACCCACGTGTTGCTTCGCTGATGGGCGTCAAGCCAGACATGGTGATCTCAGCAACCTTCATCATCGGTGCGGTGTTGGCGGCCATTGCGGGCATTTTGTATGCATCGAACTATGGCACGGCACACCACACCATGGGCTTTTTGCCCGGTTTGAAAGCCTTCACTGCAGCGGTGTTTGGCGGCATTGGTAACTTGGCCGGCGCGGTGGTTGGCGGCTTGCTGCTGGGCTTGATCGAGTCGATTGGTTCGGGCTACATCGGAGATCTGACGGGCGGAGTTCTGGGTAGCCAGTACACAGACATCTTTGCCTTCATCGTCCTCATCATCATCTTGACGCTGCGCCCCTCGGGCCTGCTAGGTGAGCGTGTGGCGGATAGAGCCTGAGGATTACCCATGAAAAACAACAAAATTCTTCACTGGGTTCTGGGCGGTATTGGCCTGCTGGTGCTGCCTTTCATCCTGCAATATTTTGGCAACGCTTGGGTGCGTATCGCGGATCTGGCCCTGCTTTACGTGATGCTGGCGCTGGGTCTGAACATCGTGGTGGGCTACGCCGGTCTGCTGGACTTGGGCTATGTGGCTTTCTATGCCGTAGGCGCCTATATGTTTGCGCTGATGGCGTCGCCTCATTTGGCCGAGACGTTTGAGGGCTTTGCCGCCATGTTCCCGGATGGGCTGCATACCTCCATCTGGCTGGTGATTCCGCTGGGGATGCTGATCGCAGCTTGTGCGGGGGTGCTTTTAGGGCTTCCTGTGCTGCGGCTGCGAGGGGACTATTTAGCCATCGTGACGCTGGGCTTTGGCGAAATCATCCGCATTTTGATGAACAACCTGGACCAGCCCGTCAACATCACCAACGGACCCAAAGGCATTGGTCAGATTGACTCGGTCAAGGTCTTTGGTTTTGATCTCGCCAAGCGGCACGAGTTTTTTGGCTTTGATGTGGCCTCCGTCACCATGTACTACTACCTGTTTTTGGTACTGGTGCTGTTAACGGTGCTGATTTGCTACCGCCTGCAAGACTCGCGCATTGGCCGCGCTTGGATGGCCATTCGTGAAGACGAAATTGCCGCCAAGGCCATGGGCATCAATGTGCGCAATATGAAGCTGCTAGCCTTTGGCATGGGCGCATCGTTTGGCGGTGTGGCCGGGGCCATGTTTGGCGCTTTTCAAGGCTTCGTCTCGCCAGAGTCGTTTAGCTTGATGGAGTCCGTCATGATCGTCGCCATGGTCGTGCTGGGTGGCTTGGGTCATATCCCCGGCGTGATTTTGGGAGCCGTGCTGCTGTCGGTCTTGCCCGAGGCGCTGCGCTATGTGGCCGGCCCGCTGCAAGAAATGACAGGCGGGCGGCTTGATGCTTCCATCCTGCGCCAGTTGCTGATTGCGTCGGCCATGATCATCATCATGCTGATGCGCCCGCGTGGTCTGTGGCCCACGCCAGATCGAGCCAAAAACTTGGACCATGCGTCCTGATGACAGAGCAGACAAGGAATGTGAACTGATATGGCAGAGAGCACGACTTCCACGGTCCTCAACGTCTCGGACATCTCCAAGCGCTTTGGCGGCTTGCAGGCGCTGTCCGGCGTCAATATGAAGATAGAGCGGGGGCAGGTCTATGGCCTGATTGGCCCCAATGGCGCAGGTAAGACGACTTTTTTCAACGTGATTACCGGCTTGTATACGCCTGATACCGGCAAGTTTGTGCTGGCGGGCAAGCCCTATGAGCCTACAGCGGTGCACAAGGTGGCTAGAGCAGGTATCGCCCGCACCTTTCAAAATATTCGCCTGTTTGCCGAAATGACGGCATTAGAGAACGTGATGGTGGGCCGCCATGTGCGCACGCATTCTGGCTTGCTGGGGGCGGTGTTTCGCACCAAGGGCTTCAAGGCGGAAGAAGCTGCGATTCGCGCACGTTCGCGTGAGTTGCTTGACTATGTGGGTATTGGCAAATATGCCGATTTCAAAGCCCGCACCTTGTCGTATGGCGATCAGCGCAGGTTAGAGATTGCCCGCGCACTGGCTACCGATCCGCAACTGATTGCCTTAGACGAGCCCGCCGCGGGCATGAATGCCACCGAAAAGGTGCAGCTGCGCGAGCTGATTGACCGTATTCGTAACGACAACCGCACCATCTTGCTGATCGAGCACGATGTCAAACTGGTCATGGGCCTGTGTGACCGGGTGACGGTGCTGGACTACGGCAAACCCATTGCCGAAGGCACGCCTGCCGAAGTGCAAAAGAACGAAAAAGTGATTGAAGCCTATCTGGGCACCGGAGGCCATTGAATATGCAGGAACAAATGCTGAAACAAGGGCTGGAACAAGCTCAGGCGGCAAAGTCCGCAGCGCCGGTGCTGCTGGAAGTGCGCGGCCTGAAGGTGGGTTATGGCGGTATCCAAGCCGTTAAAGGCGTGGATTTTGTGGTGCATCAGGGTGAGCTGGTTTCCCTGATTGGTTCTAACGGCGCAGGCAAGACCACGACCATGAAGGCCGTCACCTGCGGTTTGCCGATAACGGATGGCGATATTCTGTATCTGGGCAAAAGCATTAAAGGCAAGGGCGCTTGGGACTTGGTGACCGAAGGCCTAGTCATGGTGCCCGAAGGCCGCGGTGTCTTTGCCCGCATGACTATTACCGAAAATTTGTTGATGGGTGCTTACACGCGCAATGACAAAGCCGGCATCCAGGCCGATATTGAGCGCATGTTCAACATCTTTCCGCGCTTGAAAGAGCGCAAAGATCAGTTGGCCGGGACCATGTCCGGTGGCGAGCAGCAAATGCTGGCCATGGCTCGGGCTTTGATGAGTCAGCCTAAGGTGCTGCTGCTCGATGAGCCATCTATGGGTCTGTCTCCCATCATGGTAGATAAGATTTTTGAGGTGGTCGGCGATGTTTACGCTCTTGGCGTGACCATGATGCTGGTAGAGCAAAACGCTAGCCGAGCGCTGGCGCTGGCTGACCGAGGTTATGTGATGGAGTCTGGAATCATCACCATGACGGGGCCTGGGCAGACGCTGCTTAATGATCCCCGTGTGCGTGCTGCCTATCTGGGGGAGTAGGCTGAGGCTATAAGGGCACAGAGAAATTAAGCAAATATCAGGGTGCACGAATGGGTGCAATCGCTTCGTGGCACCTTTGTTTTGTGCGTGTTTTCTGGTCTAACGTCCTGCGCAAATCCCTTTGATTTCAAATAAATGACAAATAAATGACATTTTTTTGATCTTTGAAATGTTTTTTTCTTTCGATTTGATTCTTTTAAATTCTATTTATGGGTTTTTTGGAATTTGTATATTACAAAAAGAAATTGTTGGAACATGTTCGCGTTATTTGCATGACGACCCCGCTTTTGCTGCTTTGCGTACTTGAGATTTAAACAAATCCCTTTCTCGCTATGTTTAGCTGCTGCCGTAGCAGGATTTCGACAGAAGAACAGTGTGTGTTTTATTTTTCGTGGCGCTTGAAGGGCTGTCTTGAGTTCGCGCTCAAACGCACAAGAACTCAAGAGTAAACTTCGCCCCGTTTAAGCCGGGAACCATGCTCTTTTGCAATGAGTCGCCTGGTTTCTTTTTCCCGGTAAGGATCATTCATGCTTTTTAGCAAGCTATTGCCCCGTGAAGGCAATTTTTTCGAGATGTTCAATCAGCATGCGGACCGCATTGTTGAAGCAGCTCACGCCTTCTCCCAACTCGTTGCCAATTACAACGACTTGCATCTGCGTGAAAAGTACAACGCAGACGTAGATAACGCCGAGCGCGCCGCTGACCGCATCACCCACGATGTGTCCAAGATGCTGCACAAGACGTTCATCACGCCTTTGGACCGTGAGCACATTCACTCTCTGATCAACACCATGGATGACGTGGCTGACCTGATTCAGGACGCGGCCGAAACCATGGCTTTGTACGACGTGCGTCACATGACTGACGAAATTACACGCCTGACAGATCTGTGCGTGCGTTGCTGCGAGCGTGTGCGTGATGCAGTCAAGCTGCTGGACCGCCTGTCGGATCCATCGGTTGTCGAGGCGACCAGCAAGACCTGCGATGAAATTGATCGCTTAGAAAGCGATGCGGACCGCGTGATGCGCGCCGCCATGAGCAAGCTCTTCCGTGAAGAGCCGGACGTGCGTGAAGTCATCAAGCTCAAGGCTATCTATGAGCTGCTGGAAACTGTGACAGATCGCTGCGAAGACGTGGCCAATCTGATCGAGGGCATCGTCCTCGAGAATTCCTGATCCTCGCAGGAGTCCAATCATGGAACCGGTACAGGCAGCCCTTTGGGTTGTGATCATGCTGGTAGTGCTCGCGTTGCTGTTCGACTTTATGAACGGTTTTCACGACGCTGCCAATTCCATCGCCACCGTAGTCTCTACGGGGGTGCTAAAGCCCGCACACGCGGTGATGTTCGCAGCGTTCTTCAACGTCATTGCGATCTTTGTTTTCCACCTGAGCGTGGCAGCAACCGTGGGCAAGGGTATTGTTCAGCCCGGTATTGTGGACACGCATGTCGTGTTCGGCGCCTTGGTGGGCGCTATTACCTGGAACGTCATCACTTGGATCTACGGCATTCCCAGTAGCTCCTCGCACGCCTTGATTGGCGGCATTGTGGGTGCTGTGATTGCCAAGGCGGGTGCAGGTTCTCTGATTGCCTCTGGCATCTGGAAGACCGTGGCCTTTATCTTTGTCTCACCGCTGCTTGGCTTTACGCTGGGTTCGCTGATGATGGTGCTGGTGGCTTGGGTATGCCGCCGTGCAAGCCCGAATCGCGTGGATAAGTGGTTCCGTCGCTTGCAACTGGTTTCCGCAGGTGCTTACAGCTTGGGTCACGGCGGTAACGATGCTCAAAAGACCATCGGTATCATCTGGCTGCTGTTGATTGCCACGGGTTATATGGGTTCAGGCGAAAGCACGCCTCCAACTTGGGTCATCGTGAGCTGCTATGCAGCCATCGGCTTGGGCACCATGTTTGGCGGCTGGCGTATCGTGAAGACCATGGGTCAGAAGATCACCAAGCTCAAGCCCGTTGGCGGCTTCTGTGCTGAAACGGGTGGCGCGTTAACGTTGTTCTTGGCAACCTTCTTGGGCGTTCCTGTTTCGACCACTCACACTATTACTGGTGCGATTGTCGGTGTGGGCTCAACCCAGCGAGCCAGTGCTGTACGCTGGGGCGTAGCAGGCGGCATTGTATGGGCTTGGGTTTTGACGATTCCTGCCAGCGCTTTTGTTGCTTCGATTGCCTACTGGATTAGCTTGCAGTTGTTCTAAAACGCTACTCTATCTATAGCTTGAAGTCTTTATGAAATAATGACTTGAGGCAAAAAAGGCTTCGCATTGCGAAGCCTTTTTTTATGCCCTCTCAGGACTGAGTCTGCGTTTATTTTTGCCCGAGCAGGGCCGGGTTTTGCAGCAGCGATTTGATTTTGCTGGCAGGCACCGGGGCGCTAAATAAATGCCCCATGAAGTGTTTGCAGCCATGCTGAGCGAGTAGAGCGCGTTGCTCAAGGGTCTCAATGCCTGCGCCGACCACGGTAATTTGGTGTTGATTGGCGAGTGCAATCGCTGATTGGACGGCCGCCTCACTGGCGTTGTTGGGCCCCAAACGATGAACCAGTGAGTGGGCGAGCTTGAGTTGGCAAAGAGGCAGTTGGCGCAGCATTTCTGATGTGTTGGAGCCGCTGCCAAAGCCATCCATAGATAAGCGCACACCTATAGCGCCTAGGCGGCTGAGCGCGCGAATGATGTCAGCATCAATGGGGTTGAGTGTTTTACTTGCAAGCTCAAGCACTAGCAGGGCGGGGTTGACTCCCGTTTGCGCAATGATGTGTTCGATTTGCTCGGCTAAGTTCGACTGCTGCAGTTGCTTGGCGCTGATGTTGACGCAGATGGTCAGGGCGTTCAGCTGAGGGTCGCTTTTCCATTGCGCCAATTGCTCGCAGGCTGCTCGAATACTCCAAAGACCAAGGGGAAGAATGATGCCGGTTTCTTCTGCAACGGACAGAAAAATGCTGGGCGGTACCAGGCCACGCAAGGGGTGGCGCCAGCGCAGCAAGGCTTCGAGCCCGCTAATGTCGCCGCGGGTAGAGTATTGAGGCTGGTAGTGCAGCTCAAACTGACTTAAGCGCAGAGCTTCACGCAGGCTTTGCTCCATGTGGGTGCGTTGCAGGGGCTGGGTGTGCTGCTCGGGGTTGAAAAAATGCAGGCCTGGGGCTTCTTCATCACGAAGGCGATACATGGCCGTTTCCGCCTGCTGCAGCAATTCAGTCGCAGAGTGGGAGTGTGGGCCGAACAGGGTTGCGCCAATGTTCGCTTCTAGCTTTACGGTTTGGGTGTTGAGCTGGTAGTTGCTGCTGAGGCTTTCAATAAGTCTCTCTCCTAGCCGCTCGACCAATAGGTTTGCCAGTTCAATATCTGGAGACAGGTCGGAAACCATGATGACAAAGTGCTTGGAGTCTAAGCGCGCCACTGTGTCGCAGGCGCGCATACAGCTGAGCAGTCGCTGCGCAGTCTCGGGTGCTAATTGCGCATTAGTCTCGTCGGTATCCAGGTGGCTAAAGCCTTTGGCGGGCTCCATATCAATGGTCAGCAAGGCGCCACGCCAACCGGTTCGCTCTGACTGAATCATGGATTGTGATAAACGATCCAGTAGCAGGCGACGATTAGGCAGGTTGGTCGGAGCATCAAAGAATGAGAGGCTTTCCCCATCCCCTTCGTCAGCAACCAGTTCTTTGCAGGTTAGCACGGTGTAATTGGCCGAAAGTGCATGCGCAGATAGGCTGATTTTGCGTCCGCTGGGCTGCTGAATTTGAATATGCGCTTGCTGGCGCGTTATCAATGTCAATTGCTTTTCAGCAATGCTATGGAGCTCTGCTGAGGCTGAAGGCGGTGCTGACGCAACCGCAGCCTCAAGAGCTGTCCGTAGAGATGCACCGACTTTAAGTGTCGGTATAAGCCAAGGAAAGAGGCGTAAATAACCATCGTTCCAGCGCTGAGCTCGGTCTTGAGCATCCAGCAGCACATAGCCGCTGCTGCTTTGCTCAAGGATGCGAAATAACTGCTCGCCGTACACGCCCACTAAATTGGTAGATGCAGGGAAGGGGCTTTGCCCCTGCGCTTCTGACTTGACTGACTTGTCGGCTGGTACAGACATAAAACCTCATCTGGCAGGTGGAACAAGAGCGCCGGAGGACGCAAAATTTGCATAGTGCAAATCCATTGCAATGTGTTCTTTAGACTTGCATTGTGGGTTCTGTAGGCCGATGAGAGGCTGATTTTGGCAGTTTCAAGTCTTTAAATAGACTTTTGCTTACAAAAGATTCATTCTGAATAAACCAATACCTAGGCTTAACCCTAGGTTTCTTGGTCTTGAATTGTGTTTATTGAGAGATCTTTCGTGCTTCTTGCACCTGATACTCAAAGTAGTGCTGAAAGCTGTATGCAATGCTGGCCATTAAAACGGTAGCGCCAAACAGCAGGGACAGTGCAATAGCGAAAATGGTGGTCCATTGGGTCTGGCCTGCAGTTGCATCAGCAGCGGCACTGGGGTTAAAACGTGCATTCCAGACCGGCTTGTCCATAAGCCCGTAAAGAATGGCGCGCAGTGCGCAGCCGGCGATGGTGAAGCCAAACAGAGGAATCAAAATCCAACTCAATTGATCGTCTTGACCTAATTGTTGGATGCGCTCAATGCCATAAATGCCCAAAGCTGTGGGAATAGGCAAAAGCCAGCCAAGCCAGTCACCCATGCCGTACAGGTAAAAACGGTGTAAGCCAAGTGGGCCACCCACAAAAGCCAGCCAAGCGGCCAGAGTCTTATTTTTGCTGCGAGAGCGAGCTGTAGTGGTAGTTGCACTGGGATTCATGATTGACTGCAGATGCTAGAAGCGATCAGTTGATTATTCCTGTCATGCAGCTTTTCGGACACAGGGCAATTGCCGTCTATTCGTTGATAGACCTTGGGATTGCTGCTATTCATTGGCTAGCCTGTAGGCATCTTGAACAGAAATCGATATAATTTCTGGCTTTACAGCGTGTCGCTGGCCGGGTGGTCATGTCGCGTGTCTCAAACGCTGTAAGAACGTGCGCAGCTGGTCAATTTTTTAATAGCGCCGGCTGTAACCACCCGAAGGAAATATCATGGTTGTTATTCGTCTCTCCCGCGGCGGCTCTAAAGCTCGTCCTTTCTACAACATCGTTGTCGCTGACAAGCGCGTGCGTCGTGACGGTTCGTTCATCGAACGCCTGGGTTTCTACAACCCTAGCGCTCGTGGCGCCGAAGAAGGCCTGCGTTTGGCTCTGGACCGTGTTGCTTACTGGAAGAGCGTTGGTGCCCAAGCTTCTGAAACGGCTGAACGCCTGATCAAGAACGCTGCCAAGAAGGTTGCTGCTTAATTAATTAAGCGGTCGCTTTTTAAGCGCGTTATCAAAGCGGGTTCCGTTGGTTTGCCTGACGGAACCCGTTTTCTATTGAATTTTTGAAATCTCTTTGCTGATTCCCCATGAGCCACATGCCTCTTCTTCAAGCTACGAGCTTGCCTGCTGATGCCGTTGAAGTCGGTCGCATTGCCGATGCCTGGGGAATCAAGGGCTGGTTCAAGGTCCAGGCCTTTAGCAGCGCTCCTGATGCGCTTTTTGCTGCCAAGGATTGGTTTTTGCTGCCTTCCGAAAAAGGTGCAAAGCACTTTACGGGTGCCGTAGTCCTGCCTGTCAAGCAAGCGCGCTTTCATTCAGACACCGTCGTTGCGACTTCGCCCGAAGTGGCAGACCGCAATGCGGCTGAAGCTTTGCGCGGCGCTCGCATTTTTGTAGCGCGTGAACATTTCCCCAAAACCGATGACGGCGAGTTTTACTGGGTCGACCTGCTGGGCTTGTCCGTAGTCAACCGCGAAGGTGTGGCTCTGGGTGTTGTCACAGATCTGATGTCCACTGGCCCGCAGACCGTTCTGGTGCTGGGCTATGAAGTGGAAGGCAAGGAGCAAGAGCGCCTGATTCCTTTTGTGGATGCCTATGTGGACTCGGTTGATCTTGCAAGTAAGACCATCGTGGCCGACTGGCAGCCTGATTATTGAATTTAATGTGCAAGCACTATTGATTCGATAGCTGCTTGTCTTGGTGGATCATGCGCTTCGACATCATTACCCTGTTTCCTGAGCTGTTTGCTCCTTTTTTGGAGAGCGGGGTGACCCGCCGCGCTTACAGCTCCGGCCAAGTGGCCGTGCATCTGTGGAACCCGCGTGACTGGGC
The DNA here is from genome assembly GCF_019355935.1 of Comamonas sp. Y33R10-2. Taxonomy (NCBI): domain Bacteria; kingdom Pseudomonadati; phylum Pseudomonadota; class Betaproteobacteria; order Burkholderiales; family Comamonadaceae; genus Comamonas; species Comamonas sp. Y33R10-2. The sequence goes on from NZ_CP079925.1 coordinate 421,100, forward strand.
CGAAGGCAACTATCGCCGGGTTGATGACCGCCCCTTTGGCGGTGGCCCCGGCATGGTGATGATGGCCGAGCCTTTGCAGCTTTGCCTGAATGCGATCCGCGCCGCCCGTATCGAGGCAGATGCGCAAGAGCAAACCGAGCCAGCTCCCGTTGTATTGTTTTCCCCGATTGGCACCACGCTTAAACATGCTGTGGTGGCCGAGTGGGCCGAAAGCCGTGGCGCGGTGCTGCTTTGCGGTCGTTACGAAGGTATTGATCAGCGCTTTATTGACGCCCATGTCACGCATCAGCTCAGTTTGGGTGACTTTGTGCTTTCGGGAGGCGAACTGGCGGCCATGGTGCTGCTGGACTCTCTGGCGCGACTGCAGCCTGGCGTGCTCAACGACGAGGGCAGCTTTCAGCAAGATAGCTTCAACCCTGCGCTTGATGGCTTGCTGGACTGCCCGCACTACACCCGCCCCGAAGTCTGGAATGGCCAGGACGTTCCGCCTGAGCTGTTGTCTGGTCACCACGCCAATATTGAACGCTGGCGCCGTGATCAGCGGCTGCGCATTACGACGCAGCACCGTCCGGAGCTGATCGAGCAAGCCCGAAAACAGGGCCTGCTCAATGCCAAAGACGAAGGGTTTTTGGCAAAAACAGCTCCCAAGCTATAATCTGAGGCTCTTTGATCCTATATCCGGCCGCTGCTAGGAACACCAGATCTGCTTTCGGGCAGTTCTTGTAATGCAGCCATAGCACCAATCCCGGTGCTTGCCAATTTTGGCGCGGACACGATCCAAGTGGACTTACATCATGAATTTGATCCAGACTCTTGAGCAAGAAGAAATTGCTCGCCTGAACAAGACTATCCCCGAATTCGCTCCTGGTGACACCGTCATCGTGAGCGTGAACGTGGTTGAAGGTGCTCGTAAGCGCGTTCAAGCTTACGAAGGCGTTGTGATTGCTAAGCGTAATCGTGGCCTGAACAGCGGCTTCACAGTGCGTAAGATCTCCAGCGGTGAAGGCGTGGAACGTACGTTCCAAACTTACTCCCCTCTGATCGCTGGCATTGAAGTCAAGCGTCGCGGCGATGTCCGTCGCGCCAAGCTGTACTACCTGCGTGAACGTAGCGGCAAGTCTGCTCGTATCAAGGAAAAGCTGCCTCAGCGCCGCGTTAAGACTGCAGCTGCTGCTCAGTAATACGCGCGTCGGAAGTAATTCCATAAAAGCCGCTACAGTTCGCTGTGGCGGCTTTTTTTATGGCCGCTGTCTTTTTTGTAGCTTTTGCTTTTTTCTTGCTTTGGACACTTGTTTAGGCTGAGTACATGTCTGTATCTGCTCAATCTTCTACTCCTTCTATCGCTATCGTAGACCCCAGTTGGGCGCGATTGCTGGGTATTGATAGTCAGCTTCCCTCTGTGCCATTGGGGGCTCAGACGCCGCAGGCATTGCGCATGCGTTTTGCGCAGCCACCCGAGTGGACTCCTGAGCGGATGCTAGAAAAGCCCATCACTGCCCGCCAACCCATGGATGCGGCGGTGCTTGTTCCCATTGTTCTGCGCGAGCAGCCCATGGTGCTACTGACTGTGCGCTCTGCCAAGCTATCTACACACTCCGGGCAAGTCGCTTTTCCTGGGGGTAAACGAGATCCACAAGATGTATCCGCTGAAGCGACTGCTCTGCGCGAGGCTCATGAAGAGGTGGGGCTTTCACCAAAAAATGTAGAGGTTTTGGGGCGTTTGCCTGTCTATGTGACGGGAACCGCTTTCCATATCACCCCAGTGGTCGCCTTGGTGCATCCGCAGCCAAGCTACTTTCCCAATCCGGGCGAGGTAGCCGATCTGTTTGAGGTGCCGTTGTCTTTTTTGCTCAACCCTGCTCATCACCAGCGTCATGCCATGCAGTGGCAAGGCGTGGATCGTGAATGGTTTGCGATGCCCTATCAAGACGGAGAGCAGCAGCGCTATATTTGGGGTGCAACAGCGGGCATGTTGCGCAATCTTTATCGTTTTTTGGCGGCTTGATGCGCCGCTTGTAACAAGCAGACAAACTGCGCCGCTATGATGAAGCCATGAGTTTTTTCGCCATCTTGATCGCTTTGTTGCTGGAGCAAGCGCGCCCGTTGGCCCGGTCTAACCTGGTGCAAGGGGGCTATCGCGCTTGGACGGTGACCGTACGCCGTAACTTTGACGCGGGTAAAGCTCACCATGGCTGGCTGGCTTGGGTCATGGCGGTTTTGCTGCCTTGCGCCATCGCACTGGGTATTTTCTGGGCCTTGCAGCAACTGATTGGCTGGCCCGCAGCCATGCTCTGGAACGTGGCTGTGCTCTACGTCACGCTAGGGTTTCGTCAATTTAGCCACCACTTCACGCATATTCGTGATGCTTTGGATGCGGGTGATGAATTCGCCGCTCGTCAGGCATTGGCCGATTGGCAGCAGGTTGACGCCAGCGAGGTGCCTCGCAGCGAAGTAGTGCGCCATGTCATCGAATATTCCGTACTGGCTGCACACCGCCATGTGTTTGGTGTGCTGTTCTGGTTTTCGATTTTCTCGGTGCTGGGCTTGGGCCCGCTGGGCGCCATTTTGTATCGCATGGCTGAGTATTTGTCGCGGGCGTGGTCGCGCAAGGGCGTGGAAGGTTTGCAAGCGCCAGTCAGCGAGCGACTGCAAGAGGCTGCTGCCAAAGCTTGGTATGTGATTGACTGGCTGCCAGCGCGCTTAACGGCGCTTTCTTTTGCCATGGTGGGCAGTTTTGAAGAAGCGATTGATAACTGGCGTGTTTATGCTCAGCGCTTCCCTAATGACAACGATGGCGTAATCTTGGCCGCCACTGCCGGCGCTATCAATGTGCGCTTGGGTGGAGAGGCTTTGCGTCGCCGCGATGCTGGTTATGGCGAAGAAGGTGCGGATGCGCAGTGGGAGGGTGGTAGCGATTCGACCCCTGGGCGTGAGCCAGAAATGGCACATTTGCGCAGCGTGGTGGGCTTGGTCTGGCGCTCGGTGGCTGTTTGGCTGCTGCTGCTGGCCTTGCTGACCTTTGCCCGTTTGCTGGGGTGATGGTCTCAGGGCTAGGTCGGTTTGGAAGTCATGCCGAATGAGATTTCTAAACAGCCCCTCGTCCTTGTTTGGTCGGTGAAGAAGGCTGGATATTCGGTTGAATCCACCTTCTTACCCTCCATCAAAAATGATGAACATCCAACTCTTCGTGCAGCTCTCTATAAATACGATAGCGGTTGTCGCTGATGGGTAGCTCAGCAGAGCCATTTTTGACTGCATCAATCACGCCGCAGCCTGGCTCATGCAAATGGGTGCAGTTGTAGAACTTGCAGGCTTTGGCGTGGGCGCCAATGTCAGGCATGCAAGCGGCCAACTGCGTAGGGGCGATGTGATAGAGGCCAAACTCTTGAAAGCCTGGCGAGTCCATGATGGCCGTGGTGCGCGCCTCATCGACCCAGTACAAAGTGGTGCTAGTCGTGGTGTGCTTGCCGGTGTTTAACGCCTGCGAAATTTCTTTGGTCGCAACCTTGGCGTCTGGCAGCAGCAGGTTAATCAAGGTGCTTTTACCAACGCCTGATGGACCAAGAACCAGCGTCGTTTTGCCTTGCAGCAGGCCAATGATGGCGTCACGGTCCTCGTCATCTGCATCTTCTAGCGACAGCGGCAGCACCACGTAATGCGGCGGGTCATCCACAGCGTCGCGCATGGTGCGGTAGGGTGCCAGTCGCTCCCAAGCGCGTAAGAAGGGTTCTTCCAGATCCATCTTGTTGAGCGCAATGATTGGCGTGATGTGCGCGGCCTCGGCGGCAATCAAGGCGCGTACTAGCTGCACCTCGCTGAATACTGGCTCGGCTGCTATCAAAATGAGAAGCTGGTCGAGGTTGGCGGCAAACGTTTTGGTGCGAATGTCATCTTGGCGGTAGAAGACATTGCGGCGTTCGACGACTTTCTCAATCGTGCCTTCATCGCCCTGACCCGGTGGCGCTGCCAGCCACAGAACCTGATCGCCCACGACGGCCTGACTTTTTTTGCCGCGGGGGTGACAGATGCGGCGCTCGCCGTCCGGCGTCTCAACGACGCAGTGACGGCCATAACTGGCAACGACCAGACCTGCTTGTGTTCCTGAAATGGCTTGGCCGCGGGGGCGCTGTCCTTGTTTTGCCATAGAAATTAGGCTAGCTTCAATAGTGCTTCGATGCGGCGCGCGCAGTCGATATCGGTTTCAGAGATTCCGCCCACGTCATGCGTGTTCAGGCTGACTTTGCAGCGGTTGTAGCCCACCTCTAGGTCGGGGTGGTGGTCTTGCTGGTGGGCAATCAGGGCCAGTGCGTTCACAAAGGCCATGGTTTCGTAAAAGTTGGCAAAGCTGTAAGTCTTGCTGATGGCGGGGCTGGCGTCGTTGCCCGCTAGCTGCCAGCCTTCAAGAGCAGCCAGTTGCGCACGCGCCTGATCGGCGCTGAGTGCGCTGCGCTTGAGCTGGGACCAGTCTTTTTGTAGCAAGGTTGAGGTGCTCATGAGAAAACTCTTGTGGAGTTACAAACTGCCGATGGGCGCTGGCATTCGCGCCAGTCGATCCACTGCGGGAGGGTGTGAGTAGTAAAAGCTCACATACCAAGGATCTGGCGTGAGGGTTGAGGCATTGTCCTCGTAAAGCTTGAGCAGTGCTGAAGCTAGTTGAGCACCATCAGCCTGTTCAATGGCATAGGCATCGGCTTCAAACTCATCGCGGCGCGACATGGCGGACATCAGCGGTGTGATGAAGAAGCTGAACACAGGCACGGCCAGCATGAACAGCAGCAGGGCGATGGCATTGTTTTCAGCAGGCACGACGAGGTGCTTGCTCTCCAGAATCGACACGCCCAGCCCTGAGTAAAACCACGCTTGCTGGCTGATCCAGCCCAGCAATGCAAAGCCAAGCAAAGACACACCAAACATCATCACCATGCGCTTAGTGATGTGCTTATGCTTGAAGTGGCCGAGCTCGTGAGCCAACACGGCCTCAACCTCGCTGGGGCTGAGTTGCTTGAGCAGGGTGTCAAAAAACACCACGCGCTTGGAATTGCCAAAACCTGTGAAATAGGCGTTGGCATGGGCCGAGCGGCGGCTGCCATCCATCACAAACAAACCCTTGGCGGCAAAGCCGCAGCGCTCCATCAGGCTGGTAACGCGGGATTTGAGGTTTTCGTCCGCCAGCGGCTCGAATTTGTTGAACAGCGGGGCAATGAAGCTGGGGAAGATCCACATCAGCAGCAAATTGAATGCGGTCCATGCTGCCCAGGCCCACAGCCACCACAGTGGGCCGGTAGAGCCCATCAGCCACAAAATCAGTGCTGCCAAGGTTAGGCCAATGACGGCGCCGACCAAGGTGGACTTGAGCAGGTCGCCCAGCCATAGGCCCAGTGTCATTTGGTTAAAGCCAAAGCGCTGCTCTAGCTTGAAGGTTTGGTACAGCGACAGCGGTAGCTCAATGAGCGATGAGATCACCACAAAGCTGGCGAGTAATGCCAGTTGTTGCCACAGGCCGGGATTGATGAATTCAAGCAGCCAGTGGTTGAGCCAGTCCAGTCCGCCCAGCAAGGTCCAGCACAGCAGCACGGCGGCCGACAAGGTGATGTCGATGAGTGAGGCCCTAGCCTTGGCCAGCGTGTAGTCGGCAGCTTTTTGGTGTGCCGCTAGGCTGATGCGGTGGGCAAAGGCTGCGGGTACTGCATTGCGGTGTTGGGCCACATGGCGCACTTGGCGCGAGACTAGCCATGCGCGCAGTAGCCATTGAAGCGCAACTGCCGCTGCAAAAATCAGTGAAAGTGTCAGAGAAAAATCTAGGTTGGAAGCCATGTCTTGGCAGTGTAGGCGACAATTTGCGCCATGTCTGAAGCTTCCTGTATGAATTCCGCCAGCGCGGAACCCGTGGCTGTGTCTGCTGTTGATGCTCCTGTCGTTCTGCTTAAATCCGACCTCAATATGGTGTGGCTGGATTGCGAAATGACGGGCTTGAACCCCGATCACGACCGCATTATTGAAATTGCTGTCGTAGTCAGCAGCTCCGACCTGCAAACGCGCGTCGAAGGGCCTGTTTTTGCGATTCACCAATCCGATGAGCTACTCAACGGTATGGATGCCTGGAACAAGGGCACGCATGGCAAAAGCGGTCTGATCGACAAGGTAAAGGCCTCCGCCATTACCGAAGCCGAAGCTGAAGCCGCGTTGATTGCTTTTTTGAAAAAATACGTCCCTAAGGGCAAGGTGCCGCTGTGCGGCAACAGCATTGCTCAGGACAGGCGCTTTATGGAGCGCTACATGCCCAAGCTCAACGACTTCTTTCACTATCGAAATATCGATGTGAGCACATTGAAAGAGCTTGCCAAGCGTTGGAAGCCCACTGCCTATACCTCTTTCAAGAAAGCGCAGCGCCACACCGCTATGGCCGATGTGCATGAGTCGATCGACGAGCTGCAGCATTACCGCAAAGAATTGCTGAGTGCTTAAGAGCATGTTTTGCTCTCGATAGGCACATTCCTGTGAAGGGGGATACAAATTCATCACTTGCGGGAAAACCCGTTGCGTGCCACAATATCCCTCTTACCCGATCAATGGGTAATTTTTGCGCATCTCCATCACACACGGGTACTTACTTTCGTGCAACGGCCTACATACAGCCGACACGCTAAGACATAACACCCATCTGCCCCGTTTTGCGAACGGGCCAGTCAAAGTCTGACGGTGGATGTTGATAACCAACCGTCAAAAGAAGCGAGCAGCACGCTGACTGCGTCGTTTTTTCGTAAGCTATTAATGACAGAAAACTCCCTAGAGCAGGGCCAAGTGGCCGCTGCCGATATCGCCGTGTCTTCGCCTGAAATCGATTCCCGTCTGGACGCTATGCTGGCCGACATGGACGCAGAAGATACTGGTGCTGAAGAAATCACCTCCGAAGAAGCTGCTGCTGAAGAAGTTCCTGCTCAGCCTAACGGTTTCGTAGAACTGGGCCTGGCTCCTGAACTGGTTCAGGCTGTGGCTGACCTCGGCTACACCCAGCCTACAGCAGTGCAGATCAAGGCCATTCCTTTGGCCATGGGTGAAGGCGCTGATGCCAACGGTTTCATCGACCTGATGGTGTCCAGCCAGACTGGCTCCGGCAAGACTGCTGCCTTCCTGCTGCCCGTGCTGCACACCTTGATCCAACAACGCGCTCAAGCTGACGTTGATGCCAAGGCTGAGTTCGAGCGCATGTGCGCTGAAGCTGAAGCCAATGGCGAAGCTGCTCCTAAGCGTGCCAAGCGCAAGGATCCCACCAACAACCGCAATTTCAAGGCTGCTACTCCTGGCGCTTTGATTCTGTGCCCCACACGTGAGCTGGCTCAGCAAGTTGCGCATGACGCTATCGAGCTGGTCAAGCACTGCCGCGGCATTCGTGTTGCCAACGTGGTGGGTGGTATTCCTTACCAACTGCAAATTGCCAAGCTGCAAAACGCTGACCTGGTGGTGGCCACTCCTGGCCGTCTGCTGGATCTGCAGCGCTCTATGCAAATCAAGCTGGACAAGGTTCAGTTCTTGGTGGTTGACGAAGCTGACCGCATGTTGGATCTGGGCTTCTCCGACGATCTGGCCGAAGTCAACGTGATGACTGCCCAGCGCAAGCAAACCATGATGTTCAGCGCAACGTTCGCACCTCGCGTGCAACAGCTGGCCATGCGTGTGATGCATGACAACGGCTCCGGCGTGAAGAAGCTGACGATTGATTCGCCTCAAGAAAAGCACGCCAGCATCAAGCAAGTGCTGTTCTGGGCCGATAACGCTCAGCACAAGCGCAAGATGCTGGACCACTGGTTGCGTGACAGCACCATCAACCAAGCCATTGTGTTTGCTTCTACGCAAGTGGAATGCGACGGCCTGGCAACCGACCTGCAGCAAGAAGGCTTCTCCGCCGTTGCTCTGCACGGTGCTCTGAGTCAAGGTCTGCGTAACCGCCGCCTGATGGCTTTGCGTAACGGTCAAGTGCAAATCTTGGTGGCAACCGATGTGGCCGCACGTGGTATCGACGTGCCCACCATCACTCACGTCTTCAACTATGGCTTGCCCATGAAGGCTGAAGATTACACCCACCGTATCGGTCGTACCGGTCGTGCGGGTCGTGAAGGTACTGCTGTGACGTTTGCGGAATTCCGTGATCGTCGCCGTGTGTTCGACATCGAAGCTTACACACGTCAGCAATTCAAGGCTGAAGTGATTCCAGGTATGGAGCCAGTGCAACGTGCTCCTGCTGGCGGTGGCGGCGATCGTGATGGCCGTCGTGGCGGCGGTGGCGGTGGTCGTAGCTTTGGTGGCGGCGGCGCTCGTCGTGATGGTGACGGCTATGGCCGCAAGCCAGGCTTCGGCAGCTTCGCTGGCGGTGCTCGTGGCAACGACCGCGGTGGTGACCGTGGCGGCGATCGTCCAGGCTTTGGCGCACCTCGCGGTGACCGTTTTGCCGATCGCGGTGCTGACCGTGGTGGTGATCGTCCTAACTTTGGTGGTGACCGTCCTCGTGATGACCAGCGCGGCTTCGGCGGCGGTGATCGCGCTCCTAACCGTGGCGGCTTCGGCGGCGATCGCGGTGGTGATCGCGGTGGTGATCGTGGTGGTTTTGCGGGTCGCAGCGAAGGCGGCGAAGCTCGCAAGAGCTTTGGCGGTCCTCGTGATGGCGCTCATGCAGGTGGCGGCGCGCGTGAAGGCGGCTTCCGCGGTGGCGAATCGCGTGGCTTCGGTGGTGGCGGTGATCGTCGTCCAGCCTTTGGCCAAAGCGCTGGTAAGCCTTACCAGCCTAGCGGTGACCGTGGCGATCGCGGCTTTGACCGCAAGCCCCGCGCTCCTCGTCGTGACGAGCGTTAATCGCTGATTCAGGCTTTCGCTTGAATCCTAAAAAGCCGGCTCTTGTAGCCGGCTTTTTGTTATCTGCTTCATCAAAAAGAGGAGCTGCTTGTCCTCAATTAACATGGGCTTCAGCTATAAATTAGCTCGAAGTCTTTGTATCAATTGGACTTACAGCTCATTTTTTTTGCCTTTTGCTATTTCAAAGCTCTGAAGCGGTGCGCCCAATTTCGGGCCAATGGCGATGCAAATACATCCAGGCGGCCAAGCCAATCAGCATCATGACAATAGAGCCAATGGCAAGCAACACAGCCGAATGCATGACCAGCGGTGCAATCACTCCAGCAACTAAGCCGTTGGCGACAGAGCCGACGACCGCTTGCAGTGATGAGGCAAGGCCGCGTCGTTCGGGGTGGACATCTAATACAAGCAGTGTGACCACGGGCACCATCAGCGCCCAGCCGTAAGCAAACAGGCAGATGGGCAGTAGTGCCCAGCTCACATGCGCGGGCCAAATTAGATTGGCGACGAGGTTGATGATGGACGTGGCGAACATGACCACAAAACCGTGGCGAATCTGTTTTTTGGGTGCAATGCGCCCGGCCAGCTTTCCGCTGGTCCAGCTGCCAGCCATGATGCCGCCAATGGTGGCGATAAAAAACCAGAAGAATTGCGTGGGCTCCAGCTTCAGAACGTCGCCCAGAAAAGCGGGCGCGGACAGCAGGTACAAAAACATGCCGTTGAATGGAATGCCGCTAGCCAGTGCCAGCAGTACAAAGCGCGGGTCAGTCAACAGCGTGCGGTAGCCTTGCATTAGCGGCTTGAATTGAAAAGGCTGGCGCTTTTCGATGGGCAGGGACTCAGGCAAAAACTTGACGTTAATGGCCCAAAGCAGAACGCCAATCAGCGTCAAAAACCAAAAGATGGATTGCCAACCCAGGTGCATAAGTAGCCAGCCACCCATCACGGGTGCCAGCGCCGGAGCAATGCCAAAGAAGATGGTGATTTGCGCCATCAAGCTTTGCGCCTGATTTGGTGGAAAAATATCCCGGACAATGGCGCGAGACACCACAATGCCGGCGCCAGTGGATAAGCCTTGCAGTGTGCGAAACAGCACCAGTTGCGTGATGTTTTGAGACATGGCGCAACCTGCGGAGGCCAGCGTAAACATGACAAGCCCCCAAAGAATGACGGGGCGGCGGCCAAAGCTGTCGGCCAATGCACCATGAAATAAATTCATGAAGGCAAAGCCGAAGAGGTAGGCTGACAGGGTTTGCTGCATCTCAACAGGCGTTGCGCCTAATGCCTTGGCGATTCCTGAGAATGCGGGAATATAAGTGTCTATTGCGAACGGCCCCAGCATGCCGAGGATGGCAAGCAGCATGGCAAGCGCCCAGCGCGGCCCACGCCAGAAGGTAGAGAAGTTGTTTTGCATAGTGAGTCTTAAAGGCTGTGCATGTACTTGGTGGCATGGGGCGGAGTGCCGATGCCTGCATGATGCCTGAGGTGTTCACTAATGCTTTGACAGCGCTCACGCTCTGATGTGATGTGAGTTGGGCAAACAAAAAAGCCAAAGCTCGTGAGAACTTTGGCTTTTGAATATTTGGTGGGCCCTGAGTGATTCGAACACTCGACCAACGGATTAAGAGTCCGCTGCTCTACCAACTGAGCTAAGAGCCCGCCGGAATGAACCGGAGGTTTGATCTGCTCAAAGCAGATCGGATAAATTTTGGTGGGCCCTGAGTGATTCGAACACTCGACCAACGGATTAAGAGTCCGCTGCTCTACCAACTGAGCTAAGAGCCCGCCGGAATAAACCGGAGGTTTGATCTGCTAAAAGCAAATCGATTAAATTTTTGGTGGGCCCTGAGTGATTCGAACACTCGACCAACGGATTAAGAGTCCGCTGCTCTACCAACTGAGCTAAGAGCCCGCCGGAGTTAATCCGGAGGATCAATCTGATGAAAAACCAGACTGAAGAATTTTGGTGGGCCCTGAGTGATTCGAACACTCGACCAACGGATTAAGAGTCCGCTGCTCTACCAGCTGAGCTAAGAGCCCCACACATTGCCTGCGCTGCAAGCAAGACCGCAATTATGCGCTATTTCTTCAGGGGTTGCAGGAAAACCCGCGGTTTTTTTCAATCGAGCGAATTGCGCCTTTGAAATTCTACGAACAGGCCTGCCTGATCAAGATCACCCAGGCCGTTTTTCACGCCCTCAGCATATAGCTGCTCTAGCAGGCCAGTAATCGGTGCGTCAAAACCAAGTTCATCGGCCGTTGCTGTGGCGTTGCGCATGTCTTTGAGCTGAACCGCCATACGGCCACGCGCTGCAAAGTCTTGCTTGACCATGCGCTCACCATGCACTTGCAAAATGCGGCTGTCGGCAAAGCCGCCCGAGATGGCTTCACGCACTTTGGCAGGGTCCGCTCCACCGCGCTCGGCAAGCAGCAAGGCTTCGGCTACGGCGCCTATGGTGATGCCCACAATCATCTGGTTGGCTAACTTTGCCAACTGACCTGCGCCGTGTGGCCCTACATGTGTCGCGCGGCCCAGTGCAGCAAAGACGGGCAGAGCGCTATCAAAATCAATAGCATCACCCCCAACCATAATGGCGAGTGTGCCTGCTTGTGCGCCCAAGGTTCCGCCAGATACGGGAGCATCAATGTGCCGCACGCCCAAGGCTTTGAGCTTGTCTGCGTGCTCGCGCGCTTCTCGTGGCTGGATGGAGGCCATGTCGATGAAGAGCGTGCCCTTGGGCATGGCATGGGCCACGCCCTGATTGAAGAGTACTTCGCCCACGATTGCGCCGCTTTCCAGCAAGCTAATGGCAAAGTCTACGCCGCGCACCGCGTCAGCTGCGTTGTCGTGGATGGTGACACCGTCCGTTAACAGTGGCTCTGCCTTGGCGCGGGTGCGATTCCATGCGTGAACTTCATGGCCGGCCTGAGCGAGGCGGCGGGCCATGGGCAGGCCCATCATTCCGGTGCCTAAAACGGCGATCTTCAAAGTGCTCATGCTGTTTGCTTGGATTGATTGAATACCACCATGCTAAAGCGTGTCAGCTTGTCTGCAAGTTCATCAGCAAGCTTGTCAGCGACATCCCCAGAAACAACAAAGGCAGGCTAAGCTGCCCTTGATGCTTTTTTTGGAGGTTCACCTTCGCGCTGGTGAGCTGCGCTTGCGCGCTTACATCAGCAGATGTTCGCCAGCGTTGTCGCCGCCGAGGATGACATAGTTCACCTTGCGCACATCCATGAGCTTGGTGCCGCCGGAGTAGCTGATGGAGGACTGAACGTCTTGCTGCATTTCGATCAGCGTGTTCATCAATGGGCCCTTAACAGGCTCCAGAATGCGCTTGCCTTCGACGTGCTTGTACTCGCCCTTGTTGAAGTCAGAAGCCGAACCGTAGTATTCCTTGAACAGCTCGCCGTCCACTTCCACGGTCTTGCCGGGGGACTCTTCATGGCCTGCAAACAGCGAGCCAATCATGATCATCGTGGCGCCAAAGCGGATGCTCTTGGCAATGTCACCGTGGCTGCGAATACCGCCGTCAGCAATGATGGGCTTGGTCGCCACGCGTGCGCACCACTTGAGCGCCGACAACTGCCAGCCGCCTGTGCCAAAACCCGTTTTGAGCTTGGTGATACACACCTTGCCCGGGCCCACGCCCACCTTGGTCGCATCAGCGCCCCAGTTTTCCAGATCGATCACAGCTTCGGGCGTGGCCACGTTGCCCGCAATCACAAAGGCCGCAGGGATCTTGGCCTTGATGTACTGGATCATGTTCTTCACGCTCTCGGCATGGCCGTGGGCGATGTCGATGGTGATGTACTCAGGGCAGATGCCGTCAGCAACAAAGCGATCTACGGTGTCGTAGTCGGGTTGCTTGACGCCCAGAGAGATCGACGCGAACAGACCCTTGGACTGCATGTCCTTGGTGAAGTCCACATTGTCGATGTCAAAACGGTGCATCACGTAGAAGAAACCGTTTTGCGCAAGATAGGCGCAGATATTTTCGTCCACCACCGTCTTCATGTTGGCGGGCACCACGGGCAGCTTGAAGCTGCGGTTGCCCAGCACGACGCTGGTGTCACATTCCGAACGACTCTCCACACGGCACATACGTGGCAGCAGAAGAATGTTGTCGTAGTCGAAAATTTCCATTTGATTCCAAGCTCCATAAGAGGTCGCTGCAAACAATTTCACAGCGATGGGGCGCTTGGCTTGGAGGCCGGCTGTTTGTCAGAAAAGAAATTTCGGACAAAAAAAACCGGACCACAAGATACTTGGGCCCGGTGATTGATTCTATAGGCATAGAGGGGCGCCGGAGGTTTCCCCATGACTTTGATGGTTATATGGGGGCTGCAATGCAGCAGCAAACCGCAAGGAGTCGCCAGCATTTCTACAATGGTGGGATATGTTTCCGATTGACCTGCTTGACTCCGCGCCCAAAGATGAAAATTTTGGCGTAAACCCCGCCAACCATGGCTTCCACTCACCGCTGCTCACGGGGCTCAATGATGAGCAACTGGCCGCCGTGACCTTGCCTGCAGGCCATGCGCTGATTTTGGCGGGTGCTGGCTCGGGCAAGACCCGTGTGCTGACCACACGCATAGCCTGGCTGCTGCAAACGGGGCAGGCCACACCGGGCTCTATCTTGGCTGTGACCTTTACCAACAAGGCGGCCAAAGAGATGCTGACGCGCCTGTCCACCATGCTGCCCTACAACGTGCGTGGTATGTGGATTGGCACGTTTCATGGTTTGTGCAACCGTTTGCTGCGCGCCCACTATCAGGCGGCCAAGCTGCCGCAGGCGTTTCAGATTCTGGATATGCAAGATCAGCTATCGGCCGTCAAGCGCCTGTGCAAGCAGTTCAATGTGGACGATGAGCGCTTTCCGCCCAAGCAACTGATGTACTTCATTGCGGGTTGCAAGGAAGAGGGCCAGCGCCCCGGCGATGTGGTGGCGACGGACCCCGACACGCGCAAAAAGGTAGAGCTATACCAACTCTACGAAGAGCAATGCCAGCGCGAAGGCGTGGTGGATTTTGGCGAGCTGATGCTGCGCAGCTTTGAGCTGCTGCGTGACGATGTGCACCTGCGCCAGCATTACCAGCGCCGCTTTGGGCATATTTTGGTGGACGAGTTTCAGGACACCAACAAGCTGCAATACCAGTGGCTCAAGCAGTTGGCGGGTGAGGCCGATGGCGGGCGTTATGTCTCGCAGTCGAGCGTGATTGCCGTGGGCGATGATGACCAGAGCATCTACGCCTTTCGCGGCGCGCGCGTGGGCAATATGGCCGATTTCATTCGCGAGTTTGACGTCAAAAACCAGATCAAGCTGGAGCAAAACTACCGCTCTTTCAGCAATATTTTGGACTGCGCTAACGCCCTCATTAGCAACAACAGCAACCGCTTGGGCAAGAACCTGCGCACCACGCAAGGCCCGGGCGAGCCGGTGCGCATTTATGAATCTCCATCGGATTTGGCAGAAGCTGCGTGGATCGTTGATGAGATCAAGCAGCTGGTCAAAAACGATGGTTTTACGCGCCAAGAAATTGCAGTTTTGTACCGCAGCAATGCACAAAGCCGGGTAATTGAGTCGGCGCTGTTTAACTCCAAAATTCCGTACCGCGTGTACGGCGGTTTGCGCTTTTTTGAGCGCGCTGAAATCAAGCACGCACTGGCTTATTTGCGCTTGCTGGAGAACCCGCACGACGAAACCAGTTTCTTGCGCGTGGTGAACTTTCCCGCACGCGGCATTGGTGCGCGCACGATTGAGGTTTTGCAAGACACGGCGCGCAGCAGCGGCTGCTCTTTGAGCGATGCGGTGACGGCGGTGGGCGGCACAGCCGGCACCAAACTGCAAGGCTTTGTGGCCAAGATTGATGTGCTGCGCGAGCAAACGCAGGGCAAGACGCTGCGCGAAATCATTGAAGCGGTGCAAGAGCAAAGCGGCCTGATTGAGCATTACCGCAATGAAAAAGAAGGCGCGGACCGCATCGAAAACTTGCAGGAGTTGGTGACCGCTGCCGAGAGTTTTGTGACCCAAGAAGGCTTTGGCCGCGATGCCGTAGCGATGCCGGTGGATGAGCATGGAAATGCAGTTCAAGCGCTGTCCCAATCACCCGTCAGCCAAGGGCTTGATCCGAATGCACCGCTGTTGGATGAAGCATTGACGGGCCCTGCGGGCACGGCGGCATCGATGGTCAATATGGACACGGGCGAGACGCTCTCGCCGCTGCAGGCCTTCCTAGTTCACGCCGCTCTAGAGGCTGGCGATAACCAAGCCCAAGCTGGGCAAGATGCGGTGCAGTTGATGACCGTGCATGCATCCAAGGGGCTGGAGTTTGACGCCGTGTTCATCGGCGGTGTGGAAGAAGGCCTGTTCCCGCACGAGAACGCCATGATGGACCGCGGCGGTATCGAAGAAGAGCGCCGCTTGGCTTACGTGGCCATCACCCGCGCCCGCAAGCGCTTGTACCTGAGCCATTCGCAGACCCGCATGTTGCATGGCCAAACGCGCTACAACACCAAGAGCCGCTTCTTTGACGAGCTGCCCGAGGAAGCGCTGAAGTGGATTACGCCCAAGCAAAGTGGCTTTGGCAGTTTTGCTCCTAATTCAGGTGCTGGAAGTGCTTATGGATCAAGGGGTGGAGGTCAATTTGGCTCTAACTCCGGCTGGGGCAGTAAGCAAACGGAAGTCTTTGCCAGCCCACCCGTGCCTAAGCAAAAAGCTGAGCCGTCGCATGGCATGAAGGCTGGTATCACCGTGTTCCACAACAAGTTTGGCGAGGGCAAAGTTTTGGCGGTAGAGGGCACGGGCGACGATGCCCGCGCGCAGGTCAGCTTTGGCCGCCACGGCACCAAGTGGCTTGCGCTGTCGATTGCCAAGCTGACGATCGTCGAATAAGACTGCACGCCATTTAAAAAGGCCGCCTGCATTGCGCTGGCGGCCTTTGTTTTTGATGAAGTGGCTTAGTGAGCCTTGAGCGTCATCTGTGCGGGCGATGCCGTCAGGTAACCCACGGCCGAGCCAAACTTGTCTTTGTAGTTGGCCTTGATGAGCGGATCCAGCGTTGCTTTGACGCTGGCGTGAATGCCGCCCCAGTCACCAGCGTGCTGGAAGTTGCTCATGATGTAAGTCCAGCCGTTGATCTCATCGACCGCATGCAGACCGGTCGATTCGCCACCGGCAGGCACAGACAGCACACGCGACAGCTGCTGGGTGTCCACGTTGTAGGCCCACAGGAAATTGTTGACGTGCTGGCCGCTGTCTTCGCCGATGAACAGGGTGCGCATTTTTTCCGAGAACTTGAGGTTGTCGGGGTTGGCAATTTTGCTGGGGTTGGCGGTATTGCCCAGCGCATCGCCCTTGAGGGTCTTGCCATCGGTGTCCAGCAAGTCTTCGCCGGCCAGCAGTGCAGCGGTGTCTACAGGCATCCATTCGCTGTTGATGGTGGTGCCATCCGTGTCCTTTTGGCCGCCTTTGAGGTTCAGCGCCATCACCGCCCCAGCGACCAATTGTTTGGGCACAGAGATGCCGTTACCAGCCACATTGGCAGCGTTGCCTGCCACCATGGAGCTTTGAATGTTCTGCAGCGCAGAGTAGGCAATCTTGTCCTTGGCGTTGACGGTGGTTCCCTCCATTTTTGTGAAGCCCAAGCTCGCGCCTTTGAAGGCGGCGTAGCGGTGGGTTTCGAGGAAGGCTGCAGCTTTCTCCATGCCGGGGTTGATCTTGATCCACTCGGCCTTGCCGTTGGTCACGACCTTGGTGTAAGCAGCGTCGCTGGGGTCGGCTTTCACCACGCTCATGATGTCTGCGGGCTTGAGGGTGTTGGCCAAGTTCTCGATCTCGGCGCTGGTGGCTGAGCCCAGCTTTATCCATGTCAGTGCAGCAGCGCTCTTGGCAGCGGGGTCGATAGAGAAACCCGCACCGACCTTGGCTGCGTACAGCGTGCCCGCAGACAAGTCTTTTTCTTTGTCGGCAACAAAGACGAAGTAGGCGCTGTTGGTAGCGTCATCACCCATGAGTGCGGTGCGCTGGTCGGGCATGACTTGGACAAGCTCGTGCGAGATGCGGCCCATACAGAAATGCTTTTGGATGCTGGCAGTGCCATCGACATTCACAGTCACTTCCGGCATATGCCCATAGTGGTAGGGGTTTGCCTTGCTCGCATTGCCATAGAGGTTCTGGCTGTAGGCCTGAAACATGGTGTTGCTGGCGATGCTGAAAGCATCGGGCTCGTACTCTTCGCTGGACAGGTGTGTGCCCCAAGGCGAGAGGCTGGCACCGCAAGTGATCCACAGGCCGTGAACTTTGGATGTGTCCACGTTGTGGTACTTCACCAAGCTCAGCTTGCCGGTGCTTTGGTCTTGGTCCAGTGTCAGCACAGCAATGGGCGATGGCAGCTTGCCGTACATGTCGGTTTTACCGTCTTGGGCCCAAGTGGTGTATTCAAACTGCACCACGGCAAACACAGGCATTCCTTTCACGCCGTCGACCTTGGCATTGGGCACGGTGAGCAAAGAGGTGCCATCGGGCGAGTCCGAGAAGAAATGGCGTTCGCTGCCGGCGACCGTTTTGTCGATGATCTTGTTGTCGCCAATGTCGTAGTAGCCGCCAGAGAGAATCGTGCCGCCTTTACCGTCTGGCACCATGTCGCCGGTCACAAAAAAGGGCTGGTAGCCGAGGTCGTATGTCTGCTCGCTCTTGTCGTCAAAGGCCACCTTGAGCTGCGAGGCCGTATACATGGTGGCCATCCTGTCAGGGCTGCTAAGCGTTGGAGCGGCCATGCTGGAGAAGGTCGCTGATACGTAGTTTTTGGTGATGGGCGGTGTGACTGGCGGTGTAATAGGGGGTGCAGCAGGCGTAGCGGCTAAGTTGTCATCGCCACCACCACATGCGGCCAGCAGGCTGGAGGCAGAAACGACAGAGCCCAGAGGGAGCAGAGGAGCTGCAGAAAAAAATTGCAGGGCTTTACGACGGCTGAGCAGGTTGTGTGCCATGAGGGTTTTGCAGTGTGGGGTGAAGCGCAGTCTTTTGCGTCGCGCTCAATTGACTGAATGCCAAGGCATAAGGTGCATGTTTGGCTCAGTCCTGCGAATCCTAAAAAATGGAGATGACGCCTGCATGGCAGCTCGATGACACATCGATGACAGCATGGCTTGTGCTGCGGCAATGTGGTGATGCAAGCAAAGATAGAGCCCATAAAAAAGCCCCGGCATGTAGCCGGGGCTGTTGTTGTAGGTAGCCGCTTGCGTGCAGCCGTCACTTACAGGTCTGTTGGGGGAGTGGTGTTCGCTTCTGCACTGATGGGCGGCTGCTCAGTATCAGGAGGGCTGAAGCTGTCGCGAAACGAAAACACGATGGATGTGAAAAAGACCGCAGCCAAAGCCAGTGCCGAGGCCACCATCAACCCACCAGCAATGCTGCCAATCATGGCGGCCAGAAGGCCGGTGACGAGGGCCAGCACCATACCGGTGGCGATAAACACGCCTACCCAGCTGATACCAAAAACAAGATAGGCGCCAACATTGCGAATGCAGCCCACAAAGCTGAAGAAAAGCGCTTTGATGGGGCTGACGCCGTGCCAATGAATCAATGCAGGTGCATGCCAAAAAGCCAGCGACAAAGGGATGTAGAGCAGCATGCTCATCCACATGGCGGACTGGAACTCAGGCTCCTCAGCCAACTCGCGGGTCATCTCGGTTTGGCCCAGATAGACGCTGGCGAAGTTGCCGCCGTCGACGATGCTGGAAGCTCCGATGATGAGCAAAAAGCTAGCCGCATACATGCCGCCCAGCATCAGCATGGATTGCAGATGTTGCGTGCCTGAGCGAAATGAAACGAGTAGCAAAGCTGGTGTGGGCTTGCGGCCGTGGGCAGCTTCAGAGGCGGCAACCATCATGCTCAGCGAGATGCAAGGCAGCAGGGCCAACGCTATGACGGGGCCGATGATTGGCAACGCGGAGATCAGCGACATGCTGGCCATGCCCAAACAAAATAGGGCGGCCAAAGCCAGCGGCTGGCTTTTGAATGTGCGCAGACCTTGTAGCACCCACTGAAGACCAGTGCGGGCGGGAACGATTTGAAGTTTCATGGAGAAGGTAGGAATACTTTTGCGAAAGAGTGCAAAAGTCGCTGCTTGAACTGTACCTGAGACGGCTATACGGGGCTATCAATAGCCCCGCCGCCCTTGGTATGAGTTGGGCGCTTAGCCCAGCGTTAGCGGGTAAGCGATGCGCTGACTGAGTACGCGTTCGAAGTGGGTGGGGTCATGCGGCTGCAGCAAGGCCGCTTCGCGTGGCAAATAGAAGTCCCAGAGGCGAGAGATCCAAAAGCGCAGTGCGCCAGCGCGCAACTGTGCGTTGAGCAATTCGCGCTCGGCGCTGGTGAGAGGGCGCACGGCTTGATAGGCCGCGAGCATGGCTTTGGCCTTGTCGGCGTTGTGCGCACCTGTTGCGTGATCGATACACCAGTCGTTCAGGCACACGGCCAGATCGAAAAGCCAAGTGTCCACACCGGCGAAGTAAAAGTCGAAAAAGCCGGTCAGCTTGTCGCCTTCAAACATCACGTTGTCGCGAAACAGGTCTGCATGTACCGGGCCGCGCGGCAGGGCGGCGTAGGCGGGCGATGCGGCGATGTGGTTTTGGTAAGCCATTTCAGCGCGCAGCATGGCAGCCGCTTCTTTACCGAGGTGAGGCAGGACCACGGGCGTGGTTTCATTCCACCAAGCCAAGCCGCGCAGATTGGGCTGGTTGCGTTCGTAGTTCTGGCCGGCCAAGTGCATGCGCGCCAGCATGTCGCCCACAGCGGCGCAGTGCACTGGCTGGGGGCTGAGTTGGCTTTTTCCGGCCAAACGATTGACGATGGCTGCAGGCTTGCCGCAGACCTTAAGCAAAATGTCGCCGCTGCGTGTTTCGCCCTGTGGGTCTGGCACGGGGATGCCGGCCTGCGCCAGATGCTTCATCAGGTACAGGTAAAACGGCAGCTGTTCAAAGCTCAGGCGCTCGAACAGCGTCAACACGTACTCACCTTGGTCGGTGGTCAGAAAGTAGTTGGTGTTTTCAATACCGCCTTGAATGCCGCGCAACTCTTTGAATGAGCCAAGGGACAGGCGGCGCAGCAGCTCGCGCGCATCTTTATCGGAAACTTCGGTGAAAACAGCCATGGTGAATACGCCGGACTTTGACAGTCGGCAGAACTAACGGGTGATGGGTTCTATATACAACAGGGCAGCGCTGTGCAGCACTGCCCTGTCATGAAGCGAAAAAGCGCGCGGCGCTTCAGAATTTGAGGAAGTTCCAGACGCGGGTGCCTGTGGTGTCGCTGCTATTGGTGTCGCGGTTGCGGGCAGCGCGGGCGCCGTCATTGGACTGCACCTCGTACTCGGGCATGGTGCCAACCTTGGGTTGCACGGTAATGCTTTGGGTTTGACCGCCTACGCGGGTCTCATCGACACGGCTGCCGCCGTCTTCTACGCGGATTTGTTCAATCCGCTGGTTGTGCTTGCCACCAGCAGCAGAGTTGTCCTGCTGGCCTTGAGGCGCGGGTGCAGACGCAGGAGCAGGAGCAGGAGCAGGTGCCGCCACAGTTGCAGCAGGTGTAGAAGAGGGAGTTTGGGCCAGAACAGATCCGGTAGCCAAGCTCAGAACGAGGAGGAGTGGTGCAGCGCGCATGATGATTGGATTGTAGGGCGACTTCGAATTCTCCCACTATGCTCTGCCCGACTTTAGCGGCGCACCCTGCTTGGGCGGGCACAAGTGCACAATCGGTGGCTATGAGTAATTCCAAGACATTGGTGCTGGTGGACGGCTCCAGCTACCTCTACCGCGCCTACCATGCCATGCCCGACCTGCGGGCCATTCCCGGCGACCCGGCCAGTCCGGCCACGGGAGCCATTCGCGGCATGGTCAACATGATGCAGGCGCTGCGCAAAGATGTGCAGGGCGACTACGCGGTGTGCGTGTTTGATACTTCTGGCCCCACCTTCCGTGATGCCATGTACGACCAGTACAAAGCCACGCGCTCACCCATGCCTGACGATTTGCGCAGCCAGATCGAGCCCATTCATGAGGTGGTGAAGCTGCTGGGCTGGAAAGTTGTGGCCGTGCCCAACGTAGAAGCCGACGACGTGATTGCCACACTGGCGCAAATGGCAGCAAGCCAGGGCATCTACGTCATCGTCTCAAGTGGCGACAAGGACTTGAGCCAGCTGGTGAACGAGCATGTCACCATCATCGACACCATGAACGGCAAAAAGCGCGATGTGGCTGGCGTGACCAGTGAGTTTGGCGTACCGCCATCGCTGATGGTGGACTTTCAGGCGCTGGTGGGCGATACGGTGGACAACGTACCCGGCGTCACCAAGGTCGGCCCCAAGACCGCCGCCAAGTGGCTAGAGGAGCATGGCACGCTGGATAATTTGATAGCTAACTCCGCAGGTATCAAGGGCGTTGCAGGTCAAAACCTGCGTGATGCCATTGCCAGCGGCCAACTGGCGTTGAGCCGGCAGTTGGTGACCATGAAGACCGATTGCGACTTGGCTGACTACATCAATGGCCTGCCAGAGCTGGACGATGTGCTGCTGGCCCAGCCAGACAATGCAGCGCTGGTGCCTTTTTATGAAAAATACGGCTTCAAGGGGCTGGCGCGTGCACTGGGTGCTACGGTTTCTGAAGCGGCCCCCGTGCCAGCTACCAAAGCCGCCAAAGTCGCTAAGGCCAAGAAGGTTGACGCCAACCAAGGCGGCCTGTTTGATGTGGATGACGCCGAAACCACCGAAGTGGCTGTGGCCGCCCAGCAGCGCGACGTGGTCTACACCACCATCTTGACGGAAGCGCAATTGGGCGAATGGCTGGCCAAGATCAATGCAGCAGAGCTGACCGCCATCGACACTGAAACCGATTCGCTGGACGAAATGCGCGCCCAGATTGTCGGCATCAGCTTTAGCGTAGCCATTGGCGAAGCCGCTTACATTCCGCTGCGCCACGAAGGCATGGAAGTGCCTGAGCAGCTGGATATGGCGATGGTGCTGGCCAAGCTCAAGCCTTGGCTGGAGGACGAAGCCAAGAAAAAGCTGGGCCAAAACGTCAAGTACGACCAGCATGTGTTTGCCAACCACGGCATCACTGTGCGCGGCTATGCCCACGACACCATGCTGCAAAGCTATGTGCTCGAAGCGGATCGCCCGCACAACCTGACAAGCCTTGCCCTGCGCCACACCGGCCGCACCGGCATCACGTATGAAGACCTGTGCGGCAAGGGCAAGGGCCAGATCCCGTTTGCGCAAGTGCCTGTCGACAAGGCCGCAGCGTATAGCTGCGAAGACTCGGACCAGACGCTGAATGTGCACCAAGTTCTGTGGCCGCAGGTTCAGGCCAACGCCGGTTTGCTGCATATTTATGAGCTAGAAATGCAGACCAGCGAAGCGCTGTTTCGCATTGAGCGCAATGGTGTGAGCATTGATGCCGGTGAGTTGGCGCGCCAGAGCAACGACTTGGGCGCGCGCATCTTGAAGCTCGAAGAAGAGGCTTATGAGATTGCGGGTCAGCCCTTCAATCTGGCTTCACCTAAGCAACTGGGTGAAATCTTCTTCGACAAGCTGGGCATGCCCGTTGTGAAGAAGACCGCCACTGGCGCGCGCAGCACCGACGAAGAAGTGCTGGAAAAGTTGGCCGAAGATTACCCGCTGCCCGCCAAACTGCTGGAGCACCGCAGCCTCTCCAAGCTCAAAGGCACGTACACCGACAAGCTGGCGCAGATGGCCTTGCCGACCGATGGCCGCGTACATACGCACTATGCACAGGCCGTGGCGGTGACCGGGCGCTTGTCCAGCAACGACCCGAACTTGCAGAACATTCCCGTGCGCACCCCTGAAGGCCGCCGCGTGCGCGAAGCCTTTGTCGCGCCCGAGGGCAAGCTCATTGCCAGCGCTGACTACTCGCAAATCGAGCTGCGCATCATGGCGCACTTGAGTGGCGATGAGGCCTTGCTCAACGCCTTTAAAAACGGTCTGGATGTACACCGTGCTACCGCTGCCGAGGTGTTTGGCGTGACGGTCGATGAAGTCACCAGCGAGCAGCGCCGCTACGCCAAGGTGATTAACTTTGGCCTGATCTATGGCATGAGCAGTTTTGGTTTGGCCAAAAACTTAGGCATTGAGACCAAGGCGGCTGCGGCCTATATCGACAAATACTTTCAGCGCTATCCCGGCGTGAAACGCTATATGGACCAGACGGTGGAGCTCGCCCACGCGCAAGGCTATGTCGAGACCGTGTTTGGCCGCCGCTTGGTGCTGCCTGAGATTAATGGCGGCAACGGCCCGCGCAAAAAAGCCGCGGAGCGTGCAGCGATTAATGCACCCATGCAAGGCACAGCTGCTGACCTGATCAAAAAGGCCATGGTGGCCGTGCAGGCCAAGCTCGATGCTGAAATGCCCGAGGTCAAAGTCATCATGCAAGTACACGATGAACTGGTGTTTGAGCTACCTGAGTCTGCCAAAGATTGGGTGAAGGCAGAGATTCCCGCCATCATGGCCGGCGTGGCGGATTTGGCTGTGCCCTTGCTGGCTGAAATTGGCTTTGGCGAGAACTGGGAGAAGGCGCATTAAGCCTTTCATCTTTGTAGCAGTTCTATAAAAAAGATAGCTACTAGTCACAATGAATAAAGCACTTCCGGTCAATCTGGGCCTGAAGTGCTTTATTTTCATGGACTATTAGCTACTGAATTGATGGGGAGTGTGTTGTGTTTAAAGGGGTTGTAGTGACACCGGCCGTGCGCATGGGGCTATCCATTTCGGTGGCCACAGGGCTGTACGGCATTTCTTTTGGCGCGCTGTCGGTGGCGGCAGGTTTGACGATTTGGCAGACCATGGCGCTGAGTGCGCTCATGTTTACCGGCGGCTCGCAGTTCGCTTTTATCGGCGTGATTGCAGGGGGCGGCAGCGGTATGGCTGCGGTGGGTGCATCGACTTTGCTGGGTGTGCGCAATGCCATCTACGGCATGCAGATGAGCCGATTGCTCGGCGTGACGGGGTTGCCGCGCTGGCTGGCTGCGCATTGGACGATTGATGAGTCCACCGCCACAGCATCGGGCCAGCAAGAGCCGACTGAGCAGCGGCGCGGCTTTTGGGTGGCGGGCGCTGGCGTGTTTTTGCTGTGGAATCTGTTCACTTTGCTAGGCGCTTGGATGGGTGATGCGCTGGGCGATACACGCCGCTTTGGGCTCGATGGTGCGGCGGTGGCTGCCTTTTTGGGCCTGCTTTGGCCGCGCCTGAATGCGCGTGAGCCGGTGGCTTTGGCGCTGGCTTGCGGGCTGGTGACTGCGATTGCCATACCGATGGTTGCGGCCGGTGTGCCAATCTTGCTGGCTGCCGCAGTGGGTGCGCTTTGGGGCTGGATCAGACCTTCGGAGGCCGTGCAATGAGCCTGTCGTTGTGGCAATGGATTTTGCTGGCCTGCGCGCTGTCGTTTTTAACCAAATTGTTGGGCTACAGCCTGCCGCAGCGCTGGATGCGCAGCCCCAAGATGGCGCAGATAGCTGCGAGCTTGACGGTAGCATTGCTAGCGGCCTTGGTGGTGATGAATACGGTGGCGAGTGGCACACAGCTAGTGCTGGATGCGCGACTGGGCGCTTTGCTGGTAGCGGCCGTAGCGCTGTGGCTGAAGGCGCCGTTTTTGTTGGTGGTCGTGCTGGGTGCGGCGGCTTGCGCCTTGCTGCGTTGGCTGGCCTGAACTGGCTTGTGCTGGGCTGTGCTGGCTTGGTTTGGCGAGCGGGGGCTTGACAGCTTTGCTAAGGTGAAAGAAGCCCCGTGTGCGCTGAAGACAAGCTGCGCAACCGGGGCTACAGTTATGGAGATAGTCAGATGGCGCTGCTCAGGCAGTCATATTCTGCGAAAATCACCTTGTTCGGCCTGTAAAGGCTGCGGTTAAGCCACATAAAGCTATGACATTGGTAGCAATTATTCTGGCCACCCTGGCTGCTGGTATCGGCAGTGTGTGGGTGGCCGCGTTGTTGATGAGCCTCGGAGGGGGTCGCACGGCCGGGGTCATGCCCCAGCGTTTGCTCAGTCTTGCGGCAGGTGCTTTGCTGGCCACGGCCTTTATGCATTTGCTGCCTGAGGCGTTTGAGAGTCACGGCAAGGCCCACGATTTGTTTGTGGTGTTGTTGGTGGGCTTGGTGTTTTTCTTTCTGCTGTCCAAGGCAGAGCTGTGGCACCACGGTCATGAACACTCTCATGGCCATGACCACGGGCATGCACATGCTCATGTAGATACACATGCGCATGGTGAGCATCACCACGATGAGCACCCATCGAACGGGCACGGGCATAGCCACGGAAAAGGCGGCTGGGCTGTTTTGACCGGCGATAGCGTGCATTGCTTTGGCGATGGCATCTTGATCGCCTCGGCCTTTATGGCTGATATGCGCCTGGGTGTGATCGCAGCTTTGTCGGTGCTGGCGCACGAGGTGCCTCACCACATGGGCGACATCGTGGTGCTGCGCCAGTCCAGCAGCAACCGCCGTGTGGCCTTGATCAAGGTGTCTATGGCCGGTGCAGTCACCACCTTAGGCGGTGTAGCCGGTTATTTCTTGATTGCTCAGCTGCATGATTTCTTGCCGTACTTTTTGGTGGTGGCATCGAGCAGCTTTATCTATGTAGCGCTGGCTGACTTGATTCCACAACTGCAAAAACGTTTGAGTGTGAAAGAGACTGTAGCTCAGGTGTTTTGGCTGCTAGCCGGCATTGTGATCGTAACGGTGATGAGTGGTGCGGCCCACAACCATGCACACGATCATGCGCATGACCATGAGCCTTTGCAGCAATCCACGCCTGCTGCCAAGCAAGAGCATTCACACGATGCAGACAAAAAGCACGAGCATTGATGGCGCGTGATTTCCCATAAAAAACCGGCTTCAATAGGCCGGTTTTTTATTGGCAGGTGGTGGAGTGGACTTATGTCGGGTCTTTAAGTTCAGCTTTGACGAGAGCCAACTGGCGGCGCGATACGGGTAGCAGCTCTGCAATGCCCTGCAGACGCAGGCCCCAGCCTTCGCCTTCTTCCGGGTCGTCATATTTTTCCAGCCCGCGCAAGGCGGCGCGCAGTACCAGTGCGTTGCGGTGAATGCGCAGCAACTGCTCGCTGTGGCGTGCTTCGATGTCGGCCAATGCACCGTCCAAAATGTAGTTGCGCTGCATGGTGCGCACGGTGATGTATTTCTGCTCGGCTTTGAGGTAGCGAACCTCAGACAGCGGCAGCCGCAGTGCGCCGCCGCGATCTTGAATAAGTAATACGGGACCGCTTGCTACTGCATTGCGGGAGCTGAAAGTTCGCTCTACTTTTTGTAGTGCCTGCTGCAGGCGCTCTAGCCGCACTGGTTTTGTGAGGTAGTCCACGGCATCAAGCTCAAAGGCTTGCACAGCGTGGTTGGAGTGGGCTGTCACAAAAACAATTGCCGGTGGGCTGTCCATGCCGCCCAGTGCTTGAGCGAGCTGCAGACCGTCTTGGCCGGGCATGTGAATGTCAAGCAGCACCAGCTGGATAGGTGTGGTTTGAGGCGTTTGCAAAATGCGCAGGGCTTGCTCTACATCGCCTGCTTCTTGAATCAGCGGCGTGCCATGGGCGCAATCGCCCAAGAGCGTGCGCAGCCTTGCCCGGGCCAGAATTTCGTCATCAACGATCAAAATGTGCATGGCGAGATTTTCATGGGTTTGATGGGTGCTTGGGCAAAGGCACGCTGATGCGAACCACATACAAGCCATCGCGCTCGCGGGCGTTGAAGCTGCCTTGCAAATCGTGCAGAAGCGACAGTCTGGCCTTGACGTTATCTAGCGCAATGCCGTTGCCTGTGCTGGGGCGGCCTGAGTGGGTGCTTGGCAAGGTGTTGATGATTTGAATCAGTGCCTCGCTGCCCCGCTTTTCAGTGCGCACTTGCAGCTTGCCGCCGCTCGCGTTGGGCTCCACGCCGTGGTGAATTGCGTTTTCTACCAGTGGCTGCAGCAGCAGCGGCGGCAGCAGCGCGCCGTGTACGCTTTCATCCAACTGCCACTGAATTTGCAGGCGCTCGCCAAAGCGAACCTTCTCAATAGATAGGTAGCGCTGGGCCAGCTCAATTTCTTGCGCCAGCGTGGTGGTGAGATTGTGCTCAGTCAGTGCGTAGCGAAATAGGTCGCTCAGGTCTTCGAGCAAAGCCTCGGCCTTGGCGGGCTCGGCTCGCACCAGCGCAATGGCGCTGTTAAGGGTGTTGAACAAAAAATGCGGGCGTATGCGCGACTGCAGCTCGGTGAGTCTGGCTTGAGTCTGTGCGGGCATATTGCCGCGTGCGCGCAGCACCAAGGCCGTTACCAAGAGGGCTGCCAGCAGCCCGCCGCTGACGGCGCTGGCCAGCCACGGCGCTTTGCCTATGCCCACCAGTTGCAATGTGCCGCAGGCGTAAAGGCCGGCCAAGGCGCCCAAAAATACCCCGGCCAGATACTGGCCGCGTCTGCCTATGCGTTGCAGTTGGTGCTTGAGGCTGCAGGCCGTAATGAGCCAAACCAGCGTGCCGGGAAGGCAGGCGCCGGTGAGTAAGGCAGTGGTCGAAAACCAATCCCAAACCGTCTCCGCACCGTAGATGGCCACGGTCGCCACTACCAGCTGCACAAACAATACGGCGCGCAGCACAACGCCGGCATTGCAGGCATCAAACACCAAGGCGCTGGGGGCTGAAGTGGAGGATGCGTTAGTGATTGGGGAGCTGGGCACAGGTTGATTCAAGCGGGGTGATGTGGGGGATTATTGGCCCATAGCAGCGCAGGCAATGCAGTGCTCGCCTCAGTCTGTCGGTTTGTTGCATCAGCCTCAGGTTTACGGATTTTGATTGAAACTGCCTTGTAGCCCTTGTATTTAAATGACTTGTAGCTATTGAAATATGAGTAATCGTTAAAACCAGACGGCTTTTCCGCAGTCACGGGCAATGGCTCTGGGCAGCTCTCAAGCTCTGGGGCGAGTCAGGCCGATAAAATCCCTGTTTCTGCTTCGCACAGCCGCCACGCTCATCCTCTGAATTGGCGGCCTGTGGTTTTACGGGATTGCTGTCCTTACATGTCTACATCTGCTCCTTCGCATAACCAGCTCGATACCAAGGCCGAGGCCTGGTCTGCCCTGTTCTCCGAACCCATGAGCGACCTGGTCAAGCGCTACACCTCCAGCGTGTTCTTTGACAAGCGCATGTGGCAAGCCGACATTCAAGGCAGCTTGGCGCACGCCGAAATGCTCTCGGCCCAGAAGATCATTGGTGCTGACGACTTCGCCTCCATCCAAAAGGGCATGGCGCAGATCACTTCCGAAATCGAAGCTGGCAGCTTCGAGTGGAAGCTGGATCTGGAAGACGTGCACCTGAACATCGAAGCGCGCCTGACAGCGCTGGTGGGTGATGCCGGCAAGCGCCTGCATACCGGCCGCAGCCGCAATGACCAAGTGGCTACCGACGTGCGCCTGTGGCTGCGCGGCGAGATCGACATGATTGAAGGCCTGCTCAAAGAGCTGCAACTGTCGCTGGTGGAAGTGGCTGCCAAGAACGTTGAAGTGATCCTGCCCGGCTTCACCCACCTGCAAGTGGCCCAGCCTGTGAGCTTTGGCCACCACATGCTGGCCTATGTGGAAATGTTCAAGCGTGACGCCGAGCGTATGCTGGACGTGCGCAAGCGCGTGAACGTGCTGCCGCTGGGCTCTGCCGCACTGGCTGGCACCACCTACCCGCTGGACCGTGAACGCGTGGCCAAGACCCTGGGTATGGTGGATGAGCAAGGCCAAGCCTGCGTGTCGCAAAACTCGCTGGACGGCGTGTCTGACCGCGACTTCGCCATCGAATTTACCGCCGCCGCATCGCTGTGCATGGTTCACATCTCGCGCCTGTCGGAAGAGCTGATCATCTGGATGAGCCAAAACTTTGGCTTCATCAAGATTGCCGACCGCTTCACCACCGGTTCGTCGATCATGCCCCAGAAGAAGAACCCCGATGTGCCCGAGCTGGCACGCGGCAAGACCGGTCGTGTGGTCGGTCACCTGATGGGCTTGATCACTTTGATGAAGGGACAACCTCTGGCCTACAACAAAGACAACCAAGAAGACAAAGAGCCGCTTTTTGACACTGTCGACACGCTCAAAGACACGCTGCGTATCTTTGCTGAAATGATTGGCGGCCAGCTCAATCCTGCGACGGGCGCTAAGGAAGGCGGCATCACTGTAAACGCCGCCAATATGCGTGCTGCGGCCTTGAAGGGCTACGCCACTGCCACCGATCTGGCGGACTATCTGGTCAAGAAGGGCCTGCCCTTCCGTGATGCACACGAGACGGTTGCCCATGCTGTGAAGCTTGCCACCATGAAGGGTGTTGACTTGACTGAGCTGCCTTTGGCTGAGTTGCAAGCCTTCAACCCCAACATCGAAGCCGATGTATTCGAAGCATTGAGCCTGGAAGGCTCGCTCAATGCCCGCAATACGCTGGGCGGCACAGCGCCTGCGCAGGTGCGTATCCAGCTGGCAAGGCACCTCGCTCGTCTGGCTTAAATAAAGTCGCAGCTGTGACTTAACCATCACACCTTCAAAGCGCCCCTTGCCGGGCGCTTTTGTTTTGCTTAATCTCAAAAAATTAAAGGGAGAGATCTCATGGCGCAATCTCGTCGTCAACTGCTCAAGGCAGGTGTGGCATCAGCGGCAGTGGCAGCAGCATCGGCTCTAGGTTCGGTGGCTTGGGCGGCATCGGGCCAACCCATTCGCATTTTGGTGGGCTTTCCACCCGGCGGCGGCTCGGATGCGATTGCGCGCCTGTTGGCTGAAAAGCTCAAGGATGAGCTGGGCGGCGTCACCGTGCTGGTTGATAACCGTCCCGGCGCGGGTGGGCAAATTGCGGCCCAGCAACTTAAGGCTGCGCCTGCCGATGGTCACACGCTGTTCCTCACGCATGACCACACCATCTCGATCTTGCCGCAGGTCGTTAAAAAACCCGGTTTCGATCCGCAGCAGGACTTTGTGCCTGTGGCTGGTTTTGCCACTTTTGTGAATGCCTTGGCTGTCTCAAGCCAAACGCCAGCGAAGAACCTGGCCGAGTATGTGCAGTGGCTCAAGGGCGGCGCCAAGCGCGGCACCATTGGCATTCCGGCCCCGGCTTCCACGCCAGAGTTCCTCGTCAAAATTTTGGCTGAGCAAACCAAGTTGGATTTAGTTGCAGCACCGTACCGCGGCAGTGCGCCCATGCTGGCGGATATGTTGGGCAACCAAATTCCAGCAGGCATTGGCTCGGTGCAAGACTTTATGGAAAACCACAAGGCAGGCAAGCTGCGCGTGATTGGCGTGTTGGGTGAAAAGCGCCAACTCTCCATGCCTGAAGTCCCCACCATGCTGGAGCAAGGCATCAAGGGCTTTGAAGACCTGCCTTACTACGGCATCTATGCCCCCAAGGGCACGCCACAGGCTTTTGTGGATCGCTTCTCGGCGGCCATCGCCAAAGTGCTGCAGCAGCGCGACGTCTATGCGCAGCTAACGGCGTTAGGTCTTACAGTGGGTTATATGAATCCCTCGCAACTAGCCGCTCGCGAGGCTGCCTATACCAAGGTCTGGACCGGTATCATTCAACGCAGTGGGTTCCAGCCGCAGTAATTGAAATTTTCATTCGCGCGTGCAGCACAGGCTCAAAGCTTTCTTCACTTGTGAAGCAGGGCTTTTTTGTTTCAGAGCCGTTCCTAGAGCGATTAACACCACCGAGCAAACCGAAGGTTTGCGTTTGAGACGAGGCGCGAAGCCGCAGGTCGTACAAAAGTACGACAAGGTCAAGCAAACGACGTATCAAGGGTGGTGTTAGCAGCTCTTAGTGCTTGCATTGCGATAGCGGCTGATGCAAAACCCCAGATTAAAACAGCCAAGCAGGCCTTGTACCTGCTTATAAGGGGATGACTGTATGAGCAAGCGGTGCGCAAAGACGGGTGGAATGAGGGAGCAAACTGCGCCGCGCTGGCGCACTTTGCTGAATGCGAGTTTGCTGTGGAGCTTTGGCGCTGTGGCTGCGGTCAGCGCAGTGACTGCACATGCAGCTGGTGTGCGCCAGTTCAGCCCGCAAGGTGATATCACTCAGGTCGGCCAAGTCGTCGTGCAGTTTGATGCAGCGGCAGTGCGCTTTGGTGACCCCAAGGCCGCCGCACCTGTCAATTTGCAGTGCAGCGATGCCCAAGCTGCCAAAGGGCAAGGCCGTTGGAACAGCGAAAAGGAATGGGTGTTTGACTTTACCCAGAATCTGCCTGCTGGCGTGCGCTGCACGGCTGCACTTAATTCTCAGTTCAAAAGCGTCGATGGTAAAGCACTGACGGGTGCTGCCAGCTATCAATTTCAGACGGGTGGGCCGCAGGTTTCCGAAATCACGCCCGACACCTATGAAGAGGTTGACGAGCAGCAGTACTTTGCCCTGCGCCTGACGGGCGCGGCTACGGTGGATAGTCTTAAGCAGCGCGTCTGGTGTACCTCAGAAGGGGTGGGCGAGCGCATTCCGGTGCAGTTGATTGAGGGCAAAGAGCGCGATGCCGTGCTCAAACAACGGCACTGGGATAAAGATGCCGCCAAGAGCCCGCAAAACTATGCCGTGCTGGCCTGTAATCGCCGCCTGACATCGGGCAGCAAGATGACGCTGGTGTACGGCAAGGGCGTGCTTATGGCCAATGGTCTGGCCAGCAAGGATGAGCAGCGTTATTCATACCGTGTGCGTCAGCCGTTCACGGCAGAGTTCAGCTGCGAGCGTGAAAACGCCAATGCCGCCTGCCTGCCCATTCGCCCCATGCGCCTGTCGTTTAGCGCACCCGTGCCGCGCAAGCTGATTGAGGCGATTCGCCTCAAGAGTGGTGCTTCGGCGGTGGCTCCCATCATTGAGCAAAACGGCGACAAATTGGCCGAAGACTCGTTGGTGGACAGAGTGACCTTCCCCGCCACCATGACAGCTAGCACCAAGTACGTGGTGGAGCTGCCCCCGCAGTTCAAAGATGCGGCAGGCCGCTCGCTGACGAATGCCAATATGTTCCCGCTGGCCACAGCCACGGGCAGCATGCCTCCGCTGGTGAAGTTTGCGGCTTCGCCCTTCGGTATCGTCGAGCGCTTTGCCGAAGGCCCTAACGGCCCGGCATTGCTGCCAGTCACGCTGCGCAATGTGGAGCCGAATCTGACTGGCAAGGCTTTGGATGCCAGCGTGGTGCGTACTAAAAAGGGTGGCTCGGATGCGGACATCATTGCTTGGCTGAAAAAAGTCAACCGCTACGACGGCTATAGCGTCGAGCGCACGCGTGCTGCGGGCGATGTGAAGGTATTACCCCCCGTCATCAACGATGACAAGAATTGGGTGCAAACACGCATGTTGTCTTTGCTCGATGGACAGAGCCAGACACAGACGCTGGAGTTGCCCAAGGCCGCCAAGAACGATCCGCGCCCGTTTGAAGTGGTGGGCATTCCTTTGAACCCCGGCTTTCAAGTTGTCGAAATCGCTTCGCCCATGCTGGGCCAGTCGCTGCTCGATGAAGGCTACGGCGCAGGTCGCACCATGTATGTGCGCACCTCGGTGCTGGTCACCAATCTGGCGGTGCACTTCAAACTCGGCCGTGAAAATTCCATGGCTTGGGTGACGACGCTGGACAAGGGCAAGCCTGTGGCAGGTGCCACGGTGCAGGTGTCGGGTTGCAACGGTCAAGCGATTGCATCTGCCGTGAGTAATGAGCAGGGCGTTGTCACTTTCAACGGCCTGAACCCCACGGCGCCTGACTGCCGCAATGACGGCGATTACCGCAGCGCTAGCTATTTTGTGAGCGCGCGCGCTAAGACCAGTGCGGGCGATGAGCTGGCTTTTGTCTGGAGCGACTGGAACAAGGGCATTGAGCCTTGGCGTTTCAACGTACCCACCAGTTTGAGCAGCAAGCGCGATGAGGTGGCGCACACGGTGTTTGACCGCATGTTGTTCCGCGCGGGTGAAACCGTGTCCATGAAGCACTACCTGCGCGCACTGACGGGCGTGGGTAAAAACTCCAGTGGTTTTGAGCAAACTGCACAAAAACCTGATCGTTTGACCATCACTCACTTGGGCAGTGGCCAGCGTTTTACGCAGGCGTTGAACTGGTCTGGCCAAGGCAGTGCGGTTAGCGAGTTTGCTGTCTCCAAGGCTGCCAAACTGGGCGAGTATTCGGTGGAACTGGGCTATGCCAGCGGCACGAACAACGGCCGCCGTACCTCTTTTTCGACGGGTATCTTCCGTGTCGAAGAATTCCGCCTGCCGGTGATGGAGGGCCGCGTGGGCCCTGCTAGCAAAGAGCCTCTGTATGGCGTGAGCAGCGTGCCGGCTGAAGTGCAGATCAACTATGTCTCTGGCGGTGCGGCTTCTAACCTGCCCGTCAAGGTCTCGGCGCTGGTGCGCTCCAAGTCGCCAGACTTTTCTGGCTGGGATGGCTTTAGCTTCAACCCGCCGCGCAGTGCTCAGGATGTCGGCAATAGCGACGATGAAGAAAGCACTGCCGCCAGCGATACCGTGGTAGTGCTGGACAAGAAAGCCATTACGCTGGACAAAAATGGTCTGGGCAAAGTCAACGTGGACGCTTTGCCCAAGGCCACCCAACCGCGTGACTTGTTGATGGAAGCCACTTACGCTGACCCTAATGGTGAAGTGCAGACCCTGAGCGGCACACGCACCATTTGGCCAGCGGCTGTAGTGGCAGGCGTACGTTCAGAAAACTGGATTTCGGTGGACCGCAAGCTGCGTTTTCAGGCCTTGACGCTAGATACGGCTGGCAAGGCGCAAGCCGGTGTGCCCGTCAAGGTTGAAGCCGTTGCACGCATCACCACCTCCAGCCGCAAGCGACTGGTGGGCGGTTTTTACAGCTATGACAATCAGACCACGCTCAAGCCGTTGGGCACCATCTGCTCGGGCACCAGCGATAGCCATGGCCTGCTGCAGTGCGAGGCGCAACTGTCCCAGCCCGGTGAGGTGGAGTTGATCGTCAAGGCATCTGATAAGGATGGCCGTAGCAGCCAAGCCGCCACATCGGTGTGGGTGACGGGCCAAGGTGAAATTTGGTTCGGCGGCGAAGACCATGACCGCATGGATGTACTCGCTGAGCGCAAGAGCTATGAGCCCGGCGAGACTGCACGCTTTCAGGTGCGCATGCCCTTCCGCCGCGCAATGGCGCTTGTCGCAGTAGAGCGCGAAGGCATTGTGAACACGCAAGTCGTTGAGCTGACGGGCGACAACCCGACGGTGGACGTGAAGATTGAAGAAAACTGGGGCCCCAACGTTTACGTCAGCGTGCTGGCGCTGCGCGGGCGTTTGATGGAAGTGCCTTGGTACAGCTTCTTTACTTGGGGCTTCAAGTCGCCGGTGGAGTGGTGGCGAGCTTTTTGGAGCGATGGCAAGGAGTTCATTGCGCCCACATCGATGGTTGATCTCTCCAAGCCTGCTTTCCGTTTCGGCATGTCTGAAATCCGCGTGGGCCTGAAGAACCACACAATTGATGTGAAGGTGACTTCGGACAAGAGCAGCTACAAGGTGCGCGGCACGGCCAAGGTCACCATCAAGGCTACGCTGCCTGATGGCAAGCCTGCGTCCGGTGCGCAGGTGGCGCTGGCAGCGGTTGATCAGGCCTTGCTGGAGCTGATGCCCAACACCAGCTGGAACCTGCTGGACGC
Source organism: Comamonas sp. Y33R10-2 (assembly GCF_019355935.1). Lineage (NCBI taxonomy): Bacteria > Pseudomonadati > Pseudomonadota > Betaproteobacteria > Burkholderiales > Comamonadaceae > Comamonas > Comamonas sp. Y33R10-2. Next base: position 455,622 of record NZ_CP079925.1, read on the forward strand.
CATGCTGACGCGCCGCGAGTGGGGCGTGCAGACCTCCACGGCGCAGATGGAAGTGATTGGCCGACGCCACTACGGCAAAAAGGCCGTACCTGCGGGCGGTGGCGGTGGCCGCAGCCCAACGCGTGAGCTGCTCAACACCTTGCTGCTGTGGAATCCCAATGTGGTTCTCGATGCCAATGGCTCGGCAGTGATTGATGTACCGCTCAACGATGCGCTGACTACCTTCCAGGTAGTGGCGGTGGCTGATTCAGGAACGAGCCTGTTTGGCAGGGGGCAGACGGCGATTCGCACTACGCAAGACCTGCAAATCATCAGCGGCCTGCCGCCGCTGGTGCGTGAGGACGATCAGTTCCGCGCACAGGTCACACTGCGCAATACCTCGGCCAAGGCTATGAAGGTAGAAGTGACGCCACGCGCCACGCTGCTGGAACTCAAAGCCCAGACTGTGGAAATCCCCGCAGGCGAAGCACGTGAAGTGGCATGGGATGTGAAGGCTCCGGCCCAGCTCTCCGGCACGCGCGCTGAGGCGCTGATCTGGGAGATCGCTGCGCGTGATATCAGCGGTGGTGTTAATGCTGGTGCCGATGCCGCGCAGGATGCCCTGAAAATCAGCCAGCGCATTGTTCCTGCCGTACCTTTGACGGTGCAGCAAGCCACGCTGGTGCAGGTCAACGGCACCTACACCGTGCCCGTGAACCCGCCTGCCGATGCGTTGCCCGGCCGTGGTGGCCTGCAAATGTCGCTGGTGCCAAAGCTGACCGAAGGTCTGCCCGGCGTGCGTGATTGGTGGGCGCGTTACCCCTACTCATGCTTGGAGCAAACCACCAGCAAGGCCGTTGGCATGAACAACGCCGAGCTGTGGGCCAGCACCATGGCGCAGCTGCCAAACTATCTGGACACCGACGGTTTGGCTAACTACTTCCCGCCGCAAGATGGCGGGGCCAACCGCGGCAGCGATACGCTGACGGCGCATCTGATTAATCTGTCTGCCTTGGCGCAGGGCGTGGACAAACGCTTTGTGCTGCCTGCCACTGAGCGTGCGCATATGGAAGATGGCCTGATCGCCTTTGTAGAAGGCCGCATTCAGCGCAACTTCTGGAGCCCACGCAAGGATCTGGATATGCGCAAACTGGCCGCCATTGCTGCGCTGGCGCAGTCTGGCAAAGCCACGCCGCGCATGCTCGACAGCATCAACGCCACACCCAACCAGTGGCCCACCCATGCCGTCATTGACCTGGTGATGCTGCTTCAGCGCATGAACGATGCACCGCAGCGTGATGAGCGTCTGGCACAGGCCATGCAGATTCTGCGCAGCCGCCTGACTTACAACGGCACGCGCGCAGGTTTTTCTAATGAGCAAGACGATAGCTGGTGGTGGCTGATGCAAAGCCCCGATGTGAACTTGGCGCGCCTGATGCTGGTGACCATGAACGATCCTGCATGGGCTGAGGATATGCCTCGCCTCGTCAGTGGCTTCATTGGTCGTCAGCAGGCCGGTGCTTGGAGCACGACCACGGCTAACCTCTGGGGGGCACTGGCGCTGCGCCGCTTCTCGCAGAAGTTTGAGTCTGAAGCGGTGGCTGGCACCACGGTTGCCACCATGAACGGCAATGAAGCCAAGGTGAATTGGGCTGATGTGAAGCGCGCAACGTCTGAGGATGTGCAAGGTGCAGCCCATGCGACAAGCATGTTTGGCGAGCCTGTGCGCGCCGGTGGCCTGCTGAACAACAGCATGTTCATGCCCTGGGCTAAGGCAGGTAAGGGCCAGCTCAGCGTGACGCAGCAAGGCACAGGCAAACCATGGCTGACCGTGCAGTCCGTGGCAGCCGTGGCTCTCAAGGAGCCGTTCAGCTCGGGCTACACCATCAAAAAGACCATTACGCCGGTGGAGCAGGCTGATAAGGGCATATTTGGTGGTGGCCAGTTCACACGTGGCGATGTGCTGCGTGTGACACTCGAAGTGCAGGCCAAGACCGATATGACCTGGGTTGCGATCACCGACCCTGTGCCAACGGGCGCCACCATTTTGGGCGGCGGTCTGGGTCGTGACTCGGCAATTGCCACCAAGGGCGAAGAAAAGGAAGGCGCAGGCTGGCTGGCCTATGAAGAGCGTAGCTTCGAGTCTTATCGCGCTTACTACCAGTATCTGCCTGCAGGCTCGACCAAGGTCGAATACACCGTGCGCCTGAACAATGCGGGTGAGTTTGCCCTGCCGCCCACACGCGCTGAAGCGTTGTATGCGCCCGAGATGTTTGGTGAGATTCCTAATGCCAAGCTCAAGGTGGTGATGCCCAAGTAAGAGCGGGAAGTCCGCAGTACAGGCCCCGGTTGGCGACAGCTTGCCGGGGCTTTTTTATGCAAGTCAAACCATAAGCGGTAGGCCTCAATTAGATGCTATAAAAATAAGAGCTTTAGGTCCTTTATGGATAAGGACTACAGGTTATTTCGATGTGGAATATGCAGCGCATGACGAGGTAAGTGACTGGCCGATGGACAGGGTCACGCCCGCATCAAAACGCCAGCGATCATCGGCCTGTGATGCAGAGGCTGCGCTGAATGTGAAAGCTCCATCATTTGTGACAATGGACCAAAAGGCGATTTCATGCAGATCACGTGTATGCAAAGAACAAGCGAAAAGACAGGCAGCAAGACATGCAGCAAAACAGACGGGCCGGTTTGATGACTAAGCAAATTCTGTGGAGCTGCCTGCTATGGCTGGGACTGGTGGGCGTAAGTCATGCCGTGCCTAATTTTGAAGAAGTGCGCAGCGATCATCGCTCGTCAGAGGCGCTGCTGCTCTCGCGTGAAGGTGAAGTGCTGCAGCGCCAGCGCACCGATAACACGGTGCGACGTGGCCCCTGGGTGGCGCTGGCCGATGTGTCCCCTGCTTTGCGCACAGCGCTGGTACTCAGCGAAGACAAGCGCTTTTATGAGCACAGCGGTGTGGATTGGACTGCTGTCACATCTGCCGCTTGGGGTAACTTGTGGAACACGCGCACCCGGGGTGCAAGCACCATCACCATGCAACTGGCCGGTTTGCTCGGTGGCGACTGGCGCCAAGGCCCGGGCGGGCGCAGCGTGGTGCAAAAAGTGGGGCAAGCTGTGGCCGCGCAGGTGCTGGACAGGCGCTGGCGCAAAGACCAAATTCTGGAGGCCTACCTGAACATGGTGCCGTTCAGAGGCGAAATTGTGGGTATTGATGCCCTGTCGCAAAGCCTATATGGCAAGGCTGCGCATGGGCTTGACGCCCGCGAGTCAGCGATTGCTGCTGCTCTGGTGCGTGCGCCCAATGCCTCGGTAGAGCGCGTGTCCCAGCGTGCTTGCGGCGTGCTGCAGATCATGATTCCTGATGATGTGTCGGCGCGCAATTGCACTGAGACAGGCTCTGCCTTGCAGCTCTACACGGCCAGCGTGCTGCAGCGCCGCCAGTGGCAGGCCAGCGAGGGCATCGCGCCACACTTTGCACGCCGCTGGCTGGCACTGACGAAGAGTAATGGACAGAACAAAGGGCAGGCGCAGGTGCGGTCTACCTTGAGCGCACCTTTGCAGCGCTTTGCGGTAAGCAGCATGCAGCAGCACCTGCGTGAGTTGCAGGGCCGCAATGTAGAAGATGGCGCGTTGGTAGTGCTGGATAACCGCACAGGCGAGATACTGGCGTGGGTGGGTTCATCGGGCTCAATGAGTCAGGCCTCTGAAGTCGATGGCGTCACTGCCATGCGCCAGCCCGGCTCTACGCTCAAACCGTTTTTGTATGCGCAGGCCATGGCCGAAAAGCGCATCACAGCGGCATCGCTGATTGAGGATTCTTCCGCGCAAATCAATACGCAAAACGGCCTTTATATTCCGCAGAACTACGACCGCCGTTTTAAAGGCTGGGTGTCAGCCCGTACGGCGCTGGCCTCATCGCTGAACGTGCCAGCGGTACGCACGCTGGTCATGGTCACGCCCGATGCTTTTTTTACCCAACTCCAAAATCTGGGTCTGCCGCTGCGCGAAAGCGGTGGTTATTACGGCTTCAGTCTGGCGCTGGGTAGCAGCGAAGTGCCGCTGCTGCAGCTGACCAACGCCTACCGTGCGCTGGGTAATGGCGGTGTTTATCAACCGGTAAAGTGGGACAGTTCAACAGCCCGCCGCACCGATGATTCCAAACCCGTGCAGGCGCTGGATGCTCAAGCGGCTTTTATCGTAGGCGACATTCTCTCGGACAACATGGCGCGCGCGCCCACGTTTGGAACAGACAGTGTTCTGGCCACGCGCTTTTGGTCGGCCGTGAAAACCGGCACCAGCAAAGACATGCGTGACAACTGGGCTGTGGGCTGGTCTGAGCGTTTTACGGTGGGTGTGTGGGTGGGCAATGCAGGTGGCGAGGCCATGCACTCTGTTAGCGGCACCAGTGGTGCGGCGCCCATCTGGGCGGAGGTGATGGGGTTTTTGCACCGCAATTTGCCGAGCAGGCCTGCCAAGCCACCAGCGGGGCTGGTGCAGCACAGCGTGCAGTTTGGCGCTTTAAGCCAAGGAAGTATGGCGATTGAGAGTGCGCGCAGTGAATGGTTTTTGCCGGGCACTCAGCAGTCTCTTTTTGCTATTGAATCGGTAGCGGATAGTCAAAATAAATCAATGACTAGAGGCCAAAAAGGCTCGAAATCTGGAGTCGGTGCGATTCAAACGAAAGAAGCCGCCAGAATTTCGCGCCCCACGAATGGAACGATTTTGGCGTTAGACCCGGACATTCCGCCCGACAGCCAACGCGTTCAACTGGTTGCGCGACAAGCGGGTATGGCGACTGAGCTGGCTTGGCATGACGCGGGCTTGCGTTGGCTGCTGGTGACGCGGCAATATTCCGCTCCGCCTGCAGGCTCGCCTGCCAACACCAAGCCCGTGATGCGTGAAGTGCGCCGAGAGCTGGGACGCGGCAGCCAGATTGGCTGGTTGCCTTGGCCGGGGCGGCATCAACTGGAGTTGCAAGATGCCTCCGGCAAGCTGCTCGACAGCATCTCCATCGAAGTGCGCGGCGCTGGTGCGCTGGTGGCAGGGCCTGAAGAGGTAAAGAAGCGGCGCTAACAGTAGCGATGCTTGACGATTCGTGAAGCATGTAAAAAGGCGGCACTTCTAAAGAAGGCCGCCTTTAATGGGCTGAATAATCCGAGTGAAAGAGTGACTCGTTTATTTGCATTCCAGCGGCATGCCGCATGGGGCAAAACCGCAAAACGCGTCCACGCTGCCCGCTTCTTCGGCTGCACCTGCGGGTTGAGTGCGCAGGGCGGTAATGGGGTTGTCTCCTGCAGCAAAATTGCGCAGGTCAACACCCACGCCGACAGTAGTGGCCAGCAATACAGCCAGTAGAAACCAGCGAACAGGAGACTTGGGTGCAGGGGGGAGGCAGTGGGGTGCTGTCATTTATTTCTCCAGCCCAAACCAAGTGCGGGCGCGCACGCCTGCCAAGCTGCCGATAAAAGCCAACGCAAACCAGACCCAGCCGTGCATGCTGCCCGAGGCCAAGCCGCTAAACAGAGCGCCTACGTTGCAGCCAAAGGCCAAGCGTGCGCCATAGCCCATCAGCACGCCGCCTACGGCCGCCGCTAATGCGGAGCCTAAAGGGATGCGTGAGACCGGTGCAAAACGCCCAGCCAAACCGGCGGCGAGCAAAGCGCCCAGCACTAAGCCAAAGTTGGTGACGGATGTGGACTCGGCCAGCACCGGCCCTTGCAGGGCTTGGGCGGGCATGCTCCATGTCCAGTATTCCCAGCTGCTCACGTCTACGCCCACCAAGCTCGCCAGCTTGGCCCCCCATAGATTGAAGGCGAAGGTGACGGACCAAGGCTGGCCAGTCAGAAGCAAGTTAGCGACACTCAGCAGCGCCAAGCCCACAGCCGCCCAAGCCAAAGGCCAGTAGCCGCGCCACAGGCGCTGTGCGCCTTGCATGGCAGGGGCGTTGGAGGGAGCTTTCAGTAGCGATTGCAGTTGTTGGCGCTTGCGCAATTCCCAGCGGCGGGCCAGCAGATACACCGCCAGCAATCCGGCTAGTTGCAGGGCCAAAGCAGGCAGCAAGCCCCAGCTGTGTGCAGGCTGCACAGTGCCCAGAGACCATTGCGTAGTCCACCACGGCAAATGCGCTGTGCCGATGAGTGCACCCAAGATGAAGAAGGCCAGCGTAATTAACATGCGGGTGCTGCCACCGCCTACTGTGAACAGGGTGCCAGAGGCGCAGCCGCCGCCCAGCTGCATACCAAATCCAAACATGAGTGAGCCCACAAACAGCGATACACCCACAGGGCCTACCGCGCCGGTGACGGCTTGACCGAACACTTCTTGCATTTGCAAGATAGGCATCATGCCGATGGCTGCGAGCCCAATGGCCAGCATCTGCGCACGAATGCTCAGCGTGCTTCCCTGCGTAATTGCTGCACGCCAGCCCCCGGCAAAGCTAAAGCTGGCTTGGTACATCAAATAACCAAAGCCCACGCCTACCAAGGCCAGCAAGCCTTGGCGTGTGTCAATTTGCGAAAAGCAGGCAAGTACCAAGGCGCAAATACCCCCGAGCGCCACGAGGACGACGGAGGTATCAACGCCTTGGTTTCTTGCCGCAGTGGGAGCGGAAGAAACCTGGGTGCTCATGCTTTAGCTCTTCTTTGCAGCAGCGGTGGCAGCAGTGGGGCCGTAACCGGGGTTGACCCAGCCTTCCCATTTGCCTTCAAAGGCATCAACCTTCTCAAAGCCCAGCATCTTCAGTACGGTGAATGTTTGCGACAGCTGCAGCCCGCCGCGGGCAAAGATGATGACTGGCTTATCTGCTGTCACGCCTTGCTTGGCGAACAGGGCGCGCAGCTCGGCAGCGCTCTTCAGGCTGCGGTCGGCGTTCAGCGTGTCGTTCCAATACACGTTCACAGAGTCGGGCAGGCGGCCCACGACAAAGTCGTCAGCGGGGCGCACATCCACAACCACAGCCCCCTTCTTCTGGGCGGCTTCTACAGCGGCTTGGTCCAAGAACTTGGGGCCGAAAGACTTGGGCTGGTTCAGCGCATCGCCGGCAAAGGCGAAGTTGTTCATGTGACTTTCTTGGGCCACGTCAGCGCGGCTCCAGTCATCCCAGCTCTTGTCGTAGAACTTCACGTTTTTAAAGCCCAGATCCTTGAGGAACAGGTAAGAGCTAGAAGCAAACGCACCGCTGCCGCAATAAGAAACGATTTGCTGCTCAGGCGTAATGCCCTTGGCAGCCAGATCCTTGAGAACTTCGGCACGGTCACGCACTTGCGACGTCTTGGTGTTCATGAAGTCAGTGACAGGGATCAGCTTGGCGCTGGGGATGGCGCCATCTTCTGAAGCCTTCAAAAAGCGGCCATCCAAAATGGATGCATTGGGCTTGCCAACCAACTTGGCCACGCCGTCACGCTCGATGCGATTTTCTTTCTTGCGGTTCAACTTGAAGTTGCTAGGGGTGACAGGCTCTGCCTTGGTGCTTAGCTTCACACCCTTGAGTTGGGTGATGCCGCCGTCCAGCACGTGCAGCTTTTCAAAGCCTGCGTACTCCAGCACAGCAAAAGCGCGGCCAGCCATGGATGTAGCAGCGTAGATCACTACTGTGTCGTCATAGCTCAGGCCGGCGGCGCTCAGCGCTTTTTCGATTTGGGCGTCATCGGCATATTCATTGCGAATACCGTCGCGCTCAGACACGTTGATGTCTTGCCAAGGCAGGTGAATCGCGCCGGGTACATGACCCTTGTTGAATTCAGCGGCGCTGCGCATGTCGATGATCTTTACGCCCTTTTGGGTGCTCAGGGCTTGAAACTGCTTTTGGCTCACGATGATGCCGTCTGCAGCATGGGCGGTTGTGGCTGTCAGAGCAGCCAGTGCCAAGGCCGTCAAACCGCCTGCCAGCACATTACGCAAAGAATTTTTAGTCATACCAACTCACACTTAACCAAGTGACCGTTCGGGTCACATACAAAGGCCGCTTTAGGGGAATCTCAAACGCGGATTGCGTATTGGTGTAAACCCTGAGCGATGAAGGTCGCAACTATGCCAAGACTTCTTAATATCCAAAAATACATATTGGATGTTTGCTTATATTATTTTTTAGATATAACTAAGTGCACACTTCTCAATCGTTGAACGAGATGGCAACAAGCCTTGCGTAGGGCATGTTTTGCAGGTTTATTGATTTAAGTGGATGGGTTGATCAAGAAAACACCATGTGCTAAGGCCGCTGAGCCATGCGAGCTATGTTGGAACGCCCTTTGCCAACGAAGTCAAAGTAATACTGGGCGAGCATGTGAGGGTGCAGATCGCCAAGTGGGATGAGCTTCACAGCTTCAAGGCGATGCCCAAGCGCTGGGTGGCAGAGCGCAGCTTTGTTTGGCTGGAGAAGAACAGGTGGCTGTGGAAGAGCTGCGAGAGATGGCTCAACACCAATCTGCAGTTCATTCACTTGGCGTTTGTGGCGTTGCTGCTCAGGAGAGCGTAAACACACTCTTAGAGCCGCTAAACCACCCTTGATACGTCGTTGCATCGCCTTGTCCTACGGCATGTACTGCCTGCGGCTTCGCGTCTCGTCTCAAACGCAAACCTGTGGTTTGCTGGGTGGTGTTAGCGGCTCTTAGCGCGCAGCGCGTAGAGAAAGGGGGAGCCGCAAAGCGGCTCAGGGGGAGTTAATTGACCATCAACCTAAACGGCCACACATACGCCTGCAAGGTCACAAAAATGCCCATCAGGCTGGCGAGTGCAATCGAGTGGAAGAACACATAGCGCAGGATGTCGCCTTCGTGGTTGAACCAGCGCGTGGCGGTCGATGCCACAACGATGGACTGCGCGTCGATCATCTTGCCCATCACACCGCCTGAGCTATTGGCTGCACCCATGAGGTTGGGTGAAAGCCCCAGTTGCTCTGCCGCTACCTTTTGCATGCCGCCAAACAAAACGTTGGATGCCGTGTCAGACCCTGTGAGCGCCACACCCAGCCAGCCCATTAAGGTGCCAAAGAAGGGGTAGAACATGCCGGTGTTGGCAAAGGCCAGTCCCAACGTGGTGTCGGTGCCGGAGTAGCGGGTGAGCGTACCCAACGCCAGCATCAGCACGATGGTGATCAGCGAGTAGCGCACCAACCATGTTGTCTTGAAGAAGGTGCGGACGATAGCGACCGGGCTGTACTTCATGACAAAAGCGCTGACGATCGCCGACAGCAAGATAGCTGTGCCCGTGGCGGAAAGCAGGTTCAGCGTGTAGATGGCGCCCTCTTTGGTGGGCTGCGGTACGACCGGAGGCATTTTCTCGATCAGATTGTGCAGGCCTGCCATAGGGAAGGCTGGCGCGAACAAGCTGTTGAGCCATGCTTTCACAGGCGGCAGTCCCCAGATAAAGACAAAGACCGAGAGGATGATCCAAGGTGTCCAGGCTGCAATCAGAGCGCTCTTGCTATGTTTGATCATGGGCTGCGGTGGCTTGGCTTCAGCAGCGCTGACATCCTTGCCGCGCAGCGAAGCTGATGTCCAGATTCTCTTGGGTTGCCAATAACGCAGAAACAGCACCAGACTGCCCATGGACACAATGGCCGCAATGATGTCCACCAGCTCAGGGCCGATGAAGTTCGAGACCAGATATTGAGGTATGGCGAATGACAGGCCAGTCACCAAAATAGCGGGCCAAATTTCCATCATTCCCTTGCGCCCGGCAAAGGCCCAAATCAGCCAAAACGGTACCAAGACGGAGAAAAATGGCAACTGGCGGCCCACCATTGCGGTGACTTCCATCAAGTCATAGCCATGCACCTTGGCCAGTGTGATCACGGGCGTGCCCAGTGCGCCAAACGCGACGGGAGCGGTGTTGGCGATCAGTGACAGGCCAGACGCTGCTAGCGGCGAAAATCCCAGTCCAATCAAGATTGCGGCGGTCACGGCCACGGGGGTGCCAAAGCCGGCTGCACCTTCAAAGAACGCGCCAAAGGAGAAGGCAATCAGCAGCAGCTGAATGCGGCGGTCTTCAGTAATGCCGGACAGCGAATCCTGCAACACCTTGAAGCTGCCGTTTTGCTCCGTCAACTGGTGCAAGAAGATGATGTTCAGCACAATCCAGCCAATGGGTAGCAGGCCGGTAAAGCCGCCAAACAATGCTGCACGCCCTGCCATCTCGGTAGGCATGTTGTAGACAAACACCGCAATCAGCAGCGCAGCAATCAGCCCCGCACCAGCGGCCATATGGGCCTTCATGTGTAAAAAGCCAAGGCCCACCAGCATCACCACGACCGGGATGGCCGCAAGCAATGTGGAGAGCCACATATTTGAGAGTGGGTCATAGACCTGTTGCCAAACCATTGCTTGTGTCTCCTTGTTGTAGTGGTGAGCAAGATGGTGGCCGTACGTTTTGGCTTACATAATTAGCGTTAGCCCTTGATTGATGGCTGCTGTAGAAAATTTCAATATCGGCATAAATCACTTCAACTCAAAGTGCCATCTTCAGAGTAGTAATGGCGACTACCATCGGGATCAACTCAAATAACAAGGCAGTACGACGTGAGCGACCTCTCCAAAATCACCTGTATTGAAGACCTGCGCGTGGTGGCCAAGCGCCGCGTGCCACGCATGTTTTATGACTATGCGGATTCGGGCTCTTACACCCAAGGCACGTATCAGTCGAACGAAGACGACTTTCAAAAGATCAAGCTGCGCCAGCGCGTGGCCGTGAACATGGAAGGTCGCAGCACGCGCAGCACCATGATTGGTCAGGACGTCGCCATGCCGGTGGCCATTGCTCCCACAGGCCTGACAGGTATGCAGCATGCGGATGGCGAGATTTTGGGTGCCAAGGCGGCCAAGGCTTTTGGCGTGCCGTTTACTCTGTCCACTATGAGCATTTGCTCGCTAGAGGACATTGCCGAGCACACCGATCGCCACCCTTTTTGGTTTCAGCTTTATGTGATGCGCGACAAGGCCTTTATGGAGCGCTTGATACACCGCGCTAAAGCCGCAAATTGCTCAGCGCTGGTGGTGACGCTGGATTTGCAGATTCTGGGTCAGCGCCACAAAGACATTAAAAACGGCTTGTCCACGCCGCCTAAACCCACGATTGTCAACCTGCTCAACCTTGCCACCAAGCCGCATTGGTGTTTAGGAATGCTGGGTACCAAGCGCCGCAGCTTTGGCAATATCGTCGGCCATGTCGATGGCGTGGGCGATGTGTCATCGCTGTCGTCCTGGACGGCCGATCAGTTCGATCCAAGGCTTAACTGGAGCGATGTGGAATGGATCAAAAAGCTTTGGGGCGGCAAGATCATTTTGAAGGGCGTAATGGATGCTGAAGACGCGCGTTTGGCGGCGCAGACGGGCGCTGATGCGCTGATTGTCAGCAACCATGGCGGGCGTCAGCTCGATGGTGCGCCTTCGTCAATTGCGGCCTTGCCCTCGATTGCAGAGGCTGCCGGAAAAGATATCGAAGTGTGGATGGATGGCGGCATTCGCAGTGGCCAAGACGTGCTCAAAGCGCGAGCCTTGGGTGCGCAAGGCACGATGATTGGTCGCAGCTTTCTATACGGCTTAGGCGCTTATGGTCAGCAAGGCGTGAGTAAGGCATTGCAGATCATCCACAAGGAACTCGATACGACGATGGCCTTTTGCGGTCATACGAATATCAACAATGTGGGCAAAGAAATTTTGCTGCCCGGGACCTACCCCAAGCCGTTTGAACTGAGCTGATTGCGTTCAGTCCAACCAAAAGCCAGCTCACTGAGGCTGGCTTTTTTATGTGAGATGGCCTTGAAGATTGGGCTTTTTGCTGCTTATTGTTTGCAATTTACTGAATTTATCGCAGAACTGCGTGGGTGTGTCCTACACCAAAGTTGGCATGCCTCTTCCTAAACTGGGCACCGCGGCCATTGTTTTGATGGCTAAGCGCATTCTTGTTTACTGGAGGGCTGACATGTTTGAAAACGTAATTTCTGAGGTGGGTTCCCGTTTGGGTCTTGGCGATCAGGCCAAGCCTCTGGTTCAGATGCTGGCTGGCTACATTGCCAATCCTGCAACTGGCGGTCTTTCGGGCTTTCTAAATAAATTCCGCAATGCTGGGCTGGGCACCATGGTGCAAAGCTGGCTGGGTGATTCGAGCAGCCCTCAGGCGCCTAGCAATGAGCAGTTGCAAAACATTTTGGGCGAGAAAGAAGGCTTGCTGGACAAGATTTCCGCACGCACGGGTCTGCCGCTCGACCGAGTAGCCACGGCTATTTCAGCGCTGCTACCCATGCTGATATCGCGCCTGACACCCGGTGGCACCATCCCCACTGTATTGCCCACTGAGTTCGCAAGCTTTGCCAGTCAAGGTCAGTCCTTGATGGGCATGGTGACTGGTGGCCTAGGCGCAGCCGCTGCAGGAGTAGGCGCTACAGCAGCTGCGGTAGGTGCTGGTGCAGCTCACGCAGGGCATACCGCACGCGAGACGGTTTCTTCAGCCGCTGCCGCCGTGCCAGCCGAAAGCAGTGGCATTGCAAAGTGGCTGCCTTGGCTGATTGGCGCGCTGGTGGTGATTTTTGGTATTAGCTACTGCTCCAAGCAAAAAACAGATGTGCCTGCACCGGCTCCAGCTGCTGTGCCAGCACCCGTCACGCCTGAACCAACACCTACACCTGTGCCTGAACCTACGCCAGCGCCAGCAGCGACGGCTCCTGACACGTCTGCGCCAGCCGCTTCCACTGCCGCGACACCTGCAAGCGACAGCTTTACGGCGCCTGTTGGGGCAGGCATTTTGGACGGCATGCTGCAAGACACACCGCTGCTGCGCGTGTTCTTTGACTCTGGCAAGGTGGAGGTAGCCGCCGAGTTTGCTGAAAAGGTCAAGCCCATGGTGGCCTTTTTGCAAGCCAACCCTGATGTGAAGGCCGTGGTGTCTGGCTTCAACGATCCCACAGGCGATGCGGTGAAGAACGCCGAGCTGTCCAAGAAGCGTGCTCAGGCAGTGCAAGCTGCGTTGGTGATGGCGGGTGTGCCACAAGACCGCACAGTTTTGGAAAAGCCCGCTGAGACAACGGATACGGCGGCCACCAACGCCGCATCGCGCCGCGTGGATGTGATGCTGCGCAAATAAAAATTAATAAGCTCCAAACATGGGTGCAGCGAAGCACTTATGTAAGGTTCTTGCAAAAGCCCGATGCAAACACATCGGGCTTTTTTATGAGCGTTGATGTGGAATGTCTTAGCAATTGGCCAGCCTGCTTCTGGGCTCCGAGCAAATCTCTACAGACCCTAGTTAGCAGACCTTTGGCATGGCGCTGCCTTCATGCCAGCTTGACTCACGTGGGTGGGCAGCATGAATTGCGTCAGCAATCGCATAGATGGGCTGTCATGGGCCGTCATGTGTAGTCGTGCGCCGTTATGCTTGCGTGCTCACAAGAGTGAAGGCATGACATGTCGGGTATTGGACAGAGTTTGAAGAGGGGTTGAGATGGCTGTTGGGGCTGAATATATGTGGGTGCCCGTGGTGGTGTTTGCCGCCGCTGCGCAGACGGTCAGAAACACGGCCCAGCGCACGCTAACGGCGCAGGTTGGTACCATGCCTGCCACTTTGGTGCGCTTTCTCTACGGTTTGCCATTTGCCATCGTCTATTTGTTGGCGCTGTATGGGTTTGGCGATCATCCTCTGGCGCTGCCGCAGTTCAGCGCTGCCTATCTGGGCTGGATTGCCATAGGTGCGGCCTTTCAGGTGGCGGCCACGGCGGCTTTGCTCATGGCGATGAAAGAGCGCAACTTTGCGGTGGCGGTGACTCTGTCTAAAACCGAGGTGCTGCAAGTGGCGCTGTTTGCGGCCATGTTTTTGCACGAGCTGCCCACGCGCTGGGCGCTGCTGGCGATGGTGCTGGCCACCGTCGGAGTGTTGATGCTGTCCCTGCCGCCGCGCGGCCAGCTCTTTACGCTGGCGGCATGGGCGAGTAAATCTTCGATGTATGGGCTAATTTGCGGCGCTTGCTTTGCACTGGCTACCGTTGGCTTTCGCGGCGCGGCGGTAGAAATTGCGAGACTGGGTGTCGATTCGCCCTGGATCTCTGGTGCTTGGGGCGTGCTGATGGCGCAGAGCATGCAGTCGCTGGTCATGGGGGCTTGGATAGCGAAGACCAATGAACAGGGGTTACGCCCCATCTTCAAGGCTTGGCGTATTTCTTTGCTTGCCGGCAGCATGGGCGCGGCGGCATCCATTGCGTGGTTCACGGCTTATGCCATGCAAGGCGTAGCGGCGGTGCGCACTTTGGGCATGGTCGAGGTAGCTTTCAGCTACCTGATCTCTCGCAGAATCTTCAGCGAGCAGCTATCGCTGAGCGAGAAGCTGGGCATGGCGCTGATGATGCTGGGGCTGGTTCTTATCTGCTTGCAGTTTTAATTTTGATAGCAGGATGTCCATGTTTTTCATTAAGTTCGATCATGAATCAATGTGAGGTTAATGAATCACTTAGACATACAGCTTCAGATTTGATAGCAAAAGCAGCTGTCAAATGAGGGTGAGCAGCCCCAGAGCCAGCTATTGCATTGGAGATGTCTCTCATCTCCAATGCAGATTTTGGGCAAAATACCGTCTTTGCCTGTCAACTGGCCTAGCGATATCACCGCTTTGCCATTGAAGCACCCGACTGGGGTGGCTGCCGATACAGGATGCGACTGGCTTATCCGCCACTGCGTTTTGCTTCATGGCTTCGTTCCTGTTCTCTTGTTGTCTGCGATCACATTGATCGCTCTTTTGCGTTGCTGGCTGCAACGCCTGCGGGATGGTTGGGTGTTTTTGTGGATGGGCGCAAACCATTACAACAAGACATTTATGTCCCAACCCAACTCCAACCAGCAACCCGGTCAGGCCACGCCGGCCACGCTGGCCACACTGGCGAATGGCAGCAGTGACACCGCGCAGCCCCAGTTGCACCGGGTGCTTAAACAGCGCCACCTGAGCATGATTGCCATTGGCGGCGCCATTGGTACAGGTCTCTTTGTGGCCTCTGGCTCAGCCATCTCTCAGGTCGGCCCCGGCGGTGCAGTGCTGACCTATTTGCTCATCGGCATCATGGTGTACTACATCATGACCAGCTTGGGTGAACTTGCTGCGTTCATGCCTGTTGCAGGTTCTTTTTCGACCTACGCTTCGCGCTATGTAGATCGCGGCTTTGGCTTTGCGCTGGGGTGGAACTTCTGGTTCAGCTGGGCCGTGGTGGTGGCGGTCGATTTGGTTGCCGCGCAGCTAGTCATGGCTTACTGGCTGCCCGACGTGCCGGGCATTCTTTGGAGCGGCTTGTTTTTGCTGCTGATGCTGAGCCTTAACGCGTTTTCAACCCGAGGTTTTGCAGAGGCTGAATACTGGTTTGCTTTGATCAAAGTGGTGGCAGTAGTGGCCTTCTTGATCACCGGCGTGCTGATTTTGTTTGGCATCATCAGCAGCGGTCATACGCCCGGTTTTGAGAACTGGACCACAGGCGATGCGCCCTTTGTCGGCAACTTCGCCACCTTTGTGGGTGTTGCCATGATCGTGGCTTACTCCTTCCAAGGCACTGAGTTGGTGGGCGTGGCTGCTGGCGAATCGGAGAACCCCCGCGAGAACGTGCCCCGCGCCATTCGCCAAGTGTTTTGGCGCATCTTGCTGTTTTATGTGCTGGCCATCATCGTCATTGGCTTTTTGATTCCCTATACCGACCCGCAACTGCTGCGCACCGATGTGGCCGACATTGCCGTCAGCCCCTTCACACTGGTGTTTCAGCATGCAGGCTTGCTGTCTGCAGCGACGGTGATGAATGCGGTGATTTTGACCTCGGTGCTGTCTGCCGGTAACTCCGGAATGTATGCCGCCACGCGCATGTTGTTCAACATGGCGACGGAGGGCAATGCGCCGCGCATTTTCTCCAAGCTGACCAAGAACGGCGTGCCACTGTATGCGCTGATCGCCAGCACCGTCATTGCCAGCCTGTGCATGTTCTCGTCCATGTACAGCCCGCAAGCTGTCTATATCTGGCTGCTGAACTTGGCAGGTATGACCGAGTTCATCGTCTGGCTGGGCATTGCTGTGAGCCACTACCGCTTTCGCCGCGGTTATGTGATGCACGGACATGGTGTGCAAGACCTGCCATACAAGGCCGGCGCCTTCCCGTTTGGCCCCATCTTTGCGTTTGTGCTGTGCTTGATCGTGACGCTGGGTCAGAACTACCAAGCCTTTTTAGAAGACCGTATCGACTGGGGCGGCGTGATCTCGACCTATTTGGGTATTCCTCTGTTCCTGTTGTTCTGGCTGGGTTATTGGCTGGTCAAGCGCAAGACTTGGGTGAGTTACGCCGATATGCGGTTTGATGAGTTGGAAGAAATAAAAAGAGAAAAGTTGAAGACCCCCTGAGGCGCTAGCGCGCCTTCCCCCTCTCTCGCTTCGCGGGAGGGGGACGACACCTTCAGTGCGCGGCGGCGCTTCTTCGGTGTCACTGGTTTGGAGCATGCTTGTTTTGAGCAAGTAGGCTGATTTTTGCCAGCGCAGGCAAAATCGGTGATGTGAGTGAATCTTCCGTTTCTGCTGCAGACCTTCCCCGACGCATTGCGCATCTGGATATGGATGCGTTTTATGCGTCAGTGGAGTTGCTGCGCTACCCGCAGCTCAAAGGCTTGCCGGTGGTAATTGGCGGTGGGCGTAGAGCGCCTGATGACGCCTTGCTCGTAAAGCATGCGGGGCTGGCGTTGTCAGAGATTCCTGTGGCTGATTTCCCTTTGCTGCGCGACTACACAGGGCGTGGCGTCATCACTACGGCGACTTATCCTGCGCGGCAGTTTGGCGTGGGCTCGGCCATGGGCATCATGAAGGCCGCCAAGCTGTGCCCGCAGGCTATTTTGCTGCCGGTGGACTTTTCCCAGTACCGGCGCTTTTCACGCGAATTTAAAGAAATCATTCTCTCAATTGCTCCTGTCATGGAGAACCGGGGTGTGGATGAGGTCTACATAGACTTCACCCATGTCCCTGGTGGCCAGCGTGAGGGCGGGCGTGTGCTGGCACGGCTGATTCAAAAGACCATTTTTGAAGCCACGGGGCTGACTTGCTCGGTGGGCGTCGCGCCCAACAAGCTCTTGGCCAAGATGGCCAGCGAGTTCAACAAGCCCAATGGCATCTCGATTGTTCAGGCTGAAGATTTGCAAACCCAGATCTGGCCGCTACCCTGCCGCAAGGTCAACGGCATAGGCCCCAAGGCCGATGAAAAGCTCAAAAATCTGGGCATAGAAACCATTGGCGATCTGGCCGCTAAAAGCCTGCCGCAGTTGCTGCAATGGTTTGGCAAATCCTACGGGCACTGGCTGCATGAATCCGCATGGGGCCGCGATGAGCGGGCGGTGGTGACGCAAAGCGAGCCAGTATCAATGAGCCGAGAAACCACCTTTGAGCGCGACTTGCATGCCGTGCATGACAAGGCCGAGTTGGGGGCCGTCTTTACCGATTTGTGTGAGCGGGTGGCGGATGACTTGCGGCTCAAAGGCTATGTGGGTCGCACCGTCGGCATCAAGCTGCGTTATGACGATTTCAAAATCGCCACGCGGGACCTGACCTTGGCTTTACCTGTTCAAGATGCCGCAGCCATTCGTCAAGCCGCAGGTCAATGCCTCAAACGGGTGCCACTGGCCAAGCGCATGCGGCTGCTGGGGGTGAAGGTGTCGGGCTTGATTTCAGAGCAGGCATGGCAGGCCAGTGAGCATGACCCCGTGGCGCGAGAGTCACTGCTGAGGCCGCAAAACTTGACCTCCATCAAGAACTCGGACCCTTATACGGTATCTCTGTTCTAAGAGTCATCGAACTGGTAGTTTCCCTGTGCGATGATTCGATGTGTGAATTTGTGTATCA
Source organism: Comamonas sp. Y33R10-2 (assembly GCF_019355935.1). NCBI lineage: Bacteria > Pseudomonadati > Pseudomonadota > Betaproteobacteria > Burkholderiales > Comamonadaceae > Comamonas > Comamonas sp. Y33R10-2. The sequence goes on from NZ_CP079925.1 coordinate 473,439, forward strand.
GGTCCAGAGGCATCCTTGGCATGACTGATCGCTCACTCTCTCATTAAAAAAACAGGCTCTTTCGAGGAGTGCAAGCTATGCGCATGAACCTGCCGGTATCTCAGCAAAACTACAACTTCCCCGGTGATGAACTGCTGGTCTCCAGCACCAATACCAAGGGCGAGATCGTCCATTGCAACCCGGCGTTTGTGCGGGTCAGCGGCTATGAATATGAAGAGCTGGTCGGCCAGCCGCATAACCTGATTCGCCACCCCGACATGCCCGCTGCCGCCTTCAAGGACATGTGGCGCACGATTGCCCATGGTTATCCGTGGACGGCGCTGGTCAAAAACCGCCGCAAAAATGGTGACCATTACTGGGTGCGCGCTAACGTCACGCCCATCATGGAAGGCGGCAAGCCGCGCGGTTATTTGTCGGTGCGAACCAAGCCTTCAGTCAAAGAAGTGGCTGAAGCTGAAGCCTTGTATGCACGCATGCGTGAAGAGGAAAAATCCAACAAGCCCAGCTTTCGCTTGCGAGCAGGCGAGGTGCGCAGCTTAGGCCTGATGGGCCTGTGGGATAGCCGCAAAGATGTGGGATTGGTCGCCCGCATGGCATGTTTGCTGGCGGTGCTGACGCTGATTGTGCTGTTGCCCGATATGTTGGGCTGGCAAGGTGCTGCGGCTTGGGGCTGGCGCGCGGCCAGTTTGGTGTTGGGCGCAGTGTTTGTGTTGTGGCGCTTTCATCTGCGCTGCGTGGCAGGGCTTGAAGAGGCCAGCCGCTTTGCTGCGGATGTGGCGGCTTGCAACTTGAGCACCGAATGCAATCAGAGCTACAACGGTGCCATGGGGGCGTTGATGCTGCGACTGCAGCAAATTCAGATCAACCTGCGCGCCGTGGTGGGTGATGTGCGCAACGAGGTGCACGGCTTTTCCGATACTGCCCATGAAATTGCGCAAAACAGCTTTGACCTGTCCGAGCGAACCGAGTCGCAAGCCAGCAGTTTGCAGCAGACTGCTGCCTCGATGGAGGAGATCTCTGGCACGGTTTCGCAAACGGCAGACACCGCCCAGTTCATGGCCCGTGCTAGCGATGAAAGTAGCAAGGTTGCCAGCCGCAGCGGCGCGGCCATCAGCGAAGTGGGGCAGGCAATGGAGCATATTCGCGGCTCATCAACCCGCATGAGTGAAATCATTGGCGTGATTGAAAGCATTGCCTTTCAAACCAATTTGCTGGCGCTCAACGCTGCGGTGGAAGCCGCCCGTGCGGGTGAGCAAGGCCGCGGCTTTGCGGTGGTGGCGGCGGAGGTGCGTGCGTTGGCCCAGCGCAGCGCCGATGCGGCCAAGGAAATTAGCGTGCTGATTAACCGCACCGTGGATGGCATCAACGATGGCAATGCCCGCATGCGCTCTGCCGGACAGACCATTGACGGCATGGTGCAAGCCGTGGACAAGGTGGGCTCTTTGGTGCACCAGATCAGCATTGCCACGCGAGAGCAGTCGCTGGGCATCTCTCAAGTCAATGAGGCGGTGGCACAGCTCGACTCCATGACGCAGCAGAACGCGGCGCTGGTTGAGATGTCCAGCAGTTCGGCGCAGTCGCTGCGCCAAAGCGCTAGAACGCTTGAGCGTTCGGTGGATGTGTTCCATCTTTGAAGGCTTACTTTCCTCCTTTAAACCCCAAAGGCAGCTGTTCAAGCTGCCTTTTTTGTGCCCGCGCTTAATCGATATAGCGACATGTTTCGGTAGGATTGCGACATGAATGTTGTGCTGACCCTGATTGCTGTTGCGGTGCTGGCTTTGTTTTTGCTGGTCTGGTTGATCTCGCGTTTGCGCGATGGCTCCAGTTCTGCAACGCCCCAAAAAGAGGTGCTTGCGCCGGATAAGGCGGCAGAGCGTTCAGCGACGCAGAATTCACTATCAAATAATGAGCAACAAGTTCATAAAGATAAAGGACTTGAGGCTAATAAGGATCTGAGTTTTCGCATGCGTGGCGAGCGCGGTATGGGGGGACCTATTTGGGGCGATGTGATGTGCGCCGATGGCGTTTATCTGCCTCAGGTCTGGGAAAGCGATTTACAAACTTCTTATGACGGGCGCTGGCTGCGTACCGGCTTTTACGACAGTGAAACTGCGCACTTGGTAGACCGTAAATCGCGCCGCAGCTGGTTGATCTCTAAGAGCGATGCCGATGCACTGGACACGGTGCATTGGCGCGTGCCGCGCTGGAGCGGCGAGACGGTTAACGAAAGCGGTATTGCAGATGACGCCCATGTCGTCATGTCTGATGCCCGTTTTGATGCCTGGCTGGCTGAGCATGTGCGTGCAGTGGCCCAGCCGCTGGTGGCGCTGCGCGATATATGGGTACCGCATGAATGCGTGCCTGCAGAAGCGGGCGACCAGCAACCACACTTGCCTGTGGCGCCTGCGCTGCTGCGTGAAGATGGAAAAACGCAGGTGCCCAATGTGGCTGCGCCCGAGCTGACGCTAGAGCGCCACTGGCCGGCATCGCTGCGCAGATTACCTGACCCGCTGCTGCCCCTGTGCCGCGCCAGCTGGGCGCTGAGCATGAATGGCAAGCCCACGGGCTGGTTACTCGATCAAGACCCCGCCATGGTCTGGCGTGATGATGGACAGGGGCTAGCCTTGTATGCAAACCCCGATCAAGGCGAAGATAGCCATTTGCACCGACTGGTGGTTTGGACGGCTGAGCAGGGTTGGCAGCAATGGCCGCAGGCGCTACCTACAGATCGCAAGGCTTGGGCGGTTGAGCATTTATGGCCTGATGAAATCGATTCGCATGCCCCGCTGGAATGGAGCGCCGCCGTGCTGCTGCAGCGTGTACAGGTTGATACCGCTGACCTTGAGCGCCTGCATGACGGCAGCAGCCTGAGCATGGTGATCAGCCGCACTGAAACTTGCGCCGGCCACGCGGCAGATGGACGGGTACAGCTCAAAGAGCGACCCATGACCTCGTTTTGCTGGCTGCGCGACCCGGCTCAGCCAGCGCTTTGGCGCGCGCAGAGCGAACCGGTTTGCGGCAAGCCCTTGATTTGGACATTAAGCAAAGAAGCCAAGGACGAGCAGGGCGAGACATCGGCTTGGAATTTGCAATGGGGCGACAAGCATTTGAGCGGTAGCTGGGCGCTGGAGCATGTCATCGTCAAAGGCCGCTGGGCGATTTTGATGCCCTTTGGCCGTGCGCCTGAGCGTGGCGGCGCAGGGCACATTCAGGTTTGGGATGGCGAGCGTCTGCAGGCCGTGGACTTGCCGTGGCCGGTAATGCGCTTGAGCCCGCTGCCTGCGCGGGATGGCAGCATGGCTGCGCAGCTGGAAGTGGTCGTGCTGGCCGCTTGTTTGGATGAGAAGGATTGGGACCCCAATACTGGCAGTTGGCGCTGGAATCAGTACTCCGTCTCATCGAGTCATCTGGCTCGCCCGGATTGGCGTGCGCTTTACCAGCGCCGTGAAATTGCGCAGGATGCACAAGGCCAATGGCGTTTGCTGCCGCGCTGGCGCGAAGTAAAACAAATTCAGCACCCGTGTGCAGATGGCGACTATGTTTGGCGTGATGCTGCGCGTGGCGATGCTCTTTGGTGGTGGGGTGGGCAAAACGAGAGTCTCAGCAGCTATTGGAGCGAGGACGAGTGCCGCATTGAAGGCGTGAGCATGACGCGCAGCGGTTTGGCGCTATGCGGCACGGGGCCTAGCGCTTGCCCGCACCCGGGCGGTGAAGGCTGGGCCGTGCTGGAATATGTAGAGCGCCGCTATGGCCAGCCTGATCAGTGGAAGCTGCACTGGCTCAACCCAGTGGAAAAAGAAGTGCGCACGCTAGCGCTGGCAGTTAACATGCCGCAGATCAAAGGCTGGGACACGCAGGGTCTGCATTGGCTAGATTTAGCACCCGAAGACGAGGATGCAGGCAGCAGCGAAGCAGCCGCGCCGCAGTTGGTGACAACGCCGATGTGGAGCCGCGCTGAGGTGGAATTGATGCGCCAAGGCGCCGGTGGGCTATGGCTGCGCAAGCAGGACTTGCGCTATGCGGAGGCTTTGCTGGGGCAGGATGACTGCCCGTGGAAAAGTTGATCACCCCCTGAGGTGCTTTGCACCTTCCCCCTCTCTCGCTTTGCTTCGCAATGCGGGAGGGGGACGACGCCATCGCCGCGAGGCGGCTCTTGCTTGGCGTCACTTCGTTGGAGTGTGCTGATTTAAGCGGTTGGCCCTTTGTGAGTTCAGCTTGCTTTTGTATTTACTGACGGGCCGTGCGCACATTAGCGGGCAGGGCGCCGGGGTGGCTGGTGCGAAACGGGTTGATGTCCAAGCCGCCGCGGCGGGTGTAGCGGGCGTAGACGCTGAGTTTGATGGGTTTGCAGCGCGTCCAGATATCCATAAAGATGCGCTCCACGCATTGCTCGTGGAATTCGTTGTGATTGCGAAAGCTCACCAGATATTTCAGCAAACCTTCTTGGTCAATTTGGTCGCCAGAGTATTGAATTTGCACGCTTCCCCAGTCGGGCTGGCCGGTCACTAGGCAGTTGCTTTTGAGTAGGTTGCTGACCAGTGTTTCGGTCACGGGCGGCTCGCCCTGCTTGGCTACTAACAGCTCAGGCGCTGGGGTGTATTGGGTGCACTCCACATCAAGGCGGTCTAGCAGTAGACCGTCAAGCTCATGCACTTTTTGGGTCTGGAATTGCTCGGCTTCAAGCAAACGAACGCCCACGCTGCCCTTGCTTTCGCTGCCGCGCCATGCGGCTTCGGCCAGGTCAGTGCGCAGCAGTGCAAGCACTTCGCTGGCATCGGCAAAGCGGGTGTTGTTAAAGCTGTTGAGGTAGAGCTTGAAAGACTTGCTCTCGATCAGGTTCGGTGTCTCGCACGGAATGGTGAAATGCATCAGCGCCACCTGAGGCTTGCCGCGCAGGTTGAGCCACGACAGCTCAAAGGCCATCCACAGGTCAGCGCCAAAAAAGGGTGGGTTACTGCCTGCGCCAATTTCGTCGCGCTTAGGTTTGCGGGGCAGGGGGAAAAGCAGGGACGCGTCGTATTGGTCCACATAGGCTGAGCTTTTGCCCAGCTGTGATTGTTCAGGGGTATGCATGATGGAGAAAACAGATTGACTAGCAGCAAAAAGCATAGCTGCTAGTCCTTGTTGAATAAAGACTCGAGCCGTTTTTTACTTAAATTCGCGCTCGCGCAGCCACTTGGTGGCAATCCACTTTTCGCCCTCAAGGACGGGCGCGCCGCCGTGCAAGGTTTGAGTGCCGGGATCGGGCCGGTCGTAGCTGAAAAACACGGCATTGCCACGGCGCGGAACAACCTGCAGACCCACATCAGGGAAAGTGGTCGCGCCCCCGCGTGTGGGCTCGTTCAAATACATGACCAGTGTGCCCACGCGCTGGCCGCCACGTTTGAGAATGGTGGGCGTGCCGGGCTCGTTAGGCGCAAAGTAGTCGTAATGCGGCTTGTACTCCGCACCGGGGCGGTAGTGCAGCACTTGCAGACCTTCACCGTTTTCAATGGGCCAGTTCAGCAGGCGGGCAATGCGCGCCTCTATGCGGCTGATGAGGTCCAGCTCGCCGCGCTTGAAAAACATACCATTGCTGGTGCGGTCGTCATTGAGGGCTTCGCCGCCGCTTTGGTTATCGACCGTCAGTGATCGTTGCATGCGCGGGCTGGCTGCAGCGATGATGGCGTCGCATTCTTCATCGGACAGCAGATTGCCAAACACCACCACACGAGGCTGGCGCATGCTCGTGAGTACATGGACTTGGCGGTCGCCCGCGTCAATGCAGCAGGGCTCGGTTTGAAGATCAGGCTCGGGCAGGCTTGCAGTCTTTGTAAGCTGCTGATCAATTGACTGGGCGAGCGGCTGCGCATTACTTTGCTGCTTGGCGGCAATCAAGGGGATTGTGGCGGGGGCTGCGAAGGGGACTGGTAGCTCGCCTACCTCGGGCAAGGCGAGTGCGCGGCGTGCCAGGTGCTCAGCCCAGCCCGCTGTGCGCATGGAGTTGAGTAGCGCTGGCAGCGGCACGCCGGCCGCGCTTTGCGTGCGTATCCATTGCATCAGCTCAGGAGTCAGGCCGGGCGGGGTAGCGAACTGGTCTGGGGTAGAGGTGCTCATGATGGATATGCTATTGCGCACGGCGCTCAATTTCAATGAGGTATCAGTCTAATTTTCTGCGGAAAACCAGCTTGCTGGGTGTGCTGGCTTGTTCGGCCAGTGCGTAGCCTTCCAAGTCAAACTTGCGCAGGTCCGCCACCTTTTTTGCCTTGTGCTGCACGGCCCAACGCACCATCAGGCCGCGCGCGCGTTTAGCGTGAAAGCTGATGATCTTGTACTTGCCGCCCTTGAAGTCTTCGAAAGCGCATTCAACCACAGGCGCTTTGAGTGCTTTGAGATCGACAGACTTGAAGTATTCCTGTGAGGCTAGATTGACCACGATGCGCTCGGCTTCGGGCTGCTCTTTGATTCGTTCATTGAGGTAGTCTGCAATCTGCGAGCCCCAGAATTGATAGAGGTTGCTTCCCTTGGCATTCTCAAGCCTTGTGCCCATTTCCAGGCGATAGGGCTGGAGCAGATCAAGGGGGCGCAGCACACCGTAGAGGCCGCTGAGAATGAGCACATGCTCTTGCGCCCAGTCCAGCTCCTTGGGCTTTAGGCTGGCGGCATTCAAGCCCTCATACACATCGCCATTAAAGGCCAGCACGGCTTGGCGGGAATTCTTGGCAGTGAACTTGGGACTAAAGGCCTCATAGCGGCCCACGTTCAGCACAGCCAGCTTGTCGCTGATGCTCATGAGTGCAGAAATTTGCTGAGGCGACTTTTCCCGCAGAACTTCGATCAGCTCAAGCGGCTGCTTTTTGAAGACCGGCAGCGTGTGCGGCAGCTCGGCGCAGACGGGACTTTCGTAGTCCAGAGATTTGGCAGGAGAGATGAGAAAAAGCATGGGTTGACACTAAAAATCGGAAGAAGATTAATGAAAAAGGGCCAGGGGCCCATCCACCGAAGTGGATAACACCCTTGGCCCTGTGATGCCGGAAGGCAGTCTGCTTAGGCGTTGTTGCCAGAAGCTTGCTCTTCCTTCTCAAACGGCAGCTGCATCAGGCTGAGATCCTTACGGGTCTCGACCAGTACCAGCGGGCCTTCATCGCTCACCACGACCGCAGCGCGTTCGCGGGGGATGTGTACGGGCTTGGGCTCAGCAGCAATGGCGGCTTGTACAGCAGCGATTTTTTCAGCGTCAGAGTTGACCCACTGCAGACCCGATGCTGCAGCTAGCGCCTGCAGCGCGGGAATCGGCAGATCATAGGCTTGGGCTTTGGCAGCCACGGGGGCAGGAGCTGCCACAGGTGCCGCAGCCGGTGCTTGCACTGGGGCTGCTACTGGAGTGGCTACTGAGACTGGAGCGACAGTTGCTACTGATGCGATTGGTGCAACAGGGGCTTGAGCTACAGGTTCAGCCGGCGCTGGTGCAACCGCGACTTGAGCAACAGGAGCTGCAACCGGTGCTGCAACTGGAGTCGCGACAGGCGCAGTCACAGGGGCAACAGCGGGAGCCGAGGTCACTGGGGCTTGCTCAGTCTGCGCTTGGGCTGCAGCCGTGTCAAAGTAGCTGCGGCGTGCAGGCTGATCGCCAGCTTCTGCAGCAATGGTTACTGCAGGTGTTGAAGTTGCAGCGATTGGCTCTTGAACTTGCCCTTGCATTTGTTCATCAGAGGGTGCAAGCATGTCTGCAGCTTGGCCTTCAGTCTGACCTTCGCGAGGAGCGCGGTCACGACGATCACGGCCGTAGCGGTCACGCGAGCGGCGCTGACGTGGCTCACGTGTGGATTCGCCTTGTCCGCCTTGACCTTGAACTTCGCTGCCTTCCACTTGCGTAGAAGTCATTGCCGCTTCATCCGCTGCAGCTTGCATGGCTGGCTGCGCTTCTGGGTTACGGCTCTGGCGTTGACGGCCTTCACCGCGCTCGCCTCGTTCAGCGCGTTCTGGGCGCTCACCACGTTCGCTGCGCTCTGGGCGGTTGCGCTCGGGCTTGGGTGCGGCTTGAGGATTGAACTCCTGGTTGGCGTTCAATGCTGCATCAGCCACTTGCGGCTGGCGCTCATCACGGCGTTCGTTGCGCTCACCACCGCGGCGGTTGCCGCGTTCAGCACGTTCTGGGCGCTCACCACGTTCAGCGCGATCGCCACGTTCTGGGCGATCTTGGCGCTGTTGCGGCTCAGGGCGCTCGTTGCGTTGCTGCTGCTCTGCATCACGGCCTTGGCCATTGCGGCGGGCATTGTTGCGGTCACCACGCTCTGCACGTTCGGCGGTATTGCGCTCATTGCGGTCACCGCGTTCGCTACGCTCGCCGCCGCGCTCATTGCGCTCGGCGCCGTTGCGGCGGTTGCGGTCACCACCGCGGCCTTCGCTTCGGCGGCCATCACGGCTACCTTCGCGGGCGGCGGGTGTTGGTGCTGCTACAGGAGCAGCCACAGGCGTGGGAGCGCCGAAGCCAAACAGGTTCTTCAACCAGGCGAAGAAGCCTTGCTCACGCACGGGTGGGCGGGCAGCTGCTGGAGTTGCGGGCGTTGTACCCGCTTGTGGGCGAGGTTGGCGTGGAGCACGTGGCTCTGCAATCGGCGCGGGAGCATCAGGCAGCACACCCTTGATGACAGGTGTTTGCTTGTTGGTGGGTTCCTGCGAGCGGCGGGTCACGGTGGCAACGTCTTCGGGCTCATCGGCCAGCTTGTAGCTGACTTCCATAGTCTCCAGACGTGTGTCGTCATGCTTCAGGCGTTCAAGCTTGTAGTGCGGCGTTTCCATGGACTTGTTAGGGACCATGAGCACGTTGACGCGCTGCTTGAGTTCGATCTTGGTGAGTTCTGCGCGCTTTTCGTTGAGCAGGAAGGAGGCGACTTCCACAGGCACCTGACACTGCACAGCGGCTGTGTTGTCCTTCATGGACTCTTCCTGAATGATGCGCAGGATTTGCAGAGCCGAGGATTCGGTGTCGCGGATGTGGCCGGAGCCGCTGCAACGTGGGCAGTTGATGTGCGCGCCTTCGGAGAGGGCGGGCTTCAAGCGCTGACGGCTCATCTCCATCAGGCCGAACTTGCTGATAGTGCCAAACTGCACGCGGGCACGGTCTTGACGCAGAGCATCGCGCAGGCGGTTTTCCACATCCTTGCGGTTGCGGGACTCTTCCATGTCGATAAAGTCGATCACGATCAAGCCGCCCAAGTCACGCAGACGCATCTGGCGGGCTACTTCGTCAGCGGCTTCCAAATTGGTGCGGGTTGCGGTTTCCTCGATGTCGCCGCCCTTGATAGCGCGGGCCGAGTTCACGTCAACCGACACCAGTGCTTCGGTGTGGTCGATCACGATGGCGCCGCCCGATGGCAGGGTCACGGTGCGCGAGTAAGCCGACTCGATCTGGTGCTCGATCTGGAAGCGCGAGAACAAAGGAGCGTCGTCGCGGTAACGCTTTACGCGGGCTGCGTGTTCAGGCATCACATGTGCCATGAACTGCTGGGCTTGCTCGTAAATATCGTCGGTGTCGATCAGGATGTCGCCAATGGCATCGCTGAAATAGTCGCGAATAGCGCGAATCACCAGGCTGGATTCTTGATAAATCAGGAACGCGCCCTTGGCACCCTTGGCTGCGCCATCAATGGCATTCCACAGCTTGAGCAGGTAGTTCAAGTCCCACTGCAGCTCAGGTGCGGTGCGGCCGATACCGGCGGTACGCGCAATGATGGACATACCCTTGGGGTAGTCCAGCTGATCCATGGCTTCTTTGAGTTCAGCGCGGTCTTCGCCTTCGATGCGACGCGACACACCACCACCGCGGGGGTTGTTGGGCATCAGCACCACATAGCGGCCGGCCAGCGAGATGAAGGTGGTCAGGGCTGCGCCCTTGTTGCCACGTTCTTCTTTTTCGACTTGAACGATCAGCTCTTGGCCTTCGCGGATCACATCGTTGATACGCGCTTGGCTAGGCGATACGCCTTCAGCAAAGAATTGCTTGGAGATTTCTTTGAAGGGCAGGAAGCCGTGGCGGTCTTCGCCGTAATCCACAAAGCAGGCTTCGAGGGAGGGCTCTACGCGGGTAACAACCGCTTTGTAGATGTTGCCCTTGCGCTGTTCGCGGCCTTCGATCTCGATCTCGTAATCCAACAGTTTTTGGCCATCAACAATGGCCAGGCGGCGTTCTTCAGACTGCGTCGCGTTAATCAGCATCCGTTTCATGATGCGCTTCCTTTATTCGTTTTCTGAGCATGTTGGTTCTGGGCTTTTGCCACGGGCCAACATGCCTTAACTGGTAATCAAAGACAGGCTCTATAGGAGCCGTAATGCCAGACGAACGCGTTGAAACGAATGAGGAATCTTGGGCGGTACAGGACTGCGCTGCTGGCTTGATCTCAAGTCAGCAGCGGAGGTACAGGCCGGGGGACGAGCGGGAGCGGACGCGCATGCAATCGAGGAGTGAAAGAAGCCAAGGCGCGTGCTAGGGAGGTGGGTGGTTTCTTCGGGGCGCAGCATCCCTCAAGGGCCGGCTGTGCCTTGCCCCAGAAGTTGATCAGCAATGTCCAAAAGATCCACATGCTCGTTGTGATCGCCGGTAGTTGCAGGCGACTTTCGCCTGAGTCAACTGCCGGGGTGAGATTCCGTTTCAGTGTTTCAATTCGTCAGCCTTTGCCAGTCTTTCACAGGCTGCTGCAGCGCTTCTTGGCTGCAGTTTGCGTGTGCAAAACTGGCGGGCATCGACCTGCCTGTGTGCTCGGGAATGGTTGTATGGACTAAACTCCATGAGAATCAACCACTTACAAGTAAGCTCGGCACAGGTGAAATACATTATAGAGGGCAAACCGGCGCAGGACCGGTCCCAGAATACGACTGCCGCTTCAGCACGCTTCCTGGAGGTCGATGAAGACTCCGTGGGACAGCGTCTTGATAACTTTCTCATGCGCCATCTCAAGGGGGTGCCCAAGACCCATGTCTACCGCATCATCCGCAGTGGTGAAGTGCGCATCAACAAAGGGCGCGTCAGCGCTGAGACACGGGTTCAATTAGGCGATATCGTGCGGCTTCCGCCTGTTCGAATCTCCGAAAAAGTGGCCGAAAAAGCAGAGCGCCCAGCGCCTGCTAAGGACTTTCCCGCCCTGTTGGAAGACGAACACATGGTCGCGCTGTCCAAGCCTGCGGGCGTGGCCGTGCACGGCGGCTCCGGTGTGAGCTTTGGCGTGATCGAGCAGATGCGCCAGGCCAGGCCTGAGTCCAAGTTTTTGGAGTTGGTGCACCGCTTGGATCGCGAAACTTCAGGCATTTTGCTGGTGGCTAAGAAGCGCTCTGCGCTGATTAATCTGCAAGATCAGTTCCGCGAGCGTGAGACGGGCAAGACCTATCTGGCACTGGTGCAGGGCGCATGGCCAGCCAATAAAAAGGTGATTGACCTGCCGCTGCACAAATACTTGCAGGCCGATGGTGAGCGCCGTGTACGCGTGACGACCGTGGATGACCCCGAAGGCATGCGCTCCATCACCCTTGTCAAAATCCGCAAAGTGATTGAGGCGCGCCCTTTGCAGGGCTTGCCAGCCATGAGCCTGCTGGAGGTAACCATCAAGACTGGGCGCACGCACCAGATTCGTGTGCACCTGTCGTCGCAAGGTCACCCTATCGTGTGTGATGATAAATATGGTGACTTTGACCTCAACCGCCGCTTGCTCAAGCAGGGCCTTAAACGCATGTTTTTGCACGCTTGGCGGCTACAGTTCAACCACCCCGCAAGCGGTGAGCGAGTGGAGTTGCGTGACGAGCTGCCGCCAGAGTTGGCGGATTTTGTGAACTAAAAAAGCCTGCATGATTACTGAAAACCATAGCGAAAACTCCAGCACTCAGCGCGCTCGCCGCTTCGATTTGATCGCATTTGACTGGGACGGCACCGTGGCTGACTCCACTGCCATCATCAGCCGAAGTATTCAAGAAGCGGTGCGTGATGTGGGTGGCACGGTCCCCAGTGATGAGCAAGCTGCCTATGTCATAGGCATGGCGCTGCTGCCTGCGCTGGCCCGCGCTGCGCCTGATGTACCGCCTGAAAAGTACCAAGAGCTGGCGGATCGCTATCGTTTTCACTTCTTCAAGCGCAGGGACGATATTTGCGTGTTTGACGGCATCCTGCCGCTGCTGGCAGATTTGCGCGCCCGCAATCACTGGTTGGCTGTTGCTACAGGCAAAAGCCGCCAAGGCTTGAATCAGGCTTTGCAAGATCAGCAACTTAAAGGGCTGTTTGATGGCTCACGCACCGCCGATGAAACCGCTGGCAAGCCTAGCCCGCTGATGCTCAATGAACTGATGGCCGAATTTGGTGTGGAGCCCGAGCGCACGCTGATGATTGGTGACACGACCCATGACTTGCAGATGGCGGTCAATGCTGGCTGCCCTTGTGTGGGCGTCTCTTACGGCGCCCATGCGCCTGACAGTTTTGCCCAGTTCAATCCGCTGTTTGTGGCTGACTCGGCGGCGCAGTTGCGCCAGTGGCTACAGGCCAACGCCTGATCGAGCGCGGAGTTGAATATGACGGATGTCGTAGAGCTATGCCCCAGTGCTGATCTGGTGGATGGCGGGCGGGCCTTTGGCTTTGATGTGGAATATGCAGGGCAAAGAAGCCGTGCTTTCGCCATTCGTTACCAAGGGCAAGTTCACGCTTACCTGAATCGTTGTACTCATATCCCCGTGGAAATGGACTACCAAGACGGTCAGCTTTTCGATGATTCGGGGCGCTGGCTGTTGTGCTCTAGCCACGGTGCAGCTTATGAACCTGATAGCGGAGCCTGCTCAAGCGGGCCTTGCCGGGGTGGATTGGTGAGAATCGCCTTGAGTGAAAGCGGCGCGATGGTGCGCTGGCATACTGCCCCACAACTGAAACCTTTGAAGTTTTGAGATGAGCACCCCAAACACCCCTGATAACAACGACTCCCAGCCGCATGTCACGCCGGGGGCAGATCTGTGGTCTCAAGCGTCTGCTGCGCCTTCTGCATCTACTGCCTCCGCTGAGTCCTCGTCTGCAGCCAAGACTTCAGGCGCTGTAGGTTGGGAGCGTGACGTACTCGAAAAACTGGTTTTTGCTTCCATCAAGGAGCAGCGTGCCTCGCGCCGCTGGCGCTTTTTCAGCCGCTTGCTGTCGTCGGTGGTCGTGCTGCTGGTGCTGTGGGTCATGTTCTTTAAAGACACGGCTACCAAGACCAGCACCACACCTCATACGGCGGTGGTTGAGATTAAGGGTGAGATCGCATCGGGTGGCGATGCTAGTGCCGAGTTGGTGGTGGCAGCCATGCGCAGCGCTTTTGAAGACTCAGGCTCGCGTGCTGTCGTGCTGTTGATCAATTCGCCCGGTGGCAGTCCGGTGCAAGCCGGCATGATCAACGATGAGATGATTCGCTTGAAAGCCAAGCACAATAAGCCTTTATATGCTGTGGTGGAAGAGTCTTGCGCTTCCGCCGCTTACTACATTGCCGCCGCCGCGGACGAGATTTTTGTGAACAAGGCAAGCATCGTGGGCAGCATTGGTGTGCTGATGGATGGCTTTGGCTTTACCGAAGTGATGCAAAAAGTGGGCGTAGAGCGCCGCTTGCTGACAGCCGGTGAAAACAAGGGCTTTTTGGATCCGTTCAGCCCCATGTCTGCGCAGCAAAAAGAATTTGCCATGCAGATGCTGGAGCAGATTCACCAGCAATTCATTGGCGTGGTGAAGGCGGGCCGTGGTGACAAGCTCAAAGAAACGCCCGAAATGTTCAGTGGTCTGTTCTGGACAGGTCAGCAGGCTGTAGATCTGGGTCTGGCTGACAAGCTGGGCAGCTTGGATTACGTGGCGCGTGAAGTAGTCAAGGCTGAAGAAGTCATCGACTACACCCGTCGCGACAATGTGGCTGAGCGCTTGGTCAAAAAATTTGGCGCATCGATTGGCGCTGGCTCGGTACAGGCTGTGCGGGGTTTGGTGCCTGCGATTCGATAAACAGGCATAAAAAAGCCGTTAGTCCACGTATTTAAAGGGCTGGTAGCTATCAATTATGAAAAAACCCGCTGTATTTGCAGCGGGTTTTTTGCTTCGGGCAGGGTTTTAGCAGCGCTTTTTCCGTGTCTTAGCGGCCAATCGAAAACACCACTGGCGTGCGATTGTCGGGCGGTGTGTTGCGCTGCTTCCATTCGCGCACCAAATGGCTTTCGATGCGCGCTGTCTCCAGTGTCAAGCCGCTGGCCAGTGCCAAGCGGGTATTGGGCTGCAAGGTTTGCAGCAGGGCTTGCCACAAAGAAGCATTGCGGTAAGGCGTCTCAATAAATTGCTGAGTTTGGCCGTGGCGCAGGGCCAAGCCTTCAAGCTCTTTGAGGCGGGCGGTGCGCTCGGAGCCATCTTGCGGCACATAGCCCACAAAAGCGAAATTTTGACCATTCAAGCCGCTAGCCGCCAAGCCTAAAAGTAGCGAAACAGGGCCAATTAGCGGCACGACGCGAATGCCCAAGTCGTGTGCGGCGCGCACGATGGAGCTGCCGGGGTCAGCAACGGCTGGCATTCCAGCTTCGCTGATCAAACCCATGTCTTCGCCTGCCAAAGCGGCTGCCAGCAGGGGCTTTGGGTCAAACACCGCTGCGCCCTTGTTGCCGTGGTCGCCTTTTTTATGGGCTTCGCGTGGTAGCTCGGTAATGTTTTGCTCTTGCAGCGTGGCGGCGAGCGGAAACAGTGCGTCGATACGCTTGAGGTAAGCGCGCGTTGTTTTGGCGTTTTCGCTGATCCAGTTCGTCAGCGATGCAGCGCGGCGTAGCGTGCCTTCTGGCAGAACTTCGGTCAGTGCTGTTTGGCTGTCACAGCCAAAATCGAGCGGAGCGGGCACCAAATAAAGAGTGCCTGCTTTGTTTTTAGGAGTGTTGTTCATGGGGTTACTATTCATGGCAGAACCACTCCCGCAGCGCGCAGCATTTGGCAAGTGCGAATGAGCGGCAGGCCAATGAGGGCGGTTGGGTCGTCGCTGACGATGGCGTCTAGCAGGGCAATGCCCAGGCCTTCGCTTTTGGCGGAGCCTGCGCAGTCATAGGGTTGCTCTGCGCGCAAATAGCGCTCAATCTCGGCGTCATTGAGCTCGCGAAAGCGCACTTGCACCGTCACCACGCTGGATTCAATAAACCCTGTTTCAGCACAAGTCACGCAGACGGCAGTGTGAAAGTTCATCTGGCGCCCACTCATTTGGCGCAATTGCTCGGTGGCGCGCTCGTGGGTTCCGGGCTTGGATAGGGGTTGTCCATCCAGCTCGGGCACTTGATCGGAGCCGATCACGATAGAGCCGGGGTGCATCTGAGCGACAGCCTGAGCCTTGGCGCGGGCCAAGCGCAGGCTGAGGTCATAGGGGGTCTCGCCGTTCAAAGGGGTTTCATCCACCTCTGGTGAAACCGTCTCAAACGGCAGTTGCAAGCGGCTAAGTAGCTCCTGGCGGTAGCGGGAGGTGGAGCCGAGAACCAGTGGACGTTCAAGGCGTTCAGTCATCAATAAATCAGGCATTGCGGGATTCTCTTACACTCACCGTATGAGCAAGGATTTTTCTTCGACCCGGCTTGATGTGCGTGCTTTCGCGCAAGCCGCCGGTCATATACATAGTCAAGCACCATTGTCGGACTTCAAGCGTCTGGCAGCGGATGCACTGGCTATTACGGGCGAGCAAGCGTTGGTGCACTGGGAGGTCGAGGGCGAGTTGGTTGAAGAAACCGGCGGCCCTGGGCAGGTCTGGCTGCACCTGTCCGCTGAGGTCGAATTGCCAATGACCTGCCAGCGCTGCCTGACCGAGGCCCATATTCCCCTTTATGTGGATCGGTCATTTCGCTTCGTTACTGACGAAGCCACGGCAGAATTGGAAGATGACGACAGCGATGAGGATGTGCTGGCAATGAGCAGCGAATTCAATCTGCTAGAGCTGATTGAAGACGAGTTGCTGATGGAAGTCCCCGTGGTGCCGCGCCATGAGGAATGCCCAGTGCCGGTAAAGCTAGAGGTCGTTGATCCCGACTTCGAGCAGGCAAGCGAGGAGAAGAAAAATCCTTTTGCTGTGCTGCAATCCCTCAATGTAGGCAAATCTACCGACTGATCCATACAAGAACGCGAAGGGATTTGATTTTGCGTGAGTCACGAAATGCGTTTGCGCTATAATCGTGAGCTTCGCGCGAAACCCCCTCGTGTCTTTAATGGGCTGATCGCGTTTTTTTAAGGACTTGCACGGACAAGAATGCGCACACTTTTTAGTGTGTCAAAAGGGTGAATATTTCGCCTGATCTTTATGTGTGGGTCGTGTTACCAACCCTTTCAAGATACACAGGAGCCATCATGGCTGTTCAGCAAAACAAGAAGCCCCCCTCCAAGCGCGGCATGCACCGTTCGCACAACGCACTGAACGTGCCTGGAATTGCTGTTGAAGCGACTACTGGTGAAACTCACCTGCGTCACCACATCAGCCCTACAGGCGTGTACCGTGGCCGCCAAGTGCTGAAGAACAAGTCTGAAGCCTAAGCGACGACTGCATTCGCAAAGCCCGTTGCTACATTCTTTGTAGCAACGGGCTTTTGTTTTTTGAGGAGATATTTACAAAATTAGCCCAATCGCCGCTTTGTTGACGAAAATTTGAGCTGTTTTTGTAAATAACTCCTGCTTAGGTCTTAGACCTTACAACCTCTTACTCGGAGCCCTGATGGGCTTGTCCGTCTCCATGATTACTTTGGCTGTGGACTGCATGGGGGGCGATCACGGCCCCCGCGTCACGCTGGCTGCGTGCCGTCAGTTTCTCAATACTCACTCTGATGCTCACCTGCTGCTGGTCGGTAAGGTTGAAGAGTTGGAAAACTTCAAGCATGAGCGCGTCACCATCGTCCCCGCTACTGAGGTAGTAAAGATGGATGACCCTGTTGAAGTGGCTTTGCGCAGGAAAAAGGATTCGTCCATGCGCGTGACCGTTCAGCAGGTCAAAGATGGTGCGGCGCAAGCGGCGGTTTCTGCTGGCAATACCGGCGCATTGATGGCTATTTCCCGTTATGTTCTCAAAACTCTTGAGGGCATCGACCGGCCAGCCATCGCCTCTGGCCTGCCTAACTCTACCGGCGGTGAGACCACCGTGCTGGACTTGGGTGCCAATGTAGATTGCTCTGCCGAGCATTTGCTGCAATTTGCAGTCATGGGCTCAGCGTTGGTGTCGGCGCTGAAAAACACTGAGTCTCCTAGCGTAGGCCTGCTCAATATTGGTGAAGAGCTCATTAAGGGTAGCGAAGTCATCAAGCGTGCTGGCGAGCTGCTGCGCGCAGCCGGAGAAGCTGGGAACTTGAACTTCTACGGCAATGTTGAAGGTAACGATACCTTCAAGGGGGTGGTGGATATTGTGGTCTGTGACGGCTTCGTGGGTAATGTCTCTTTGAAGACAACCGAGGGTGTGGCTTCCATGATTTCGGGTCTTTTGAAGGCGGAGTTCAAACGCAACATCTTTACGAAGTTTGCAGCCATCATCTCTTATCCGGTGTTATCTGCGCTGATGAAGCGCGTAGATCATCGCCGCTACAACGGTGCTGCTTTGCTGGGTTTGCGTGGTTTGGTCTTTAAAAGTCACGGTTCTGCCGATGCAATGGCGTTCGAGTTCGCACTCAATCGTGCGTATGATGCAGCACGCAACAACCTGCTTGACCGTGTCCGTACCCGTATCGCTGCTGCAGCACCTTTGCTGTTGGCTGCAAATGCGGAGACTGGAAAATCGGCACCCTGATAGAAGACATGAGACGTTACGCACGCATCACTGGCACCGGCAGCTATCTGCCTCCCCGTCGCCTAACTAATAACGACCTAGCGGCCGAATTGGCTGAGCGCGGTCTTGAAACCTCGGATGAATGGATCGTTGAGCGCACGGGCATCCGTGCGCGCCACTTTGCTGCGCCTGATGTGGGTAGCAGTGATTTGGCACTGGAGGCCAGCCGCAAAGCGATTGAAGCTGCTGGTATTTCGGCTCAGGATCTTGATCTGATCATTGTTGCCACATCCACGCCGGACATGGTGTTCCCCTCCACGGCAGCCATCTTGCAAAACAAACTGGGCATTACCAATGGTTGCCCAGCCTTTGATGTGCAGGCGGTGTGCAGCGGCTTTGTCTATGCGCTGACGGTGGCTGACGCCATGATTCAGTCGGGCACAGCCAAGCGCGTGCTGGTCGTGGGCGCTGAAGTGTTTAGCCGTATTCTGGATTTCAACGATCGCACGACCTGCGTGCTATTCGGTGATGGCGCTGGTGCTGTGGTGCTGGAGGTCTCTGATGAGCCCGGCATTTTGGCGACCGATCTGCATGCTGATGGCAGCCATGTCGGTATTCTTTGCGTGCCCGGTCACGTGTCTGGCGGCAGTGTGCTGGGTGATCCTGTGCTCAAGATGGATGGTCAGGCCGTCTTCAAGCTGGCTGTGAGCGTGCTGGATAAGGCGGCTCGCTCAGTGCTGGAAAAAGCAGGTCTGACAGATGCTGATATCGACTGGCTGGTTCCACACCAAGCCAATATCCGAATCATGCAAAGCACAGCGCGCAAGCTCAAGCTCCCCATGGAGAAGGTCGTCGTCACGGTCGATCAGCATGGCAATACCTCGGCGGCATCAATTCCGCTGGCGCTTGATCACGGTGTGCGTAACGGACAGGTCAAAAAAGGCCAAACCGTGCTACTCGAAGGTGTTGGCGGTGGCTTCACCTGGGGTGCAGTGCTCGTTAAAATGTAGCACTCAGTCAAGACTGAATAAGCATTTGAAGCAAATTTAATACTAAGAAATATGAAGAAGTTCGCATTTGTATTTCCCGGTCAGGGCTCGCAGTCCGTGGGCATGCTGGATGGCTGGGGTGATCATTCCGTTGTCGCTCAAACCGTGGCTGAAGCCTCTGAAGCGCTGGGCGAAGACCTGGGTCTGCTAATCAAGGAAGGCCCCAAAGAGGCGTTGGCGCTGACCACCAATACCCAGCCCGTAATGTTAGTCGCTGGTGTGGCTGCTTGGCGTGTCTGGCAGGCCGAAGGCGGTGCGCTGCCTGATGCAGTGGCAGGTCACTCGTTGGGAGAGTATTCCGCTTTGGTCGCCTCTGGCGTGTTGACGTTGGCTCAGGCTGCACCTTTGGTGCGTCTGCGGGCTGCGGCTATGCAAGATGCAGTACCTGTTGGCACTGGCGGCATGGCCGCTGTGCTGGGTATGGATGCTGTCAAGGTTCAAGCCATCTGCGCTGAAGTGACTGCCCAATTGGGTGGCGCGGAAGTTGTGGAAGCGGTGAACTTCAATGATCCCGGTCAGACCGTGATTGCCGGTAGCAAGTTGGCCGTTGAAAAGGCTTGTGAGGCCGTCAAGGCTGCAGGTGCCAAGCGTGCTTTGCCCCTGCCTGTGTCTGCACCGTTTCACTCTAGCTTGATGAAGCCTGCTGCTGAAAAGCTCAAGCTGGCTTTGGCTGAACTGACGTTGGCTGCGCCACAGATTTCTGTCATCAACAATATAGATGTCACCGTTCAAACGGACGCTGATGCGATTCGTGATGCCCTGTATCGTCAGGCTTTTGGTCCTGTGCGCTGGGTGGAATGCGTGCAAGCGATCAAGGCGCGCGGCATGACGCATATTGTTGAGTGCGGCCCCGGCAAGGTGCTGGCCGGTATGGTCAAGCGAATTGACGCGGACCTGACGGGTGCCCCCCTATTTGATACAGCCTCCTTGGCTGACGTGAAAGAATTGCTCGCATGACTGATAACCAGACAAAGCCTCAAGTTGCCCTGGTAACGGGTGCTACCCGAGGCATTGGCGCAGCCATTGCGCAAGAATTGGCTTCTAAGGGCTACCAAGTCATTGGTACCGCTACTTCTGACGCGGGTGCAGAAAAAATTTCTCAGGCTCTGGCAGCTTTTGGTGGCCGTGGCGTGACGTTGAATGTCACTGATGGCGCCGCCGTTGATGCGTTGATTGACTCCATCGTCAAGGGCGATGGCGGTCTGCATGTATTGGTCAATAATGCGGGTATTACCCGTGATACTTTGGCCATGCGCATGAAGGATGACGACTGGGATGCCGTCACCGATACCAATCTGAAGGCTGTTTTCCGAGTCAGTCGTGCGGCTATTCGCCCCATGATGAAGCAGCGTTTTGGCCGCATTATCAGCATCACCAGTGTGGTGGGTGCATCGGGTAATGCCGGTCAGGTCAACTACGCTGCAGCCAAGGCTGGCGTGGCTGGTATGACGCGTGCTCTGGCCAAGGAACTGGGTAGCCGTGGTATCACCGCCAACTGCGTGGCTCCGGGCTTTATTGCGACCGACATGACAGCAGAGCTGCCAGAGGCGCAGAAGGCTGCTTTGAAGGCTCAAATCGCTATGGGCGATCTGGGTCAACCTAGCGACATTGCGCATGCGGTGGCGTACCTGGCTTCGGCCGGTGCTGGCTATGTGACGGGGCAAGAATTGCACGTCAACGGCGGCATGTATATGTAAGAAATTTCGGCAGCAAATATGAATTTTTCAAATTTGCTGCCAGAAGCTGAACATTTTTGCAAGTTCAGTGGCCGTGTCCTCGCGACGGCCTGCCGCCAAGGGGCTTATCCCGAAGCGGCTAGAATCGCGGGTTCATTCACAACCCCCTGAGGGAAACCATGAGCGATATCGAAGCACGTGTCAAAAAAATCATTGCTGAGCAACTCGGCGTTGAAGAGTCTCAAGTAACCAACGAAAAGGCCTTCGTGGCTGACCTGGGCGCTGACTCCCTGGACACCGTGGAACTGGTGATGGCCCTGGAAGATGAATTTGGCATCGAGATCCCTGACGAAGACGCAGAGAAGATCACGACGGTGCAAAACGCCATCGACTACGCAAACACCCACCAAAAGGCCTAAGGGTCTTTTTTCAGCGATCAGTTAAAGGTTTGAACGCATGAGCCGTCGTCGCGTTGTCGTGACCGGTCTAGGTTGCATCTCCCCCGTGGGTAACACGGTTGCAGAAGCTTGGGCCAATGTCTTGGCCGGCCAGTCCGGTATTGATCTCATTACTAAGTTCGATACGTCGAACTTCTCCTGCAAGATTGCAGGTGAGGTCAAAGGATTTGATGTGGAGAAGTACATGAGCGCCAAAGAAGCGCGCACCATGGACAGCTTCATTCATTACGGTATCGCGGCTGCGGAGCAAGCCGTTTTAGACGCGGGCCTGCCTACGGGCGAAGCCCTGTCCGAAGACCTTGCCACACGCATTGCTTGCGTGATCGGCTCGGGCATCGGAGGTCTGCCGCTGATCGAGAACACTCATGCAGAACTGGCTGCGCGTGGCCCACGCCGCGTTACGCCATTCTTCGTGCCTGCTTCCATTATCAATATGGTGGCAGGGCATGTGTCCATGCGATTTGGCTTCAAGGGGCCGAATCTGTCGATCGTGACAGCCTGCACAACAGGCTTGCACTGCATCGGCGAAGGCGGACGCATGATTGAATACGGCGATGCTGACATCGTCGTGGCTGGAGGCACGGAAGCAACTGTGTCGCCTCTGGGCGTTGGTGGCTTTGCAGCCATGCGTGCGCTGTCTACGCGCAACGACGACCCTAAGGCTGCCTCGCGCCCCTGGGATAAAGACCGTGATGGTTTTGTTCTCGGCGAAGGTGCTGGTGTGCTGGTGCTCGAAGAGTATGAACACGCTAAGGCCCGTGGTGCCAAAATTTACGCGGAGCTGTCTGGCTTTGGCATGAGTGCCGACGCCGGTCACATGACAGCTCCTAACATGGACGGCCCACGCCGCGCCATGCTTAATGCTTTGCGCAACGCTGGTGTGAACCAAGATCAGGTGAATTACCTGAATGCGCATGGCACATCGACCCCTCTGGGCGATACGAATGAGTCCAACGCCATCAAGGCGGCTATGGGCGAGTACGCGAAGAAAGGTCTGGTGGTCAGCTCGACCAAGTCCATGACAGGTCACCTATTGGGTGGCGCTGGTGGTATTGAGAGCGTGTTCACCGTGATGGCTCTGCATGATCAAAAGATCCCGCCGACCATCAACTTGGATAACCAAGATCCAGATTGTGATTTGGATTACTGCGCCAATACAGCGCGGGACGCCAAGCTGGAAGTGGCTGTAAAAAACAACTTCGGCTTTGGCGGCACCAACGGTACGCTGGTTTTCAAGCGGATCTAAGCGCACATAAGTGCCTATGGGCGCGTATGAACTGCTTTACCGTTCAGTGAAGACCCCCAAAAAGCCCGCATAGGTCATGCCTTGCGGGCTTTTTTACGTCTAGGCGGGCTTGATTCGCGCTTTCCCTAGGTAGGCCTTCGCCTAGAGTTTGCACACTGCTGCGGTATGAGTGCCCGTTATCACGCCCCTGCAGTCGCCTACGCTTTTGCTCGTCCGGCGTGGGCAGGTTGGGCGTTACTTGTGATCTGGCTGGCATTGCTCACTGCCATGCTTGCTTGGAAATTTCAGTCCCAAGTGGGTTGGCTCAGAGTGTTCTTGGCTTTTGCAGTGCTGTTGCTGGCAACTGAGTTGCTGCGCAGGCAGTGGCAATACTGGCCGCAAGGCAAACTGCTTTGGAATGGTGAGCACTGGTCCATAGAGTCTGAGACTTCGCCTGTTGCTGAGTCTCAGGCTGTGCAGCTTCGTATAGGGCTGGATGGAGGAAGTTGGTTGTGGGTGTGTGTTTCAGATGTTTTATTGCTTAAGTCCATAGACGGTAAGCGTAAGGTGCTATGGATTTTTATAACTCAGCAGCACAGCCCTGTGCAATGGGGCGACTTGCGGCGTGCGGTATATTCATTCATCGCGCCGCTTAAAGAGCAGGGTTAGGCCCTTGCCGGTGATAGCGGCACGCATCTTGGCACTTCATGACACCTCCCGATTTCCCCACCCCTTCCGCAGACAGTGATCTGGCTTTGGTTGAACGAGCCAATGCTGGTGACAAGAAGGCATTTGAATTGCTGGTGATCAAATACCAGCGACGGATTGAACGGCTAGTGGGGCGTATGGTGCGGGATGTGGACCTGGTGCCTGATATTGCCCAGGAAACCTTTATCCGTGCCTACAAGGCCTTGCACCAGTTTCGAGGTGAGGCGCAGTTCTATACCTGGTTGTACCGTATTGCCGTCAATACCGCCAAGAAGGCCTTGATGGAGATGCGTCGCTCTCCAGTGATCACCGAGAGCGCGTTACAAAATGCTGATGACGATGATGAAACTTCTGGACACAGGCGGGAACTAACGACTCAGGAAACCCCCGAAACTGTATTGGCTGCGCAAGAAATTGCCCAAGCCGTCAATGCTGCAATGGAGGCTTTGCCCGAGGATTTGCGCCAAGCGGTTACGCTGCGCGAGATTGAAGGCTTGAGCTATGAGGAAATCGCTTTGGCGATGGATTGCCCCATTGGTACGGTGCGCTCGCGCATCTTTCGGGCGCGTGAGGCGATTTCGGCGAGGGTCAAACCTTTGCTGGAGCGTCAAGGTGGAAAGCGTTGGTAGACCATGCAAGATGAGCAGGTGAACTTCATGAATGACGATCTGATCAAGCGCGAGCAACTCTCGGCCTTAGTCGATGGTGAGGCACGGCCGCCTCATATACAAGCCGCACTTTCTTTTGCCGAAAGTGACGAAGGCCAGCAATCTTGGGGCATGTACCACCTGATTGGGGATGTGCTGCGCTCGCCAGAGCTGGCTCACCATTGCCAGCATGACATTTTGAGCGGAGTGCGCGCCCATATGGAGCGCGAGCCGGTGAGCGCAATTGGTGTGATTGAGGGTATTCATCTCCCCGGTTTGACTAAGGACACTCACAAGACAGTCGCAGCAGGCTTGTCGCAAGGCGCTGTGCAAAATACGCGCCCAGCTGCAAATGCTTCAGTTTTTCGCTGGAAGATGGCGGCAGGTTTTGCTTCGGTCGCCGCCGTTGCTGCCGTTGGCTGGGGTGTGATGTTGGCTGGCGCTGGCGGCCTGAGTGATGGTCAAGGCGGTGCGCAGCTGGCGCAATTGAATCCGAATGTGGTGATCGCTTCTGCCGCACCTGTAGTTGCCGCGCCCGCAGTTCCAAGCAGTTTGATGTCCGTATCCACTTCGGTAGAGCAGGGTGAGGCTGGATTGAGCCCAGAAGCTCAGTCTTCCACTGCTGTTGCAGTGGCTGGCCCCAATGGTCAGACCGTAATGCTGCGCGACTCGCGACTCGATGAATTGCTGGCTGCGCACCCGCAATACAGCAGCGCACCGAATCTGCAGATGCCAGCGAGCTTTTTGCGTAACGCCAGTTTTGCGACTTCCACGCGTCATTGATAGCTTTGTGGTGAGGCCTAAATTCAAGTCTTTTTGCTTTTAAGTCCAAGTGCTACTTAGACAAGCTGCTATTGATTTTGTATAGATGGCCTGCAGCTATCAAGTATTGCGGGGCATCTTTCACGCAACCAAGCGTGGTTGCTGCTGAAGGCTTTTACGATAAGGAGTGTTTGAATGGCACTCTTTGCTTTCTTTCAGGGGCCTGAGTTTTTGATTTCGGCCTGATTTGACAGACGATTCGAACAAGGAATAACAACGATGCGCACAGCTGCCTGGATGACACTCAAATCGCGTTTTTCTGCAACCGCACTGGCCAGTGCTCTGGCGGTGGCTGCAGCAGCAGGAGCGACTTTGCTGCCCATGTCTGCAGCGCAGGCGCAAAGCGCCGCTGTTGTGCGAGGCCTGCCGGACTTTACGGACTTGGTGGATCAGGTTGGCCCCTCGGTCGTCAACATTCGTACGCTGGAGAAGGTCTCGAATAAAGGTAGCGAAGCGCTGGGCATGGATGAAGACATGCTGGAGTTCTTCCGCCGTTTTGGTTTGCCAATGCCCAAAGCGCCGGGTGGGCGTGCTCCTAAAGGCGGGCAATCTGATGAAGAGCAGCCGCGCGGAGTAGGTTCGGGCTTTGTCTTGACGGCTGATGGCTACGTAATGACCAATGCCCACGTGGTAGAAGGTGCAGACGAGGTTCTTGTCACTCTGACCGATAAGCGCGAGTTCAAAGCAAAAATCGTGGGCGCCGATAAGCGCACTGACGTTGCCGTGGTCAAGATCGATGCCAAAAACCTGCCCGCCGTGAAGATTGGCGATGTGAGCAAGCTGCGTGTGGGCGAATGGGTCATGGCCATTGGCTCACCCTTTGGGCTGGAGAACTCGGTTACGGCCGGCATTGTCTCGGCCAAGCAGCGTGACACAGGTGACTACCTGCCGTTTATTCAGACCGATGTAGCGATCAACCCCGGAAACTCGGGTGGCCCGCTCATTAATATGCGTGGCGAGGTGGTAGGCATTAACAGCCAGATTTATTCGCGTTCTGGCGGCTTTATGGGCATCAGCTTTGCGATTCCGGTCGATGAAGCCATCCGCGTTAGCGAGCAGCTGCGCGCCAGCGGCAAGGTCACCCGTGGTCGTATTGGTGTGCAGATTGGCCCTGTGACCAAGGATGTGGCGGAGTCTATTGGTCTTGGCAAGCCCGAGGGCGCGCTGGTGTCTGCGGTTGAGCCAGATTCGCCTGCCGCCAAAGCCGGGGTCGAGCCCGGCGACGTGATTACAAAGTTCGATGGCAAGGCGATTGAAAAGGTGTCTGACTTGCCGCGCATGGTGGGCAATACCAAGCCTGGCACCAAGAGCACCATCACCGTGCTGCGCCGCGGCAAGCTCAAAGACTTGAGCATGGTGATTGCTGAAGTGCCTTCAGACGAAGCCGTCAAGACTAAGGCCGCTAGCGGCAGTAGCAGCAAGACTCCGCAAGGCGTTCTGGAGAATAAGCCTCTGGGCCTGAGCTTGAGCGAGTTGACTGCAGCTCAAAAGAAAGAGCTGGCCGTCAAGGGTGGTGTGCGCGTAACGGCTGCAATTGATGCCGCTGCCCGCGCCGGCCTGCGAGAAGGCGATGTGATCTTGCAACTGGCCAATGCAGAAGTGTCTGACCTCAAAAGTTTTGAGGCGGCATGGGCTAAGGCAGACAAAGCCAAGCCCGTCAATGTGCTGGTGCGCCGTGGCGACTGGGCGCAGTACGTGCTGATCCGCCCTGCTAAATAAAGGCCTTAATAACGGCAGCTTTTGCGTTCGCTTCACAGGTGAAGTGAACTGCAAGACCTGCCTCGGCAAGTGTTCCTAGGTCATTGGGTAGAATCCATGTTAAATGCATGGTGGTTGGACGCAAAAAACTGTTTTTTAAGCAGTTTTCAAGCAGTGCAAAAACCTTTGCAATCTCCGGCTGCTAATAGGTAAACGGCGTTTTCTGGTTTGTGAACGAGTTGTTAATCAATGAAGTTGAAAGTCACCAATCAGAAATTGTCAAACCTTGCTGTGTCTTGGTTTGCGTCGAATGTTGCCTACAATGAACTTCCAACTATCGCAGTTGCCAGAGATTGTTGGTTAAGGGCGCGCCGCTGAGGGACGCGCCCTTTTTTCTTGCGTCTGCCAACCACCTTTTTTCAATTCAAGCTGTCTTTCTCGTTGATGAATCACATCCGTAATTTCTCCATCATTGCGCACATTGACCACGGCAAGTCCACCCTGGCGGACCGTCTGATTCAGCGCTGCGGCGGCCTCGCCGATCGCCAAATGGAAGCCCAAGTGCTGGACTCGATGGACATCGAGAAAGAGCGTGGCATCACCATCAAGGCCCAAACTGCCGCGCTGCAGTACAAGGCCAAAGATGGTCAGATCTATAACCTGAATTTGATCGACACCCCCGGTCACGTGGACTTCTCATACGAAGTCTCGCGCTCGTTGTCAGCCTGTGAAGGTGGCTTGCTGGTGGTCGATGCCTCGCAAGGCGTGGAAGCCCAGACCGTAGCCAACTGCTACACCGCGCTCGATTTGGGCGTGGAAGTGTTTGCTGTGCTCAATAAGATGGATCTGCCCAACGCCGATCCTGACAACGCCAAGGCCGAGATCGAAGACGTGATCGGCATTGACGCCACCGATGCCATTCCTTGCTCGGCCAAGACCGGCATGGGCATCGATGAAATCTTGGAGGCCATTGTGGCCAAGGTGCCAGCCCCTAAGGGCAACCCTGATGCCCCTCTGCGCGCCATGATTGTGGACAGCTGGTTTGACCCCTATGTGGGCGTCGTGATGTTGGTGCGCGTGGTTGATGGTCAGCTCAAAAAGGGCGAGCGCTTCAAGATGATGGCCACAGGCGCAGCCTATGAAGCCAACAGCATCGGTGTGTTCACCCCTGCCAACTCGCCACGCGACTCGCTCAAAGCTGGCGAAGTGGGCTACATCATTGCCGGTATCAAGGAATTGAAGGCCGCCAAGGTGGGCGATACCGTTACCTTGGAAAAAAAGCTGCCGAACAATCTGGGCCCTGCTGAAAAAGCACTGCCAGGTTTCAAGGAAGTGCAGCCACAGGTGTTTGCCGGCTTGTACCCTACAGAGGCCAGCGAATACGACCAGTTGCGTGATGCGCTGGAAAAGCTGCAACTCAACGATGCTGCACTGCAATACGAGCCTGAAGTTTCGCAGGCTTTGGGCTTTGGCTTCCGCTGTGGCTTCTTAGGTTTGCTGCACATGGAAATTGTGCAAGAGCGCTTAGAGCGTGAGTTTGACCAAGACCTGATCACTACAGCCCCTAGCGTGGTCTATCAAGTGGTTACGGCGGACGGTGAAGTCCGCATGGTCGAGAACCCCTCCAAGATGCCTGACCAAGGGCGCATGGACGAGATTCGCGAGCCCATCGTGACTGTGCATCTGTACATGCCGCAAGACTATGTGGGCCCAGTGATGACGCTGGCCAACCAAAAGCGCGGTATTCAGAAAAACATGGCCTATCACGGCCGTCAGGTCATGCTGACCTACGAAATGCCGCTGGGCGAAATCGTGCTGGACTTCTTTGACAAGCTCAAATCGGTCTCGCGCGGTTATGCCTCTATGGACTATGAATTCCTAGAGTACCGCGCCTCTGATGTAGTCAAGGTCGACATTTTGCTCAACAGCGAAAAGGTCGATGCGCTGTCTATCATTGTTCACCGCTCGCAAGCCACATACCGCGGCCGTGCCGTGGTGGCCAAGATGCGCGAAATTATCAGCCGCCAGATGTTTGACGTGGCCATTCAGGCCGCTATTGGCGCCAACATCATTGCGCGTGAGACCGTCAAGGCCATGCGCAAGAACGTGCTGGCAAAGTGCTATGGCGGTGACGTCTCGCGTAAGCGCAAGCTGCTGGAAAAGCAAAAGGCCGGTAAAAAGCGCATGAAGCAAATTGGTTCGGTGGAAGTGCCGCAAGAAGCCTTCTTGGCCATTTTGCAAGTGGAGGATTGATGCAAGTCATTCAGTGGATCACGGCTGCCATTTTGGCGGCGTTTGTCGGCTACATCGCGGCCTGGTATTCGGGCTCTATCGAAGGCAACTTCGCACTGTTGTTGTTTTTGGCGACAGTGGTGACCGGCGTGTACTGGCTGGCTGAACGCGTTTACTTCTGGCCTAAGCGCCGTGCTGCTGCGATGGCGTTGGAGCAGGCGGTCATTGATCGCCGTGCTGAGCTGGACCGTATGGGCATCGCCAAGACGGATATTGAAGTCTCAGAAGAAGCCAAGGGCCGCATCTTGATGCAGCCCTGGTGGCTGGACTGGACGGCAGGCCTGTTCCCGGTGATTGCCATCGTGTTCGTGCTGCGCTCGTTCTTGTTTGAGCCCTTCAAAATTCCCTCGGGCTCCATGATTCCGACATTGATGGTGGGTGACTTGATCTTGGTGAACAAGTTCACCTACGGTGTTCGTTTGCCCGTCATCAACAAAAAAATCATCGACGGCAACACACCCCAGCGCGGTGATGTGATGGTGTTTCGTTACCCGCCACAGCCTACGCTGGACTACATCAAGCGTGTGGTGGGTGTGCCCGGTGATGAGGTGGCCTATATCAACAAGCGCCTGACTATTAATGGCAAGGAAGTGCCAGCCCGTGATCTGCCAGACTTTCTTGAGCGTGATGCCATGCGTTACTTCAAGCAGTTTGAAGAGACTTTGGGTGACAAGCCGCACAAGAACATTGTGAACAGTGATGTGCCCGGATTTATTCAAGGCACGAGTGACTTCCCCTTTAAGGAAAACTGCCGCTACAGCATTGAGGGCGTGACCTGTAAGGTGCCTGAAGGCCATTACTTCATGATGGGAGACAACCGCGATAACTCGCTGGATTCTCGTTATTGGGGCTTTGTGCCGGACAAAAACATTGTGGGTAAGGCCTTCTTTGTTTGGATGAATTTTGGTGATCTGGGCCGAATTGGCCGCTTTCACTAAGCTCTAGCTAAGCTTTGGCATTTGTTTCGACAATTTTCTGGGATGCGCGGGTCGATACATTCCCGCCTAAAGAGGAGAAAAGTATGAAGAATCTTGCATTGCGTTCGCGCCAGCGTGGCCTGTCCTTCATCGGTCTGGTGTTTCTGGTTGCCATCATCGTTTCGGTGGTGGCAGTTGGCGCACAATCGGTGCCCATCTTTCTGGAGTATCAAGCCATCACCAAGGCTGCCAAAAAGGCGGCGACTGAAGGCAATACCGTTGCAGAAGTCAAAGCCAGCTTTGATCGCTCGGCATCTATTGATGATTTCAAGTCAGTCAATGGCAACGATTTGATCGTGACCAAGGTCAACGACAAGATCGTGGTCGGCTTTGAATACTCCCGTGAAGTACCTCTGGTTGGCCCTGCCTTCCTTGTTTACCGTTTCAAGAAGTAGTTTTTTCAGGTGGAACCTGCTCTAGTCGCACTGCAGCAAAGGCTGCAACACCCATTTTCCAATCCGGCCTTGCTGCAGCGTGCTGTAACGCACCGCAGCTTTTCGGCCGATAACAACGAGCGTCTTGAGTTTTTGGGTGACTCAGTGCTCAGTTTGGCTATCTCCAGCTTGTTGTTTGCCAAGTTGGAATCCATGCCCGAAGGCGATCTCTCGCGCGTTCGGGCCAATCTCGTCAAAGAGGGCACGCTGCACAAAATTGCTCTGCAGCTACATTTGCCTGATTTATTGCGTTTGGGTGAAGGCGAATCCAGGTCCGGTGGAAGGCAGCGTCCTTCTATCTTGGCGGATGCGGTGGAAGCACTGATCGGTGCTGTCTACTTAGATGCTGGATTTGCCGCAGGCGAGAAAGTCGTTCACCACCTTTTTGAAGGTGTGGACATCAGCCCAGATATGCGGGCGGCTGAAAAAGACCCAAAGACCGCACTACAAGAGTTGTTGCAAGGCAAGCGCATGAAGCTGCCGCAATACGATGTAGTGGAAATAAGTGGCGCAGCGCACAAGCAGACCTTTAAGGTCGCGTGCACTATCGCCGAATGGAACATTAGTGCTCAGGGGGCGGGAATATCCCGCCGCATGGGCGAGCAGGCAGCAGCCGCTGCCTTGCTGGATCAATTGAAAGCTAAAAAGCTATGACCGATGCTGCTAAGAAAAATATAGCAGGCACCGTAGGTGCATCAAACGCTAAGGCCCTAAAAAGCCCCAAGGCTGTTTCTACAGATATCAGTGACCCTAGCTTGGACTACATCAGCGAAATGCTCGCTGCTGCCAAGCCGGGAAGCGCCCCCACCGTGATGCGTACCGAAGAGCCCGCTGAGCCGGCACGTGTGTATGCGCCTGAAGAGCAGCGCTGCGGTTTGATCGCCATTGTGGGCAAACCCAACGTAGGCAAGTCCACGCTGATGAATGCGCTGGTAGGTCAGAAAGTCTCGATTACCTCGCGCAAGGCGCAGACCACACGCCACCGCATTACAGGTATCTGCACCAAAGAAGAAACACAGTTCGTCTTTGTCGATACGCCCGGTTTCCAGACCAAGCACTCCACCGCTCTGAACAAGTCTTTGAACAAGACCGTATTAGGCGCGATTGGTGATGTGGATCTGATCTTGTTTGTGGTGGAAGCTGGCAGCTTCACCCCGGCTGATGCCAAGGTGCTGAGCCTGTTCAAGCCCGGTATTCCCACGCTGCTGATTGCTAACAAGCTAGACACGGTGGGCCGTCGCCATGAAATTGCGCCTTGGCTCAAGGACATGCAAGAGCGCCACCCCTTCACTGAGTTCGTGCCTATGTCGGCAAAGAACAAGAAGGACATCGAACGCATGTTCGGCATCTGCTCCAAGTACTTGCCGCAGCAAAAGTGGTTCTACGGTGAAGACGAGCTGACCGACCGCAGCGAGAAGTTCTTGGCTTCCGAAACGCTGCGCGAAAAGCTGTTTCGCTTTACCGGCGACGAGTTGCCTTACACATCGACAGTTGTGATCGACAAGTTTGAAGAAGAGCCCAGCCCCAAGTTTGGCCGCTTCATGCGCATTGCCGCGACCATCGTGGTTGAGCGCGACGGCCACAAGGCCATGGTGATTGGTCAGGGTGGCGAGCGCCTCAAGCGCATCTCTACCGAAACTCGCCAAGATCTGGAAAAAATTCTGGATGCCAAGGTGTTCCTGGAAGTCTGGGTCAAGGTTAAATCTGGCTGGGCTGATGACGAGGCCCGCGTTAAATCGTTTGGCTATGAGTGATTGTTTTGCGGCGCGGTGAATACTGCGCTGCAAGCTATCATTTCCGAACCAAGGCCTCTGCTGAGGCCTTTTCTTTTATCTGAAGTATTCAGTGGCAGCCAAACGCGTCGCGGACGAACCCGCATACATCCTGCACCAGTACGACTGGAGCGAATCCAGCCTGATTCTGGAGGTGTTCACGCGCCATCGCGGGCGCGTGGCGCTGGCGGCCAAGGGCGTCAAGCGCCACACCTCTAACTTTCGCCCGGTGCTGCTGCCACTGCAGCCGCTCAAGCTCAACTACACGCTGGGGGCAGAGGGTAATGCCGAGATTCACTCGCTAAAGGGTGCGGAGTGGGTGGGCGGCCATGTCATGCCGCAGGGTGATGCGCTGTGGTCGGGCATGTACCTCAACGAGTTGCTGCTGCGCCTTTTGGCGCGTGACGACCCGTATGCGGCGCTGTTTGATATTTATGCCGGCGTGGTGCGCGTGCTGGCTGGTCAGCATGGCAATACCACCGAGGCCATTGAGCCTGTGCTGCGTACCTTTGAGTTGGTGCTACTGCGCGAGTTGGGCCATTTGCCCGATTTGAGGCAGGAGAGCGCCACGCTGAGCCAACTCAATCCTCATTTGCGCTACACCTTGGTTGCAGACGGCGGTTTGCGCCAAGCTGATGAATACGAGCGTGCGGCGCTCTCGGGCAGACATTGGCACAGCATAGAGCTGGCGCTGCAGACCGACCAACCCTTTCCCCGCACCCTCAAAGCATTGGCCGAGCCCGAAGTGGCTCAGGCCCTGAAGCTGCAACTGCGCAATCTTCTGCAATACCATTGCGGCTCAACCATGCTGCGCACCCGCCAGCTGATGATGGATTTGCAATCGCTATGAACCAATCTGCCTCGCCGCGCACAGCGCTTTCGGTCAATGTCAACAAGGTGGCGCTGCTGCGCAATACCCGTCATCTGGGCATTCCTTCGGTAACGCGCGCAGCGCAAATCTGTCTGGAGGCCGGGGCGCAGGGCATCACCATTCACCCCCGCCCTGACGAGCGCCATATCCGCGCGCAAGATGTGTTTGACCTGCACGAACTGCTCAAGAGCTGGCCACAAGTCGAGTTCAATATCGAGGGTAACCCCACGCAGAACTTGATGGATTTCATTCGTCAAACCCGCCCACATCAGGCCACGTTTGTGCCGGATAGCGAAGAGCAATTCACCAGCGACCATGGCTGGACCTTTCCGCAAGATGCTGAGCGCCTTGCGCCCCTGATTGCCGAGTGCAAGGCGCTGGGTGTGCGCGTTAGCCTGTTCATGGACCCGATCCCCGAACAAATGGCCGCTGCCAAAGCCGTGGGTGCAGACCGCGTGGAGCTGTACACCGAGCCCTTTGCAGCCAATTGGGGTAAGGCCGAGCAAGAACAGCAGTTGCAAACCTATGCCAAAGCTGCACAGACAGCGCTGGATGCGGGCTTGGGCATCAACGCAGGTCACGACTTAAATCGCGACAATCTGGCCGCCTTTGTAGCGCGTGTACCGGGTTTGGCCGAAGTCTCGATTGGTCACGCCCTGATTGCCGATGCGCTGGAGCTGGGTTATGTCGCTACCGTCAAGGCTTACCAAGCATGTATTGATGAAGGCATGTTGGCTAAGAAGTCCTAAAACTATAGCTACCAGTCATTGATTCATAAGGACTTGAGCCTTGTTTTACTTTAAGTTGAACTAGCAAGGAGTAACGCATGATCTACGGCATAGGTACGGACATCTGCGATGTGCGTCGCATTCGCGAGAGCTTGGAAAAGCATGGGGAGCGCTTTGCTAAAAAGATTCTGGCTGATGGTGAGCTAGCGACTTGGAAGGCCCGCAGCGAGCGCTGGCCCGAGCGCGGTATTCGCTACATGGCCACACGCTTTTCAGCCAAAGAAGCGTTCAGCAAAGCGATTGGCATGGGCATGGTCATGCCCATGACTTGGCGGCACTGCGAGGTGATTAAGCTGCCTAGCGGCCAGCCTGCGATTCGCCTGCATGGTGGGTTGAAAGAGTGGTTTGAGAAAAACAAT
The DNA here is from genome assembly GCF_019355935.1 of Comamonas sp. Y33R10-2. Classification (NCBI taxonomy): domain Bacteria; kingdom Pseudomonadati; phylum Pseudomonadota; class Betaproteobacteria; order Burkholderiales; family Comamonadaceae; genus Comamonas; species Comamonas sp. Y33R10-2. The sequence continues at coordinate 506,935 of NZ_CP079925.1, forward strand.
CTGAGCGTTCATCTGTCGGTGACGGATGAAAGCGACTACGCGGCTAGCTTCTGCGTGGTTGAAAGAAAAGAATGAAATAGGCATCTAGTCCTTTAAACATATGGACTAGAAGCTATAGAAATTGATAAATCATGAGCATGCACGCCCCTCTCATCATTGATATCGCCGGTACGACTCTCACCGATGTGGACCGAGCCCGTCTGGCCCATCCACTGGTCGGCGGGATCATCCTCTTCAAGCGCAACTGGGAAGATCGCAGTGCGCTTGTGCAACTGTGCGCCGACATCAAGGCCGTCAAGCCCGACTTGCTAATTAGCGTGGATCACGAAGGCGGGCGTGTGCAGCGCTTTCGCACCGATGGCTTTACGCATATCCCACCCATGCGCGCCTTTGGCGAGATGTGGATGGATGATGGCAAGGGCAAAAAACACCGCGAAGGCAGTGGCGCCATGCGCGCCATGAACGCGGCCACGGCGGCGGGTTATGTGCTGGGCACGGAGCTGCGCGCTTGCGGCGTGGACTTCAGCTTTACGCCCGTGCTGGATTTGGACTACGGCGAGTCGTCTGTGATTGGCGACCGCAGCTTCCACCGCGACCCGCGCGTGGTGGCTGCTCTTGCCAAGAGTCTGATGCACGGCCTGCTGCAGGCGGGCATGGGCAACTGCGGCAAGCATTTCCCCGGTCACGGCTTTGTGAAGGCGGATTCGCATGTCGACATCCCCGTGGACAAGCGCAGCCTCTCCGCCATTCTGGATGAAGATGCCGCGCCATATCCGTGGCTGACTAGCGTGCTCACCGCAGTCATGCCTGCGCATGTGATTTATCCCAAAGTAGACAAGCGCCCAGCAGGCTTTAGCGAGAAATGGCTCAAAGACATTCTGCGAAGCCGCTTGCGCTATGACGGTGCAATCTTCAGCGATGACCTGAGCATGGAAGGCGCGCGCCGTATCAATGGCGAGCTGATCAGCTTTACCGATGCCGCGCTGGCCGGTTTGAATGCAGGCTGCGACATGGTGCTGCTATGCAACCAGAGCTTGGGCTTTGGCGAGCATGTGGACGAGTTGCTGGACGGCATGGACGCTGCGCTGCGTGATGGCCGCTGGACACCCGACGAAGACAGTGAATCGCGCCGCCTGTCGCTGCTGCCCGATACAGAGCCGCAGGCATGGGATGACCTGATGCGCCAGCCTGCGTATTTGGATGCTTTGAGCTTGCTGCCTTGAACTTGCCTGATTGAGAGCGCAGAATCTCACCCCAAAAACCGCTGTCAGCTTGGTTTGACAGCGGATTTTTTATGTTCAAGGGGCAGGACATCTATCTTTTAGACCCTACTGTTCTCAGAAACGCAGCTGCTGCAACGCTTGCTGCGTACTTTGCAAAATAACTGGTTTCAGGTAGTTACTTTTCTGCGCAATTCGTTCATTCTTTGTCTGATCGAGGCAGCGGCTGCAATGGCTTAGCTGCTCACTTTTTGAGAGACAAAGGCTTTGCATGTCGAAACCGGTATCTAAAGAATCCACTTGGGCTCAGACATGGGGCCTGATTGGCCCGTATTTCTGGAAGTCGGAGCAGCGTGGGTCCGCCTTGACTCTGGCTGGTGTTGTATTGGCGCTGTCTGTTTTTCTAAGCTATTGGGGCACGCGCATTGCCAATTGGTTTGGTGCACAAACCAATGCGCTGCAAAGCAAAAACAGCGCTGATTTTTATCAACTATTGCCCGAGTTTTTCTGGATTGCTGGCGTGTTTATTGCGGTGGCAGTCCTCGCGTTTTATCTTACTGAAGTGCTGAGTATTCGCTGGAGGCGCTGGCTGAGCAAACAGTTGTTAAAGCGCTGGTTGCAGGGGCGTGCTTTTTACCAGTTGGAGCTGCTGCGCAATCAGCCGCAACTGCACATTCCAGACAACCCCGATCAGCGAATTCAAGAGGATGTTCAGCGCTTTGTGATGACGACTTGCAGCTTGGCGACGGGTGCCGTTCTTGCTTTGGCCACTTTGTGTGCGTTTGGTCTGGTGTTGCTCAACATCGATGACGGGATTGACTTTGTGGTTGCGGGGCGCGAGGTGAATATTCCCGGCTTCATGCTGTGGATCGCGCTGCTGTACTGCGGTTTGGGTAGTTTGGTGACTTACGGCTTGGGCAAGGCTCTAAAGCGCATGAACTTTGAGCTGCAAAAGCGCGAGGCCAACTTCCGCTATCACATGGCGCGGGTGCGAGATAACGCTGAAGCTATTGCGCTGGATCGCGCTCAAGATGTGGAGCATTACCAGTTAGATCAAAAGCTGGATGCATTGCTGGACAGTAAATTTACTTTGGTCAAACGAGAGACACGGCTGACATGGTTTACCGCCTTTTTCTCTAACCTGTCCATGGTGTTCCCGTATTTGGTGCTGGCGCATCGCTACTTTGATGGGCATATCACCATGGGTGCGTTGACGGTTGCTGTTACTGCATTCGCCTCGGTGCAAGGTGCGCTGTCATGGTTTATCAATAACTTCACGACTCTTGCGGAGTGGCGTGCATCCGCCCAGCGTTTAAGTGAGTTAGATAAAGCACTGCAGCGTGCGAACCAAAAATCAGCGCTGCAGCACCAAAACGATGGCGCAGATATGCAGGTTCAAGGGCTGGAGTTGAGCTTGCCCACAGGTAAGGTTTTGCTGGATAACTTCACTGGGCAAATTCAGCCCGGCAGCAACGTGCTGATTGGCGGGCCTTCAGGCAGTGGCAAATCGACCTTGCTGCGGGCTTTGTCTGGCATATGGCCGTTTGCCAAGGGCCGGGTGAGTCTTCCCAGTGATGTGATGTTTATTCCTCAACACCCCTATTTCCCTGAAGGGCGGCTAAGAGATGCTCTTGCCTATCCGCTGCGTGCTGAGCTTTACACGGATGCGCAGCTTCTCGAGGCTTTGCAGCAGGCGGGCTTACCTGACTTGCAAGCGCGCTTGGACGATGTGCAGGCTTGGCATAGTCTTTTGTCAGGTGGCGAAAAACAACGCTTGGCTGCTGCACGTGTATTGCTCAAGCAGCCTGCATGGGTGGTGGCTGATGAGGCATCAAGCGCGCTAGACAACGCGACGGAAGCTCGAATTTATGAGGCTTTGGCGCAGATGACTAGTCGCAATGGCGGTGCTGTGATTTCTGTGGCGCACCGCGATAGCGTGCGCAAGTACCACGATGTTCACTGGCTGCTCGAACCTGAGCGCAGGGCTCTCAGAATCGGCGCGTTGTCTACAACTGCCTGTAGGACTGAGAGTGATTGATTGCGAGCTATGTCGACCCAGAGCCATAAGCAAAGTCTCATTCGTCTTTGATAACGAAGGCTGCTTGTTTGCGGAACTTTTTTTAGAAGCTATTTTTAAGTGAAGATAGCCTTTGAATGGTCTCTATTAACACTAAAAGAATAAAAAGTTAACTAATAAATATCTATTTGACTGCTAGTTTTGATATGTAGGTTAGCGCTTACTATCAAAGTTATTATTCCTACATCTTAATCAGATGTGGCGAGTATGTATCAAGATGTTTTTGAATTCAAAGGGCGTAACGAGGCAATAGGTAAACGTGTTGGCCAGTTGGCCCTGAACGCAGCTTTGTTGGCCATGCTGGCTGCTTGTGGCGGTGGCGGAGATGTTAGTGGTGGCGAAAGCTCCGCACCTGCTGGCCAAGCAAGCGTTGCAGCCGTTTCGCAGGACACTGGGGGCGACAAGGTGGCAAATGCATCCAGCATGAGCCCTGTGGCTGGCCAGATGGTTGGCCGTATCAGCTACGACAATGTGCCGGTGAGCGCTCATGCGGGGCTGGACTATGCGGCAACCCGCCAGATGCCTGCCCGTGGCGTGATGGTGGAGGCGGTGTCCGCTTCAAATGTGGTGATTGCGACAACCTCTACGGACGAGCAAGGCCATTACACGTTAGCTGTGCCTGAGGGCACAGAGTTCAAGGTGCGTGTGCAGGCTCGCTTATTGCCTAGCGATAAGCGCTGGGATGTGGCGGTGCGTGACAACAGGAGCGCTGGCTACCCGCAAGCCGCTGCTGCGTATGCCATGAGCAGTTCTTTGCAAACTATCTCTGCTGCCGGCGGCGTGCTGGATTTGAATGCTAAATCGGGCTGGACTGGCTCAGCCTATGGCGAAACACGTGCTTCTGCGCCGTTTGCTATTTTGGATCAGGCCTATGCCTCAATGCAGTACGTGCGCAGTTTTGCGCCCGGCACCCAGTTTCCTGCCTTGACGATTTACTGGAGCAAGGACAATCGCAGTGCTGTGGGTTCCTATGCAGATGGAGATATCACGTCCAGCAATTGGTCGCCAGCTTCAACCGGTCAAGCCGAAGGCATCTATGTTTTAGGCAAAGAAAATCTCGACTCAGACGAGTTCGACGCCAGCGTGTTGCGTCATGAGTGGATGCACTACTTCGAGAGCAAGCTCTCGCGATCTGATTCCTTGGGTGGTGCGCACGCCTTTGGTGACAAGCTAGATATGCGCGTTGCTTGGTCTGAGGGTATGGCTAGCGCTATGGGCGCTGCGATTGGCGGCACTTCGGTGTTTCAAGATACAAAGGGTCTGGGACAAGGTCAGACCTCGGCGTTTCATGTAGATGTGCAACCGGGCGCAAATGATCGAGGCTTCTACAGTGAATCATCAGTGCAGTATTTGGTCTATCAAATGGCCCAGATGCAGGGCGGGGCAGAGGCGGTTATTTCGACTTTGCTCAATGAGCAAAAGAACACACCTTCTTTGACCAGCCTGATGTCTTTTGCCGCGGGTTTGTCAACGCGAATGGGCAGCTCTGCAGTGGACGCGGTGATGGCTAAGGTGGGCTTGCCCGTCATGCAGTCCATCAATGAGTGGGGCGCTGTCGTGAATTACAGAGCTATGGTTGATGGCGAAAAGCCAGCATTCAGAAGTTTGGCCACGGGGGCTGCTGCAAGCAGGGTGTGTGTATCTAATGAGTTTGTAGGCTATAACAAGCTCGATCGCCATCGCCCAGTTCGAGTTGATGTGACAGTCGCTGGAAACTATAGTTTTAAAGCTCCTTATTTATCCGGCCCAACGACTTCGGTTGCGCGGGTAGAGCTCTATCGAGTGGGGCAATGGCAGCCACCGAAGTCGGCTCTCGCATCTGAAAAGACCTACTATTTGCAGCCTGGAACCTATGTTGCCATGCTCACTGATGCCAGCATGGATCAAGGCACCGCTGCACCCAATACGCATGCTTGCTTTAACGCCAGCTGGGAGCAAGTGCCATGATGAACACGGGAAAGAAACACACCATGTTGAAACCAATCTTTGCAGGCATGCTGATCGCCACGAGCATTCTGTCCGCCAGTGCGGTATGGGCTCATGCATCGGCTGAAAAAGCCTCTACCACGCAGCCCAAAATCGAGCGCCAGCGCAAGTCGGCTGACGTGGTTGCCGTTGCTGTGCGCGAACTACCTTCTTATATGAGCGTTGGCCCGACGACGGTGGGTATCACTTTGACGGGTGCGGCTGGAATCTCTGATCTTGAACTCAGCTATGGGGTAGAAGGCTCTTTGCGAGTGGATACCGGAGCACCCAGCCGCGTGCAGCTGAATGCTCAGCATCAGACCACGATTGAAGTGCCTGTGACTGTGCTCTCAAACGGTGTGCATTACCTCAATGTGTATGTGCAGGCTGCGGGTCGCACTACGGCTTTTGCCGTAAAGGTCAATGCAGCCCCGTCTGCTAGCTTGCAAAAGCGTTCGCGAGCAGTGCCGGTTGAGCCAACGGTTGATAAGCAGCTTAACCAAGCGCCCAAAGAAGCGGCTTTGATTGAGATGCCTGCGCAGGAAACTCGCCGTCATTGAGGAGTAACGATTGAGGTAGGTGTCAAAGTACAAAGAAACAGGCCGGCGAAAGTCAGGCCTGTTTTTTATGGGTAAAGCCCGAATCGCCGAATGGAGCGTGGGATGATTCAGTTTTAGCCTTGCCCAGTTGTCGAAAAATGGTGTTGGGCAGAACTAGGAGATCTCTCATGCGCGTTGGTGTGTTGACTGGCGGCGGCGATTGCCCCGGCTTGAATGCGGTGATCCGTGCGGTCACCAAGTCTCTGATTAATCACGGCCAGTGCGAGGTTCTGGGCATTGCTGATGGCTTTGAGGGGCTGATGGAGCCCAAGCCCCGCGTCAGAAGCTTGGGCTGGGACGAGGTCAGCGGCATCTTGCACATGGGCGGCACGATTTTGGGCACCAGCAACAGCGCCAACCCTTTGCGCGATGCCGCTACGCTGGAGCAGGTAGGGCGCAACGTCAAAGACTTGGGGTTGGATGTGGTGGTTGCGATTGGTGGTGATGGCACCATGAGTTTGGCCCACGGATTGGCGCAAGTGGGCTTGCAATGCGTGGGTGTGCCCAAGACCATTGATAACGACATTGCCAGCTGTGAGCGCAGCTTTGGTTTTGACACGGCCGTAGCCACCGTGACGGAAAGCCTGCGCCGCATTGAGAGCACGGCCATGAGCCACCACCGCGTGATGATTGTGGAGACCATGGGTCGCCACGCGGGCTGGCTGGCGCTGGAGTCTGGCATTGCCGGAGCCGCAGACATCATCTTGCTGCCCGAGATTGACTATGACCTGCAGGCCGTCATCAAAGTCTGCCAAGAGCGTGAGCAGCGCCAGCGCTACACCATCATCTGCATTGGGGAAGGCGCTAAAGAAAGCGGCCAGATCCTGACAGTGCGTGAGCGTATTGCGCATAGCCCAGACCCGGTGCGTTTAGGCGGTGTAGGTCATGTGCTGCGTGAGCGGTTGCAGCCTCACCTCAAAAGTGAGGTGCGCACCACGGTGCTAGGCCATGTGCAGCGCGGCGGCGACCCCACGCCGTTTGACCGGGTGCTGGCCACGCAGTTTGGTCACCACGCGGCGCAACTGGTGCTGGCTGCCCAGACCGGGCATATGGTGACGCTGCGAAACGGGCGCATTAGCAGCGTCGCGATTGCGGATGTGGCTAACACCCAGCGCACCGTGCCGCTGGATAGCCCGCTGCTGAGTACAGCACGTGATATCGGCATTTGCTTTGGCGAATGCTGAACAGGTCAGCTGAGCTGAATTAAGGTGTGAGCTTGCGCGCACTTTTTAGCGCGCTGGAGAGATACACATGGACCGACATGAAGAAGCCGTGATGCAGTTGCTCACGGCCAACGGCGAAACCTTTGTCGCCCCCAAATACGAGCTGACCGACGGCTGGCAATGCCCTGCCTTTGTCGCACTGCGGCCTGCGCGCCGGCAGGTTTATGTGGTGGAGGTATCTGCATCCGGCTACCCGCTGGCGTTGGTCAACCGCCTCAATGAACGCATCGAGAAATGGTATGCCCCGCTGCTGGCGCAACTGCACGGCCTGCAAATCACGCAGCCGGATTGGGAAATTGCCTGTCTGGTGTTTGTGCGCAGCGATCAGATTGAATGGCTCAAAGAGCGCGTCAAAGACATGAGCGGCGTGCATGTGCTGAGTTTGGAGCAGGCCAGCAGCCCCTGGGGCTGGGATGATGCGGTGTGGACCTCAGAGATGGCGTTTGACGGCGGCGGCATTCCGCAGCGCGGCTCCAAGATCAACGCTCTGACGCACTGATCTGCAATCTTCATCATCATGCTCAAAACACTGAATGAAATGGTGGACGAAATAGTGGATGAAATGGTGATTCATCAATCATGAGCGCACTTTATCGACTGACGCTTGCCGCTGTAATGCTCGCTGCAGGTGGGCCTGCCTTGGCGGGTGACTGGCAAATTTGTGACCTGAAAGTGCAGGTGCTCGAAAAGCAAAGTGGCGGCGGGCAGTTGCAGGCTCTTGTGCTTGCGGCTCGCTCTAAAGGACAAGCTGAATGCCCGCAGCCAGGAGCGGCGTTGAGCTTTAGGCCTGAGACCGCGGACTACCAAAGCGAGTTGCCGCGGCGCAAATGGCCCAAAGCTGGCAGCACAGTGACTGTGCGCTATCGCTATCTGGACGGTGAATGCAAGAGTCGGGGCCCTTGCCGCATTGAGCATTACTCGCCTGTACTTCGCTGAAATTTTGAAGAAAACAGGCTGTAGTCCAATATAAGTAAGCACTAGATGCTAATAAATTGATAGTGCTTTGCGTTGCAAAAAGACGTTTCTGCTCGCCTATGATCAGGGCTTGTCCCAATACATGCAGGATGCAACGATGACCACTTTAGGAACCCCTCTTTCCCCCAATGCCACCAAAGTAATGCTGCTGGGCAGCGGTGAATTAGGCAAGGAAGTGCTAATTGCACTGCAACGTTTGGGCGTGGAAACTATTGCGGTGGACCGTTACGAAAACGCGCCCGGCCAGCAAGTAGCCCATCACGCGCGCACCATCACCATGAGCGATCCTGCGCAGCTCAAAGCACTGATTGAGGAAGTTAAGCCCGATCTGGTTGTGCCCGAGATTGAAGCCATTGCAACGCCCATGCTCGAAGAGCTGGAAGCGGCTGGCGTCATTACCTGCATTCCCACCGCCCGCGCCACGCGCCTGACGATGGATCGCGAAGGCATTCGCCGCCTGGCAGCTGAGACTTTGGGCTTGCCCACCAGCCCCTATCGTTTTTGCGACTCGCTGCAAGAGCTGCAAGCCGCTATTGATGGCACGGACGGAGGTAGCGCCATTGGCTACCCCTGCGTGGTCAAGCCGGTGATGAGTAGCTCGGGTAAAGGCCAGAGCAAGATTGATGGCGCAGCCGATGTGGCCGCCGCTTGGGATTACGCCATGGCCGGTGGCCGAGTGGCCAAGGGCCGCGTCATCGTCGAAGGCTTTATCGATTTTGACTACGAAATCACCCAGCTCACCGTGCGTGCCAAGGGTGTGAATGGTGAGGTCGAAACCCACTTTTGCGACCCTGTTGGCCACATCCAGCAAGCGGGTGACTATGTGGAGAGTTGGCAGCCGCACCCCATGCACCCCGCAGCGCTGGAAAAGTCGCGCCAAATTTCCAAGGCTGTGACGGACAACTTGGGCGGCTTGGGCCTGTTTGGCGTAGAGCTATTTGTGAAGGGCGTGCAAGTCTGGTTCAGCGAAGTTTCACCGCGTCCGCATGACACCGGTCTGGTCACCTTGATTACGCAGTGGCAAAGCGAGTTTGAACTGCACGCCCGCGCTATTTTGGGTTTGCCTGTAGATGCGAGCCTGCGCAATCCCGGTGCCAGTGCCGTGATCTATGGCGGTCAAGATGCGCAAGGCTTGGTGTTTGATGGCGTCGATGAAGCCTTGGCCATTCCCGGTACCGACATTCGCCTGTTTGGCAAACCCGAGAGCTTTGTGAAGCGCCGCATGGGCGTGGCGCTGGCTCGCGCTGCCGATGTAGAGCAGGCGCGTGTGAACGCCAAGCTGTCTGCCAGCAAGGTCAAGCCACGTTTGCCCCTGTAATAACGACGAACTTAAAAAAGCCACAGCGCTCAAGGTTGTGGCTTTTTTTCATGGTTTATACCGATATTGATGTGTAGGCTTAAATCTATTTATTTTGTAGTTCTGTTTATGAGTGTTTTCATTTGAAATATAAGTTTTTAAATGTAATCAATTTGAATAAACAGGATTTCTATGGCTACAGCAACAGTGCCGCGCAGCACCCATGATTCCGTTGAGCAGATCTTGCGAGAGCAAGCACGTTTTGCAGACCGACTGGTGTTGGGCATCATGGCGCTGGGCTGGCTGGGTGCCTTAGTTGCTGGGTGGTGGTTTGACGGACTGCTATTCGCACTAATGGGCGGTGGTTTGCTGTGCGGGCTGGCGCTGCTGTGCCATGCGGTGGCACCAGGCTCGAAGCTGACTCGACATGCACTGTCCATGCTGGGCATGCTCATGGTCGGCCTGCTGATCCAGCTGTCAGTGGGACAGCCGGAGCTGCACTTTGCTGTCTTCGTTTTTTTGGCTTTTTTGCTGGTCTATAAAGATCCGTGGCCCATCGTGACGGCCGCGGCCACCATTGCCGTTCACCATGTGCTGTTTGATCGGCTGCAGTTGGCGGGTCTCCCGGTGTATTGCCTGACGCAGCCGAGTTTTGCGCTGGTCTTGTTGCACGCGCTGTTTGTCGTGATTCAGACTACGGTTGAGTTGGTGATCGCCGTGGGTTTGCAGCGCATGGCCATTACGGCGGCGGAGCTGCAGGCGCTTTGCCAAACCAATAAGTCCGGAATGCTCAGCCTGGATGCAGAGCACACTGTCGTGCATAGCAGCGAAGGAAAAGCCGTGCAAATGGCGCTTCAGCAACTGCAGGTGGTGGTGCGCACGGCCATGGATTCAGCTAGTGCCGTGCACGCAGCAGCGCAGGAAATTCATCAGGGAAGTGATTTTCAGGCTACGCAGTCTAAAGAGATTGTTGCGGAGGTCGCAGGCAGCACACAGCGCATGGCGCATATCCGTGAGCAGTCGCTGATGACAGTGGAGGAAACCATTCGGCTGGATGCCACGGCCCAGCAAGTGTGTGAGGGCGTGAAAGGCTGCGGAGCGGTGTTGGAGCAGATCGTGGGCAATATGCAGCAAACGCAGAAAGCCGCACAGGAGATTGCAGAGATCGTGGCACTGATTGACTCAATCGCCTTTCAGACCAATTTGCTGGCGCTCAATGCTGCAGTAGAAGCTGCCCGAGCGGGTGAACAAGGCAAAGGATTCGCGGTAGTGGCTGCTGAAGTGCGAACGTTGGCGCAGAGCACGGCGGCCTCCTCCAAAGAAGTGCGCCAGCGCATCAACCAGTCGTTGGCATCCACGGAAGATGGGGTGGGTCTGGTGCGTCAGGCATCGACGCAGATGCAGCGCGTGCTGGCGCAAACAGAGGCCGTTCCGCAACTGGTCGTTCAGCTCTCGCAATTGACGCGTGAACAAACAGACAGCCTGACCGCCAGTGTGCAAAGCATGCAGCATATTGACCAGTTGAGTCAGGACAATGCTACGGAAGTTGCCCATGCCCGAGAGCATGCCCAGCATTTGCTGGAGCAGGCCCGAGTGTTGCAGGAGGTGGTAGAGCGCTTTGGCGACAAGGCCGCCGCGCAGCTAGTAGTTGCGCAAAGACCGATCAAGATTCACGCCCATCAAGAGCCGGCCGCACCGCCTTTGTCGGGGCAGTTCAAACTAGCCTAATCGGCTTTCAGGCTTGTGCAATAGCTCGACTGTCGGGCGCGTTAAGCCCCAAGGTGGCTCACCGGGGCTGGTGCATCGTGGGCAGTGCTGGCTGGGCTGCGTTCCTCGGCTGGGGGCGTAGGCATACCGCCTCGCCAGCGGCGAATAACGCGCTGGAAGATCAAAGAGTTGGGAATCTGCAGCAGGTTGGGCACGCCTGCAGGTGCGCTGTCATCTTGCAAGGTGATGTAGAGCATGTTGAGGTCAATCACGCGGCCCTTTGCGCCGGGCTTTTCGGCGGTATCCAGCACCTCGATATAGTCGCCCAGCCTAAACGGGCTGACGGTGACGATTAACAGCGCACAAAAAAGGTTGGAGAGCACGCTCCATGCGGCAAAAAAGGCAACTGCCCCTACGGTCGCGAAGCTGGTAAAGGCCGTCCACAGCACGGTGGCAGACATGCCCATACGCTCCAAAATCGCCAAAATGGCTGCAGCAATAATGATCCAGCGGAACACGCCGCGTAGCGGCATCAGCAGCTCGTGCGGCAGATCGTAAGCCCTGCCAGCGCGCAAGACGATGCGCTTGATCAGCCAGTTGATGATCCAAGCGACAAGGATGATGAGAAGAATTTGAACCCCGGGAACGAGGATTTCAAGCCAATCCTGCATCCATTCGGGCAGATGCATTTGAAGACGACGCATAACCAATTACTCAAGAAAAACAGCAAAGGTCCACTCAGAAGAGCAGACGAAGGAATACCGCGATCCTAGCGTTTCTTGATAACAGAGGCGTAAAGTGCAGGATGTATACGTGAATCAGGCATAGCCCAAGTCAGGGGTCGCCAAGAGAGGGCAGACTCGGCTTTGCAGGGCGTTAAATTTGTCTTTGTTCGATGGTATCCATCTGCATCTCAAAGCTGAAGAATCGGTTGCGCCCTTGAGATTTGGCCGCGTACAAGGCTTCATCAGCGCGCATGAGCATGGATTCCGCACTGGTGTGCTCGTCAGGGATGCAGGTGGTAATGCCACCAGAGAGCGTGAGCAAAATTTCCTCGTCAGAGCCAGCAGGACGAAATTTGAGGAACTTCAGCATTTGCCCCAGCGCGCGGGCAAAAGTCATAGCGCCTGAGCGAGGTGTGTTGGGAAGTACAAGGGCAAATTCTTCACCGCCATAGCGCGCCGCAATATCGCGCGGGCGCACGCAAACTTCACGCAGCAGGCGGCCCACTTGCCTAAGGCATTCATCACCCTGAACATGGCCGTAGGTGTCGTTAAAGCGTTTGAAGTGATCCAAGTCGCAGAGCATTAGCGTCAAAGGCTTGCCTTCACGTCTTGCGGCGGTAATTTCGGCATGCAGGATACGATCGAGACCGCGGCGGTTAACTATGCCGGTCAAGGCATCAAGCTCCACCATTTCATTGAGCTTTTGATTGGCCAGATGCAGCTCTGCAGAAACACTTACTAAGCGGCGGCGCATGTCCAGCAGGCGGCGCATAGCGCGTAGTTTGGCAACCAGAACAATGGGTTTGACGGGTTTGACCAAGTAGTCGTCACCACCGGCTTCAATGCCGCGCCAGACGTCCAGATCGTTATCCAGACCTGAGAGAAAAATAATGGGCGTCCATTCGCCAGGTTCGGCCTCGCGCAGTTGGCGGGCGACCCAGTAGCCATCTTCGCCGGGTAGGCGAATGTCTAGCAGCACTAGATCGGGGCGCTCACTGCGGAACAGCGCTAATGCCGACCGACCGTTCTCGGCTTCTAAAACCTGTGTGACACCTGCTTGATGCAATTCAGAAACCAGTGCTGCGCGCATGACGGCTTGATCTTCAACCACTAGGACGGAGAACGGCGCTGCTGAATCCGGAGAGGAAAAGCGAGCGCTACTGGGTTCAATAGCGGATGAGGCGGAAGACGTCAAAGTGTTCATGTGGCGTAAGCTAAAACGAGGTCAAGCCAAATTAGTCAATCAGTTGTAAGTGCTTGCAATATTTCGTTACTTTATACACTTGTTCTTAGAGACGTTTCCTGCAAACTGCGTGCGTTTAGCTCAGGCCAGTGCGAGTGTGGAATAAGCCTTACACGCCTTATCGTGCCAGACTACAAAAGCCTGTGTTTCTGGGCATGTGGTGGTGCTGCCTAGTTGATCGAGATAACGGCAAGCCGCGTATTGGGTCGACTGTTCCTCATACATATCAACCCAGTGCTGTCGTGCAGCTTGGTGGCTTGTTTGCACAGGCCAGTGCCGCTCTTGGCTAGATAGACCACTCAAGCCCATACGCCAAGGTTTGCCACTGACGCGAGCTCGAAAGCATTGCTGCTTGGCGCAAAGTAAGGCGTAAAGCGGGTCAACCTCTAGCTGATTGAAAAGGGTTTGCGTTTCAGGGGCGTTGGGTGCAAAAGTGGCATGCGTCACGATGATGCGCAGGCCCTTGGGCGTCTCGTATACGCGCAGCCCCCAGTCGGGGTGTGCTGCTGAGAATTCCTGCACCTTTGCCAAAGCTGTTTCGATAGGGCTTCGTTGGTTGGAGTCATTGCGGATTTCCTGGCGGGCATGAAACCACTTGCGCACGCCTGACCAGAAGATCAGGCCGATGCTGGCAATAATCAGCATCAATACTGCCAGCCCTAGGCTCCAGACCATCGGTGTGACCCACAGCCAAGGTAAGGCCAGAGCCAGCAAGAGGGTGGAGATGACAGGGAAATGGGGAGGCTTTTTCTTTTGCGGAAAATCCATATCCGCAATAGCCACATTCTCTGTATTGAGGCACTGCGCGCCATAGCTGTTGCGTGTCATGACCGTAGGCCCGCTGCGCTCCAGCACTTCCTCGCGAATGGGAGTGCTGCCGTCCAGCCCATATTCACCCATCCATTCCATGCGCTCGAAATCTGAGGGCAGGTTGCGCTCTACGGCGGCGTTGAGGGCCGCATCCAGTGCTTGCTGCGCGCGCTGCTGGGCATGGGTGTGTGCGTCGTGCTCGCTGCGGTCAGACCAACCCCAGCGCTGGACGGTGACACCATGGCGAATGCCGGTTTGGTGGCGCAATTTTGCTTGCGCCCAGTACTGAGGGATCTGCATGTTAGCCAGTATAGCCAGCCAGCATTGAGGTCAACCCAGCGGTTAAGCGGCAATCAATCAGCTGCCAAAAGCGTGAATGACAGAGGGCTTTGCTGTGACGAAGGCCTGCTCTTCATCGCTGAGATTTTGATGATGATGCGGCGTGATCAGGTACAGGTTCTGGTCTGCGCAGAGCTGTGCCAGATGCTGGGGGGATGTCACATTGATGGTGATCTCACCGGCGATCAGCGTGAACGGAAAGGGCGTATTTTTGTAGCGCTCAATGATGCTTGCGCCTTGAGCATTCAGTATCTGCGTGCGGTGATCGATAACGCGATAGCCGGCCTGATAGAACATGCTGCGCGCATCAAAGTCGGTGAAAAAGCGCAGGTGCGTGAAGTCGAGCAAGCCCCAGTTTCGATACTGCCAGTGCCCGTGCAGTGCGTCGCAGAGCAAAAAGAGGTTGGATACGTTGGGCAGGCTGACCAGAATGTGTGCATCGTCAGCAATGATGCGGTTGAGCCCCTTGAGTAATTGCCAAGGGTTGACTAGATGCTCAAGCACATCAAACAGGCATACCAGATCGAATGGCTGCTTGAGTCCCAAGGAAGGGAAATCGACAGATTCTACGTCTTGCTCGATGACTTGATCGAAGTGCTGGCGGGCGTGAGCGGCCGCCTGAGCATTGAATTCACAGCCCCAAAGCTGGCTGTGTGGAAATTGGCTGCGTAGTGCGTGCCCGACACCACCCGATCCACATCCGATATCCAGCGCCACCTGAGGGGGGCGCTGGATCATGGCTAAACACTCTGGCCTGGGATTGAATGCATAAACGTATTCACGTTCTTCCCGATCTTGCCAGAGGTATTGAGTCATGTTGCCTTGTAGATTAGACCTCGCGGCGCAAAGCAGGGAACAAAATCACATCGCGGATGCTTGCGCTGTCGGTCAGCAGCATCATAAAGCGGTCAATGCCGATACCGCAGCCGCCTGTGGGAGGCATGCCGTATTCCAGTGCGCGCACAAAGTCGTGGTCGAAGTACATGGCTTCGTCGTCGCCGCTGTCCTTGGCATCCACCTGCGCGTTGAAACGTGCAGCTTGGTCTTCGGCGTCGTTCAACTCCGAGAAACCATTGCCGAATTCGCGGCCGGTGATGTAGAGCTCAAAGCGCTCAGTCACTTCGGGGCGCTCGTCATTGGCGCGGGCCAGTGGCGAGATTTCGGTGGGGTGCTCCATGATGAAGGTGGGGTTCCACAGCTTGTCTTCCACCACTTCTTCGAAGTACAGCACCTGCAGGCTGGCCAGTGTGCGGGTGGACAGCTTGTTCTTTTCTTCGTTCATGCCCAGCTTCTTGAGGGCATTGGTCAGCCAGTCACGGTTGGTGACGTTGTCGCCGGCTTCGGTGAACTTGATGATGGCTTCTGGAATGGTCAAGCGCTCGAAAGGCTTGGTTAAGTCCACGGGCTTGCCGCCGTAGGTCAGCTCCAGCGTACCCACGGCCTTCATGGCGGCGTCGCGGATCAGCGCTTCGGTGTAGTCCATCAGGTCTTGGTAGTTCCAGTAGGCTGCGTAGAACTCCATCATGGTGAACTCGGGGTTGTGACGCACCGAGATACCTTCGTTACGGAAGTTGCGGTTGATCTCGAACACGCGCTCAAAGCCGCCGACGATCAGGCGCTTCAAGTACAGCTCGGGCGCAATGCGCAGGTACATCTCTTGGTCCAGAGCGTTGTGGTGCGTGACGAAGGGCTTGGCATTAGCACCACCGGGGATGGGGTGCAGCATGGGAGTTTCGACTTCCAGGAAGCCGTGCTCGACCATGAAATCACGAATGCCAGACACAGCCTTGCTACGGGCCACAAAGCGCTTGCGGGCTTCTTCGTCGGTCATCAGATCGACGTAGCGCTGACGCACCTTTTGTTCCAGATCGGCCATGCCGTGGAATTTGTCGGGCATGGGGCGCAGGCTCTTGGTGAGCATACGAATCTTGGTGGCTTTGATCGACAGCTCACCAGTCTTGGTCTTCATCAGCTGACCTTCAACGGCAATGATGTCGCCTAGGTCCCACTTCTTGAAGTCGGCATAGACCTCTTCACCCACGGTGTCGCGGGTCACATAGGCCTGAATGCGGCCGGTGGCGTCTTGAATAGTGGCAAAGCTGGCCTTGCCCATGACGCGCTTGAGCATCATGCGCCCGGCTACGCTGACGGATGCAGCTGCGGCGTCCAGCTCATCGGCTTCCTTGTTGCCATGCTCGGCGATCAGCGCAGCAGCGCGGTGCTCAGGCTTGAAGTCGTTGGGGAAAGCAACGCCGCCAGTTGCCTTGCTGTTTTCACGCAAGGCTTTGAGTTTTTCGCGGCGCTCAGCGATGAGTTTGTTTTCGTCCTGAGGGGCGGTGTTTTCGGCCGCAGAAGAGATGTTTTGTTCAGTCATGACAAGAGAGCGCCAGCGACAAGCGCCGGGTTAAGACCACAAGGGAATGATGAGAGCCGGCAAGGATTGCGCAGCCCGAAACCGGAGATTTTAAGTTTTTTGGCTAAGCTGCGGCGCGGAGCCGGGCAAAGCGCTGACTGCAGATGCGGTATGGCTTGCATTGGTCGCAGTAATTCATCTCAAAAATACGGCAATTACTATAAAAAGTAGAGCAAATAGTCTATGTTTTTATTAGACTTCAGTCGCATTTCTATCAATTTTTTGTAGATGGCGTGCCCGCAATGCCGCTTTGATCAAGAACGTCTGCAATCAGCTCAAGCCTGAGCAGCGGGGAGTCTAAGGTCATGAGCTGCTGCTTGATGCGCACCGGCAGTGGCAGCATCTCCGTCCAGCGATTAGCAACCCAAGCGCAGTCTTGCATTTGCTCAAACGTGGGTAGTTGGGCATGTTCGGGGTCGCTTCCGTGCACATTCAGCAGGGCTTGCGCTAGGGCGTAGGCGGTGCTGCGCAAATGGGGCGGAACGGCGATATGAGAGTCTGCTGGCAGCATGTTGACATCGGCTACCCACAAGCCGTGGGGCAGTTGCCAGCAGTGCTGAATATGAAAGCGCTGCGAGCCTTTGCATTGCAGATGCAGCAGGCCGGGCTGGGGCGAATCGAGTTGGGTAATGTGGGCCAGCACCCCTTCGGCGTGAAGTTGCTCTGTTTGGGAGCCGGCTTTGCGCACCTCTTGGCCCGATTGAAGTGCGACAACGCCAAAGGGCGCGCCAGTTTGCTGGCATTTGCGAGCCATATCCAGATAGCGCACTTCAAAGACCTGCAGGCTCAGCAAGCCTTCAGGAAGCAGCACGGTGTTCAGCGGGAACAAGGGCAGGGAGTGCAGACTTTGCGTATCAGTCATGGTGCCCGGCTATCATCCCACGAATAGGCGAAGCGTTCGCTGCTTACTGAATTGGGTCACATGCTGTTTGAAATTGTTTTATTCCTGCTGGACGTTATTGTTGGGTTGATTACCGGCGCTTGCCTGCTGCGCATGTATATGCAGGCGCAGCGTGTGCCGTTTGGCAACCCTGTAGGGCAGCTGGTGTTTGCCTTGAGCGACTGGATTGTGATGCCGCTGCGCAAGATTGTTCCGGCCAAAGGCCGCTGGGATCAATCAAGCCTGCTGGCTGCTTTTTTGCTGCAGCTGACTCAGATGCTGCTGATCTGGCTGCTCATGGGGGCCAAAAGCACGATGTTGGCCTTGCCTTGGCTGGCTTTGTGCGGACTGCTCAAAGTCATCTTGTCCGGCATGGTGGGCATTTTGCTGGTCTTCGTTATTCTTTCCTGGGTGCAGCCTCATTCGCCCGTCTACGGTGTATTGCAGCGCTTGTCTGATCCGCTGGTCGCTCCCATCCGCAAGGTCGTGCCCTTGATTGGCAATGTGGATTTTTCGTCGCTGATTGCTTTGATTATTTTGCAGGTGCTGCTGATGGTGCTGACCTATGTACAGGGCGGTGGACTGGTAACAATTGTAGGGCTGGTTGGGCACTGAAAACGCCCCTCAGACTGGTATGAAAAAAGCGGCTAGCCCAGATAAATTCTGGACTAGCCGCTTTTCTTTTGATAGCGAGGAGGCTTATTCCACCGCGTCAGCTGGCAAGCGCTGGAGCATGGCCAGCGAGCTGGAGATGCGGTCGCGCAGTTCGCGGCGGTCCACGATCATGTCTACGGCACCCTTTTGCTGCAGAAACTCGGCACGCTGGAAGCCTTCAGGCAGCTTGACGCGCACGGTGGTCTCGATCACGCGAGGGCCGGCAAAGCCGATCAGGGCCTTGGGTTCTGCAATCACGATATCGCCCACAAAGGCAAAGCCGGCAGACACGCCGCCCATGGTGGGGTCTGTCAGCACGGAGATGTAAGGCAGGCCCTTTTTGGCCAAGCGGGTCAGCGCCGCATTGGTCTTGGCCATTTGCATGAGCGACAGCAGGCCTTCTTGCATACGCGCACCGCCGGTGGCCGTAAAGCAGACGAAGGGCACTTTTTGCTCGATAGCGGTTTCAACGCCGCGCACAAAGCGCTCGCCCACCACGGAGCCCATGGAGCCGCCCATGAAGTCGAACTCAAAGCAGGCCACGACCATGTTGATGCTCTTGACGGAGCCACCCATGACGATCAGCGCATCAGTTTCGCCGGTGTTTTCCAGCGCTTCTTTGAGGCGTTCGGTGTACTTGCGGCTGTCTTTGAACTTCAAAGGGTCCACAGGAACGACTTCCTGGCCAATTTCATAGCGCCCTTCGGCATCTAGGAAATGGTTCAGGCGCGCACGCGCACCGATGCGGTGGTGGTGGCTGCAGCTGGGGCAGACGTTCTGGTTTTTTTCCAGATCGGTCTTGTACAGAACGGTTTCGCAGCTAGGGCATTTGATCCATAGACCTTCGGGAATCTGCTGGCTGCGTTCCGTGGGGTTGGTTTGCTGGATTTTTGCAGGCAGAAGTTTTTCAAGCCAAGACATGGTGTTTCCTTTTCAGTTTCCACTGCACTGCGCGCCACCCGCAACCCATGAGAGCGGCGCGGCGCAGGCACTGGCGCAATCCCTTCAGGGACAGCGAGCAAGGGCCGCCCTGCAGCGATGTTGTCGTCCCCCTTCAAGGGGGAAGCAGCAAAGCCGCTCAGAGGGAGGCTGGTTTCTCAGGTGTGCATTATGCGTCGAGTGCTTTACGCACGCCGCGCAAAAAGTCTATTGCCAGCGGCAAGATTTTTTCGTGCGGCTGGTTGTCGAGCAGGTCAATGATGCGGCTACCGATAATGACGGCATCGGCGACTTGGCCTACGGTTTGGGCTGTTTGTGCATCGCGAATGCCAAAACCCACGCCCACAGGGATGCTGACATGCTGGCGAATTCGCGGCAGCATGGCTTCCACAGCAGCGGTGTCCAGCGCGCCAGAACCGGTCACGCCCTTGAGCGAGACGTAGTAGACATAGCCAGTTGCCACGCGGGCCACTTGCTGCATGCGCTCATCGGTACTGGTGGGGGCCAGCAAGAAGATGAGGTCCATGTCGCGGGCCTTGAGCTTGGCAGCAAACTCTTCGCACTCTTCGGGTGGGTAGTCAACGATGAGTACGCCGTCTACGCCTGAGTCTTTGGCGTTGTTGACGAAGGCGTCTTCGCCGTGAATCTGGTCATAGCGCTCAACCGGGTTGGCATAACCCATGAGCACCACGGGCGTGGTCAAGTCTTTTTTACGAAACTCGGCCACATAAGCCAGCACTTGGGCGAGGCCCACACCGTTGGCGATGGCTTTGTCGCCCGCACGCTGAATGGTGGGGCCGTCGGCCATGGGGTCGGAGAAGGGCACGCCCAGCTCGATCACATCGGCACCGGCTTCCACCATGGCGTGCATGAGCGAAGGGGTGATGCTGATAAAGGGGAAGCCAGCAGTCACATAAGGAATCAGCGCCTTGCGGCCTTCTTGCTTGAGTTTGCTGAAAGTGTCAGAAATTCGGCTCATAAATTACTTTCCACCGATGATGACAGCCTTGGCTGCATCGTGGCCGGGGCCTCCCTTGACGGTGAGGCCACGCATGGATGGACGGTCAAAATACTCGGCACCCGACAGGTCGGCCACGGTGCCAATGTCCTTATCGCCACGACCGGAGAGGCTGACGAGAATCGACTGGTCGGTGCGCATGGTCTTGGCCAGCTTCATGGCGTAAGCCACGGCGTGGCTGGACTCCAGCGCGGGGATGATGCCTTCGGCGCGGCACAGGTAGTGGAAAGCGTCCAGCGCTTCGCCATCGGTAATGCCCACGTACTGGGCGCGACCGATTTCCTGCAGCCATGCGTGCTCAGGGCCCACGCCGGGGTAGTCCAGGCCGGCGCTGATGGAGTGGGTCTCCAGAATCTGGCCGTTGTCATCTTGCATGATGAAGGTACGGTTGCCGTGCAGCACGCCCGAGCTGCCTTTTTGCAGTGATGCCGAGTGCTTGCCGGTTTCAAGACCTTCACCAGCGGCTTCTACGCCGATCAGCTGGGTTTTTTCAAAGGGAATGTAGGGGTAGAAGATACCCATGGCATTGCTGCCGCCGCCCACACAGGCCACCACCGCGTCGGGCTGCTGCTCAGGGCCCAGAAATTCGGGCATCTGCGTCAGGCACTCTTCGCCAATGACTTTTTGGAAGTCGCGCACCATCATGGGGTAGGGATGGGGGCCTGCCACCGTACCGATGATGTAGAAGGTGTTGTCTACGTTGGCGACCCAGTCGCGCATGGCTTCGTTGAGCGCGTCTTTCAGGGTCTTGCTGCCGGATTCAACGGGAATCACGGTGGCGCCCAGCAGTTTCATGCGGTAGACATTGGGGCTTTGGCGCTTTACGTCCTCTGCACCCATGTAGATGATGCATTCCAGACCGTAGCGCGCACAGATGGTGGCTGTGGCTACGCCATGCTGGCCCGCGCCAGTCTCAGCAATGATTCGAGGCTTACCCATGCGCTTGGCGAGCATAGCTTGACCGATCACGTTGTTGATCTTGTGCGCGCCGGTGTGGTTCAGGTCTTCGCGCTTGAGATAAATCTGCGCGCCGCCCATTTCACGCGACATGCGGTCTGCGTGGTAGACGGGAGAAGGGCGACCCACATAGTGAGCCAGCTCTGACTGGAATTCAGCGATGAACTCCGGGTCGTTCTGGTATTTGGCATAGGCCTCGCGCAGCTCGACCAGTGCGTGGGTCAGTGTTTCGCTGGCGAAGCTGCCGCCGTAGCGGCCGAAGTGGCCGTGGGCATCTGGGTACTGGTATTCAAACATGTGTCAGTCTGCAAAATTTGTGCATCCGCTGCACGTACGGCAGCAATGAAGCGGTGAATCTTGTGGGCATCTTTGATGCCTTTGAGGGGCTTGCCATCGGGGCCATCGGCCTCGACGCCCGAGCTCACATCAATGGCAAGTGACAGCCCGCGAGGGCGTACTTGCAAAATGCCATCGGTCACGTTTGCAGGCGTGAGTCCACCAGACAAAACGAGGTGAGAGGCTACGCTTGTTGGCAGAAGTGACCAATTGAATGCTTTTCCGCCGCCGCCATAACCGTCGACATGGGCGTCGAGCAAGATGGCTTGGGCTTTTGAATAACGTTGTGCGTATTCTACGAGGTCAAAATGCGCCGCATCATCGCCTAGGGGTATGCGGGCAGCGCGCAGCCAGGGTTGTGCGCCCCGGGTGGCGGCTTCGCAGTCTTCGGGGGACTCATCACCATGAAACTGCACGCAAGCGTTGGGTATTGCTGCACAAGCAGCTATGACGTTGCTAGCTGTTTCGTTCACAAACAGCAAAACCGGCGTGACAAAAGGTGGCAGCCGCTTGGCCAATTCGGCTGCGCGCTGCAGGGTAACGGCGCGTGGGCTTTTGGCGTAAAGCACAAAGCCGATGGCGTCAGCACCAGCGGCCACTGCGGCGTCCACATCTTGCTCGCGGGTCAGGCCGCAAATTTTGATTCGGGTTCGGGTCATGCGGACTTCAAGGTAACCAATCAAAGCCTACGGTGCGAGTGGGAAGGCCCCATTTTTCATCGTAGACGGGGCCGAGAAAATACAGACCATCAGGCGAGAAAGTAGGCGCTGCGGCATCGCGTGAGCGCGCTGCCAGCACTTCTTTCATCCACTCAGGAGGATGTTGGCCCTGACCAATGGCAATCAGGCAGCCCATGATGTTGCGCACCATGTGGTGCAAAAAGGCGCTTCCATCGAACTCAACGCGCCAGTAACAGCATTCCATGGACTCGGTGTCGCCGGGGCGCATGGAGCTGGCTGCGGCCTCGCGCGAGCCGCCGCTACTCATACGGCGGGTGACGCGAATGTCGTACAGCGTTTTGACGGGGGTCTTGGCCTGACAGCCTGAGGCGCGGAACGACGAAAAGTCATGCTCGCCCACCAGGTACTGCGCCGCTTTTTGCATGGCCTCGCCATCGAGTTGGTAGAACATCCAGCCCACTCGCCCCGCTTCCACACTGGGGCGCACGGGTGACTGCATCAGTACATAGGCGTAGCGACGACCCGTTGCGCAGTAACGTGAATGAAAGTCTTCAGGCACGGGCTGCGCCCATTGCACGGCAATGTCGGCGGGCAAAAAAGTGTTGGTGCCGCGCACCCAAGAGTAGGGAGCGCGGTTGAGTTCAGTGTCAAAGTGCACGACTTGCATCAGGCCATGAACACCAGCATCGGTGCGGCCAGCGCAAATTGTGGACACTTTTTCAGCGGCAAAGCGGCCCAAGGCCGCTTCGAGTTTGTCTTGTACGGTGTTGCCGGAGGACTGGCTTTGCCAGCCCTGGTAGGCCTGACCGTTGTAACTTACACCAAGAGCTATGCGCATGGCACAGCTCCCGGCGTGAGGGATAAACGCATCAATTCAATTAACCAATCTGAGTCAGCAGGCTTTGAGCCTTGGCTTTGAGATCGCCATGGGCTTCGGCGATGACTTCTTCAATCAGTGTACGTGCTCCGTCAGCATCACCGATGGCATTGAATTCTTCGGCCAGTGCCAGCTTGGTTGCCAGCGGGTCAGAGGCTTGAGCTGACGAGGCCGCTGCCGGAAATTCTGCAGCAGGGTTGGATTCACCAAGATCCAGAGACAGGCCGCTCAGATCGAAAGTGACATTGGTCGGATTGGCGCTGGCCGATGGCGTAAAGCTGCTGTCTGAATCAATCGGCATCTGCAAAGTCATGGCTTCAGTGCTGTTGCCTTCTTCTGCTGCTGAAGCGTGGTTCACCGTGAGATCAGCAGGTGCAGTATCAAGCTCTTCAGTGTTTTGCGACGAAGTTTGCAGCGGCAGCGTGAAGCTGTCGAGGTCGAACTCCAAAGCATTCGACATGCTCTCTTGGGTGGGAGCGGCCACAGGAGTTGCGGCTTGCGACGCAGTAGCTGGCAGGCTGAACGAGGCGAGGTCGTTCAAATCAAGGTTGAGGCCATTGTCTGCTGCAGCCGGCGTAGAAACTGCTGGCGTTGCCGCAGGAGTTTCCCATTGAGCCAGCGAGGCAAAATCTTGCTCATTAGGTTGAGACACTGTGGCTGCAGAAATGGGCGCAGGAGCAGGAGCCATGCCGCCTGGCAGGTCCAGTTCCATGTCGAAATCCATGGCTGAGGGCTGGGTCGCAGGGCCTTCGCGATCCGAGTCTTTCTGGGCAGCGAGTGCCGAGCCAAAAGATGCGGCTGCAGCGCCAGCTGCCAAAACCGATGCAGGGTTGATGGCGCTAGTTGCGCTAGCCTGTGGCGAGCCGCCGGGCTGGTACAGGGCGTTTTGGGGATCAAGGATCCTGCCTTGATCGATCAGACGTTGCCACTCAGGGCCCTTGCCTTGAGTCAGCTCGTACAGATTGTTAGCTACTGATGCATAGGCCATGCGGTCATGGCGTTTGGCGTAAATTTCAGCCAGCTTCTGGTGCAGAACCAAACGGCTAGGGTCGTTGCGCAGCGCTTCCTTCAGAATTTCTTCTGCTTGCAGGTCGCGGCCATAAGCCAGATAGACATCAGCTTCAGCCAGCGGGTCTACGTCGCCGGCATCCAGCTGGCTAGGCGAGTACTGCATGGATTGAGCAGACATCTGGCTGCTGTTGGATGAGGTATCCACGCGCTGGCCACCGCTGGCTCCGAAGAAGGAGTCAGGGGACAGCTGGCTGTCGCCCAGAGTGCTATCAGGACCTGCGGCAGACTCTTTGCGGCGTTGCATAACGCGGTAGCCACCGTAGCCCAGCAGCAGTGCGAGCAGAGCTGCACCGGCCAGAGGAATGGTTGGATCTTCCATCAGGCTATCGATAAAGCTGGGCTCCTCGGGGACAGCAACCTGAACAGGTGCTGGCTTGGGCGGCTCTACAGCGGGTGCTGGCTCAGCGACTGCTGCTTCAGGGGCGGTTTCGATGGCGCTACCTGTGCTATCGGCAGGCGTAGCGGCTGCATCTGCAGGCTTGGCAGCTTCTGCTGCTGCGCCCTCTGTAGGTGTTGCTGGCGCGGGTGTAGATGTTGCATCAGGTGCAGCAGTGACCGGTGCTGTAGGTGCTGCGGGGGCGACCGCTGCAGTCGGTGCAGTGGCTGCAGCATTGCTGGCGGCGGTGGCGGAAGGTACGCTCAAGCCCGGAGTTTGTGGAGTTGCCCCCGTAGCAGCTGGCGTGGCAGCGTTGCCTGCGGGTTTGGTCGCAGCAGCAATTTGGCTTAGCTCAGCCATATTGCGTTTGAGTTCATCAGCACGAGCCGCCTGATTGGCGGTTTGTTTTTGCTGTGCCAATTGTTCGTCTTCTGTCATGCCCTTAACTGAGCCCTTAGACAGAGTCAGTTTGTCGGGTGCTGCAGTGCTGGGCTTGGCATCATCGACATGTGCTTGCACTTGGCCCGAAGCGCTGCGGGATGCAGCCTCAACAGGAGCTGTCGGCGCGACACCTGCCAACTGGCGGCGGAACTGGTTGAAGTCTTGCGACTGCGCAACCATGATTTTGCGAGCTTCTTTGACGGATGTGGCCTGTGCGGTGGCTTCGTCTGGTAATTGAATCACGGCGCCACTGCGCATACGGTTGATGTTGCCGCCAATGAAGGCTTGTGGATTGCTGCGCAGCATGGCGACAAGCATTTGGTCCAGCGAGACACTTGCAGGCTTGTGGGCTGCGGCAAGGCGACCAGCGGTATCACCGGTCTTGACGCGAACTTCACCCTTGGATCTGGTTGGCTCGCTAGCAGCCGTCTTGATCTTGTCTTGTTTTTTGGACTCAGACTTTGCGGATGGATTGGCAGGATCGCGGTCGTTGCGCAGGTCACGGCCCTGTGCAGCAACCACAGGGGCTGGTGTGGGGCGTGCTGTAGCTACTGCAGGCTGAGCTGGTGCTTGCACCTGTTGCGGCTGTTGCACCTGCGCTGGCGCTGCTTGTGCGGCAGTTGCGACTGCGGGAGCTGGCCTGCGAGTGGGGGGGTCCAGCAGCAGTGTGTAATTGCGCTGCAGTTTGCCGGATGCCCAATTAGCATCAATCACCAAGTCCACAAAGGGATCGTTCACGGGCTGAAAGCTGCTCAGTTGCAGCACGGCCGTGCCGTTCGCTCGCTTTTGAATCTTGATGCGGACGGTGTTGGCTGTGCCTGAGTACTCCATGCCCTGTGCGCGGAAGGCAGCAGGAGATGCGATGGCCGCTTGCAAGCTGTCAGCCTCTGCAGCGCTGAGCTGAGGAATTTCGACTTCTGCGCGCAAAGGTTCGCCCAGAGCAGATTGAACCGTGATGCGGCCCAAGGCTAATGCCAATGCATCGGTGGCCGACAGACTAGATAGAGCGAGGGTGGCTGCGGCGAGCGCAGAGAGTTTCCAGCGTTGCATATGGCGTCAGACTTGTTTGTGCAACCAACAGCCTTTTTTATTAGCTGAGTTTGTGACTGCGGATGCACATGTAAATTGAAAAATCCAATAGGTAGTGAGTGAAACACTGCCATGGGACATAGCTTGCATTGTCAACGACGCTATTGCATTGCGAGCAAAAGCTTGCTTAGCAAGGCTGGGAACTGTTGTCGATTGGCAACGAGATGTAAGTTAATGTAGGTTTCAAGACGCTCTGCACCTTCCAAACTAAGCAGGCGAGCCTTAAGTCTCGCCTGAGGTCTCAATATAAAAAAGTGCCAGTGTTCACATGAACGACTGGCACTTTTTAGGTAGGCTCGCCTCGAAGGCTTAATTAAGCGGGCAATTATTTCGCCAGCAAGATGCGCAGCATGCGGCGCAGCGGCTCGGCAGCGCCCCACAGCAGTTGGTCACCAATCACGAAGGCCGACAGATACTCGGGGCCCATGTTCAACTTGCGCACGCGGCCTACTGCAACTTCCAAGCCGCCGGTGGTGGCTGCAGGGGTCAATTCCTTGACGGTTTCAGCGCGGTCATTGGCCACGAATTTGACCCAAGGATTTCCAGCCTTGATCAGAGCTTCGATTTCGGCCAAAGGCAAGTCCTTCTTCAGCTTCAAAGTCAAAGCCAAAGAGTGGCAGCGCATGGCGCCAATGCGCACGCACAGGCCGTCCACGGGGATGGTCGCTTCGGTGCCGAGGATTTTGTTAACTTCGGCTTGACCCTTCCATTCTTCTTTGGATTGGCCGTTAGGCAACTGCACATCGATCCAAGGGATCAGGCCGCCAGCCAAAGGTGCGCCGAAGAATTCGGTGGGTACATCGCCGCGAATGGTTTGTGCCACCTTGCGGTCGATGTCCAAAATGGCGGACGCAGGCGTTGCAAGCTCATCGGCCACGGCGGAATGCACCACGCCCATGCCCTTGAGCAATTCGCGCATGTGGTTGGCGCCGCCGCCGGAGGCAGCTTGGTACGTCATGGAAGACACCCACTCCACCAGACCAGCCTTGAACAAGCCGCCCAAGCCCATCAGCAAGATGGAGTTGGTGCAGTTGCCACCAATCCAGTTCTTGCCGCCCGCAGCCAGCTTGGCTTGGATCAGGTCGTCGTTAACGGGGTCCAGCACGATGACCGCGTCGTCTTCCATGCGCAGCGACGATGCAGCGTCAATCCAGTGACCAGCCCAGCCGGCAGCGCGCAGCTTAGGGAAGACTTCCTTGGTGTAGTCGCCGCCTTGGCAGGTGATGATGACGTCGCACTTAGACAGCTCAGCGATGTCGTTGGCATCTTTAAGCTGGGTGTGGACGGTGGCCATGGCTGGAGCCTTGCCACCAGCATTGGAGGTGGAGAAGAACACAGGCTCGATCATCGCGAAGTCGCCCTCGGCCTGCATGCGATCCATCAGCACAGAGCCGACCATACCGCGCCAACCTACCAAACCAACCAGTTGCTTGCTCATTTGAAACGCCTTTTCAGTTTTGAAAACAGTAGCTAGGGACTGCTTCGTCCGGCTCGTCTGAGCCGAAAAGGCGCACGACGAACCGGGCTGGGTCAGCCTGTAATCGTCTTAATAATGGTGATTGCGCGCGCTTTCACACCGGGCTGCATGGCGAGTGTGAAGGCTTCAGAGATGAAGGTGCGAGCGACAAACATAAGAGTGCTAATTCTATCGAATCGAGAAAACTCTTGAACGACTAAATTAGATTGAATCTTTGGTCAAAACGTCGAAATAATTGATTTATTTTTGACGTTTTGTTTTATTTAATAAGGAAATGCCGAGCATTAGGCTGCTACTTTGCGATAGCGGCCTGATGCGAGTCTTTCAAGGTAATTAAACGCTTGCCAGCGCCTTCACCACAGCGTCGCCCATCTGCGATGTGCTAACTTTGGTCGTGCCTACGCTGTAGATGTCGGCAGTGCGCAGGCCGTCGGCCAGTACTTTTTGCACTGCAGCTTCGATCTTCAGAGCCGCATCTTCCATGCCCAGGCTAAAACGCAGCATCATGGCGGCGGACAAGATAGTGGCCAGTGGGTTGGCAATGCCCTTGCCGGCGATGTCGGGTGCTGAGCCGTGGCTGGGTTCGTACAAGCCTTGCTTTTTGTCGTTGAGCGAAGCGGAAGGCAGCATGCCGATGGAGCCGGTCAGCATAGAGGCTTCGTCGGAGAGGATGTCGCCGAACATATTTCCAGTCACCACCACGTCAAAGCGCTTGGGCTCTTTGACCAATTGCATAGCAGCGTTGTCCACGTACATATGGTCCAGCGCTACATCGGGGTATTGTTGGGCGACTTCGGTGACGACGTCTTTCCACAGCTGGAAGGTTTCCAGCACGTTGGATTTGTCGACGCTGGTCACGCGCTTGTCGCGCTTTTGGGCGGCTTGAAAGGCCACGTGGGCAATGCGCTCGATCTCGGGGCGCGAGTAGCGCATGGTGTCAAACGCTTCCTCGGAGCCGGGGAAGTGACCATCGGGAGCTGTGCGGCGCCCGCGGGGCTGGCCGAAGTAGATGTCACCAGTCAGCTCACGAATGATGAGGATGTCCAGACCAGAAATCAGCTCGGGCTTGAGGCTGGAGGCGTCCACCAGCTCTTTGTAGCAGATGGCGGGGCGGAAATTGGCGAACAGGCCCAGCGCCTTACGCAAGCCCAAAATGGCTTGCTCGGGGCGCAGGGGGCGGTCTAGGGTGTCGTACTTCCAGTCGCCCACGGCGCCGAACAAAATGGCATCAGCTTCTTGTGCCAGCTTCAGCGTAGCGGGCGGCAGGGGGTGGCCAGCGGCTTCGTAGCCAGCGCCGCCAACGGGGGCGGTTTCCATCTCCAGACCCAGATTCAGGGCGTCGAGCACCTTGACGGCTTCTGCAATGATTTCGGGGCCGATGCCATCACCGGGCAAAACTGCAATCTTCATGATGTTCCTTTGATGAATTTGATAGCTGCTTGTGCTTGATATTCATAGATTTCATGTTGAATTTGCTTTGAAACCTATGAAGAACTAGCACCACTAGCTCATTTATTAATAGTTACTTCTGAATCAAGGTATGCGCCAGCCAAGGCTTTTGCGCCAAGCGCTCGGCTTCAAAGGCCTTGATCTTGTCGGCGTGACGCATGGTCAGGCCGATGTCGTCAAAGCCGTTGAGCAGGCAGTACTTGCGAAAGGCGATGACGTCGAAGGGGATCTCTTCGCCTTGTGGGCGAGTAACGACTTGGCGCTCCAGATCAATGGTCAGCTCGTAGCCGGGGAAGGCCGCTACTTCGTTAAACAACTGCTCGATGACCACTTCGGGCAAAACGATAGGCAGCAGGCCGTTCTTGAAGCTGTTGTTGAAGAAGATGTCCGCAAAGCTAGGAGCCAGAATGGCGCGAAAGCCATACTGATCCAGCGCCCAAGGTGCGTGCTCGCGGCTGGAGCCGCAGCCGAAGTTCTGGCGCGCGATCAGCACCGATGCGCCTTTGTAGCGCGGCTGGTTGAGCACGAAGTCGGGATTGGGTTTGCGCGAGGACTCCGGCACGCCGGGCTGGCCGGGTTGGTCCAGATAGCGCCACTCGTCAAACAGATTGGGGCCAAAGCCGGTCTTTTTGATGGACTTCAGGAACTGCTTGGGAATGATGGCGTCGGTGTCAACGTTCTCGCGGTCCATCGGGGCGACAAGGCCCTTGTGCACGGTGAATTTCTGCATGGTGTGATTCCAGAATCTTTAGTCTTGGCGACGTTCGCATTTCGCCGCGAGATGGCCAGCAAGGGCCGCCCCGTAGCAAAGGCCATCGTCCCCCTTGGGGGAAGGCGCGCAGCGACTCAGGGGGTTACGCAAATTTACGAATATCCACGAAGTGGCCGTGAATGGCCGCAGCAGCAGCCATGGCGGGGCTGACGAGGTGGGTGCGGCCACCGGCGCCTTGACGGCCTTCAAAGTTGCGGTTGCTGGTGGATGCACAGCGCTCGCCGGGCTCCAGGCGGTCGGCATTCATGGCCAGGCACATGCTGCAGCCAGGCTCGCGCCATTCAAAGCCTGCGGCTTTGAAGATCACGTCCAGACCTTCGCGCTCAGCTTGCTCTTTGACCAAGCCGGAGCCGGGTACGATCATGGCCAGCTTGATGTTTTTAGCGACCTTTTGGCCCAGCTTTTTCACCACAGCAGCGGCTTCGCGAATGTCTTCGATGCGGCTGTTGGTGCAGGAGCCAATGAACACCTTGTCTACAAAGATGTCGTTGAGGGCTTTGCCGGGCTGCAGATCCATATAGGTCAGAGCGCGCTCAATAGCGCCGCGCTTGTTGGCGTCTTTTTCTTTGTCGGGGTCGGGTACGGTGGCGTCCACGCCCAGCACCATTTCGGGGCTGGTGCCCCAGGTTACTTGCGGCACGATGTCGGCGGCGTTCAGCTCAACTACGGCGTCAAACTTGGCGTCGGCGTCGGTGTGCAGCGTCTTCCAGTAAGTGACGGCGGCATCCCACTCGGCACCCGTGGGGGCCAGAGGGCGCCCCTTAACGTAAGCAATGGTTTTGTCGTCCACAGCCACCAGACCTGCGCGTGCGCCGCCTTCGATGGCCATGTTGCACACGGTCATACGGCCCTCGATGGACAGGTCACGAATGGCTTGGCCTGCAAATTCAATGGTGTAGCCCGTGCCGCCTGCCGTGCCGATCTTGCCAATGATGGCCAGCACGATGTCTTTGGCCGTCACGCCGGGCGCAACCTTGCCATTGACTTGCACCAGCATGTTCTTGGCCTTCTTGGCCAGCAGCGTTTGGGTGGCCATCACGTGCTCGACTTCAGAGGTGCCGATGCCGTGCGCCAATGCGCCAAATGCGCCGTGGGTGGAGGTGTGGCTGTCGCCGCAAACCACCGTCATGCCGGGCAAGGTGGCGCCTTGCTCTGGGCCCATCACGTGAACAATGCCTTGGCCCTTGTCCATGAAGGGGAAGAAGGCGGCCGAGCCGAACTCGGCAATATTGCTGTTGAGCGTGACGATTTGCTCTTTGCTGATGGGGTCGGCAATGCCGTCATAGCCCAGTTCCCAGCCGTCGGTGGGGGTGTTGTGATCGGCAGTCGCCACCACAGAGCTGATGCGCCACAGCTTGCGACCCGCTTCGCGCAGACCTTCGAACGCCTGAGGGCTGGTCACTTCGTGCACCAGATGGCGGTCGATGTAGAGGACGGAGGTGCCGTCTTCTTCAGTGTGAACGACGTGCTCGTCAAAAATCTTGTCGTAGAGGGTGCGTCCCATGGTGCTTAGTCTCGTGAGTTGGAGTTGTTGGGGTGTTATTTCGGGGTGCTTAAGCCGTGCAAAGGTGTCGCTGAAGTCGCGCTTTAGGCCTTGGCGCTGGCTGGGCAGAGGTGATCGACCAGCAGGCGAGTGGTGACTGGCAGGGCTTCAAAGTCACGGGCGACGACGCATAACTCGCGCTGCGCCCATTCGTCCGTCAGTTGCACTGAGCGCAGGTTGCCCACACCGTGCATCAACTCAAAGGCGCGGTCTGGCAGCAGGCCAATGCCCAAGCCGTTGTCGATCATGCGGCACATGGCGTCCAGACTCGTGACCTGAATGCGCTGGTGAAGCGGGTGACCGGCCTGCGCCGCTGCAGCGCGCATGGTCAGGCTGATGGAGGAACCTGCGTGCAAGCTGACGATGTCCCACTGCAGCACTTCGGTGAAAGCCACGCTTTCGCGCTCAGCCAGTGCGTGGCCCTCGGGCACGACCACCACCAATTTGTCTTCTTTATAGCTGCGGTACTGCAGCGGCACATTGCCCTGCGTGATTTGCACCGTGGCGCGCTTGCTTTCGCTGCCCTTGCCAGTGCCCAGTGTGCAGATGCCAATGTCAGCCGTGCCTTCGGCTACAGCGCTCAGCACATCGGGGCTGAGGTGCTCTTGCAGATCAATCTTGATTTGGCTGTGCTCGCGGGCAAAAGCGCCCAAGTCTTCGGGCAGAAACTGCACGATGGCCGACATATTGGCGTGCATGCGCACATGGCCGCGCACGCCGTCGGCGTACTCGCTCAGCTCGCCTTGCATGCGCTCGAGCCCATACAGCACGTTGCGGGCATGGTGCAGCAGGCTTTCACCCGCCGGCGTCAGCGTCACGCCGCGGCTGTGGCGGTAGAGCAAGGCGGTGTCCACCGTGGCTTCAAGGTCTGACAGGCGCTTGCTCACAGCCGATGCGGCAATGAATTCGCGCTCAGCAGCACGGCCAATGCTGCCCAGCTCGCACACGGCGACGAAGAGCTGAAGCGAGGTGAGATCGATGCGGCGCGCAAAACTGCGCTCTGAATTCTTCATGGGGCTAACTAACTTTAGTCTTCTCGTTTGGAGAAGTTGTCTGTATTTTTACCCATAAATTACGTTCTATCCATCTTTGGATGAGATGTCTTGCTTTGCGATGGGTGAAAATTGGAGATGGTCTTGTTGCTGGTTTGCGATGGCTCTGAGGCTTTTGCTAAAACAAGTCTCAATGTTTGAGAGCAATCGCTTTGCTTTTGATAGCTGTTAGTCCTTTCATCCTATGGACTTGAGGCTGTTTTTGTATAAATATTTGTGTGGGCATCAAGGTTTGCGATGTTTGGCCGATGTGTTGGTTGCGAATAGTCAGAAAAGCAAGTTCAAGGCGTGGCTGTTTGCTGCAAAAATGAGAGTTATGAGAGCTACAAAAAATCAGATGACAGACAAGTGTGGCCAATTGCCTGCCGTGGCTTTTATTCCTTCTTCCTCGCATAAAGCAGTAACTTGGGCTCATGCCTGTTTGCTGGCTGTAGCAATGACTTTGGCTGTAAGCGCTGCGACGCCGACAATGGCGAAGGAAAAAACGGTAGCCAAGGCCAAGAGCAAGTCGGCTGCAGCGGCGCCCGCTAAGTCTGCTCAGTCCGTTAAAAAGGCTACAGGGGCTAAAACAGGCCAAAAATCAAACCCAAAAGCGGGCGCTAAGCCCGGTGCGAAATCTTCAGCCCGGACTGCGTCTAACGCCGGCGGTAAAAAGTCTGGTAAGGCGGCAAGGGCGGCGGGGACCATGGCTGCTGGGGCCGCTGTAGGTGCTGCTTCTGCGGCTCCTATGGGGCTTGAGACCTGGGCTCCCGGCCCTGCTTCATCCAAGACCAGTCAGGCAAGCAATGCAAAAGAGCTGGCCGCCATGCGCGCTGAAGCCGAGTCTGGAGACGCCAAGGCCCAGTACGAGCTGGGCTCGCGCTATCGCTTTGGTCAAGGCGTGAAGCAAGATTTGCCACTGGCCGCGCAGTGGTACCGCAAGTCAGCCGATCAGGGCTACGCCCCTGCGCAGTCTGATCTGGGTGTGCTGTACGCCAATGGTCGGGGTGTGACTCAGGATGAGGCTCAGGCGGTTTATTGGTATCAAAAGGCTGCGGCTTTGGGGGACGGCATTGCCCAAAATAATCTGGGCTTGATGTACGCCGAAGGGCGCGGCGTTGCCAAAGACGAGGCTCAGGCCGTCAAGTGGTTTGAGCGCTCGGCGCAAAGCGGTGATGCAGCCGGTCAATACAGCCTCGGTGTGATGCAGTCCAGCGGGCGCGGCACCAAAGAAGATGGTGTGGCGGCTTTGGGCTGGTTTGAAAAAGCAGCAGAAAAAGGTCATGCCGATGCGCAGTACAACGCCGGCATGATTTACGCCGTGGGTGCCTTGGTACCCCAAGACCTGCCGCGCGCTGCGCAGTGGCTGGAAAAATCCGCAACTCAAGGCAACGCATCGGCGCAGTCATCGCTGGGATTTTTGTATGCCAACGGTCAGGGCGTGAATAAAGACGCTACTTTGGCGGCGCGTTGGTTTGAGCGAGCGGCCAAGCAGGGCTATACGCTGGCGCAAACTAATCTGGCCGCCATGTACATCAGCGGCCAGGGCGTTCGCAAAGATGTGAGCAAGGCCTATTACTGGCTGCTGCTGGCGCAGGCCAAAGATGCATCACTGCAAAACCGGGTTGAAACGCTGGAGCAGGAGCTGAGCCCAGCAGACAAAGTGCGGGTGCAGCGCGAGGTGCGCAACTGGAAGCCCAGCTGAGTCACTTCTAGGGTCTGTTGAGATTTGCTCGGAGTCGCGAAGGATGCAGGCCAGCCGCCAATCTAGGCGTGCGACGCAGTGCGGGTGCTATCCCGCACAAGGAGTGCAACGACGAGTGGCGGCTGGCCTGCCTCCTTCCCTTCGGGTTGCGGCGGCAAGGGGCTGCCTGCGGCGTTGCCCACCTTTGCAAGGCATGAGCCTTGCTGCAGGCGTGCGCCTTGCATCCAACCCCTTGCCGTCGCAACGCGATCTTCGATCAATTCTCAACAGACCCTAGACAATCTCTCAAGCGCCATAAAAAAAGCCCATCGGCAAATGCAGATGGGCTTTTTTGTCGCTTTAGCGCTTAGCTGAAAAAGTTTTTCAAACGATCGGTCCAGCTCTCGCCGCTGGGGGAGTGCTTTGCGCCGCCCTTTTTCAGGGACTCATCCAACTCCTTGAGCAGCTTGCGCTGATGCTCAGTGAGTTTGACAGGTGTTTCCACCACGATATGGCAGTACAAGTCGCCGGGGTAGCTGGAGCGCACGCCTTTGAGGCCCTTGCCGCGCAGGCGGAATTGCTTGCCAGCTTGTGTGCCCTCAGGAATGTCAATGGCGGCCTTGCCTTGCAGCGTGGGCACTTCAATTTCGCCGCCCAAGGCTGCGGTGATGAAGCTCACCGGCACGTTGCAGTGCAGGTCATCACCATCACGCTCGAAGATTTCGTGATCCTTGACGCGAATCTCAATGTAGAGATCACCTGCCGGTCCGCCATTCGTGCCGGGCTCGCCATTGCCTGTTGAGCGAATGCGCATGCCGTCGTCAATACCCGCGGGAATCTTGACTTCCAGCGTCTTTTGGCGCTTGACCTTACCTTGGCCGCCGCAGGAGGTGCAGGGCTCGGGAATAATCTTGCCAGTGCCGCGGCAGTGCGGGCAGGATTGCTGCACGCTGAAGAAGCCCTGGCGCATCTGAACCGTGCCCATGCCGTTACAGGTGGTGCAGGTCTTGGTGCTGGTGCCGGGCTTGGCGCCGTTGCCGTGGCAGGTGTCGCAACTGTCCCAGCTGGGGATGCGGATTTGGGCGTCTTTGCCCTTGGCCGCTTCTTCCAGCGTGATTTCCATGGAATAGCTCAGATCGTTGCCGCGATAGACCTGACGGCCACCGCGGCCGCCACGTGCTCCGCCGCCACCGTTGAACATATCGCCAAAGATGTCGCCAAAGGCTTCGGCAAAACCGCCGCCGCCAAAGCCTTCGCCGCCGCCCATGCCGCGGTTAGGGTCCACGCCAGCGTGACCGTATTGGTCATAAGCTGCGCGCTTTTGGCTGTCGGAAAGCATCTCGTAGGCCTCTTTGACCTCCTTGAACTTTTCTTCAGCTTCCTTGGCCTTTTCGCCCTGATTGCGGTCAGGGTGGAACTTCATCGCCAGCTTGCGATAGGCCTTTTTGATTTCATCGTCCGCGGCGCTTTTGGCAAGGCCTAGAACTTCGTAGTAGTCACGTTTGGACATGTGGAATTCCGGTCGGATAGAACAGGAACGCCGCGCTAGCTCTTTTCAGAGCGTGCGCGGCGGCAAGTGGTCAAGGGTTTGAGGGCAGGACCTGCTCGCGCTTAGTCCTTCTTAACTTCTTTGACTTCAGCGTCAACGACGTTGTCATCAGCGGCTGCCGATGCGCTAGCACCTGCAGATGCGCCAGCAGCGGCTGCAGCGTCAGCACCGCCAGCGGCTTGTGCATCAGCGTACATCTTTTCGCCCAGCTTTTGCGCTGCAGTCATCAGCGCAGTGGTCTTGGCTTCGATGGCGTCCTTGTCGTCACCCTTCAAAGCTTCTTCCAGATCCTTGGAGGCCGCTTCGATGGCTTCTTTTTCAGCCGCTTCCAGCTTGTCGCCGTGCTCAGTCAGGCTTTTCTTGACGCTGTGAACAGCGGCTTCGCCTTGGTTCTTGGCCGTTACCATCTCCAGCTTCTTCTTGTCGTCAGCTGCGTTCAATTCCGCATCCTTGACCATGTTCTGGATTTCTTCTTCCGACAGGCCCGAGTTCGCCTTGATGGTGATCTTGTTTTCCTTGCCGGAAGCCTTGTCCTTGGCGGAAACGTTCAGGATACCGTTGGCATCGATGTCGAAGGTCACTTCAATCTGGGGTGTGCCACGCGATGCGGGTGGAATACCTTCCAGGTTGAACTCGCCCAGACCCTTGTTGGCGCTGGCAATCTCACGCTCGCCTTGGAAGACCTTGATGGTCACGGCAGGCTGGTTGTCTTCAGCGGTAGAGAAGGTCTGTGCGAACTTCGTGGGGATGGTCGTGTTCTTGGCGATCATCTTGGTCATCACGCCGCCCAGGGTTTCGATACCCAAAGACAGAGGAGTCACATCCAGCAGCAGCACGTCAGTGCGCTCGCCGCCCAACACTTGACCTTGCACAGCAGCGCCCACGGCAACGGCTTCGTCAGGGTTCACGTCCTTGCGGGGTTCCTTGCCGAAGAATTCCTTGACCTTCTCTTGCACCTTGGGCATGCGGGACATGCCGCCAACCAAGATGATGTCGTCAATGTCGGACACAGAAATGCCTGCATCCTTGATAGCGGTGCGGCAAGGAGCGATGGTGCGCTCGATCAGGTCGTCCACCAGGCTTTCCAGCTTGGCGCGGGTCAGCTTCAAGTTCAGGTGCTTGGGACCTGTGGCGTCAGCGGTGATGTAAGGCAGGTTGATGTCGGTCTGTGGAGAGTTCGACAGCTCAATCTTGGCCTTTTCAGCAGCTTCCTTCAGGCGTTGCAGAGCCAGCACGTCTTTGGACAGATCAACAGCTTGCTCTTTCTTGAACTCATCAATGATGTAGCCAATGATGCGCTGGTCAAAATCTTCGCCGCCCAAGAAGGTGTCGCCATTGGTCGACAGCACTTCGAACTGCTTTTCGCCGTCCACGTCAGCAATTTCGATGATGGACACGTCGAACGTGCCGCCACCCAAGTCATACACGGCAACCTTGCGGTCAGCCTTGTCGTGCTTGTCCAGACCGAAGGCCAGAGCAGCTGCGGTGGGTTCGTTGATGATGCGCTTGACATCCAGACCAGCGATGCGGCCAGCGTCCTTGGTGGCTTGGCGCTGTGCGTCGTTGAAGTACGCAGGCACAGTAATCACGGCCTCTGTCACGGGCTCGCCCAAGAAGTCTTCGGCAGTCTTCTTCATCTTGCGCAGCACTTCGGCGCTGATTTGAGGAGGGGCCAGCTTTTGGTCGCGCACTTGCACCCATGCATCGCCGTTGTCAGCCTTGATGATGGTGAAAGGCATCAGGCCGATGTCTTTTTGCACTTCGGCTTCGTCAAACTTGCGACCGATCAGGCGCTTGGCAGCGTAGATGGTGTTCTTAGGGTTGGTGACGGCCTGGCGCTTGGCGGAGGCTCCGACCAGAATTTCGCCGTCTTCCTGATAAGCAACGATGGAAGGCGTGGTGCGCGTGCCTTCGCTGTTCTCGATCACGCGGGTGTTGTTCCCGTCGAGGATAGCGACGCAGCTGTTGGTGGTGCCCAAGTC
Source organism: Comamonas sp. Y33R10-2 (assembly GCF_019355935.1). Taxonomy (NCBI): domain Bacteria; kingdom Pseudomonadati; phylum Pseudomonadota; class Betaproteobacteria; order Burkholderiales; family Comamonadaceae; genus Comamonas; species Comamonas sp. Y33R10-2. The sequence goes on from NZ_CP079925.1 coordinate 544,333, forward strand.
AATACCAATGATTTTTCCCATGGTTCTCTCCGTAATCTGTTGAATGTTTGCTTGATTTGTCACTTGTGGGCGATGTGCCGGGCTTCAAGAGGCTTGATGCACAAATTTCGCCGTGACGATATTTCTAAGGCTTAGCCTTGGGCCACAGTGACCAGCGCGGGGCGCAGCACGCGGTCCGCAATCACATAGCCCTTTTGCAGCACGCTCACAACCGTGTTGGCGGGCTGCTCTGCAGGAACCATGCTGATGGCTTGGTGGTAATGGGGGTCAAACTTCTCGCCAGCGGCGGGGTTGATGGCCAAAACCTTGTTGCGCTCAAGAGCCGCATTTAACTGGCGCAGCGTGGCATCAGAGCCTTCGCGCAGTTGCTCGGGAGTGGCGTTCTGGATAGACAGGGCGGCATCCAAGCTGTCAATTACGGGCAGCATGCTCTCGGCAAAGCTTTCAATACTGAACTTGCGTGCCTTGGAAACTTCTTCTTCAGAGCGGCGGCGCACGTTTTCGGCTTCGGCCTTAGCGCGCAGGAACTGGTCGGCCAGTTCGCTGCTTTTTGCCTTGAGTTCTTCCAACTCAGCCTTGAGGCGATCCAGCTCGTCCGATGCGTTGGCTGCCATAGCAGCTTCCAACTCTTCGGGGCTGGCGTCATTGAAAGGGTTGGGGTTGTTGTTATCGGTCATAGGTGGTCAAGGTTTCTCAAAACTTAAGACAATCTGCAGTCTAGATAAGCCTGTGTGCGGCTATTTCAAGACCTGTGCTGCCAAAAATACGCAGCAGGTTTTTTAGCTGCAGTGCCGCTGTTGTGTCGTGCGGATTTAAGAGGTTTTAGCGGTGTAAGCGCTTGCGATAGCAAGGCTTTCGGCCCGCATAGCCCTGAATCATCCGCAGGTTTATACGTCCGAGAGTGTACATATACAATAGCGCTAGGCTAGAATCTAACGTTTTGCCTTGCCGCACCACTACAGACGCAGTGGGCGGCGTTTACCCAAAAGGAGTGGTTATGCGTCACTACGAAATCATTTTGTTGATCCATCCGGATCAAAGCGAACAAGTTCCTGCAATGCTGGAACGCTACAAGGGCATGATTACCGCTGGCGGCGGTAAGGTGCACCGTGAAGAAGATTGGGGCCGTCGTCAGCTGGCTTACATGATCAACAAGCTTGCTAAGGCTCACTACATGTGCCTGAACATCGAAGCTGATCAAGCTGTGATGGCTGAACTGGAGCACGCCTTCAAGTTCAACGATGCAGTGTTGCGCCACCTGACTGTGCAGAAGAAGAAGGCTGATACAGCTCCTTCCGCCATGATGAAGAGCGTTGAGCGCGAAGAAGCTCGTAAGGCCAACCAGGCTGAGCACGCTTAATTGCATCAGACTCTGAAGGAGTGGAAAACCGCGTTGTACTGACGGGCGCACTTGCTGAGCAAACTGCTTTGCGATACACCCCCGCCGGATTGCCTGCACTGGACTTGCGAATTGAACACAATTCGCAGCAGCAAGAGCAAGGTAATGCACGCAACGTCACTGCATCTGTCAAAGCTGTTGCGTTTGGCGCCCTGGCTGAAAAGCTAGCCCGCCAAGCACCCGGTAGTCAATGGACCTTTCAAGGTTTTCTGGCCACGCCGCGCAACAGCAAGATGCTGGTTTTACACATTCAGGATATTCAACCAAATTAATTTTCAAGAGGTCCAGAAATGGCCACGTTTAAGAAATTCAATAAGGACAAGCGTCCTAAGCGCAACACCCAGTCGTTGCTGTTCAAGCGTAAGCGCTTCTGCCGCTTCACAGTCGCCAACGTCGAAGAAATCGACTACAAGGATGTGGACACTCTGCGTGACTTCATCGCTGAAAACGGCAAGATTGTTCCCGCACGCCTGACCGGCACGCGCGCAATTTACCAGCGTCAGCTCAACACTGCTATCAAGCGCTCGCGCTTCTTGGCTATGTTGCCTTACTCTGACCAGCACAAGATCTAAGGAGTACGACTATGCAAATTATTCTGCTCGAAAAGATTGTGAATCTGGGTAACCTGGGCGATATCGTCAAGGTTAAAGATGGCTACGCTCGCAACTTCCTGATCCCTACAGGCGCTGCTCGTCGTGCGACAGCAACTGCTAAGGCCGAATTCGAAGCCAAGCGCGTTGAGCTGGAAAAGGCTGCTGCTGCAAAGCTGGCTGCTGCTCAAGAACTGAGCGAAAAGCTGAACGGCTCGATCGTGAAGATCACTCAGAAGGCCGGCGTTGACGGTCGTCTGTTTGGTTCGATCACCAATGCTGACATCGCTGAAGAACTGACTAAGTCCGGTTTCGCAGTGAGCAAGTCGCAAGTGCGTATGCCTAACGGCCCCATCAAGACCGTGGGCGATTCCACTGTTCTGGTGGCTCTGCACACTGACGTGTCTGCAGAAGTGTCTGTTTCCGTTCGCGGTGACCACTCCTAATCCAGACTCCGGTCTGAATTGGCAAGAAACCGCCTTCGGGCGGTTTTTTGTTTTTTAACGTTCCTGGGTGGAACCGTGTTTTTATAGCAATCCACGCTGACGTTTTCGCCGCCTCCGGCTACGATGGAGGGCTTGACCCAAGGATTCTCATGTCGTCTGTAATGCCACCGCTTGATCTGCATGATGATGCATTCGCCCCTGTTCCGCCTGCTGACCAGCAAGTGGCGCAGCTGCGCGTGCCGCCGCACTCTATGGAGTCGGAATCATCAGTGCTTGGCGGTCTGCTGCTAGACAACATTGCTTGGGAGCGTGTGGGTGACTTGCTCAATGAGAGTGACTTCTACCGTCACGAGCACAAACTGATTTTCGATGCCATTGGCAAACTGATCAATGCCAGCAAACCTGCTGACGTGATCACGGTCTATGAGCAGCTGCAAAGCATGGGTAAGGCCGAAGAAATCGGCGGCCTGATGTATTTGAACCAGCTGGCGCAATATGTGCCCAGTGCCAGCAATATCCGCCGTTATGCGGAAATCGTCCGTGACAGGGCCATTTTGCGCAAACTGGTCACTGCCAGCGATGAGATTGCGACCAATGCCTTCAACCCGCTGGGCAAGACCGTGGAGCGCGTGCTCGACGAGGCCGAGCAAAAAATCATGGCCATCGGCGAAGAGGGTGCGCGCAACAAGCAGGGCTTTCAGTCGTTAGATACGCTGGTGGTTGACTTGCTGGACCGCGTTCAGGAGATGGCTGATAACCCCATGGACGTGACCGGCGTGCCTACGGGTTTTGTTGACCTCGATCGCATGACCAGTGGCCTGCAGGCCGGTGACATGGTGGTGCTGGCAGCGCGACCTTCCATGGGTAAGACCTCGTTTGCAGTGAATATTGCCGAGCATGTGGCGCTCAATGAAGGCTTGCCGGTTGCCATCTTCTCTATGGAAATGGGCGCCGCTCAGTTGGCGGTTCGTATTGTGGGCTCGATTGCCCGCGTCAATCAGGGCAATCTGCGCACCGGCAAGCTCAGCGACGATGAGTGGCCGCGCCTGACGGAAGCCATCGAGAAACTGCGCACCGTGTCGCTGCACATTGATGAAACGCCGGGTTTGACCCCTTCTGAGCTGCGTGCCAACGCCCGCCGACTGGCGCGCCAATGCGGCAAGTTGGGTCTGATTGTGGTGGATTACTTGCAGCTTATGACGGGCTCGGGCGGCAGCGGTGGCGATAACCGTGCGACCGAGCTGGGCGAAATCTCGCGTGGTCTGAAGATGCTGGCCAAGGAGCTGCAATGCCCGGTCATTGCGCTGTCTCAGCTCAACCGATCGGTGGAGCAGCGCACTGATAAGCGCCCCATGATGTCTGACTTGCGTGAATCCGGCGCTATCGAGCAGGATGCCGACATCATCATGTTCATCTACCGCGACGATTACTACAACAAAGAGAGCAAAGAGCCGAACGTGGCCGAGATCATCATCGGCAAGCAGCGTAATGGCCCCACGGGTACGGTGAAGGTGTTCTTCCAGAAGAACCAGACCCGCTTTGAAAACCTGGCCATGGGTTATGGCGGTGGCGACGAGTATTAAAAACAATAGCTGCTTGTGCTTGATTAATAAGTGTCTCAGGCATTTATTCATCTGAAATCTATGTATATCAGGCACTACCAGCTATTGAATTGAAAGATTCAAAAAGAAAAGCCCGCAAGCGTGATGCCTGCGGGCTTTGTTTTTAAGGTCGCTATTTTTAGCGGCTTAACAGGTAGATACCTAGTCCCATCACGCACAGCCCCAGTACGCCGCAGGCCCATGCAAGGCGTTGAGCGCCGGTGCGCAGGGCGCCTACGGTGGTGACAATTTGCGCATTTTGCTGCGCCAGCTTTTCGATGATCTCCAGCGACTGGCGCTGGGATTGCTCAAGCTGGACAATGCGCTGCTCTTGCTGCTGAATCAGCAGCAAAGCTTGCTCGCCCGCCGAGGATGGTGACGATAAATGCTGCGCTTGTTGCGGCTCGCTGGCGACATGCTCGCGGGCTTCGGCTTGCGCCTCTTTTTTCTTGAGCAGGCCTTGGGCGGCCTTCACCACCTGAGGCGTGGCCTTGATGACCTCGCTCCAAGGCACGAGTTTGAGCGCAGCAAGCCAGCTCGCCATTTACAGCACCTCGCTAGCGAAGTCGGCCAAGCGCGAACGCTCGCCGCGTGCCAGCGTGATGTGGCCGCTATGTGGCCAGCCCTTGAAGCGGTCCACCACATAGGTCAGGCCAGAGCTGCCTTCGGTCAGGTACGGTGTATCGATTTGGGCCAGATTGCCCATGCAGATGATCTTGGTGCCGGGGCCGGCACGGGTGATCAAGGTCTTCATCTGCTTAGGTGTCAGATTCTGCGCTTCGTCGATGATGACGTACTTGTTCAAGAAGGTGCGCCCGCGCATGAAGTTCATGCTCTTGATTTTGATGCGGCTGCGGATCAGCTCATTGGTCGCAGAGCGTCCCCATTCGCCGGCATTACCGCCATCACCCTTGGCCAAGAACTCGAGGTTGTCGTCCAGAGCGCCCATCCACGGGCCCATCTTCTCTTCCTCGGTGCCGGGCAAGAAGCCGATATCTTCACCCACGCTCACAGTAGCGCGGGTCATGATGATTTCGGTGTAGCGGCGCTCATCGAGAACCTGCGCCAAGCCGGCAGCCAGTGCCAGCAAGGTCTTGCCCGTGCCTGCTGTGCCCGTGAGGGTGACAAAGTCCACCTCGGGGTTGACCAGCAGGTTCATGGCAAAGTTCTGCTCGCGGTTGCGCGTGGATACACCCCAAACAGCATTCTTGGGGTTGCCAAAGTCGCGCAGCGTCTTCATGACCGCTGTTTTGTCGCGAATCTCTGTCACGCGCATGTACAGGCTTGGCTCGCCCGGTGCCTCGTAGTAGACAAACTGATTGATCATCAGTTGGTCCACGATGGCGCCGCTGACGCGGTAGTAGGTGATGGCACCTTCTTGCCAGCTTTCTACGTTCTTGCCAGCCTTGCTCCAGAAGTCTGCATGAAGAGCGAGGGCGCCGGAGTACAGCAGGTCGCCGTCTTCCAGCACCTTGTCGTTTTGGTAATCCTCAGCGGCCAAGCCCAAGGCGCGGGCTTTGACGCGCATATTGATGTCTTTGGACACCAGTACCACTGCGCGCTCTGTGTGTTGCTCGCGCAGAGCCGCGACGACACCCAAAATCTGGTTGTCGGCCTTGCCTTGCGGCAGGCTATCCGGCAGGGCTGCGCCCAGAGGGTTGGTCTGAAAGTAGAGCGTGCCTGTAGCGCTTTTTTGGCCGGTGGCGTTGAGCGGCAAGCCTTTTGCCAGATCGCCCTCAGCCTGAGAGGCCACCAGAGAATCCAAGGTGCGGCTGACTTGGCGGCCATTGCGCGCCACTTCGGTCATGCCCTTTTTGTGGTTGTCCAGCTCTTCCAAAACCACCATGGGAAGGAAGATGTCGTGTTCTTCAAAGCGGAACAAGCTGCTGGGGTCGTGCAGCAGCACATTCGTATCCAGCACGAACAGCGTGGTGGGTCCGCTGCGTTGATTGCGGGCGCGGCGCACGGACTTTGGCACAGGCTTTGTGTTTGACTGAGCCGCAACTGGTGCGGGTGCGGGTGCGGGTATCGGCGCTGGCGCAGCAGTGGCTTTGCTGGTGTTGAAATAAGATTTGCTGCGTTCGGGTGCGGGTGTAGGGCTGGCAGAGCTTGTGGTCTTAGCGGCCTTGGCGGGAGGAGTCAGATCTTCGTCAAGTACAGCGTTCTGCTTGGCAGTTTTGCGGTTGGACAAAAAGGCTTCTGCGGGGAGCTTTGCGGCGCGGTGGCCGGGTGCGGGGGGCAGGGGCATAGTGGACGAACCGTTCCTCAAGAAGATTCAAAAAGCACAAAGCCGCCTGGAGACCGAGGCGGCTTTGATGGGGAGAACAGTGAATTCTGTATAGCGCTGAGGCATGAGCCCATTATGCATAGGCTATGTGCGGCTCAAAGCAGTATTTCCTGTTTTGCCTCGTTAAAGGTATTTCAGTAGCGTGTGGCTTAAGCCACTTTCTTGTCTTGAGCCTTCAGGGCTTTGACGGCCTTGAGCACTTCATCGACGTGACCGGGAACCTTGAGGCCGCGCCATTCTTGGGCCAGCAGGCCATCGGCGCCCACCAAGAAGGTCGAGCGCTCAATGCCTTTAACCTTCTTGCCGTACATGATCTTGTTTTTGACCACGCCAAACATGTGACACATTTTTTCTTCGGTGTCAGCGATCAGCTCGAACGGCAGTTCCAGCTTTTCCTTGAAGTCGTTGTGCGAGTTCATGTTGTCGCGTGACACGCCAAACACAGTCGCTCCGGCCTTGACAAAATCCTTGTACTTGTCACGGAACTGCATCGCTTCCGTGGTACAACCGGGAGTGTTGTCCTTGGGGTAGAAGTACAGAATCAGAACCTGGCCATTGTGCGAGGTATTTGACACCTTGAGGCCGCCGGTGGCGTTGGCTTCAAATTCTGGAAGGGGTTTGTTGACAACGATCGCCATGCGTTTGTATCTCTCGGGTGTGTTCGTTGAAATGCCGAGGGCCTTGGTGCTGATTTTGTTTTTATCGTCGACTGCCCCCAGCCGCAACCTGCGATTTTACCCTGAAATACGTATTTTTCTCAATATGCGAGTGCAAGGCTATGCCAACAGCAGGGCTGCGACGACGTTGCGCCCTTCGCTAGCCAGCACGTTATAGGTGCGGCAAGCCGATGCGGTGTCCATGGTTTCTAGGCCGATGCGCTTGAGCATCAAGGGTTTGAGCCAGGCCATAGGTGGAAAGCGGTTCTTGCTGCCGCTGCCAAACAAAATCACTTCCACATCCAATTGAGCCAGCTCTTCAAAGTGCGCTGCGGTCAAATCTTCAAACTTCATGCAGCTCCAAGGCGTAAGCAGGCCTTGCGCCCCTATTAGCAAGCTGGTTTCGTGCTTTTGACTGTCAACAGCAATCCAGCCCGGACCGTAGCCGGTGATGGTTTGAGCGTCCGATTTGTCTGACTGGAATTTCATGATGGCTAGTGTGCGCAATCAGGGTGATTGACGGGGGCGATGGCTGCTGTCTCCATGTGACTTGGGTGGGGACATTGCTGCAGTGCGGAACTGTGTTCAAATTATAGGTTTCACCATGGGGGTTTATGCCGCCATGGCGTGCCTGAAATCCTTTTGCATTGATTCGCATGAAAATCGTTCAAAAATCCGCCAAGTTAGCAAACGTCTGTTACGACATCCGCGGGCCGATCATGGACGCGGCGAAGAAGATGGAAGACGACGGTCAAAAGATCATCAAGCTCAACATCGGCAATCTGGCCGTATTTGGCTTTGACGCCCCTGAGGAAGTGCAGCAGGACATGATCCGCAACCTGCCTAACTCGGCCGGCTACTCTGACAGCAAAGGCATTTTTGCCGCCCGCAAGGCCGTGATGCACGAGACGCAGCATCAAGGCATCAAGGGTGTGACGCTGGACGATATCTATCTGGGTAATGGCGCCTCTGAGCTGATCAGCATGGCCACCAATGCGCTGCTGGACACTGGCGACGAAATGCTGCTGCCCGCGCCTGATTACCCGCTGTGGACGGCTGCAACCAGCTTGTCTGGCGGCACGCCCGTGCACTATATGTGCGACGAGGAAAACGGCTGGATGCCGAATATGGCTGACATTCGCGCCAAGATCACACCGCGCACCAAGGGCATCGTCGTCATCAACCCGAACAACCCTACGGGGGCGCTGTATTCCACCCAGCTTCTGCTGGAGATCGTGGAGCTGGCGCGCGAGCATGGCTTGGTCATCTTTGCGGACGAGGTCTATGACAAGGTCTTGTATGACGATGTCAAGCATGTGCCTTTGGCAAGCTTGTCGATTGATGTGCTGACACTGACCTTTAACTCCCTGTCCAAGGCTTACCGCTCCTGCGGCTACCGCGCGGGCTGGATGGTGATCTCGGGCGACAAAAAGCCTGCCAAAGATTACATCGAGGGCCTGAACATGCTCTCGAACATGCGCCTGTGCGCCAACGTGCCCGGCCAATGGGCTGTGCAAACGGCGCTGGGCGGCCACCAGAGCATTGACTCGCTGGTGCAAGACGGCGGTCGCCTGCGTATTCAGCGCGATCTGGCTTGGGAGCTGATTAACGCCATTCCCGGGGTGAGCTGTGTTAAGCCGCAAGGCGCGCTGTATATGTTCCCGCGTCTTGATCCTGCGGTGTACCCCATCACGGATGACCAAGAGTTTTTCCTTGAAGTGCTGCAAGAAACCAAGGTCATGCTGGTGCAGGGTACGGGCTTTAACTGGCCTAAACCGGATCACTTCCGTATCGTCTTTTTGCCTCATGAGGCGGACTTGCGTGAAGCCATTAACCGCTTGGCGAGCTTCCTTGAGAAGTACCGCAAGCGCCATGGCACCGACAAGCCCAAGGCGGTGGCGACTGAAAAGACACTGAAATCCGTCAAGGCTGATAAAGCCGCGTAACACTTTCTTTTTGATAGCTTGATATCCATTGTTTATATGGACTTGAGCGCCTTTTGACCTTTAAGTAGTTTATGAAACCCATCCAAGTAGGCCTATTGGGCATCGGCACCGTCGGTAGCGGTACTTTCAATGTGTTGGAACGCAATCAAGACGAGATTCGCCGTCGTGCGGGTCGCGGCATTGAAATTACGATGGTGGCCGACTTGGATACCGAGCGCGCCAAGAGCGTCGTGGGTGACAAGGCCAAGGTCGTGGGCGATGCCCGTGAAATCATTGCCAACCCCGAAATCGACGTGGTTGTTGAGCTGATTGGCGGCTACGGCATTGCCAAGGCGCTGGTGCTCGAAGCGATTGCCGCTGGCAAGCATGTGGTCACCGCCAACAAAGCGCTGCTGGCTGTGCACGGTACAGAAATCTTCAAGGCTGCGGCTGAGAAGGGCGTGATCGTGGCCTATGAAGCGGCTGTGGCCGGTGGCATCCCCATCATCAAGGCGCTGCGCGAAGGCCTGACAGCCAACTCCATCCAGTGGGTGGCCGGCATCATCAACGGCACAACCAACTTCATCCTGTCCGAAATGCGCGACAAGGGCCTGGATTTTGACGTGGTGCTCAAAGAAGCACAAGCGCTGGGCTACGCAGAAGCCGACCCTACTTTCGACATTGAAGGTGTGGACGCTGCCCACAAAGCCACGCTGATGAGCGCGATTGCTTTTGGCATTCCTGTGCAGTTTGACAAAGCCTATGTGGAAGGCATCACCAAGCTGTCTGGCGCTGACATCAAGTACGCCGAGCAACTGGGCTACCGCATCAAGCTGCTGGGCATCACCAAGCGCACTGACAAGGGCATTGAGCTGCGCGTGCACCCCTCGCTGGTGCCAAGCAAGCGCTTGATCGCCAATGTGGAAGGCGCCATGAACGCCGTGGTGGTGAACGGCGACGCCGTGGGCACCACGCTGTACTACGGCAAGGGCGCAGGCTCTGAGCCTACCGCTTCGGCTGTCATTGCTGATTTGGTGGACATCGCCCGTTTGCACGGCGCTGACCCCGCGCACAGCGTGCCGCCTTTGGCTTTCCAGTCGAGCTCGCTGCGCGAAGCGGGTCAAGAGTTGCCCGTGCTGCCCATGTCTGAAATCGTCACCAGCTACTACCTGCGCATCCGCGTGGCGGATGAAGCGGGCGTGCTGGCCCAGATCACCACGCTGCTGGCCAATGCCGGTATCAGCATCGACGCTGTGATTCAGCGCGAAGCCGATGAAGTGGGTGGCGAAGGCTCTACCCAGACCGACTTGATCATCCTGACGCACGACACGCGCGAAGGCGATATGAACAATGCGCTGGCTGAAATTCAAGCCCTGAGCACTGTGCTGGCGCCTATCACGCGCATCCGCAAAGAAGAGTTGAACTGATAGCTTCGCCTGAGGCGCTATGCGCCTTCCCCCTCTCTGCTTCGCGGATGGGGGCGACGGCCTCGATGTCTTTAAGTTGGGGTGTGCCAGTTTGTGTTCCGTGCTTTTCAGGAGAATTCCGATGTCCTGTTTCGCTCGACTAGAAAATTTCTCCGCTCAGTGCAATCAGCGCACAGCGTTGTTCAGCAAAGGCTGGCGTCATTTGGCGCTGGCCTTTTTTGTTTTGACGGTCGCCGCCGCACAGGCCGCGCCAGTCGATGTCTATCGCGGCACGCTGGGTGGGTCTGAGGTGGTCCTGGAGCTGGGCCAGCCCAAGGCCGATGGTGAGCGTGATGGGCGCTATTTCTATCTGCGCCATGGCGTGGATATTCCGCTCAGAGGCTCGCTCGATGCGCTGGCGGAAGGCCTGCCGCTCAATAATGGCTGGAGCCGCACGCAGGGCGAAACGCCGCTGCTTGCCGATGCCAAGCAGCGCAGCGTGAACTGGCGTGTGCAACATCAGGGCGATGAGCTGAGCGGCGAATGGGTGGATGGCATTCACGGCAAAAAACTGCCGCTAAGTCTTAAGCGCATCGCGCAATATGATCCTGAAAAGATAGCGCCACATGGTGTGGAAGCGGTGACTCTGGCGATTGTTCAGGGTGCTGGCAGCGGTGTCGCGCAAGGTGTTGGCATCAGCGAAAAGAACACGCCTTATGACTATCTGCGCGTGGCCAAGCAACCGCTGGAGCAGGGCAAGGAGGTGGTGATTGCCTCGGGCTTGGCTTGGAGGCCCGTACGTGATGCGCGCACCAAGCTCTGGTACCCGCGCCTGACGCGCCACCCAGATGCCAAGATGCTGGCTCAGACCAATGCTGTGCTGGAGCAGCGCCACTGGGGTATGAATCTGGAGGCATTGGCTTGCCGAGCTTCCATCTACTGGAGCAATGGCCCGGAAGCGGGGACTTTGGGCAACTTAAACGACGAAAGCATTGCCGTCACCTATTTGAGTCGCGCCATGATGAGCGTGGTTGAGTCAGGCTCCTCCGGCTGTGGTGGCGCGCACCCTAACAATCATTACGACCCCTTTGTGCTGGACTTGCTGCAGGGCGGCTATATGGACTTCACGCGCTTGTTCAAGGGGGCAAGGTATGGCGAATACAAACTGGAGTTCAGCTCCGAGATGGGTCGCTTTATCCGCAAATCTGTGGGCAAGTATTCCGAGGATGACAAGGAGTGCACAGACTTGCTGCCGCAATATATGGCGCTGATGCTCAACAAGCCCGACAAGATGGGCTTTGTGATCTCGGGCATAGGTCATGCCATGGGTATGTGCTTGGGCAGTGGTGTGGATATCCCTTTCAAGGATCTCAAGCCCTATATCAAGCCCGGTGCCGAGCGCTATTTCCAGCCCTGAGCGGTTTTTGAGGCGGCCGCGTTGGCCGGTCTCTGCATTTGCGCATGGTGATTGCGGGCCTGCTGACCGATAATGATGAGATTAGGCAGCCTAACCTCTGCCCGTATTGACTGCACGTTCTGAATTTTTGTTTTTGGCGAGTTTGAGATGCTGTATCTGTCCACCCGCGGCCATGCTGACCGCAAGCGTTTTTGCGATATTTTGCTGGCTGGCCTGGCACCCGATGGTGGCTTGTACCTGCCCGTCGAATATCCCCAGATCAATGATGCCAAGCTGACCCAGCTGCGCGAGACGCTGGCCACCAAGGGCTATGCGGCTTTGGCTTTCGAGATTTTGTCGCTGTACATCGACGATATTCCCGCTGACGACCTGCGCGCCCTGTGCGCCAAGACGTATACCAAGGAAGTCTTTGGTACGGATGCCATCGTGCCCGTGCGCCAACTCGATGGCGTGCTGCACATCGAAGCTCTGTCCAACGGCCCCACGCTGGCCTTTAAAGACATGGCCATGCAGCTGCTGGGCAATCTGTTCGAGTACGAACTGACACGCCGCGGCGAAGAGCTGAACATTCTGGGCGCCACCAGCGGTGACACCGGCAGCGCGGCTGAATACGCCATGCGCGGCAAAAAGGGTGTGCGCGTCTTCATGACCAGCCCTCACGGCCGCATGAGCCCCTTCCAGCAGGCACAAATGTTCAGTCTGCAAGACGAGAACATTCACAACATCGCTATTGAAGGCGTGTTTGATGACTGCCAGGACATCGTCAAGGCGGTTTCTAACGACCACGCCTTCAAGGCGCAGTACAAGATTGGCACCGTCAACTCCATTAACTGGGCGCGTCTGCTGGCGCAGGTGGTGTACTACTTTGCGGGTTACCTGCAAGCGACAAAGAGCAACGACCAAAAAGTGAGCTTCACCGTTCCGTCGGGCAATTTTGGCAACATCTGCGCTGGCCATGTCGCCCGCCAGATGGGTCTGCCCGTCGCCAAGCTGGTGGTTGCCACCAATGAAAACGATGTGCTTGACGAGTTCTTCCGCACCGGCGTGTACGTGGTGCGTGGTTCGGCCAACACCTATGAGACATCCAGCCCCTCGATGGACATCAGCAAGGCCAGCAACTTTGAGCGCTTTGTGTTCGACTTGGTCGGCCGCGATGGTGAGCGCACCAAGCAACTGTTCGATCAAGGCGTAGCTAAGGATGGCAAGTTTGACCTGAGTGCCGACCCCGCCTTCAAGGACGCGGCTGCCAAGTACGGTTTTGTGAGCGGCAAGAGCACGCACGCAGACCGCTTGGCCACCATCAAGGACACGTTTGACCGCTTCGGCCAGATGATCGACACCCACACCGCCGATGGCGTGAAGGTGGCGCGCGAGCACTTGGGTGCCGAGCCCATGCTGGTGCTGGAAACCGCTCTACCCATCAAGTTTGCCGCGACGATTGAAGAAGCGCTGGGTCGATCGCCCGATCGCCCCGCCAAGTTCAACGGCATCGAAGACCTACCCAAGCGCGTGGTGGTCATGGCGTCTGACGTGAACAAGGTCAAGGCCTTTATCACCGAGCACTGCAAATAAAGCATTGCAGCGCTAAAGTTGAAAAGCACCTGAAGCTTGGCGACAGGTGCTTTTTTTATTGAATGAAATTGGCATCAAGTCCTTATTCATAAATGACTTGATGCTATTAAAAGCATATTGAAATAAAGATGAAGGTCATAGGCTTTGCCGGATATTCAGGCGCAGGCAAAACCACGCTGGTCGAGGCGCTGGTGGCGCTGATGAAGCAGCGCGGCTTGCGCGTCTCGGTCATCAAGCACGCCCACCACCACTTTGATGTGGACCGTGAAGGCAAGGACAGCTGGCGTCACCGCAAGGCCGGGGCCTATGAGGTGCTGCTGGCCTCTGATCAGCGCATGGCGCTGATGCGTGAATATCCGCAGCCCACAGAAGTCAGCGTGCATGACATGCTGGCGCAGCTGGACCCGTCTGTGGACTGGGTGCTGGTTGAAGGCTTCAAGCATGGCGATGTGCCCAAAATTGAAGTCTGGCGCGAGCAGCAAGACCGGCTGGATAAGGGCAAGACCATAGAGCCTATGTTTGCGCACGACGCCAAGGTGCTCGCCATTGCGACCGATACTCCCGCCTTGTTGCCCAGCCTGCCAGCCCAGCCTGTGCTGGATTTGAATCAACCGCAGGCCGTTTTGCAATGGCTTTTGGCCAATGCCGATGCTCTCAAATACAAGACCTTCGAATACAAGAATTAAGGAAAGACGCCGCAATGCAAGCAGCACAGACATTTCGCCAGCCTTTGAAGCCTCTGGACGACGCTTTGCAGGAGCTTTTGGCCCATGCCAAGCCCTTGGCGGGGTCGCAGCAAGTCAGCACGTTTGATGCCGATGGCCGTGTGCTACTCCAAGCTGCAGTCTCGCCGCTACAAGTGCCGCCGCAAGATAACTCGGCCATGGATGGCTATGCCGTGCGCGCTGCCGAATGCGTAGTCAATGGCGCAGGGGGCGAAGCCGTGCTACCGGTGTCGCAGCGCATTCCTGCTGGTGTTGCGCCCGATGCGCTGGCGCTGGGCTCGGTCGCTCGCATCTTCACCGGTGCGCCTGTTCCGGCTGGCGCCGATGCCATCGTCATGCAAGAAGACTGCGAAGTGCTTGAAGAAGGCCGCGTGCGCATCAAGACTCAACCTAAGACAGGCCAGTGGATTCGCCGTGCGGGCGAGGACATTCGCCAAGGCGCGACGGTGATTGAGGCGGGTGTGCGGCTCACGCCAGCGCATCTGGGCCTGGCCGCCAGCATGGGTTTTGCCAGCCTCAACGTGGCCCGCAAGCCGCGTGTGGCTTTGTTCTCTACGGGCGATGAACTGGTCATGCCCGGCACCGTGGCGCCGCAGGACATGAAGCCCGGCAGCATCTACAACAGCAACCGCTTTTTCTTACGCGCTTTGCTGCTGCGCATGGGTTGCGAGGTGACGGATTTGGGCATCGTCCCTGATGACCGCGAAGCCACGATTGCGGCGCTGGCCGATGCTGCGATGGATCACGATGTGATTGTTACCAGCGGCGGCGTCTCTGTGGGCGAGGAAGACCACATCAAGCCTGCGGTGCAGGCCTTGGGCCAACTCGATCTTTGGCAAATCAACATCAAGCCCGGAAAGCCTTTTGCCTATGGCCGCGTCAATCGCGAATCGGGCACGGGCTTTGCCCATTTTGTGGGTTTGCCCGGTAACCCGGTCTCTGGCTTTGTGACTTTTCAGGTGTTAGTGCGCCCCTTCTTGTTGCGCTTACAAGGCGTGCAAAACGTGCTGCCGCGCTCCATTGAGGCGCGGGCGGACTTTGCCCTTTCCAAGAGCGACAAGCGCCGTGAGTTTCTGCGCGTGCGCTACAACGAGCGCGGGGGCTTGGAGCTGTTTAAAAACCAAAGCTCGGGGGTGCTGACCTCCACGGCTTGGGGCGATGGCGTGGTGGACAACCCCGCTGGCACCACGATTGCGGTGGGCGACAGCGTGCGCTTCATCCCATTTTCGGAACTCATGGCTTGAAGGATCGCCTCATGAACACGATCACGGTTAGATATTTCGCCTCCATCCGCGAGGCTTTGGGCGTAGGCAGCGAAAGCTTGCAGACTGCAGCCCTCACCGTTGGTGCCTTGCGCGAGGAATTGATGAGCCGCAGCGACGCGGCAGCAAGCGCTTTGGCTGCTGGCAAGGCCGTGCGCATGGCACTGAATCAGGATATGTGCAGCGCAGACGCCGTGTTGAAAAACGGCGATGAGGTGGCGTTTTTTCCGCCGGTGACTGGTGGCTGAGCCTATTGATGGCTGTTGACTTGCTGCTAGCTAGTCTCAGTAAAAAAAGCGCTCATCTGAGCGCTTTTTTGATGGCCGAGCTGCTATGGAACAGCAGCTCGATTGAGAGGGTTTAACGCGCTTGCGTGATGCCCTTGGCTTCGACCATCTGCGCAAGCTTGAGCAGATCGCGGTCACGGCCGCGTGGGCCGACCATGCACAGGCCGGCAGGAGCCTGTGCTTTGCTGGGTACCGGCATGCTGATGGCGCATCGGCCCGAAATACCGGCGATGCAGGTAAGTTGGAAGGTTTTGGCGCGTGCGGCCTCAATCACCGAGCCGCCCAGCGCCGCTTCGGTGCGCAGCGGTGCGAACGATGAGGCCGATGGCAGCAGCAGCACAGAGTCACCCAAAGCTGCATCGATGATGGCGCGGGCTTGTAACAGCACGGCATCGGCTTCTTTGAGGCTGGCTTCTGTCTGGCGTGAGGCGCTTTGGAAGCGGCTTTTGACATCGGGGTTGAGGCTATCCCAATGGCGCGAGATCCATGCGCCGTGGGCTTGCCAAACTTCCCAGCCTTGACGGGTTTGAAAGGCCTTAACCCACGCTGCCAGTTGGCGGGTATCAAAGAGCATGTTTTGCAGCGCTGGCAAATCACCACCCCAAGAGCTTAGAGTTTGTTTGAGCAGATCAGCTACAGGCGCATCAGCAATATCCATCAAGCTGGAGGCAACGACGACTTTGGACAGAGCCTGCTCGCGTGCGGCAGGCAGTAGCGCGTCACCAGCGCGGCGCAGTGTGGTCGCGTCGCGGCAAATCCAGCCCACTGTGTCGAAAGACGGGGCCAAGGGAATCAGTCCTTGAACAGAGACTGCTCCATGGCTTGGGCGGATGCCCCACAGCCCTTGGTAGGAAGATGGAATGCGGATGGAGCCGCCGGTGTCAGTGCCCAAGCCAATGTCGGCTTGGCCCAAAGCAACTGCGCTTGCCGGGCCAGAGGTGGAGCCGCCCGAGATGCGATCTGGTGCGCGTGGGTTAGGGGGCGTGCCATAGTGGCCGTTGGTGCCGGCGAGGCTGTAGGCAAACTCATCGGTGCGCGCCATGCCTTTAATGGATGCGCCTGCATCTAAGAGTTGCTGAATAGCAGGGGCGCTGGCTGTTGCTGCACGGGTTTGCTGGGCCAGCCATTGCTCGTTGCCAGCGCCGGTGACTTGGCCTTTGACGGCAAACAGATCTTTGACCGCAACGCTCAGGCCGCTGAGGGGGCCGTTGCTGGAACCTGCAACTAGAGGCGTTCCGTAGGTGCGCCACACGGTGCTATCAAAGGCCTTGGTTTGGCGAGCAGGAGCGGCGATACCGCAGGCACTCAAAGCCGTGGTTGCAGCAGTCGCAGCGGAGGCTTGGAGAAAAAAGCGGCGGGAGGCTGTCATACGAGTCATTTCACTTCAACTAAAGAATAATCTATCAAAGCAATACTCGTGCCACTCATTTTGAGTGAGGTGCTCACTGTTTTGGTGCATTGCTTTGGCGGTTATTGCTCGGAGTGATGCTTTTTTTGACTCGTTTAGGTGCGCTGCCGTTCCTGTTATGGTGCGAGGGGCCGACAAGAGCCTGTTCTTTTCCTTCAATGCCATGACCGACACCACTGATTTGCAGCCCAAGGCGGGTAAGTCGCCAGAGATCAATGCCGAGATCAGCTCGCGTACTCGCAAAGCGCTCTCCGAAGCACGCGAGCGCGGCGTCAAGCTGGGCACAGCCGGCGCGGCCAATATTCGCGCGACGGTTGAAAAGCGCAAATCAGCCGCTGATGCCTTTGCCAAGCAGCACGAAGCGCTTTTTGCGCAGCTGCAAGAAAAAGGCCTGACGCACCGCGCCATGGCTATTGAACTCAATGCCCGGGGCATTGCCGCAGTCAAGGGCGGCGAATGGACGCACGGCCAAGTGCAGCGCATCTTGAATCGTTATGCAGACTGGGCTAAGGCTGAATAAGTTCGCCCGAACATTCAAAGAAAAAAGCCGTGCAGCATCTGTTGCACGGCTTTTGTTTTGATAGCAGCTACTGCATGTATCTATTGGACTTGCGGCTTGATTTACTCACAAGTGCTGGCGGGCAGCTGCGGTGCGCGCCATTCCAGTAGCTCGGCCATGCGCTGCACAATCCAGCTAGCTTCTGCGGGGCTGACTACCGAGCCTTCAGTTGCCAGACCTGCATGCATTCCTAGCAGCACCAGCTCTTCAGACGAATTGCCCGAGTGATAGAGCGTCTGCGCCTGCTCAGTGAGGTGGCAGGCCAGGTCTTCACACAGCTCATAGCGCTGCACCACCTCGTCAATGGAGGCAGACAGCTTGCCGCTGCGAGTGCGAAACAAGTCCGCAAAACTGGGCGGCGGCTGAATCTGGCTGGTGTCGTCCATCTGAGCTTGCCTTTTTAGCTAGGCTCAAACAGGCGCTCAAAGCGCGCCAGATCGTCGGCAAGCTCGCAGGTAATGAGCTGACCAGACTTCTTATCTGCTTTGCGGTGGGCGGCAAACAAGCTGGCTTTGCCTTTGAAGTTGTAGTCAGGCAGGTGAATCAGCTCATAGGCATAGGGCACGAAGATCTGATGTTCAAAGATCATTCGGTGCTCGTTACGAGGCGACGGGTACAGGCTGTACTCAGGGAGATTGATGGTTTGCGCGGGCATGGCCCAATGCTAATGCGCAGCGCATGACCATGCTGGCCTGCGACAATGCAGGCATGACTGCTGCACGTGTATCTATCCAAAACCAAGACTTTGACCTAAGCGCCGAAATCGCGGCCCTGCGAGCGGGCGATGCGCGAGTAGGTGCTGTTTGCAGCTTTGTGGGCACGGTGCGTGACCGCAATGAGGGCGATGCCGTCAGCAGCATGGAGCTGGAGCATTACCCCGGCATGACCGAGAAAAGCATAGAAGCCATCATTGACAAGGCGGTAGAGCGCTTTGGCATCTTTGGGGCGCGTGTCATTCACCGCATTGGCCTGCTGCAGCCTATGGATCAAATTGTTTTAGTTGCAGTGACCAGCGCCCACCGCGGCAAGTCTTTTGAGGCCTGCGAATACATCATGGATTACCTCAAGTCCGAAGCGCCCTTCTGGAAAAAAGAGCAAACCGAGCAGGGCGCCCGCTGGGTGGATGCGCGAGTTAGCGATGAAGATGCGCTGGCAAGGTGGAAGTGATTTTCTGAGTGAGCTTGCTGTTTTCTGCCAACGACTCACTGAGTTAGAGTTTTTTGAATAAAAACAGCTTCATGTCCTTATGCATTATTGACTTTTAGCTATGTTTTTTGAGTGATTGCTGGCTTGGCCTGTTTGTTGATTTAGCGCAAATCAGCTTGCTCTTTGGGCTGTTTTCCTATTTTTGTTGCAGGCTCTGGTCTTGAAAATCACCGCATGGCTATCAGATAAATCGCAACGAATCTGATTGGAGCGAAAGCACATCATGCGAATTGACAAACTGACGACCAAATTCCAGGAAGCTCTGGCCGATGCGCAGTCTTTGGCGCTAGGTGCGGATCAATCCACCATCGACCCGCTGCACCTGCTGGTGGCCATGCTGCGCCAAGATGACGGCCCGCGCGCCCTGTTGCAGCGTGCCGGTGGCAATGTGCAGCAGCTCAAGAGCTTGGCCGAGCAGGCCATGGGCGACCTGCCGCGCGTGCAGCAGCAAGGCGATGTGCAAGTGGGTAGCGAGCTAGGCCGCTTGCTACAAGCTACAGAAAAAGAAGCACTCAAGCGTGGTGATCAGTTCATTGCGAGCGAGCTGTTTTTGCTGGCGCTGGCCGACAGCGCTGCCTCGGCGACGCGTGCCGGTGCCTTGCTCAAGCAAAGTGGCGTGAGCAAGTCCAGCTTGGAAGGCGCGATTAACGTGGTGCGCGGTGGCCAGAATGTGGACAGTGCGGAGTCCGAAGGCCAGCGCGAAGCGCTGAAAAAATACACCATGGACCTGACCGAGCGTGCCCGCATGGGCAAGCTGGACCCGGTCATTGGCCGTGACGATGAAATACGCCGCGCCATTCAGGTGCTGCAGCGCCGCAGCAAGAACAATCCTGTGCTGATTGGCGAGCCCGGTGTGGGCAAGACGGCTATTGTGGAAGGCCTAGCTCAGCGCATCGTGGCCGGTGAAGTGCCCGAGAGCCTGCAGAACAAGCGCGTGCTATCGCTGGACATGGCGGGCCTGCTGGCCGGAGCTAAGTACCGTGGCGATTTTGAAGAGCGCCTGAAATCTGTGCTTAAAGAGCTGGCGCAGGAAGAAGGCCGCGTCATCTTGTTCATTGACGAAATTCACACCATGGTGGGCGCAGGCAAGGCTGAAGGTGCGATGGATGCCGGCAATATGCTCAAGCCCGCTTTGGCGCGTGGGGAGCTGCACTGCGTGGGCGCCACCACGCTGGACGAATACCGCAAGTACATTGAAAAAGATGCTGCGCTGGAGCGCCGCTTTCAAAAAGTATTGGTGGGCGAGCCATCGGTGGAAGACACCATCGCCATCTTGCGCGGCTTGCAGGTGAAGTATGAGGCGCACCACAACGTCGATATTACGGACCCCGCTATCGTTGCTGCAGCAGAGCTGAGCCACCGCTACATCACCGATCGCTTTTTGCCAGACAAGGCCATTGACTTGATCGACGAGGCTGCGGCCAAGATCAAGATAGAGATGGATTCCAAGCCCGAGGTGATGGACAAGCTTGAGCGTCGCATGATTCAGCTCAAGATCGAGCGCGAAGCCATGAAGCGCGAGAAGGACGAGTCCTCGCAAAAGCGCCTGCAACTGATCGAGGAAGAACTCGAAAAGCTGGAGCGTGAATACGCCGATTTGGAAGAAATCTGGAAGGCCGAAAAAGCCAGCGCGCTGGGCTCTGAGCAAATCCGTAAGGAAATTGATCAGTTGCGCATTCAGATTGAAGAGTTCAAGCGCAAGGGTGACTTCAACAAGGTGGCTGAGCTGCAATACGGCAAGCTGCCCGCGCTGGATAAACAGCTGCACGAAGCACAGGCCAAGGAAGCCGGACCTGGCGCAGGCAAGGCCAACAAGCTGCTGCGCACGCAAGTGGGCGCAGAAGAAATTGCCGAAGTGGTCAGCCGCGCCACGGGAATTCCTGTGGCCAAGATGATGCAGGGTGAAAAAGACAAGCTGCTGCAGATGGAAACCAAGCTGCACGACCGTGTGGTGGGTCAGGAAGAGGCGATTGCTGCAGTTTCCAACGCCATCCGCCGCTCGCGCTCGGGCCTGTCTGATCCGAATCGCCCCACAGGTTCCTTCCTGTTCCTAGGCCCTACGGGTGTGGGCAAGACCGAGCTGTGCAAGGCGCTGGCGGGCTTCTTGTTTGATAGCGAAGATCACTTGGTGCGTATTGACATGAGCGAGTTCATGGAAAAGCACTCTGTGGCCCGCTTGATTGGTGCGCCACCCGGGTACGTGGGCTACGAAGAGGGCGGCTATCTGACAGAAGCTGTGCGCCGCAAGCCCTATAGCGTGCTGCTGCTCGATGAGGTGGAAAAGGCTCACCCCGATGTCTTCAACGTTTTGTTGCAGGTGCTCGACGATGGCCGCTTGACCGATGGTCAAGGCCGTACGGTGGACTTCAAGAACACTGTGATCGTGATGACCAGCAACATTGGTTCACATTTGATTCAAGCCATGGTGGGTGAGGATGCGGATGATGTGAAAGAAGCGGTTTGGGGGGAACTAAAAAACCATTTCCGACCCGAATTCCTCAATCGCATCGATGAAACCGTGGTCTTCCATGCACTGGATGCAAAGAACATCGAGGCGATTGCCAAGATTCAGTTGAAGTTGCTGGAAAGCCGCTTGCAGCGTATGGAGTTGAGCATTCAGGTGTCCGAGCAGGCATTGGCTGAGCTGGCTAAGGTTGGTTTTGATCCGGTGTTTGGTGCTCGTCCGCTCAAGCGTGCCATCCAGCAGCGTATTGAAAACCCTTTGTCTAAGTTGTTACTCGAAGGAAAGTTCCCGCCCAAGAGTACGATTGCGGTGACAGTAGACCCAGTGACTGATCCTGGGGTGTTTAGGTTCGAATCCTCAGGCGAGTCCTGAGGGCTGAACGCATAGAAAGGTATTACTTTGAACGATTTCGCCACCACTGCAACTCGCTGGGCCGTCCGCATCGTGCTGATGCTGGTGGGCTTGGTGTTCTTCTTATGCTTGATGGCTGTGGCCAGTCTGATTGCCTTGGTATGGGGTGTGCGTGCTGTGTGGGCCAAGCTCACCGGGCAGCCCGTTGTTGCGATGAGCATGGGGCCTATGAGTCCATTTGCGGGCTGGCAGACGGTGTACCGCTCTGGCTCAGAATGGATGGCGCAGTCGTCCTCGGGCAATACCGAAGCCAAGCAAGAGGCGCGTGAAGCGCGCTCGCGCCGCGGCGTTCTCACAGGCGCTGGCGAGGTGACCGATGTGCAGCCCCGTGAGGTGCAATAGTCGTAAGTTGAACAGGTAAATTAGCGACTCATTCAAGCCGTTAATTCAATCCGCTGATGCGACCCTACAAAAGAGCCTGTGCAGTGTTGCATCAGGCTCTTTTTTTACGCGGCACTTACTCATCATTTACGCGTCATTTACTCGTCAGTCATGCAGACTCGCGTTATCGTGACAGCAGTGTTTTTTGAAATTTCAGACAGGTATGAACAATATGGACTTGCATCGCATTTTTGACTTGCAATATCAAGCCAGCCGCGCGCAGGTCGATGTACCTTTGCTAGTGCGGCGCGAGCGATTGCTGCGGCTGCAAAAGATGCTGGATGAAAATGGCCCAGCACTGTGCGCGGCAGTAGAGCAAGATTTTGGCGTGCGCTCTGAGCGCTGGACCGAGATGCTGGACTTGATGCTGGTGCGCAATATGCTCAAGCACACGCTCAAACGTCTACCTCAATGGAGCAAGCGTCAGCGCGTCAGCACACCGCTGATGCTCCAGCCCGGCAAGGCGTGGATAGAGCGCCAGCCATTGGGTGTGGTGGGCATCATCTCGCCTTGGAACTATCCAGTGCAGCTGTCTCTGGCCCCAGTAATTACCGCCCTTGCTGCGGGTAACCGCGTCATGCTCAAGCCCAGTGAGCTGACGCCGAATACCTCGGCCAAGATGGCTGAGTTGGTTGCTCAATTCTTTGCGCCTGATGAATTCAGCGTGATCGAGGGCGATGTGGGTGTGGCTACGCAGTTCTCGGGTCTTCAGTTCGATCACCTGCTGTTCACAGGTTCCACCGCTGTTGGGCGGCGCGTGGCGCAGGCCGCTGCAGTGCATTTGACGCCGACAACGTTGGAGTTAGGCGGCAAGTCACCCTGCATCATTGCGCAGGATTGCGATATGAAGGCGGTAGCTCTCAAGGTGGCTTACGGCAAGCTAGTCAACGCGGGGCAGACCTGTATTGCCCCCGACTATGTGCTGCTGCCGCGTGGGCAAGAGCAGGCTTTTGCTGAGGCTTTTAAGGCCGCTGTGCTCCAGCTTTACCCTCGTATCTCTGGCAACCCAGACTACACCGCAATCATCAGCAAGCGCCACCTGGCAAGGCTTAAACAGATGCTGCGTCAGGCCGAGAGCCTGGGCGCTCAGGTGTACTGGATGCATGAGGCCGGTGCGCCTGCAGCGGATGGGGATTCCACGGTATGGGGAGACGCGGTTGAGCGCCAGTTTGCCCCGGCCTTGGTGTTTGGTGCTACCGGCGAAATGCAGGTGATGCAAGAAGAGATTTTTGGCCCCATCCTGCCCGTTATCTCATACGAGCGGATTGAGGATGTCATCAACGCCATCAATGCCAGCCCGCGTCCGCTGGCGCTGTACTGGTTTGGCAACAATGAGGCCGAGCGTGATGCGGTGCTGCTGCGCACGGTCAGCGGCGGCGTTTGCGTGAACGACACCTTGCTGCATGTGGCGCATGACAATTTGCCGTTTGGCGGCGTGGGTGAAAGTGGTTGGGGCGCTTACCACTCAGAGCAAGGCTTTCTGCGCTTTGTGCATCAAAAAGCGGTTTTCGTGCAGTCGCGCTGGGCTGCTACGGCAATGCTTTACCCGCCATTTGGCGAAAAGTTTGATCGCGTGATGGCGTTTATGCGCCGCTGGTTGTGAGTACCTTAAGTGGATGCTGTCTGCTTCAATCACCTGCGCCGGTGATTTCTACGCTCTTTGTTTCGCATCAAATATGACGCAAGCCTTTGATTAGTGTGGGCTCACTGCTCTTCTTTAATGAGCGCATAGCACATAGACTGCTGTAGGGCAAGAAAATGCGAACAGCCGCAGTCAATCGAATGGCTAACAACCATGCGGCGTACGAAAACTCTGAATTTGTAGACAATTGCGCCCTTCTATTCTTACATGTTTCTGCCCCGGTTTTTCCATGTCTAGTATCCAGGTCCGACCCGCTACTCTTCGCGATGCAAAAGCGATTGCCCAGATCCATACTGCTTCCGCACTGGAGGCTTATCGAGGTCTGGTTCCCGATGATCAACTGAAGACTATGTCCTCAGTTGAAAAGCGCCAAGCTTACTGGCGCGAAGCTATTGAATTTTGTGAGCCGCAGGTCCAGGTCGCTATTGACGGCGACAAAATCGTCGGCTTTGTCGGCTTTGACCGTTCCCGTGATGAAAAATCTCGCCAGACAACAGGTGAGATTTGGGCTATCTATGCCGCGCCTACACATTGGAACCAAGGCGTTGGCGTGGCTCTGTGGGATGCTGCTCGTGACGGTTTGTTGGAAGAGGGCTGCACAAATGTGACAGCTTGGATTCCACTGCGTAACGAGCGTGCCCTGCGTTTCCATGAAATGGCAGGCTTCAAGCGTGAGATGTCCACCGCCAAGACGGCAGTGATTGGCAGTATCAAGATTGAAGAAGTGCGCGTAAAGCGCCCCCTGAACGGCTAAATCAGCCCATCAGCCCCTTTGAAAGACAGGCCGTGAAGACCATCAATAACAACAACGTCGCGGCCTCAGTCTCCGCCTATCAACCGCTTGAGTGGCAAGAAAAGGGCAAGCCTCGCGTTGCTCTCTGGCGCACAGAGAGCAGCCTGCCGCAGCCCAAGCGCATTGAGCTGGCTGATGACACTATGCCTGCTGATACGGCGTTTCGTCATATCAGCGAAGGTGCATCGCTTATCTGGCGTGGTGACTTTCAAAACGCCCGCCAGCTTTTGGTTGCGTTGGGCCGCAGGCTTGAGAAAAAGCTGACGCGCCGCAAGGCAGCTGCCGCAGCTGAAATGACCTTCCCGCACGGTTTTCACTTGTTTCGTCAGACTCAGGCTCAGCGCGCACGCGTGCTGGCCAGCATTCTGATTGAGCTCGATGAGCAATGGCATTGCGCTTTGCGCCGCGCTCCCGACTGGAGCGTTGCTTGTACTGAAGCCTGGGGCAAAGCTCCCAAGCAGGGCGCTGCGCAAACGGTGCTGGTTCCCTTGCGTGATTTGCTCGGCGTCGTCGGTGCCCATGAATGGCGCAAAACAGGCTTGGAGCTTGCTGCATTGGATGGTGAGCGCATTCATGCCCATTACGGCGTGTTTTCGCCCGTGCGTGGTGAGTACCTTGAACTGGTGGCTCGTACGCCCATTCCAGCCGCTGGCATGCAGCAGGCTTGGGATATTGGCGTGGGCACAGGCGTGCTGTCGGCTCAGCTCTTCAAGCGTGGCGTGAAGTCCATCGTGGCGACCGACATGAGCGAGCGTGCTCTGATTTGCGCTACAGAAAACCTGCAACGCTTAGGCCATGCTGCCAAGGTAAAGCTGCAGCAAGCGGATTTGTTTCCCGAAGGTCGTGCCGGCCTGATTGTCTGCAACCCGCCATGGTTGCCGGGCAAGGCTGCGTCACTGCTTGATCAGGCCATCTACGACGAAGACAGCCGCATGCTGCGTGGTTTTGTTAAAGGCTTGGCAGCGCACCTGCAACCTGGCGGCGAAGGCTGGCTCATCCTGTCTGACTTGGCTGAGCACCTGAAGCTGCGCTCGCGCGAAGAATTGCTGGGCTGGATTGAGGCTGCGGGCCTGAAGGTGCTGGGACGCGAAGACATTCGTCCCAGCCATGGCAAGGTACAAGACGGTGAAGACCAGCTGCACGCTGCACGCGCTGCAGAAGTCACCTCGCTGTGGCGTCTGGCTGCAATTTAAGCGAAGCGTTAAATCAGAGAAGGCTCAGGGACTGAGCTTTCCTGTGTTTCGTTGATGGCCTCGCCACTTTCATCGTGGCAGGCCAGCAAAGCAGCCAGTCGCTCGCGTAGCGACTGCGCTCGCTCCTCCCCTGCGTACTCTTGTACCGCCGCTAGAAAACACTGACTGGCATTGCGTAAGCTGCTTAAATCTCGCGCTTCTCGCAGTTGCTTACGCAGCGTTTGAGCAAGCGCTTCGTGACGATTGGCAAATAGTCGCTCGCACAAGTCAAACAAATACATGCGTGTACCTGCCAAATTGATGGCTGGCGCTAATGCGGGGCTACTGATCTTGCTCTCGCCAGTGGTGATCAGTGTCAGATAGCCCTGTGCCACCAACTGCTGAGCCAGTGCGGCATGATCGCTGCCCAGCAAGGCTTGGAGTTCCTCCATGCTTTTGCCGCCGGCCATCAATAGCAAAGAACGCGCACGCTGCGGTAACTGGCGCGTTCCGGGTTGAAGTTCCTCTTGGGCCTTAGCGGTTTTTTGCAAAATCATGGGGGTGCTGTCTGGCGCAATACAAATGGCGATGCGCTATTGCATGTGCTGACGATGACACGGGTGTGAATCTGCTCCAATGCGCAGTGAATCACTTGGATTACGCTTGCAATCCATAGAGATTGCTTCTGAATTAATAGCTGTAAGCGCCTTGTACATAAGCGCTACAGGTCAATTTGATTTGAGTCTGAAATGAGACTGCTGCTTGCGCCCATGGAGGGGCTGCTCGATTTTGTGCTGCGTGACGTACTGACCCGGGTGGGGGGTGCAGACCGCTGCGTGTCTGAATTCATTCGCGTCAGCGGTACTTTGCTGCCCGACAAGGTGTATTTTGGCATCATGCCCGAGCTGCGCAACGGCAGCAAAACGCTGGCGGGTGTGCCTGTGCGGGCGCAACTCCTTGGCTCAGACCCTGTAAGCTTGGCTGAGAATGCAGCCAGTCTGGCAAGACTGGGGCCTGAGGGAATTGATCTGAACTTTGGTTGCCCGGCCAAAATCGTCAATCGCCATGGCGGCGGTGCGTCGCTCTTGCAAGACCCTATGCAGATCGCCCGGGTGGTGGAGGCCGTGCGCAAAGCCGTGCCAGCGCATTTGCCCGTGTCGGCCAAGATGCGCTTGGGTTTTAACGACAAATCACTGATGACCGAGTGCGCGCAAGCTATGGAAGGCGGCGGCGCTTGCGAAATTGTGGTTCACGCTCGAACCAAACTCGATGGCTATCGCCCACCAGCATTCTGGGAAGAGATTCCGCGTATCCGCGAAGCCGTGGGTGTGAATGTGGTCGCCAATGGCGAAATATGGACGGTGCAAGAGGCCTTGCGTTGCCGTGAAATCTCGGGCTGCGACGATCTGATGCTGGGGCGCGGCATTGTGGCTGACCCCGGGTTGGCTTTGGCCATCCGCAAGGCGTTGGAGGAGGGTACTAACACGACTGAGGCTGGCATTGACTGGCTGGTGGTGGTTCCGCAGGTGCAGCGCTTTTGGCAGATGGTTTGCGAAGACCTGGAGCCGCGCCAGCGCGCTGGCCGACTTAAGCAATGGCTTAATTTGATGCGCAGGCGCTTTCCCGAGGCGGAAATTGCCTTTCAGGAAGTTCGCACACAAACAGATCAAAGCACCATCGAAGATTGGGTGCAGGCCTTACCCCAGCGTGATTTGCAAAAAGAATGGGTTTGGCCGCAGGCGGAGGTTGGGTCTGGGGTGAAGTCAGGCCTATAGCAGGCTGTCTGGAGCTAGCGGCCCAATCAACTGCAACATAAGGCGCAGGCCCAAGCTGGCATCGGGCTCCGAATGCGCGTCGCTCAGGCCGCTGTCTTGCGGGGCTCGCCAGATTAGTTTGCCGTTGGGAGTAATTTCAACGCGCCAGCTGTTTTCGGGCAGGCTCTCGTCAATGCTGTCGCGGGCTTGCTGGCTGAAGGTTCGGCTGGCAATGAGTAGCGCCAACTCGGTGTTCTGGTGTTGGGATCGCATATCCAAATTCATGGAGCCAACAGCGACAAGCCGCCCATCAATTACCAGCAGTTTGGTGTGCAGCATGGCGCGAGATGCGCCCGTGCTCCCGCTAGCACCGGTGCTGCCTGAACGCAATGCGGAGCGCACGTTGGCCGCTTCGCTACGCATCTCGTGCAGAGTGATGCCAAGCTTTAGTAATTCTTTGCGGTGGCGGGCATAACCGGCATGTGCTAGCGGAGCGTCGTTAGATGCTAAGGAGTTGGTCAGAATGCGAATGCGCACGCCTTGCTGGCGAGCGGCGCGAAACGCACTCATGATTTCAGGGCCGGGCACAAAGTAGGGTGAGACAACTAATAAGTCTTGCTTGGCTGAGCGAATCAAGGCCAGCAAGCCATTCACAACAGACTCGGTGTTCAAAACCGGAGCGGCAGCAGCCAATGTTTTTCCCGGCTCAGTAATAGAAGAGAGCAAGGTGCTTTCTTGCGAATCAAAACTTTCTTCATCGCTTTCAGTCGGAATCTTGGCAGGGCTATCTGCTAGAACCATGGCCTGAGCCCAAACCCAAGGAATTTGGCGCAAGTTCAGCGCCGTATCGTCTTGGTCGGTATCTGTGGTTTGTGCTTGGGTTGAAGTAGTTTGCGTTTTGGAGTCTTCCTGCTCAAACTGGCTTTTGAGTTTGAGTAGCTCTTGTTCGCTAATTAATGACTGCACGGGATAAGCGCGTACGTTGTTCCAGTAGCGATCAAAGCTGCGCGACAGATCTTTGACGATGGGCCCGCCAGTGAGTACATCAAGATCGACAAAATTACCATCGTTGGATGCATCAAAGTAGGCATCCCCAAGGTTGCGCCCTCCAATGACAGCCAAAGTGTTATCGGCCGCAAAAAGCTTGTTGTGCATGCGCTGCTGGGCGCGCTGAAAGTCGGTCAATATCGTCCAAGCGCGACCAATGGTTGACGCGCGTGAGCCTGCCAGCGGGTTAAACATGCGCATTTCTACATTCGGCACAAAAGCTAAGCGCATGACTTGTGCATTTGCACCTGTGCTGTGAAAGTCATCCAGCAAGACACGTACTCGCACACCACGCCGGGCAGCATTGACAATGGCGCGCAGCAATTGACTTGTTCTATGGTCTGCATGAATGGCGTAGTACTGCAGATCCAGTGTTTTTTGCGCATTCTCCACCAACGCCATGCGACTGCTGAAGGCTTGTTGCGGCCCGGAGATCAGAGTGAAAGCAGAAGCGTCTTTTTTGGTATTGGCAGGACGATTTTGCTCAATGAATGCTCCGAGATTCGTGTTTTGAGGTTGGCTCAATGCTGCGCTGACGGGGCGCTCCACCTCTTTGGGTAAAGAGGAGGCACAGCCCGTCAGCAGCAGAGTTGCAGCAATGCAGACAGCAAGCGCCATGCGCTGTAGCGGCCTGAGTCGCGAAGATGTGAGGTGGAGAGAGACGAGAGCCTGCATAGCTATCTTTTAACCGATGCTGGCGTTCATCACATGTCAGACATCGACTTTGCTAGAACTTGTCACGACCTTGAACTCTGGCGACGATGCGCAGGTCAGGGCCTAATCGCGTCACATCATGAAACTCAAGTTGCAGGCCTTCGCTGAGTTCATTCAGGGGGCCGAAATTGACAATGCCCATGGCGCCTGTGCCCAGCAGTTTGGGCGCTTGGTAAAAAAGAAACTCATCGACCAACCCTTCGCGAATCAGCGAGCCATTGAGTTTGAAGCCTGCCTCCACATGCAGCTCATTGGTGCCGCGCTGTGCAAGATCACGCATCATGGCTGCCAAATCGACTTTGCCTGCTGCATTAGGCATATGTATAACCGTAGCGCCAAGTCCATGTAATTGCTCTATTTTGGCTTGGTTTGCGCTGCAAGTGTAGATAAAACAAGGACTAGCTGCTTTTAAAATATGAGCATCTAGTGGAATGTCCAGCTTGCTATCAACGACAGCAATGCGCGGTTGGCGCGGCGTTGGTATATCGCGCACGTTCAGCCGTGGGTTGTCGGCCAGTACAGTGCCAATGCCGGTCAAAATCGTGCAAGCGCGTGCCCGCCATGCGTGTCCATCCAGTCGGGCTTGGGCGGATGTTATCCATTGGCTGTTGCCGTTATGCAAAGCCGTCACGCCATCGAGAGAACTGGCTGCCTTCATCCGCACCCAAGGCGTGCTGCGAATCATGCGACTGAAAAAGCCGAGGTTGAGCTCACGAGACTGCGCTGCACCGGGGCCCACTTCCACTTCAACACCTGCTGCGCGAAGTCGATCAAAGCCACGGCCTGCAACCTGAGGGTTGGGATCTGTCAGCGCGCCAACAACTTTGCCAATACCTGCGGCAATGAGTGCATTACAGCAAGGGCCTGTGCGCCCATGGTGCGAGCAGGGCTCTAAAGTGACATATGCGGTTGCGCCGCGTACATCTCGGCTCTTTGCCGCTGCATCTCGCAGTGCCATCACTTCTGCGTGTGGGCCGCCAGCTTGCTGGGTAAAGCCTTGACCAAGGATCTGGCCTGAGTCATCAACGATCACGCAGCCAACGCGTGGGTTGGGAGAGGAAAGAAAAAGCGCCTGAGCAGCTTGCTCAAGCGCTTGGTGCATGAAGTGGGCGGTATAAGTCATCTGCCGCAATGTTAGCGTCGATTACTTGATGCCAATTGGCTCTGTCAAAGAAGCAGAGTCCTTTGCAGTCAATGCTTAGTTCACTGCACTGGTCGTGCAGCTGGTATCCCCTGACGGCTTGCAGGCTCGTACACGACCTGTGCGAGCAACGATGACAAGTCGGCTTTGCTCTGGTTCTTGCGCTGCCGTTATATCGTTGCGCTTGATGGTGAGCGTTAGGTTTGTTACACCATTACCGCCGATAGTGCGAGCAAACCCAGAGCTGTCGAAGCCAATGTAAGGGGGCGATGCCGCTGCGTTGTTGTTTCCTGTGATAGAAATGTAGCCCACGATCGCTGCCTGAGTTTGGACTAAGATATCCGTACCTTCTGTATATGCATTGTCGGCATTCATATCTACAAAAGATATCCATCCACTGCTCCATGTGGATGCGTCATTGGGTGTGACTAATGCATTACGACCCACTTTCATCGCTTCACCCCGAGCAGAATTAATGGATCCCACCAGTTTGTTGGCAATGGATGTCAATTCTGAGTTTCGTTGAAAACTGACAAAACTAGGGACGGCCAATGTAAGCATGACGGCAAGCACCATCATGATCACCATGAGTTCAATCAAGGTAAAGCCTGCGCTTTGCTGTGGGCTTTTCATATTTATGGCCAGCACAGTCTCGGATTCGAGGATGACGCTGTCCCCGTGCAGGTTTTGGCTCCGCTGCTCGTCATCTCTAAATTACCGGCCTTGGGATCTGATTTGATAGGTGTTGCGACGACTTTGACGCAGCTCGCGATGGATAGTGTGGTTCCGCCAGACCCACTGCAGGTTTGAGCGGAGAGCAGATAGCTGGCACTGGCCAAGTTATCTCCTGCAAAAGTTTTAAAGGGCACACTGCTTGCGGTAACGCCACCGCAGGCAGTGGAGGGGGAGGGGGCGCTTGCTGTGGCTACACCACTGCTGCTAGTGGTAAATCCCACATAGCAGTTTCTTTGGGTCATGTAGCGCTCTTGTTGTTGCAGTAACTCTGCAATGGCCGAGCGGGCTTGTGCGCGCCTGCCTTTGAGGACCGACTCCGTGTACGAGGGGTAGGCAACCGCAGCCAGGATGCCGATGACAGCCACAACAATCATCAACTCTAAGAGAGTGAAGCCACGCTGACTTTGATTTTTCATCATTTCATATTTCATGGTGTGGCATTCTTCATGTCTTGATAATTATGAATCTGACGCCAATTGATACGTCCAATGGTTTGAGAAATCACGGCGGACTGGCCGCTGGCATTGGCACCTGTTTGGCCAATGCTGAGACCTCGTTTGGTATAGGATCGCTGTCTTCTTCCTGTGCTATCGCTTTTGCTTACGGTTGTCTCGTCTTGGTTCAAAAAGAAGACTGAAGGGCCCAATACCCCAACGGTGGAGGTTTTGTATTGACCTTGACCGTTACTGATATTCATTAGGTAGGAGTTTCCGCTTCCTTGGTTGCTGGAGCAGCTACCTGCTGTTGCGCCGGATGAGCCGGGTATGACGGTGTTGAATGACGCATTCAATATTCCAAGGTCAGCAATATTGCTTACAAGCTTCTCGCCAGTTGTTGGTAGATCGAAATACCAACCAGAACGTTTCGTTGTATCAGAGGCGGAAGAGGCTCTGCCCCATTTGAATGCTGGGACGGTGATGACTTTGGTGGTTGTGTTAACACTGCCCACTGCCAATCGGCCTCGACCTGCAATGGCGCCATCGGAAGCAGTCGATGTGTCAACTGAGGTTGAGTTGTTATCGTAAATTACATAGAAACTATTGGTTGAGCTTGAAATATTGTCTGCGGATTCCAAATATTTGCCAGTGCCAAATGCGATATAGAAAGTTTCTACGCCACTGACCAATGGTCCTGGGAAAATTGTAGGAGCTGCAGAAATGGATTGCACATTAGCAGCAGTACTTCCATCCTTGGCGATGTAAAGGGGGGCTGCAGTTGTACTATTTCCACTACCTCTTTTGATATAAGAAAGTCCATTCAAATTCCACGATGTAGTAGCTTTTTCTGCAAATCTAAGCTTCCACAGATTTCCATAAAAATCACCTGTATAAATATCTGTAACTTCTCCATTGGTTCCATACAGCGCTGAGAAGTTGGCCACACCAGTAGCCTTGGTAGATTTAAGGCTGGAGTCCGCAGTCAGGGATATTTTAAAATAGTTACTGCCGAGTGCCCATGCAGATCCTGCTGGCTTATCGAGTGCCAATAAGAAGATGGCAGGGTCACCCGTGGCGCTAAAGGGGCCACCTGTTCTCTCGGGCTTATAGTTATTCACGCCACTTCCTACTACCGCAAACCAGCGATAAGTGGCAGGGGTGGCTGTTCCGCTGGTTTTAAATTTCAGTATTTGAGGCTGTCCAATCACTTGTCCCAGGTCCGCATCATCATCGCGGGTGAATTCCCACATGACATTGGATGCAGTGAAGCTGCCAGGATTTGTGACATCCAGAGAGAAAACTCCAGAGCCACCGCTTCCAGTACCTCCAATCAAAACCGTTTTCCAGTCAGCCGCAGTGCCATTGTTCGCAACTTGGGCTTCTCCTACGGCCAGTGGTGCATCCACATAATTTTGGTGGCTGGTGGTGAAACCAGAGTCTGTCAAGGCAGCCAACTTGGGGCCTAGCCAACTGGGAATATATCCAAAAATTTCATTGCCATTGCTGGCATTGAATGCGTGCAGCATCCCATCATTTGCACCTGCAAATACGCTGGGCGTGCGTGAGGCATAAGCGGTACGGAAAGCGCTATATCCAGTGCCTGTATATGCGTTACTTGGTACTCCGGAGTAAACAACATTGGAATTGACAATATCTCCGAGCAAGCTGCTTCTGACTCTGAAAGGCGAGCCTTCTTGTGAGCGGTCGCCTCGGATGTAATTGAGCCTTTGCTCTCCTCGGGTGTCTCCAGACGATGTGGGGCTCAGCTTGCCGAGATCCGTTTGAAGTTGCGAGCTGATTGTGGACCATGTGAAGCTAGTGGCGGCGGGGTTGGAGGTGCTGCCACTTGCGCCAACGACGATATTGCGGTTAGTCGATGGGGATGTCATGGTGTTCAGCTGGTTGGACGCACTCCACAACGGTGTAGCAATCGTGACCTGATTGCTAGTATCTACGCCGATGGGTTCGGCTACAACATCGCCACTCCAATTGCTGGTATCAAATTTGGCGGAGTATGTAATGGCGCCATTGGTGCTAGATACAACGTCTGATGGTGTTGCAACGCCTGCAATACTGCGAGCTGATGTAGAGGCCCGGCTAAAGATCTCATCAAATGCTTTTAAAACGGCGCGGGCATTGCTTTGCAAATAATAGCTGGAAGCTTCACCAGGGCTTGCAGCTTTTTGCCAAACATTGTTGTTATTGGTGCCATTCTGTTGTTTGAATGGATTACCCCAGGTGTTATAAGGGCGAGCACCTTGATTCGATGGGTCGCTCTCAAATCCACCATATTTGGATGCCATGAAAAACTGATTGGCATTTTGACGCGTTGCATCGTCGTTCATTGTGCCATTTTCATTGACGTCAAACAAATAGGTCTTCACACGAAGGCCTGGGCGCTTTTTGGTCCCTGCATTTTGGGTCCAGTCTGAACCCCGAATGTCATGTGTATGGGCCCAGTATGCATAACCCATGATTTGACTGGTTCGAGAGCTTGAAGGGACCTTGCTGTTGGCTCCATTGGGATTCCCGCTGGTTTGCGTTGCACTTTGACCATCAGCATAATTTACTGCAATATTTTTTTCAAAATTTTGAACCAATGAATGCCATGTTCTGAAATTAGGGGTGTTGCTGGCTTTGGCATCCGTGGATGGGATATTTCTCCAGTCTCCATCATGGGTGTTGACATCACCAATCACAACAATATTGCTTTTGAGGCAGGAGTAATCCGAGGTGTCACTGCGACTGCCTCCATATGGATCTTCATCCCATGTCGTATAGACAGGGAATCCATCCCGCATAGCATCACTCAGGTTGGAAATAGCATCGTCAGTGGGTGGTAGGCCCTGTAAATAACGCAAACTTTGGTAATAAAGCTCTCCAACAGGGTCAAACTGTTTGTAGCGGCCCGGCATGGGGCCTGTCCGCCCAAATCGGTTCAAATAATTAATCACACCACTGATTTGCATGGAGTGATTTTCTGGGTTTTCGGCTAAAACACCGGTGTTAGCATCCCATTCAGCTTTTGAATTCCCTGTGGCAGGCGTATTGTCCTGCCCATTTTCGTTATAGGTTTTGGTTCCAACATATTTCATGGGGGCACGCAGAACACCACCGTAACGGCCGCCGTTGTAGCTGGCAGTTTGGTCCATCAAATAACCGAAAGCCGAAAGTCTGAGTTGATCGCTATATTTTTGAATAACGCCTGTTGGCTTGTAATTGCCATTAGGATACTGACGGCAAAGACCGTAATCCCGTGTGTCTTGAAGGACTCCACTGGTTGTGTTGCAAACTTGTACTCTGGAATAGAAAAAACCATCGCTATTTAAACTTGTAGCAGTGGGTTGCCATGTTCCGCTATATGGGCGGACATAACAGGTTTTGGCACTGCCGGACTTTGGGTCATCGAGGACTCGCCAGTAGCAAGCTGCGCCGTTAGAAGCAGGGCCTACAGTCCAGTAATAGTTGGTTTTTTGATTTCTACCGGATCCTGTGGTTTCACTTGTGCCAAACCATACTTCTTGAATGCCGGTGAATGTGCATTTGTTAGTGGCGCCATCTGTTGCGCACTGTTGAGCATCGGAAGGCAGCGCTTGAGAAGAGGTTGTTCTAGGTCCCAGCTCTGAGCCGCCGCCTCCAAGTGTGTAGGAGCTTGTGTTGGTGCAACTGCCGCCAACGGCTGTACCAAAAAATATTTTATTCAGAGTATTCGCGACAAAAATATTATTACTTCCTGCCGCAGTTCTCATGGCCGTCGGGACGGCACCAAAAAAATCGCCACCATTTCGCAAGAGCTGCTTAGATGGGAATCCGCTTCCATTCCACATGCAAACGGGATCCCCGTTTGGCAATACAGCGCGTTGAAGAATGGTGAGGTTGGGTGTATCAATATAGCGGTCACCACCAGACAGTGCGAGTCTCAGCATGTCAATGGCGGAACTGCTGGACCAGTTCAGAAAATTGCCGCTGAATGCATTGGTGCACTGCCTGGAATTGGCGGGACCCGATCGGTCAAAACGCTTGTAGTCTGCAGCGGTTTTACCCGTTGGAATTGTTTCAGTCGGCGTATCGTTATACGTATAGCAGCTTTCTGCATCATAGTAGCCAAGGTACTCGTCAGTATTGCTGTACGTGTTGACCGCATCAGTCGCGGCTCTTGCAATGTACTGAGCTCCCACGGTTGGGTACTCGACGGAAAGTGCCAATGCCATTGCAGGCTTGTCGACAGTAACAGCCGCATAAAGCGGTTCATTTGCCAAGCCTACTGCTGGGATGGTGGGTGGTGTGCCTGACCCATAAGCGATCAACGAAGTAATAGCCATAATAGGTATGGCACTCCAAGCGATCACGGATCGTGCAGAGCGCGGGAGAATATGTTTCAAATGCATTGATTGAAAAATATTTCGAATATTGGAAGGCGAGGTGTTATTTTTTGACATGTGTACCTCAGTTCCTGTAAAGCATTTGCACGACTGCTTGTGTTTCTGGGTTGGGACCAAATCCAATGGCAGTCACACGATAGATGTATTTAATTTCAGTGGGCTTTGCTGTGCGGGCAACATCAGGATCGGGGATCGCTTCAATTACGTACCTAGGTGGTTTGGCAGGCTGTATGCCGGCACCTCCTGATGGGAAAATACGGCTGGTATATGTTCCAAATGCAGCGGTTGCAGCAGTATCGCTAGAGTCTGTAAAGTCAACAGTAAGCCAAGCGGGTTTCCCGGCTAAATTTTGGCTGCAAAGACCAATGCTTTGTGAGCTATTGCCACAATTGGCAATAAATTTAGAGATATCGGTTTGACCAATTTTGAAAATGGTATTTCTTTTGTTGGTGGAGGTAGAAGGTAGACCTTCTATATCAAACTCCGCATCGACCAAGGCTGCCTCACTACCTTGCCAGGCGATTTGATAATCTCGATCGTTTCTGGCACTTTTTTCGGCCATCATGGAAATCTGGACCCCGCTGATGCCCAAAATTGAAACTATGACCAAGATTAGCAAAACCACCACCAAGGATGCACCTTGCTGGTTTCTAATTTTGCGATTTTCAATAACGGTATTCATGGCTTACAGATCCTCTTGGTAATTGCGCAAATGGATCGTGAATGTGACAACCTGACGCAGTCGGCCATCTACTGCTGGTGTGAAGGTCGTGCCAGGATCATTACTTGCTTCGAAGGCACTTCCTGCGGTTCCTGAGGATGAGCTCTTGGCTTCTCCGAGGGGGTAAAAGGTCTGAGTTGTTTTGTCGATGGCAGAGCCTGCTCTGGCTCGTAAAACCATGCCGATTCGAATGCTGCGTACACGTTGCCAGTTGGCTGTAGTGGCTGCGGTGTTGCCAGTGACGGTTAGCTGGTCTGCGCGAAGGTAGCGTTCTGGAACGGAGTCCGCTGTGGATGCTGGAATGGGAACCGTGCTATTTCCTGGGGCAATGCCATCCACGCCATATAGCACCTGAAAATTTTCCACACCCTGCACCAAAGGTTGAGAGTCGTAATTGGCTGCTCCAGTGTCGGAGCGTGAGCACATGAGAGAGGGTTCTCCATTGGCTACGCCAATATGAAGAATGCTGACAATGCGATCCTGTCTGTCTGTTGGTATTGCCGTAGGGCTAATTCCCATGCAGTCAATCATCGTGCCGTCTGAGGTTGTTGAACTGACGGCAGAGGTGCTTACCTGATATCGCAAAACTAAAATATCACTGCCATACCCAACAGAGCCTGATGCGCGAGTCGTACCTGCATCCCAGGTGTTGCTGATGGTTCGGGAGGCATTGTTAAGGCCAAAAACATTGGGGGCGGGAGTGTCTGAAATACCGTCAGTGCTGGTAGGTTGACTGGTTGCTGCGAATTGCAGGCTTTTGAAACCAGCTTGTGTTCCGATGCGCTGTAGCAAATCCTGTGCAAAGCGGCCGTTATCTCTGAGCTGTGCGGCTGCATCGACATTGGTAAAGCCTTGTCGAGCAATAAATAGCGCCCCAGCTGCCGCCATGCTGATGAGTAAGGCTAGAACCATGGCAACCATCAACTCAACAAGCGTCAAGCCGTGCTGGCGTGCCCTTGCGTGCACTTTGGATAGGGAATAAATGCGCTTCATGATGCGCTACCGCTGGTTACCGGGAAAATGATTCCTGGGCGTGAATTGGTGTCGCTGGCTTGTTCAAATGCACTGTTTCCCGTCAAAGTTCTATTGGTGCTTGACTGTGTCCAGCCGATTTTGATGTAGATAATTTCGCTTGCCCCGGTGGCTGTGCAGGACCATTGCGCTAACCCATCGCTGGTATACGGAGTGCCATCAAGGCACACAGAAACGCGAGCACTGGGTAAAGAGGCATCAACACGCGCAAGCCAGTCCGACATTTGTGCCGCTGCTACGTCGGTAGTAGATGAGCAGCCGGTACTAGCATTGCTAACGCTGAGGCAATACGATGGGCTGCTAATGCTGAGGCTGCCTGTGCTGAAAGCGCCCAAATAGGGGTTATCGGTTGCGGTTGCTTTGACAGCGATCTGTCTATTGCTACGCATCATCTCGGCCAGCTCTCTTGCGAGGGTGGTTGCCTGATTTTGCAGGCGTGCTTCTCGGTTGGCTTGCAGTGCAAATGCCTGCATGCCTACCATGCCCAGAAGTCCGAACGAAAAAATAACAATCGCCACCAACACTTCAATCAAGGTGAAGCCGTGTGAATACGGGCGGTAGTTCTGCTTGCGTCGGCGCAGCAAGGGACTGGCAATGAAGGGTCTCAGCATGTAACCATGCTAAGTAAATATAGAGATTTTGTGTCTACCGTTGGTGGCTTGAATCGCACCGTTCAGTAAGATATTGCCCGGTTAACGTCGGGTATATCCCGCACAAGCCCCTGAATTGGGCCGTCCTTGGCATTCTCGATATAGGCGCCGGTCACGTTCTGCAGTCCTCTCTTCTGAGCCGCTGCGTGTGTTTTGAATTTTGATACGGTTGCTTTGTCGTTTTTCGGCTTTGCTGTGACTGCCCGCAAAGCTGGTGCAGGGCAAAGTAGATAGGGCTGCAGCAACAATGATGAGGCTCAGGAGTTGTGCAAATAGAACTGCAGGTCTCATTGCTGGCGTGATTCGTGAAGCTTTTGTCATGTGCATTCTCTTGATGGGGAGTTTGCATTTTTGAGCCACGGTGTGGCTTTGTTAGCAAGGGTTTTCAGGGGGCGCTTGGCCTGGTAAGTCACTTACAGGGTGGAAAAAAGAGAGTCTTTGCAGCTCTTGATATAATTGACAGGTTTTGCATGGTGCAAGACGCACGCTGAGGCCTTTCCAGCCTTGGCGCAAGTAACCAAGGCGCTCCTTGCTGAGTGCCAAATCTAAGGAAAATAAAATGATCGCTGCCTCTATCAAGGCTGAAGTTGTTAAGGCTAACGCTCGTTCCGAAAACGACACTGGTAGCCCAGAAGTGCAAGTGGCTCTGTTGACCGCTCGCATCAACGAATTGACTCCTCACTTCAAGGCTAACGCTAAGGATCACCACGGTCGCCGCGGTCTGCTGCGTATGGTGAGCCGTCGTCGTAAGCTGCTGGACTACCTGAAGTCCAAGGATGCTGAGCGTTACACCGCTTTGATCGCCAAGCTGGGCCTGCGTAAGTAAGCACGGTAAATGATCAAAACGCCTGAGTTAGATACCTAGCTCAGGCGTTTTTTACTTCGGAGTTGGCAAAACAGAGCGAAGCTGTGTCATTCCAATGCTGCATTATTGATAGCATTTAGTGCAGGTTTGGAATGGCATCGTGTTCTGTTTGCACTCTAAAACAAGGCTGGATGAAGACATCCAGCTATCAAACAAGGAGTCTCTATGACCATGTTCAATAAAGTTACCAAGACTTTCCAGTGGGGTCAGCACACGGTCACCATGGAAACCGGCGAAATCGCCCGTCAAGCTTCCGGCGCTGTGCTGGTCAACATCGATGACACCGTGGTTCTGGCCACTGTCGTGGGTTCCAAGATCGCTAAGTCGGGTCAAGACTTTTTCCCCTTGACCGTTGACTACATTGAGAAGACATACGCCGCCGGCAAGATCCCTGGTAGCTTCTTCAAGCGCGAAGCCAAGCCTTCGGAGCACGAAACTCTGACCTCGCGTCTGATCGACCGTCCTATCCGTCCTCTGTTCCCAGAAGGCTTCTACAACGACGTGCACGTGGTCATCCACACCATCTCGTTGAACCCTGAAGTGGATGCTGACATTGCCGCGATGATTGCAGTGTCCGCCGCTTTGTCGGTGTCGGGTTTGCCTTTCAGCGGCCCTATCGGTGCAGCCCGCGTGGGTTACATCAACGGCGAATATGTGCTGAACCCCGGTCAAACTCAGCGCAAGGATTCGCTGATGGATCTGGTCGTTGCCGGTACTGAATCTGCCGTGCTGATGGTCGAGTCCGAAGCCAAGCAACTGACTGAAGAGTTGATGCTGGGTGCTGTGGTTTATGGCCACGAACAAAGCCAGATCGCTATCAATGCCATTCACGACCTGGTGCGTGAAGGCGGCAAGCCCGCTTGGGATTGGACTGCTCCTGCTAAGGACGAAGCCCTGATCGCCAAGGTCGCTGAGCTGGGTGAAGCCAAGCTGCGCGCTGCCTACCAAGAGCGTAACAAGCAAGTTCGCACGCACGCTAGCCGTCTGGCTTACGCCGATGTGAAGGCTGGCTTGGCTGCACAAGGCGTGGCGTTTGACGGCGTCAAGGTTGAGAGCATGCTGTTCGACATCGAAGCCAACATCGTGCGTTCGCAGATTCTGGCGGGTGAGCCGCGTATCGACGGCCGCGACACTCGCACCGTGCGTCCTATCGAAATTCGCAACTCCGTGCTGCCCCGCACCCACGGCTCCGCTCTGTTTACCCGTGGTGAAACCCAGGCTCTGGTGATCTCTACTCTGGGTACCGAGCGTGATGCACAGCGTATCGATGCGCTGGCTGGTGAGTTCGAAGACAACTTCCTGTTCCACTACAACATGCCTCCCTTTGCCACCGGTGAAGTGGGCCGCATGGGTTCGACCAAGCGCCGCGAAATCGGTCACGGTCGTTTGGCCAAGCGCGCTCTGGCCGCTTGCCTGCCTACCAAGGAAGAGTTCCCCTACACCATCCGCGTGGTGTCGGAAATCACGGAATCCAACGGTTCTTCGTCCATGGCTTCGGTCTGCGGCGGCTGCCTGGCCATGATGGATGCTGGTGTTCCTATGAAGGCACACGTGGCTGGTATCGCCATGGGTCTGATCAAAGAAGACAACAAGTTTGCCGTGCTGACCGACATCCTGGGTGATGAAGATCACCTGGGTGACATGGACTTCAAGGTGGCCGGTACTACCAACGGTATTACTGCGCTGCAGATGGACATCAAGATCCAAGGCATTACCAAGGAAATCATGCAGGTCGCTCTGGCTCAGGCCAAGGAAGCGCGCATGCACATCTTGGGCAAGATGCAAGAAGCCATGGGCGAAGCCAAGACCGAAGTTTCTGACTTCGCTCCTAAGCTGTTCACCATGAAGATCAACCCTGAGAAGATCCGTGACGTGATCGGTAAGGGCGGCGCG
Organism: Comamonas sp. Y33R10-2; assembly: GCF_019355935.1. NCBI lineage: Bacteria > Pseudomonadati > Pseudomonadota > Betaproteobacteria > Burkholderiales > Comamonadaceae > Comamonas > Comamonas sp. Y33R10-2. The sequence goes on from NZ_CP079925.1 coordinate 585,313, forward strand.
ACTATCCGTGCGCTGACCGAAGAAACCGGCACCCAGATCAACATCTCGGAAGACGGCACCATCACCATTGCTGCCACTGACGGCGCCAAGGCTGAAGCTGCCAAGCTGCGTATCGAGCAGATCACCGCTGAAGTCGAAATCGGCAAGATCTACGAAGGCCCGATCGTCAAGATCTTGGAATTCGGTGCTCTGATCAACCTGTTGCCCGGCAAGGACGGTCTGCTGCACATCAGCCAGATCGCTCACGAGCGCGTGGAAAAGGTCACCGACTACCTGCAAGAAGGCCAAGTGGTCAAGGTCAAGGTTCTGGAAACAGACGACAAGGGCCGCGTCAAGCTGTCCATGAAGGCTTTGATCGAGCGTCCTGCTGGCATGCCTGAGCGTGAGCCTCGCGAGCCTCGCGAACAGCGTGAGTACCGCGACCGCGCTCCTCGTCAGAACCGCGATTCCCGCGAGAGCCGTGAGCCCCGCGAAAATCGTGGCTTTGCTGACGACCAGCAGCAGCAACAGCAGCAGTAATCGCTGAGCAGGAGTCCATCTTCGGGTGGACTCCTGTTTTGTTGATAGCTACGTGGCTTTGATTGATTAGTCCTGATTTGATAGCAGCTAGTCTTTATTGAATAAGGACTAGAGGCTTGTTTTATTGATAACAGCCTGAATATGGAAATGAACACAATGCGAGCGGTGGAAATCACCGGCTACGGCGCGCCTGACGTGCTGCGCATGGGTGTGCGTCCCATGCCTGTGGCGGCTGAGGGTGAGGTGCTGATTCGCGTGACCGCGAGCGGTATCAATCGCCCTGATGTGATGCAGCGCAAAGGTCATTACGCGCCGCCTCCCGGCGCTTCGGATCTGCCGGGGCTAGAGGTTGCGGGTGTGATCGTTGCGGGCGATGAGTCGGCAATGGCTCAAGCGGGCTTTAAGCTTGGCGATCGCGTTTGCGCGCTGGTGGCGGGTGGCGGCTACGCGCAGTTTTGCACTGCCCCTGTTGTCCAGTGCTTGCCAGTACCAGCAGGTCTGACGGATGTGCAGGCAGCGGCTTTGCCGGAGACCTTTTTTACGGTCTGGAGCAATGTGTTTGACCGGGCGGCTTTGCAGCCTGGTGAAACTTTGCTGGTGCAAGGCGGCGGCAGCGGCATTGGCGTTACTGCAATTCAGGTGGCGAAGGCCTTGGGCTCTAAAGTGATTGTGACTGCTGGCAGTGATGCCAAGTGCAATGACTGCTTGGGCTTCGGTGCGGATCACGCCATCAATTACAAAACTCAGGACTTCGCGGCTGAAGTGCAGCGCATCACAGCAGGCGAGGGCGTTAATGTCATTTTGGACATGGTTGCAGGCGACTATATTGCGCGTGAAGTGCAGTGCTTGGCGCCTGATGGGCGCTTGGTCATCATCGCCGCTCAGGGTGGCGTGAAGGCTGAGTTCGATGCAGGTCTTGTGCTGCGTAAGCGACTGACTATTACGGGGTCAACGCTGCGTCCTCGCTCAATTGCCTTTAAGGCTGCGATTGCGCAGGCGCTCAAGCGCAATGTCTGGCCTCTGTTGGAGTCCGGCAAGGTGCGTCCAGCCATTTATCGTGAATTTGATGCTGCTGACGCGGCGCAGGCTCATGCGCTGATGGAGTCTAGTCAGCACACCGGAAAAATCGTTTTGACGTGGGAAACATGAAGCAAAAACTCATTGTTGGCAATTGGAAGATGAACGGCAGCTTGGCTGCTAATGCTGCTTTGCTGCAGGCCATCAAGCAGGGCTTGCCCGCTGATAACAAGGCAGGTGTGGCTGTGGCAGTACCCGCACCGTATCTGGCTCAAGTCCAGGCAGAACTTGCAGGTTCTGCTATCAGTGTGGGAGCGCAAGATGTATCGCAACACGAACAGGGCGCCTTTACTGGCGAGGCTTCGGCCACCATGCTCAAAGAGTTTGGCGTGCGTTATGCGTTAGTCGGTCACTCCGAGCGTCGTCAATACCACGGCGAAACGGATGCGGTTGTTGCTGCTAAGGCGCAGGCGGCTTTGTCCAAGGGCATCACACCTGTTGTTTGCGTGGGCGAGACTTTGGCTGAGCGTGAAGCCGGCCAAACTGAAGCGGTGGTCAAGCGTCAACTCGCAGCGGTGATTCACCAAGTGGGTCCATGCGTGAGCGAGTTGGTCGTGGCTTATGAGCCTGTTTGGGCGATTGGCACCGGCAAGACTGCAACACCTGAGCAAGCTCAACAAGTCCATGCTGTGCTGCGTGCGCAGCTGGCAGCGGCTAGCGACAAGGCGGCTCGCGTACCTTTGCTCTACGGCGGCAGCATGAATGCAGCCAACGCCGAGCAGTTGCTCGCTCAAGCGGATATTGATGGCGGTTTGATCGGCGGAGCAGCGCTGAAGGCCCCTGACTTTCTCACCATTATTGCGGCTGCGCAATAATTCGTTTATGCCGCACCTTCGGTGTGGCGCTCCATGATTCAGATAACTAGGTTTTGATATGAACGTCTTATCCAGCGTCATTCTCGCGGTGCAAATGCTGTCCGCTTTAGCCATGATTGGCTTGATCCTTATGCAGCACGGCAAGGGTGCCGATATGGGCGCTTCCTTCGGCGGCGGTGGCTCATCGGGCAGTTTGTTCGGCGCATCTGGTAGCGCTAACTTTTTGTCGCGCTCCACTGCGGCTCTGGCCACCGTGTTCTTCGTGGCTACTTTGGCTTTGGCTTATCTGAGCAACGTTCGTCCAGCAAGCTCGGGTAGCGTGCTGGAAGGCGCGGCTGCGACTGTGCCTGCCTCTTCGGCCCCCGCAGCGGCTACTGGTGCTGATGCGTCTGTGCCTGCTGCCGCTCCTGCTGAGGGCGCCGCGCAGATTCCTACAAAATAAATTTGATAAAAGCTTGAGGAACTCTAAATCAAAGGGTTTTTCAAGCTAGAATTCAAGGATTGCTCGGGGGTCAAGATCTTTGCAACGAAGATGCCCTTGATTGCTGAGCTTTGAGACGATGCCGTCGTGGTGGAATTGGTAGACACGCTATCTTGAGGGGGTAGTGGCGAAAGCTGTGCGAGTTCGAGTCTCGCCGACGGCACCAACACATAACTAAAAAACCTGCCCTGCTGATCAGGCAGTGATCGGTGAGGCTAGTGTTTGAAAAAAACAGGGCCCACTCGATGAATATCGATCAGTACCTTCCCGTTCTTCTGTTTATTCTCATTGGCATAGCCGTGGGCGTAGTTCCTCTCGTACTTGGTTACGTGCTGGGACCCAATCGTCCAGACGATGCTAAAAACTCCCCTTACGAATGCGGTTTCGAAGCGTTTGATGACGCTCGAATGAAGTTCGATGTGCGCTACTACTTAGTCGCCATCTTGTTCATTTTGTTCGACTTGGAAATCGCATTTCTATTGCCCTGGGCTGTCGCTCTTAAAGACGTTGGCGGCGCGGGCTTTGTTGCTGTTCTGATCTTCTTGGCCATTCTGGTCGTAGGCTTTGCTTACGAGTGGAAAAAAGGCGCCTTGGATTGGGAATGAGTAGCTTCACTGAGGAAATACGATGATCGAAGGCGTGATGAAGGAAGGCTTTGTCACCACCAGTTACGATACGGTGGTGAACTGGGCCAAAACAGGGTCGATCTGGCCCATGACGTTTGGCCTTGCCTGTTGCGCGGTGGAGATGATGCATGCAGCCGCAGCGCGCTATGACATTGGACGCTTCGGCTCTGAAGTGTTCCGTGCCAGCCCCCGCCACTCCGACCTGATGATTGTTGCCGGTACGCTGTGCAACAAGATGGCCCCGGCAATGCGCAAGGTGTATGACCAGATGTCCGAGCCCCGCTGGGTCATCTCCATGGGCTCTTGTGCCAATGGCGGTGGTTATTACCATTACAGCTATTCAGTGGTGCGCGGCTGTGATCGCATCGTGCCAGTGGATGTCTATGTACCTGGTTGCCCCCCGACAGCGGAAGCGCTGATCTACGGCATCATCCAGCTGCAGCAGAAGATTCGTCGTACTCAAACCATCGCTCGCGTTTAAAGGGTCGAAATGACTGCAATTGCGATTCACCCCGAAAAGCTGCGCGACGTTGTGACGGCGGCTTTAGGCGACAAGGTTCGCTCCATCACTTTGGCTTATGGCGAAGTGACAGTTGAAGTGTCTGCCGATCAGTATTTGGATGTGATGCAAATCTTGCGCAATGCGCCTGATTGCAAGTTCGAGATGTTGCTGGATCTGTGCGGTGTGGATTACTCCACCTATGCAGAAGTCGGCAAAGATGGTCCACGCTTTGCTGTAGTGTCCCATCTGATGTCTCTAACGCTGAACCAGCGCTTGCGCGTTCGTGTGTTCTGCGCTGATGATGATTTCCCCGTCGTGGCTTCGATTAATCCGATCTGGAGTGCTGCCAACTGGTTCGAGCGCGAAGCGTTTGACTTGTTTGGTATCGTATTCGAAGGTCACGAAGACCTGCGTCGCATCTTGACCGATTATGGTTTCATCGGTCATCCATTCCGCAAGGATTTTCCCTTGTCTGGCTATGTGGAAATGCGCTACGACGCCGAAGAAAAGCGAGTGGTCTACCAGCCCGTCACGATTGAGCCTCGCGAAATTACGCCACGCATCATTCGTGAAGAAAACTATGGCGGAGGCCTGCACTAAAGGGCGCGCAGCGCCTTTTAACGGAAGACCATGGCAGAAATCAAGAACTACTCCCTGAACTTTGGTCCGCAGCACCCGGCCGCGCACGGTGTGCTGCGTCTGGTGCTAGAGCTCGATGGTGAGGTGGTGCAACGCGCCGACCCTCATATCGGTTTGCTCCACCGTGCGACCGAAAAACTGGCCGAAAGCAAGACGTATATCCAGTCGCTGCCCTATATGGACCGCCTGGATTACTGCTCGATGATGAGCAACGAGCATGCTTACTGTTTGGCTATTGAAAAGTTGATGGGCATTGAAGTGCCTATCCGTGCCCAGTACATCCGTGTGATGTTCTCGGAAATCACCCGCATCATGAATCACCTGATGTGGCTGGGTTCCTCAGGTAACGATGCTGGCAGCTCCACCATCTTGATCTACAGCTTCCGCGAACGCGAAGCGCTGATGGACATGTATGAAGCCGTTTCGGGTGCTCGTATGCACGCGGCTTACTTCCGACCAGGCGGTGTATACCGCGACCTGCCGGACAGCATGCCTCAGTACAAGGCCAGCAAGGTACGCAATGTGCGCTCCATGGAAGCCATGAACGAAGACCGTAAGGGTTCGTTGCTGGATTTCATTGACGCCTTTACGCAGCGCTTTCCCAAGTGCGCTGATGAATACGAAACACTGTTGACAGACAATCGTATTTGGAAGCAGCGTAACGTCGGTATCGGCGTGGTAACTGCAGAGCGCGCTATCAATTTGGGACTGACTGGTCCTATGTTGCGCGCTTCTGGCCTGCCCTGGGATATGCGCAAAACGCAGCCCTACGAGGTCTATGACAAGCTGGACTTTGATATTCCAGTGGGTGCTACAGGCGATTGCTACGACCGTTACTTGGTGCGCATGGCTGAAATGCGCGAGTCCAACAAAATCATCAAGCAATGCGTGGATTGGCTGCGTGTCAATCCAGGCCCGGTGATTACGGACAACCACAAGGTTGCACCTGCAAGCCGCGAAGCCATGAAGTCCAACATGGAAGAGCTGATTCACCACTTCAAGCTCTTTACTGAAGGCTTTAAGGTTCCTGAAGGCGAAGCTTATGCTTCCGTCGAGCACCCCAAGGGTGAGTTCGGCATTTACTTGATCAGCGATGGCGCCAACAAGCCTTATCGTTTGAAAATTCGTCCACCAGGATTTGCGCACATGGGAGCTCTTGATGAGCTGTGCCGTGGTCACATGCTGGCTGATGCCGTGATGGTGCTCAGTACCCTGGACATCGTGTTTGGAGACGTTGACCGATGATTACCGAAGCGACCAAAGAACGCTTTGCGCGTGAGGTGGCCAAGTACCCGGCTGAACAAAAGCAGTCGGCTGTCATGGCCTGTCTAAGCATCGTGCAGCAAGAGCAAGGCTGGGTGAGTGCAGAAAGCGAAGCCGTCATTGCCGATTACCTCGGCATGCCTGCGATTGCTGTACACGAGGTCACCACGTTCTACAACATGTACAACCAGCACCCTGTTGGCAAGTACAAGTTAAACGTGTGTACCAATCTGCCATGCCAGTTGCGCGACGGCTACAAGGCCTTGCACCACCTGGAAGGCAAGCTGGGCATCAAGATGGGTGAGACCACGACTGATGGCATGTTTACGCTGCAGCAGTCTGAGTGCCAAGGCGCTTGCGCAGACTCCCCAGTGTTGCTGGTCAATGACCGTCACATGTGCAGCTTCATGACCAATGACAAGCTCGATGAGCTGGTCGACGGTCTGCGTGCCGCGGAGGGCAAATAATGAGCTCCGCAGCACAAAACGTACTGGCCAAGTTTGCCTCGACAGGTGAAGAGACTTGCTTTCACAACCGTCACATCAACCCGCAAATCTGCGCTGATCTGAATGGCAAGAACTGGTCCATCAAGGACTACGAAGGCCGCGGCGGTTACCAAGCTCTGCGCAAGTTACTGGGTAAAGATGGCGGCGAAGGTCTGACGCAAGATCAGGTCATTGCCACGGTCAAGGAGTCCGGTCTGCGAGGCCGCGGCGGCGCTGGCTTCCCTACGGGTCTGAAGTGGAGCTTTATGCCCCGTCAGTTCCCCGGTCAAAAGCACCTGGTGTGCAACTCCGACGAGGGCGAGCCCGGCACCTGCAAGGATCGCGAGATCCTCATGCACAACCCCCATATCGTGATCGAAGGCATGATCATTGCGGCTTACGCAATGGGCATCAGCATTGGTTACAACTACATCCACGGTGAAATCTTCGAAGTCTATGAGCGCTTCGAAGCCGCACTGGAAGAAGCCCGCGCTGCTGGCTTCTTGGGTGACAACATCATGGGCAGCAGCTTCAGCTTCCAGCTGCACGCACACCATGGTTTTGGCGCATATATCTGCGGTGAAGAAACCGCGCTGCTGGAATCGTTGGAAGGCAAGAAGGGTCAACCCCGCTTCAAGCCACCATTTCCCGCCAGCTTTGGTCTGTACGGCAAGCCTACAACCATCAACAACACCGAAACATTCGCAGCTGTGCCTTGGATCATCCGCAACGGTGGTCAAGCCTACTTGGAATGCGGCAAGCCTAATAACGGCGGCACCAAGATCTATTCGGTCAGCGGTGACGTGAATCTGCCTGGCAACTATGAAGTGCCCATGGGCACGCCTTTTAGCAAGTTGCTGGAGTTGGCTGGCGGTGTGCGCACCGGCCGCAAGCTCAAGGCGGTGATTCCTGGCGGCTCCTCGTCGCCCGTGCTGCCTGCTGACATCATGATGCAATGCACGATGGACTATGACTCCATCTCCAAGGCCGGCTCCATGCTGGGCTCGGGTGCTGTGATCGTGATGGACGATTCGCGCGACATGGTTGAAAGTCTGCTGCGCCTGTCGTACTTCTATTCGCACGAGTCCTGCGGGCAGTGCACGCCTTGCCGTGAAGGTACAGGCTGGCTGTGGCGCGTGGTGAACCGTATTCAGCACGGCGAAGGCCGTCCGGAAGATATCGAGCTGTTGGATTCGGTATCCGTGAACATCATGGGACGCACAATTTGTGCGTTGGGCGATGCGGCAGCGATGCCGGTGCGCGCCATGATCAAGCACTTCCGCCACGAGTTTGAAGCAAAGATCCAGAACGCTACCAAGCAGGCTGCGTAAGCGGACTGAACGCGAGACAAATATGGTTGAAATTGAACTGGACGGGAAAAAGGTAGAGGTCTTGGAAGGCAGCATGGTCATGCATGCAGCTGAAAAGGCCGGCACCTATATTCCTCACTTCTGCTACCACAAGAAGCTCTCCATTGCGGCTAACTGCCGCATGTGCCTTGTGGATGTTGAAAAAGCTCCCAAGCCCATGCCTGCCTGCGCCACGCCTGTGACGCAAGGCATGATTGTGCGCACCAAGAGCGAAAAAGCCATCAAGGCTCAACAGTCGGTGATGGAGTTTTTGCTCATTAATCACCCGCTGGATTGCCCCATCTGCGACCAGGGCGGCGAATGCCAGCTCCAGGATTTGGCAGTGGGCTACGGCAGCAGCTCTTCTCGCTACGAAGAAGAAAAGCGCGTCGTGCCCGTCAAGGATGTAGGCCCGCTGATTTCCATGCAGGAAATGAGCCGCTGCATCCACTGCACCCGTTGCGTGCGCTTTGGCCAAGAAGTGGCCGGTATCATGGAACTGGGCATGGTCAACCGCGGCGAGCACGCTGAAATCACCACCGTCGTGGGCGATACAGTGGACTCCGAGCTGTCGGGCAACATGATCGACATCTGCCCCGTGGGCGCGTTGACCAGCAAGCCTTTCCGCTACAGCGCCCGTACTTGGGAGCTGTCGCGCCGCAAGTCCGTGGCTCCGCACGACTCCACCGGCTCCAATCTGATTGTTCAGGTCAAGAACCACAAGGTCATGCGCGTTGTGCCCTTCGAAAACGAAGATATCAACGAATGCTGGATTGCCGATCGTGACCGTTTCTCCTACGAAGCGCTCAACAGCGACGAACGACTCACCAAGCCTATGCTCAAGCAAGGCGGCGTGTGGAAAGAAGTCGACTGGCAAACCGCTTTGGAATACGTGGCCAACGGCCTGCAGCAGATCAAGAACGACCATGGTGCTAGCGCCATTGGTGCTCTGGTCAGCCCGCACAGCACAGTGGAAGAGCTGTATCTGGCTGGCAAGCTGGTGCGCGGCGTGGGTAGCGAGAATATCGACTACCGCCTGCGTAATGCCGAGTTCACCGCCGCCCAAGGCGTGCAGTGGCTGGGCTTGCCTATCGCTGCTTTGAGCAATCTGCAGTCGGCTCTGATCGTGGGCTCTAATCTGCGCAAGGATCACCCACTGTTCGCTCAGCGCATTCGCCAAGCTGCCAAAAAGGGCTGCAAGGTCTTCTCCATCAACGACCGCGTGTATGACTGGGCTTTGCCCGTCGCCGCTTCGGTGGTTGCTGCAGGCGACTGGGCTCAGGCGTTGGTCGATGTGGCAGCCGCTGTGGCTGAAGCCAAGGGTGTAACTGCACCTGTGGCAGGCCAAGTGCATGACGAAGCTAAGGCCATTGCTGCTGCGCTGCTGGCGGGCGAGCAAAAGGCGGTGCTGTTGGGTAATGCCGCAGCTCACCATGCTCAAGCATCTACGCTACTGGCTTTAGCTAACTGGATTGCTGAGCAAACCGGTGCCACAGCAGGCTACCTGACCGAAGCTGCCAACACTGTGGGCGCTCAATGGGTCAAGGCTGTGCCGGCCGCTGGTGGCATGAACGCTGCCCAGATGATTTCTGGCAACGTTAAGGCTGCCATCTTGCTGAACGTCGAACCCGAGTTCGACAGCGCTGCTGGCAAGGCTGCCATTGCGGGTCTGAACAAGGCCCAGATGGTTGTCACACTGAGCCCGTTCAAGGCGAACATGGAATTTAGCGATGTGCTGCTGCCCATTGCACCGTTCACCGAAACATCAGGCAGCTTTGTGAATGCCGAAGGCCGTCTGCAAAGCTTCCATGCTGTGGTTAAGCCTCTGGCTGAAACCCGTCCTGCATGGAAGGTGCTGCGCGTACTGTCCAACTTGATGGGCGTGAAGGGCGTGGACTACGAAACGTCGCAAGACGTGCTGGCCGCTGCCACTACTGGTGCTACGCAAGTGCCCGCCAGCGTGCTGAGTAATGCCGCCAAGGCTGTGAGCGTAGTGCCTGCTGGCAATGTGGCTGCTCCCGTGGTCGCAAGCATTTACCAGCTCGACAGCATTGTGCGCCGCGCTACGTCGCTGCAATTGACGGCAGATGCCCGTCAGGTTCGTGAGGGAGGCGCCGCATGATCGACGCATTGAAAGCTTGGGGCCTAGGTCTGTCCGCAGCCCCCTTCTGGACCGATACGGCTTGGCCTGTCATCTGGATTTTGCTGGGCATCATCGCCATCGTGGCTCCACTGATGGGTGCTGTTGCGTATCTGACGCTGTGGGAGCGCAAGCTGCTGGGCTTTATGCAGATTCGTCTGGGCCCCAACCGCGTGGGTCCTTCGGGTTTGCTGCAGCCTCTGGCTGACGGTTTGAAGCTGCTGACCAAAGAGCTGATTCAGCCTACAGCAGCGGCTAAGGGCCTGTTCTATGTTGGTCCTGTCATGGCCATCATGCCGGCTTTGGCTGCATGGGTTGTGATTCCTTTCGCTCCTGAAGTGGCTCTGGCTAACGTGAACGCGGGCTTGCTGCTGATGATGGCTATTACTTCGATTGAAGTTTATGGCGTGATCATTGCGGGCTGGGCCTCGAACTCCAAGTACGCCTTCTTGGGTGCGCTGCGTGCGTCTGCTCAGATGGTGAGCTACGAAATCGCTCTGGGCTTTTGCTTCTTGGTCGTCATCATGGTGACTGGCAGCATGAACCTGACCGATATCGTGATGGGTCAAGGCAAGGGTCAGTTCGCATCCATGGGTGTGAGCATCCTGTCGTGGAATTGGTTGCCTTTGCTGCCAATCTTTGTGGTCTACCTGATCTCGGTCGTCGCTGAAACCAACCGTCACCCGTTTGACGTGGTGGAAGGCGAAGCGGAAATCGTAGCTGGCCACATGGTTGAATACTCGGGCATGGGCTTCGCAGTCTTCTTCTTGGCTGAATACGCCAGCATGTGGCTCGTCTCCATTCTGGCCGTCATCATGTTCTTGGGCGGCTGGTTGCCTCCGGTTGACTTCCTGGGCTTCATTCCCGGTTGGATCTGGTTGGCTATCAAGACCTTCCTGGTGGTGTCGTGCTTCATCTGGATTCGCGCTACCTTCCCTCGCTTCCGTTATGACCAGATCATGCGTCTGGGCTGGAAGATCTTTATTCCTGTCACATTGGTGTGGCTGGTGGTTGTGGGTGCTTGGCTGTACTCGCCCTGGAACATCTGGAAATAAGCGGAGTACGTATGTCGGCAGTCGCTGCAACACCTTTCTCCTTTAAGGATTTCCTCAAGAGCTTCATGCTCTGGGAACTGGCCAAGGGCATGGCCCTCACGGGTCGCTATACCTTCCGTCGCAAGATCACGGTGCAGTTCCCTGAGGAAAAAACACCTCAGTCACCACGCTTTCGTGGCCTGCACGCTCTGCGCCGTTATGACAACGGTGAAGAGCGCTGCATTGCCTGCAAGCTGTGCGAAGCCGTGTGCCCTGCCATGGCTATCACCATTGAATCGGATGTACGTGACGACGGCTCGCGCCGCACCACACGCTACGACATCGATTTGACCAAGTGCATCTTTTGCGGCTTCTGCGAAGAAAGCTGCCCGGTGGATTCCATCGTTGAGACGCACATCTTTGAATATCACGGCGAAAAGCGCGGTGACCTCTACTTCACCAAGGACATGCTCCTGGCAGTGGGTGACCGTTATGAAGCCGAGATTGCTGCCAATAAAGCAGCAGATGCCAAGTACCGCTGAAGCGGCTCCTTGATCACTTGAAAAGATTCGATCCATGGACGCCAAAACTGGTTTTTTCTATCTGTTCTCGGCAGTGCTGCTTTTTGCGGCTTTCCGAGTTGTCACGGCTCGCAACCCTGTGCATGCCGTGCTCAATCTGATTCTGGCTTTCTCGCAAGCTGCTGCCATCTGGCTGCTGCTGAAGGCTGAATTCCTTGGCATCGCACTGGTGCTGGTCTATCTGGGCGCTGTGATGGTGCTGTTCCTGTTCGTGGTGATGATGCTCGATATCCGTATCGACTCCGTGCGCCGCGGCTTCTGGAAGCATTTCCCATTCGCCGCCGGTATTGGTGCGGTGATCGCCTTTGAAATGGGCGCAGTGGTAATGGGCGCCTTCGGTGATGTTGAAGATTCCAAGGCACCCGCTGCCACCATCGTCAACTTGGCCGGTCAGACGGTTCCTTACTCGAACACCCACGCATTGGGCAAGCTGCTGTACACGGAGTACTTGTACCCCGTTGAAATTGCAGCCGTGATTTTGCTGGTGGCCATGATCGCCGCCATCGCCCTGACTCTGCGCAAGCGCAAGGACAGCAAGGCGATGAATCCTGCAGATCAAATTCGTGTGCGTGCTTCTGACCGTATCAAGCTGGTCAAGGTGGAGACAACCAAGCCTGCACAAAAACCTGACGCCGGTGAAGCGGCGCCTGCAGTGGAGACAAAAGCATGACGTTGACTTTGGGCCACTTCCTGACGCTGGGTGCAATTTTGTTTGCAATCTCGGTGGTGGGTATTTTTCTCAACCGCAAGAACCTGATCGTCTTGCTCATGGCCATTGAGTTGATGCTCTTGGCTGTGAACACGAACTTTGTCGCGTTTTCCAGCTATCTGGGCGACATGCATGGGCAGGTGTTCGTGTTTTTCATCCTGACCGTGGCGGCTGCTGAGTCGGCCATTGGTTTGGCGATCTTGGTGCTGCTGTTCCGTAACAAGAACAGTATTAATGCGGAAGACCTCAACACCCTCAAGGGTTGAGATCGCCGTTACTTGCAAGGTTCTCTAGAAATGAGTCAAACCCTTTCTGCATCTATGCTGCTTGCGGTGCCTTTGGCACCGCTGGCCGGCTCCCTACTCGCGGGTATCTGGGGCACGGCCTTTGGCGGCAACAAGATCGGTCGCACCGGCAGCAGCTCCCTGACGATTCTGGGCGTGCTCGTCGCGTTCATTTTGTCGGCTCTCACGTTCAAGGCAGTCGTTTTTGACGGTGCTTCGTTCAATGAGTCCATCTACACGTGGATGGTTGTTGGCGGCCTGAAGATGGAAATCGGTTTTCTGATCGATTCCATTACAGCCATGATGATGTGCGTAGTGACCTTTGTGTCGCTGATGGTGCACATCTACACCATGGGCTACATGGAAGAAGACGAAGGCTACAACCGCTTCTTCTCCTATATCTCTTTGTTCACCTTCTCCATGCTGATGCTGGTGATGGCAAACAACTTGCTGCAGCTGTTCTTCGGCTGGGAAGCTGTGGGCTTGGTGTCTTACCTGCTGATCGGTTTCTACTACAAGAAGTCCACAGCCATTTTTGCCAACATGAAGGCCTTCTTGGTCAACCGTGTGGGTGACTTTGGTTTCATCTTGGGTATTGGCCTGATCGCTGCTTACACCGGCACGCTGAACTACTCTGAAATCTTTGCCAAGCTGCCCGAGATTCAGAACACCCAGCTGCCCGGTACGGGCTGGATGCTGGTGACGGTGACTGCGATTTGCCTGTTTGTGGGCGCCATGGGCAAGTCAGCCCAGTTCCCTCTGCATGCATGGCTGCCGGACTCCATGGAAGGCCCCACACCTATCTCCGCGCTGATCCACGCGGCGACGATGGTGACGGCGGGTATCTTCATGGTGTCGCGCATGTCGCCCTTGTTTGAACTATCAGACACCGCTCTGAACTTCATCTTGGTGATTGGCTCAATTACTGCCCTTTTCATGGGCATCCTGGGCATCATCCAAAACGACATCAAGCGCGTGATTGCGTACTCCACGCTGTCTCAGCTGGGTTACATGACCATTGCTCTGGGCGTGTCGGCTTACTCCGTGTCTGTGTTCCACCTGATGACGCACGCCTTCTTCAAGGCTTTGCTGTTCCTCGGTGCGGGTTCCGTCATCATGGGTATGCACCACAACCAAGACATCCGCTGGATGGGTGGCGTGCGCAAGTACATGCCTATCACCTGGCTCACCTTCTTGCTGGGTAACCTCGCGCTGATTGGTACGCCTTTCTTCTCGGGTTTCTACTCCAAGGACGCCATCATCGAAGCGGTGCACGCTTCTAATCTGCCTGCTTCTGGCTTTGCCAACTTTGCAGTGCTGGCGGGTGTGTTCATCACGGCTTTTTATTCGTTCCGCCTGTACTTCATCGTGTTCCACGGTAAAGAGCGCTACGACCAAAACCCCGATGCTCACCACGACGATCATCACGCGCATGATGACCACCACGGCCATGGCCACGATGCCAAGCCGCATGAGTCGCCTCTGGTGGTGACCGGTCCTTTGATGCTGTTGGCCATTCCTTCTGTAGTGATCGGTGCGATTGCGCTGATGCCTATGTTGTTTGGTGACTTCTTCAAGGGCGTGATTTTCATCGACCATGCTAAGCACGGTGCGATGACCGAACTGGCTGAAAAGATTCACGGCTGGTTGCCTATGGCGCTGCACGGCTTCCAAACAGCACCGTTTTGGCTGGCTCTGGCTGGTGTTGTGGTGTCTTACCTGTTCTACATCGTCAAGCCTGAGATTCCTACTGCCATCATGGCTTTCTCCAAGAAGATTGGTCTGTACCAAGTCTTGGAAGGCAAGTACGGCGTGGACTGGGTGTATGAAAACATCTTTGCTCGCGGCTCGCGTGCCTTCGGCTCCTTCTTCTGGAAGGTAGGCGACCAAGCCATCATTGACGGTGCTCTGGTCAACGGCTCCTGGAAGCTGATGGGCAAGTTCGGTCAGTGGATGCGCGGCCTGCAAACAGGCTATGTCTATCACTACGCGTTAGTCATGCTGCTGGGCATCTTTGCCCTCATGACTTGGTTCGTGTGGCTCAACAAGTAGTAGGAGAAGAACAAAAATGGGTTTGTTGAGTCTTTCTATTTGGGTTCCGATTGCATTCGGCGCCTTCCTGCTGTTCTTCAGCAAAGAAGGGCAGGTCAACGCAGTGCGCTGGCTGGCCCTGATTGGTGCGCTGATCGGCTTTGCAGTGACCATTCCTTTGGTGACCGGCTTCGACACTACCACTGCGAACATGCAGTTTGTGGAGAACATGCTCTGGATTGAGCGCTTCAACATCCACTACCACTTGGGCGTGGATGGGATCTCTATGTGGTTTGTGCCGTTGACGGCCTTCATCACGGTGATCGTGGTGATTGCCTCTTGGGCCAATATCACCGAGCGCGTGAATCAGTACATGGCCGCCTTCTTGGTCCTCTCTGGACTGATGATCGGCGTGTTCTCGGCACTGGACGGCATGCTGTTCTACGTCTTCTTTGAAGCAACTTTGATCCCGATGTATCTGATCATCGGTATCTGGGGCGGCCCGAACAAGATTTACGCAGCGTTCAAGTTCTTCCTGTACACCTTGATGGGCTCGCTGCTCACCTTGGTAGCACTGATCTATCTTTACACCCAGTCGGGTGGCAGCTTCGAGATTCTGGACTGGCACAAGCTGCCGCTGTCCGGCACTGCTCAGACGCTCATCTTCTTTGCCTTCTTCGCAGCGTTTGCGGTGAAGGTTCCCATGTTCCCATTCCATACATGGTTGCCTGACGTTCACGTGGAAGCGCCTACGGGTGGTTCTGCCGTGCTGGCGGCCATCATGCTGAAGCTGGGTGCTTACGGTTTCCTGCGCTTTTCGCTGCCCATCGCTCCTGATGCGGCGCACGAGTGGTCGGGCTTGATGATCACGCTGTCGCTGATTGCGGTGATCTACGTAGGTGTGGTGGCTTTGGTGCAAAAGGACATGAAGAAGCTGGTGGCTTATTCGTCCGTCGCGCACATGGGCTTTGTGACTTTGGGCTTTTTCATGTTCAACAGCCTCGGCATTGCCGGTGGTCTGGTACAGATGATTGCTCACGGTTTCGTGTCCGGCGCTATGTTCTTGTGCATTGGCGTGTTGTACGACCGTGTTCACTCGCGTGAAATTGCTGCCTACGGTGGCGTGGTCAACACCATGCCCAAGTTTGCTGCCTTTGCTCTGCTGTTCGCCATGGCCAACTGCGGCTTGCCTGCAACGGCTGGCTTTGTGGGTGAGTGGATGGTGATTCTGGGCGCTGTGCAATACAACTTCTGGATCGGCATGGGCGCTGCAACAGCCCTGATCTTTGGCGCAGCCTACACCCTGTGGATGTATAAGCGCGTGTACTTGGGCCCTGTGGCTAACGACCATGTGGCTGAGCTCAAAGACCTCAACTGCCGCGAATTCTTGGTGATGAGCATTCTGGCTGCAGCCGTGATGATCATGGGCCTGTACCCGAAGCCTTTCACCGATGTGATGGATGTGTCTGTGGCAGAGCTCATCAAGCATGTGGCTGTGAGCAAGCTCAACTGACCAGACTGAAACGAGAGACACGAGATGATTGACAACATCAGCTGGCTAGCTATCTACCCGGAGATTCTTCTCCTGATCATGGCCTGCGTCATAGCCTTGGTGGACTTGGGTGTGACAAGCACCCGGCGCACCTTGACCTATGTTCTGACCATGCTCACCTTGGCAGTTATAGCCGTATGTACGGGCATGAACGCTGCCTCCGGCAATACGTTCTATGGCTGGGGCAATATGGTCGTGTTCGACGCCATGGGCAACTGGCTCAAGTGCTTCGCCACCATCGCCGTGATGGTGACCATGGTTTATGGTCGCCCTTATGCGGCCGATCGCGACATGCTGCGCGGTGGTGAGTTCTTCACCCTGTCCATGCTGGCTCTGCTGGGCATGTTCATCATGATCGGCGGCAATAACTTCCTGGTTCTGTATTTGGGCTTGGAGTTGTTGACACTGTCGAGCTATGCGCTGGTAGCTTTGCGCCGTGACCATACCACTTCGGTTGAAGCGGCCATGAAGTACTTTGTGCTGGGCGCTATGGCTTCGGGCTTCTTGTTGTACGGCATGTCCATGCTCTACGGCGCGACAGGATCGCTCGATATTGGCCAAGTCTTTAAGGCAATCTACTCCGGTGAAATCAAGCACCAAGTGCTGGTCTTCGGTTTGGTGTTTGTAGTTGCGGGTCTGGCCTTCAAGCTGGGCGTGGTGCCCTTTCACATGTGGGTGCCTGACGTTTACCAAGGCGCACCTACAGCCATCACCGCTTTGATCGGTGGCGCGCCAAAATTGGCTGCGTTCGCCATGACTATGCGCCTGCTGGTGGACGGCTTGCTGCCTTTGGCGGGTGACTGGCAGCAAATGCTGATGGTCTTGGCTGTGTGCTCGTTGCTGGTGGGTAATTTGGCAGCTCTGCAGCAAACCAGCCTCAAGCGCATGCTGGCTTACTCGACCATCTCGCAAATGGGCTTTGTCATGCTGGGCCTGATGTCGGGCGTGGTCGATGGCAAGGTGGATACTGCGACCGTTGAGAATGCATACAGCTCCGCCATGTTCTACGTGGTGACCTATGTGCTGACGGCACTGGCTTCTTTCGGTGTGATCTTGCTGCTGGCCCGCGAAGGCTTTGAAAGCGAAGAGATCGCTGATCTGGCTGGCCTGAATCAACGTAGCCCGCTGTACGCTGGTGTGATGGCCGTTTGCTTGTTCTCTATGGCAGGCATTCCTCCACTGGTTGGTTTCTACGCCAAGTTATCCGTGCTGCAAGCGTTGATTGCTACGGGCAGCAGCTTGTACATTGGTTTGGCTGTGTTCGCTGTAGTGATGTCGCTGATCGGCGCCTTCTACTACCTGCGCGTAGTGAAGGTCATGTACTTTGATGCTCCCATCACCGCGACCAGCGTGTCTGCACCTTGGGATGTGCGCGTTGTGCTGACTCTCAATGGTGCGCTGGTTCTGTTGCTGGGCATTTTGCCCGGCGGTCTGATGGCCTTGTGCGCTGACGCCGTTGTGCGAGCCTTGGCTTCCTGATAAGACGAAGGTGATGAGGGCTTGATGCCCTCATCGCTTTTTCTAGGAATGGTTTAGTGTCTATTACCGCCTCTATTTGGCTCATCATCTTGGCTGCCCTTGTGGCAGCCAATTTGCCTTTTATCAACCAGCGTTTTGGGGTGATCGGCCCTGTCGCATCAGGTCGCAAGTCCCTATGGATTCGCTTGCTTGAGATGCTGGTTCTTTACCTGTTGGTCGGTGGACTAGGCCTGCTGCTTGAGCGCCGTGCCGGGCAAATCTCTCCCCAAGGCTGGGAGTTCTATGCCGTGACTGGGACGTTGTTTTTAACGCTGGCTTTTCCCGGTTTTGTCTACCGCTACCTTGTTCACCGCAAGGGTTGAGTGCTGACATGAAGGTACTTGATCTTCACTGCTCTGCGAACCATGTCTTTGAAGGCTGGTTTGCCTCTGAAGACGATTTTCAGAGCCAGTTGCAGCGCCAACTGGTGCAGTGCCCGATGTGCGGTGACAGCGATGTGACTAAGCGCTTGAGTGCTCCTCGCCTCAATTTTGGTGCCAAGCCGCCTAAAGTGGCTCAGGCTTCTCAATCGGCAGAGGTGTCAGCCCCGACCTCTGCTGCACCTGTCACTTCTGCCGCCGTATCTCCTTCTTCCGTCGCTGTGCCAGAAATCACTGCTGAAGCGCACGAACATCTTCAGTCCATGCAAACGGCTTGGATGCAATGGTCGCGCAAGGTGGCCGAGAATACGGAAGACGTTGGCAGCAAGTTTGCCGAAGAGGCGCGCCGCATTCACTACGGTGAAACCGAGGAGCGTGCAATTCGCGGGCAAACAAGCCCCAAAGAAGCCATGGAGTTGATGGAAGAGGGCATTGGCGTGCTGCCTCTGGCTTTGCCTGAAACGGCGGGTGGTGAAGGCGGTAGCTTGCAGTAAGAGCTGCTATGCCTGTATGCAACCCCAAAAAGGGTTGATACACCATATCGGAGTAGATTAATTTTTCTGGCTCCTAGGGAAAGCATAAGCTGCTGCAAGCCCTATTCCTAGGAGTTTCCCGCTGCGGTTGTGTTGACTGGCAGTCCAAGATGTAAAGCAAGTAGAGGGCGCATCAAAAGTGCGCTCGCAATTGTTTTTCGTATCTAGGACTGACGGCCAGCGCATGAGTGATCTCATTCTCGAAACCAAGCAACTTACCAAAGAATTTAAAGGCTTCACCGCCGTCAGCAAGGTGGATTTGGCGGTGCAGCGCGGCTCCATTCACGCGCTGATTGGGCCTAACGGTGCAGGCAAGACCACTTGCTTTAATTTGCTGACCAAATTTCTGGAGCCCACTTCCGGAAGCATTCAATTTAACGGCGTAGAAATCACCCGCGAAGCACCAGCGCAGATTGCGCGGCGCGGCGTGATTCGCTCGTTTCAAATATCGGCCGTATTCCCTCACAGCACTTTGCTGGAGAACGTACGCATCGGTCTGCAGCGCAAGCTGGGCACGGCTTACCATTTCTGGACGAGTGAGAAAACGCTCAACCAACTCAACGACAGGGCGATGGAGTTGCTCACCGAAGTGGGTCTGCAAGACTTAGCCGATGAGTTGACTGTGAACCTGCCTTATGGTCGCAAGCGCGCTCTTGAAATTGCCACCACGCTGGCGATGGAGCCCGAGCTCATGCTGCTCGATGAGCCCACGCAGGGTATGGGCCATGAAGACGTAGATCGCGTCACCCAACTCATCAAAAAAGTCTCCGCTGGTCGCACCATCTTGATGGTGGAGCACAACATGAAAGTGATTGCGACGATTGCCGATCGCATCACGGTGCTGCAGCGCGGCGCGGTGCTGGCCGAAGGCCCCTACGAAGAAGTGTCCCGAAATCCGCAGGTGATGGAAGCCTATATGGGCACCACGGATGGGCAGTTGCAAGGGGCGCATTGATGGCTTCCCCCTGTGCCGCTTTGCGGCTTCCCCCAAAGGGGGACAACACCATCGCAGCGGGGCGGCCCTTGCTTGGTGTTTCTGACTTGGGTTCGTGCCAGTTTTGAGATCAGATGAACAATGAATAAATCAAGTACTCCGGCGCTGGAAATTTCGGGACTGAATGCCTGGTATGGCGAGTCGCATGTGCTGCATGGCATGGATCTGGTGGTCAACCCCGGCGAGGTAGTGACGCTGCTGGGCCGCAATGGCGCGGGGCGCACTTCCACGCTGCGCGCCATCATGGGTTTGACGGGGTCGCGCAAGGGTTCTATCAAGATCAATGGTGTGGAGACTATCCACATGCCAACGCACAAGATTGCCCATTTGGGTGTGGGCTACTGCCCTGAAGAGCGCGGTATTTTTTCCAGCTTGTCTTGCGAAGAAAACCTGATGCTGCCGCCTCAGTTGAAGACCGGCGAGGTGGGGATGAGCGTGGACGAGATTTACCAGATGTTCCCTAATCTCTACGAGCGCCGCAACAGCCAAGGCACGCGCCTATCGGGCGGCGAGCAGCAGATGCTGGCCGTGGCGCGCATTCTGCGCACGGGAGCACGTTTGCTGCTGCTCGATGAAATTTCTGAAGGTCTGGCTCCCGTCATCGTTCAGACCCTGGCTCGCATGATTAAAACGCTGCGCGAAAAGGGCTACACCGTGGTGATGGTGGAGCAAAACTTCCGTTTTGCTGCGCCGCTGGCAGATCGTTTTTATGTGGTCGAGCATGGCCATGTAGCTCTGCGTTTTGCTGCAGATGAGCTGGATGAAAAGATGTCTGTGCTCAATGAGTTGCTGGGCGTGTGAGCTGCCGAATTTAGTTTCTCTTTTGATTACAAAGATCTAACCCTGGAGATGAAGATGAAAGCAAAACTGAGCGTTCTCTCGTGCATGTTGGCTGTTGCAGGTTTGACCAGTCCTCTGGTGCAAGCGCAGGAAAAAGTGAAGATCGGTTTTGTGACCGATATGTCCAGCCTTTACGCTGATGTGGAAGGTAAAAATGGCGCGCTTGCCATGCAGATGGCGATTGATGACTTTGGTGGCAAGGCGCTGGGCCAGCCTATCGAGTTGATGAGTGCAGACCATCAGAATAAGGCCGACATCGCAGCATCCAAGATGCGCGAGTGGATTGATACGCAGAACATCTCACTGGTCTTCAGCGGCACCAACTCCGGCACAGCTCTGGCTGTCTCGCAAGTGGCCAATGAGAAAAAGCGCGTGCACATCAACAGCGGTGCGGGCTCTTCCGCGTTGACCAATGAGCAGTGCAACCCCTACACAGTGCACTACGCCTACGACACCGTAGCACTGGCCAAGGGAACGGGTGGCGCGGTGGTCGATCGTGGTGGCAAAGACTGGTTCTTCTTGACGGCTGACTATGCCTTCGGTCAGGCGCTGGAGTCCGATACCACCAAGGTCATTAACGCCAAGGGCGGTAAGGTGTTGGGCTCGGTCAAGCACCCGCTCAACGCGTCTGACTTCTCGTCCTTCCTGTTGCAAGCACAAAGCTCTAAGGCCCACATTTTGGGTCTGGCGAATGCGGGTGGCGATACCATCAACGCCATCAAGGCGGCCAAGGAATTTGGTATCAGCAAGACCATGAAGACCGCCGGTCTGCTGGTCTTTCTGACCGATATCCATAGCCTGGGTTTGAAGAACACCGAAGGCCTGCTGCATACCACCAGTTGGTACTGGGACATGAACGAGGAATCGCGCAAATTCGCCAACAAGTTCTTTGCCAAGACAAAGCGCATGCCCACCGATGTGCAGGCCGCTGACTACTCGGCCGTCATGAACTATCTGAAGGCCGTTGAAGCCGTCAAGACCACCAATGCTGACAAGGTGATGGCTCACCTGAAAAGCACGCCTATCAACGACTTCTACGCCAAGGGCGTGATTCGTCCGGATGGCACGTTTGCGCACGACATGTACCTGGTCGAAGCCAAGAAGCCCAGCGAGTCGACCAAGCCTTGGGACTACCTCAAGGTCTTGAGCAAGCTGCCAGCAGATACGGTCTGGACTACCAAGGCAGAGACCAAGTGCGCGCTCTGGAAGTAATTGCGAAAGTAGTCGCTAAAGTGATTACGAGCTTGGATTGATGCACCCCTAACTCCCACCAGCGTATCTCTCATGGACTTCTTTGGCGTTTCATTGCCCGGCCTGATGAGCCAGCTCCTTTTGGGGCTGGTCAACGGTTCGTTCTACGCAATTCTGAGTCTGGGTTTGGCCGTCATTTTCGGCCTGCTCAATGTCATCAACTTTGCGCATGGCGCGCTGTTCATGCTGGGTGCCATGTGCACCTGGATGGCCATGAGTTATTTCGGCATTAACTACTGGGTGATGCTGATTTTGTCGCCCGTGTTGGTGGGCATTTTGGGTGTGCTGATAGAGCGCTTTTTACTGCGCTGGATTTACAAGCTTGATCACCTTTATGGCCTGCTGCTCACACTGGGTCTGTCGCTGCTGATCGAAGGCGTGTTTCGCTCCGTCTACGGCGTTTCAGGCTTGGGCTATGACACGCCTGAGTTGCTCGAAGGTGCCACCAATCTGGGCTTCATGATCTTGCCTAATTACCGCGCTTGGGTGGTCTTGGTTTCTATCGTGGTCTGCCTTGCGACTTGGTTTGTCATCGAGAAAACGCGCCTTGGTGCTTACCTGCGCGCTGGTACCGAGAACCCTCGATTGGTTGAAGCTTTCGGCATCAACGTGCCTGTCATGATCACGCTGACCTATGCCTTTGGTGCCGCACTGGCCGCCTTTGCGGGCGTGCTGGCCGCGCCGGTCTATCAGGTCACGCCGCTAATGGGGCAGAACCTCATTATTGTGGTGTTTGCCGTGGTGGTGATTGGCGGCATGGGCTCCATCATGGGCTCGATTTTGACGGGGTTGGGGTTGGGAGTTATTGAAGGGCTGACTAAGGTTTTCTGGCCCGAAGCATCATCCACTGTCGTGTTCTTCATCATGGTTATTGTTTTGCTGATTCGCCCCGCTGGCCTGTTCGGTAAAGAAAAATAAGAGGGGCACGACATGAAACCAAAGACGTTTGTTCAACGCATTGCCCCTGTGGGTTACGGCCTGTTGTTACTGGGCCTGATAGCTGCGCCTTTTTTGGGTGCCTACCCTGTGTTTGTGATGAAGCTCATGTGCTTTGCACTGTTTGCTTCGGCCTTTAACCTGCTGCTGGGCTATACGGGCTTGCTGTCCTTTGGGCACGCTGCTTTTTTGGGCGGCGCAGCTTATGTTGCGGGCTACAGCATCAAAGCTTGGGGATTTACGCCAGAAATTGGCATGCTGCTGGGTACCTTGATTGGTGGCTTGCTGGGTCTGCTCGCAGGTTGGCTGGCTATTCGCCGTCAAGGCATTTATTTTTCTATGATCACGCTGGCGCTGGCGCAGATGCTGTTTTTTGTGGCCCTGCAAGCTAAGTTCACTGGAGGTGAAGATGGTCTGCAAGGCGTGCCACGCGGCAAGCTGTTTGGCATGATCGATTTGAGCAACGACCTGACCATGTACTACGTCACACTGATCGTGGTGACGCTGGCCTTTTTGCTCATTGTGCGTACCATTCATTCGCCTTTCGGTCAGGTGCTTAAAGCCATCAAAGAAAACGAGCCACGCGCTATCTCGCTGGGCTATGACGTCAACCGTTTCAAACTGCTGGCCTTTGTGATTTCTGCGGCGCTTACCGGTCTGGCTGGCTCACTCAAGACGCTGGTGCTGGGCTTTGCTACTTTGTCTGATGTGCACTGGACCACTTCGGGTCATGTTATTTTGATGACATTGATGGGTGGTCTGGGCACGCTTTCCGGCCCGCTGCTGGGTTCCGCGGTGGTTGTGGCGCTGGAAAACAAGATCGGCGACCTTGGCAGCTTCCTCGCTCGCACCACGGGTGTGGAATGGTTTGGCACTTTGGGTGAGTCCGTCACCATCGTCACTGGCTTGATCTTTGTGCTGTGCGTGCTCATGTTCCGCAAGGGCATCATGGGTGAGCTAATTTCCTTGCTGGAAAAGAAAAAGTAGGCAACCCCTGAGCGGCTTTGCTTGCGACCACCAGAGGTGGTCTTTCTGCAGACCGTCCAAGCCTGCGCAGGCAGGCTCGGAGCTGCGGCCTTCAGCCCCTTCTCTCGCTACGTGGGAAGGGGACAACAGCATCGCTGCGGGGCGGCCCTTGTTTGCTGTCTCTTGCTTGGCGTGTGACGGCATCCAGCGCTATAGCTTCATCGCTTCAACATAGCCCGTCATTTCAAGATAGCCTCGGCCCACCGGGCTGCTGCGGCCATCTGCATTGATGCGGCGCAGCTCGCACAAACCTTCCCAGTAAACCGCACCGGTGCTGGCACGGCTGTCCAGTTCTTGGTCATCCACCAAAGCATGGACTTCAAAGCGCCCAGCGGGTGTTTGAATGCGCCATGCAACGGGGTAGCGGGCTTTGCTGTGTGGGCTTGTCCAGTAGCGCAGCGGCTCAAACTGCACTTGATCGGCGGCAAAGATTTGTGCGATTTGATTGGGTGCGCGAAATGAGCCGCCAGCCCAGAGGTGTGAACTGTCCGATCGGCGCAGATGAAAGGCCG
Organism: Comamonas sp. Y33R10-2; assembly: GCF_019355935.1. Lineage (NCBI taxonomy): Bacteria > Pseudomonadati > Pseudomonadota > Betaproteobacteria > Burkholderiales > Comamonadaceae > Comamonas > Comamonas sp. Y33R10-2. The sequence continues at coordinate 609,390 of NZ_CP079925.1, forward strand.
TCAGCGCGCTGCCATCGCCCAAGTTCATGCCTATCCAGTCCCAGCCTTGCGCCTCTTTGTGCATGATGGCGGCGCTGCATTCATGGTCTAACCAAGCGCGGTTGTGTGGGCTGGCTTGCACTGGCAAGCGCTGCCCACCGGCGGTGATGGAGCCGCTGACTTTGAGCTGGGGTTGGCTGTAGTAATAACTGGCTTGTTCTTGCTGCGGACCTTTGCGCGAAAGTCCATTCATGCCTTGAAGCAGCAATGACTGGGTGCTATCAAATTCAAGATCTAGCGTGAAGTCTTTGGCCGCTAGTTTGGCACTGTAATGGCTTGCTTTTGTCGCATCAAAACCCGCCACCGCTTGGCGTTTGAGGAACCAGTCGTTGATGTAAACATGGGTGTCGCTTTCACTGGCGTCGGCCAGCTCCAAACCTGCACGCGCCATGCGTTGGTCGTGGTGCAATTTTTGCCCCTGTACATCGCAAAGTGCAGCGTGGGCAAAGATCAATTGCTTGGCTGCCAGCGGTGACTGAAGGCTTTGCGCAGAGGCAATGCGCGAGCGAAAAAAGGTCAGCTGAAAGCCCCAAGGTTTACCACCCGCCTGCAACTGCCCTGTTATGTACCACCACTCGGTTTGCAGATCAGGGTGGCTGCCAAAGTCACGCGGAAATTGCAGCGTTTTGATGGGTAGGGCCATGGCTGAAGGCGGTAGCGCCCAAGCGCTCATGCCCAGACCTGCAGCAGCCATCGCATGCAAAGAGAGCCTGCGTGAAATGCTGGCGTCGGCTGGTAAAGCATGAGGTGAAATCAGGGGCGGTTGGCGCATGCGCCATTGTTACCGCTTAGATCGCCCCGGGGTCTTTATTGATGTGATCTGTATCACCCAATATCAAGCTGCGGAACAATCACCATCCAAGCGACACCAAAACGATCCGTCACCATGCCAAAGCTGCGGGCAAAAAAGGTCTCACCCAGAGGCATCTGTACCTGACCGCCTTCACCGATGGCGGTAAAGATGCGGTGGGCCTCATTGTCGTTTGGCGCGGAGATGGAAAGGGCAAAGCCTTTGAAATCAGGCTTGCCACCATTCATGCCGTCTGAGGCCATGATCTGCGTCTCGCCAATCTGCATATTGGCATGCATGATTTTTTCCGGATCCATCTCGCCGGGGCCGCAGCCTTGCTGGGAGGAGGGCGCGGGCTGGGGCGGAGCATCCTTGTAACGCATCAGCGCCGTGACTTCCGCGCCGAGGGCAGCTTGATAAAACTCCAGAGCCTCTTCGCAGCGGCCATCAAAAAACAGATAGGACTGGACTTGCATACGAACTCCCCAGAGCTGAGTTAGAGCATTGATTGTGCGCTGCCCTTGTTTGCAGTGGTGTGAAAAACGCTGCTGCAATCGCAGGTATAGCCGCTAGCCCTTACCAGTCTTCTTTGACAGCGAGAACGGCATCAGCACTGGCCGCTTTTCGCCCAGCCAGCCACGCCGTAATAACGCCTGCAAGTACTACCGCAGCACACAGACTGAGCAGACGCACGGCGGGCAGGCGCAGCGCCATCGTCCAATGAAAGCTTTGTGGGTTGACCACGTGCACCAAAATCACCGCCACACCCAGCCCCAGCAGCGTGCCGGCAATGGCGCCCAGTGTGGTCCAAGCCAATCCTTCTGCGGCCACCACGCTCAGCACATTGCGGCGGGTGAGGCCTAGGTGTGCCAGCAATCCAAACTCTTTGCGCCGTGCCAACACTTGCGCGCTAAAGCTTGCGGCAATACCGAACAAACCGATGCCAATGGCCACGGCTTGCAGCCAGTAAGTCACGGCAAAGCTGCGGTCAAAGATGCGCAGCGATCTCTCGCGCAAAGATGTGCTGCTGACAAACTCCAGCGCTGGCGCTGCTTGCCCCGGAGTGGTGATCGCTTGCTCGATGGCGGTTTGCAAGCCGGTTTGTAAATTGGTTGATGCGAGTGTGCTGCTGGGTGTGGGCCAGACGGCTAGTTCGCTGATCTGCGCTGCATTGCCTGTATCGCCTGAACCTTCCATTAGCGCCAGATAGTCCTGCCAGTCCAGCGCCACAGCACCGAACTGGCGAACATAGTCGCGCCAGATAGATGCTATGTAAAAAGTAGCTATAGGTCCTTTTTCTGCCTTGACTTGATGGCTAAAAGCCTTTGAAAGCAGTGGCCACTCATCACCGATTTTCAAGTCATAAAGCTGGGCCACAGCCTCGCTGATATGAACCGGTGTGCCGCTGCTGGGCGCAGTTATTGGCCCTTTAATCATTGGCCCTTCAATCCAAGGCAGTTGCATGGGGCGCTGTCCCGCTGAATCTTCTTTCAAAGGACGCAGCAGCAGGCTAACAGCCGGGCGCTCAGGGCTTAGCACCAGTTGGCTGCTGCGCATGGGTAGGGCTCGCTCAACCCCCGGCAGCTGGCTGACGCGCAGCGCCGCGTCGGCAGGCAAAAGCGCTGCATCCACGCGGCTGGAGCCACCTGCAGCGCGCACATATAAGGGGGCGGGCAATACAGCATCCAGCCACTCCATCATGCTGGCGCGAAAGCTGGTGACCATGACGGTCAGTGCCACGGCCAGACTCAGGCTGGCCACCACACCGCCTACGGCCACGGTGGTTGCGTGGCGCATGCGGCGCGCACGCTCAAACGCCAGCATGGCCAGTGGCTGGCGTGACAGCTGGGCAGGAACCAGACCCAGCATCGCACCCAGCAGCCAAGGCAGCGCCGCCATACCTCCCAGCAGTAGCAAGCCCACGGCTAAGTAGGCGGCCAGCGGTATGCCTGCGATGGGCGGCATAAAGGCCAGCGCAACACTGCCGAGCAGTAGTAGCAAGGCGGGCCACAGGCGCGGCTCTTTTTCATGCGTGTGCCCCAAGCCTTTGAGCGTGGCTGAGGGCGGTAAATCCATAGCAGCACGTGCAGGCCACCATGCACCTGCCAGCGTGGCTGCAATGCCGAGCAGTCCAAACACCAGTGCGGCCACAGGGCTTAAGTTCAGCGCGGGCTGCACGCCCGCAAAAAAACCGCCCCCCAAATCGCCGCCCAGCACTTGCAGCGCCAGCCAGGCAAGGGCGCCGCCCAGTGCAATACCCGCGAAGCTGCCTAAAACGCCCAGCGCTAAAGCCTCTAGTAAAACCACAGCCATGCGCTGGTGTGGAGTGGCCCCCAAAACGGCGAGAAGCGCAAACTGCGGCGCACGCTGCGCGACGCTAAGCGCCAGTACGGAGAACACCAAAAACGCGCCAGTAAACAATGCCACCAGCGCCAGCACTGTAAGGTTGACGCGGTAGGCGCGAGACATCTCAGCCACGCGTTGCTGATCATCGCTGGGTTGCTGAATCAGCATCTGGCTTTGCCACGCGGAAAGAGCGTGTAGCTCAGTGGTGATCTGACTGCGGTCGCTGTGGTCCGTCAGCAGCAAATCAATGCGGTCTATGCGCTCAAACTGCTGCAGTTTTTGCTGAAGCGCAGCAATGTCCATCACTGCAATGGGAGCGCCTGTGGCGGCCACTGTGCCAGCAATGCGCAGCTGCTGAGGCTGGCCGTTAAGCAGCCATTGGATAGGGGTGTTAACAGCTTGCTCTGCGCTCAGGTTCAGCACCTGCAAGGCCGCTGAGTTGAGAAACACCGCATCGGGTGCAAACAGATCGAGCCGGTTGCCTCCTTCAAACAAACGCGGCATCAATGCGGGGGCAACGGGCGCAAGCTTTAGCGCATCGCTGCCCAACACGCGCAAGGGCGTGCCTTGGGTTGATCCTTGCGTGCTGCGTGCATTGGCATCGCCTGTGGCGGGACGGCTCTTGTTTGTAGGTAAAAGTACCGAAGTCTCCAACCAAGGCACGGCTGCAGCAACGCCTTGCAGCTTGGCCACTTGCGGGTAAAGCGACAGTGGCAGCCCTCCTTGCATGGTGTGCAACTGCAAGTCTGGCTGACCATTGACACTGCGCACCGCACGCGAGAATTCATCCAGCGCTGACTGGTTGATGACATGCACGGCAAAGCCCAGCGCCACGCCCAGCATGATGGCGATCAGCGCCGTGGCTGTGCGCCAAGGGTGCTGGCGCAGCTCTTGCCAAGAAAAGGTGCGAAGCAGATGAAGTAGAGGCACAACTTAGTCCAGATAGGCAAGCAAGATAGAGCCAGAGATCTAGGGCCTGTTTCCTTGCTGTCACAAAGTGATCTTCGATCAATTTTCAACAAACCCTAGAGCTGCGCGTGCAGGCTTTTATCAAAATCATTTTTTAGCGCAACCCTATATGATGTCGTCCTTTGGTGCTCGCGGCGTTGTTCTGACGCTGCAGTTAAACGGGAAACATGAAGGGCTGGCTTAGCGCCAATCCTCGCATGTACTGCCCCCGCAACAGTGAGTGCACAGGTTTAAAAAACCAGACTGTCTAAATCAGCCACTGAAGCGCATTGCGCTTTGGGAAGGCTAGGCAGTCAGTGCATCAGTCTGGATACCGGCCAAACATGTGCCAGAGTCTTTAGAGCCTCTAACACGACCCTTGATACCTCGTTGCTTCGCCTTGTCGTACTTTTGTACTGCCTGCGGCTTCGCGCCTCGTCTCAAACGCAAACCTTTGGTTTGCTGGCTTGTGTTAGCTGCTCTTAGGGACTCTGGATTGGTATGCATCTGGCGGGGACGCTAGTGCTAACTGTTCGAGATTTTTCATGCATAGCTCTCTTTCCCTAACGGCACAAGGCCTTCGTACGCCGGTGTCTGCTTTCGCGCTTATCTCTGCGCCAGCTCCTTTCTTCACTTCATCGCGCCTGACTTGGGTTGCTGCGGCGGCAATGTCTGTTTGCGCAGCCACTGCCTTTGCTCAAACAGAGCGGCGCATGGCTGAAACCGTGGTGACTGCCACGCGTTCTGCGGTGGCTGTTGATGACGCTTTGGCCGATGTGAGCGTGATCTCCGCAAAGCAAATTGAGGCGATGGCGCCGGCCCGTTCAGCTGCAGAGTTGCTGCAGCGTCTGGGCGGCGGCATACAGATGACTGGCAATGGCGGTCGTGGAGCTGCGCAAAGCGTGTTTCTGCGCGGCACGGCAAGCACACAGTCTTTGCTGCTCATTGATGGCGTGCGTTATGGCTCTGCCACCATGGCGGCTCCGGTTCTTGATAACTTGCCGTTGGAGATGATTGATCGCATCGAAGTGGTGAAGGGCCCAGCTTCTGCGATCTATGGCAGTGAAGCTATTGGCGGCGTTATTCAAATTTTCACCAAGCGCGGCAAGGATGCAGACAAGCCATTTCTGGGTAATGGGTCTGTGACCGCTGGAGAGAACGGCTACAAGGCAGCATCTGCCGGCATGCGTGGGGCACAGGGCGGTTTTGACTATCAGCTCAACGTCAATCGTCTGGTCGATCATGGGTTTTCTGGTACCAATGCCAAGGCGGGCCTCTACACCTACAACCCGGATCGCGATAGCTTTGCGCAAACCTCCGTGAACTTGGGCTTGGGCTACGCCTTGAGCCAAGATTGGCGCATCGACAGCAATTTTTTGCAGTCCGATGGTCGCATTCACACCGATTCGGGTCTGGGCTCCAACCCTTATGCCGAATTGAAGACGCGTGTGGCAAAACTCAAGCTCTCCGGTAAGGTGCAGCCCAACTGGACGACATCGGTGTCGGTAGGCCAGTCGCGCGATGAGCAAAAGAACTTCGGCTCGCCGTATGGCAATAGCTTCTTCAATACCACCCAGCTTGAATACAAGTGGGACAACGAGATAGCAACGCGACTGGGTACGGTGCTGGTTGGTGCTGAGCGACTGGAGCAAAAGGTGGATGTGTCCAGCGACTATGCAATGACACGCCGCAATATCAATGCCGTCTTTTTGGGACTCAACGGCAGCGCTGGCAACCATTCGTGGCAAGGCAATGTGCGGCGTGACGATAACTCCCAGTTCGGCGGCATGACGACCTATGGTTTGAGCTACGGCTACGAGCTTGCTAAGGGTCTGAGAGCCTACGCCTCGCATGGCAAGAGCATGCGCGCGCCGTCGTTCAATGATCTGTACTACGTGGATGCTTTATATCCCATGTACAACGGCAACCCGAATCTGCGCCCAGAAGAAGGCAAGAACAACGAGATTGGTCTGCAATGGAGCCGAGGTGTACAGCGTGCCAAGTTGCTGCACTTTGACAACAAGGTAAGTAACCTGATTGCTATTGGCAGCACGGGCATGACGAATCTGATGGGGCAGACTCGCCTCAGGGGTTGGAGTCTGGAGTACGGCATCAATGTAGATGGCTGGAATGCGTCGATGAACTACGACTACCTCGATGCCAAGCAAGCCGATGGCAAGCCTTTGAATCGCCGCGCCAAAAATCAGCTGGCGCTCAATTTGAACAAGCGTGTCGGTGACTGGAAGCTCGGCGGTAGCCTGCTGCATGCCAGCAGCCGCAAAGACACGGACTACAACACCTATTCCAGCGTCACCTTGCCTGCCTACACCATCGTGGATTTGTATGCCGAGTACCGCATCAACCCAGAGTGGTCGCTGCAGGCACGCGTAGCCAATGTGGGCAACAAGCACTATGAAAGTGTTTACGGCTTCAATCAGCTCGGCCGTGCGGGTTATCTGACCCTGAAGTGGGCCATGCGTTGATCAAACGCTTGAGGAGCAGCCTTGCTTTGGTGTTGGCTGTGGGCTGCACTGCGGCCATGGCCGCAACTCCACCGCAGCGCATCATCTCCCTGCTGCCCTCCGCCACAGAGTCTGTCTGTGCGCTGGGGGCTTGCGATCGACTGGTGGGGGTTGATGAGTTTTCGTTAGAGCCGCCGCAGGTGCGCAGCCTGCCACAGCTGGGCAAGACTTGGCAGCCAGACATCGAGCGGATTGTGACGCTGCGCCCGGACTGGGTGTTGGTGGGGCGCTCTGCGGGCGTGATTGCGCGCCTGCAGGCAGCTCATATTCGCTACCTAGAGGTGGATGCGAGCAGCTTAGAGCAGGTGCGCGCCGTGCTGTTTAAGCTCGATGAGGTGCTGCAAACAGGACAGGCTCAAAATTTGTGGCAACGCATGCAGGCGCATGTGGATGCTGCAGCCCGACAGCTCAAGCAGCAGGGGGCGGCTGTGCCACGCATCTACCTTGAAGTGGATCCTGCCATGTATGCGGCAGGGGCGACTTCGTTTATGGGTCAGTTACTGACTCGATTAGGCGCTCGCAATATCGCACCAGAGGGTGCCACTGCGTTCATGCGCTTGTCGCCAGAGTTTGTGCTGCGCGCCGACCCTGACCTCATCATTCTTTCTCACCATGGCGAGAGTCTGCGCAAGCTGGATGAGCGCCCCGGTTGGCCGCAAATGCGCGCTTTGCAGCCCGATCAACGCCCGCGCCGTGTTTGCCAGTTGAGCAAGGAAGACAGCCGCGTCGTAACCCGCCCGGGGCCGAGGCTGGATCTGGCGGCCACCATTTTTGCTGCATGCATTGAGCGGCTCAACAACACAACATCTCATGAAACTCAGTAAAAATTTTGACGAAGTCTGCTACCCGTTTATTTGCGAGACTTCGTACCTGTGCGACTTTGAGGTGACGACCGATGAGCTGTGCGCTTTGATTGGTAGCGCGTTGGAAGCAACGCCAGCCGAGTTCGCCGATCTGCGTTTAGACCTTGAGCGCATTCAGCCTCTGGCTTTTCACATCAATGGCTCGATTCGCGCAAAGCTGGCGGTGGAGGAGGCGGATCTGGATTGGCTTAAAGAGCGCTTGCATTACTACAGCGCGCAGGCTGGCGAGCGCATGCATGCCTTTGTGCTTCCGCGTGGCGCTGCGCCTGTGCCCCAGTTGCATCAAGCACGTTCTGTGGCCAAGAAGGCGATTCGCTGCATGGTTCGAGTGGAGCAAGAGGGGCGAGACATCCCCGACATCTTGCAGCGCATGTGCAACGTACTGTGCAATCTGTTTTTTGCGATGACGCTGGCGGTGAATCAACGCCGGGGCGTGACGGAGGTGCCGTTCGTCAGCAAGAGCTACAAGGTGCGCTAGCCCAGCGGGGCTAAGCTAAGCAGCTTGCTCCATTCCGTGCGCTGTCAGTCGCAACACGCGGTCAGAGCGCTTGGCCGCTTCTGCTGAGTGAGTGACGAGGATGAGCGCCGTGCCGTTGTCACGGGTTTGCTGTAGCAGCAAGTCCATCACTTGCTGGGCGGTGGATGGGTCCAGGTTGCCCGTGGGTTCATCGGCCAGCAACAGGGGCGGCGAATGCACCAGTGCGCGGGCAATAGCCACGCGCTGCAACTGCCCGCCGCTGAGTTGCTGGGGCAAGCGCTGGCCCAACCCCTCCAGTCCCACGGCATTGAGCACCTGCTGCACCCGCTGCTCACCTTGCACATTCATGCGGTCCAGCAGCATCAGCGGCAGAGCAATGTTCTGCGCCACATCCAGATGCGGCAGCACATGAAAGGCCTGAAACACAAAGCCCAGATGCGCTCGGCGCCAAACAGCGCGCTGGGTTTCATCTAACGTTGATAGGTCAACACCTTGATGGAGCACGCGGCCTTGCTGCCAGCTGTCTAGCCCGGCAAGGCAGTTGAGAAAGGTAGACTTGCCCACGCCAGAGTTGCCGACAATGGCGACAAATTCACCGGCCTGTACTTCGAAGCTGACATGCTCAAAAACAGCAGTTTGAGTCTGTATTGGTGACGTCGCTTCGCCGTAGCGCTTGGCGAGGTCTTGAACTTGCAAGAGGCAAGGGGCGAGTGATGAATCAGTAGCAGCCATGCAGCGATCTTAACGAGGGTGCTGCGGGGCTGGGTTTAGCCAGCGGCTCGCTGCGCTTGGTCAATCACAGCCATGGCGGCTGTTAACAGTTGCTGCTGCGCATCGGGCGCATCGCAGGCAATGGCGTGGCGCTGGGGCATGGAGCGCAGCCAAGTGATCTGGCGCTTGGCCAATTGGCGGGTCGCGGCAATGCCTTTTTCGCGCAGCAGGTAATGATTGATTTCGGGTAGGTTATGCGCGCTTTGCCAGTCCAACTCTTCCCATGCCTGGCGGTAACCCACGCAGCGCATGGATGGCAGATCGAGATGCAGATCGCCGCGTGTGCGCAACTGGCGAACCTCGTCCAGAAAGCCTTGCTGCAGCATCAGATCAAAGCGCTGCGCAATGCGCTGGTGCAGCCATTTGCGGTCTTCAGGCTCCAAAGAGAAAAGGGCTGCAAGCCCTATCTGCTCTGCAGCACCTGCTTTGTTTTTTGTAGTGTGAAAGCTCGATAGCGGCTTGCCCGAAACATGCCACACCTCCAGAGCACGCTGAATGCGCTGGCTGTCGCCGGGGGCCAAGCGTGTTGCGGTGGTGGGGTCAACTTCGGCCAGCTTGGCATGCATGGCGGGCCAGCCCAGCTCGGCAGCTTGTGCGTCTAGCATGGTGCGCACGGCCGGGTCTGCGGCGGGCATGTCGTCCAGCCCATCCATCAGCGCTTTGAAGTACAGCATGGTGCCGCCCACCAGCAGCGGTATGGCGTTGCGGGCGTGGATTTCATCGACCAGCTTTTGCGTGTCGCGCACAAACTCGGCTGCGCTATACGACTGCAGCGGGTCGATGATGTCGATGAGGTGATGAGGCACAGCCGCCAGCTCGGCTGCAGAGGGCTTGGCTGTGCCAATGTCCATGCTTTTGTAGACCAAGGCTGAATCTACGCTGATGATTTCAGTTTTTTGCCCGCGCTGCGCCAGCAGTTCAGACAGCGCCAGTGCCGCAGCAGTTTTGCCCGAGGCGGTGGGGCCGGCAATGGCGATACAGGGCAGGGGATGTGAAGCAGTCATGGCGCAGAAATCATTACAGGGCTGAGATCAAAAAACAAATGGCCCGTGGGCACGGACCATTGGCGTTTGCAGGCTGCGAAGGATAGCGCACCCTTTGGCTTATATGCAGCAGCAGGGCTTAGCCTTGAGCCAGTCGATTGGGCACAGCATGCATTCTGAAAAAGTCTCTATAAAAAGAAAAACTGCTTTTTAAATGCCTCAAATATCTTATTTGTTGTGATTCGGGTCGATGCGCCCAAAACGGCGTACCAGCACCCAGGCAGATAGCGCAGTGCACGCCGACCAGAACCACATACCGAAGGCCAGCGGGGCTGCAGAGTCCACATCAAGGTGCTGGCCCAGCCAGTGCCCCATGGCAAACGCCAGAATCATCATCACAAAGCCGTTGATGGCCGAGGCCGTGCCAGCAGCTTGCGGAAACGGCGCAATCGCATTGCTCTGCCCACAAGGCATGTGGATGCCATGGGCCATCTGATACAGGCAACAGGGCAGGGCATAGGCCCAGATGCTGCGGCTGTCGGCCAACGCGGCAATGCCCATCATCGTGCCCGCCGCCAGCGTGAGTGCGCCGGCAATGGCCACGGCTTGCTGCACATTCATGCGCGTCAGCAGGCGGCGACAGGCAAAAGTGCCTGCGATGTAGCACAGCGCATTGGTGCCTAGCATCAGGCCGTAATGCGTGCGCTCCATGTGCAGCACATTGATATAGGTGAACGACGAGGCCGCCAGATTGGTGAACAGTCCTCCGTAGGTGGAGCAGGTCAGCAGGTTGTAGGCCTGAAACATGGGGTTGCGCACAATAAGGCCCCAAGTGCGCAGCAGATGGCTAGGGCGTGTGGCCTGCGGGTTGCGCTGGGGAATGGACTCCTTGAAGCGCAGCGCCACCAGCCCCAGTGCCACGCAGCCCATGAAGGCCTGCGCCGTCATGGTGGAGCGCCAGCCCAGCCATTCCACCAACAGACTGCCACTGATGGGCGCTAAAAAGGCCAGCACTCCCAGTCCGGTCAAGGCCTTGGACATAACTTGCGCCCCCATGTGCGGGGCGTACAAATCGCGCACCACGGCTCTGGCGCACATCACCACCGCGCCCAGTGCTGCGCCTTGCAGCGCGCGCCAGCCAATCAAGGCATCCATGCTCTGTGCACTGGCGCAGCCTAGGGCACCGATGACATAGCCCGCCAAACCTGTCAGCAGCACGGGGCGACGCCCCCACCGGTCTGACAGCGGACCCCACAGCAGTTGGGAGCAACCAAAGGCCAGCAAGAAACCCGTCAGCGTGAGCTGGGTGCGGGAGACATGGACGCCAAAGCCTTGCTGAATCAGCGGTAGGCTGGGCAGGTACATATCGGTAGCCAGCGGCTGCAGGCCCAGCAGCAAACCGAGGGTGATGATGATCAGTACTACGGAATCAGGAGCGCCACCTCTATATTCTGTATGGACATTAGGCGTATTTGGCTTGAATGGAGGCTGGGCAGACGGTGCAGGCATGGCAAGCCGAGCCTAGCAGGGATTGCGAACGCGCCTGCCGGCCCTTACGTCGTTGATGGCGATGTGGCTGCGCGTGATTAATGCAGGTGCCAACCACTGCGCAATGGCCCTCAGCGAGGGTTGAGGCCGAACAGCTCCTGCAAAGCAGCGCGGTACTGCTTAAGCGCCTTGCTTTGGGTGTTGTGGTGTGTGGCACCATCCACCAATAAAAAGCGCTTGGGCTGCTGGGCTGCATCAAACAGCTGCAGGCCCAGCCGGACGGGAATCAGTGGGTCTGCTGAGCCATGCACCACCAGCAGCGGCGAGCCAATGCGGGCCACCTTGTTCACGGAGTTAAAGCGCTGGGTGATCAGCCAGTCCAGTGGCAGCCAGCCCCAGCGCATGGAATCAAACACATCGGGGATGCTGGTGAAGGTGGATTCGACGATCACGCCCTGCTCATCATTCACAGCACTGGCCAGATCAATCGCAATGGCGCCGCCCAGAGAGTGACCGAAGATGTAGCGCGGTTTGCCTGCCGCTTTATCGCCCAGCCAGCGCCATGCAGCGCGAGCATCTTCAGTGGCTGAGGCTTCAGAAGGCAAGGCCTTGCTGCTCTGGCCAAAACCCCGGTAATCCACTGCCAGCACTGAAAAGCCCATGTCGTGCAGCCGCCGGATGCGGGGGGATGATCCCGTCACGTTCCAGCGCGCCCCGTGCAAAAACAGTAGCGCCGGAGCATTGGCGTTGCGAGAGGGCATCCATAAAGCATGCAGTTTCACCGTATCACCATCGCGGCTGCGAAAGTCAATCCACTGCTCTTGCATACCCGCGGTGTTGGCACCGGGCCAGCTGCGGTCGCTGGGCTGGAAAATCCACAGCCGCTGGCGTGTGTCTAGCTCGTTTAAGCCCCAGAGGGATAAACCTGCCAGCACAGTCAAACCCAGTGCCAGCAAGGCGCGGCGCAAATTCCAAAAGCGTGATGGGGTGGACATGGGGTGTGTAAAGAGGTCAGATACTGCGCAAGTATGTTGGGTTCAAGCAGCCCAGTTTATTTTCATGCCATGAATTGGCGATATTCTTGAGCTTACTTCAAGGCACAAATCGATAGCTGGCTGTGCAGCATCTATGGGCACTTGGGGCTTGTTTGAGGATGATTCAATATGTCGATCTGCCTAGGCCTTGCCGCCAACAAACTGCACCACCTAACGGAGGATGCCGCGCTTTTTACCTTGCTGCGCGCCTGCGAGGCAGGGATTCGTGAGCTGAAATTGGGCTTTCACACCGTGGGTCGCACCTACGATGCCATCACCGCTGCCAGCATGCTGCAGGGCTACAAAGGTTTGGTGCGCTACCCCTATGGCCGTGAAGGCGGGCTGATGAAGCTGGTTGCCGAAGTGGTGGGTATGGAAGGCGACGAGCGCACTCTCGATGGCGCCATCTACCTGATGGACCCGGTGGACCCATCCTCCATCTTCCCTGAGGCGCTGGCCATGAAGCGTCAGTGCGTGATTCACGGCAAGCCATTTTTGTCCACCGTGGCATCGACGCGTGACTGGATTGAGATGGAGCGCATTCACGCAGGCTTTGCGCGTGACCGCAATGCTGACCGCTATCACGACTATGCAAGCCAGACGCTGGCGCTGATTGCCCACGATGCGATGAAGCCCACCATGCTGGACTTTGCTGCGCGCAACTTTGAACTGCTGAGCCGCTACCGCCGCCGCGTGGGCACGGGCACCACGGGCCAGAAGCTCAACGAGATGGCGTGGAGCAAGGGCTGGCCAGCAGACAAACCTTGGGTGGACCGCTACAACAGCGGCCCATTAGGAGGCGACGCGCAAATTGCTGACTTAGTGCTGGAAAAGCGCTGCCACCGCGCTATCTTTTTTGAAGACCCACATGTGGCCCGCCAGCACGAAGCCGATATACAACTGCTGGAACGCGCCGTCACTACCGTCACCCACGATGCGGTGTGCAGCACCTCGCCTCAAGTGGCGCAGCGCTGGTGCGATGCGGCGGTCAAGCGCGGCGGCTGACCCTTTCGCTAATTATTTGCCGCGATAGCGCATCAGCTCTGCTTTGAGCCAGCTCGCGCTGGGCTCGGCCTCTTTGCCTGCGCAGCGCACCTGATAAGGCTTGTGGCTCATGCTGCTTTCGCTGGCGGCGCGGGTGATGAAGTCTTCAGATGTGACCAGCCAGCCTTTTTTGAGCAAATAGTCGTACTTGCCGCGCAGGTGGTCTGCCGCCTTGGCGCTGTCATACCAGCTGCCATTGCGCTGAAACTCGCAGCCTGAGTTTTTAAGGTGGCCTATCAAATGCTCAATTTCCTGCGTGGCCGCCGGCGTGGGCTTTTCAGCCAAAGCAGCGCTGGTGGCTGCGCACAGCAGCAGGGCGGTAATGAGGTGCTTCTTCATGGTGAGCCCATCGTACAAAGACAAAAGCCGCAGCGATGAACTGCGGCTTTTTTATGGCACTTTTTTGGTAAGCAGAGGTTTATCTCAAACCTTCAAGGCGCAGGCGAAGCCAGCGGTTTGCCCTTTTCAACTACGTACACGCCAATGAGCTTTACGGTGCCGCTGCTGGCGTTGTGCGCATCGTGAATGACACCGGCGGGCACGACGAATGATTCGCCAGCTTTGAGAGTGCGCGGCGGCTGGCCGTCAATGAGCAGATCGACCTCACCTTCACTGATATAGCTGATTTCATCGCCGGGATGGGTATGGCGACCGGCGCGTGCTCCCGGTGCGACCTCGACCTTGGCCACCACGGCCTCTCGGCCCGGCACTGAGACATCGGCCTTGCCCACCATGGTACGTGTCAAGCCGCTAGCCTGCGCCATGGCACTGCCGCTGATAAAAAACAAGGCGCTGGTGCAAAGCAGGGCCGCAGGTTTGAGCAAGTAGTGCATGGCAGATCCTCTGTAAAAGTACAAAGAAACTTTTGTACCCGCAGCGCGTTAGCTGCGTATGAGGACTTGCCCGTTGATGGGGCCGCATTGCTCAGCGCTTAAATTCAACACTGAGATCGTAAACACGCGTCTTCAATGCAAATATCTGCAATGAAAATATCATCAATACAAATGGCGCTGCCCATCAGTCGATGCGCAGCGCCATTTGAGTTGGATGGTCGTTTTGATGGGCGTTTTTAGAAGTAGTGCCGCATACCCGCAGCCAGAGATCGAGAGCCCACGCCAGCTTCACCCGTCAGGTAACGCGCACGCTCATGGTTGTTGACTTGGGTGTAGAGCGCATAGATCTTGGTGCGCTTGCTGAAGTTGTAGTTGTAGCCCAGCGTCCACTGCGTAGCCTGTGTGCCGGCTTCGCCGCCCACTTTGCCGGCATAACCCACATTCGCGTGGTACTCGTTAGGGCCATCTTCGTACTGAATGGATACGCGTGCCATATTGCGATTGCGCTGGCTGCTATCAACTTGGAAGCTTGCCTGATCCCAGCCGCGGCTGTTTTGCACAAAGCCGGCCAGCGTCCACGGCCCAGTGGTGTAGGTGGCGCGCACAGTGGCTTGCTCGGCCACACCCCAGCGGTTGTAGCCAAAGCCTAGTGTGAAGTCGCCCAGCTCGTAATTGGCGGCCAAGTCCCAAGCGTTTTTGTTGGGCTCGGTCTGTTTTTCATGCAAGCTGGTGCCCAGCTCTACGGTCAGACCTTGGTATTGCGGCAGGCGCCAAGACACATGATTGCCGCCGTTGGATACCCATGCATACAGCGCATCGGCTGAGATACCGGTGTCAAAGTTGTGCATGCTCACCACATCGGCCGTGGCGTAGTAGGCCTCGCTGAACATGCGGCCCATGCGCAGCATACCGAAGCTGCCCGTCAGATTCACTTCGCTCTTACGGTTGAAGTAGTCACTGGCGCTGTTTGCGCCGGAGTCAATATCAAAGCCATGCTCCAAAATAAAACCGGCCTGCATGCCGCCGCCCAGATCCTCCTGCCCGCGCAGGCCCCAAAAGGATTCGTTATTGCGCAGGCCCTGCGCGCGGGCTTGGCTATCGGAGCGGTTGCTTTCAATAGACGCGTTGATGCGGCCATAGACCTGCAGCGTGCCATTGGGCGCTTGCTGAGCGTGGACAAGAGAAGGCAAGGAAAGTGCGGCCAAGGCGGCGCAACTGGCGAAGTGGGCCAAAGGCAGACGCCAGCAGGGTAATACAGTCACGGGCAACAACAAATGCAAAGCGCCCGGCAGTACCGGGCGTTATCTAAAAGGCACAGGGCGCTAGGCCCTATGTGGGAAGGATGTGAATCCTAGGGTAATCCCTTGTTTTGTGCACAGATGCTGCTAGATACCGGCACGGGTGAGAAGTTTTTAGGGCGGTTTCTGTCGGGGCTGTGACGTTGGCGTGCAGAGCTGCTAGCGACTGTGGATCAACGGGTTAATGCAACACAATGCTCGCCTCTGGCGCAGCGATTGCCGTCATTGATACAGCCAAGTCCAGCAACCACCTCATGACATTCCCCGGCCGCGCGAGCCTGCGAGCATGATCTCTGCGGGGCGCGCGCTCAAACCTTGGTGAGGAAGGCCGCCGCATCACCTGCTTCACACTTCCAGTCTGCGAAGACTCCAACCAGATTGCATTCCACGCAGTGGCAAGCGATGTAGTACCAGCGCACGTCATGTGTGCCTTCGTACACGGATACGCCAGACACCAGCTCGAACACCTCGTTCTCGCACACGCACTCGTGCGCCTCGGGGGCGGCCTCTTCAACGTGGTCCGCGCTGTCGCCCATCAGGTGTATCTGCCCGCAGTCGGTGCAGGTGCGGATTGCCACGCCGGCTTCTTCATCGGTCTGCAGCGCAAAAGTCCGGCACCCGCAAGTGCATTTGGACGAGGCAAACCGGACGGCCTCATAGCGATTCGCAACGCTGTAGCTGCGCAGCTCGGCTTGGGTGTCTCCGGACGTCGTTCCGTACATGAACTCGCCCTTCTTCGTCAGTGCCATTGATGTTGTTCCATTCTTCAAGGTGGGCTTCCCGGCAGACCTGACGCCAAGCTTGCCCCGATCATCTGAATTTTGCCTGAAGGCACGGTGAATTGTCGTCAAGGGGTTGGGGCGGGGTGGCCTCCGATAAGGGCTGCGAAAATCTTGAATGCCGGTTCTTGGAGTTTGCAGCCAGAGTCCATCAAGTTCAGCGGTTGATTGCCGCTAACACTCGGTGTTGAAACCCCTGCGTCAGCTCTAGCCTAGACCTGCTGTTCGCGGCTTACTACCGGACGATAGATCCTGGCCGCAAGCTCGCCCTGCTCAAAAGCATGTATGTAGTCGACTTGCCTCGCTTTGCCACGACTTAATTCAAAGACAAAATGAAAAAAGGCCCCGAAGGGCCTTTTTTCGTTGCAGTCCAGCGCTAAAGCTTAGATCACGCCTTGAGCGATCATGGCGTCGGCAACCTTCACAAAGCCGGCGATGTTGGCGCCGTCGATGTAGCTGATGGTGCCGTCTTCGCGCTTGCCGTGCTTGACGCAAGCGGCGTGAATGCTTTGCATGATTTGCAGCAGGCGGGCGTCCACTTCTTCAGCAGGCCAAGACAGGCGAGCCGAGTTTTGCGACATTTCCAGACCGGACGTGGCCACGCCACCGGCGTTGGATGCCTTGCCGGGTGCGTACAGCACGCCAGCGGCTTCGAAGGCCTTGGCCGCTTCGATGGTGGAGGGCATGTTGGCGCCTTCAGCCACGCACAGAACGCCGTTGGCGATCAGTGTCTTGGCATCGGCTTCGGTCAGCTCGTTTTGGGTAGCGCAAGGCAGGGCCACGTCTACCTTGATAGACCAAGGGCTTTGGCCAGCCAAGAATTCAACGCCAGACACCAGCTTGGCATAGTCGCTGACGCGGCCGTACTTGTTGTTCTTCACATCCATCAGGATGGCCAGCTTTTCGGTGGTGAAGCCCGCTGCGTCGTACACAGTGCCCGAGGAGTCAGACACGCTCACAACCTTGGCGCCCAGCTCCATCGCCTTTTCCACAGCGTACTGAGCCACGTTGCCCGAACCGGACACGGACACGGTCTTGCCTTCAAACGACTGGCCGCGAGTGGCCAGCATTTCGCGGGCGAAGTACACGGTGCCGTAGCCAGTGGCTTCAGGGCGAATCAGCGAGCCGCCAAACGACAGGCCCTTGCCGGTAAACACGGACGAGGCGGTGTTCGACAGCTTTTTGTACATGCCGGCCATGTAACCCACTTCGCGGCCACCCACGCCGATGTCGCCTGCTGGCACATCGGTATCTGGGCCCACGTGGCGGAACAGCTCGGCAACGAAGGCTTGGCAAAAGCGCATGACTTCAGCGGAGCTCTTGCCCTTGGGGTCGAAGTCAGAGCCGCCCTTGCCGCCGCCCATAGGCAGGGTGGTCAGCGCGTTCTTGAAGGTCTGCTCGAAAGCCAGGAACTTCAGCACGGACTGGTTAACGGAGGGGTGAAAGCGCAGGCCGCCCTTGTAGGGGCCAATCGCCATGCTGTGCTGAATGCGGAAGCCGCGGTTCACTTGCACTTGGCCCTTGTCGTCCGTCCAGCTGACGCGGAACTGGATGATGCGCTCGGCTTCAACCAGACGCTCCAGCAGAGCGTGTTCAGCGTACTTAGGGTGCTTCTCGATGAAGGGCCACAGGCTTTCCATCACTTCGGTGACGGCTTGCAGGAATTCGGGCTGACCGGGGTTGCGTTGTGCCACTTCTTCCAAGAATTGGCCTACGGACTGGTACTTCATAGAGAACTTTCTGACGGATCGAGATAGATGCTGAAATTCGCGAAAACAAGATTATGCCGAAAAGTTATGTCTCTATGCATAGTTTTGGTGCGTGTAGGCGTGATTCTGGTGCATGCCTTCCTCAAAGTAGGACGCTGAGCTAGCATTTACTCTTACTTTTCAACGATTTAGCGCCGCTGCTTTTACAGCCTGATTGTTTGAACGCATGTAGCAAAAAAGTGCATAGAGTTTGTGAGGTTGGTATTGATGGCGCGCAAAGAACAGATGCGGCTCTCATGCTTTGTCTTGTGAGCACCAAAGAAGTGCGTGTCCGTGTGTGAGAAGGGGGAGCGCTGTCCCTGTCTCGAACTAAGCCGATTTTTGAGCCTTGGCTGTAGGACTTGTGGCCGCGGCTGCTTTTTGGCGCAGTTAGGCTGCTCAGGTTTCCTGCGCGGGGAAAATCTATTGCTTGCTATTAATTGGAGAGCTGCTTGTGGTCGTAATTTATAGACCTTGGATGGAAAACCATCACAGATCTATCAATTACGACCGCATGCAGCTTTCAATTTCATAACGCAGGTAATTTTTTACGGTTTCAGGAACCGCCTGCTTGCCTTGCGCTTGCTCTGCTTTGTGCTTGTTTAGCGACCGCGCAGAAAGAGTGCATCTAACTCTTTCATTGTCAGTTGGCGCCAAGTGGGACGGCCGTGGTTGCACTGGTCGGAGCGGTCTGTGACTTCCATCTGGCGCAGCAGGGCGTTCATCTCATCGAGGGTGAGCTTGCGGTTGGCACGCACCGCGCCGTGGCAGGCCATGGTGGCCAAAATCTCATTGCGCGCGCGTTGCACCACGGTGCTGGCGTCATGCTGAGCCAACTCAGCCAGCACGCTGCGGGCCAGCTCTACCGCATCCCCCTGCGCCAAAGTGGCTGGTACTGCGCGCACGGCTAATGTTTTGGGCGAGAAGGGCGAG
Source organism: Comamonas sp. Y33R10-2 (assembly GCF_019355935.1). Lineage (NCBI taxonomy): Bacteria > Pseudomonadati > Pseudomonadota > Betaproteobacteria > Burkholderiales > Comamonadaceae > Comamonas > Comamonas sp. Y33R10-2. Next base: position 628,287 of record NZ_CP079925.1, read on the forward strand.
ACCTCCATGCCCAGCGCCAGCAAGGTGTCTGCATGGGCTTCGGCAGTGGCGACTTCTTCACGCGTAGCGGCAAAGGTGGCGGGAATGAGCAGGGGTTGGCTGGGAATGTTTTCCTCGCCATTTTGCGTATTGACCGCGTTCTTGAGCTGCTCGTAGACGATGCGCTCGTGGGCGGCATGCATGTCCACGATGATCATGCCCTGACTGTTCTCGGCCAGGATATAGACACCATGCAACTGCGCCACGGCGCGGCCTAGCGGCCAGACGGGGGCGGTGTCTGCGCTGGCTACATGTGCACTTGCTGTAGTTGCAGCGGTTACAGGCTGGGCCGGGTTTTGTGGGGCCGCAGCAGCCGGTTGACGCACCTCGGCTGTCGCTGTTTTAGCTATTAACTCTGTAGCTGCAGGTGCTTCTTGTACCTGCGCTGCTAGTGTTTTTCGCTGAAAGTAGCTGGACTGACCTGATGGGCGCAGCTTGATGTTTTCGCCTTCCGGTTGAGGCACCGGGCTGGGCATGGGGATGGTGTTGGTAATCGGCGCTTGGCTGGCAGGGAATGCAGGCGCTAATGGTGTTGTTGGTACAGGTGCTTGGGCGAACGGGGCTGGTTCTACCGCAACTTCTGCTGTCGCTGTCGTTACTTCAACAGCTGTTGCAGTCACAGCAGGAGTAGCCGCTGAAGGTGTGGCCACTTGCTCGCGCATGGGCTCCCAGAGCTTGGCCAGATCGCTGACGGGGTTGCCAACCAAGGGCTCGCCAAAGCTCATGCGGGTTTGAGGCCAAGCAGGGGCGTTGACTGGTTGGGCCGCCGCTGCGGCTGATTCATCGCTCAGGCTTGGTTGGCGAGCGGCTTCTTGCACAGCAGCTTCTTGTGCCGCGGCTTGCACCACTGCAGCTGCGCGGGGCGTGGCCAGCGCATTTTCAATCGCATGGCGCACGGCTTGGTGCACTTCACGGCTTTCGCGAAAGCGCACTTCGATCTTGGTGGGGTGTACGTTCACATCGACGCGCGATGGGTCGATCTGGATGTAGAGCGCGTAAATGGGCTGCTTGTTGCCGTGAAGAATGTCTTCGTAGGCAGAGCGGGCGGCATGGGTCAGCACCTTGTCGCGCACAAAGCGGCCGTTGACGTAGCAAAACTGGTGATCAGGCTTAGAGCGCGCGGCATCAGGCACGCCAGCGCGGCCGGTGACATGCACGGGGCCAGACCAGTGGTCTACGATGACGGAGTTGGCGACAAACTTCTCGCCCAGTACATCGGCCAGTCGGCTGGCAATGGCTTCCTCTGGCGTGCCAGTGGCTGCGCGCCACTGCTCGACCAGTTTGCCTTCATGCCAAATGGCAAAGCCCACATCGGGGCGGGCTAGTGCATGGCGACGAACGGCTTCTACGCAGTGAGCCAGTTCGGTGGCGTCGGTCTTGAGGAATTTGCGGCGAGCAGGGGTCGAGAAGAACAGCTCTTTGACTTCGACTGTGGTGCCTTGGTTGCGGGCGGCAGGGCGCAGCTCGCCACTGCGGGCGTCCAGCAGATAGGCCGAGTCTTGCCCTGCGGGTCGTGAAAAGATGGAGGTCTCGGATACCGAGGCAATCGCGGCTAGCGCTTCGCCTCGAAAGCCCATAGTGGCTACGGTTTCCAAATCATGCAGATCGGTGATCTTGCTGGTGGCGTGGCGGCGCAAGGCCACGGGCAGCTCTTCGCGGGGAATGCCGCAGCCGTCGTCTTCCACCGCAATCAGACGCACACCACCGGCCAGCAGGCGCAGGGTGATCTGGCTGGCGCCGGAGTCGAGCGCGTTATCCACCAGTTCGCGCACCACGGAGGCGGGGCGCTCCACCACCTCGCCGGCGGCGATCTGACTGATCAGCTCGTCGGGCAAATCGCGGATAGGCCGACGCGCCTGCACTGCATCTGCGGTCTGGGTCATGGAGTCGGAAGGGGTGGGGGAGAGTTCGGGGCTAGATACGTTCACGGCAATCATTCTAGGCTGGCGCGCAAGTAGGTCGGAAAGAGAGTACTCAAGAGAGAGTTTTAACGCGGACTTGAGTGAACACTTAAGAGAGCCTTCTATTCTTCAAAAACAAAAAAGAGCTGCAAAAAGCAGCTCTTTTTTATCAGCCTCAAAAAGGCTTAGCGGCGGCGACCGCCCTTGGTCAGCTCATTGCCCACCAGCGCGCCAGCGGCAGCGCCACCAATGGTGCCAATAGGGCCGCCAAACAGCACATTGCCGACAGCACCACCGGCAACAGCGCCAGCGCCGATGCCTACTTGTTGGCGGCTAGGGCCGTGGGCGCAGCCACCCAGTGCCAAAGCACCGGTGAGTGTGACGGCCAGAGTCAGTGCCTTGCCATAACGCTTTGTGATCTTGTTCATACTCGTATTCCTCTTATCGTGCTCGTTTTACGGGCGATCCGGTCTTTGCAGACTCCTCAGAAATAAGGAGGTGTCAGGACTGGATTTGCGAGCCTGAAATCAGGCTGCTAAACAGCAATGCACGGTTTGCTGCTACATGCCTCTAATATGCCAGCAGAAATACTAGCTGACGTAATGTTGACGTATAGATTGATTAAATCCTGTAACAAATAGCGGATTCGTGCTTTTGTTTGTTGTAGCAGGCAAGCAACTGTGCGTTGAACTTGCAAATAGCTCACTGTGCTGAGTCTCAGAAGCAGGAAGGTGTGCTCAGCCGAAGTACATTACGTGCCGGCATGCATCGGTATGCCGGTTTTTAATTTTGAGGACTGTGTTTTGGAAATCATTCAGTTTTTGATCGACTTCATCCTGCATATTGACAAGCACCTGCAAGCCTTTGTGGTGGCTTATGGCCCTTGGGTATATGCCTTGTTGTTCATCATCGTGTTTGTGGAAACCGGTGTGGTGGTGATGCCCTTTTTGCCCGGTGATTCGCTGATGTTCATCGTGGGCGCTTTGTGCGGCGCGGGTTATATGAACTATCCGCTGGCGGTGGCGGTGCTACTGACGGCGGCCATTTTGGGTGACCAGAGCAATTACATGATTGGTCGTTATTTAGGGCCCAAAGTCTTCCAGTGGGAAAACTCGCGCTGGTTTAATCGCAAGGCCTTCGATCAGGCCCATAACTTCTACGAGCGCTACGGCGGCGTGACTATCATCTTGGCGCGCTTTATGCCCTTTATCCGCACCTTTGCCCCCTTTGTTGCGGGCGTGGCGCACATGAACCGCGCTAAGTTCAGCATGTTTAACGTGGTGGGAGCGGTGTTGTGGGTGGTGGGCATCAGCGCTGCGGGCTACTTCTTTGGCAATATGGAATGGGTAAAGAACAACCTCGAAAAAATCATCTGGGGCTTGATTTTGGTGCCAGGTCTGATCGCCATCTTCGGCGCTTGGCGCGCCGGCAAGGCAGACAAGGCGCAGAAGGTTAAACCCGTCTAAGCTTCAAATTTAATAGCGCATTGCGCTTGTAAATAAAAGACTTCGGCCTTTTTGGCTCATAAAAAAGCCCCTGCATTCAAAGTGCAGGGGCTTTTTTTGTGGGCTTGTTCAAAAGCGCTTAAACCGATCGGCTGCGCGCCAGTGGCGGGTTGCGTTCAAAGTAGCTGCGAATGCCGCGCATCATTGCGTCTGCCAGTTGCTCGCGGTAGGCGGCTGATGCCAGTTTGGCTTCTTCCTCGGGGTTGCTGATGAAGGCAGTTTCGATCAACACACTGGGAATATCCGGCGCTTTGAGCACGGCAAACCCGGCTTGCTCTACGCGAGGCTTGTGCAGCTTGGCCATGCCGCCAATCTCGCCCAACAGGGAAGTACCGAGCTTGAGGCTGTCCTTGATCTGCGCCGTGGTGCTCATGTCCAGCAACATGCGCTGCACATGTTGGTCTTGCACGCCGCCCACATTCAGGCCGCCCACCAAGTCGGCCTGATTTTCTTTGTTAGCCAACCAGCGCGCAGCCGTGCTGGTCGCGCCGCGTTCGCTCAGTGCAAACACACTGGCGCCGCTGGCCTTGGGCGTGGTGAAGGCGTCAGCATGAATGCTGATGAATAAGTCGGCCTGCACGCGGCGGGCTTTGTCCACGCGAGTGGCCAAGGGCACAAAGAAGTCGGCATCACGCGTCATGACTGCGCGCATGGGGTTGCCGCCAATGCGAGTGTTGTTGATGCGATCACGCAGCAGATGGGCGACTTTGAGCACCACTTCTTTTTCACGCAGACCGCTAGGGCCAATGGCGCCGGGGTCTTCGCCGCCATGGCCGGGATCTAGCACCACGATGATGATGCGGTCCGTGCTTTTAGAGGTGGCGATGTTGGTAGCAGGGGCGGGTGCTGGGGCTGGCCTTGGTGCCGGCGCAGGCGGGGCTGGCGCAGGTTTTGGCACCTGGGCAATCACAGCAGGTGCTGTAGGTGCGGCAGGTGAGGTAGCAGCAGGCACTGGCGCGCGCTGGTTTTTTTTGGCAATCAAATCCCCCAGCGGGTCAGCCTGCGGCGCAGCGGCAATGACTGCAGGAGCCGGTGTGGTGATGATGCCGGTACTGCCATTAGTCGGCGCTGCTGGTGCAGCTGCGCTGCTGGTATTTGCGTCGCGCAGGCGCTCGCTAATCAGCGCTTCTAGCGGGTCCACCGCCTTGGCGGGGTACAAGTCCAGCACCAAGCGGTGCTTGTAAGGGGCAATAGGCGCCAGAGTAAAGACCTGGGGGCGGGCCTCTTGCTTAAGGTCAATCACCAAACGCACCACGCCGGGGGAGAATTGGCCCACGCGAATGCTGGCGATGTTGGGGTCGTCTGCGCGCACCTTGGCCACCAGCTCTTTAAGCGCGGGGTTCAGGTCTAGGCCTTCCACATCCACCGCCAAGCGCGGTGGGCTGGGCACGAAGATGGGTTTGGCCGTCAGCGGAATATCGGATTCCAGCGTAACGCGGGAATAGTCCGGCGCGGGCCAGATGCGCACGGCCACGATGGAGGCGCCTTGCGCAATATGTTGGCGGCCCAGTAGCAAAACGATGCCGCCAGCTTGTAGCAGGTTGCGACGCGACAGACCGAATGGAGCAGGGGTGGGGTGTGTTTTGCTCATGCCGTAAATGCTTCAAGCACTGTGCAGCCTGCGGGGGTATTTGCTTTGAGAGTCACCTGCCGCTGCACATCGTCAATTGCTTCAATATGAATAGCTATATCTGCAACAGGTGTAACCGCTGCAGCCTTTTCAGGCCATTCTGCCAGCTTGAGTCCGGGGCTGGCAAAAATGTCTCTAAATCCCGCGTCTTCCCATTCTCTGGGGTCGTCAAAGCGGTAAAAATCAAAGTGCCAGATAGACAAGTCGCCCGCCTCATGCGGCTCTACTACGGCGTAGGTGGGACTCTTGATACGGCCTTGCACGCCCAGGGCGCGCAGCCAGTGGCGCACAAGCGTGGTCTTGCCCGCGCCGAGGTTGCCGTCTAGCGTGACATAGGCGTTGCGCAACTGGGGCAAAGCCGCCAGTTTTTGCGCAAAACGTTCGGTATCTTGTTCGCCCTGCCAGACTATCTGTCGCTGCGCCAGCGCGGGTGCAGGATCATTTCCTACAATTCGGGGAGTATGTTGAGCAGCAGTCAATTGATTCCTTTGATGCAAGCCTGGGCTCGCGAGCTGGGATTTTCCCAAATCGGCGTGGCGGGCGTAGATTTGTCTTCGGCAGAGCCCGGTTTGCTGCAATGGTTGGCGCAAGGGTTTCATGGAGAGATGCACTACATGCAGGCCCATGGTTTAAAACGAGCCCGCCCCGCGGAATTAGTTCCCGGAACGGTGAGCGTAATCACCGTGCGCATGGATTATCTGCCGCGCCAGACGCCCGATGGATGGCAGACCGTGGAATGGGACCGCTTAAAGCATCCTACCGAAGGCATTGTCTCCATCTACGCCCGGGGGCGCGATTATCACAAGGTTCTGCGCAACCGCTTGCAAAAGCTGGCAGAACGTATTGCTCAGGAAATTGGCCCGTTCGGTCACCGCGCCTTTACCGACTCGGCCCCCGTGCTGGAGGCTGAGCTAGCCAGCCGCAGCGGCCAAGGCTGGCGCGGCAAGCACACGCTGGTGCTTAGCCGCGAGGCGGGATCTATGTTTTTCTTGGGCGAGATCTATGTGGACTTCGCCATCGATGCAACTGAGCCGGTTTCAGCGCACTGCGGCAATTGCACATCGTGCATAGACGCCTGCCCAACAGGCGCCATCATTGCGCCGCACAAGGTGGATGCGCGGCGTTGCATCTCTTACCTGACGATTGAGCATTCGGGCAGCATTCCTGAAGACATGCGCCCATTGCTGGCCAACCGTATCTACGGCTGCGATGACTGCCAGCTTGCCTGCCCATGGAATAAGTTCGCCAAGGTGAGTCAGTTGCCAGACTTTGACGCCCGCGCTGGCTTGGCGGGCACGCAGCTGGTGCATTTGTTTGCTTGGGATGAAGCCACGTTTTTGCGCATTACCGAAGGCAGCCCCATTCGCCGCATAGGTCACGCCCGCTGGTTGCGCAATGTGGCCGTGGCACTTGGCAATGCCTGGCGGGAGACGGGCCAGCCTGAACTGCAAGCCGCGCTGCAAACCCGGGCCAGTCACCCAGACCCGGTAGTGGCCGAGCATGTGGCATGGGCGCTGGCGCAACGCGTCTGAGTTTTACTTCAATCAGCCTCTGGCGCTTATTGGATAAGCGCTAGCAGCTATCGGATTTGATCAAATACCAATCAGCCACAGGCCAAACGGCAGGCTGAGCAAGCCCAGCATGGTGGATAGCGACACCAAGCTGGCCACAAACCCGCCTTCATAACCCATGCGCACGGCCAGCACATAGCAAGACGAAGCGGTAGGCAGGCTGGAGAATGCCATCACCGCAATCGCTTGAGCGGGGTTGAGCTGGAATAACTTAATCATGGCCAGTGCAATCAGTGGCTGAATAGCGTGGCGTATGAGCAGCAGCTCGCTTGCCAGCAGCTTGTTATTGGCAAGCGCGCTGACCTTGAGGCCAGCGCCTGCGGCCATTAGCCCCAGTGCGATAGAGGCCGCGCCTAAGCGTGCCACGGGTGCTTCGAGTAACTCAGGAATTCGCAGCCCTGCCGCGTTAAAGAGAAGGGCGCTCAGGGTGCTGATGATCAGCGGGTTGCGCAGCAACTGCCCCACAAAGCTCTGGCCGCTGCCGCGCGCCATGGGCCAGACGGCGGCGATATTGCACAAGGGCACGCACACGCCAATCAACACTGAGATGTAAAGCAGTCCATCTGGCCCTGCTAGCCGCGATGCCAGGGCCAGCCCGATGAAAGAGTTGAACCGAAATGCGGTCTGCGCTGCCGATGCGTAGCTGCGCGGGTCAATGCGTTTACCCAAAAATGGTAAGTAGGGCAGGCTGTAGCTCAAGGCAATGCCTAGCACTGAGCCCAGCAAGCCCGCGCCCAGCAATTGACTGGCGTCACCCCATTGAATCGGGCTGCGCGTGATGGAGTGAAACAACAGCACCGGAAACAGCAAGTAGTACACCAACTGCTCCACCGGCTGCCAAATGCTGCGGTTGATGGGCGTAAAGCGGCACAGCACATAGCCCAGCACGATGAGAGAGAAATCGGGGAATAGCAGTTCAAGGTAGTTCACGGCGCATAAGCATAGGGCTTGACGCCTCAAGACTTTGCTTGGCTGAGAGAAAGCTGTCTGCTTAATTCGAGGGGTGGCGCTTACTGCTGTGGAATCTGTTGCGTACTATGCATTTGATGTTCTGCAAAGAATTTGTATTAACCAAGGGTATCTACTTATAAATCAGGGCTAACAAGAATGTGTCGGGTTTTTGTTGGCACTTACTATCACGTCATTATTTTCTGAAATCATAAGGAGATCCCTTCATGAATCGTCGCATGTATATGGGCCTGACAATGGCTCTGGCAACCGCAGGTTTTTCGACAGCGGTAATGGCTCAGGCCAACTACCCCACTAAACCTATCAAGCTGTTGGTTCCTTTTGCTGCTGGCGGCACGACTGACATCATTGCCCGCGTTATCGCTGATCCACTGGGCAAAGAGCTGGGCCAAACCGTGATCGTGGACAACAAGGGCGGTGGCGGCGGCGTGATTGGGGCGCAAGAAACGGCTCGCCAAAAGCCCGATGGCTACAACTTGGGCATCTCCACACTGTCGACAATGGCCACTAACCCGGCCATTAACCCCAAGACCCCCTATAACCCGCTGACAGACTTCACGCCCATCATCAACATTGCGGCCACGCCCAATGTGATCGCCGTGAATCCCAAGTTTGCTGGCAACGCCAACTACAAGGCTTTTGAAGCTGAGCTCAAGGCCAACCCCGGCAAGTATTCGTATGGTTCGTCCGGTACGGGCGGCATTCAGCACATGTTGATGGAGCTGTACAAGTCGCTGACTGGCATTGAGATGACTCACGTGCCCTACCGCGGCGCAGGCCCAGCTCTGAATGATGCGGTTGCCGGCCAGATTCCTATGATTTTGGACAACCTGCCCTCGGCATTGCCCTTTATCAAGGACAACCGTTTGAAGGCCATTGCCGTAGCCGCTCCCCAGCGCCTGGCCGTTTTGCCTGACGTGCCCACCTTCAAGGAAGTGGGTCTGCCGCAGGTCAACCGCATGGCTTCTTACGGCATTCTGGGCCCCAAAGGCATGGACAAAGCCACGGTGGACAAGATCAATGCTGCCGTCAAGAAGGTGTTGCAGGACCCTGCTGTGAAGAAGCGCATTGAAGACACTGGCTCGCTGGTGGTTGGCAATTCGCCTCAAGAGTTCGCCAAGGAACTCAAGGATGAGTTTGAAACCTATAAGCAGGTTGTTGCCAAGCAAAAGCTGACACTGGATTAATTGTTTGAGTTGCTACTAATTAAGTAGCAAATAGTTAAAGCCCGAATAGCCTCAGCGGCCATTCGGGCTTTGTTGTTAATGCCTACGCGCAGTGGGCGAAATTATTTCTTTCCAGCGTCGTGGATGGCTTCTTTCACATCGCCAACCTTTTTCTGCGCCGTGCCTTCAACTTGCTTAGCGATACCTTTGGCTTCTTGCTCGGGGCTATTAATCAGCTCGCCGAGCTTTTCCTGAACCTTGCCTGCTGCGTCTTTTAGAGTGCCTTTGACTTGATCGGTGTTCATGCTTTTCTCCTTGTGAGCAAAGCCGCGAAATACGGCTGCAGTTAAGGTAAGCCGAGGCTGGGGTGTAGGGCGTGGGATGAGTTGGGGTATCTACGTGGGTTTATCTCTTACACATTAGCGATTGCTTACATCGGCTGTGTTGAATGATTGAGATCTTGTGGGCGATTTTTACCCAGAGAATTCGAGGCGTAAAAAGACATGAATCGCTTCAGCAACATTGCAAGCGAGTTATGTGAATGGACTCATTTGCCCAGATGCTTGCCCTCTGCAGCCATTCATTGAGAGCGTAAACATGCTCTTAAAAGTGATGTGTACTCAGATCTAGGCTGGGACGTGTCTGCTCAAAGTAGATGTCCGGGTAATGAATGCCGGACACATGGACCTGATCGCGTCCCGCATTTTTTGCAGCATACATAAGCTCGTCGGCCTCTTTCAAGGCAGCTTCAAGCCCATCTGCGTTGTTGACTGAGGCAATACCAAAGCTCATGGTCAAGGGCACGTTAATGGGGAGTGCAGATTGATTTGATCTGAGGTCATTTCTGATGCGCAGGGCTACTTGCTCAGCCTCTGACAGATCTATGTGAGTCAGTAACAGAACAAACTCTTCACCGCCAAACCTGGAGACTAGGTCGTGACTGCGTAAATTGCGCTGCAACGTGCTTGATATCAGTTGCAGCGCCTTGTCGCCGCAGCTGTGTCCCCAAGTGTCATTGATATGTTTGAAGTGATCGATATCACCTGTAATGATGGCCATGGGGTACAGGCGCTTGTCGCTAAGACGGCAGCGAGCCATTTCATAGAAGGCCCGGCGATTGAGGATCTGGGTCAACGAGTCTTGATCTCGTTCTTCTCGCAATTGGAAAATGGTGGTGCGGATGGCAATAGCCGTCATTAATACGGTAAAGACTAGGCTAAAGAGCAAAGTACTTAGCGTGGCCGCAAACCAAAAGACCGATGGGACTAACTGCTGTATCTCTGAATAACCAAGTATTCCAAAGAAGATTGGCCGGGTGATGATGAGTACGACATAGAGCAAGGCGAATAAAAACAGAATTCGGCTCAGCCAATCTTTTGAATACAGTTGTCTGAAGGCGCCGACGACCGGCAGCAGCATGATGAAGCCGGTTCCCAGACTAGAGATTTGCACACGCGTCCAGAGATCATGGCTGTAGTAGGTGATGCCGACTAAAGCAGTGATGCCAATGAGACAACTGGCTAGCGGTTGAGGGCGGCACTGCCAATGCTCATTCCAGCATTTGGCTAAAAACCAAGCCCCCAGCAAATAAAGAGTGGCGGTGAATGGTGCATACAGTTTGATGCTTTCCGTCGAGGCCAAGCTTTGAATGGCGAAAGAGCAGGCCGTGAGTGTGTAAGCACAAGACTGCCAAAGCAAAAATCTTTGTTTTCGCAGAAAGATCCAGCACGACAAAAGTATGCTGGCCAGGAACAGCAATGCCCAAGTGGGAGCTAGTGCATTGTGATATGCGTCAGCAATGGACATTGAAGATTTTCCTGAAGAAATATTCTCAAATCATGGAAAACAGGCTAGCCCTTAATGGGTAGTGGGAGCTTTTTTTAGCCTTGTATTTTGCTTCTCAATGTAAATTAACGGTTAAATATGCTTAAGTTGCAAGAAGTTTCTTTCTTGACTCAAGGTAATTTTTTCCACTTTATAAGCTGTCGTTGAGGGCCTTTTGTGAAGCCATGCCTGCTGCAGTTTTCTTAATCATCTTCTGCGCCTTCGCTCACTCATCTCCAAATCGGCAGCCGCCGTAAGCCTCTTGCCAGTGTGTACGTTCGGATCCGTTGAGTTTTGCTCATAGTTTCAAAGGCCGCCGGCAAGTTGCCTATTTATGCACGCGCTCTACCTCTAAGCACTTGTCGTTATGACGTAACCTTTGGTCAACTCTCAACAGACCCTAGCTGTTTAGCCCCATGACTGAAGCCGAGAAAAAAACACGTAAATCATCGACTCCTGAGGAGTGGTCTGCGCCGCTGCCGGCCAGTCAAGACGCGCTAGACCTGTTTATTGATGCTTTGCTGCTTGAAGACGGCTTGTCTCGCAACACGCTGTCTGCCTATCGGCGCGATTTGCAGGCTTTTGCGCAGTGGCTAGCCAGCTTGCAGCCCTCCAAGGCGCTGGATGAGGCGCTGGAGGCGGACTTGGAAAACTATTTTGCAGCGCGCGTCGGAGAGACCAAGGCCACATCATCGAACCGCCGCTTGACGGTGCTGCGCCGTTACTTTCATTGGGCACTGCGTGAAAAGCGCATCACGACGGATCCAACGGTGCGCATGCTGGCCGCAAAGCAGGCACCGCGCCTGCCCAAGGTGTTGACGCAGGAGCAGGTGGAGGCTTTATTGAATGCGCCCGATGTGGATACGCCGCTGGGCTTACGTGACCGAGCCATGCTGGAGTTGATGTATGCCAGCGGCCTGCGTGTCAGTGAGTTAGTAGGCGTGCGCATGCATGAGCTGGATTTGCGTGCGGGTGTGCTGCGTGTCACCGGTAAGGGCCGCAAGGAGCGGTTAGTGCCCTTTGGTCAAGAAGCGCAGCATTGGTTAGAGCTTTATCTGCAGGGTGCACGCGCACTTATTTTGGGCGGGCAGCAGACGGATGATGTCTTTGTCACCCAGCGCGGTGCGGGTATGAGCCGGGTGATGTTCTGGATCATCGTTAAAAAATGCGCGCAGATTGCGGGTGTGACGGTGCCGCTATCGCCGCACACGCTGCGCCATGCGTTTGCCACGCATTTGCTCAATCATGGCGCTGACTTGCGTGTGGTGCAGATGTTGCTGGGCCATGCCGATATCTCCACCACAACCATCTACACCCATGTTGCAAGAGAGCGGCTCAAAGCATTGCATGCTGAGCACCATCCTCGGGGCTAAGCCACATTGAGCTGTATGTAGTACAGCCCCCAGACGGCGGCGGCAAAGCGCTGTTTGATGGGCAACTGGCTCAGCTCAGGAATGTGCTGCGGTGCAAACATAACCCACAGCGGCCCTACGCCACCCATAGATAGCGGCAGTCCATCAAGCTCAGTCGCCAGCAGCATGCGCCAGCGCACGGCTTGTGCTAGCGGTATTTGAGTGCGGTAACCGTCAATGCCTTGCAGGGTGAGTTGGTGGCCTTGTGCAATGGCGTGGGCAATGTCGATGCCAGCGGCCTGCAGAACATGCTCAAGCAAGGGGCCTTGCAGGCGGTGCTCGGTTTCGTCGTATTCCAGCTGGGTGGTCAGTGAGTGCTGCTTGAGGCTGTTGAGCGCATCCAGCCCGCAAGACCATGCCGCATCAAAGCGATGGCCGTGCATGTTGAGCATATGGTCTGCTACGGCCTGAGGCTTGCCTCGATTGGCCTGCACGCCGGTGCCGCTGATGGTGAGAACAATGGGTTGCAGGCCATCAAGCACGCAGGTGTTGTGTGCGGAGCGTAAAACGGAGCCGGCAGGCGAACCTGAGGCAACATGAGATGCAGGTAGGGCGCTTGGGCGAGCCGCTGCAACTATGCCGGGCAAGGCCATAGCGCTCAATGCCGCCGTAGCGGTGCCGCCTTGCAGCAGCGAGCGACGTGAGAGAAGAGACTTTGCAGCCATAGCGCACTTTCTGTGGAGTCGATTCTCAACAGTCTAGCGATAAGCGTTGGCGATAACCATCGCTCGCTGCATCCGATGGTCCGTGCTGCGCTTTAGTGAATTGATGGTTTTTTCTTCGCTGTTTTGATGGTTTTTGTGGTTTCAGCTGTCGAATCGACGTTAATTGCCTCCAAGGAGTTCACTTTGGTCAAAAATGTACGCCTAGTTTTTTGGATTTGTGTAATGACTAACTTTCTTCGCCGCAGCGTGTTGAGCTGTGCGCTGGCTGCCTTGTTGCCTGCGACTTTCTCCATCAATGCCCAAGCTGCTGGCGCAGCTGATGGAGTCGATACCGGGTGGCCCAACCGCCCGATCCGCCTTGTGGTGTCTTACCCCGCCGGTGGTGTGAGTGATGTGGTGGCCCGTGCTTTAGGTGAAAAGCTCACCGCTTCGCTGGGTCAGTCTGTGGTCATTGAGAACAAGGCGGGCGCAGGTGGCGCGATGGGTTTGGATCAGGTGGTGAAGTCCAAACCTGATGGCTATACGCTGGGCTTTTCTTCCATCAGCCCGCTCACACTGAGCCCGCATTTTGGCAAGCCCTTGTTTGATGTGCAAAAAGACATCACGCCGGTGGTAAGCGTCATGTATTCACCTGTGCTGCTGCTGGGCACTACAAGGCTGACGGCTAAGAGCCTGCCTGAGATGCTGGCGCAGGCCAAAGCCAACCCCGGCGATGTGCGCTGGGCTACGGCAGGTTTGGCGTCGCTGGGCCACATCATGCTCGAGCAGATTGCCGATCAGTCCAAGACGCAGATCACGCATGTGCCTTACAAGGGCGGCGGCCAGCAGCTCAACGACGGTTTGAGCGCACAGTTTGAAGTGCTCTCTACCAATGCCGGGCCAGCAGTTATGCAGCACATCAAGGCTGGCAAGTTCAAGGTCTTGGCTGTGGGTGCGCCTTCGCGTCTGGATTCGCTGCCGCAAGTGCCTACCTTGGCTGAGCTGGGCTACAAGAATGCGAACACCACATCAGTGTTTGGTATCTTCGCCCCTGCGGGTGTGCCTGCACCTGTGCTGGCTCGCATCAATGCCGAGGTGAACAAGGCGCTGGCGCTGCCTGAGATGCGTCAGCGTTTGGAGGCTACGGACAATGTGCCCACCGGTGGCAAGGCTGCTGATTTGGCCAAGCAGATCGACGCTGAATTTAAAACCAATGCGCAGATCATTAAGGCTGCAGGCATTCAGCTGAACTAATGCAGCTGAATTGATGCAAATGAGCTGAGGCAGCGACGCTTCAAAAATAAAGGACTTGTAGCCAAATAGGCCGCAAGTCCTTTTTCTATGAGCATGAGTAGCTCATTTTTTGATAGTTAATTGCTTTCGCTGATCAGGCTGTCTGCCCAGCTCAGGGCTTGCAAGTGAGCCCAGTTAACTTGGTGATTGGACAGGTGCAGCGCATTGGCTGCGCGGGCAAAGCCTTCATCATCACCGGACTCGCAGGCGCGTGTCAGCTCAAGGAAGGGGGCGAACACGCCAGTGTTGTGTACCAGTGCATCCACCACGGACTCAGGTAGCGCCACGGACTCCAGTGCCTTGGCAATGGGCTGGCCCAGCATCACGTCGAGCAAAGAGAAAACGCCAACCACAAACGCATGATCGGTTTCTTCGGGGGGCAGCAGCTCGGCGCTCAGCAGCTCCATCAGGCGGCCGCGCACCACAGCGGTTTGGCCCACAGCAGGTGGTGAGCCACCCGTGCGCGAGGTGGTCAATAGCAAGGCTGCCCAGCGGAACAGCTTTTTGAGACCCAAAATCATCACCGCATGGCGAAAAGAGGTGATTTCGCACGACAGACCAAAGCCTGAGCTGTTGATGAAGCGCAGCAGGTTAAAGGACAGCGTGGGGTCTCTTTTCAGCAGTTCTTCAATCTCTTCAGTGCTGCCTTGCTGGCGCACTAAGTTGATGAGCTGAATGATGGTGGCCTGCGTAGGGCGAATGGTGCGCGCTTGCACCACTTGTGGCTGGGCGAACCAGTAGCCTTGAAACAGTTTGACGCCCAGGGCGTGCATGTGATCGAACTGCTCGGAAGTCTCTACCTTTTCCGCCACGATCTCGGCGCGGGTGTAGGTTTGGGCAAACTTCACTAGCTTTTGCGCATGCTCGAGTCCGAAGGCTTGCATGTCCAGCTTAACGAAGGAGGCCATAGGCAGCCACGACGCGTAGTTGCGGCGCAGCAGATTTTGGTCAAACGCGAGGCGAAAGCCGCGCTCGCGCAAGGCGGTGAACGTGGGAACGCAAGCTTCGATGTTTTGCTGCGTGGCGTCAGCTGGCAGGGCCGGTACTTCAAGCACCACACGGTCTGGGTGAATCAGCTCCAGATGAGCGCCGCTGAGGCTTTCATGCGTGCAGTTGATGAAGACAGTTTTTTTACCCACTAGCGCTTCGGCACCGGCATACGACAAGGCATTGAACAGCAGCGCCGCATCAGACGCTGCGGTGTGCGCTTGGTGCGAGACGGAGCGGTCAAACAACTCGTAGCCGAACACATCCCGCTTGTCATCAACGATGGCCTGACGCGCAATGCTGGCGATGTTGCTCTCGTCCTTGTCTTCGCTCTGGTCGGCGGACTGTGGCAAGGAGGTGGTATCTAAGGTATCCATGGTTGCTATTGGTAGGGGTGTTCTTGGTGGTGTGCGTTGTCAGTCAGACAGACACTCCGTCCAACTCAGTGCCTGCAAGTGGGCCTGATTGATATCGTGGTGCTCCAGCTCAAGGCAACCCGCGCTGCGGTCAAACTGCTCGAGATCCTGAGTCTCACAGGCCTGCGTGAGTATGAGCAGCTCGCCCAAAATGCCTTCATGCCGCAGCAAGGCGGCAGAGACCGCATCGGACACGGGGATCAGGGCCAGAGCAGCTGGCAGGGGCATGCCCAGCATGCGGTCTAGCATGGAGAACATTCCGCAGATAAAGGCCAAGTCGCTGTCAGTATCTGAGAGTGAATGTTTGGCCAGTAGCTCCATCAATCGGCCGCGAATGACGGCTGTTTGTCCCACAGCGGGTGGCGGGCCACCTTCGCGGGCGGCCGTCAGCAGCATGGCCGCCCAGCGAAACAGCTTGTTCAGGCCCAGCAGCATGACAGCTTGCTTGAACGAAGTAATTTTGCGGTGAGCGCCAAAACTGGCGGAATTGATGAGGCGCAGCAGGTTGAAAGCCAGTGCTGCGTCTTTTTTGAGAACTTCCTCAATCGCCTCGGTGCTGGCTTGCTCGCGAACAAGAGCGAGCAGTTGAATGATGCTTTGCTGCGTAGGAGTCAGCAGGCGGGTTTGCATCACTGTTGGGCGGGCAAACCAAAAGCCTTGAAACAGCTCTATGCCAAGGCGCCGACCGAGATCATGCTGCAAGGCGCTTTCCACCTTCTCGGCAATCAGCTCAGCGCGGGAGTGGCGGCTGGCAAATTTGACCAGCACCGTCAGCTGGGCCGGGGCCAGTGCCGACAAGTCCAGCTTGATGTAATCGGCCAGCGGCAGCCAGGCTGCGTATTCGGACTCCAGCACCGTGTGATTGAAGGCCAGGTGAAAGCCTTGCTCCTTGAGTGCTAGCAGCGTGGGCAGGCGCGCCGTGACTTCTTGCATGGCCGCATGGCCCAGCGGGGGAATTTCTAGCACCACCTTGTCGGCGGGTAGCAGCTCAAGGTGCTCGCCCGTCAGGCCTTCATGCGTGCAGTTCACAAACATGAGCTTTGTGCCCAGCAGATCTTCTTCGCCCGCGTGCGTGAGGGCTGCAAAAATCAGCGTCGCATCGGACGCCATGGTGTGGTCGTAAGGAGATCGTGAACGATTGAATAACTCATAGCCAATGATTTGCTGCTGCCCATTCACGATGGGCTGGCGAGCAATCATGCCTTTGGACAGCTTGCGCGCGGGTGCTAAAGCTGGATCCTGCAGGGTTTGTTCAATCATCTGTTCATGAAGTCTGTTTGTGAAGAAAAGTTGATTCTGCTTTTTATTGTAAGAATTAACTGATCATAGTGTCAGTGTTAAGCGAGTGGGGCTTTTGATTCAACTACTTCACCGAGCAAGGCCTAAGAGGCTTAAAAAATTGATGAGAGTCAAGAAAATGGCTTCAAGATTGCTTGAGCCAGTCCATCTCTGCTGGCGTAAAGCCCGCGGCAAGCCGCGCAGTTTCATTAAACGGCGGGCGCAGGCGTGGGGCTTCGTAGCGGGTGGCCAGCTCTTGGTAGAGCGGCTCGGGGTCTAGCCCATCCCTCGTGCACAGCCAGCGATACCAGTGGTTGCCAATGGCGACATGACCCACTTCCTCGCGCAAGATGATGTCCAGAATGTCAACGGCGGCCAGTGCATCTGCTGCGTGGGTATTGCGCAGCTTGTTCTGGATTTGCGGCGTAGCGTCAAGCCCGCGTGCCTCCATCGTTCTAGGTACTAGGGCCATGCGGGCGGTAATGTCGCCCGCTGTTTTTTCGCACATGGTCCACTGGCCTTGGTGGGCCGGGTAGTCGCCATAGTCTTTGCCGTGTTGCAGGCGCAGGTGCTCGCGCAGCAATCGGAAATGCTTGGCTTCCTCGGCCGCAACTTGCAGCCAGTCGTAGTAATACTGCTGGGGCATGCCGTCAAAACGCCACACGGCATCCAGCGCTAAATTGATAGCGTTGAACTCAATATGTGCAATGGCATGAATAAGAATGGCCCGGCCTTCAGGCGTTGCCGGTGAGCGGCGACCCACTTCGGTGTGGTGCTTAAGCTCAGGCTTAGCAGGGCGACCCGGTAGCTCAGACTCGGGAATAGCTAGCGCCGGGGCACTGTCTGCTATTGAATAAAGAGCTTTATGTGCATACAGATCGAGGGCTGCAGCGGATTTTTGCTCTGGGTCTGAAAAGCACAAGACCTCTAGCGCGCGATGACGTAACTCCATCCCTACAATTCTAGGGGGTTGAGGCAAGCAATAAATACGGGAGACAAATCACATGGCAATTTACGAATTGGATGGTGTGGCGCCTGAGGTGGATGCCTCAGCTTGGGTGGCGGACAGCGCGCAAGTCATGGGTCGCGTGACACTGGGCAAAGATGCCAGTGTCTGGTTCGGTTGCGTGATTCGTGGCGACACTGACAGCATCACCATCGGCGAGGGCTCCAATATTCAGGACGCCAGCGGTTTGCACGCCGATATGGGTAAACCGCTGAACGTGGGTTGCAATGTGACGGTTGGCCACCAAGTAATGCTGCATGGCTGCACGATTGGCGATGGCTCGCTCATTGGCATTGGTGCGGTGGTACTCAATGGCGCGAAAATTGGCAAGAACTGCTTGGTCGGTGCTGGCTCGCTAGTGACCGAGGGCAAAGAATTCCCCGATGGGTGGATGATTCTGGGCAGCCCCGCCAAGGCCGTGCGTGAACTCTCGCCTGAGCAGATCGAAGGTCTGCGCCAAAGCGCCAAAAATTATGTGTTGAATGCTCGCCGCTTCAAGAGCGGCTTGCGCAAGCTGGGCTGATAGCGGCCCAGCTCTTTACTGGAATCTATTAGCGTGTCTGAACTGCATAAATTCATTTTTGACGGCCTGCCCGTGCGTGGTGCCATCGTCCGCCTGACCGATGCTTGGCAGGAAATTTTGCAGCGTCGTGCTGGCAACAGCGAAACCGGCGCTTATCCAGAAGCCGTGGCCACTCTGTTGGGCGAGATGTCGGCTGCCGGCGTGCTGATGCAGTCCAACATCAAGTTCAATGGCTCGTTGGTTTTTCAGATCATGGGTGACGGCCCCGTCAAGCTGGCTGTAGCTGAGGTGCAGTCTGATTTAGGTCTGCGCGCTACGGCGTCGCTAGTTGGGCAGGCTAACTATCCGCTCAAAGACCTGCATGCGCCTTTGGCGAACTTGGTCAATGCACATGGCGTGGGCCGCTGTGCGGTCACGCTGGACCCCAAAGACCGCCAACCTGGTCAGCAGCCTTATCAAGGCGTGGTATCGCTCAATGACTTCAACGGTGGGCGTTTTGAGCGCCTGTCGGACGCACTGCAGTTCTATATGCAGCAGTCCGAGCAGCTCGATACCGTGTTGGTGCTGGCCGCCAACGACCAAGTCGCCGCAGGCCTGATGCTGCAGCGCATGCCGGTCAAGGGTGAGGCGAACTTGGCCGCTGCTACTGAAAGCGGCGATGCCGAGCATGATGCGCAGGGCCTCAATGAGGAATACAACCGCATTGCTACGCTGGCTTCCAGCCTTAAGCAAGAAGAGCTGCTGACGCTGGATGTAGAAACCATCTTGCGCCGCCTGTTCTGGGAAGAAGATCTGCTGCGCTTTGAGCTCCAGGCCGATGAGAAGCCCCCCCGTTTTGCCTGCACCTGCAGTCGCGAGCGTGTGGGCTCCATGCTGGTCTCGCTAGGCGCGCAAGAGGTGGAGTCTGTCATTGCCGAGCGCGGTCAGATTGAGGTGGGTTGCGACTTCTGCGGCCAGCAATATCACTTTGACCCTATCGATGCGGCAGGACTTTTTACCGACGCGAAAATTCAGCCACCTAGCTCGGGTGTGGTGCAGTAAGTCATAGCTCTTAGTGCGTTCAGATGCTTGAAAGGGTCAGGCTTTTCATCTTCTTGACTATTTCGAGAGTGGAAGCATTGAATCGATAACACTGGGGCGGTCCAGATGGGAGGAGTCAACTCCTTTGGACAGCTTCGGCTGTAAAGCAGCATCGTGAGGTAGGCTGCTTTCAACGCTCAGAATTGAAAAGTGCAGTAGCACTTTGTCATCGGCTGCTCTTTAGTCGATGTTACATAGCTCGCTCAGAAATGAAAAAGCCCATCGAAAAATCGATGGGCTTTTTTTATCTGGCGGGGACTGTGAGATTCGAACTCACGGAAGAATCACTCCTTCGGCAGTTTTCAAGACTGCTGGTTTAAACCACTCACCCAAATCCCCGGATGGCTAGATTCTACACAAGGATTGTGGTCCTTCTGGCGTTTTGCATGGTTTTGTGAGTGCTCTTAAAAACATAGCTATAAGTCTATGTATATAAATGGCTAGAAGCTATTTTCGCTGCTAACAGCACGCAGGGCTAATGCCGTTCACTTGATTTGAGTGCGCGGCATTAGCTAGGTAGGTGCTTCTATGCGGTCAGCTTTAAGGCTTAAAGACTGAAGAGCTAGCGTTTAATTAGTTGCGCAGGGCAATCGCCTGCGCCGCAGCCAGCGCAGTCATGTTGACCACGCGGCGCACAGTGGACGAAGGCGTCATGACGTGCGCTGAGGCGGCGCAGCCCATCAAGATGGGGCCGATGGTAGCGCCGTGGGCTCCGGTGGTCTTGAGCACGTTGAACAAGATGTTCGCTGCATCCAAGTTGGGGCAAATCAGCACATTGGCTTCACCGGTCAGGGTCGAGTCCAGCAGCGCGTGGCTGCGAATTTCCTCTGACAAAGCGGCATCGCCATGCATTTCGCCATCGCACTCAATGTGCGGGTTGGCTGCTGCGAACAGGTCACGAGCAGCGCGCATCTTGCGCGCTGAGCCGCGAGTTGATGAGCCGTAATTGCTGTGCGAGAGGAAGGCAACCTTGGGCGGCAGACCAAAGCGGGCAACTTCGTCGGCAGCCATCTTGGCGATTTCTGCCAGCTCTTCGGCGCTGGGGGTGTCGTTGATATAGGTGTCAGCAACAAACAGCGTGCCGGATTCCAGCATGACGGCATTCACCGTGGCGAACTGGCTGGCGTCTTTTTTCAGGCCCAGCACGTCTTGCAGGAGGGTGGTGTGGTTGTCAAAACGGCCGACCAAGCCACACAACATGGCATCCGCATCGCCCAGATGCACCATCAGCGCAGCGATCAGGGTGTTGGAGCGGCGCACGGCGGCCTTGGCCGCTTCGGGGGTGATGCCGTCACGGCCCATCAGCTTGTGATAAGTCTCCCAGTACTGACGGAAACGTGGGTCATCTTCGGGATTGCAGACTTCAGCGTCGATGCCCAGTTGAATGCGCAGGCCCGCTTTGGCGATGCGAGCTTCAATGACGGCGGGGCGGCCGATCAAGATGGGCTTGGCCAGACCTTCTTCAATCGCCACTTGCACGGCACGCAGAACGCGTTCGTCTTCACCTTCTGCATAGGCCACGCGCTGCTGGTTGGCCTTGGCGGCTGCAAACACGGGGCGCATGAACATGCTGGTCTGGTAGACGAAGCGAGTCAGGCTTTCGCGGTAGGCGGCGATGTCCTCGATGGGGCGAGTGGCCACACCGGATTCGGCGGCGGCTTGAGCTACGGCAGGCGCAATACGCAAAATCAGGCGCGTATCGAAAGGTGTGGGGATCAGGTAGTCGGGGCCGAAGGTCAGTTCTTTGCCCTGATAGGCAGCTGCGACTTCATCGCTGACGTCTTGCTTGGCCAGTGCGGCGATTTCGCGCACGCAGGCCAGCTTCATGGCTTCGGTGATCTTGGTGGCGCCACAATCGAGTGCGCCACGGAAGATGTAGGGGAAGCACAGGACGTTGTTGACCTGATTGGGGTAGTCAGAGCGGCCGGTTGCCACGATGCAATCAGGGCGGATAGCCTTGGCCAACTCGGGGCGAATTTCGGGCTCGGGGTTTGCCAGCGCCAAGATGATGGGCTTGTCTGCCATGGTCTTGACCATGTCGGCCGTCAGCACGCCGGGTGCGGAGCAGCCGAGAAAAACGTCAGCAGCATCCACGGCATCAGCCAGTGTGCGGGCATCGGTATTTTGCGCGTATTGCGCTTTGGAGGCATCCAGACCACCGGGGCGACCTTCATAGATCACGCCCTTGGAGTCGCACATGAAGACGTTTTCACGCTTCACGCCCAAGCCGACCATCACGTTCACGCAGGCAATAGCAGCTGCGCCAGCGCCGGAGACGGCGACCTTGACCTTGTCGATTTCTTTACCCACCAGCTCCAGGCCGTTGAGCAAAGCTGCGCTGGAGATGATGGCTGTGCCGTGCTGGTCGTCATGGAACACCGGAATGTTCATGCGCTTAGAGAGTTCCTGCTCAATATAGAAGCACTCCGGGGCCTTGATGTCTTCAAGGTTGATGCCGCCCAGTGTGGGCTCCATCGCCGCGATGATGTCGATCAGCTTATCGGGATCGCGCTCGGCCAGTTCGATGTCGAACACATCCACGCCGGCGAATTTTTTGAACAGGCAGCCTTTGCCTTCCATCACGGGCTTGGAGGCCAATGGGCCGATATCACCCAGACCCAGCACTGCAGTGCCGTTGGTGATCACGCCAACGAGGTTGCCGCGAGATGTGTACTCGGAGGCCAAAGAGGGATCGGCCTCGATGTCCAGGCAGGGGTAGGCCACGCCTGGCGAGTAGGCCAGAGACAAGTCGCGCTGGTTAGACAGGGGCTTGGTAGGTGTGACGGAAATCTTGCCTTTGATAGGGCTGCGGTGGTATTCGCGGGCCGCATCGCGCAGGGCTTGTTCGGCGGAGGACAGGTTTTGTGTCATACGAAATTAATCAGCAAGGTTACGTCTCTGAGCTTACCGGCTGGTGAGAGGCTTTTGGGACAGGTCTGTTTTGCCTGAACTGCACCGACAACAAACCCCCTGGCGCACGATGATGCAAGCAGGGGGTCTAGACCGGCGGGTAGGCCGGCTGCTTCAAGGGCTTGACGCGTTAGTGAGCGTCTTCCTCTCGTGCTGCGGTGATAGCAGCGCTGTTATCTTTGGCGGCGCTGTTAAAGAAAAGATTCAGTGCCAGAGCGGTAATCGAAGATAGCAGGATACCGGATTCGAATAGCTCCTATGCGCAACTAGGCTTCGATTGAAGGAAATTAGATTCAAGCAGAGTAAGCATTATTGTAGGCAGTGGACACTGCCACTTACGCCTGCCCGAAGTTGCAATGCATTCTCTAAAGTGACGCTGCTATGCCGTCAAATCCACCAACGAGCGGGCGATCACCTTGGTGGCTCGGCGCAAATCTTCCAGCACCAGACGCTCGTCGGAGCGTTTGGCGTGCGATTCCAGCACCGTGCGGGGGCCCGCGCCGTAGATCACGCCGGGAATGCCGCGCTCTACATACAGGCGCACGTCGGTGTAGAGTGGTGTTCCCACAGCGGCGGGCTTTTCGCCAAAAATAGCTTCACTGTGGGTTTGGATGGCATCTACCAATGGCTGGTTGCCAGCTAAAGGCAACATGGCGTTGGCTAACAAGAGGCGCTTGATGTCTACGCGCACAGCGTCTTCGCCGGTATAGCCGCCTTGGGTGTTGAAGTCGTCGATGGCATTGGCGATCACGGCGCGAATGTCTGCCTCCACTTGCGTAGGGTTTTCTTCAGGAATCATTCGGCGGTCGATCTTGAGCGTGACCTTGCCGGGCACCACATTGGTGTTGGTGCCGCCATCAATACGGCCGATATTTAGATAGGGGTGCTTGATGCCGGCAACCTTGGAGCTCACTTGCTTGTACTTCACGTTTTCAGCATATAAGGCAGTCATTAGCGCCGCTGCTGCTTGCAGCGCGTCCACACCTGTGTGAGGGATGGCGGCATGCGCCATCTTGCCGTGCACGGTAATTTCCATCTGCAGGCAGCCGTTGTGGGCTGTCACCACTTCGTAGCTAAAGCCTGCGGCAATCATCAGGTCGGGCTTGGTCAAGCCTTTTCCCAGCAACCAGCCTGGGCCTAGCAGCCCGCCAAACTCTTCGTCGTAGGTGAAGTGCAGCTCTACCGCACCTTTGGCGGGCTTAGCTACGGCTTCCAGAGCGCGCACCGCAAAAGTGAAAGACGCAAAGTCGCTCTTGCTTACGGCAGAGGCGCGGCCGTACAGCTTGCCGTCTTCAATTTCGGCTCCGTAGGGGGCTTTGGTCCAGCCTTCACCCGGTGGCACTACGTCGCCGTGGGCGTTCAGTGCGATGGTGCGCCCCCCATCACCATAGGGGCGGCGCACGATCAAGTTGGTGATGGACTCCATGCCATAGCCCTTTACATCGGCTTCAGGAACGGCATGCTTTTCAGCGATAAAGCCAAAGTCCTCGATCAATTGGGCCGTGCGCTCGGCGTGAGGCGCATTGTTGCCAGGGGGCGTATCTGTGGGCACTTGCACCAGAGCCTGCAAAAAACTCACCTCTTCGTCGAAGTGCTGGTCAACCCATGCGTCAATGGCTGCATAAGTGGCTTGCTTGTCTTGATTGATAGTGGTCATTGCTGTTCTTCGGCCAGTTGATTGAGGAGATGGCTGAAGGCATCAACGCACAGTTGCATGTCGTCAGCCGTAGTCGCTTCTAGCGGGTTGTGGCTGATGCCGCCGTTTAAGCCGCGCACAAACAACATGGCTTGGGGCATGATGGAATGCAGCTTCATGGCATCGTGACCTGCGCCGCTGGGCATGCGGAACAGAGGTACAGCCAGTGCGTCCACCGCGTTTTCCCAGCGCTGCTGCCATTCGGGGGCGCTAGGCGCGGCTGATGCCTTCATGGAGAGATCGGTGCTAAAGCGCAGGCCGCGGCGCTCGGCAATGGCGGCCATCTCGGCCATGATGTCGCCAATCATGGCGTCGCGCTGCTCGTTAGTGGGGGCGCGCAGATCCAGCGAAAACTGGCACAGGCCGGGCACCACGTTGACCGAGCCTGAGGGCACATTCAGCTGACCGATGGTGGCCACGCTGTCGCCGTCTTGCCCCGCACGCTTTTCGATGTATATCGACAACTCGGCCACACCTGCGGCGGCGTCACGGCGGCGGTTCATGGGCGTGGTGCCGGCGTGGCTGGCCATGCCGATGAATTCGCACGTATAGCGGGCGCTGCCGTTTATGGAGGTGACGATGCCCAGCGGAATGTTTAGCTCGTTGAGCACCGGGCCTTGCTCAATGTGTACTTCCACAAAGCCCAGATACTTGGCGGGATCGCGCTGCAGCTTGGGAATGTCGTCAATGCACAGGCCCGCATGGGTCATGGCTTCGCGCAGGATGATGCCTTCAGCGTCCTTTTGATCCAGCCATTCGTTATTGAAGTCACCAACCAGAGCGCCAGAGCCCAAGAATGTGGCCTTGTAGCGCTGGCCTTCTTCTTCAGAGAAACCGACGACTTCAATGTTGAAAGGCAGGCGCTTGCCTTGCTTGGCCAGCTCTTGCACGCAGGCCATTGGCACGAAGATGCCCAGACGGCCGTCGTACTTACCGCCGTTGCGCACGGTGTCGTAGTGGCTGCCGGTCAGCAACGTCTTGGCACCTTCGGTTACCGCCTTATAGCGGCCCACTACGTTGCCTACGGCATCGATCTCGACTTCGTCAAAGCCGATTTCACGCATCCAATCGCTGAGCGCTTTAGCGCAGGCTCGGTGAGCGTCAGTCAGGTAAGTCACAGTGAGTTGACCCTTTTCGGCGTAGCCGGGGTCGCTGTGAGTGGATAGCTCCTCTTGCCAGTCCCACACTTGATTGCCCAGAGTGGGTTCGTAGGCGAACTTGTCGTTCAGACGAATCTCAGCAATGCGGTGAATATTGCGCAGGGCTTCTTCTTGCTCGTAGGCCGGGTGGTTGAAGAGGCGGCGCTCAAAAGTCGCAATGATTTCGGCCTTGCTCAGGCCCAGACCGCGCGGGCCGCGCACGGCCAAAATGAAGGGGAAGCCAAAGCGCGCACCATATTCGGCATTAAGCTTGCGGATGTGCTCCAGCTCTTCGGGCGTGCAATTCGTCAGGCCCGCCTTTTTTTGCTCATTGGTTGATTCGGCCGTGAGCGTGTTGCTTTCCATCTGCTTGCCGGCGAGTTCCGGGTGAGCGCGAATCAGATCGAGCTTAGACTGTTCGCTAGATTCAGCCAGTACCTTAGCCATAGCGTGCTTGATGTGCGCCATGGACTTGAAGGGGCGCTGCTCCAGCGCTTTGGCAGCAATCCAAAGCGAATGCTCATACAGACCATCGAGCAACTCGGTGGCGGTGGCTGCATCTGCAGCGTTCAGTTGATCCAAAGTCAAAGCCATGACGCTCTCAATCCTTGCAGGGGAAGCGCTCAGCCCAGTGGCGAGCTAAATCAATACGGCGGCACACCCACACCTTGTCGTGTTTCTGTATGTGATCGAGGAAGCGCTGCAGCGCAGTAATACGGCCGGGGCGGCCCAGCAGGCGGCAGTGCATGCCGATGCTCATCATCTTGGGGGCGTTGTCACCGTTTGCATCGCCTTCGGCATACAGAACATCGAAGGTGTCCTTCAGATACTGGAAGAAGGGATCGGCATACGAGTAACCCTGGGGCAGGGCAAAGCGCATGTCGTTGCAGTCCAGCGTGTAAGGCACGATCAGCTGGTTGTGGGTTCCGCCATCGGTCTTGGCAACCTTCATCCAGAAGGGCAGGTCTTCGCCGTAGTAATCACTGTCGTAAGTGAAGCGGCCTGTGTCGGCCACGATGCGATGGCTGTTAGGGCTGTCGCGTCCCGTGTACCAGCCCAGGCCGTGGTCACCGTCATGGCCGTACAGCTCTTCAAAAATCTCTACGCATTGCTGAAGGTGGGCGCGCTCTATCTCTTCGGGCACGTTCTGGTAGTGAATCCACTTCAGGCCGTGACAGGCCACTTCGTGGCCTAGCTCATCAAAGGCCTGAGCCAGTTCGCGGTGCTTTTGCAGGGCGGTTGCCACGCCAAACACGGTCAGTGGCAGGCCGCGCTTTTCAAACTCTTTGAGGATGCGCCACACGCCTACGCGTGAGCCGTATTCATAGATGCCGTCCATGCTCATGTGACGGGCAGGGTAGCTGGCGGGGTTGAACATTTCCGACAGAAACTGCTCGCTACCCGCATCGCCGTGCAGCACATGGTTCTCACCGCCTTCTTCGTAGTTCAGCACGAACTGCACCGCCACGCGGGCTTTGCCCGGCCATTGCGGATGAGGCGTGTTGCGGCCATAACCAATCAGGTCGCGGGGGTAGGGGGCGGTGGAGTCGTAAATCATAGGGATGCAGATGAAAGTGCCATCGACAAATCGTTAGTAGGCAGCTCGCGCTCAAAGGTCAGGGCGGCTTCTACGTGGTCCAGGTGTTGTTGCATCAGCAGCACTGCATGCTCAACATCGCCAGCCGCTAGTGCGGCCACGATGACTGCATGCTCTTCATGCGAATGCTCGGCTGCTGAGGCCGACTGGTACATCAACGTGATCAACGCGCAGCGTGAAATCAGCTCGCCTAGCAACTGGGCCAGCACTTCGTTGCCCATGAGCTCGGCCATGCGCACGTGAAAGTCGCCCAGCAGCTCGGTGCGCTGGCCAACGTCGTTGGCTTCCATAGCTTTTTTCTCTGCGGCTACATGCTGCTTGAGCGCACGAATTTTGGCGGCGGTGCTTTGCGCCATAAAGCTGCGCACCATCTCGGCTTCGAGCATGCGGCGCACGGCAAAGACTTGCCGCGCCTCATCCACGGAAGGAGTGGCGACAAAAGCGCCACGTGCGGGCTCGAGTTTGATGAGCTTGTTTTGCGAGAGCTGAAACAAGGCTTGGCGAACCAAGGTGCGAGAAACGCCGAAGTGATCGGCTAGTTTTTGCTCAGCTAATTTTGCGCCAGGCATGAGGCGATGTTCGACGATAGCCTTGGTCAGGCTATCAACAATGAAACTGGTAGTGGACGTTTCCATCGGTCCATCATAGCGGCTACAAATTGGTTTTGTATACAATTAATGTCCACGATGTATGGTGATTTTTGATGCAAGATGCAGAAAATCGTTCTCAATTTGTTTGATCTGCTAAGAGACGCTGTTGATGACTAAGCATTTTTGGAGGTTCTGGTTATGCCCCGTTTTGCCGCCAACCTGAGCATGTTGTTCACTGAGGTGGATTTTCTCGATCGATTTGAACGTGCTGCAAATGCTGGTTTTGAAGCGGTGGAGTTTCAGTTTCCCTATGCCTATACGGTGACTGAAATCAAGCAGCGCTTGGATGCGACAGGCTTGCAGGTCGTTTTGCACAACTTGCCTGCAGGCGACTGGGATGCAGGAGAGCGCGGCATTGCGTGTGACCCGAATCGCGTCGACGAGTTTCGCGCAGGTGTTGCCAATGCTGTGACCTACGCATGCGCTTTAGGTGTGCCTCAACTGAACTGCTTGGCTGGCAAGGTTTGCGCCGGCATCGATCCTGTTGTGCTACGCCACACTTTCGTGGAGAACCTACGCTTTGCGGCGGCTGCTTTGAGCGACGCGAACATCCGCCTGCTGATCGAGCCCATCAACTGCTTCGATATTCCCGGTTTTTACCTGAACCGCACGGATGAGGTGCTATCCATTCTTGACGAAGTCGGTGCGCCTAACGCCTTTGTGCAATACGACATTTACCACGCACAGCGCACCGAAGGTGAGTTGGCGGCTACTCTCCAAATGCAGCTGCACCGCATTGGACATATTCAGCTGGCGGATAACCCCGGTCGCAACGAACCGGGAACGGGAGAGATTAACTACCCATTCTTGTTCGCGCACCTAGACCGTATTGGCTACGGAGGCTGGATTGGCTGCGAGTACAAGCCTGCGGGCAACACGGAGGCTGGCTTGGGCTGGCTGGAAAAGTGGATGACTCAATGAACTGCCGTCATCCAAGCGGGCATGACTCAAAAATTTTGAGATCAACGAATGATGGATGCGCGTGGATGCGCTTTTAGAAGCAAAACGTTTGATGTAAACAAGGGCAGTTGAAAACTGCCGAAGAGGAGATTCCCATGGGCCTGAGCACCCACGTTCTAGACACTATGAATGGCTGCCCTGCTGCAGGCATGGCCGTTGAACTATTTTCGATTGACGGTCACAGCGCTACTTTGGTGAAAAGCTTAACGTTGAACCACGATGGCCGAACTGATGCGCCTTTGTTCGATAACAGCACTCTCAAGATTGGCACTTACCGCCTAACTTTTGATGTGGCAGCTTACTTCAAGGCGCGTGGAGTTGAGCTGCCTGAGCCGAATTTTCTGGGCAAAGTCAGCCTAGACTTTGGCGTGGCAAACCCGGCCCAGCATTACCACGTGCCGTTGTTGGTGAGCCCTTGGAGCTATTCAACCTATCGCGGCTCTTAATCAAAGTTTCAGCTCAAAAAATGAGCAGCTTGTTTCCGTCATTAATTGGTTTCGGCGTAAAAATGGCTTCATACCAATGAATGACAGGCACAGGCTGCTATTGTTTTTAATAGGTTTATTTGCCTTTGGAATAAGCCATTGCAATAACCAGCGCGCTGACAAAGTAAAAAGCTTGTAACTCCAGAGCCCAGCCGCCGGAATTGTTCAGCATCAAAATCTGCTTGGTGTGCACTAGCGCAAATGCCACCACCATATTGATTGCAATCACCAGCGCCGCGGGTACGACCCATAAGCCAACCAGCAGCAGCAGCGGTGCAACCACCTCACCCAAGTAGACGGCGTAAGCGAGAAAGCTAGGAGCGCCAAGGTCTGTAATCTTGGCTTCAATGCTGCCAATGCCGAAGCGGATCTTGGCCCAGCCATGAAGCAGCATCAGCAAGGCTAGTGAAACACGCAGCAACACCAAAGCTGCTTTGGGATGGTGAAAGTAATTCCAGAACTTCATGAGCTTCCTGTCATCAACGCTGTGGGCACATCAACAATGCTAGCGCCAATTTCAATGGGAGTCAGACATTGCTTAATCTTTGCACAGGATTATTGATGCTGAATAAATCTGACAATGATGTAAGTATTTTTAGACAACTTGTTTTTCTCTTTGTAGGTCAAGCGCGCAACCTAGTTTTGTGAGACGCCTTGTTGAGAGTCCTCGCACTAGGATTAATGCAACCCTGTATCTGGCAGCTCTTTTATCGGGGGGTGTAAAAGAGCACATCAATGTTGGATTGCAGGATCTTTTATTTATTAAATGTCTAAGCACATTCATCCCACGAAAGGACCTCGGTATGCGTCAAATTTCTATGCGTTCTATTGCTGTGGCTGTTGCTGTGACTGCAGGTGCAATGGCCATGACGGCTTGCACAACGACTAAGCCTGAGACCTCATCGGCCCCACGCGCTGATGCGACTACGGTGAATACGCGTGCTAATGCGGCCCTCGAGCGCCTGTATCAGACTGCACCAGGCTCTAAAGAAATGGTGCAGCGTGCCAAAGGCGTGCTGATTTTCCCATCGGTTATTGGCGGTAGTTTTGTCGTGGGCGTAGAGCATGGTCGCGGTGTACTGCGCGTGGGTAATCAAAACCGTGGCAACTACAGCACAACCGGTGCATCTATTGGCTGGCAAGCTGGCGGCCAATCTAAAGCGGTGATTTATGTGTTCAACACCCAAGAGGCGCTGAACAAGTTCCTCAACAGCGATGGCTGGTCTGTGGGTGCGGATGCAACAGTGGCTGCCGGCAAGATCGGCGCCAATGGCAGCGTGGACACGACAACGGTAAACGCACCGGTGACAAGTTATGTGTTGACTAATGCTGGCTTGGAAGCAGGTGTTTCGCTGCAAGGAACCAAGATCACCAAGATCGTCGAATAAGCATTGTTGGGTTGTGGTGCTACCTGTTGCATCCCGACTTTCAGAGGAGCATCAACATGACTCTTAGTTGATAAGTCTCTTTGAAAAATATAGCTGCCTGTGCTGGCTATCTATTGGTTTTAGATGTTGATTCATCTGAGACACATGGACTGAAAGCGCAGGCAGCTTTTTATTTGATAGCGTTGAAAGCAGCTGCAGGCGTTTAGAGCCGCTAACGCAACCCTTGATACGTCGTTGCTTCGCCTTGTCGTACGCATGTACTGCCTGCGGCTTCGCGCCTCGCCTCAAACGCACACCTTCGGTTTGCTGGGTGATGCTAGCCGTTCTTAAGCCGCTTGCAGCCAAGGCGTGACTTCTTGTTCAGCTAAAGCAGGTAGGTTTAATTTCGTACGCGTATCGTGGCAGCCGTACGAGGCAAAAGGAAAATCCCGGCAAGGGCTTGAGCGCTGTTCATAAATGCCGCAGCCAATGCAGCCTTCACCCACCTCAGGCAATTCGCGCAGGGCTGCACAACGTACCGGATAGCGCTCGGTGCCATTCATGCGGGCACGGTTGCCGTTACCAGGGACGTCATGAGTAAGTGCATCGGGCACGGAGCCACCCATGGATTGCAGCTCATAAATGGAAAACTCCACGCGGTAGTTCTGGCAGCAGGCGCCGCAGCTTAAGCATGGGTGAATAGTTTCAGTCATTGTTTTTCTTCAAAATCAGGCATCGCGGGCACGCCGTCCTCTTTTTAAAGGACGGTTTTTTGCAGATGAATGAAGCGCAAGCGTCAGTAGACGCTTGGCTTCGGTGCCTGGGTCGCTAGGTGTGACCTTGAAGAAACTTCAGATAGAAAGTATGAATGCGCACATACAAAGAGCGCACTCTGGCCGCAAAGCGCTTGAGCGGGCCATAGCAAGAGGGTATGCGTGCGTGGCGGGATGCGTGGGGCTGGCGCAGGGCGCTGGCGCCAAAGCTGTGCCTGATCCCTGAGGCTGCGCGACGCACAAAAGCAAACACCGCCTGCGGGTGTGGTACCAGCAAGCGGTGTTTGAATGGTGTATGACTCAAGTGCATGGAATAGTTAAATGCAAATGAGTCATGTATATGAATTAGTCTGGCTGGCGACCCAGCAGCAGGTATTCCATCAGTGCTTTTTGCACATGCATGCGGTTTTCCGCTTCATCCCAGACCACGGATTGCGGGCCGTCGATGACTTCGGCCTCCACTTCCTCGCCGCGGTGGGCGGGCAGGCAATGCATAAACAGGGCGTCAGTCTTGGCGGATGCCATCATTTCAGCATCAACGCACCAGTCGGCAAACGCCTTCTTGCGTGCTTCGTTCTCGGCTTCATAGCCCATGCTGGTCCACACATCGGTGGTGACCAGATCAGCACCCTTGC
This sequence comes from Comamonas sp. Y33R10-2, assembly GCF_019355935.1. Taxonomy (NCBI): domain Bacteria; kingdom Pseudomonadati; phylum Pseudomonadota; class Betaproteobacteria; order Burkholderiales; family Comamonadaceae; genus Comamonas; species Comamonas sp. Y33R10-2. The sequence goes on from NZ_CP079925.1 coordinate 659,743, forward strand.
AGGCTTCGAGTGGGTCTTTGAACACTTTGTAGCAGCCAGGGTTAACTGCCTTGCCGTTGAAGGCCAGTTGCTCGTCCACTTCGTAGCCACCGGGTGTGCTGACGTGAACCGTGAAGCCCAGTAGATCAGCCGCTTGCAGCCAAGTGTTTGCCATGTTGTTACCGTCACCTACCCAGGCCACCACCTTGCCCTTGATAGAGCCGCGGTGCTCAATGAAGGTGAAGATGTCGGCCAAAATTTGGCAGGGGTGAAACTCGTTGGTCAGGCCGTTGATGACGGGCACGCGCGAGTATTCGGCAAAGCGCTCAATCTTGTCTTGGCCAAAGGTGCGAATCATCACCAAATCGGTCATGCGGCTGATAACGCGGGCGCTGTCCTCAATGGGCTCGGAGCGGCCTAGCTGGCTGTCGCCTGTGGTCAGGTGAACCACGGAGCCGCCCAACTGGTACATACCGGCTTCAAAGCTGACACGGGTGCGTGTGCTGGCTTTTTCGAAAATCATGGCCATGGTGCGGTCCACCAAGGTGTGATGCTTTTCGTAGCCCTTGAACTTTTTCTTGATCAAGGCGGCGCGCGCCAGCAGGTAGTCGTATTCGTCTGCGGTGAAGTCGCTAAATTGCAGGTAATGCTTCATTCGAAATTCCTTGTGTGTTCCGGCGGCTGAGTTCAAGCGGCCAAAACAGCTTGAATCAGGGGCTTGAGCTTGACGACGATTTCGTCAGCTTCGGCCTTGCTCAGAATCAGTGGGGGCACCAAACGGACCACGGTGTCAGCGGTCACGCTCAGCAGCAGGCCGGCTTCAGCAGCTTGGCCAATCAACTGGCCGCAGGGCTTGGTCAGCTCCAGGCCAATCATCAAGCCTTGGCCGCGCACTTCTACATAACCGTCAAGGCTGCTCAGTGCGGCGTGTAGTTGTGCTTTTAAGTACTCGCCCACTTCGGTGGTGTGCGCCAGCAGGCCATCTTCTTCCATGATACGGATGGTTTCAACGCCAGCGCGCATGGACAAAGGGTTGCCACCAAAAGTGGAGCCATGGTTGCCTGCCGTCAGCACCTTGGCTGCGGCATTGTGTGCCACCACAGCGCCCACGGGCACGCCAGAGCCCAGCCCCTTGGCCAAGGTCATCACATCAGGGGTAATGCCGGCCCATTGGTGAGCAAACCATTTGCCAGTGCGACCCATGCCGGCTTGCACTTCGTCCATCATGAGCAGCCAGCCCTTGGCGTCGCACAGCTCGCGCACTTGCTTGAGGTAGTCGGCACGCATGGGGTGCAGGCCGCCTTCGCCTTGAATAGGCTCCATCAAAACGGCGACGATGTTGGGATTGCCTTCGGTGGCATTGACTAATGCTTCGAAATCATTGGGCGCGATGCGGGTAAAGCCATCCAGCAGGGAGCCGAAGCCGTCGCGGACCTTGGGGTTGGCGGTGGCGCTCATGGTGGCGATAGAGCGGCCATGGAAAGCGTGGTCGTAAACCACGATCTCTGGCTTGGCAATGCCCTTATCCACGCCGTACTTGCGGGCGATCTTGATGGCAGCTTCGTTAGCTTCCAGGCCGGTGTTGCAAAAGAACACATTGGTCATGCCCGAGCGTTCAGTCAGCAGTTTGGCCAGAGTTTCTTGGCCGGGCACGTGGTAGTAGTTGGAGGTGTGGATCAGCTTGGCAACTTGATCTTGCAGCGCGGGAACCAGCTTGGGGTGGTTGTGACCCAATGTGTTCACGGCAATGCCGCCCAGAGCATCCAGGTACTCTTTGCCATTCACGTCCCAAACGCGGCAGCCCTGGCCTCGCTCCAGCGCGATAGAAACGCGGCCGTAGGTGGGCATAACGTGGGGCGAAGCTGCCTCGATGAAAGCGGTCATTGCAAGAATCTCCTAGAAAAGCAAGGTCAGTGGTGCGCAAGGCACCTTAAAAATGCGAGGTTTGATTTTAGAGTGCCTAGATAACCCCAACATTGCGGATTACGCATCGTTGCCATGCAATGGGCCTAGGTCATTGTCGGGTTGATGGTTTGGCTCTTATATAAGAGTTAGAATAATTCATTAAGCCTGTTGGTAGAGATCCTGCCCAGTGGCTCGGTCTTATTTAGCGAATATTTGATGGTTACCCCTTCCAGCAAAGAACTGTTCATCATGGGTATGACCCATGCCGGCAAAACTTTTCGACCCAGCGACTGGGCCGAGCGCTTGGCTGGGGTGATGAGCCAGTTTCGCCCCGGAGGCGCCTGTGCCGGTAGTCATTTGAGCTACTCACCTTGGTGTGTACCCACCGTGATGAATGGCACCAAGTGCGTAGTTATCAACCGTGATCTGCGCGACTATGAGCCCATGGCCTGGGACTTCTGCCTGAACTTTGCCAAGGACAATGATCTGCAAGTGGCTGAAGCTTGTCTGATTCCTGATGGTCCTAAGAAAGCCTGATAGGCTTTCTTTTTAAAACCGAGAAATGAACGAACGCACAAAGGTGCGTTTTTTTATATCTGCACTTCTGTGAGGTCTGGTTCAGCAAAGTGGCTGCAAGCAGGAGCCGCCTTGCAGTGATGCATTTGTTCTCTAAGGTTAGGAATAAAGCACTTCAAAGGGGTAAACGCCCACAAAAAAACCGCCCTGAGGCGGTTTTGATGTTTTTTTGCTGACAGCGCACCCATTACAAACGGCAGATGACCGAAGTCATCCGTGCTTGGGTTTTGCCGGTATTAAGCGGCGAGTGCCAGGGTCTTCACCTTGGCAGACAGACGGCTCTTATCGCGAGCTGCCTTGTTCTTGTGGAAGATGCCCTTGTCGGCGATCAAATCGATCACGGACTGAGCCTTGGCAAACAGTTCAGCTGCCTTAGTCTTGTCGCCGGCCACAACAGCCTTTTCGACATTCTTAACAGCAGTGCGGTACTTGGAACGCAGCGAAGTGTTCGCAGCGTTCAGCTTGATGGTTTGGCGAGCGCGCTTGCGGCCGGAGGCCAAGCGGGGGTTCTTTTTGGCTTTAGTTGCCATGATTTAATTCCTTGTGTGTCTGAGGATGATGTCAGCAAAGCGGGCGATTATAGCACCCCTGCGCCGCTTTGTGGCTTGCCCATTCTCTCGCTGGGTGAGCGAGGCGACAGCTTTGCTGCGGGGCTTCCTTTGCTCGCTGCCTTGACTTGTTGTGCGCCAGTGCAGGCGCTGCGTGTTGGTTTCAGAGTGCAAAGCGCCGCAAATCGCCCTGCAGCCAATGGCGCGAACGCATACACTTCGCTGCGTGTCACTGTTCAAAGCCGCCTCCACCGTATCCCTGATGACGCTAGCTTCCCGTATTACGGGGCTGGTGCGTGATCTGCTCATGGCCTCCATGTTCGGAGCCAATGCGCTCACAGACGCGTTCAATGTCGCCTTCAGAATTCCTAACCTGTTTCGGCGCCTGTTTGCCGAAGGGGCGTTTAGCCAAGCCTTTGTGCCGGTGCTGGCCGCTAGTAAGACCAAGGATGGGGAAGAGGCTACGCGCCAGCTGATTGGCCATGTGGCGACGATTTTGTTTTGGACGCTGCTAGTCGTGTGCGTGCTTGGCGTGGTGGGCGCGCCTGTTTTAGTTTGGCTGTTGGCCAGCGGCATGCGCCAGTCGCCTGACGGATACCACGCGGCGGTGGTGATGACGCGCTGGATGTTCCCCTACATCGGTTTTATGTCGCTGGTGGCGCTGTCGGCGGGTGTACTCAATACCTGGAAGAAGTTTGCTGTGCCTGCAGCAACGCCTGTGCTGCTGAACTTGAGCATGATTGCGGCGGCCGTGCTGGGTGCGCCTTGGTTGAAAAAGCTGGGCATTGAGCCCATTTATGCCATGGCCGGTGGCGTCATGCTGGGCGGTGTGCTGCAGTTGGCGGTGCAAATTCCTGCGCTGCGTGCGATGTCGCTGATGCCGCGCATTGGCTTTTCGCCCTCTGCCATTCGCGCCGCGTGGGATGAGGCCGGCGTGCGCCGCATTTTGTCGCTGATGGGGCCGGCCTTGCTGGGCGTGGGTGTGGCGCAGATTTCATTGATGATCAACACCCAGATCGCCTCTTATATGGCGCCGGGCAGTGTGACTTGGTTGTTTTATGCCGACCGGCTGATGGAGTTTCCCACTGCTTTGCTGGGCGTGGCGCTGGGCGTGGTGCTAACGCCGCAGTTATCTTCCGCCAAGGCTGCGGGCGATGATGAGCGTTACTCCAATATGCTGGATTGGGGCTTGCGTCTGGTCGTGCTGTTGGCCGTGCCTTGCGCTGTGGGTTTGCTGACTTTTTCCACGCCACTCGTGGCCACGCTGTTTCACCGCGGTGCGTTGAACGACAGCGATGTGGGGCAGATTTCGCTGGCGCTGATGGGTTATGGCGCGGGTTTGCTGGGGCTGGTGGCTATCAAGGTACTGGCTCCCGGCTATTACGCCAGTCAAGACATTCGCACCCCCGTGAAGATTGCGGTCGTCGTGTTGGTTCTTACGCAGTTACTCAACCTCGCGTTGGTGCCTTGGCTCAAGCACACGGGGTTGGCGCTTTCCATTGGCTTGGCTGCACTGATCAATGCTACTTGGCTGCTGGTTGGTCTGCTGCGCCGCGGCACTTACAAGCCTGGGCCGGGTTGGTTGAAATTCATTGTGCAAGTGATCGCGGCAAGTGTGTTACTGGCGGTGCTGCTGCTATGGGGTAGCCAGCATTTTGACTGGGTAGGTTTGCGCAGCAATGGCTTTTTGCGTGCAGGCTTGCTGGCCGCCATGATGGCCGCTGCTGCGGCGCTGTACTTTGGCGTGCTGATGCTGTCGGGCTTGAAGCTGCGCCAATTGTTGCGTCGCTAATTGAGGTGTTGCTCATGAAATGTGAGCGGCTTGTCTAGGTATTACCTAGACTTTCAGCGGTTTTTCTTGCAAGCGACTCCTAAGCAGCTTACAAACCTGCTTATGAACTGGACGATTGACGAGCACCCCACGGCCTTCAAGTATTTTGGCTCTTTGGTGCAAAGCGATGAAAGCTTTGCACTGATGGAGGCCGCCATTAGCATTGCGCAGGATGCTGAACCCGACTTGGACCTGCAAGCCGTGCAAGCCGAGTTGGACCGCCTGCAGGTGCGGCTGGTGCAGCGGCTGGCGGGCGAAGATGATGACTTGCGCAAGCTCAGTGTGCTCAACCAGTTTTTTTATGGAGAGCTGGGCTTTGCTGGCAACCTCAACAACTATTACGACCCGGCTAATAGCTACATTCACCACGTGCTGCAAACGCGACGTGGCATTCCTATCAGTGTGGCGTTGATTTGGCTGGAGCTGGCGCGCAGCATTGATTTGCCCGTGGAAGGGATTGGTTTCCCAGGGCACTTTTTGGTGAAGGTGAGTTTGACGCAGGGTCAGGTGGTGCAAGACCCGCTGACAGGTGATTCTTTCTCTGCCAATGCGCTGGCAGAGCGATTGCAGCCTTATCTCGATCAAGCCGACATTACGCTTGAAGATGCTCCGCCGCTAGGCCTGTATTTGCAGGCGGCCCACCCGCGTGATGTGATGGTGCGCATGTTGCGCAACCTGCAGGAAATTCACCACGCACAAAAAGACTGGCCCATGTTAGTTGCGGTGCTCAATCGTTTGATCTTGCTGCAGCCAGAGCGCGAAGAGCTTTACCGCGACCGGGGTATGGCTTATGTCCAATGGGGAGTTGCAGGCAAGGCGCTATTAGATTTAGAGCGCTATGCCCTTGTTGCAAAAGGACTAGAGGCTGAATTGATTGCTAAAAACATTGCCAAGCTGCGCCAAGCTGACTAACGGCACAAGACAGCTCACACCAGTTTTGCCGCTTCCAGCTCTTTCTTGAGGTAGGCGTAAAACAGCGGCGCAGCCACCAGCCCTGCGGGGCCGAAGACCGATTCGGCGACAAACATCACGGCTAAAAGCTCCCACACACCCATGTGAGTGCGAGTGCCTACTACCTTGGCATTGATGACGTATTCAGCCTTGTGAATCAAAATCAAAAAGCCCAAGCAGGCAGCGGCAGCCACGGGAGATACGGATAGACCTACAAGCGTCAGCACCGCATTGCACAGCAAGTTACCGACGATGGGGATGAGGCCAGCCACAAAGGTCAACGTGATAAGGGCTGGCGTGTAGGGCAGCTCCAGATCCCAGATGGGCAATATGCCCAGCAAAAAGATGGAGGTCAGCAAGGTGTTGAAAGCTGCAATCCAGAACTGTGCCGCCACGATTTGTTTGAATGCCAGTGCAAAGTGGCCAATGCGTTGCTGCAGTGCATAGACCAGCGGCGGGCGTTGAGGGCCGACGGGGCGCACAGCGGCCAAGGCGCCGATGATCAAACCCACATAGGCATAGAGCAGGCCAGTTAACCATGCGCGACCTGCTGTGGCCAGAGTGCCTGCTTTGGCCGCAATGTAGCTGGCTAGCTTGCGCTGAATGTCTTGGGCGCCATCAGGCAGTTGATCTGCAATGTCTGAAGGCAGCTTTGTGCGCAGCTCAAGCACCGTGCTGGCCAGATAGTCCAGCAGCTCTTTGTACTGGGCCGGGGCTTCGGTGATGTAGGTGCGCGTATGTGAAAGAGCGCCGCTGAGCAGAGCCAGGGGCGCAAGAATTACGATGGTGGTGGCGACCACCTGGGTCCAGCGGGGGAGCTGGTGGCTGTGAAAAGCGCGAGAGTTCGTCCGCGACAGCAGACGAGACAGTGCGCGGGTGAGCATAAAGCCCACGCACACGCACAGCAGGCCAGGGAGTATTCCCTGATGCATGACGAGCAGCAGTGCCGCTCCCATCAACAAGTAACTGGCCAATATGACCTTGGGCGAAGGGCCCGGTTGCGTCGAGATGGGGGCTGGCAAGTGCTGCGTCATTCAAGCTCGGGGTAGGGGTGCTTTAGTGAAAAGGTACTTAGCGCACTTCAACTGGCTTGCCGGCACCAAGGTCGGCGATAGCGCCAATGGTGTAGACCGACTCGCCTAGATCAGTCAGAGTGGCTGCGGTAGCGGCAGCATCTTCAGCAGCAACCACCACCACCATGCCGATACCGTTGTTGAACGTGCGGTTCATTTCGATATCGTCAATGCCGGCGGTCTTTTGCAGCCAAGCAAACAGCTCGGTCTGTGGCCAGCTACCTGCTGTCAGGTGCGCAGCTGTGCCTTCGGGCAGAACGCGGGGAATGTTTTCCAGCAAGCCGCCGCCGGTAATGTGAGCCAGTGCCTTGATGGGGTGCTTTTCCAGCGCGGTCAGCACGTTCTTTACGTACAGGCGGGTGGGCTCCATGATGGCGGCCTTGAAAGGCTTGCCGTCCAGAGTCTCAGGCACAGTTCCTTGGGCTTCAGCGCGCTCGATGCACTTGCGCACCAGCGAGAAGCCGTTGGAATGCACGCCGTGCGAGGTCAGGCCCAGCACCACGTCGCCGGGCTTGACGTTCTGCCCGGTCAAAATTTTGGACTTTTCGACAGCGCCGACGGCAAAACCTGCCAGATCGTATTCGCCATCAGGGTACATGCCGGGCATTTCAGCGGTTTCGCCGCCAATCAATGCGCAGCCAGACAGCTCGCAGCCCTTGGCGATGCCGCCAACCACGGCAGCAGCTGTATCCACATTCAGCTTGCCGCAAGCGAAGTAGTCGAGGAAGAACAGGGGCTCGGCGCCTTGCACCAGCACGTCGTTGACGCTCATGGCGACCAAGTCGATGCCCACGGTGTCGTGCATATTCCATTCAAAGGCCAGCTTGAGCTTGGTGCCCACGCCATCGGTGCCGGAGACCAGCACGGGTTCCTTGTAGCGCTTAGGCACTTCAAACAGGGCGCCAAAGCCGCCGATGCCAGCCATCACGCCTTCGCGCATGGTTTTCTTGGCCAGAGGCTTGATGCGCTCAATCAGTGCGTCGCCTGCGTCGATATCAACGCCTGCGTCTTTGTAGGAAATGGGAGTAGAGGAGGATGCGGAAGAGCTCATCGATGGGTCCGGTGCTGGTAGCGCCCTGCATGGGCGGCAAACCCAAGGATTCTACGGCGCTTACCTTGGCTGCGGGGTGGGCTTGGCGTGGTCTAAAGGGTTTTGCAGGTGCATTCATGGTCTGACTACAACAACAGCGGTAGGCAAAATCAGCCTGAATTGGCTTGGGGGCGGCAAGTGCAGACTAAAATTAGTGCTTTTGTTACGACGCATGCAATCGCGCGATCACGCTTGGGGCTTTTGCTCGGCATGATCAGAGTGCACATTTGGGCCACTGTCTCTTCCACATTGATGCTGAAAAATCTCCTGTCAGATTTCACCGCATGGGCTCCCCAACGCTCAGGGAAGGGGGCGCTGCGCATATGCCGCAGATGAAACAGCTGGCTCTGGATATCAGCACTGCACCCGGCCCGACCTTGTCGCGTTTTTTTGTGGGTCCTAATGCTGCCCTGATTGACCATCTGCGTCATTGGGTAGGTGACGGTCAGCTACAAAAGTCTCGCACCCCAGTGCCCACTTATCTCTGGGGTGAGGCGGGGTCAGGCAAAAGCCATTTACTTAAAGCCGTGCGTGAAGCGCTGCGAGAGCAGGGCGCCATGGTGGGTTGGATGGATGCGTCTACGCCCTTTCCTCCTGCATTTGATGAGCGCTGGGTGGCTGTGCTCATGGACGATGTGGATATCTACACACCGTTCCAGCAGGCTCGCGCCTTTAATTGGTTTGTTAATGCGACCAGTCCAGCGACTGGCTTGCCGCGCTGGGTGTTGGGTGCAGGGCAACTGCCAGTGGCTGATTTGAAACTGCGTGAAGATCTGCGCACCCGCTTGGGCTGGGGTCATGTCTACCAGCTGCATTTGCTCGATGAACCGGCACGCCGCGCCGTGCTGAGACAAGAAGCCGATGCCCGTGGTGTTTTTTTGAGTGACGAAGTAATGGATTACATGCTCAGGCGTTTCTCACGCGATCTGGGCTCGTTGATGCAACTTCTGGATATGCTGGATGGTTTTGCATTGCGCAGCAAGCGTGCCATCACCATTCCGCTGCTCAAAACCATGCTGGAAACTGAGTGAAGTTACGCGCACTCTTGCTTGCACCGCTTCACGCTTTGGCCGTGCCACAGCATTTTTTGTTGGATTTGAATGTCGACTTCTGAACTGCTGAACAAGCCCAAGCTGGCTCTTTTTGATCTGGACCATACCCTGCTGCCGCTGGATTCTGACCATGGCTGGGGTGAGTTCTCTATCGCCATTGGCTGGTGCGATCAAGAGGCGTTTGGTCGTCAGAACGATGCTTTTTTTGAAGACTACCAAGCCGGGCAGCTCAATATTCCTGACTATGTGCGCTTTGCCACGGCTGCCGTGGTCGAGCGAGGCCAGGTAGAGTCAACGGCTGCTCATCAGCGATTTATGGACGAAGTGATCCGTCCTGCGATGAAGCCTGCAGCCATTGAGCTGGTGCAGCAGCATCTAAAGGCGGGCGATACGGTAGTCATTACCTCGGCCACCAATGAATTTGTGACCGGCCCTATCGCCAAAGCCTTTGGCGTACAGCATTTGCTGGCCACCGAGTTGGAGCGTGATGCCAAGGGCTGGTTTACGGGTGAAATTGCAGGCACCCCGAACATGCGCGAAGGCAAGGTGGTGCGCATGACCGAATGGCTGGCTGAAAGAAACTTGCGCTGGGAAGACGTGGAAGCGACCTTCTACAGCGACTCTATGAACGATGTGCCCCTGCTTGAAAAAGTGGATCACCCTGTGGCCACCAACCCCGATGCGCGCTTGCGTGCCCTAGCCGAGGAACGCGGCTGGCGCATCGTGGACTTATTTAGCGAAGCACCATGATTAAAAATATTATCGACAAGCTGTTGGGAAAAAGCCCCGCCGCTCCCCGCTCGCGCAAGCCCAAGTTCGGCAAACGTGATGAGGTATCTGTGCAGGTACACGGCATTGACCCGAACCTCGTCGATGACCGCGCCATTGATGTGGTGCAGACACTCAAGCATGCAGGCTTTGAAGCCTACATCGTCGGCGGCGCTGTGCGCGACCTGCTCCTGGGTCTACAGCCCAAAGACTTTGACGTGGCGACCAATGCCACGCCTGAGCAGGTCAAAAACCTGTTTCGCCGTGCCTTCATCATTGGCAAGCGTTTTCGTATCGTTCACGTGGTGTATGGCCGCGGTCGTGAAAACGAGGTTATCGAAGTTTCGACCTTCCGTGCCTTTTTGGATAACAGCGCTGCCGAGCAAGTCAGCGGCAATGAACGCACCAGCAAGAGCGAACTGGCAGGCATGAAGCATGCAGTAGACGCCAGCGGCCGCGTGCTGCGCGATAACGTTTGGGGTCCACAAGACCAAGATGCTGCGCGCCGCGACTTCACCATCAACGCCATGTATTACGACCCCGAGACGCAAATCGTGGTCGACTATCACGGCGGTATTGCAGACGCTAAAAAGAAGCTGCTGCGCATGATTGGCGACCCTGCTACGCGCTACCGCGAAGATCCGGTGCGCATCATCCGCGCTGTGCGTTTTGCGGCAAAGCTGAGCAGCAAAGACTTCAAGCTGGAAGCCAAGACCGCCAAGCCGCTGGTTGAATGCGAGCCGCTGCTGCAGGAAGTGCCGCAAAGCCGTTTGTTTGACGAAATGCTCAAGCTGCTGCAAACCGGTCACGCGATTGCATCGGTGGAGCAGCTCAAGGCGCTGGGCCTGTCGCGCGGCATCTACCCGCTGCTCGATGTGGTGATGGAGCGTGCTGATCATCCCTTTGTGCAAGCTGCGCTGATGGATACCGACCGCCGAGTCGCCGAAGGCAAGCCTGTAGCGCCCAGCTTTTTGCTGGCCTGCGTGCTGTGGCAAGACGTCAAAACCGGTTGGGAAAAGCGTTTGGGCAAGGGCTATCACCCCTTCCCAGCCCTGCAAGAGTCGATTGATGAAGTGTTTGACCAGCGCATCGGCGATGTGTCGGGGCGAGGCAAACTGGCGGCGGATATGCGTGAGATTTGGGTCATGCAGCCGCGCTTTGACAAGCGTACGGGCGCAACGCCCAACTCCATGGTGGCGCAGCAGCGCTTTCGTGCTGGCTTTGACTTTATGCGCTTGCGCGCTGACATTGGCGAGGTGGAGGAAAGCCTGGCTAGCTGGTGGCAAGAGTTCCAATATGCGGACGATGTTGTGCGTGCAGACCTGATTGCTCAGGCCCGTGACGAGCAGCGCGCCCGCCAGCGCAGCCAACAGCCAGCAGCCCCCAAGGTGCACCGCGTAGCCAAGAAAAATGCCCAGGGCGATGAGGTGAGTAGTCCGCTCGATGAGGTTATCGCTGCAGCGAAAGACGGCGATGCGCCTAAAAAGCGCCGCCGCCGTCGCCGCAAGCCTGCAGAAGGCAGCGCCGTCAGCGGTGGTGATGAGTAAAAAAAGTGATGCCTTGACTGTATTGTCTGCCGATACGGTGGCCATCGGTCTGGGTGCCAATCTAGGCGATGCAAGGCAAACGTTGAGCTGGGCCGTAAAGGCTTTGGCCCAACTGCCGCAAACCCAGTTGTTGGCGGTTTCTTCGCTCTACAGCACCAAGCCTATTGATTCGTCAGGGCCTGATTATTTGAATGCGGTGGCGCTGGTGTCTACTCAGCAGGCGCCACTGGCATTTTTGCAAGCGTTACAAGCCATTGAGCTGCAAGCCGGGCGCGAGCGACCCTATCGCAATGCTCCTCGCACGCTGGATTTGGATATTGAGCTTTGGGGTGATTGGCAGTCTAGCGACGCTGTGCTGACCGTGCCCCATCCCCGCATGTGGGAGCGCGCTTTTGTACTGGTGCCGCTGGCTGAAATTGCGCCCCAGTGCGTGAGTGCTGATCAGTTGCAGGTCGTGGCTAATCAGGGCATTGAGCGCAGCTTAGAGCAAGGCTGGTGGCAGGCCTAAAATGGACTTTCGCTACTTATTTAATAGCAACTGATCCTTTTTTATAAAGGACTACAGCCTTAAAAGCATTAAAAAGCCCCGGTACCTTGCGGTCCGGGGCTTTGTCATTGATTTAGCGCTCTGGCTTAGTCCACCTTGGCGCCTGATGCCTTCACAATAGACTGGTACTTGGTACGTTCGGCGGCCATGAACTTGTCGAATTCAGCAGGTGTCGAGCCCACGGGTTCAGCCATCAGCGTGTTAAAGCGTGACTTTGTTTCAGGGGCGTGCAGAGCGTCGTTGAAAGCCTTGCTCAGCTTGTCCAGCACAGGCTTGGGTGTGCCAGCCGGAGCAACCAAACCCCACCATGTATCAATTGCAAAACCGGGGTAGGTTTTGGACAGGGCGGGCACGCCGGGTAGCAGAGGCGAGGGGTTGAGCGATGTCACCGCCAAAGCTAGCAGCTTGCCGCTCTTGATGTTGGGGGCAGCGGCAGCCAGGTTGTCGATGTTGAAGTCGACTTCGCCAGACAGCAAAGCCATCTGGGCAGGGTTGGCGCCGCGGTAGGGCACGTGCAGAGCGAAAATCCCCGCTTTTTGTTTAAGCATTTCGCCGGCCAAGTGGCCTGCCGAGCCATTGCCGCCGCTGCCGTAGTTCAGTTTGGCAGGATTGCTTTTGGCATAGCTGATGAGGTCAGCCATGTTGTGAATTTTGAGCTGGGTGGCCTTGGCCGCATTCATCACCAGAACATTGGGCACGCGCACCATCTGGGTGATGCCGGCAAAGTCCTTGCCTGCGTCATAAGGCATCTTGGCGTAGAGCCAAGGGTTGACGGCATGTGTAGCGGTTGCTGCAAGACCGATGGTCAGGCCATCAGGAGTTGCCTTGGCAATGGCATCGGCACCAATATTGCCGCCAGCGCCGGCCTTGTTGTCGATGACCACCACGCCCAGCGAATCACGCACGCGCTCAGCCAGTGCGCGCGAGGTAATGTCCAGCGGACCACCGGGCGCATAAGGCACGATCAGACGAATGGTTTCTTGGGCCTGCGAGAGGGGGGAGGCCAAGGCAGCAACAGCCGCCATGACCGAGAGAAGGCTGTTTCTACGGTTCATAGTTTGCTATTGTGCAAAAAATTGCAACCCTATCAGGCTAGCCAGTTATTCAAACAGGAATTTTGCGTGTAAACCCCTATGAATGATGAAAATCACCGGGGTTTGCACTAATTAAGGTTCTTATTTGTCTGCTTCGGAGGTGAAAGCATCCGCGTAAAACTCTTCGGTAAGCAGGCCTCGTTCGCTGGTATAAGCGGCGCGGGCCGAATTCACCACGATGGGAGCACCGCAGGCGTAGACCTGATGGGCGGACAGGTCGGGGAAGTCAGCCATCACGGCCTGATGCACAAAGCCGGTGCGGCCCGTCCAGGCGTCTTCAGGCAGGGCGTCCGAGACCACGGGGATGTAGGTGAGTTGCGGCATGGCGGCAGTTTGCTCGGCAATCCACGCAGCATCGTACATATCGGCAGGGCGGCGACCACCCCAGTACAGGGTGGTGGGGCGCTTGATGCCCTTGTGGCGCATCTGCTCGATCAAGGCCTTGATAGGGGCAAAGCCCGTGCCAGAGGCAAGCAAGATGATGGGCTTGTCCGAATCTTCACGCAGGAAGAAGCTGCCGAACGGGCCTTCCACGCGCAGGATTTCTTTTTCCTTCATGGCGCCAAACACATGGTCGGTGAACTTGCCGCCTTCCATGTGGCGGATATGCAGCTCAAGACCCGGAGTGGTTTCTTGCACATGCGGAGCGGTAGCCATGGAGTAAGCGCGGCGGGAGCCGTCGCGCAAAATGAATTCCACATACTGGCCCGCGTGATACTGGAACTTCTCGCTGGCGGGCAGTTGCAGACGCACCTGCATCACGTCGTGCGATTTTTTCTCCAGCGCTGCCACGCGCACGGGCATTTTCTTGATGGGGAAGGCGCTGGCATCGGTGACTTGGCGTGACTCGAGCACCACGTTGCTGTGCGGCGTGGCGCAGCAGGTCAGCACATAGCCGCTGGCTTCTTCATCGGCGCTGAGCGCTTTGTCTGAATGTGTGCCGTGGCTTACGTCGCCACTGATTTTTTTGCACTTGCAAGAGCCACAAGCACCATCCTTGCAGCCATAGGGCAGGCCTACGCCGGTGCGGATTGCAGCAGCCAAAATGGTTTCAGCGCCTTGAGTGGCAAAAGCGCGTCCGCTGGGCTGGACAGTAATTTCAAACGAAGCGTTGGCAATCTCGGTCATGACGATTTTCTAGGTATCCTTGAAGGCGTAACTGGCAGCCATTGCCCAGCGCGGCTGCAGCCGCAGCAGTGCGTGGATGGCCCTCTATTTGATTACGCAGCAGGCCTCAATTTTGCCCTCAAACCAAAGCCCATTGGGTGCGCTGCCAGCGCGCTTTCGCCGTGAACGTGTGTTGATCGTCGGCTATGGCGATGTGGGACAGCGGGTAGCCAAGCGGCTTCCTCACTCCCTTAAGCTGCTGGCGCTCAGTCGCAATCCAGACCGGGTAACCCAGCTGCGAGAACAGGGCGTGATGCCGTTGTGGGGCGATTTGGATGACTTGAGCAGCTTGCGACGCCTAGCAGGCATCGCTACGCGAGTACTGCATTTAGCCCCCCCGCCTGCGTTGACTGCTGCAGATGAGGGATGGTGGCTGGATGCTCGCACTACAGCGCTGATGCAGGCTCTGCGCTTGCGCAGCCTGCCGCGCAGCTTGGTCTATGCCTCCACTTCGGGTGTGTATGGCGATTGCAAGGGCGAATGGGTCAGTGAGAGCCGGCCGGTTGCACCCACCACAGCTCGGGCACAGCGCCGCGTGAATGCCGAGCGGGCGGTGCGTTTTGCAGGGCATTCAGGCCTGCGGGCCAGCATTTTGCGTATTCCGGGCATTTACGCGCCCAACCGTGAAGGCGGCACGCCGCGCGCCAGATTGCTGCGTGGAACGGCAGTTTTGCAGGCGGCCGATGATGTCTACACCAACCATATCCATGCCGATGATTTGGCGCGCGCCAGCCTGCGGGCGTTGTGGCGCGGTCAGCCCCAGCGAATCTATAACGTCTGTGACGATACGCAGCTGAAGATGGGTGATTACTTTGATTTAGCGGCTGATCTGTTTGGCCTTACCAAGCCGCCGCGCATTTCGCGTGAGCTGGCACAGGCCGAGCTTCCAGCCAGCTTGATGAGCTTTATGAGCGAGTCACGGAGGCTGTCGAATCAGCGACTCAAGCAGGAGTTAAAGCTCAAGCTGCGTTATCCCACAGTGACCGAGGGCCTGCAAAGCTATGCTGTGCAAAGCGCACAATCCTTAAAAATTGGCGCGACCCAAACAAGGGCTGCAAGCAAGCGCCGCCGTCACCGAGGGGGAGGCGTAAAGCGCCTCAAGGGGAATCAAGGGATGGGGTGAACGCCGCCACGACTGTCATAGCAGCGAAACACATTGCAGTTGGTGATCTGCGCCGGCGGCTGAGCAGGCATGGGCCGTGCAGGCGGATAGTAGCCCTGGGATGGATGGCGGTAGCCCCACTGCGGGCGGTTGATGGTGTTGGGTTGCAAGGCGCGGCTTTGCTGAAGCTGCTGGTACCCTGCTGCACCCAAACAGCTCATTTCCATCTGCGCCTGTGCCGCTTGGCTGCGCTGTGACCATGTGGATTGATCAGGGTTGGACTCCGCCAATATGGCGTTGTGCCGGGCGCGAGCTTGGCGACAAGCCGGAGAGCTTTCTAAATTGGTGTTGGCGCGGGCCTGTGCTTTGTCAGCGGCTTCGCGCTCTTTGCGCTCTTGCTCTTCACGCTGGCGACGCTGTGCGTCATCGCGTGCTATTTGAGACTTGCTGCGCTCTAGTGCTTTGCTGGCATTGGCGCGATCAAATGCAATTTCTTCGGCGCTTTGCGCGGCCTGAATCTGCGTACTGGATTCATTACCAACGCAGCGGCCATTGGTGTAAGTGACTTCGCCTGTTTTTGCATCGGTACAGCGAACGATTTGGGCATGTGCAGCATTGCCAAACATCAACACAGCAAGAAGGAAAGGCAGGTCACGGCACAGTTTCACCATCACAGGTGCTTGGGTTAAAGCGGTGTGAGTTGTCTCTGCCATAGTTGTCTCCCTTATTCGCCATAGTGCAGTTGCGAATTATGAAGCGGAGCTGGAAAAAAGATAAGCCTTCCAGCGCCCGCCGGGGGCGTTATCAACTGCCGCGTTCAAAGACTCGTGGCTGAATGGTTGGTGGCCGTTGATCGCGGTCACGCTCACGGTCATTTTGTCTTTGGCGCTGATTTTGTTCTTGTTGGCGCTGGCGTTCTACCTGCTGACGCTCTCGCTCGCGTTGCTGCGCTTGCTGATCGCGGTCGCGCTGCTGCATTTGTTGCTGGCGATCACGATCTTGTTGTTGGCGCTCTCGTTCCCGGTTGGCCTGATCTTGGTCGCGACGATTTTGGTCGCGCTGGCGATCCCATTCACGTCGCTGCTGATCTTGCTGGCGATCACGCTCGCGCATCTGCATTTGCTGGTTGCGTTCACGCTCTTGCTGACGTTGCCACTGCTCGCGCTCTTGCTGGCGCTGCCATTGTTGGCGGTCTTGCTCACGCATGCGTTGAAGGCGTTCACGCTCGCGCCAGTCATCGCGGTTGTTCCCGTAAGCGGGGTATGCGGGGTAGGCAGGTTGAACTCCATAAACCGGGGCTGAGCCATAGCCGCCACCGCTATAAACGCCGCCTGAGCTGCTGTAGTAGCTTTCTTCCATGGTGACGCAGGCGGTGCACGCCAACGCCAAAGCGCCCATCCCGACCCAACGGGCCGAAGTGGTGAAAAATGTGTGCAGTGCCTGATTCATGGAGCGACCTTGGGTTCAGGTGGGGCCTGTTGTGCAGGCTGTCAGTGAATAGACTTTTAACGCGGATGCTGGGCAGGCGGTTGACTTGGCTTATAAGACAGCTCTTTTTTTAATAGCTTAACGTTCTTTATTTGTATAAGGAAACTCTGTTTTTTTGCGAATTCTTTCTTTGCGCAAAGAGCGAGCTTTTTGATAAAAGCAGTGTCAAAGCGTCGCTAGAATGACTTTTGTCTTGCAGTGAAAGCATTCACTGCTAAGCAGCGTTCTCAGGGCGGGGTGCAATTCCCCACCGGCGGTATGTGCAGCCAGCTTTTTGTCTGGACTGCATCAGCCCGCGAGCGCCTGGGGTCTCGTCAGAGCCCTCAGGGTCAGCAGATCTGGTGAGACTCCAGAGCCGACGGTCATAGTCCGGATGAAAGAGATCGCGCAGCATGCTCCTGTGGCGCAGCCTTGGCTGCGGCAGTGGTGTGTCTCTGCGCACGCCCTGATTCATTGGAAATTTTGGAAATATCACCATGAATCAGACTCCCAGCACGATGAACTTTGAAACTCACGCCACTAGCGCCGTCACTGCAAGTTCTACGCCTTGGAAGGTAACTGCGAGCCGCAGCCGCATTGCCATCATCAGCGCTAGCTGGCACACCGAAGTGGTGTACCAAGCCCGCGATGCCGCGCAGGCTGAACTGCAGGGCCAAGGCGTGCAGTCCGGCAGCATCCAGCACTTCAGCGTGCCCGGTGCTTTTGAGATCCCTCTCATGGCCAAGAAGCTGGCGCAAAGCGGTCGCTTTGATGCGGTGATTGCGTGCGCACTCATCGTCAACGGCGGCATTTACCGCCATGAATTTGTGACCACGGCTGTGATTGATGGCTTGATGCGTGTGCAGCTAGAGTCCGAAGTGCCCGTGTTCTCCGCCGTGCTGACGCCGCGCGATTTTCACGAGCATGGCGATCATGTGGAGTTCTTCCGCCAGCACTTTGTGAAGAAGGGTGCAGAGGTTGCTCATGCCTGTTTGAACACGCTGGATCAGCACGCAAAAATGGATGCACTATTTCAGGCCAAAGCCGCCTGATTTGCACCGCTAAAGTGCAAGCCGTGCCCTGAGCTGGGGCATGGCTTTTACGAGGGGGAATGAAGAAATAGTGCATAAATTTGCAGCACAAATTTCGCGTTTTGCCGACCCCTAAAAACACTACTGTTGCGTGCGTGTTGCACTCCTTGATTGAATGTGATTGCGTGATTGCCAACTACTGCTGGCGAGGCATAAGGTAGTGCCTTGTCTCAACCGAGTGGAGTGCGCAATGAAGAAGTTTGGTAAGTTGTGTATCGCAGCCGCAGTAGCTGCTATGGCAGGCGGCGTTATGGCCCAAGAGCAGGTCATCAAGATCGGCCACATCGGTCCTATCTCTGGCCCACAAGCACACTTCGGTAAGGACGATGAAAATGGCGTGCGCATGGCCATTGAAGATCTGAACGCCAAGGGCATGGAAATTGGCGGCAAAAAAGTCAAATTTGTGCTGGTGGCTGAAGACGACGTGGCCGACCCCAAGCAGGGCACCGCCGCATCGCAAAAGCTGTGCGATGACAAAGTCGCTGGCGCTGTGGCGTTTGTGAACTCTGGTGTGGCGATTCCTTCGTCCAAGGTGTTCAATGACTGCGGTATACCCATGATTACCGGCGCGGCCACCAACCCTGATTTGACCAAGCCAGGCTGGAACACCACTTACCGCGTGATTGCCAACGACAACTCGCTGGGCGCTGCGCTGGCCACTTATGCCGCCAAAGATCTCAAACTGAAGAACATCGCTGTTATCGACGATCGCACAGCCTACGGCCAAGGTCTGGCCAACGTGTTCAAAAAGGATGCCGAAAAGCAAGGCGTCAAGATCATCGCCACGGAGTTCACCAACGACAAGGCCACGGACTTCATGGCCATCCTGACCTCCATCAAGGCCAAGAAGCCTGATGGCATCTTCTATGGCGGTATGTACGGCCAAGCCGGTCCCATGCTGCGCCAGATGGCTCAGTTGGGCATGAACGACGTCAAGCTGTTTGGCGGCGACGGTATCTGCGTGACTGAGCTGGCCAAGGTGGCCGCAGGCGCCAAGCCGCTCGATAACGTGGTTTGTGCGGACGGCGGTGCATCGCTGGCTAAGATGCCCGGCGGCACGGAGTGGAAAAAGCGTTACGACGCTAAGTACCCCGGTCAGTTCCAGGTTTACAGCCCGTACTTCTATGACGGCACCATGCTGCTGGCTGACGCTATGAAGCGAGCTAACTCTTGGGATCCAAAGATCTACATTCCCTTCCTGCAGAAGTCCGACTTCTCAGGTGTGACCTCCAAGATCGCATTCGAAAAGAACGGCGAAATGAAGAACCCCAGCTACACCTTGAGCCGTTACATTGCTGGCGTGAAGACGCCTATCGATTTGAAGTAATTTGATCGCTTGAGTGCTTCCGGACTTGCCCCTTGAGAGGTGGGCCCGGAATTCCAAAGCCTGCTGGTGCAATTGCACTGGCAGGCTTTTTTGTTGAGCTGAAAATAGCCGCATGTGCTTGTTTGATTAAGACAAGCTGCTATTGAATTTATAGTTTTCAGCAGTGCTTGTTAGCCAACCCGGCCTAACCCCGGTCGTTGCTGGAGAAAGATAGGCCGCTCAGCGAGCAGTCTGGATGCGCGCGCACAATCAGGCGTTTTCGGCGCGCTGCGCTGGCACGTTTATTTGGTATGGCAGGCCCTTTGACTGATATTTCGACTGATACTTCGGCCCCTCATTCGGCAACGAGCCGAACCCCGACTCAAGCCTGGCTCAGCGTCATTGCGCTGGCGCTGGGCGCTTTTGTTTTCAACACCAGCGAGTTTGCGCCCGTGGGCCTGCTCAGCAGTATTGGCGCTAGTTTTGATTTGCGCGCAGAGCAGGTCGGCTTGATGCTCACCATCTACGCTTGGGTGGTGGCGCTGGCATCGCTGCCTTTTATGTTGCTCACGCGCAAGGTGGAGCGGCGCAAGCTGCTGATGGGTGTGTTTGCGGTGTTTGTTCTCAGCCACCTGCTCTCGGGTGTGGCGTGGAGCTATGCCTCGCTAGTCATTAGCCGCATCGGTATTGCGCTGTCGCATGCCGTGTTTTGGGCGGTCACAGCATCGCTGGCAGTGCGCGTTGCGCCGCCGGGCCGTAAGGCCATGGCGCTGAGCTTGCTGGCTACGGGTACATCAATGGCCATGGTGCTGGGCATTCCGCTAGGCCGCATCGTGGGGGAGTGGCTGGGCTGGCGCATGACGTTTTTGGCCATTGGCGCGGTGGCTGCTGTCGTGATGATTGTGTTGGGCAAGCTGCTGCCGCTGCTGCCCAGTGAGAATGCGGGCTCTTTATCGAGCGTGCCCATGCTGCTGAAACGCCCGGCGCTGTTGGGTATTTATGTGCTGCTGGTGCTGGTGATTACCGGGCAATTTACGGTGTATAGCTACATCGAGCCGTTTGTGCAGAATGTGGCAGGCCACGCCGGTAATGTGACCACGGCGGTGCTGCTGCTGTATGGCGGCATGGGCATTGTGGGCAGCGTGTTGTTTGGCTGGCTGGGTATGCGCTTTCCGCGTGGATTTTTGCTGACCGCCATTGCTGTGCTGGCGCTGAGCGTGCTGCTGCTGGCAACGAGCAGTGCGCACGAGTGGAGCTTGTATTTGCAAAGCGCTATTTGGGGCATTGCCATGATTTGCTTTGCTCTGTCCATGCAATCCAAGGTGCTTAATTTGGCACCTGATGCCACGGATGTCGCCATGGCCATGTTCTCTGGCATTTTCAATATTGGCATTGGCGGCGGTGCTTTGCTTGGCAGCATTGTGAGTCAGCAGTGGGGCATGGGGCAGATTGGTGCGGTTGGTGGCTTGCTGATTGGAGTCGGTGCAGTGCTGTGGCTGTGGATGATGGTGACGCTAGCTGCGAACTTTCAATTAAAAATTAGGGTCTGTTGAGATTTGCTCGGAGTTGCGAAGGAGGCAGGCCGGCTGCCAATCTAGGCGTACGACGCAGTGCGGGTGCTATCCCGCACAAGGAGTGCAACGACGAGTGGCGGCTGGCCTGCCTCCTTCCCTTCGGGTTGCGACGGCAAGGGGCTGTCTGCGGCGTTGCCCACCTTTGCAAGGCATGAGCCTTGCTGCAGGCGTGCGCCTTGCATCCAATCCCTTGTCGCCGCAACGCGATCTTCGATCAATTCTCAATAGACCCAAGTTTTGTATACAAAACTGGCCTAACTTTTGCTTGGGTTGTTTGTCTTAAATTTTTTAGAGAGGGAACAATCCATGAAAGCGTTTGCCGCTACGTTAACCACTATCGCCCTGGCTGCTGCCAGCCTGTCGGCTCAGGCCCAAAGCTCGGTGCAGCTGACCGGCACTATTGACTCTTATGCAGGCTCCGTGAAGCTGGCTGGCCAAGAGCGCGTGGCCTCCGTTGGCTCAGGTGGTATGACGACTTCTTGGTGGGGCATCAAGGGTACGGAAGATCTGGGTGGCGGCCTGAAAGCTGATTTCAATATCACCAGCTTTTTCCGTGGGGATACCGGCGCCCCCGGTCGTTTTGATGCTGACCCCTTCTTCTCGCGTGATGCCAACGTGGGCCTGAGCGGTGGTTTTGGCCGCGTGAGCCTGGGCCGTGGCCTGGCCCCCAATTTCTTGCCTACCGTGATGACGAACCCGTTTGGTGATTCGTTCACAGTTTCCCCGTTGGTGTTGCATGCCAATATGAATGCACCTGGTTGGAGTGCAAACAACCAAACCACAGCATCTAACACGGGTTGGAGCAACCAGATTCTGTACTCCACACCTAGCTTTGGTGGTCTCAAGGCCAATGTGCATTACCAACTGGGCGAGCAGTCCAGCTCGGGTAACAAGGGCAAGAAGAATGTGGGTCTGAACCTGATGTACTCAGGTGGCCCTTTGAGCCTGACAGCTTTTTATGAGCGCGCTCAGATCAGCAATCCGGTGGCTCCGGCCATTGTGATCCCCACTAAGTCCAACTGGATGCTGGGCGGCAGCTATGACTTCAGCGTGGTCAAGCTGTATGCGACCTATGGTCAAGCCAAGATCAACGATCAAAAACGCGAAAACACTACTTACTCGCTGGGTCTGGATGTTCCAGTCAGCGGCACAGCAGGCACCGTCAAGGCTGCGGCTGCCCGCACCAAGGCAGAAGTGGGTGGCTTTAATGCCGGTACGCGCACCACCTTTAGCGTGGGCTATGACCACTTCCTGTCCAAGCGTACCGATGTCTATGCCGTGGCCATGTATGACCGCGTGAGCATGAACATTCCTAACAAGTCTGGCACGAGCGTGATTGTGGGCGTTCGCCACCGCTTCTAAGCTGTTGGTGGTCTCAAGGTGCATTTGATGCACCTGTCAAAAAAGCCTCGCTGGGTGTCAACCAGCGAGGCTTTTTTGTGGGGAGATGTGAAGCTTAGTCTTCCATCTTCAGGTTCTGCTTTTGCACCACATTTTTGTAGACCGCCAGCTCTTCAGCCATTTGCTTGGCAAAGGCTTCTGGGGTGTCGGCCATGATGATGGAGCCGCTTTCCTCGATGCGTTTTTTCACAGCAGGGTCTTGCACGGCTTTGCGCACTGCGGCGTTGATCTTGTCAACGATTTCCTTGGGCAGGTTCTTGGGGCCGACGATGCCGTAATACGCCATGCGGTTGACTTGAGGCAGGCCCATTTCCTTGAAGGTGGGCACATCAGGCAGAGCTGCCAAACGCTGGGGAGCTGCGACGACTATAGCGGTCAGGCGCTTTTCCTTGACGAAGGGCAGGGTGGAGGGCAGGTTGTCAAAAATCAGCGGCACTTGACCGGCCACCGCATCGTTGAGTGCAGGGCCCGAGCCACGGTAGGGCACGTGCGTGGCATCGGTCTTGGTTTCCAGCTTGAACATTTCCATCATCAGGTGAGTGATGGAGCCTTGACCGGGCGATGCGTAAGAGTACTTGCTGGGATTGGCCTTGAGCTCGGCCAGAAAGCTCTTGTAATCCTTGCCTGCAAACTTTGGGTTGGCAGCAATGATGTTGGGCGTGGCGGCGATGTTCACGATGGGCGTGAAATCAGTAGCAACGTTGTAGCTGATTTTGGGGTTGATGGCTGGATTGGTGGCCGTGGTGGACACGGTGGCAATACCGAGGCTATAGCCATCAGCCTTGGCGCGTGCGGTTTCAGCCGCGCCAATGGTGCCGCCGCCACCGCCCTTGTTTTCGACCACAACGGACTGGCCCAGTTCGCGGCTCAGGGGTTCTGCGATGACGCGGGCAATCAGGTCGGTAGTGCCGCCAGCGGCAAAGGGAACCAGTAAACGGATGGGCTTGTTGGGGTAGGCGTTTTGAGCCTGTGCTGCACCGCAGAGTGCGAGAGTTGCCAGAACGGTGGCGGTGATTTTGAACATATCAGTCTCCTTGGGATTTGCGATGTGCAGTGCGCTGCTTTTGGTAGCGGTTTGCGGTTTTCGGGGCTTTTGCCCTCTGTTGTTGGGGTTGAATGTTGGGTACGGAGTGTCGTGCAGAGCGTTCTATGGCGTCTGGGGTCAAACCACGTTTTGGGTGCGCAGCGCGGCTATAGCCTGCTGATCTAGTCCCAACTCACGCAGCACCTCATCGGTGTGCTGGCCCAGCGTTGGCGGTGCGCTGCGGTACGTAATAGGGGTGGCGGAAAGGCGCATGGGGTTGGCGACAGTGGCGATGCGGCCAATGCCGTCCCCCGCATTGCGCGGCAGGCTTTTTAAAATGCCGCGGGCTTTGACTTGCGGGTCTTCAAACGCCTCGGCAATGGTGTTGATGGGGCCGCAGGGCACGGCCTTGTCTTCCAGCAGGGCAATCCAGTCGAGGGTGCTGCGCGTCAGCATCACGGGCTTCATCAAGCCCAGCAGTGCGGCGCGGTTATGCACGCGGGCGGTATTGGTGGTGAAGCGCGCGTCTTGCGCCCAGCCGGGCTGGTCAATGGCTGCGCAAAAACGGGCGAACTGGCCGTCGTTGCCAATGGCCAGCAGCACATTGCCGTCTAGCGTCGAAAAATCTTGATAGGGCGCGAGGCTGGGGTGAATATTGCCGGCGCGCCCGGGTGTCCGGCCGGTCGCCAGAAAGCCAGAAGCCTGATTGGCCAGCACGGCCATGCCTACATCGAGCAGTGCCATGTCGATGAACTGGCCTTGGCCCGATGCATGACGAGCATTGAGCGCGGCAAGAATCGCGTTGCTGGCATACAGACCGGTAAATACGTCGATGACCGCTACGCCCACCTTCAAGGGGCCGCCGCCGGGCTCGCTGTCTTCGTGGCCGGTAATGCTCATCAGGCCGCACATGGCTTGCACCATGAGGTCGTAGCCTGCGCGCTCGGCGTAAGGGCCGTCCTGGCCGAAGCCGGTAATGGAGCAGTAAACCAGACGAGGGTTCAGTGCCTTCAGGCTGTCGTAGTCCAGCCCATATTGCTTGAGACCGCCGGTCTTGAAGTTCTCCACCACTACATCGGCCTCTTGCGCCATGCGCAGCAGCAGGGCTTGGCCTTCGGGGTGTCCCATGTCTACGGTCAGGCTGCGCTTGTTGCGGTTGCAGGCGGTGAAGTAACTGGCTTCACGTGTGTCGTTGCCCGCATCGTCCTTCAAAAACGGAGGCCCCCAGTGGCGCGTATCGTCGCCCACTGCAGGTCGCTCGACTTTGACCACATCGGCACCCAGATCGGCCAGCATCTGCGTGGCCCACGGGCCCGCCAGCACACGGGACAGGTCCAGAACTTTGATGCCGTTCAATGCGCCTGCAGAAGTCGATGTGGAAGTGTTCATATCCGTCAGCAAACTATGAAAAGTGAAGCGGTTAGCGCTGTATTGGTATGGGTTCTAAAGCAAAACAACTCAAAACCCATACAAATCACGCGCTGCTAGATATCAAAGAAATAGCAGGCTTATGCGGTGAAGACAGCCCTTGAGACTAGGCGCTGAGCCGCAGACAGTAGCAGCGCTACGGCCAGGCTCAGCAACGACGTATCAAGGGTTGTATTCGCCGCGATTTAGTTAGCGAAGGCAGCGATGCCGGTTTGGGCGCGGCCCAGAATCAGGGCGTGCACGTCATGAGTGCCTTCGTAGGTGTTGACCACCTCCAAGTTCACCAGATGGCGGGCCACGCCGAACTCGTCGGAGATGCCGTTGCCGCCCAGCATGTCGCGGGCCATGCGGGCAATGTCCAGCGACTTGCCGCAGTTGTTGCGCTTGACCAGAGACGTGATCTCGATCACGTTCTGATGCTCGTCCTTCATGCGGCCCACGCGCAGCACGGCTTGCAGGCCCAGCGTGATTTCGGTTTGCATGTCGGCCAGCTTCTTTTGAATCAGCTGGTTGGCTGCCAGAGGGCGGCCAAACTGCTTGCGGTCCAGCGTGTACTGGCGGGCGGTGTGCCAGCAGTCTTCGGCCGCACCCAGTGCGCCCCAAGCGATGCCGTAGCGAGCGCTGTTCAGGCATGTGAACGGGCCCTTCAGACCGCGCACATCGGGGAAGGCGTTTTCTTCAGGGCAGAACACGTCTTCCATCACGATTTCACCGGTCACCGAAGCGCGCAGACCCACCTTGCCGTGGATGGCGGGGGCGGACAGGCCCTTCATGCCCTTGTCCAGAATGAAGCCGCGAATCTGGCCCACGGTGCCGTCTTCGGCCACTTCCTTGGCCCAGACCACAAACACATCCGCCACGGGGCTGTTGGTGATCCACATCTTGTTGCCCTTGAGCTTGTAGCCACCGTCCACCTTATAGGCGCGGGTAGACATGTTGCCGGGGTCAGAGCCGTGGTCGGGTTCGGTCAGGCCAAAGCAGCCAATGAACTCGCCCGTTGCGAGCTTGGGCAGGTACTTCATCTTTTGCGCTTCGGTACCAAACTCATTGATAGGCACCATCACCAAAGAGGACTGCACGGACGCCATGGAGCGGTAGCCCGAGTCCACGCGCTCAATCTCGCGGGCCACCAGGCCGTAGCTCACATAGTTCAGGCCAGCGCCGCCGTATTGCGTAGGGATGGTGGGGCCGAGCAGGCCCAGCTCGCCCATCTCGCGGAAGATGGACAGATCGACTGACTCATTGCGGAACATGGCTTGAACGCGAGGTTTGAGCTTGTCTTGGCAGTAATCGCGCGCTGCGTCGCGGATCATGCGCTCTTCTTCGGTCAGCTGTTGATCAAGTTGCAGGCAATCGTCCCACTGGTAGCTATTGGCCATGTTCATCTCCTGAATACAAAGTGTTGATTTGCAGGCCCTTGCCTGAGTACTTACACACATATTAGGTTTGCGAAACAGGGTGAGGCAAACGATGATTAATCATTAATGAATGAGTAAAACGCATGTATAAATGCATTTATCAGGGTTTCTACCTTGTTTGAATTTTTATTGATGCGCTGAAGGCATAAAAACTATGCGAAGAGTTCTTCCGTCCACACAGGCGCTGGCCTGCTTTGAATCAGCCGCTAGGCATATCAGCTATACCAAAGCGGCACAGGAGCTGTCGCTGACGCAAAGCGCGGTCTCGCGCCAAATCATTGCGTTGGAGGAGTTTGTGGGCGTGTCCCTTTTCAAGCGCACCCGCCACGGCGTGCTGCTGACGGATGCCGGCCAACACTACGCCAAGCAAGTCAGCCGCTGGCTGCAGGGGCTGGAGCGCGATACGCTGGATTTAATGAGTCATCAAGGCGAGGGCGGGCCGATCAACTTGGCCGCAGTGCCCACTTTCACCACCCGCTGGCTGCTGCCGCGCCTGCCGCAAATGGCCCAGCAGCACCCCGACATCACCGTACACATCGATGTGCAAACACGGCCTTTTTTGTTTGCCGACACGGTGTTTGACGCCGCCATTTATGCCGGCACGCCAGAGCAGGTGGCGAGCTGGCCGGGCGTGCAGGCCCTGTGGCTGATGGATGAAGAAGTCGTGCCCGTATGCAGCCCGCAACTGCTGGCCACCGCCCAGCGACGTGATTTGGGGCGGGCTTGGCTACCGCTTGGCCCCGAGGTGATTGCCAAGATGCCGCTGCTGCAGCAAAGCACCCGCGCCCAAGGCTGGCGTCAGTGGTTTGAAGCGATGAACGTAGATGCCCCACGTGCGCTGGATGGCATGCGGCTGGAGCTGTTTTCCATGTTAGCGGTAGCAGCCAGCCAAGGCCTTGGCGTGGCGCTGATCCCCCCATGCTGATCGAGCAGGAGTTGGCGCGCGGTGATCTCATCATTGCCTGCCCGCAGCCCCTGCGCGGCAACCGTGCCTACTATTTGATTACCCCGGAGTTGGCAGCGGATGCCCAGCCATCTCCGGCGCTCAGAGCCTTTAGTCAATGGCTGCAGGGCCGTGCGCAAGAGGTGGTGATTAAAAAATAATCAGACCTCTATTTAGTGTTTACTGACAAAGAGTTAGCTCGCTTGTTCAGCATCTTGTTAGAGCTTGTCCACAAGCTTGTAGTGATTTTTTGGGGAGAACTGGCCTTAAGCCCAGATACATAGCCGGTGAGCTGCTATGAAATACGGAGTTTGCGTACATTCAGTCCCATATCGACTAGTTTGCCTAAAAATTAATCACGCATAAAGAAATTGTTTAATAACAATGGCTTAAGTTGCTTATCCAGCTATGTGGTGGGCTTTGTCCACAAGCTTGTAGAGGTTTGACAGGGAGAACTTCTTCTGCGCACTTCATTTCGATTTCCGGCCTCAGTCAGTCGATTAATTAACGCTCTGAATTTGAGGGGCGGCGAAAGAGGTTGGCAGTTTGCTCTTTGACTGCCCCCGCCCTTGTCAATAAAGGGCTTGCAGCTATCTTTTTAAATCCACGGAGTAATGGCCAGCACCACAGGCATCAGCACAGCCGTAGCCACGCCGTTCAGTCCCATGGCCAGAGCCGAGAACGCACCCGCCGTGGGGTTGAGTTGAATGGCGCGCGCCGTGCCAATGGCGTGGGCGGTCAGCCCAATCGCAAAGCCTTGAACGGCGGGGTCTTGAAGGCGTAAAAAGCGGCACAGCAGGGGTGCCATCATGGTGCCACTAATACCCGTAATGGCCACCGCGACAGCTGCCAAAGATGGCTTGCCGCCAAAGCGCTCAGCCATAGGCAGGGCGATAGGGATGGTGGCTGACTTGGGTGCCACAGCAATCAGCGTCGCTTCAGAGCCGCCAAATAACCAAGCGATTCCCAATGCGGAAAACAGTGCGACTAAGCAGCCCACAAACAGCGCCACGCTAATGGGCAGCCACAGCTCCTTGATACGTTCGCGCTGGGCGTAAAGTGGAATAGCTAGCGCCACCGTGGCCGGCCCAATCATGAGTCCTAGCAGTGACACGCCGCTGCGATACGTCTCATACGGCGTACCCGTCACCATCAGAATGCCAACGATCACCACCACGCCGGTAAGCACCGGAATCAGCATAGGGCGGTTGCCGCTTTTTTTGTAAATCGCCATGGCGCCAAGGTAGACCACGAGTGTCAGTACCAGCCATGGAAGGGGCGAGCCTTCGGCAAGGCTCAACCAGGAGGTGTGCAGGCGGTCAAGCAAAGACGTGCTCATGCGGAGCGCTCCTGCTCTGACGTGCTTTGATCGTTGTCTTGATTGCTGCTCTGATACCTGCGCTGGCGCTGTAGAAAAAAGCGAAAGGTGAGGGCTGTCGCCGTAAACGTGATAGCAGCACCGACGACGCAAGCCAGTACAAACGGCAGCCATTCGCGGCGCAGGTAATCAAACTCCAGCATCACGCCCGCGATGACGGGGATAAAGAGCAGCATCATGTTTTGCAGCAACACCTGTGCGCTGTCTTCCAGCGGCTTGGGCAAGCGCTTGTAAAACAGAAGTCCAAGCAGCAGCAATAACGTGCCAACTAAAGCTCCTGGCAGAGGCAGGCTGCAGACGCGCACCAGAAATTCGCCTAACAATTGAAAGGCGAAAAGAACAGCAATCGCATACAACATTTGGAAAGTTAGCTCCTGAAATAAGAGTGACGGGCGGGCGTTTAAATTTGAAGTCAGCGCAATGTTTGCTTGCTTGGTGAATTTAGGTAAAGCCGCCAATTCTCTCTTGCGCATGCTGCACGAGAGGTCTATCTTGATTTGCAGGTGCTTCGAGATCGAAGCGACCAGTAATCTTTGGATGAGCATAGGAGAAATCACCATGCATACCGGACTTTATCGCGCACCTGTGTATGAACCTACTGTCGATGAATTGACGATACTTAAAAAGCTGGAGCTTGGCGAAGACGTGTCTTTGGGTGTTGCCGCCAAGGAGCACATGGCCAAGCGTTTGCTGGAGCGCGGTTTTGCCGTGCAAGATGAAAGCCGGCATTGGCACATCACCGATACAGGCCGCATGCTGATTCGCCGAACTCCCTAAAACCCTTAAGGGTTAACCCTTTTATCATGCCTGCCTGATTTGAAGGCAATCAACTTCTTAAGGCGCTGATACAAGGGATTGGATGCTTGTTTTGTTGTGACTGAACAGATTGCTCACAGAGTTATTAACAGAATCTGTGGAAAAAAGCGCCGCAATATACGGCGCTTTTTTATGCTCAAAACTCAGGCAGGGTTGCTCAGATTGACAGTGGTCTTTGATTTTGACAATACGCAATCTTTGATCGATGCGAAGACATTTTCAGAGGCGCTAATGTGTCTATGAAAGACAGTGCACAGAATTTGACGGCTCATTTTGATGAGCGAGATCTCCGTAGGCCTACATTTTTTGTCGAGCGTGTATCGACATTGATATGAACTCTGCGTAGTCTGCTTGCGTGAAGTTATGCACAGTTATAGCTCTATCTTAAAAAAGTGAGCGGATAACGCCAGCCTTGACTTAGTCTCGCTATCGGCAGGTTTGTTTTAGGGAGCTGTTCGATGTGCTTGAGTTGTCGTTTTCTCTGAGATGCAGAGAAAAGAAAAGCCGAGAAAGTGTTTCACTTTCTCGGCATTCAATGTGGTGCCCGGGGCCGGAATCGAACCGGCACGCCTTGCGGCGGGGGATTTTGAGTCTCACCACATTGCCTTGAGGGACGTGAATTCTAACTCGCTTTTGGGCGCAAAGAATACGAAACGTCCACACTCCGACAAATATGCTTCGCGCCAATGATTGGCATCAGCACCTGCACTGATGTGGAGGCCTGGTAATACAAGTGCTGAGTGTAGATCTCAAGAGTAGATACTTACCACAGGACCTTCACGCCGACAGAGGCTTGTACTCCGCTTTTGACTCGGCTGTCCCCGCCATTGGCCCAGATTTTGCCCAGCTCACTGTAAAGGCTGGTGTTATTGCTAAGTTGCAATGTGGCACCTGCAGCCAGTTCGGTGGCGGTGTAGCCGCCCTTTGCATTGATATCGGACGATGCTGCAGGTGTGATGAAGGTCGCCATATCCGTCGTGGAGCTCGCTTTGTAGATGTTGATGCGGCCATAAGGCTGCACTAGGCCAGCACCAGTGTTGAAGCTGCCCTTGATGCGTGCTCCCAGACGCAGTGTCCAGTCGTCATCAGCCTTGTTTTTCACAGAAGCTAGGCTGAGTGCTGTGTCATCAATGCTCAGCTTACGGTAGATGATTTGCGCTTGAGGTTCAACTTGCCAGCTGTTGTTGATGGCGAAAGGTTTGCCCAGTTCTAACGATGCCAACCATCCTTCACCCTTGGTTCGGGACTGTGCCTTGTCATCTGCGGTGCGCGAGTCGCTGCGATAGTCAGCGCCTTGCAGTACAGCATCTGCATAAAGGCCTGAGGCATCTTGCCAAGTGCCGTAAATGCCCAGATAGCGGGTTCGTAGATTGTTGAAGCCAACATATTTACGCTCAACGCCGCTAGCAAAGCCCTTGACGCTCATATCGCCTTCCAGCTGTCCTACATAGATACCGACTTTCACATTTTTGTCAGCATACAGATCCAAGCCCGCCTGAAAGCCAGACATATGGCCACTGCTCTCGGGACTTACTGTGCCCTGCTGGCGAATGGTTGGATCTGTGCGCAGAACGCGTCCCCAGACGCGACGGCTTTGATCAATACCGGTGCTGGGATTTAGTTGTGAAGCTTTATCGCCCATA
Source organism: Comamonas sp. Y33R10-2 (assembly GCF_019355935.1). NCBI lineage: Bacteria > Pseudomonadati > Pseudomonadota > Betaproteobacteria > Burkholderiales > Comamonadaceae > Comamonas > Comamonas sp. Y33R10-2. Next base: position 690,462 of record NZ_CP079925.1, read on the forward strand.
CGCTTGTGTAAATCGCCAAGCATGGCCATATCCGCTTGGCGCAGTTGTGCTGGAAGGGCGGACAGCAAAGGTACTTCAGCACGGTAGGCAGGAGCATGCAAGCTCGAGTGCAGTGCTGCGCCCTGGGCCGTCTGAGTTAAGCGGTACTCATAAGCACCAGCATCGACGTGACCACCAGCCAGAGTAAAGCTACCTGGCTGCAGGCTAGCTCCTTTCTCTGTTCCCACAACTTCAATTCCGCTGCCTGTAGTCTGTGCACCCAAGCCCCCTGCATTGGTAATTTGCAAAGACGTATGACCGCTTGCCACGGCAAGGGGGCTGCTCAGCAGTATTTTGTCAGTGACGCTGCCATCAGCGCCAAGTACCGTAGACAGCGCCAGTGTGCCGTTATTGCCGACATAAGGGCCGGTCACCGTAAGCACGGTTCCTGGAACGGTGCCGCTAAGACGAATGGAGCCGCTATTGTTCACACCTGCCAAGGTCTGGTTATGGCCCGCAAGATCCAGAACAGCGCCGCTGCTGACTGCATGGGCAGAACTGCTATTAAACACATTGGCTGCACCTGCCTGCAAAGTACCCGCCTCGATACTCCAGTCGCCTGCGACAGTTTGTGTGCCCAATACAGTCCAAGTGCTGCTGCCAGTCTTAGAGAAATGACTGAAGTTTTGGTATTGCATACCAATGGTGGACAGGTTGAACTGGCTGTTGTCAGTGCCACCCAGCGTGAGCTCATTACTGCCTCCTGCTGTAGCCACTACATTGCCCACCATGACCGAACCTGCTCTCAGTTCCAGCGTGTTGTTAGAGCCACTGAAGGCAACGGCGTTCGCTCGAGTCGAGCCATTGCCAGCCATCCCTCCAACGATGGATCCGCTGTTGATCAGGTGAGTGACGCCATTAATGCCGGCGCCACCAGCACCTGCTATGCCTGCGGCAGCATCAGTGCTGCTGCCTCCTATGCCTCCATTTCCACCTGTGATGGAGCCTGCATTGATCACCACTAAGTCAGTGCCCGAAAGTCCCGCACCGCCCTCACCGCCCGCGCCGCCATTTCCAATGGCTTTGCCGGGAAGTGCGACGCCATTACCGGCTCCGCCATTGCCCCCATTACCCCCGGTCAAGCTACTGCTTGCACGGTTGGTAATTGAGATATTGCCTGAGGCATTGTCGACAAATAGTCCCGCTCCTCCGTCACCGCCACCACCACCACCACCAGCCCCTCCTGCGCTAGCACCAAGTTGCCCATCGCTGCCGTTTCCGCCATTGCCGCCTTTGCTGATGATTGTGTTGACGCTCGCATTGTTCACCTCGTACCCATGACCCCCCGCACCACCACCTCCGCCGCCGTAACTCTCGATGCCACCTGCAGTAGTAGTACCTCCGTTGCCTCCATTTCCGCCAATTGCGGTTTGTGCTGTGCCCGAAGCACCACCACCACCACCACCACCAGCTGTGCTACCGGTTACGTCTGCTGCATCTTCTCCGTTTTGTCCTGCATATTTCCCTTCAGCTCCTCCTGATGAGGGTGGATTAGTTGAGCCATTATTAAAATTCCCCGCAGATTGTCCTGCGGTGCTGCTGTCCCCGCCCATGCCGCCGTTGTTGAAGTCGCCAGCTCCGCCTTTTCCACCTGCTGCCAATGCGCTTCCAGACACTACCAGCGCTGTGAGTACCAGCGCAGTACCTCGTCGTTGTTTTTTTCGGTGCGTGGCTCTCTTGGCTGTCTCTGGCGCTGCAACCCAAGCTCCAAATGCAGGGTTCCAAATGGATGTATACGTCTTGTTCACTTATTCTCTCCATTGCAGATCAGCCGGCTGATAAAAACTGCAGCGGCTTCAAACCTGAATGTCAGAGAGTGTTAGTTTTGATACTTAATTTAGCAATCACTGAAATCAGTTATTTTTCCTTTTAAATACAACTGTTTGGTTAAGAAATGGTCGTAATTAGGATTGAACGTTTTCACCGCACAGCCTTCAACCGCGTAGCTCTCGTTCGGTAATGCTTGCGCGTCACACCAACATTGCTGTGATCCAGCAGCTTTGACGCCTCATCAATGTCTTCAGCCAGGTTGGCGGCGAAGCTGCGCATATCGCGCAGGTACATGTCACGAATGCGTTTGCCCAGCTCTTCGTTGCCGGTGACTTCGGCGCGGTAGGCTGCTGCGTCGCGGGCGTCTTCCCAGCGGCGGGAGATCATGCGGTAGGTTACCGGCCGTCCATCTGGCAGCACCAGCACATTCGGGCACAGCGTATCTACCAGCTCTCGGCGCTGGACGATGCGGGTGAGTACGGGCGACTCGGTGATGTCGAATTCAATAGCGCCCTTGACCTTCTGGGTCTTGCTGGCAATGCGTTTGAGCAGGCCATTCCTGGGCATCTCTACTGCAATCACATCCTTCAGGCGCATGCCCGTGGCGGATGCCATGTCCATGCCATCGCGCAGCACCTGATCGGCCTGGGCGTAGACCAGACGGAACAGCTCGGGCGTGACCTCAAAGGTGCGAGCGTTTTCCTCATTCTTCCAGCCGCGAATGCCCTCAGCTGGCCATGGGCAGCGTGTCATGCCCCAGAGCTTGGCCTTACCCCAGATCAGTCGCAGCAGCGACATCTCGCGATTGCCCTGAGTCTTGGCTGTGCGCAGGTCCAGATACTGGCGCAACGTTGGCAGATCTACCTCATCCCAGACCATCTGGCCAAAAACAGGCCGGATGGTGCGCAGGTTTTTCAGGTAGCCCGCATACGTTTCGCTGCCGTACTTGGGCAGTTCGCGCTCCTCCCAGCGGGCAAAGGCTTCCTCGATACGGCCAATCGTCTGGGGTCGCTGGTTGTGCAGCTCATCCCACTTCAGCAAGGCCTTGGCATGGTCGGTGCCCAGACGAATGTCGGGCTTGCTTTCCTTGCGCATGTCGTAGACGTAATAGACATAAGCCTTGCCACCCTTGCCCTTGTAGACCTTGGTGCGCAGGCGTGGGTGCATGGTGATCTTTGGCATTGTTCTCCTCTTATCGAATGGCGCTCAGGTTCATGCCGCTGCGTGTCAGCATGACCTTGCCTGCCAGCCAGTCCCGCACGTGCTCGCGTGAGACGATGATGCGCTTGCCATCCTGCTGGTACGGAATGCAGCGCAGCTTCAGCCAGCTGGACTTATGCGAGTTCTCGCAGCCCCCGGTGAGACGGCTCAGCTCTTGGTTGCTCAGGTATTCGTTATTCATTGAATTACGCCTCAGCTTCTTCAACTCGCTCCACCCGCAACACTCCCTTGCCGCTGGCCAGATGGGCCTGAGCCTCGGCCTGGGTTGCGTTGCTCGCTTTCAGGCGAATGGTGGGCAGCAGGCCGGCGTCGGCCAGATCTTCCAGATTGCTAGGGTTGGCGTTGGTCGGAATGAGGATGGCACGGTAGCTGCGCAAGGTGGTGATGTTGTGGTCCATGGTGTGGCTCCGGTGGTTGCTCAGATGGCTTGCTTGAAAAGGGGAAGGATTTGCGCGCCGTGTTCCAGCTCCAGTGCTTGCTGGGCCTGCGTTGCATCGGCGGCAGCTTTCTTGGCAGTTCGGTCTTGCTCGCGGCGGATGGCGGCGAAGCGTTTGGCCAAGTCGGTGCCCACGGCGGGCGTGTACTTGAAGCCCGCGGCCTGATTGACGGCGCTGCGGCTGGGTTCGGTGCGTTTTGCGGACATGGGTACTCCTCCTGTGATGGATTAGTGGGCGTTTTGAAAGAAATGGGCTGCTTGCTGGAAGCGGCTGGCCATCGTTGGCGGCTGGTACAGCACCGAATCGGGGCTGTTTGGACTGCTCCAGTCCTCTGGTTCGTGGTCTCCACGACCAAAAAACTCTCTAGCCGTCTCGCCCGTTAGGCGGGCCGTACAGTTATTGAAACCAGTCCAAGGGGCCGCCAGCGGCGGCCTGGACACGGCCATGCCTGTGCCCTGCGCCTCATCGTCCCCTTGGGTGGTTTCAGTGCTGTCAGATGCAGAAAACGTGGAAACGTAGGGCGTCCATGCAATGCGGCGGCTGGTGAGCCAGCGACCACGCATACAACCGCGCTGCGGCGTCAGGCCCACGATGCGGCCTTGCGTAATTTCTTCGCCGTACTGGTTGACTGCACCCACCTCGGGCGTGCGGTTCACAACGCGCAGATGCCACTCAGAGCGCTTGCAGGCATGGCCACCCATGGCCTCCATAAAGCTGCACCAGTCGGCACGTATCTCGCCGTGGCGGTGGCATGCCGTATAGGCGCGGCGGGTATCGCGGTCACCCTCGCGGCCAAACAGTTCCAGCTGGTCTTTGCTCACGCGGCGCAGCTCGCGCCACACCGTCACGCTGGGCATGCCAATGGTCTGAAACTGGCGAATGCCCCAATGGCTGGCCCATGCATCCACCCGGCGGTAACCGGCAAAGCCGTCTTTCTCGGATTCCTTGGCCTCGGGCTGCACGGGTTTGTCCAGCTCCAGCGCCATCTGCACTTCCTGACCCTGCACCACATCGGTGTGCTCGGCCAGCGCGTGGTGGCCCACGGACTTGGCGATGTACTTGGCCACATAGCCTGCAGCACCACCAGACACCATGCGCTTGATGCAGACCCGATTCTTTTGCGCACCGGGCTCATCGCCTTCATCGGCCAGCCAGTACTTGCGAATCAGGGCTTCCAGCGCCTGGGCTTGTTCTTCGTTTTCCACCCATACCAGCGCATGCCAGTGAGGCGTGGCGTCATGATGCGGCTCAGCCACGCGCAGGCCATACATGGCGATTATTTTGCGCTTGGCTGCGCTGCGCAGCTTTTGCCAGTTCCCGCGCAGCCACATCTGGCCGTCACGGGGGGTGATGCCCGGCTCATACTTTTCATTGGGTACCGGGCGGCCGCCACGGCCCAGCTTTACGGGGTGGAAGCGGCTGGGCAGCGTCAATGTGAGGAACAGCCCGACATGAGCGCGGGCATCGGCATATTCCTCTGCACCACGCACACGCGTCATCAACTCGCCGCCGCGTACTACGGGGTTGGATGTGCCCAGTGCCGCCAGCTCGCCCAAGTTGTAGATCTGGCCAGCCTCATTGGTATAGAGCGAACGGGCCAGCGCCTCGGCATTGCGCTTGATCTGGTGCGTGCGGCGTATCAGCCCTGCATGGCTGATGTAGCCACCGCTGGCACGGTGCACCATGCCCAGACGGATATAGCCACCTTCCACCACACGGGCCACGTGCGTACGCAGACGCCTGCGCCACCAGCGCGGGTCTTGCGCACGCTTTACGGCAGGCAGCCCTTCAATCGGCTTGTCTTCCTCCACGCCAATCATGCGCACCAGCATGCGAATGGCGTCCACGCGGCGCGCAATGCTACGTGCCTCCTCAGCTTCCTTCTCTTCTTCAGTCTGGCGCTTGCCCTTAGCCAACCGCTGCAGCACCTCGGTGGCGCGCTGGCTGTTTTCTTCGGCAATACATACAGCCTCCAGCTCACCCGCCTGCCCAGCCAGTGCATTGGCCCATTGGCAGATCTCGTAGTCGTCCAGATTCCAGCGTATGGCATCGCCATAGGCGTCTTGGAATTCAGCCAGCTCCTGCAGTCCATCCCAAGCCTTCACCCAATCGGGTGGCTGCTGGATATACCAGCGTGCTTGCTCGTTCGCATCAGCCCCCATGGGCGGCACAGCCTCAAACTTGTGAAAGCGATTGCGTATGACTGCGCGCCATGCGTCTGGCGCATCGGCAATGATGCGCTCCAGATGCTCGGCCACATGCCGCAGCTGGGGCTTGTTCTTGCGCCAGTCGGGCAGGCTCTTGGGCAGTTCGCGCAGTATCTTGGCCATGGCGTACTACTCAATGCCTACCAAAGGCTGACCAACGCAACCAGGCGCGCAAAGTGGCGCTTGGCAATACGCAACTCAGACTTGATGGCACCGCGCTCGGGCGGCGGCATGGACTGGAAGTCTCGGCCCGCCAGCGTGGGCAAGTCCCCCTCAATACCGCAAAGCAGCAGCAAAGCCATGCGCCAGCGCACGGGTAAGGCCATCCACTCCTGATTCTCTGCATCGATGTAGCCACGGCCCGCGCTGCGGCGGTAGTCCTCGCGCAGTGCCTTGAGCTTTTTGCGCACAGCCAGCGGCATAGGGGCCGCGTCATCCTCGCGCAGCGGGCCCCATGCGTCGGTGGTGATACGCAGCAGATCGGTAGCACCCGGCAGCAGTGCAAGAGGGCTCACCTCTGCGGCCTGCTCAGCAGTGTCGAGCAGCCCAGCCGGAGCCAACCGGGGAGCCTGCAAAGGCAGTGCATGAGAGAGAGGACTGCTTTGCATGCTCAGACCTTCACGCAGCTCAGAAACCAGGCGTCGCCATACAGCTGCTCAACAAAGCCCTGAGCCACCGTGCGGGTCGGGGCCGAGATCACCAGCTCGCGTTTGATGCGCTGGCCATCCACATGGCGCACCCGGTAGTGGTTGTGACGCACGGCAGTGCGCAACTGCTGGGCCACCTGATTGATGGACTTGGCACCGCTGGACGGAAAGGTCAGCGTGTGAAACAGGCCTTGGACAGATTGCAGCGGCTTCATACGGCAGCTCCTTCTGTGCGGGCAGTGACTGCCGCAGCGCGCTCAGAAGCTTCGTACTTGGCCCACTCTTCGGAGCTCATCTCGCCAGCCGCTTCAGCCATATAGGCACCGGCGCGCAGCAGCTTTTCCAGCTGCGATGCCAGGCCGGCAGGAATCTCCAGACTGAAAAAGCCCGCCGCGTGCGTAACGTCGAGGGAGATACGGCGATCACTGCCATGTGCATTTGCATAAGCCCAGACAGCAAGGCCGGTCTCGGGCGTCAGCTGGATGCTGCCCACCCGGGCGAGGCGGCGAGATAAAGGGCTGACATTCTTGTTTGAGCTGATTTCGCTTTGCGTCTGAGCCTGCAGCGCTTTGTGCATGTACTTGCGTACGTATTGCGTATTTACGCCGCTCATACCGCACCGCCTTCCTGCTGCTCATGAAATAGCACCGCAGGCTCAAACTTCTCCAGCTTGATCAGCCACTCCTTTTTGCACTTGCCTTTGAGCTTCCACATGTGCGCCAGATGCTCAAAGCGCTCGCCAAAGTCGTTGCGGCCATAGACCTTGTTCAGCCAGTCATGCACCTCCAGGCGAATGCGGGCATCAAACAGCATCAGCGCCATGGCGTCTTCCAGCATCTGGCCATCCAGCAGGCGCAGATCTGTCAGATCAAAAGGGAAGCGTGTGCCGTTGTACATGCCCAGAATGAGCCGTGCAGCCACTCGCGCACCGCCGTGGTCGTTTCGCCATGCGAGGAAAAAGAACCGCGACAGAGCACGCAGGGCGGCACGGTTTGTAGGGGTAAGGGCTTTAGTCATCGCTATGTCCTCCGGGTTTTTGGGCGTAAAAATCCCCGCAGCGCCTGCAAGTCAGGCTCTGTCGGTGTGAAAGAAAAGAGAGAGGGGAGGCGCCAGTTCAGGCGCTGGGCTTACTCGGGCGGGCCACTGCCACCCGTAAACAAATCACCCGTGACCGGGCGGGTAAAGCGCGTCTCATGGGCGGCGGTTCCTGCATGCTCCAGCTGGCTCAGCAGCATCTCGCGGCGCACGTGGCTGGATAGGGGGAGGGACACACTCGGGTCGGGCGTCGCGCTGGGCGATAGGGTGCGCACCACCTCCATCAACGCCACAAAGGTGTGACCGCATTCGGGGTTGGTGCACCAGTAAATCAGCTCACGCGTTAGCCGGCTCATCTTCTGGCTGGAGCGAATCAGGCAAGGCGTCTCGCAATGCGGGCACTCTTGACGGGTGCTTTCCTTGCAGCCTGCGCTCACACGCCCGCCCGGTGCCTGTTGCACTGTGTTGCGTGCCTGTGCGCTTTGGCTTGCGGGCATTGCCGTGGATGCACCACGTGTGGGCACCGGCTGGCCTGCCAGCATGGAAGCCACGACAAAGCTGCTGCCAGTGGCTGCGCTGTGGGGTGAGGGCAAAGTCTTTTGCATGGCTGGGGCTGCCTTGTGCTTAGCCTTGCACCGGGGTGGTGAGCGGGGGCTGAATCAGCGATTCGGGCTCCAGCTGAATGCGGCCGGTGCGGCGAAACTGCTGCATGCCCATGCGGTAGATCAGGCGGGCAAAGTTGCTGGCACTGCGGCCTTGCTCATCGGCCGCCTGCAGCGCTTCATCGCGCTCGCTGGCGGTCAGGCGCAGGGGGATGGGCTTGTCAATGCACAACCCATCCAGCGTGGCGGAACGCGAACGGGTGCTTTGTTGCGTGGTGGTCATGTAGGATTGGGGCAGAGTGTTACAGGTTGAATGTATTTTGCCCACGAATGTGGGAAAGTCAATGATATTTCCATCAAATGGGTGAATTTTTTGAAAGATTGCGGGAGGAGCGCAAGCGCCTAGGTCTTAGTCAGACCGAGTTAGGTGAGCTTGGTGGCGTCTCTAAAAACGCACAATCGAACTACGAAACTGGCTCGCGGCTGCCAGATGTCGGGTATTTGGTCGCGCTCAAATCTGGCGGCGTGGATATCGCGTATCTATTAAGCGGAGATCGCAGCTTTGATCCGAACAGAACGAACCATGCGCAATCTGTTGGCACAGTTGCTGGCCGGTTGCTACAAGAACGAAAGCGGCTTGGCCTGACCATCGGTCAACTGGCCGAAAAAGCGGGCGTTGAACGTCTTGCCCTGATGAAATGGGAAGAGGGTGAATACCGCCCAGATTCCGCCGCACTTCAACAGTTACATGCAGCGGGGGTAGATGTAGCCTATGTCTTGCTGTCGCTGGTGGGTGGAAGCCAAGGCGATGTCGCCAGTGCAGCCGATGAGCAAGAACTGCTCAAGCTTTATCGCGCTGCTCCAAATGAGCAGGCGAAATCAACGGCACGTATGGTGCTGAGTGCAGCTGTGGATTCTTTTTTGCCAACTTCTCATAGTAAGAACTTACTGAGAGACTGATGTCCCAAGAAAATTGCAGCTTGGTTTTCGTGGTGTAAGGACTGAATAGACAGTGGTTTAGTTTTTTGATTCTTGCATGACCGTGCACAGATGCGGCTTGCTATATCGGGGGAGAAGTTATGTCCAATGTGGTCGGGATGTTGCTCATCCTGTCGGCTCTTTTGGTTTTTGTTATGGCTGTTCTTGGGCTTATAAGCCCAAGAAAATTACAGCGGAAAAATTCAGAATCCGCGCCCAAGCGGCTGCACATTGCTCTGGCTGGGCTCTTACTACCCATTGGCCTTTTCATCATTGGTGGTGCTTTTCTGGAACCTCAGAAAGCAGGGAGTGATGTTGCTAGCGTGAATGCTGTGGAAGCACCCGCACCCGCACCCGCACCCGCACCCGCACCAGTTGCATCTAAGAAGAATCTTGGAATGACACCTGAGGAGTTTCGCAAGGCGTACAACGACATGATTGGTCAGATTGATAAATCATGGCGAGTGGCTGAGTTTGAAATCAATCGAGGTGAAGTGAACGACGGCATCAATGCCGCTTTGGGTAAATCGGTTCATATCGTTGGCAGCATTGATAAGAACAACGGCAAGTTGCTTGGCTTGATCGTCATCCTCGGTGGCAGCCAAGCAGAAGAAAACGTACGCGCTATTGCTTCATTGCTGACGGTGGCTCATGTCACAACTCAGGGGGCACCCAAGGAGAAAATCACTAGTACAGTGAACAAGCTGTTGAAAGATGCCGCAGCCAAGATTGACGATCCTAGTGCCAGTTCTGAAAAAATGATTGTCGGTAATCGGAAGTTCACTTTTTCAGCTTCACGAGTGACAGGCTTCATGTTCACTGTCAATGACTCGAGCAGTGAGTAATAGCATCATGCCCGCTCCTTTTTTGAGAGCTACTTGCGCTTTTGCTGTATTGGCTTTGGCCTCTTTTCATGCAAATTCTGCCAACTACCCATGCTCCGGCAAAAAAGGCGGGGTAGCGCATTGCGCTGGCGAGCAGTTTGTCTGCAATGACGGCTCGATCAGCGGCTCAAAGCGCAGCTGCAGCGCAGAGATGGGCGGCGGTGCCAACCGCTCTTTAGGCCTGATGTCGCAACCTAAACCGGCAAAGTCTGCTGGCGGCGACTGCAGCTGCCGCAGCGGCAATATCTGCACCGGGCCGCGTGGCGGGCAGTATTGCTATTCGGATTCCGGGCGCAAGAGTTATTTGAGGCGTTGATCGAATACTTCTTTGGCTCATTGAAAATAAAATTTAACTTTTGAATTAATTATGATTATGGATGATAAAAAGCCAAATACGTTTGTTAGAGCACTCATCGTTGGTTTAGTGCTTTCATTATGTTGTCTGGGATTTTTTAATTTTTTCTTAAGAGAGCCAGTCTTTGAGATATCCCCGGGTTTAATAATTCTATTGGCATTAATTGTCGTCCTATCACTCTCAGAGATTTTTGATAATTTATCATTCGGAAAGATTTTTTCTTTGCAGAGAAAGGTGACTGAAGAAAAAATTATTAATAAAGAATTAAAGCATGAGAATATTGAGCTGAGATCTCAATTGTTTAATATCATTACTAATATTCAACAAAGTCAAGTTAACAATACTTATAACACACCTCCCGAATTGTGGGGAAAGGTTCTTGGCGTTGTCCCAGCAACGAGCACACCTGCTATTGATGATGTTGAGTCACAGGTCTCCAATCCCACCGTCACACAGGTTGCACCCTCGGAAACAGGTCGCAACTCAATTAGACAAAGAAGCGAACAATATCGTGCTGCCAATACAATTGCCTTGAAGCGATATTTAGATTCTTTATCGGTTCCGCAATCGGAAATGCTCTTGAATGCGGAGTTCTCTGCATCTTTTCATAAAGTTGATCCAGTGATGGATCGAAAAATTATATTTGATGCTTATTATCAAATAGAATCTAGAGAAAGATTTGTACAGGCGGTAAAGTCGCGTACTACCATATTTCAATTTATTGATAGACTTTATATAATGCTTGCAAAAATATGGTTTTATGGCCAAGCAAAAAAAGTCCAAGCTGAACTTGTTTTGCTTCTTGTTGAAATAGAAGATGACGATCTTTCGGAAAAATTCGATGTAAGTAAACGAATCCTCGAATTTTTTCAGCCTGCAATAGCTAATGATATTCTTCGCATTGAAAAAATATTAATAAGTACAGAAGATATTGAAAAAGAAGTCTTGAAAAATCAATAAAGTACGCTCGTTGAGTTAAGACGGCGTGCCGTGATCACCATTCTTTGGCGTAGCTTGATTGAGATAACGAGCGACGAAAGCTCCCAAAAAGCCGCTAAACAGAATGCAATCGATTTTCTGCATGCGATCTTGGCCAAGCCATAGCAAGTTTTCTGGCATGGCCAGGTGGTAGATACGAATTAGGAAGAGAACCAGCAGCGTCAGACTGGCGATGCGCACTGTGAGCAGAATTGCCCAGTGCATAACTTCCTTCAAGCCCTCTAGGCGACGTTCGTCACCGCCATAAAGCGCTTTGCTTTCTTTCCTAGAGTTGTCGGAATCCGACCTTCTTGCCGTCTCAGGTTGAATCAGTCCATTGAGCTGATCGGTGCTGAAAAGATTGCTAGCTTCTACATCGGTGGGTGAGATAGAGGCTGGCCGAATCAATTCATTGAGCTCTTTAGGCGTTGGCTGGCTGTTCATTACGGCGTTGGGATAGTTCGCGGTAGTGCTGCTGAATTCGGTCGGGTGGGATCACCGCTCCACGGGTGAGCGCGCCGCCCAAATGGTTCCAAGTAACGTCCCATGGCGTGCCAGCCTGATGGGTGATGCTGCTGAGTTGCAGTCCATCAAGGTGCTTGTAGGCATTCCATACACTGTCCAGAAAGGGCTCCAGTGTTTCGTCCGTGATAGTTGGGATGCGGATGTTTCCATCAGGGCCCCATTCACTTCTTTGCCTTGCAATAGGCTCGCGGCCGTAGTGCTTGAAGTTCTGGTACACGCTTTCAACTACAGGCCCGTATTGCCAAGCCTGTACTTGCTCTGCAATCAACGGTTCGCCATATAGTCCCAATCGCCAGCCATGGGCGATGTACACCAGTTTGAGCAACTGCATGGGGGTGATGGCACGACCTTCAGCATGGGCCTTACCGATGAAGTAGTTGGCGACAGAAATGGTGGGTTGCTGTCCCATTTTTGACTCCTTTCATTCATGGCGCTGTTGTTGATTTGGTGACTCATAGTGAGTCATCAATTCTGCAATTGTTGCACAGCAATGTTTACATATTGAGTAAAGACTTAGCCTCCTGACGAAAACACCCGTATCACTGCGAATTTCGACAGATCAAATCAGCCTAGAACTCCGCAAAACCCGCATTAGGCCTATTTTCCATCCACAACACCACCGACGAAAGACACACTTTTAGCGCGCAGTAATGGGTAGCGTTTGCAATGCGCTTTAGGCGCTCTGGTGCTATTTGTCAACAGGCGCAAAAAACCCTTGATGATCATGAGGCAGACGGCATGCTGTCCACGTTGGCGATGTAATTGGGCGTCCTTCGCTCCTGTCTCATACCCCAGCCCCCTGACTGCACGGCACTGCCCACGCCCACAGCGCCCTTGCCCCAACGGCTGTTGATCTGGTCCACGGTTTCCATCAAAGCGCTGCGGTCACGCATGGGTGGCGGGGCATCGTCCAGTAGCGATGCCTGCTGTACCGAGGCAGGGGCCAAGTCCATCAAGATCACGCCAGCCTTGGCCAACCGGTAGCCGGGCTCAAAGAACTCACGCACGCCGCGCAGGGCCGCATCCACCAGCACGGCAGTGTCTGAGCTGGGTGGGTGCAGTTGCAGGGTGGCGCTGCGGCTAAAGGGTTCATCGCGTTCACGGAAGGGGCTGGTGCGGGCAAACACATGCAGCACCCCAGCACGGTGCTGCTGGCCGCGCAGCTTTTCGGCGGCTCGCTGGGCAAAGTGGCTCACCGCCTCGATCAGTGGCTGCAGCTCTGTCACCGGCTGGCCGAATGAACGAGTGCAGGCAATTTGCTGTTTGGCGGGTGTCACCAACTCTAAAGCGATGCAGGGTGTGCCTTGCAGCTCACACACCGTGCGCTCCAGCACCACGCCAAAGTGGGCGCGAACGGTGGCAATGGGCATGTTGCGCAGCTGCCAGGCGGTGTGCACATCCAGCCCGGCCAGCCGCTTGGTGAGCTGGCGGCCCACACCCCAGATCTCACCCACAGGGGTGTACTCCAGCACCAACCGCAGCTCGGCTGGCGTCAGCTCGGCAAAGTTGCAGACGCGCTGCAGGTGGGCGGGGTAGCTGCCGGGCTTGCGTTCGGCGTTTTTGGCGACATGGTTGGCCAGCTTGGCCAAGGTTTTGGTGGGCGCAATGCCAATGCAGGTGGGGATGCCAATGCCGCGCAAGATGCGCTCACGTATGACGCAGGCGCGGCGGGTCACATCGGGTACGCCGTGCAGGCCAATAAAGCATTCATCAATGCTGTACTGCTCTTGCTCGGGCCCCAGCGCAGCGGCCAGGCTCATCATGCGGTCGCTCATGTCGCCATACAAGGGGAAGTTGGCACTCAGGGCAACCAGCCCGGCTTCATCGTGCAGGTGTTTGATCTGGAAGTAGGGCGCGCCCATCTTGATGCCCAGCGCCTTGGCTTCATCGCTGCGAGCTACGGCGCAGCCATCATTATTTGATAGCACGACCACGGGAACACGCTTGAGGCTGGGCCTGAAAACGCGCTCGCAGCTTACGTAGAAGTTGTTGCCATCGAGCAGTGCATACATGGCATCACCACTTGCGGTAGCGCCGCACGCTGGAGGTGACGACGCCCCAGATCTCGATGGTCTGCCCTTCGCGCGGGCGTATGTCGGGATAGGTGGGGTTCTCTGGCCGCAGCATGAAGGTGCCGTTGCGCTGGTACAGGCGCTTGCAGGTGAAATCGCCGTCAAGCTCGGCGATCACGATGTCATCGTGCTGGGGGCGCAGCACCTTATCGACCACCAGCCAGTCACCGTCATACAGGCCCGCACCAATCATGCTGTCGCCACGCAGCGGCATGACAAAGGTGGTGGCCGGGTGCTGGATCAGGCTCTTGGCCAGATCAAACCGCGTTACGCCAAAGTCTTCAGCCGGGCTGGGAAAGCCCGCCCGCACGCAGCCCTGCACCATGGGCAGCTCCATAGGTGAGCTGTCCACGGGGACGGGGAGGGGTGCTGAAATACTGTTCATGCATACAGTATATGTCGATCTATTGGCAGGGCATTTAGTCTGCAAACACCTGCGCTGAAGAAATATCCGTGACACAGGCTATGCCTGATCCGCTTGCTCCTGATTTAGTAGGATTGACTCCGTGCAGCAACTAGGGGTAAACAAGGCTTATGAGTTGGAACAAACAAAAAAATGCAATGTGGGCCGGTGCGCTGCTAATTGTGGGCGTTTTAACGTTTTGTATCGGGGCCGCTGTTGGCGCCAGCCAAACACTAAAAAACTTTCAAGATACTTTCATACCTTTGATGTCAATGATTGGCACCTGGGTCGCTGGTATCGCTACAGCAGGAGCTGTCTGGACGGCTCTTTGGCTTGCTGAAACCGAGAGGCGCTCAGACGTAGAGAGTCTGAAAGGTATGTGTAATTACACAATCACTAGTTCGGGCCAAACTGGACGTCTAGCTGTGAGGGCTACTGCGGACGGCAAGCGACCGACACGCGTGAAGTCACTTGAATTTCAGTCACCTAAGACGCAATTCTTATTGGCGGTGTCTTGGTTTGACAGCAGGAGTACCAAACTTCCCGTGACTTTGAGTTATGGGGAATCTGCAACTTTCATTTTGGATAGCCCCGCAGAAGTAGAACTGCTGAATTTCATCTCGGAACATTGCCAAGGCTCAGCACAAGGCTTAAAAGTTGTTGTGTGTTCGACACTACGGGAGCATGACATCGCACTACCGCATGACTTAACAACGTCTCTAGAACAGCGAGCTAGTCAATGTAAGCGTGATTGGAGTGCAAAGTGATTTACCTTCCTAGCGAAGGCTGGAAACGACATCCTCGGAAACACTACGCTCCATCTGCACCTTGCTCGTCAACCCACCATCCCCCAGCGTGTGCGTGACCTCTTTCACCAGCCAGCCCTGCCCATCAATCTCTGGCTTGAAACCCACCACGCGCACTGGTGTTTGCGGCATCAGCTCGGGCACGCCGATAGCAAGGTTCAGGTCAAACGTGGCCATGCCGCGGTTGATGCGCTGTAGCTCAGCCTTGGCGGCGGCCAGTGCATCGGCTTCGCTGCCAAAGGTTTCCTTCATGGTCTTGAGGTTGCCGTCTTTCTTGCCCGCGATGACTTCTTTTCGCTTGCCAAACTTGCGGTCATTCCACAGTGCTTTGACGCCGTCATAGGCATCGCGGGTGCTGCTGGCAAAGCGGTGCTGGTCGCCATCGATGCGGGTGATTTCGATGGTGGGCAGGCTCTGGCCTTTGCTGGTTTTGGTGCCGTTGATGGGCATGAAGAGCAGGTGCTTTTTCTTCACCGTGGCCACGGCGTCGTACTTGCGTGCGAGGCGGGTGATGAAGTGCATATCGCTTTCATTGGTCTGGTCGATGTGCTGCACTTTGGTGGCGCCCAGCTTGGCGTCTACCTTGTGGGTGAGTTTGTTGCGCTTGGCCAGCGCGTTCAGGATGGCGGCCAGCGTCGTGTCGTGCCAGCTTTTTTCGGTGCGCTTGCGGATCTCGCCACCCAGATCAGCAGCGCGGGCGCGAATGGTGAGGATGTCGGGGGCGCCACTGTGCTCTATCTCATCAACGACGAATGTGCCTTTGTCTATGAGCTGCTGGCCTTGCCAGCCCAGCTGCAGCTCAATCTCGGCTTCTTTGCGGGGCAGGGCCAGCTGGCCATCGTGGTCGGTGAGGACGATGTCGAGTTGATCGGCCTGATTCTCACGGCCTTCGGTGAGGGTGAGGCTCACGAGGCGGGCGTCTACCGTAGGGGTGATGTCTTTGCCAGCCACCACTAGCCGGTAGGT
Organism: Comamonas sp. Y33R10-2; assembly: GCF_019355935.1. NCBI lineage: Bacteria > Pseudomonadati > Pseudomonadota > Betaproteobacteria > Burkholderiales > Comamonadaceae > Comamonas > Comamonas sp. Y33R10-2. The sequence goes on from NZ_CP079925.1 coordinate 706,387, forward strand.
AGGGATGCGGTGGTTGCCTCCGCGATGGCTGGCATTCGCTGAGCGCTCGCGCGTTAGGCTCTCTTCGCTGGTTTCTGCATTGGCCATAGTTACAGCAGTTCATCGAGCGTGGGCTGGCGGCGCTGGCTGCCGCTATTGCTGCTGCTGCCAGAGAACTGGCCTTGTTCGTCCACCGTGACTCGCTCGCCGCCCTGGTCGTTGTCCACGCGGGTGAGCTGCAGGTCAAAGGCAATGCGGCGGGGCGTGCCGTCTTGGTAGTGCAGGGTGCCGGTTTCGTTGAGGCTTTCAATCACGTACTGACCAAAGACTTCGCCGGTGCCCGCCACCAGTGCATAGGGCTTGCCAATATCACCCATGGCGCGCAGCTCGGCCACGCTGGCGTAGGTGCCGATCAGCTCAGGGGCTACCCAGCCACTGAGGCTGATAGTGTCGTCGCCCACGCCCACAAACTGGCGGGCGGCACGGGCACCCACACGGCTGCTGCTGGGGTGGCGCCAGCTGTTGCTGCGCTTGAGATCTTCATAGGCCAGCGTCTGCAGGCCGAAGATGAATTGGCCCAAGGCCATGAGGGTGCTGTTCATGGGGAGGCTTTCAGTTCAGGTCTTGCAGGGCGCTGCGGCGGCGGGCGCCCTTGGCGAGTTCGCGCTTGTCTAGCTCGGCGGCCACGGCGCGGGCAATGGCTTGCGGGTCCATGCCCGGTGCTGCCTGAATGGTGATGGAGTAAGTACCGCCCGCAGCCTGCACAGGGGAGGCTGCCGCTGCACGTGGGGCGATGGCCGTGCCGCCGCCCACTATGGGCGCCATGCCTGCGCCGACCTCAGACGCTCCGGCACCCATGGGCACCATGGCACTGGCGGCCATGGCCAGAGCCGCGGCGCGCACGGCGGACTGGCCGCCCTCGATACCCAGCGCTGCGCCTTCGCTGATGAAGCCACCGTACTGGGTGAAGACCCGGCTGGGGCTGTTGATGCCCAGCTTTTCTTTAAACCAGCCTGCAGCACTGGTAGCGGCATTGACGACGGTGTCGCGCAGTGCGCCCAGCTTGTTGGTGATGCCGCCGATCAGGCCGTCAATGATCCAGCCACCAAAGCTGCTGAACATGGTGGCCATGCCCTGCCAGGCCATGCTGGCTGTGGTTAGAATCAGGGTCCAGATGCCCGAGAGTGTGGCCATGAACCCGGTCCACAGCCCGGTGGCGGTGGTGGTGATGGCCAGCCAAGCGGCATCAGAGAGCATGGCCAGTTGCTGAAGCGTGCCCATGAACAGGTTGACGAGCATGGACCAGATGGCACCAAGCATCCCGGTGAAGCCCTGCCACAGCATTGCACCGCCACTGACCATGCGGTTCCAGATGCCCGTCACAAAGCTGCTCAGATCTTCCCATAGCAACTTGGCACCGCCCACAATGCCTTCCCAGTTGCTGTAAACCATCCAGCCAGCAGTCATCAGCAGACCAATCGGCCCCAGCATGCGCAAGAAGCCCAGTGCAAGTCTTGCCAGCAGTGGCAGCACACGGGCCGCACCCGTGGCCATGCCGCCAAACCCGCCGCCTGCAGCAACCCCAGCCAGCTTGGCCAGCATCAGCCGCACCAGAAAGCCCTTGGCCAGGATGAGGCCCAGAGGGATTAACAGGGCACCTGTGGCCGTCAAAAATGCCGCCAAGCCCAGTGCTCCCATACCCAGCCAACGCACCAATTGCTGGTTTTCCTGAACCCATTTGTTGAAGCCGCCACTTGCTTCGCCCAGCCAGTTGACCAGAACCTTCAAATCCGGCGCCATGGCACTACCCACGCTGGCCAGCGCGTTGGTGGCCGAGCCTTGGGCAGCCTCCACCACGTTGCTGAAGGTTCCCAACTGCTCGTCTACGCGCTTTTGCAGGTTGGCCTGGTCGCCCATCTTGGCTGCGATCTCTTCATAGCCAGCCTTGCCCTTGTCCATCATTGTGTTGAGTACTTGCAGGGTTTCGGCATCATCACCAAACAGCTGCTTCATCACCGAAGTTTTGAGCACGGCGTTGTCGCCTAGGCCATTGAGCTTGTCGAGCTGGGCAAAGAGGTTGTCCATGCCCAGAAACTCGCCTTTCTTGCCGGTGAACTTCAGGTTGAAACCGGCCTTGGCGTCTTTGAGCAGATCATTGGCCTTGTCCAGCTTTTTCGCATCCAAGCCACCCTGGAACACTTTGCGGATGGCATTGCCTGCAGATTCGCCAGCCATGCCTGTCTGGTCCATCATCACCAGCAGCGGCGCCATGCTGTTGGCAAACTCCAGCCCTTCCTGGCGCGCGATGGACATGATGGGTGATAGCTTGCTGAAGCCTTGCAGCATGTTGCCGCTGTCAACGCCCAGATAGTGGGTGCGCTGGATGGTGTCCATCAGGCCCAGCATGTCCTTTTCACTGGTGCGAGTGGAGTCCTGCATTTTTGCCGCGAACTCTGCCGCTTCCGTGACGGGCATTTGCAGCTGCACACCCAGCAGTGCCGCCGCTTCACCTGTGCCACCCAGAATGCTCTGGGCTGACAAACCTTGGCGACGCAGCATGGTCATCATCTCGATGAAGTCTGCAGTGGTACCCGGCAGACGGTCGCCCAGCTTTGTGGCCAGTGCGTTGATTTTTTGAAACTCCTCCGGCACCGATCCATCGGCCTTCATCATGCTGGCCTTGAGCTGAGTGGTGGCGTTTTCCTGCGGGCCATATGCACCCATGGCTGCTGATACCGGACGGGCTACCTGCTTGCCTGCATAGATTGAGGCTGCACCAGCCACAGCCATGCCGCCGCCAATGGCCGCAGCCTTAGCTGACTGCTGCTGAATCCTGGCCAGCTTGCGCTGCTCATCGCCCTGGCGCTTCAGTGCTTCTGACTGAGATTGAATTTTGGCTGTGGTGCTGGCAATGCTGGCACGCAGTTGCTGGTCGTGGCTGGCAAGGTTCTTGGTGCTGATGCCTGCCTCGCCTAGCTTGTCACGCAACTGCTGCAGCCGCTGGCGCTCGGCATTGAACTGGGCGCCTAACTTACCGGCTTCGGTTCGCGCAGCTGCGAACTGTGCGGCCATGGCCTTGGTGGGTGGGCCTGCGCTGCCCATGGTGGTGGCCAATTGCTTGACCTGGGCATTGGCCGCTTTGAGTTTGGCTTCGGTTTCGCTCAGGCCCTTGCGGGCTTCGGTGAAACGACCCACGGTTTTCTGGGTTTCGTTCAGTTGCTTGAGCTGTTCGCGTGCGGCCTTGAGGGTGGCCGCTGTTTCTTTGCTGCCCTGGCTGATGCGCTTGAGCGGGGCCAAGGCCCGGTCTGCCAGATCGAGCATGACGCGCAGGCGCATGTTTTGTTCAGCCATGGTCTATTTCTCGGGTGGTGCGTTGAGTTGGTTGTGCAGCGCCACGGCCCGCTCGCGCCAGTCCATGAGTTCATCAAGGCTCATGGGCCAGAGCTCGCTGGGCGGCCAGTGGAAGATGAGGGCGATGGTGGCAATAGCGTCTTCTACTCGCTCTGGAAGTCCGCGCGATCCGCCTTGGGAATCAAAAAACTGTTCACCGCAGTTCCCAGTGCGACGAGATCGGCAGGGTCAATGGTTTGCACCACCTGTTTGTTAAGCATGGGCTCGGTGACGCGGGGCAGGATGGTCTGGATAGCCTCGGTCTGCAGGCGCAGCAAATCTGTGAGAGCCAAGCCACGCAGAGCGCCAGTGCTGGGTTTGCGCACCTGCACCTCAGTGGCGATTTTGTCCCCCGGCAGGTTGAGGGGGTAGTCGAGGGTGACGGTTTTGGTGTTGTCGTTGGCAGTGGTTGTCATGGTGTGGGCTTCGGCGGGAAGGTGGATGGACGTTGAGTAGCAGGCGGGCGAGCCGCCTGCGGTGGCATAGGCCGTCGTGGCTTAGATGCCCAGCAACTGGCGCACGGTGGCCAGCAGGTCGGAGCCGCCGACTTTTTCAATCATGTTGATGGCGTCGATTTCGATGATTTCTTCACCGTCGATGACCAGGCGGTAGTAGTTCAGGGCCATCTTGGCTTTGAATTCGGTGGCGTCACCGGCCTTGGCCGAGCCGGGGTCAATCTCTTCCCAGCGGCCACGCATGAAGATTTCCACCCCCATGTAGTCGCCGGTGTCGTCGCGCTGCACCGCACCGGCAAAGCGCCAGAGCAGGCCATCGACCTTGGCATTACCGAACTGGCGCAGCACGTCACGCAGCCAGCCACCGGCAGTTAGCTCGGACTCCATAGCTTCCATGCCGTGGTCGGTCTTGACGGGCATGAGCATGCCGCCGCTGCGAAACTCTTCCATCTTGCGGGTGAGTTTGGGCAGCGCAATTTCGGTGACTTCGCCGACGTAGCTGGTGCCTTCGATAAAGGCGTTGAAGTGTTTGAGGATCTGGGGCATTCCCATGGTCGTTTCTCCTGTGGTTCAGTGAGTGTGGGAAGGCTCAGACGCCGGTCTGCACGCGCTGGGCGAAGTCCGCGTAATAGCGGTCGGTGATGCGTTGCTGGAACATGAGGTCTTCCAGCGGGGGTACGGGCGTGTAGTCGTAATCGATGACCAGCTGGCCTTCTTTGAGGGTGCTGGATTCGTTGAAGCTTTCGTCATACCAAGCACTGCCGCCGAGGATGTATCCGCGCGTGGTCAGCTCGCGGAACTTGGCGTTCACGCCTTCGAGGATGTCTTTGACCAGGCTGGGGTGCAGGGGTTTGTCCACGGCCCACATATGCGCTTCGGCAATGGAGTCGGCCAGCACATGGGCCGTACGGGTGGCGCTTTCAAAGCTGAACAGCGGCTCGTCCGAGCAGGTGCGCGAGCCCCAGAAGCGAAAGCCGTCGCGGTTGACCAGCGTGGTGATCTTGTTCTGGTTGAGCAGGCCAGCATCGGTGGCCGGGTTCTGCAGGTCCCAATAGATGGCGGGGTTGATGCCAGTGACACCATTGACGGCGACGTTGGACAGGGTCTTGTGCCAGCCTGTGTCCATGTCGATCTTGGCGCGCAGGCCCAGCGCATAGGCCTCGGTGTAGGCGTTGACGGTGGTGTTGGTGGCCGTGTCCCAGCGCTCGAAGTCGGCATGGATGAGCATGAGCTCGCGGGCCGAGAAGCTGTTGCGGTAGGTGATGGCATCAGCCACAGACTGCTTGTAGGTGCCGCAGTACGCCATAGCGCGCAACTGCTGGGCCAAGTCCTGAAAGGCGGTAGCCACGGGCTGGGTGGAGAGGCCGGGAGCTCCCAAAATGCGGGGCTTGACGCCGAGCTTGGCAGGGGCCGAGAGCAGTGCCTTCATGCCGGTGTAGCTGCCGTCGCTGAGCGTGGTGCCGATGAGATTGCTGGTGAGGTCGGCTTGCTTTTCCAGCTCTGTTTCGCCCATGCCATCAGGAACGCGCACGACCACAGTAACAGGCAGGCACTGCGAGGCAATAGCGTCGAGGCTTGCCGCCAGCGTGCCCTTGGTGCCCGCCTTGCCAATGGCGGCGCGCACATTGGTGATGAGCACGGGCGTGTCGTAGGGGAAGGTGGCTGCATCCGCGTCTTCAGCGGTGACAACCAGACCAACGATTGCGGTGGAGACGGTCTTGATGGTGCGGGCGCCCGTGGTCAGTTCAATGACACGGACGCCGTGGTGGTATTCGGTGGACATGGGCGCTTGAGGGGTGGAAGTTGGCGACACATCAAGTGTTCCCAACCCCTCGTGCGCGCGCCAGCTTGGGGTGCTGTGGCGGCGGTGGCTACATCAGCCAGTGCCGTATTGCTACACCTGCACGGTCACTGCATAGCTGAATAGGGCGTCCAGATCTTCATCAGACAGCTGCAGTAGCTGTGCCATGGCCAACATTGTCGGGCTGCCGCGCTCCCAGATGGTTGCGCGTTGGTAGCCGATGCGGGCGGTGTACTGCTGCACCGGGTCGGGAATCTGCGCGATGGCATCAAGCACATGATCTTCGGTGATTTGCTTGAGAGCGAAGAGTGCTACCAAGCCTTGGGCGGGGGAGCAAGCGCTTGGCATTACCGCTTCAATTACAACGAAAACGGCAATGGGGTAGCCGTCTGGATCTGCTTGAATTCTGTGTCCTAGCGATTGCAGAGTTTGCAGCGATGCGTGCTCAGCATCACTGATTTCAACCGCATCTGCAGGTATGTCGTGGCCGTGAATGACGGGATCATAGAAACCGCCCGTAATCTTTGAGTAGAACATGCTTGCCTGCCTTTAGTAACCCATAGCGATGTAGCGCATATTGATGGCCGAAACAGGGGAGAAGAAGGCCGCAGACACTATGCGAAAGCCTGTTGTTGAGAGGTTTTCGCTGGAAGCATTGACACCACCCAACACTGGCGAATTCGCCAATGTCAATGAGACAGTAGTGCAGCCGCCGGTAAATGCGATGGGAAATGTGATGTCTGTATTGCTGTTGGTGTTGCTGCCGGGTGTGATTTGCACAGTTCCCCATTGAATGAGAAAGCCGCCCAGCCATGAGGGAAACTTGAGGTAACCATTCGTGGCGAAAGACACGGCAAAACCAAATCGCAGCTTTTTTGGAGTGACGATGCGAGTGTCGTCAGCTGCTGCATCAACTTCTACCTGCGTTGCGATTTCAGAAACGCCCGCCACGACTTCGGTGGCTGCGGCGACTTGGTGGGTATGCGATGAGCCACTGGCCGTGTTGGTTGTTGATCCACTGACAGTTGAAGGCACACCCACGGCGACTTGATTACCAATAACGGTCATTCCTGCGCCCGCAGTAACGGTGCCAGCCCCCGCGAACTGAGTCCATGTAACCGACGTAATGCCCAGTGAGCCTCCCGCATTGATGGTGCAGACCCAGCCCGTGTCTGCATTGACCGTGCCTTCCTCGATAAAGCAGAAGGCGCTGATCAGCTCCTGCCAAGTGTCGGCGTCTGAAGGGCGGGTCCATGCGCCAGCGACGGCGATATAGATACCGTTCTGGCTGGCGGTTGTCTGTGCTTTGACCAGCACGCGGTCGCCAGCGACAAGAACAACACCGTCGATGGTTTGCAGTCCGGACAGAGTGATGTTGCCAGTCGTCGCGGCATGTGCTGACTGCTTGACCTGAATGCCCGAGGCCATGTTGTCCACGTACTGCTTGGTGGCGGCTTCCATGGCATTGACGGGGTCGGCCACCATGAGGGCCTGCGCAAATGTGGGCTTGATGGTGGGGCCACTGGCATCAGTGATGCCATAGCCTCCAAGCGTTGTGGGTTTGCCTGTAGTGATCTTGCTCCAGTCCAGTGCAGGAATGTCGGCCTCCGTCTGCACCGTACCTGCCGTGACGCGGCCCTTGGCATCCACAGTCACTTTGGAGTAAGAGCCAGCGGCCACGCCAGAGTTGGCCAGCGTCATGGCAGCAGTGACATTGCCGCTGCCGTTGGCTGTGACGGTCCAGCTTCCATCCCCCGTCATGGAGATGCTTCGCGCTGTGGCCCAAGTGTCGGCCTTACCCGCAGGCGTAGCGCCGCTGGCCAGTGCATCGGTAATGCCCTTGAGGTAGACGGTGCGGTTGGCTAGTTGCTTGGCTTGTTTGTTGTCGACCCCCTCGGGGCCGCCAATGACGGGGTCGGTGGTTTCGAGTTGATAAACCCCCGCCTCCCAGACGGAGCTTTCAGGAAGATTTGCCATCAGGCTGTACCTCGGTTGTATTGGCCGTTGCGGCGGATGGCCCCGTTATGACTGTTGACGGCGGCTTGGTATTCCAGCCCCGCCAATTGGCAACGGGCTGGGGCATAGGCGTCTAGCAGGTCACGCAGCTTGGCGGCCTGATCGTTGGTGATGGGTTGAGAAAGGATGACCCGGTAGCGCGGCCAGGCATTGCCGTCGCCATGAACATAGAGCCCGTCGCGGCGAATGCTGCCGTTGCGCACGCGGCCTGCCAGACCTTCGATCAGTTCGACTTCGCCAAGATTGAGGCGGCGCACCACTTCACGAATGGCCCACGGAGTGCCTTTTTTCTTATGCAGGTTGGCTGATGCCGCCACGATGGAGCGTTGCTGGGCCTCAGTCCACGCCGGGTCCCAGTCATCCACACTCCACGCCCAAGCCAGCCAGGGCAACAGTTCAAACGGGCAGGTCTGCGGGTTCCACAGGCGGCGGATTTCTTCGGGCTTGTGCGGCATGACACAAGCCTTGCTCAAGGCGCGCTCCAGTGGCGTGGCATTGGGTGGCAGCAAGGAGAGATCAGACATAGGTGGCCTCTGCTAGTTGCAGATCGATACCGGTGCAGTAGCCCACTTGGTGGCTGTCAATCACAACATCTGCAGCAGGGCTGGTGAGCATGACGTTTTGCACGCCCTGCACATGCAGGGCCGCATAGATGCCGCTGCGCGTGATGTCATAGCCCAGCTTTCTGCAGCTTTCGATGTAGGTGGCAATGGCAGCCTGGGCGCTTTGCAGCACAGTGCCCATGGATGGGCCGGGATAGGCCCGCAGCTGCGCGGCAATGGCGTAATTGACGACCTGAACAGAGACGGTCTCTACCGTGTCGCACAAGGGCCGCACATCCTCTGCACTGAGAGCCGCTTGCACGGCCTGCAGCAAATCAGCAGGGGCTGAGCCATTGCCGTCAGCGCTTAAAACGACCATGCGCACTGTGCCGGGGATGGGTGTCAGCGCATTGGCATCGAGGACCCGCGCATCGGCAGACAAGGCATGAAACACGTAGCTGCCACGGCTGCCTGCAACCGTCAGACCTTCAAACGCCATCTGGGCGCGGCGGCGCAACTGATCGTTGTCTTCCCCTTCAAGTCGCTCCACGCCGTTGTTCGCAGCCACCTGATCCAGATCTGGACCCACGGCATAGGCCAGCATGACAGCATGGGCGCTGTCGTTGATGTGGGCCTGCATATTGATGCTTTCATAGGCCCAGCGCTGCAGAAGCTTGGTGACGGGCTCGGACTCGAGCTGGAGTACATCAGCCAGCTCTGGCATATCGGTCAGCACCAAGTTTTTGATGCGAACCAACTCGGCTTCAAAGTCCAGCGGTTGCACCACATTGGGTGCAGGCAGTTGCGACAGGTCGACGCTCATGCGGCGCCTCGCAGTTGAAGGGCTGTTGAGATGCCCAGCGCCTGTCCCGTGGGGCGATGCTCACCTTCAATGGTCAGGATGGCCTGACCCGGCTGCTCACCGGACTGCAGCCCAATGCGGGTGACGCGCAGGCGCGGCTCCCAGTTCATCAGGGCGCTGGCAATGGCGGCGTAGCAGCGCAGGCGTGTGGCGGGGTTGTCGGGGGCATCGATCAGACCCGGCAGCAGGCTGCCATAGGTGCGCCGCTCCAGCCTTGAGCCCAGCGGGGTGGTGAGGATGTCGGCAATAGATTGCTTGAGGTGATCCACACCTGTGATGCGCTTGCCGGTGGTGCGATTCATTAGTTGGGCACTCCTGCACCGTTGTCTGCGTGGGTGTGGAGGCCGCCCACGCTCTTGCCGTTGTGCGTGAGCTGGTCACCCTGAATATTGAAATTGCCAGTGATGGTGGACGTGCCCCCGCTGCCACCACCATCCACGCTGATGCCGCCCGCAATGGAAACATTGCCGCCGAAATCTGATTGCGGACTATCGACCGCGTAATGTGGGGTCTGCAGCGTGGTGCCACTGGGTGTGATGGTGAGTGTGGAGTCGCCCACCTTGAGCTGGATGCAGCTGGCAATGTCAAAGACCAGCGTGCCTGAAGCACGGTCGTGCTGCCAGTAATCGGTGGCGCTGAAGTCGTGGCGCTCTATATCTGCTGCATCGGCGTTTTGCGGCATGTCTTCACAGAACAGACCGGGCAGGGCAATGGCCTGCGCCAGATCACCACCGGGGGCAAGCAGCAAGCATTCTTCATTAATGGCAGGTACGCGCCAGTGGCGGGCTTGATTGCCACCACCAGCGGCCAGTGTGAGCCATGGCAGCCAGTCGGTCAGCAGCTCACCGGTTCGGATACGGCAGCGGGCGATGCTGGGGTTCACGGCCTCCACTCGGCCTGTGCGCACGATGTTGTTCATCTGACGCAACTGCTCGGTGGGGCTTTGGTCTGGCATATCAAAAGACATGACAGCGATGGTGCCGAGGCCCTCGCGCGAGCGCTAGCTTAGACGTCTGTAGTGGTAGGCTCTACAAGATTCGTGCAGGTGCTGAAGGATCACTATAGGCCAGAAGCAGTCATCGGAGCTCGTCAAATGTCGTGGCAGCATTGAAGCTCAAGGCACATTGACACCGCTTCAATCGAATAGCCAAAAATATGCGCCCGAAGCGGCACATGCCAAAGCCATTACTAAGAAAACCCAGTGCAAGCCTGGAATGCCTTCAGCCCCTGTGTACTTGTGGGAGTGTGAAGTCCCTTGTTCTCCCACTGACAAGGGGTCGACTCCCACAGCTCTGCCAGACGCGGGGGAGACAGCCCAAACTCGATGATTCACCGAATGGTGAAACTGAAATGCGTCGTAGGCCAAATATCCAAAAAAGATTGCGAGTGCAAAGAACCAGAGTGGCGACATCCGAAGCCTCGGTTGTTATGGAGGTGACTTGGTCATTATTGGCTCAAGCCCCAAGAGTTTGTTAGAGCTTTGGAAGGTAGCTGCACGCCATAGTTAACCAATGTCTCTTTTGGGTCGATAGCACGCACTCACATTTGTGCAAAAGAGTAAAGCACGTGGACACTGCACTCAGCTCGCCCTGAAACTGCAGCACCGTTTCATTGGCGAAATCCTCGGTATGAGGTGGCTGGCATTTTGCAGCCAGCGATTTCCTGCGTTTGAGTGGCGTTTGAGCTTATGACCACTCGACCTTGGAAATAGGATTTGAAGGAGTGGTTCACTGAGGTGCAATTCCCCCCTGATGAGTTAGGTAGGCCGGTGTTTTAGGCCTACCGCTCAAAACTAGGTGATTACTTCAGCAGCGCCCAAGCCGGAACCACCTCTTTCTGAGAACGCTTCGCTTATTGGGTGCCGCGCAAATTCGCCTGAGTGACCCAGCGCGCTAAATCGCCTTTGGACTTGCTGGCATTCACGAAGCGTTCGATATGCGGTACGCCAGCGGCGCGCCCTTTGGGCAAACCAATCGCAAATGTTTCAAGACCCCAGGAGCCATCAAGCACCTTTGTACCGGGTGTCTGGTCTTTCATCTCAAACAAAATTGACTTGTTGGTCGCAAAGCCATCTAGTTCGCCAGAAGTTAGCTTTTGGCGCGCAACTGCCAATGAAGGCTGCGGCAGCAACTGTGCTTTGGGGTAGATGGTCTTCAGCTCTTCACCGGTTGAGCTGCCTGCGCTCACACCTACCTTGGCAGATATGCTCTTGAGCTGATCGAGGTTTGAAATCATGCTCTTGGGGCTGACCAATATGCTTTTTTCAATATTCAACACGGTGGGCGTAAAGTCCAGAAAGGCTTTGCGCTCTGTTGTTGCGTTTGTAAAGACAAAGTCGACATCCCCCTTTTTGGCGGCAGCCAATACGTCCGCATTCTTATCAAATACCACTGGTACAAATGGCACGCCGATGTTGCTTGCTAAAGCTTTGCCCATGGCATAGGCCACACCGTTTGGTTCATCGCCTGCGGCAGCAGGAATCATTGATGTGGGGCTGCCCTTGTAGACACCCACGCGCAGCACACCCGTGGGCGCAATAGCTTTGACTTCTTGTGCAGACGCTACCAGCGTAACGCTACCTGACGCAGGAGATTGGAGCGGCGTTAGCTGCGAGCAGCCGCTCATAGCCAGTGCGGCTACTAAAAGCAGGGAATGGAAGTATTTCTTGTGCATAAAGTCTCCTCTCCACCGAAGGACTACAGCAGCTGCATACGCACTGAGCATGCAGCCACCCGCAATAACGATCAGGGCTTAATCGGCTTTAATACCGGCTGTTTTGATCAACTTGCCTAGTTCTGAAGACTCTTTCTTCACAAACTGAGCAAACTGTGCTGGTGTTCCTGTCATGGGAGATGCGCCGATCTCCCCCAGTTTCTTTTGAACTTCAGGGGATGCCACCGCCTTGTTCAGCGACTGGTTCAATGTTGCGATCACAGCAGCGGGAGTTCCTGCAGGAGCGGTAAGACCCCACCACACAGTTGCGTTCACGTCATAGCCCTGTGACTTGGCAGTCTTGACCTGAGGCAGCAAACGAGAACCTGCATCGTTAAGCACTGCCAAGGGGCGCAGCTTTCCTGCAGCGATGTGGCCTGTGACTTCCAGGGGGTTAATGGTCATGAAGTCCAAACGACCACCTAGTAAATCAGTCACTGCTGCGGAGCCACCCTTATAAGGAACATGTACTCCCTTAAAACCACCCGAAGCCATCAATTGTTCGCTGGCCATGTGGCCTGAGCTCCCAACGCCAGCAGTGCCAAAGCTCAATGCTTCGGGCTTGGACTTGCCTGCTTTGACAAGTTCATCAAGTGTCTTGATTGGAGAGTTGGTATTCACCACAACAACCAAAGCAGCCTCAGCAATGCGACCGATGTACTCAAATGCGGTATCTGGGTCGTAGCTGAGCTTGTTGTACAGAGCCTTGTTGGTTGTCAGCGTGTTCGATGCAGTCAGCAGGGTGTAGCCATCAGGGGCACTGCGCGCCACGGTCTGCATGCCAATATTGGTGCCGCCACCGGGCTTGTTATCCACCACAATGGACTGATTCAGATTCTGTGCCATGGCGGTGGTTACCAGGCGAGTGATGATGTCGACACCGCCTGCTGGTGAGTAGGGTACAACCACCGTGATGGAGCGCTCTGGAAAATCAGCGGCGTGAGCCGCAACAGTAAAAGTGAGCGCGGCCAAGCTGGCTGCAACCGCCAGAGATCGACGTGTGATGGTGTGCATTGAATATCCTTGAGAAATACAAATAAGCGCATTCCGAGGACATATGTGGTCACCAACGCCACACCATTGCAATGAGCTGTGTGAGTCTTGCTGAGGGGGTATCCACCCATGCCACCCAGAAAACAAGGCGCCAGATCACAAGCGTAGTTGCATAGCTTGCATTTGCTTACTATCGTTAATACCGGGAGTGGAGATGTTTTTTAGTATCACATCAACAACTCCTATCAGTTGAGATGGGTAACCTTTATCACCCCATGGCTAGGTTTTAGCAGCTCGCATCACACGGGATTGAACCGGCTGAACTACACCAGTCGACAGATTGAAAATTTTGTTGATGCCGCACCTTATGCGGGGTGTTGAAATCTTCTAGGACGTTGCTGTGATTGATTCAAGTATGAAATCCCGAATTTCTTCGAGCTGATGTTCATTGATACCAAGCATCGGCCGAGCAGGGTAGTCATACTCTGCACCGCCCGGGTTCACAAAGTCACGCAGCCCGAGATGATGCACGCGGGCAATGCGCTCAGCCCTCCCTAGAAACTGCACCACTGCTTCATTGGCGAAGCCCCTGGCTTTGAGGTTGCGGGCATTGCGCAGCTTGCGAAACATGGGGCCTTGCCTGAGCTTTCCTCTGGCATCGTGGGCGCGGTGTTTGCGTGGTTCCCAGGCCTCACCCTCAGGGCTGGTCTGGGCGGCCATGGTTTGCTGATTGGCTTTGCGTAAGCTGAGCGCAACCTCGCGGGCCAACTGGCGGCGCTGCGCGGGCTCCAGTTTGTGGAGCAGTGGCACCAGCCAGTCTTCCAAGCGTTCAAGATCATCGGCCATGGTTAAGCGCTTTATCCATGATGCAGAGGGGGCGGAGCCGGATAGCTCCACTCAGCTATCTGCTGGCCCTCAAACATTACTTTCCAGTTCTCGGCTTGGTGCAGGTGGTCTGGCGGCTGGTCATCCACATGGGTGAGGTTGACTTGACCCGGGGTACCTTCGATAGGGCGGCACAGGACGCGCTCGGTCAGTTCCAGATCAAGGACGAAGTCCATGGCATTGACGTTGAGGTAGTCCACATCAAAGCGGATACCGGTCTTGTTTTTGTCGGGGTTGGCCAGCATCTCGTTCTGGTTGTGGTGCAACCAGGGCAGCAGCAAGGCCACGATCACATCTGCGTGCAGCGTCCAGTCGCAAAAAATCAGGCGCAGCGTGTATTCGTACTGCCAGCTCAGCGACTTGGTGGCCGTGGCGCGTACCCTCCCTCCACGAATGAGCATGATCAGCCGTTCCGGGTCGCGCTGCAGCTCAGGCAGTCCTGCGGTCAGGTGCTCGCGTAGGTTAATTGGTTTGAGCATGAGAGGACTCCAGAACTGCAAGATGACGTTGCCATGCGGCCCAGTTTTGCTGCAGCTGGGCATAACGGTCTATGCAGTAGTTCAGTTCCCGGATGGCTTTGTCTCCATCGTGGGAGATGTCAGCAAGATCTGCTGCTGCCGCTGGGTCAAGTTGGGCGTACGTTTTTGCAGGCCCAGTGCTAGAGGCTGGGGCGGCAGTGCTTCCAGCAGATTCACACCGGGCGGGCAGGATGACGGGGACGCGCACGCTGACAGCGCCAGAGCGCACAGCAGCAGCATGGGTGTGGTGGGATGCATTGGCGGTTCCTTGTTCAGTATCAAGCTGGCTGCGCAATTGGGCGACGAGGGTGGTTTGCTGCTGAGTTTGGATGGCGTGCTGGTTGCGCAGCCAGGTGGTTGCCAGAGAGGTGCGGCGCTGGGTGTCTTGCAGCTCGGCATGCTGGCGGGTGGCGATGCGTTTGCCCTCATAGAAAACACCGACATAGAAAGTGGCAACGAGCAGAGCGGCGACGGTGGCAATAAGGGTTGCGAGTGAGGTGGCGGTATAGCCTTGTTCACGGTGATTCATGGGCCATCTTTCAGGGCGGTATGACAGTTACCGGTTTCAGCCTGACGCCGGTTGGCCAGACCTTTGACGAAGATGTACTCGCGCTGACCTTTGGCATTGATGCGGCTGGTAAAGCTCCAGACGGGTTTGCCGCTGTCGCTGACGGACAGCCGCTGACAGCCTAGTGACCAGTTGCCTGCATTGAAGGCTTGCATGGCAAGGCTTGTGCAGGTGGATGGGGTGCCGTTGTTCCAGGCGTGGCTGCTGGCCATGTCAAACACGCCTTGCGGAGGCAGACGCTTGAAGCACTGGCCTAGCTGGGTCTGCACTTTGACAAGGGCGGCTTGCTCCTCTCGGGCGCATTTTTCCGCGCCCCAGTACTCGCCCACCACCAGAGGGGTGGTTGTGACATGGCGTGTGAGACCTCGGCAGACCGTGGGCAGGCCAGCGGCGAGTTTGTCGGCATAGACGGTGTGCTGGTTGCCCCCTTCCCACTGACTCAGAAAGCCGACCAGCGAGGCGGAAGCCAGCACGAGGCTGCCCGCCAAGTGCGGGAAGTAGTGAGGGAGTGGGCGCGGACTCATTCTTTAACCTCGCCGGTTTGCGCTGCCTTGCTCCACTTCCAGATCAGCCAGGCGATTTGCAGCAGCAGGTAAATGACTGTGAGCCAGGTGACGACATCGGCCATGCTCCAGCTTTGCACGTTAGCGGTGGCGGCCACGATGACAGGGGGCGCCCCTTTGGCGGCCTCGGCCATGCCGGATTGCACAAATTCTTGCTTGTTCATGGTGTTCAGTCCCAGAGCTGTGTGATGGGTTTGGGCTGGGCTTGCGGCAGGGCAGGCATGACGACCAGCATTCCTTGCGGTAGCACGAGGCCCAGCGCGGCCAGACCGGGGTTGGCCTGAAGCACGGCTTCTGTCATGCCGAGGGTGCGGCCGTAGTGGCGCCAGCAAAGGGCATCAACGGTTTCGCCCTGAATGGTGCGCAGCTGGGTGGTCATGGCTCAGAGCAGCTCTACGGTGCAGCGAGCGCGACCGAGCAGGTCGGAGATGGCCCAGCGCTGTTTGCGGCGGTGCTCATCGACTTCCACAACGAGCGCTTGCATGACTTGATCTTCTTTGCCGGTGCCGTTGGGAAGGGTGGAGAGGTTGCGGTAGGCCTCGGCCAGATCAGCCATGAGCCCGTAGTGCACGGCGCGGGCGTAGTAGAGAAGCTTGGCGCTTTTGCCACCGATGGCTGGAGCTGGTACGTCGCCCAGGCTGGCGTAGCCCCAGCGGCTTTGCTGCTCATGCTGGTACTCGGCCAGCTCTGCGTTGACGGCGAGCATGGCATCCATGAGGGCGGGGCGCAGGCGGTCTGAGGTGACGGTGCCTCCAAGGCGGCAAGCGTTGCGCACTTCAGCAGGGCTGAGGTCGGGGAACCAGCCGTCATTGGTGACAACGGGCTCTGCGGTGGAGCTAGGCGGGTTGGCGGTAATGACGAAGCTGTTCATAGCGCAGAAGGTGGTGACGGGGTGAAAGTTGTTGCTGAGGGGAAGCCAAGGGGGCGGTGGTCCCTGCCTTTGGTCATGCGCGGTTTGTGACCGGCTGGCCGCAGGCAGGGAGCCGCCCGGGTGCGGGGTTCGCTCTGCTGGGGGCTATGGAGCCGCCGAAGACCCGAGCAGGTCTTTGATGCGGCGCTCCAGTCGCTCCACGTCTTTTTTGACGCCAACCTTGTCGTTCAAGGCCATGGCGCGGGTGAGGTGGTCGATGGCCAGCGAGGCCATGTCGAGTTGCAGTTCTTTGACGTCCACGTCTTGCGTAGATGTTTTGCCCATGCAGGCCCAGCCAATGGCTTTGTGAAGCTTGGCGCGTGCCTGGTCGTGAGCATCGTGGCCGGTGGTGAGCTGGTCGACCTTGGCGAGGGTGACAAGGGCTTGCTGGCCTGTGATCTGGCCCTTAAGGGCGGCTTCACTGACTTCATCGAGAAGCAAAGTGGCCAGGTTGCGGTTGTACTGGTCGGGCAGGGCCAGCTGGTGGCGGATGGCGTAATCGGCCAGCTGCAGGCCCTGAAGCCAGTTGCCCACGTCGAGATGCCAGACGAGGGTGGTGGTGACTACGGGGTCTTGTGCACCGGCATCGGCTTCCAGTACGCCATCAAGGTAGTTGTCGAAGTCAGCCAGCATGGTGCGCTTGGCTTCGATCTTGCGCTCCACCGACTGAATGCCTTTGAGAGTGCGCAGGTGCTGGTGGAGCTGGGCGAGCATGAGCTCGTGCTCGGCACCTTGCATGGGGCCGTGCGGGTCTGTGGCAGCCGCCGCTTCGGCCTGCTGTGCGGCCAGCACGCGCGCGCGGTGGCGTTGGGCGGGGGTCATGGGCATGGGTGTTGGGTGTCCTGTTTAAAAAAAGGCCGCCGCGCCCGTTGTGGCAACGGCGGCCAAGGCCTCGCCGGAGACAACAGCGATCAGGGAGTTGGGACCTCTTGGATGTTTTCGATCAAAGCGCAGAGGCCGTAGTCTTCGATGACGTAGGCGTCGTTGCTGGACTCGAAGAACTCGATGCGGTCGCGCTTGGGGGTGTCGACCACGGCGCGACGGCGGGAGTTGTCCTGGAAGTAGATGGACAGGTTGTCCAAGCGGGTAACGAGTACCTTGCCCGCAGGGAAGAAGGGCACGACCATGGCCTGCAGGCCACCAAGGCGCTTTTGGCTGATGACGATGTCTGCGGCCAGCTTTTCGGTGGGTGCGTCGTTGCCTTCGACCAGGGGGAAGAGCTTGTCGTGCATGAGGTCACGGCCGACGAGAACGATGAGTTGGGGGTCTTCCTGAAACCAGGGGTCGAGCAGCGTTTTGTAGGCGTCGTAGACGAGTGCGTCGAGGTTTTTGTAGTCACCGGTGGCGCCGATGGTGACTTTGCCTGCAGCAGCGCCTTCTTTCAAGACGCGGGCGGCGGCGTTGAGGCGGATTTTTTCAAGCCAGCCAATGTTGACGTCTTGCAGCAGTGGGTTGGTTGCGCGGTTGGTGGTGGCCGCGGCGCTGGTGCCATTCCAGCCGACAGTGATGCGATCAAGGGCGCAGCGCTGCAGGACTTGGTTGCTGACGCGGGTCTGGAAGTCTTTGAACTTGGCCCATGCATCCAGTGTGGCGTAGCGGATGTGGGTGTCGAAATTGGTTTGCTTGCAGACGTAGCCATCAGCGGTGAGGCCGGTTGGGTCTGTGGTCTGGCGTTCGCCGTTGCCGCTGGTGTCGGTGCGGCTTGCGATGGTGCCGCTGATGCCCAGACCGAGCTTTTCGCCGGACTGCTCGGCCACGCCGATGACGTTGATGCGGGAGAGGAAGGCGCTGGATTCTTGAATCTTAGATTCGAGCTTTTGCTGCACGGAGGGGGTCACAGCGAATTTGGTGCCAGCGCTTTCAACCCCGTTGAGGGTGGCTTGCTGGGCCATGTAGCCGCTGAAGAGTTTGCGGGTGTCGTTGCGCATATTCGTTCCTTGATGGGGTGTTGCTTGGTGGCGTGGTGTGGCTGCGGCCGGGTTTAGTAGTCGGCCTTGGCGTAGCCGTCGCCGCCCGTGGCAGCCGGGCGTGTGGTGCCGTCTGTCTGGGCGCTGAGTTTTTGCACCAGTGCGTCGTGGGACTGCTTGAGTTCGCTAAAGCTGTGTTTCAGTTCAGCGATGGTTTGCGTGTCTTTGATTTGCTGAGCAGACAGGCTGTGCAGCGCCTTGCCTGCTTCGGCCAGCGCGGCGTTGATGTCCGCTGCAGGGGCTGCGCTGTGCTGCTGGATGGCAGGAGCAGTGGTCGTCGCTGGTTTTTCGTTGCCGCCTGGTGAGAGTTTTTCCAGAAAGGCGGTGAATTTGCCAAGGGCGGCAGCGAGGACACCGGCTTCTGCGGACGGGGTAAGTTCAGGTTCGAGTTCGAGCTTGAATTCTTGGGCCGCAGTGAAAAGGTTTTGCGGACTGATCTTGCGAGCCTTCAAGGGGTTGGCATCGGGGTGCTGACTGGAGAACTGCAGCAGTTCGGTGCCGAGGCTGGCGGGGCTGTCGGTGACAGCGATGCCGACGAGGTAGGCCTCACCGGTACCGGCGAATTCAGGATCGACCTCAATGGAGGTGTAGATCTTCTGGCCTTTCTGGTTCATGGCGACCAGCGTTTCCAGTGGCTTGATCTGGGCGAAGAGGGCGAGCTTGCCGTCTTCCACGGCTTCTGCCTTGATGGCGAGTACGTCGCCCTGGGCGGCAAAAGCGCTGTCGGGGAGCATGCCGCGCATGTGTTCGATCCAGACGCGGGCACCGTATTTTGCGGGGCTGAAGTTCTTGGCCATTTGCTCGATCCATGTGCGCTGGATGGAGCGGCCGTCGGTGGTGGCGCCTTCGGTGGCAACGCGGAACCATTTGGATTTGGACATGTGGCAGCAGTGCAGGTGGGTTGATGAAGCGCCCTGCAGTGGTATTTGCTAGGGATGTGTCTATGGTCTTGGGACGGCCTTTGGGTGTCGAGCAGTGGTGGATGTAGCGCGATTGCTTACCTTTGAATGAAGGTGCGCGCGCGCGAAGGGATGCCCAAACTGGCCGGTATGACTGTTGCTGTGGCCCGAAAGCGGGCTGATAACCCGTTTCCCTTCTCAACCGCCGAGGCTGCTGCCGATGTTCAGCAGCTGGGGCTGTTGCATGAGTTGACTGCCGGTGGCGATGCGGGGCCGCGGCGCCATGCGCGGGCGCTGTACTGGATGGGCTGGCGCATTAGCCACATTGCGGATTACCTGGGGATTGCACGCACGACGCTGCATGACTGGGCGAAGGCGGAGAAGTGGGCCGAGGCGAAGCCGCTTGAGCGGGTAGAGGGGACGCTGGAGGCGCGGCTTTGCACTTTGATCAACAAGGAGAGCAAGACGGGCGGGGACTTTAAGGAGATTGACTTGCTGGGCCGCCAGATTGAGCGGCTGGCCCGGGTGCATAAGTACGAGGCCACGGGCAAAGAGGCAGACCTGAACCCGAATATCGAGCGGCGCAATGCGGGGCCAAAGAAGTGGCAGGAGCGCAATCACTTCAGCGAGGAGATGCTGGAGAAGTTGAAGGCGGCGTTTATCGAGAGTTTGTTCAAGTACCAGCTGAACTGGTGGCAGAACAGCCAGGAACGGACGCGGGCGATTCTGAAGTCACGGCAGATTGGTGCGACCTGGTACTTTGCGCGGGAGGCGTTAATTGATGCGCTGGAGACGGGGCGCAATCAGATTTTCTTGTCAGCGAGCCGGGCACAGGCGCACATTTTTCGCCAGTACATCATGGCTTTTGCCAAGGAGGTGTGCGAGGTGGATTTGAGTGGCGACCCGATTGTGTTGAGCAATGGGGCGACGTTGTACTTTTTGGGCACGAATGCGCGCACGGCTCAGGGCTACCACGGCAATTTTTACTTTGATGAGTTCTTCTGGACGCACAAGTTTGACGAGCTGAACAAGGTGGCCAGCGGGATGGCGATGCATAAGCGGTGGCGCAAGACGTACTTCAGCACGCCGAGTAGTTTGCAGCATCAAGCTTATGGTTTCTGGAGTGGGAGCCGTATCAATCGCAAGCGGTCTAAGGCTGACCGGATTGCGCTGGATTTGAGTCATGACCGGCTGGCAGGGGGCTTTACGGGTGAGGACAAGGTCTGGCGCCAGATTGTGACGATTCAGGATGCGGAGGCGGGTGGCTGCGATTTGTTCGATCTGGATGAGTTGCGGTTTGAGTATTCGCCCGAGGAGTTTGAGAACTTGCTGATGTGCGGGTTTGTGGATGAGTCGTTTGCGGTGTTCCCACTGACGGAGCTAATGCGTTGCCATGTGGATAGCTGGGATGCATGGGCGCATGACTTCAAGCCGTTTGCGTTGCGGCCGTTTGCCTATAAGCCGGTGTGGATTGGCTACGACCCTAGCCATACGGGGGATGCGGCGGGGCTGGTGGTGATGGCACCACCGGATGTGCAGGGTGGCAAGTTTCGGGTGCTGGAGCGTATGCAGTTTCGCAACCCGGACTTTGAGGCGCAGGCGGGTGAGATTGAGAAGCTGACGAAAAAGTACAACGTGCAGCACATCTGCATTGATACGACGGGGCTGGGGCAGGGGGTTTATCAGATCGTGAAGAAGTTCTTCCCCGGGGTGAAGGCTTTGCAATACAGCGTGGATGTGAAGACGCGGCTGGTGTTGAAGGCGCAGAGCGTGATGCGGGCCGGGCGGCTGGAGTTTGATGCCGGGGATGTGGATTTGCAGCGCAGCTTTATGGCAATCAAGCGGGAGATGACGGCGAGCGGGCGCAGTGTGACTTATGCGGCGGGGCGCAGTGAGGAGGCTGGCCATGCGGATCTGGCCTGGGCGTGCATGAATGCAATGGATAACGAACCGCTGGAGGCCGCTGTTGCAGGGGCCATGGGCGGCGCAACCGTGGAGTTTTTTGGATGACTGATACAGCTGTGGTAACGATGCCGGCCAAGGCCGAGGCGTTTACTTTTGGAGACCCCGAGGCGGTGCTGGACCGCAGGGAGATTCTGGATTACGTGGAATGCTGGCTGAATGGGGATTGGTATGAGACGCCGGTGAGCTTTGAGGGGCTGGCCAAGTCGTTCAGGGCGGCGACGCATCACGAGAGTGCGATTCGTTTTAAAGCGCAGGTGCTGGCTAGTACGTTCAAGCCGCATAAGTGGCTGAGTACGCAGGCGGTGCACAAGCTGGCTCTGGACTATTTGGTCTTTGGCAATGCCTACCTGGAGCGACCACGCAATGTGCTGGGCGGGGTGATGCCGTTGCAGCATGCACTGGCGAAGTATGTGCGCAGGCACAGGGACTTGACGCGCTTTGTCTTTGTACGGAACTGGCAGGAGGCGCATGAGTTTCGCCGGGGGAGCATTTGTCACTTGATGGAGCCTGACGTGCATCAGGAGCTGTATGGCCTGCCACAGTACCTGGCCGCGCTGCAGTCGGCTTTGCTCAATGAGAGTGCCACGCTGTTCCGGCGTCGTTATTACACGAATGGATCTCATGCGGGGTACATCTTGTACCTGACGGACCCCGAGACGAATCAGGGGGATGTGGATCGGCTGCGGGATGCGCTGAAGTCCAGCAAGGGGCTGGGCAATTTTCGCAATCTGTTTTTCCATAGCCCAAATGGGAAGGAGAAGGGGATCCAACTTCTGCCTATTGGGGAAGCTGCGGCGAAGGATGAGTTCTTCAATATCAAGAACGTGAGTCGTGATGACCAGCTGGCAGCTCATCGTGTGCCGCCGCAGTTGATGGGGCTGGTGCCGACGAATGCTTCAGGCTTTGGCGATGTGGTGAACGCTGCCCGGGTATTTGCCCGTAATGAGATTCAGCCGCTGCAGGAGATGTTTGCCCATGCGATCAATGAATTCATGGAGGATACGGTCTGTTCCTTTGAGCCCTATCGCTTGCCCGGGGTGGATGAAGTTCAGCCGGGTGGTCTGGTGAAGTAGCCGTCGCGATCTGACGGATGTGAGGAGGCCCCGCAATGCGGGGCCTTTTTGCTGGGCGCTCATTCAATGGCCTGATCAAGGCTCTTGATCATGGGCTGAAGCAGTTGGCGGACGTGACACGCCTGTATTGCGTTAGTGCTCGCTGCGCCTAGAAGCGCATCCAGTGCTGCAAGCATGGTGTACAGCTCACGCAGTTGTCTCTCCATGGCTTGCTCGTCCTCCGGGTCATCCTCACGCACTGGGTCACCTTTTAGTTGATTTGCTGTATGAATATACAGTATTTCCCAAAATGTAACTACCCCAACCGATCCAAGGACCATCAACCATGCCCTACGGCGCGCGGTTGAGACCCCGCCTCGCCCGCGCGCTTAATGGAGCGCTTTCGACGTAACTGTCGAGTTGGTGCAAAGCCGCGCCAGCGTTGCTCAGCTATATAGATTCAGGTCGAATAAAAGTGACGAGAAATGACGGTTTTTGTGCATATATGGCGCACATCAAAGCGAGAGGTTGAGGTGGTTGCAGCGCAAGAGGAATCTTCATCGAAATGGTCTTTGCGCCAAATGCTTTTTTATCTTTGCGCCTAATAGCTCAAGTCACCACCTTTGAGCAGGCAAAGAAAAAGCCGTTAAGTCTTTGGAACTTAACGGCTTTTAATGTGTGGTGCCCGGGGCCGGAATCGAACCGGCACGCCTTGCGGCGGGGGATTTTGAGTCCCCTGCGTCTACCAATTTCACCACCCGGGCTTGTTTAGCGCAGAACTGAATTATGGCACATTATTGGGCATGAAAAACTATTTGACGATCGAACATGCAATCGGTCACACACCGCTAGTCGCTTTGCAACGCATTGGCGCGGATGTGAACCGTGAGCGCGGTAATGTAGTGCTTGGGAAATTGGAGGGTAACAACCCCGCGGGCTCCGTCAAAGATAGACCTGCGCTATCTATGATTCAGCGTGCTGAGGAGCGCGGTGAGATCAAGCCGGGTGATTCTCTGATTGAGGCAACATCGGGTAATACTGGCATTGCCTTGGCCATGGCGGCGGCAATCAAGGGCTACAACATGATTTTGATCATGCCCGAGGACCTGTCCATTGAGCGCGCCCAGACCATGAAGGCCTATGGCGCCGAGTTGATTCTGACACCCAAGAGTGGCGGCATGGAATATGCGCGCGACTTGGCTGACCAAATGGTCAAGCAGGGCAAGGGCGTGCTGCTCGATCAGTTTGCTAATGCAGATAACCCCCGCGCCCACTATGAAACCACGGGTCCAGAGCTGTGGGAGCAAACGGGCGGCGAGATCACGCATTTTGTGAGTGCCATGGGTACGACCGGCACCATCACAGGCGTGGCCAAATTTCTTAAAGAAAAGAACCCGAACATAAAAATTATTGGTGCCCAGCCTTCCGAAGGTTCGCGCATTCCCGGTATTCGCAAGTGGCCCGAGGAATACCTGCCAAAGATTTATGACGCATCGCTGGTCGATGAGATGGTCTATGTGTCCCAAGACGATGCTGAGGACATGGCTCGCCGTATGACACGCGAGGAAGGCATTTTTGCCGGAATCTCGGCTGCGGGCGCGCTGTGGGTTGCCCAAGAGATTGCCAAGCGCGAAGAAAACGCCACCATTGTTTTTGTGGTGTGCGACCGCGGTGACCGTTACCTCTCTACAGGTGTCTTTCCTGCTTGATTTGAGCTGTCGCGACAAAATAGGCTCTCAATGGCAGCTAGTGCTTATGCAATAAGCATTGGCTGCTATCAAAACAAAGAATAAGGATAGCTAGATGGCTTATGAAGTTCGCTTTTGCTCCAACTGCGCCACTGAGCTGCAATGGATTGTTGCGAATGAAGACAGTGGCGAAGTTCAGCGCCTGCGCTGCCCAAGCTGCGGGTTTACGCATTGGGGCAACCCCACTCCCGTGCTGGCTGCCGTTGTAGAGGGCACGGACGGACGCGTTTTGTTGGCGCGCAACGCCATGTGGCAAGAGGGTGTGTTTGGCCTGATTACTGGTTTTATGGAAGCTGGCGAGTCGCCAGAAGTGGGCATTTGCCGCGAGGTGATGGAAGAGACGGGCTTGCGCGTCAAAGCGCTGCGCCTTTTGTGCAGCTCGGAGTTTTTGCGCATGAATCAGGTGCTGATTGCCTACCATGTGTTGGTCGAGGGGCGTGCTGAAGATGTGAAGCTCTCGCCCGAGCTGCTGGAGTACCGCTGGCAGACGCCTCAAGAGGCGCAGTGCTGGCCTTCCGGTACAGGCTACGCCCTAGCGCATTGGGTCAAGCAAAAAGGCTTTGAGCCGCGTTTTGGTGCGTTTCGCCCTGGCCAGACCTCCGAGCCAGAGCCTGCCAAATGGCCTGTGCGCTTATGGGCTGAAGATCCGCGCTTTACGGTGGCCCCTGTGCTGGATTGAACAAAGACCGCGTTGGCACGCCCAACGTCTGGCTTTTCTACAATCGGTATTGACGAGGAAACCTAGCCCATGCAAATAGATCAAGAAGTTGATACCCGCGGCCTGAACTGCCCGCTGCCGATTCTCAAAGCCAAGAAGGCACTGGCTGCCATGCAAAGCGGTCAGCTGCTGAAAGTGGTGGCGACCGATACCGGCTCCATCCGTGACTTTCAGGCGTTTGCCAAGCAGACGGGCAATGAGCTGGTCGAGCAGCAGACTGTGGGTGATGAGTTCATTCACATTCTCAAGCGTCGCTGAAAAGTGCCGCTGAATATTGCACTTAAATTGAGAGCATTTAACGTAAAAAAGGCCTGCGATTGCAGGCCTTTTGCTTTGGATTGAGTGCTTTTTTTACAGGCTCAATGTCTTGAGGTACTCGCGGAAGCTATCGCCCACGTCGGGGTGTTGCAGCGCCAACTCGACAGTTGCTTGTAAAAAGCCTTCTTTGCTGCCGCAGTCATAGCGCTTGCCAGCGTACTGAAAGGCGTAGATGGCTTCGTGCTGCATCAGGCGATCAATGGCATCGGTCAGTTGAATCTCGCCGCCCACGCCCTTGGGCTGGTTGCGAATTTCCGCAAAGATGGCTGGTGTCAGCACGTAGCGGCCAGCCACACCCATGCGCGATGGTGCAACTTCTGGGGCGGGCTTTTCTACGATTTCGTCGATGCGCATCAGTGGGCCGCCAGCGGGCTCGCCCTTGACGATGCCATAGCGTTTGGTGTGCTCAAGCGGCACTTCTTGCACGGCCAGCAGTGAGCGGCCTTGCTTTTGGAAGGCGGCCGTCATTTGCGCCATCACGCCGGGGCTTGTGACACCGTTGATGGTTTCGCCGGTCATCAAGTCGTCGGCCAAAATCACGGCAAATGGCTCATCGCCCACCAGTGGTTCTGCGCACAAAACGGCATGGCCTAAGCCCAAAGAGCGGGGCTGGCGCACGAACAAGCAGTTCATGTCGGCGGGGCTGATGCTGCGCACCAGATCCAGCATGGCTTGCTTGCCGGCGCGTTCCAACTCGTTTTCCAGCTCGTAGGCGGTGTCGAAATGGTCTTCGATGGCGCGCTTGCTGCGGCCTGTCACAAAGATCATGTCGCGGATGCCAGCCTCATAGGCTTCTTCGACGGCGTACTGAATCAGCGGCTTGTCCACCACCGGCAGCATTTCTTTGGGAGAGGCTTTGGTGGCAGGCAAAAAGCGGGTGCCCAGACCGGCAACGGGAAACACGGCTTTGCGAACGCAGGTTTGATTGTTCATGGCAGTCAAAAGAGATGGAAAAAAGGCACAGTTTCCTGCGCCTTGAACTGGCGAAAGTCTACCCGGGATTAACCAAGGCGAGCCAGTTGCTCGTTGATGCGTGTCAGCGTTGTGCCAAAGTCGGTCAGGCGCTTGCGCTCTTGCTCCAGCACTGCGGCAGGGGCCTTGGCGCAGAAGGCCTCGTTGCTCAGCTTGTTGTTGGCTTTGACGATTTCGCCTTCGAGTCGCTTGGCTTCCTTGGATAGGCGAGCTTTTTCCGCTTCTACATCCACTTCAACAAACAGCGCCAAGCGGGCGTCGCCCACCACGGACACTGGGGCGTTTTGCGCTTCAGTGGCCCAAGCGGCTTCGTCTTGGAATACCTTGACGTCGCTGAGCTTGGCCAGATTTTTCAGCACAGCTGCGTTGGCAGACAGGAACTCGAAGTCTTCGCTCGAACCAGCAACAGCCAACAATGGCAGGCGCTGTGCGGGCGATACGCCCATCTCTCCACGCAGGGCGCGGCAGGCGTCCACCATTTGCTTGATGCGCGCGACGTAGGCGATTGAGGCTTCGTCGATTTTGGCGATTTGGGCTTCAGGGTAGCCGGCGACGGCAATAGAGTCGCCCTTCAGGCCAGCCACAGGCGCCACTTGCTGCCACAGCTCTTCCGTCACAAACGGAATGATGGGGTGAGCCAGACGTAAAATTGCTTCCAGCGTGCGGATCAAGGTGCGGCGGGTAGCGCGCTGCTGAGCAACACTTCCGGTCTGGATTTGCACCTTGGCGATTTCCAGATACCAATCGCAGAACTCATTCCAGACGAAGTCGTAAATCGTATTGGCGACGTTGTCCAAACGGAACTCGGCAAAGCCCTTGGCCACTTCGGCCTCGACCTTTTGCAGCTGCGAGCTGATCCAGCGATCGGGCTGACTGAAGTGCATATAGCCTTCCATCTCGCCGCCGCTTTGGCATTGCTCCTTGGTGTGAGGTGCCAAGCCGCAGTCATAGCCTTCGCAGTTCATCAGCACAAAGCGGCTGGCGTTCCAGAGCTTGTTGCAGAAGTTGCGATAGCCCTCGCAGCGCTTGCTGTCGAAGTTAATCGAGCGGCCCAGTGAGGCCAGTGCAGCAAAGGTAAAGCGCAGTGCGTCCGCGCCGTAGGCCGGAATGCCTTCGGGGAACTCTTTTTGCGTGTTCTTGCGCACAGCGGGTGCGGTTTCGGGTTTGCGGAGACCCGTGGTGCGTTTGTCCAGCAAAGGTTCGAGCGAGATGCCGTCGATCAAATCGACCGGGTCCAGCACATTACCTTCAGACTTGGACATCTTCTTGCCCTGCGAGTCACGCACCAAGCCGTGGATGTATACATGTTTGAACGGCACACGCCCGGTGAAGTGCGTGGTCATCATGATCATGCGAGCGACCCAGAAGAAGATGATGTCGTAGCCTGTGACCAGCACCGAAGAGGGCAGGTACAGGTTGAAGTCATCGTCAGCGGCCGTGCCTTGTTCTGGCCAGCCCATGGTGCTAAACGGCACCATGGCTGAGGAATACCAAGTGTCCAGCACATCGGGGTCGCGGCGCAGTGTTTTGCCGGGAGCTTGGGCTTGCGCCTCGGCTTCCGTTTTGGCGACGTAGATATTGCCTTCCTCGTCATACCAGGCCGGAATCTGGTGGCCCCACCACAGCTGGCGCGAGATGCACCAGTCTTGGATGTTGTTCATCCACTGGTTATAGGTATTGACCCAGTTTTCGGGCACAAACTTCACTTCGCCCGTGGCCACGGCATCAATCGCCTTTTGCGCAATGGACTTGCCGGTGGCATCGCCTGTACCTTCCTTGGCCACTTGGCTCATGGCGATGAACCATTGGTCAGTCAGCATGGGCTCGATCACTTGGCCGGTGCGGTCGCAGATCGGCACCATCAGCTTATGCTTTTTGATCTCGACCATCAGGCCCAGTTCTTCCAGGTCCGCCACGATGGCTTTGCGGGCCACAAAGCGGTCCATGCCGCGGTACTTTTCGGGTGCTTCGTCGTTGATCTTGGCGGTCAGCGTCAGCACCGTGATCATGGGCAGGTTGTGGCGAATACCCACTTGATAGTCGTTCTGGTCGTGCGCAGGCGTGACCTTCACAACACCGGTGCCGAATTCCTTGTCCACATAGTCGTCGGCAATGATCGGGATCTCTCGGCCCACCAAAGGCAGGGTCACGGTCTGGCCGATCAGGTGCTTGTAGCGCTCGTCTTCGGGGTGGACCATCACGGCCACGTCGCCCAGCATGGTTTCAGGGCGAGTCGTTGCCACCACCAGATTGCCTTCGCCGCTGGTCAGAGGGTAGGCGATATGCCACAGGCTGCCGTCTTTTTCCTGGTTTTCGACTTCCAAGTCCGACACAGCGGATTGCAGCACAGGGTCCCAGTTAACTAGGCGCTTGCCGCGGTAGATCAGGCCTTGTTGGTACAGCTTGACAAAGGTATCGGTCACGACCTTGGAGAGCTTGTCGTCCATGGTGAAGTACTCGCGGCTCCAGTCCACGGTGTCGCCCATGCGGCGCATCTGCGTGGTGATGGTGTTGCCGGACTTTTCCTTCCACTCCCAGACCTTCTTGGTGAACTCGTCACGGCCCAGGTCGTAGCGGCTCACGCCCTGGGTTTGCAACTGACGCTCCACCACGATTTGCGTAGCAATTCCAGCGTGGTCGGTACCGGGAATCCAGGCCGTGTTGTAGCCCTTCATGCGGTGGTAGCGCGTGAGCGAATCCATGATGGTCTGGTTGAACGCGTGGCCCATGTGCAGCGTGCCGGTCACGTTCGGTGGAGGAAGCTGAATGGCGAAGTTGTTGCCAGCCGCAGTCGCTTCAGCACCGGGCACGCCCGTGCCGCGGTAGCCGGCGTTGCCGTAACCGCGCTTTTCCCATTCGGGGCCCCAATGGGCTTCGATGGAAGCGGGTTCAAAAGACTTGGAGAGGCTGTCGAGGCCGGGCTGTGGAATCGATTGAATGGTGGTGTCGCTCATGGCTGCGGTGCAAAAAGTTCTGAAAACGAAAACGGCATCCGTGGGGATGCCGTCTGCATAGAAATTAGGACGGATTGCCAATGATTTTAGCGATCCGATCCGGTGATGGGCGCGGTAGGTCTTATTTCAGTGCTTGTCTCATATCTATCAAGCACTTGCTGCTATCAAATCAGGAAGCTGTTACTCGAATAGACATGACCCAACTCAGAGGCAGCAAACAAGAGCCGCCGCGCGGCGATGGCGTCATCCCCTTGTTTCCTGTTTGATGGGGAAGCAGCGAAGCCGCTCAGGGGGTAGGGATGAACTCAGGCCGATCATTACCCTGAGGCTTGAGAGTAGCCGCAGACTTGCCTTCAGCGCGCTCTTTGCGCCATTGCTCTTTGCGGGCTGTCCACTCGGCCAGACGGGCGTGGGCCGTGGTGCTTTCTTTTTGCATTTGCACGGCATCGGCCAGCTGGGCCGTCAGCTCCAGGCGAATACCGTTGGGGTCAAAGAAATAAATGCTCTTGAAGATGTGGTGGTCCGTCACCCCCAGCACTTCGACGCCACAGGCTTGCAGGCGGGCCTTGGTGTTCTCCAGCTCTTGCTCGGTATCCACACGAAAAGAGATGTGGTTGATCCAGATAGGCGAGTTGGGCGAGGGCAGGGCCGCTGCGTCGTCGCCAATGTCAAAAAAGGCGATGAAGCTGCCATCTTTGAGGCGAAAGAAAAAATGCGTGTACGGGCAGTACTCGCCCGTGGAGGGCACGTAGTCGCTTTGAATGATGTGATAGAGCGGCAGACCGAGGATGTCCTCGTAGAAATGGCGGGTCTCTTCCGCATCCTTGGCCTTGTAGGCGTAGTGGTGAAGCTGCTGCACGTTGGCAGGGGCAGGCAGCTGGCTCATGTCAACACGCTGGGGCTGGGAGTAAACCGGTGTTGGGGCGGTCTGGCTCATGGATGTCTCCTGGGATTTTTGAGAATGATGGGATTCTACTATTCGTAATTGATTAACCTAAAGTAAATTTTAATGAAAGGGGTTTGAGCACTCAAAAGAGCAGCGGCAGATGAAAAAAGCCCAGACCGTTTTCACGGGCTGGGCTTTCAAGGCAATGAAGTCGCTGACTGATCTTATTGCTTCACAGCTTCAATGGTCAGGACCAAGCGCACATCCTTGGGCGAGCCGTAAGGGATCGCGTAGTTCACGCCCCATTGGGTGCGGTCGATGGTGGCTTCAAAGTCGCCACCGCACACTTCACGCTTTTGCAGCATGGGGCTTTCGTAGCAGGTGAACTTGTTGGCCTTGATGGTCACGGGAGCTGTCTTGCCCAGCATGGTCAGCTGGCCGGTGACTTCCTTGAGCTTGTCGCCGTCATACACAAACTTGTCAGAGACAAACTTGGCTGTGGGGAATTTCTCCACATTAAAAATGTCGGCGCTTTGCAGGTGCTTATTGAAAGCGGGGGTGCCGGAGTTCACCGAAGTCATGTCCAGCTCGATCTCGACCTTGCCTGTCTTGGCCGCCTTGTCGAACTGGATGGTGCCGCTCTTCTTGTCAAAGCGCACGCGGTTGGTCGATGCACCGAAGTGGTCGATCTCGAACGAGGCAAAAGTGTGGCTAGGGTCAACCGCGTAAGTAGCGGGGGCAGCTTGAGCCGCAGAAGCAAACACAGAGACAGCGGCCAGGGCAAACAGAGCAGAACGCATGTTGAAAACTCCTTGAGGGGGTGGAAACTATCAAAACAGGAGCTACTAGCGCTTGGTTATCAAGCACTAGAGGCTAAAAAGACTTAAATCTTGCCGACGCCGGTCAGGGCCAGCTTGAACTGCACATTGACCTCATCGGCCACCATGGAGGTGTCCTTCCAGTCGCCATCGCCAATCTTGAAGGTCAGACGCTTGAGCGGCAAAGTGCCTGTGGCCGTGGTGGTAGTGCCGGATTGGGCCAGTGTCACGGGCAGGCTCACCTTTTGCGCATTGCCCTTGATGGTCAGCGTTCCCTCGACCTGGAACTTGCCGCCGCCCAGAGCCTTCACGGCGCTGGAGTCAAAAGTGGCCTGAGGAAACTTGGCCACGTTGAACCAGTCTGCCTTGGGCAGCTCGGCATCGGTTTCCTTGGCGCCCATGGTGGCGCTGCCGGTGTCGATGCTGAAGTGAATCTTGCTGGCTTCAGGCTTGGCTGCATCAAAGGCAATCTTGGCGTCAAACTTCTTGAAGTGGCCCTTGAGCGGCACACCCATTTGCTTGGCTTCAAAGTTCACGGCGCTTTGTGCGGGAACTAGAGCCTGATTGGCATGGGCCAAATTTGCAATGGCAGCAATGCCGAGTGCAGCGGTAATTGCGGTGGCTTTGAACAAATTTTTCATGGAAACAAACTCCGTGGTGTTCAATAAAACAAGGGTTAGCGGCTGCCAGGCAGCATTCGAGAGAGCAAGCCGTCGCGGTCGATGAACTGGTGCTTGATGAGAGCTGCAAGATGCATCGCCACCAGCGCTGCCAGTGCATAGGCCAAATAGGCATGCCAAGGCTTGAGGGCTTCGGCCAGCTCAGGGCTCTTGTTCACCAAATCTGGCAGAGGAAATTGACCAAACATCACGATGGGAAAGCCAGCCGCCGAGCTATACATCCAGCCCACCAGCGGAATCGCCAAGAAAAGCGCATACATCAGGTGGTGTGTGCCGTGGTGGGCAATGCGTTGCCAACCAGGCATGGTGCGGGTGACGGCTTCAGGTAGCTCAGGCGGACGATGGGTGATGCGCCAGATAAGGCGCAGCGCCGACAACAACAAAATCGTCATGCCCGCCCATTTGTGCCAGTTGAAATATTTCAGACGCGTGGGTGAAAACGGCAGCCCTGTCATATACAAGCCAAAACCAAAAATACTGATCAAAGCCAAGGCCAGCAGCCAGTGCAGGGCGATGGCGACTGGGCTGTAGCGCTTGGTTAAAGAAGAGGTGTTGTTCATGCTGCTACAAAAAAAAGAAGGTGCGACCAACGCGCTAACTATGCAGTGTATGAAGCGGGTTGTGCAAAAAGGTTCAGCGGTTTTGAGGAAACAATTCAAAAAAGATGAATGATGGCAGCGATGGAATAAAAAAGCCCCGAGTGTGCAAAAACTCGGGGCTTTTTTATTGCGGTCATGTTACTCGTCGCGCGCCGGGTTCTCCGGAAGCACAACCATAGCTTGCGCAGCTAGCTTCCATGACATAGCTGATGCCTGCATATCGCCGCGGTGCTCGGCCATCAGCGCTAAACGCTGCCAAGCGCGGGTGCACAAAAGAGAGTCTTGTAATTGAGGGGCGGCGCGGCTTAGGAGTAGCTGGGCTTTGCCCCATAACTCGCGCTGCACGCAGGCCATGCCGGCCAGATATTGCAGGCGTGGCTCGCGGGGGTGGGCGTTGGCGGCAGCTTCGATACGGGCCAGCCATGCGCCGTCGAGCTTGCTCAGGCAGGACTGCAGCACTTGAACCAGCTTGAGTAGGTGCGCTTCGGTGCGTGGGCCGGGGTGGCCTAGCAAATGCTCCCACACGGGCAGCAGCCAGGTGCGCGCTTGTGGGGCTTCGCCGCCCAGCTCAATGAGGCGCTCGGTTGCGGGAATGGCAACTTCGGGCATGGCGCGCTCCTCTTCATCGAGCGACAGCCAGAACTGCTGCAGCGATGAGGTGTCGCGTGCATCACGAATGCTCGCTAGCAGCAAGCCGCGTACCACGCTGGCCGATGCAGCGGGTGAGAAGGCGCGATGCTTGGCCAGTAGGCGGGCGGTGTCTAGCGCAATTTCGGTGTTGCCAGCCAAACGTGCGGCCTTGAGTTTGATGCGCAGCGCAATGGTGCGGCGGCTTGCGCCCAGTGGTAGCTCGCCAAGGCGGCGAATGGATTCGGTGGCGTCGCGGTCATCTAGTGCCCAGCGGGCGGCCCGCATTTGCGCACCTTCGCGGATTTCTTCATCCTGCATATTGCCGGGCACGGGCAGCAACTCAAGAGCTTGCTGCCAGTGCTTGTCACGCAAGGGGGTGTCTTGTAGGGCGTGCGATGCATCAGCGGCCAGCAGGTTGGCTGTGGCGCTTAGGCGCTGGCCATAGGGCAAGCTCGCATCACTTTGGCGCAGCGATTGTTCGGTCGCTAAAACGATCAGTGCTGATTTGCGGGCGCGCAAAAAACGACCGGCTTGCAGGTGCGAGAACGCTTCAAGTAAGCTTTGGTTCATGGCACGCTCTTTTTGCTGCATGCGCCAGCGGCGTGCCTGGTGCGGCATTTGCAGCAGCGCGGCAAGTGCGCGCAGTGCGGCGTAGATGAGTACAAAGCCTAAAAAGAGCAAAACGATCGCTAAATTTAGCGACATGTCCACCCGGTAAGGCGACCAGAACCAAGTCACCGAACTTTGGTTGTTACCCGCAAACAAGGCCAAGGCAACAGCCATGGCAAACAAACCCATTAACCACAAGGCGGCGCGCATCTCTGTGTCCTCCTTGGCTTAGCGGCCAGCCGCTGCAGTGGCCAGCGCGTTGAGCGTGTCGTCCAGTTGCAGCTGTCCGCCGGCATGCAGATTGGTTTGAATTTGCTGCAACTGCGCTTGTGCAAGCTGGGTGCGGCGCGAGCGGTTGTCGAAATATTTTTGCAGCAAAGCGCCTGATGCGCTCAGGTCTGCGCGGGCTGATTGGGACTGGCGCGAGAGCAAGCCCAGTCTGGCGTTGAGCAGCAGCAGCTTAAGGTTCTCGCGCAGAAAATAGCCTTGCTCGGGAGCTAGCAGGGCTACTTCAGGGTGATCAATGCGGCGCACACGCACCAAGTCGGTCGCGCCATTTTTGAAGGCATCCCAAACGCGCTGGCCTTGACCTTGCCACCACAGCCATTGGGTGGCTGAAAGATCAGCGGCACCGCCAGATGCATGGTCTGCAGCTTGATGGGGGGCGCTATTGTTTTGCGCAGCGGTGCGGCTGCGGGCGCGGCCCACATCGTTGAGCAGCGGTAGATCGTCGACTTGACGAATCAGCTCTTCAATGCGGCTGAGCACACCGGTGGTATCGGTCACGCTCATGCGCGAGAGTTTGTCCAAGTCCAAGTCCATCGCTCGCACCACAGGCGCAAGGCGAGGTTGTTCGGTGCTTTCAACACGCTTTTTTGCAGATTTAAGGGTGGTCACCAGCGGCTGCAGGCTGCCTGAGAGCTCGGCCTGCTGCAGGGCTAATCGCACCGATGATTCGATATCGGCCACCATGTTTTCATCCCGCGACCGGGACATGCTTTGCATCAGCTCTTCGAGCTGGTTGCGATGAAGGCTGAGCTCGCCCACACGAGCTTCCATCACAGAGACACGGGCGGCGCTGTCGCGGGCCAAGTCTTGCGCATCTTTAGCCAGCGTGCGCGCTTCAACGGCTTGAGCGCCGGATTGCGCTGACTGCAGTGCCAGCTGCCCTTGCATATTGCCCACGCGCTGCCACAGCATGCCGCAGGCAATCAAAGCGGCTGCGGCAACAGCTCCTAGCGTTAGCACCACAGCCATAGGCGCGCCACGGCTGCTGGTGATGGTTGGATGGGGGGCGGGCGCGGCGTCTGCGGGCTTGTTATCTACGGTGGGGATGGCATCAGAGCTCATAGCGCTGATTCTATAGACGCGACCACGTCATTCAGACTTGGCCTGCTGCGCAAAACACGGCCAAAACCTGCAGAAAGTGCTTTGTTTGCAATGCGCTCATGGGTGGTGAGTGCTAAGCCTTGATGCCAATTTTGAGTAGGTAAGAGCTGTTGCAAATTGGCAACAGCCTCGGAGCTGCTGAACAGCCACAGGGCGCCGTCGTTGGCTGAGTTTTTTGCCAAATCCAGCTGCTGCACGCCCCACTGCGGCAGTTGGCGCTCATAAACTGAGAGCAGTTCGACCTTTGCACCCGCAGCCCGCAAGCGGGCGGCCAGCCAGTCGCGACCTGCGCCTTGAGTCAGTGAGTGGTTCATTGAATCGTTGGCGGTGATGGCTGAATTGGCCCCGCGCACAATCAGCACCCGGTCGCCCGGGCGAATTTGCGTATGCACGTTTTGCCACAGCGTTTCAGACTCAAACTGCGCTGCATTGGGCGCTGGACCATCAATTTGTGGGGCGGGCAAGCCTGCTGCGAGCAAGGCCGCTTCTGTGCCGGGGCCAGGTGTCCATGCTCTTGTTTTAGGAGCTAAAAATCCAATATCGTCAATGACCAGAGGCTTGTTTGGTTCAAAAAAATGCTGCACGGCATTGCCGCTGACAAACATCACCGCCCGGTAGCAGCCTTGCTGCGCGCGCAGGCGAGCGGCGATCAGGGCTTGGCGGCTAGCCTCATCTGTGCAAGGGCCAATAGCTAATAGCGGCAAGGCCTCGGCCAGTAGGCCATGTGCGCGAAAAGCCTCCACCCAAGGCTTTGCATCATGCAAGGGGCGGGTGACTAGAACGCGGTGCATGGCTTGCTTACTTGCTTGGATGCTTAGTCTTGCTTGGGGCTAGCGGGCACGGCGCCTGCGGCTTGCAGGCGTGCGGCCAGTTGCTCGCCCAAAGAGTTGGCGCTGGCAAAGTCTTTCACTTCGGCGCTGGCTTGCACGCTGATCAAGCCATTTTGTCCTTGCTTTTGTCCTTCAAGGTCGCCCCAAGCCGCTTGCATATGAAGTGTGTCGCCTTCAAAGCGGCCAAAGGCAGCCAAAGGCATAGAGCAGCTGCCGCCCATGCAGCGGCTCACAGCGCGCTCGGCCGTCACGGTCAGCCAAGTGGGCATATGGGCCAGCGGGGCCAGAGCGTCAATGATGTCTTGGCGGTCAGCGCGCACTTCAATCCCTAAAGCGCCTTGGCCGGCTGCGGGCAGCATCTGCGCCGGCTCGAACTTTGCGCGAATGCGATCGCTCATCTCAAGTCGCATCAAGCCGGCAGCGGCCAGCACGATGGCGTCGTATTGGCCTTCGTCGAGCTTGCGCAATCGTGTGTTGACGTTGCCGCGCAGCGGCTCAATTTTCAGGTCGGGGCGCAGGGCTTGCAGCAGGGCCTGACGACGCAGGCTGGAGGTGCCAACCACGGCGCCTTGTGGCAGCTCGGTAAGCGATGCGTATTTATTAGAGACAAAGGCATCGCGTGGGTCTTCGCGGGTCATCACGCAGGCCAGCACAAAGCCTTGGGGCAGCTCCATGGGCACGTCTTTTAAAGAGTGCACGGCCAGATCGGCGCGGCCTTCTTCCAAAGCGACTTCGAGCTCTTTAACGAACAGGCCTTTGCCGCCGACTTTGGACAGAGCGCGGT
Organism: Comamonas sp. Y33R10-2; assembly: GCF_019355935.1. NCBI lineage: Bacteria > Pseudomonadati > Pseudomonadota > Betaproteobacteria > Burkholderiales > Comamonadaceae > Comamonas > Comamonas sp. Y33R10-2. Next base: position 742,399 of record NZ_CP079925.1, read on the forward strand.
CCAAAATCTGGTCGCCCTTGGTGGTCATGCCCAGCAGCTCAACCGTGTGGCCGCGGCTGCGCAAGATCGCCTGCACATGCTCTGCCTGCCACATGGCCAGCTGGCTTTCGCGGGTGGCAATGACGATGGGGGAGGGTGTAGACGATGGGGAATTCATAGCAGGCGCCGGTAGCTAACAGGTAACGGGGAATGCTAGCATGGCAAGTTGTCTTACATAGTGCCCGAGGAGAATAGTCGATGGCTTCTGCCCGCCCTAAGAATGTAGCCCAGAGCGGTAAGCCCGTGCGCAAGACCGATAAGGATTTGCCGCTGATTGAGGACATTCGCCTGCTGGGCCGAATTTTGGGTGATGTGATCCGCGAGCAAGAAGGCGAGGCCGCTTTTGCACTGGTCGAGCAAGTACGTCAGCTCTCCGTGGCTTTTCGCCGCGATGCCGATGAAGCTGCTGACAAGGCCTTGAAAAAGCTGCTCAAAGGGCTGTCCAGCGACCAGACGGTGAGCGTGATTCGCGCCTTCACCTATTTCTCGCACTTGGCCAATCTGGCTGAAGATCGCCACCACATTCGCCGCCGCGCTGTGCATGAGCGCGCAGGCAACACGCAAGAAGGCAGCATTGAAGTGGCGTTGGCCCGCCTGCGCTGGGCTGGTATTGCGCCTGCCGCCGTGGCTGCGACGCTGGCTAAAAGCTTTATCTCGCCGGTGCTCACTGCCCACCCCACCGAGGTGCAGCGCCAAAGCATTTTGACGGCCGAGCGCCGCATCGCCCAGTTGCTGGCTGAGCGCGACGATATTTTGATGCGTGCCCAGCTCTACAACAGCGCCAAAGATGCGCTGACCCCACGCGAGCTGGCACGGGTGGAGGCGCAGTTGCGCGCCTGCGTTGCCCAGCTGTGGCAAACGCGGCTGCTGCGCCACTCCAAGCTGACGGTGGCCGATGAGATTGAAAACGCGCTGTCTTATTACGAAGCGACGTTTTTGCAAGAGATTCCCAAGATTTACGAGCAGCTAGAACAGGACTTGGGCGAAAAACTGCCTGAGAAAAGCTTTTTGCGCATGGGCCAATGGATTGGCGGCGACCGCGACGGCAACCCCTTTGTGACGGCCGATAGCCTGCATCTGGCCTTGTCGCGCCAAGCCGATGTGGCGCTGCGCCACTATCTGCGCGAGGTGCATTATTTGGGCGGCGAGTTGTCGCTGTCAGCTAACTTGGTGGACATCACCCCTGAGATGCAAGCGCTGGCCGAGGCATCGCCCGACCACAATGTGCACCGCAGCGACGAGCCTTATCGCAAAGCACTAACTGGTATTTATGCGCGCTTGGCTGCCACGCTTAAAACATTGACGGGCGGTGAAGCGGCCCGCCATGCGGTGGCGCCGCAAAACGCTTATGCATCGGCCGCTGAGTTTTTGGCGGAACTCAAAATTATTGATGAATCGCTGTCGCGCTTTCACGGCGATGCGCTGGCCCCTCAGCGCCTACGCCCGCTGATGCGTGCGGTGCAGGTGTTCGGCTTTTATCTGGCCACGGTGGACTTGCGCCAAAGCTCTGACAAGCACGAAGAAGTGGTGCGCGAGCTGTTGGCTGTGTCCAAGGTCGAGCAGGACTACAGCGCTTTGCAGGAAGATGCCAAATGCGCCCTGCTGGTGCGCTTGCTGGAAGATGCCCGCCCGCTGCGCGTAATGGGCGCGAATTACAGCGCACACAGCCGCAGCGAGCTGGCTATTTTTGAAGCCGCAAAGCAGCTGCGCGAGCAGCTGGGCGCTGAGGCCATTCGCCACTGCATCATCAGCCATACCGAAACCGTGAGTGACTTGCTCGAAGTGCTGCTGCTGCAAAAAGAAGTGGGCCTGCTGCGCGGCACATTACAAGACGGCGCGCAATGCGACCTGATTGTGGTGCCGCTGTTTGAGACCATCGAAGACCTGCGCAACGCTGCGCCCATCATGCGCCGCTACTACCAGATGCCCGGCATTGTCGATCTGGTGAAGAAAAGCGGCGCTGAGCAAGACATCATGCTTGGTTACAGCGACAGCAACAAAGACGGCGGCATCTTTACCAGCAGCTGGGAGCTGTACCGTGCTGAGCTGGCTCTCGTTGAGCTGTTTGATGATTTGGGCGACCGTTATGGCATTCAACTGCGCATGTTTCACGGCCGTGGCGGCACGGTGGGGCGCGGCGGCGGCCCCAGCTATCAGGCTATTTTGGCCCAGCCGCCTGGTACCGTGCGTGGGCAGATTCGCTTGACGGAGCAAGGTGAGGTTATCGCCTCTAAATATGCCAATCCAGAAATTGGACGCCGAAACCTAGAAACGCTGGTCGCTGCGACGCTGGAAGCCACACTGCTGCAACCGACCAAGCCTGCGACCAAGGCGTACTTGGATGCCGCGGCGTTTTTGTCTGAAACCAGCATGGCTGCTTACCGTGCGCTGGTGTACGAGACACCAGGCTTTACCAATTACTTCTTCAGCAGCACGCCGATTCGTGAAATTGCCGAACTCAATATCGGTTCACGCCCCGCATCGCGCAAACCCACGCAGGCGATTGAAGATCTGCGCGCTATTCCTTGGGGCTTTAGCTGGGGTCAGTGCCGTTTGACGCTGCCCGGCTGGTACGGCTTTGGCTCAGCGATTCAGGCCTTTATTCACCGCCCGGGTAAAGATGCCAAGGTGCAACTGGCCTTGCTGCAAAAAATGTACCGCCAGTGGCCGTTCTTCAAAACGCTGCTGTCAAATATGGACATGGTGTTGGCCAAGAGCGATCTGAACCTTGCATCGCGCTACAGCGAACTGGTGACCGATGCGCGCTTGCGCCGCCGAATCTTCAGCGTTATTGAGGCCGAATGGCATAGCACCGTGGATGCGCTCAACCAGATCACCGGCGACAAGCAGCGGCTGGAGCACAACTCGGCGTTGGCTCGCTCTATCCGTCATCGCTTTCCGTATATCGACCCGCTGCACCATCTGCAGGTCGAGCTGGTGCGCCGCTGGCGTGCGGGTCAAACCGATGATCGGGTGAAAAACGGTATTCACCTGTCGATTAACGGCATTGCGGCAGGGGTGCGCAATACGGGGTGAAGCACATCAAGATCTGCTCATAAAAAAGAGCCTCGCGTTGCGAGGCTCTTTGGCTTTAATGCATTGCAGGTCGGCCTGAGAGGCTCATCCGGTCAGACCGCTGATCATGCGTTTAAAACTGTGCATTCATGCCGAGCCACAGGCGGCGGCCTTCATCTACGATCCAGTTGCCTGTCAATGTGCTGCGGCCGCGCTCATCAACAGCGACCTTGCGATCCGTCACGTTCAGCAGCGCAAAGCGCAGGCTGACTTGCTTGTTGATGGCGTAGTTGCCACCGAAGTCGAGCGTGACTGAGCTGCCACGGGTACGCGTGTCCATGGCGTAGTTACGGTAGCCTGCATAGCGAGCCTGTCCGTTGAAGTTAAGGCGGGCAAAGGCTTGAAGCGCATCGCTGGCTTGCCAGTCCAGCTTGGCATGAAGCATGTGCTTGGGCGTGCGCTCCAGAGGTTGTCCATCCAGAGAGTTGCCGTTGTAGGCGGTCTCGGAGCCACCTTGGCGCTTGGACTGGGTATAGGTGTAATTTGCGTTCAGGCTCAAGCTGCGTGTGAGCGGCATTTTGAGACCCAACTCTAAACCTCGGATTTTCACGCTGTCCACGTTGTCGTAGACATAGATGTTGTTCGCACCGGTGCGGTCGAGGGGGTCTTTAACGCCAGTGTCAAAACTAACCACCTTGTTGCGGAAGTTGGTGTTGTAGAGGGTGGCCGTGAGAATGTGCGCAGGGGCCCATTCGTAGCTCATACCGAACTCCTGCGTGACGCTGGTTTCGGGCTTCAAAGCAGGATTACCGCACAGTGAGCCTGGGATGTTGGTAGGGCCACCGGAGCTCATGCAGTACTCAGCGCTGCTTTGGCGGATGGTGGGGGCTTTAAAACCTGTAGTCACACCGCCGCGCAGAGTCAGTGCACTGGACGCTTGGTATACAGCGTATAGGCGTGGCGACAGGTGGGAGCCCGAACGTTCATCTTTATCAAAACGCATACCACCGGTGAGGGTTAGCTTGTCGGTAACTAACCAATCATCTTCCAGGAACAATGCGTAATTGCTCAATGAGATGGTGTTGGGGTTGGTTGGGTGGCCAGTAATTACACCAGTTTCATTGTTCAGACCTTTCAGCTCGCTGCGCAACATTTGACCGCCCATGCGCACCACATGTTTGTCAAATGGCATGGTGAGGTTGGCATCTAGCGTGGTGTTGGAGACCTTTCTTGTTGGGGCACTAGCGCTTTCGTGCTTCGAATCCTCGTTGTATAGCGCCACTTTGGTGTTGCCAAAGCTCCAGCGACCGGTATGGCTGAGCCCGTAGTTGGTGCGGGCGTACATCGTTTGCGTGAGCAAGGGAACGCGTGCACCGGGCTGTGTGGAGCGGCCGGAGGTGACCTCGGTCTCTAGGCGTTCCGTGCCTAAGTCCAGTACCACTTCTTGGCGGCTGCTGGGGCGCAGGGTCAGCTTGGCACCCAAGCGGTGTTGCTCTTGGCCGTTCGCGCCATTGACGGTGCTGTAGTAATTGCCGGCCTCATTGCGGTCTCGCAGCATGCCGGAAACTTGCAGGCCCAGCATCTCTCCATGAACGGGACCACCCAACCAGAACTCGCTTTGGCGGGAATTTCCAAAGTCCTTGTCACTTTGCAAAGTGGCGGAGGTTGAAACACTGCCGCTCCATTTTGTGGGTGCTTTTTTGGTGATGATGTTGATCACACCCCCCATGGCTTCGGAGCCGTACAGCGAGGACATGGGGCCGCGCACTACTTCAATGCGCTCAATGGCTGACAGCGGCGGCAACTGATAGGACTGCACGCCGCCCGTTCCGCGGTTCATGGTTTCACGCGTGTTTTGGCGCATACCATCGACCAAGATCAAAGTGTAGTCACCGGGTAGACCGCGGATGGAGATGTCTGCAGTGTTGGCGGTGTCACCAACCACCGACACGCCTTCCACCTGCGTGACCGCATCTGCCACCGATTGGTAATTGCCTTTTTTCAGATCTTCTTGGGTGATGACGCTGATAGAGGCAGGTGCATCTTTAATGGCCTGCTGCGCGCCATTGGCAGTGACCACCACGGTCTCCATTTGCGTTTCGGCAGAAGCGCCAGCGCAGGTGAAAAGGCTTGCAAGGGCAAGGGCGTGCAGTGGCGTCGACAAGGCAGCGTGGCGGCTGGAAATTTTCATGGCAATCAATGAGGGAGAAGCAAATGTGGTCACAGCCCGCTATGGGCTATGAACGCTCAAAAACAGTAAAGGATTGAAGCATTTGCCTCTCACGCAATGGTTTGCGCAGCACGCGCAAACATTTGCGCTGCAATCAATAATCATTCTTATCTGACCGCAGGGGTGCATTGGCGCACAGAGCAAGCCTTTGGCTAAAACCGGCTGCGTACCAGCTTGGGCGATATGCCAAAGCGGCGTTTGAATGCAGTGGAGAAGTTCGCCGCACTTGTGTAGCCGCTGGAGTGAGCCACCTCTTGCACGCTGCATCCAGTTTGCGCCAGCAAGGCCCGTGCATGATCTAAGCGCTGGCTACGTCGGTACTCGTCAATGCTGCTGCCATAAAGCTGGCGAAACTGTCTTTGCAAAGCGCTGGGGCTCATGCCCATGTCTCGGGCAAGATCAGCCACCATAGCGCCGCCATCTTGCTGGGCATCAAGCATGGCTTTGAGTTTGGCCATGCGCAAATGGTTGCGCAAATGCAAAGCCGGGCGCGAACTGTCTTCTGGGTCATTCTGCTTTTGCGGCTGCACGGCCTCGTGCAAAAACTCCAGCGTGCGGCTTTGAAGCAGCAATGTGGCGTTTTCTTGGCCAATCAGGTGAATGATTTGCTCGGCCAGCACCACAGCCCGGGCAGACGGCTTCCACAGTTGCACATACAGGTGTTGCTCCAGCATTGATTGCAAGTGGGTGTAGCCGGTGGTGCACGCCAGCGATTGCAAAAGCCGAGGATGCACGCGCAGGCTGAGCTTGCGTTCAAACTTGCCCATGCGCCAGTTGCGCACAAAAATTTCATGCTTGCAGGTATTCACAAGAGCCCCAGACGCATGCGGTAGCCGGGATTTAGGAGCCGCTGCAGCACCGGCTTCGGTACTAACTTCAGAGCAGGGCTGGGGCAGTTGTAAAGGCAAGCCGCCAAAAGCCACGTCCACACTGCCTTCAAGCACGATCACGATATGCAGTCCTTGCTGCGCAGGGCTTTTGCTGGTGAAGGTGCGCAAATCACAACCCTCTACGGCATGTAGCCATAAGTCAGGGTGTACTTGGACGGCCTTGATATGGCCGTTGAGTAAGGGGTCTTGCTCCGATACATAGCCGTTAAAAAACTGAGACTGCGTACCTGCAAAATCCGGAGCTTTGACTGTGCCCAAGCCCAGCCAGCGGTTTTGCGTGCGGGCTTGTTTGCTGGGGCCGGGGTGTGCTCGCTGCATAGTAGGTAGGGTGAAATTGCTACAAATGAGAATAATTATTATTTAAACCTATTTCCCCCTTAGCTTCTCCAGTCAAAATCCTTGCAAGCGGCTATCGCAACAAGGCGCAATACGGGTCTATGCAAGACTAAAACTCCTCATTCAGGAGTAGTTTGTGTCAATGAATAAAGGGTTTGAAGCATAAAAATGCTTCAAACCCTTTTCATATAAGGCGCTAATAGCTATGAAAATAATGAGCTGAGCTTCATTACTGGCGCACTCCAACCCAGAGACATCAAGCAAAGGGCCGCGCCGCAGCGAGGCTGTCGTCCCCCTCCGCGAGGCAGAGAGGGGAAGCGGCGCAGCCGCTCAGGGAGCTCGTTAGTGCAACATCAACGATCCAGCTGCCTTGCTCTTACCCGCACGTGCAGGCGGATTGCACAAGCCGCACTGATAGTGACGCGCATTCTCATAGGGCTCGGTCACAAACTGTCCCTTGCAAACTGAGCATTGCGTGCGGCTGAGCATTTGTGCATCGACAAACTTCACCAAGCGCCAAGCGCGTGTGAAGGAAAGCAGCACTTCCAGCTCAGCGGTTTTAATTTGTTCGGCGTAAAGGCGATAGGCCTTAGTCAGTTGCTCGGCGGTATCCAGCTCTACGCCCTTGGACAGATATTCGTAGATGTTCAGAAACAGCGAGCTGTGCACGTTTTCTTGCCAAGTCAGAAACCAGTCCGTTGAAAACGGCAACTGGCCCTTGGAGGGAGATTTACCCGAAATTTCCTTGTACAGCCGAATCAGGCGTTCGTAAGACAGCGTGGTCTCAGACTCCAGCACTTGCATACGGGCGCCCATCTCAATGAGCATGGCGGCGCGCTCGATTTGCTTGGATTCGTTCAGAACGCTTTTGACGGTGGTTTTGGCTGCAGCGGGCATTTGTATCTCCTTAAAACGGGGTAGGTGCAGGTTGAGTCGTTGTCGCTACTCAGAGCACTTCGGAGATACGGCTGGCCATCAGGATATTGGCGTGTAGCGTGTTGGTGGCAGCGTTGCCAATCTTGTTGCTGCTGTGGTTGGTCAGCAAGCTCCAGACCATTTCATCGTCAGCGCGGAAGCTGGCCAGCAGCGTGTTGCGCGATGAAAGCTTGAGCACTTGCGCTGAAGACAGTGAGCCCAGCAGCTCGCAGGACTCTTCATTCAGACCCAGGCGAAACACGGCCTCGGCCTTGTCCTGGCGGATCAGGGTTTGGGCCAGCATCAGGTAAGTGAGGTTGGCTTCGCGGATCTCGGCAAGCAGTTGTTCGTTATTCATGGGTCTGGTCCTTTAATCTCGACAGACCGAACGATTGACACAAACAAGACGTTAGATGTGTTGCGATCTGTTGAAATGGATTGTGTTTCAGACCCTGATCGAACTGAAGTCGGGGCAGGGAGGTACAGCGAGTCTGGTTACGCCAGCACTGTTGTCAGATTTCCCTTACTTGCATGACGTCCTTGTGGATGACTTGAAGAGTCGAAATTCGGATTACGTCGCTTTGCGGTAATCCCTTGCTGTTGATGCCTATTGTGAACTGAGCGCAAAAAAGCCAAGCTAGGAAATAGACAGTTTTTTGGCTGCATCTGGGACATTCAAATCGAAATTGCGCGACGTACTGAGGTCGTTTTGCGTGAGTTGAATTTGATTGCCTCAGACCATTTCTTGGAGAGTGCGTATGAAGGAGTGGCTAGTGAGTGCTCAACGCATAAGGGGCATCAGTCTGCTGGATGCATTGCTGACGACGGATTCGCGTTTGCGTATGTCTTTGATTACGACAGGGCTGGCGTGTTTGTTTATGGCGTTCTGCATTTTGGTGGTGGAGCTGCTCGCCACCACAGCGCTGATTGATCATCAATGGGTGCGCTGGTGGTCGTTAGCCAGTGGCGCTTGTGTGCTGGGCAGCTTTGCTTTGATTCGCAGCGGCGCCACACGTGATTGGGATGATCCGGCGTTTACCAGCGTGCAAATGATCTATGGCATCACCAGCAATGCTGTGGCCTATGTGATTGCGGGATCGAGTCGCGGCATCACTCCGCCACTCTTGGCCGTGGCCATGATGTTTGCGGTGTTCAGTTTGCGCCCCCAGCAGATCAAGGGCTTGATGGCTTATGGATTGCTGGCCTATGGCGTGGCGGCTGCCGTGGTGCAGTGGGGCATGCCTTATGACCCTATGCCTGCTTCATTGGCGGCGGTTTATTTGCTGGTGGTGGTGATGGTTTTGACCATGACGACGATATTGAGCCTGCGTGCCAACACCATGCGCGAGCGCCTGCAAATCCAAAAAAGTGAGTTGGCAGAGGCCGTGGCGCAGATTCATGAAATGGCGACCCGTGATGAGCTGACGGGCTTGCCCAATCGCCGCTATATGCAAGACATGCTGCGCCTAGAAGAGCTAAGAGCAAGGCGTAATGGCCAGCCTTTGTTGGTGGCACAGCTGGACTTGGATTTTTTCAAAAAAGTTAACGACAGCTATGGTCATGCTGCAGGCGATCAGGTGCTGCAGGACTTTTCTCGCCGGGTCGCCAGTTGCGTCAGAGCAGCCGATGTCTGGGCGCGCTGGGGCGGGGAAGAATTTGTGCTGCTAATGCCCAATACCTCGCAAGCTGATGGCGAGGTGCTGCTGGAGCGCGTGCGAGCCAAGGTTGCCAGCATGCCTGCGCAACTGCCTTCAGGTGTCTGCATTGCTTACACCGTCTCTATTGGCGCGGCTCAGCTTCGAGAGGGCGAAGGCGCAATGACGCTGCTGGAGCGCACAGATACAGCCTTGTATGCGGCCAAGGGCTTGGGCCGAAATCGGGTGGAGTGGGCTGAGGGCGAGCCCACGCCTAAGTTCAAGCCCAATCCAAATTTGGCAGCGCAAGCCAGGCCTGTCCGAGGAAGGGCTAGCCCTCCTCAGCCGGGCGATTTGGCTGACTGCACCACTCGCTCCAGCTACCCGCAAACAGAGCAGTAGGCGCAAAGCCTGCAATTCGCATGGCCAGCACATTCGGCGTGGCGCTCACACCGCTGCCGCACTGGTGCACGACGGTGGCTGGGTCACGGCCAGCGAGCAGCTGATCAAACTCGGCCTTGAGCAGTGCTGCAGGTTTGAAGCGACCGTCAGCGGCAATATTGCTGCTAAATGGGCGGTTGAGTGCGCCGGGGATATGACCGGCCACCGGATCCAGAGGTTCCACTTCGCCGCGATAACGGGCGGGGGCGCGAGCATCAATTAGGGTTTGGCTGGGCTGGCCCAGTTCGGCTTCGACCTGAGAGACGGTTTTTAGCGTTTCTAATGGCTGGCTCAACTCGAAGTTGGATTGGAAATGGCTGGGCTCTTCACCTGCATTCACGGCGTGGCCTTCGGCCTGCCAAGCTTGCAAACCGCCATCCAATACGGCAGTCGCATCATGCCCGGCCCAGCGCAGCATCCACCACAGGCGGCCGCAGTAGTTGGCGCCGTTGCGGTCATAGACAACAGCTTGCATATCGTTGGCAAAGCCGATGGACGATAGCCAGACTGAGAAGCGCTCAAGTGTCGGTAGGGGGTGGCGGCCACCTGATTCGGACTGCGTGCTGGTGGCAACCTGCCCATCCTCACCGGGTGCACCGTGTGGGGCGCTGAGGTTTTTGTCCAGATCGGCAAACACGGCCTCTGGAATGTGCGACTGCAGATACTGTGCATGACCTGCAGGCGGATTCATCAGATCGAAGCTGCAATCAAACACCATCACGGGCTTGCCGCTGGCCTTGAGCTGGGCTAACTGCGCGACAGAAATCAGGGTGTTATAGCCTTCTGGCCTAGGTGTAGTCATAACTAGCTGCTCCAAAAAATGTAGCTGGTGCAGGCCATTTTTCGGTGCTGACCTGCGGTATGCAAACCATTATGCGATTGAGCAAACGCTTAATTACTCAAGGTGCTTCATCGTTGAATAGGGGAGTGGCTTTAAACAGGCACATGCCAATGCAAGGGACAGCAAGCAAGGGCCGCCCCGCAGCGAGGCTGTCGTCCCCCCCTTGGGGGAAGCGGCGTAGCCGCTCAGGGGGTTAAGCTCTAGATCTCAATGCCGTTGCCGCCGCGCCGCTGGCCACAATCAGCACAATGCCTATCCAGCCAATCAGCGGAATGCTCTCGCCAAACAGCATGAGGCTGAGCAAAGCGGCAAACACAATGCCGGTGTATTGCAAATTGGCCACGACCAACGTGTTGCGCTTGCCGCCCGCTGCAGCGTATGCCTTGGTCATGCAAATTTGTGCAATGGCGGCAAGAATGCCCACAGGCAGCAACCATAGGGTGCTCCAGCCGGGGAAGGGGGAGATGCCAATGATCAACATGGCGATGCCGCCCGCAATGGCCGAGCCCAGCGAGAAGTAGAAAACAACGCGGGTTTCAGGCTCGCCCATGCGCGAGAGTGTCGCCACTTGCATATAGGCCATGGCAGCAAACATGCCGCCAAACAGACCGCCCATAGCTGCTGCCCATTCGCTGGCCGGTGCGCTTGTAGGGCGCAGCACTAGCAGCACGCCGATAAAACTGAGCACAACGGTAGAGACCAGAGCCCAAGGGAAGGCTGGAATGGCAAGGCGTGTCTCGGGCTTTGCCGCATAGGTTTTGCGCAAACTGTGGCGCAGCCAAAGCCCTTGGGCGATGATAAACACAGCCATCCAAATGCTGCTCATGGAGTTGAGCGTGGTGGCAGTAGCCAGTGGCAGATGGCCAATGGCGTAAAACCAAGCCCCCATGGAGGTGACCCCCACGAAGCTGCGCCAAGCATGTTCGCGCGGGTAGCGGGTAGCTAGTGTCACGCCGCTGTTTTTGGCCATCCACGCAATGAGCACCATGCTGATGAGGCCGCGGTAAAAAATGATCTCGGCAGTATTGAAGTCTTGAGACGCATACTTCACGCACACACTCATGACCGCAAAAATCAGTGCGGCCAGCACCATCCACAGGGCTTGCATATTTGGCTTAGTTCTCACTCAATTAAGCATAAAAATAGCTGCTAGTCCTTATCAATAAAGCACTAGCAGCTATCATTTTTAGTATTTTCTACACCTAGGCAATAACGCATAAAACCCGCGTGGCCAAAGCAAGAGGCAGCGAGCAAGGGCCGCCCCGCTGCGAGGCTGTGGTCCCCTCCCGGAAAAGAGAGGGTGAGGGCGCAAAGCACCTCAGGGGGTCATCACAGTCCTATACCACTCATGAAAATGCTGCATGCCGTCTTCCATAGGGCTCTGGTAAGGCCCAACCTCGTTGTCGCCGCGCAGATACAAAGCCTTGCGGCCGGCATCCATGCGTTCTCCAATCTCGTCGTCTTCGATGCACGTCTCCATATAGGCGGCTTTTTGCGCCTGTACAAACTCGGGCTCGAAGGCTGCTATTTCTTCGGGGTAGAAAAACTCCACCACGTTTAGCGTCTTGTCCACGGCCAGCGGGTGCAGGGTCGAGACGGTCAGCACATGTGGGTACCACTCCACCATGATGTGCGGGTAATAGGTCAACCAGATGGCTCCGCGTTCAGGCAGCTCGCCGTTACGGTAGGCCAGCAGCACGTCGTGCCATTTTTTATAGGTGTCTGAGCCGGGGTTGCCAAAGCTGGGGGCCACGCCCACGGTTTGCACCGAGTACTCTTTGGCAAACTCCCACTTCAAATCATCACAGGTGACAAAGTTGCCCAAGCCGGGGTGGAAGGGGCCTACGTGATAGTCCTCTAGATAGACCTCGATGAAGGTCTTCCAGTTGTAGTTGCACTCGTGCAACTCGACATGGTCCAGCACAAAGCCCTCAAACTGCAGATGCTCGCGCAGCTTCATGCCCGCAAGGTCCGCCTCTACATCGCGGCCGTTGTCTTCGAACAGCAGGCCGTTCCATTCACGCAACTTGTAGTTGTTGAGGTTGAGGCACGGGTCGTGGCTGAAGTGGGGCGCGCCCAGCAACTCGCCGCTGGTGTTGTAAGTCCAGCGGTGCAGCGGGCAGACAATGTTGCCCCCGGCGTGGCCCTTGCCTTCGGAGTTCAGATTGCCCCGGCCCTTGAGCATTACGGCCTGGCGGTGGCGGCAGACGTTGGAGATCAGCTCGATCTCGCCCTTGGTGTTGCGCACCAGCGCCCGGCCTTCGTTTTCTTGAGGCAGAGCGTAGTAGTCACCGATCTCGGGTACGGCTAGCTGATGGCCCACATAGCGAGGGCCATGTTTAAAAATGGTTTCCAACTCGCGCTGAAACAGCGCTGGGTCGAAATAGCTTGAAACTGGTAGTTGGCTTGCGGCCTGCTGCAGTTGAAGACTTAAATCAGTCATGGGTGATCTGACCTAAAGACTCCCCACAGGGAGGGTGCACGTGCGCACACGGTAAATAAAGAAACCGGCCTTGTCTGGACACGATTTCAGGCGGTCAAGGGGCTGAACTTGAGAGCGCAGCTTCCAGACTGCCCGAGCAAAATGACCAAGCGCAGGGCCGGTTTGGCGGGAATGGGATTGTAAGCTGTGTGGTTATTGCCGTTTTTCTGATACGTGTATTGCTGTAGGGCTTGTTGATACAGCTAGTCGTCAGTTACTTGAAAACCTGCATAGGCAGGGCTTTAGCCACTCTCGGCTTGCAGTCCGCACAGGTACGGGCGCTGCAAAAGCCTTCTTGAATACACAAAGCAAAGGCCTGCTTTGCGGTCATTGGGCGCTGGTGAGAAAGGGGGGCCTAAAATCGACCTTTCCGTCTAACACCAACCCACACCATCCATGCCCAAGGCCGCCGCTGCGAAAAAATCTGATCAGCCTGCCAGCTACGAAGCTGCATTGCAGGAGCTGGAGCAACTGATTGCACAGATCGAATCTGGCCAGTTGCCGCTGGAGCAGATGCTCAGTGGCTATCAGCGCGCCGCTGAGCTGCTGGGTTTTTGCCGCGGGAAGTTGGATGCCGTGCAAGAGCAAGTCAAGGTGCTCGATGAGGGCAAGTTGTCGGCTTGGACACAGGACTAACTCCTGTGCACGAGTTGGCCTAGCGCTCAATCTAATGAACGTTGCCTTGAAATATGCCGCCCATGAATGAATCAATGATTGCTGAACCGTCGACCTCTTTGAACGCGGGTGCGCCTGCTCTGGATTTCTCTGCCTGGATGCAGGAGCGACTGGCTCGCACCGAGGATGCGCTGTCGCGCTGGGTCGGTATCAACACGCCTGCAGGTTTGGGCGAAGCCATGCGCTACGCCGTACTTGATGGCGGCAAGCGCCTGCGGCCGCTGTTGGTCTGGGCTGCTGCCGAAGCCGTAAGCGGGCAAGCCGCTGCCTCGCTGCGCGCTGGCTGCGCGGTGGAGCTGATTCACGCTTACTCGCTGGTGCACGACGATATGCCGTGCATGGACAACGACATCATGCGTCGCGGCAAGCCCACCGTGCATGTGCAGTTTGGCGAAGCCTCAGCTCTGTTGGCAGGTGACGCATTGCAAGCGCTGGCCTTTGAATTGCTCTTGCCCGAGGATGAGGGCATCCCCAGCTGCATGCAGGCCAAGCTGTGCCGCCTGCTGGGCGCCGCTGCAGGTGGTCAAGGCATGGCAGGCGGTCAAGCGATTGATCTGGCCAGTGTTGGCAAACAGTTGAATGAAGCGCAGCTGCGCGAAATGCACCACCTCAAGACGGGTGCACTGCTGCTGGGCAGTGTGCTCATGGGCGCGGCTTGTAATGCTCAGACGGATGCTAAGGCGCTGGCTGCGCTGGCCGACTATGGCCAGGCGCTGGGCGTCGCCTTCCAAGTGGTGGATGATATTTTGGATGTGGTCGCAGATTCGGCCACTTTGGGTAAGACAGCAGGCAAGGATGCCGCCAACGACAAACCGACTTTTGTGTCTCTGCTGGGGCTGGAAGCGGCACGTGTACACGCTGAAGAGTTGCGCCTGCTGGCCCATGCAGCGTTGGCTCGCAGCGGTTTGCAAGATACACGTGCGCTAGCTGCGCTGGCTGATATGGTTGTGCAGCGCACATACTAAAAAGCAAGAAAAAATCCCTATATTCCATTATTGGCAAGCGCTAGCAGCTATCAAAAATATAGAACATGTCCACGAACACATTTCCTTTGCTGCAGAGCATTAATGATCCCGCAGAGATGCGCCGCCTGCCGCGTGCGCAGCTCAAGACGCTGGCCGCAGAGCTGCGAGGCTATGTGATCGACAGTGTCTCTAAGACAGGCGGTCACCTCAGCTCGAATCTGGGCACGGTTGAACTCACGGTGGCGCTGCATGCAGTGTTTAACACTCCGTATGACCGCATCGTTTGGGATGTGGGTCACCAGACTTACCCACACAAAATTCTGACCGGTCGCCGCGACCGCATGTCCACACTGCGCCAGTTGGATGGAATCTCGGGCTTTCCGCTGCGCACCGAAAGCGAATATGACGCTTTTGGCGCCGGTCACTCGTCCACCAGCATCTCCGCAGCACTGGGCATGGCGCTGGCGGCCAAGCAAAAGGGCGAAGACCGCCGCGCTATTGCCGTGATTGGCGATGGTGCTATGACGGCCGGCATGGCCTTTGAAGCGCTCAACAACGGTGGTGTGGCAGATGCCAATTTGCTGGTCATCTTGAATGACAACGACATGAGCATCAGCCCACCAGTAGGTGCGTTGAACCGCTATCTGGCGCAGTTGATGAGCGGCCAGTTCTACGCCAAGGCGCGTGATGTGGGCAAGAGCGTTTTAAAGCAAGTGCCGCCGCTGCTGGAATTGGCCAAGCGCATTGAGCAGCAGGCCAAGGGCATGGTCGTGCCTGCCACCATGTTTGAGCAGTTCGGCTTTAACTACATTGGCCCTATTGATGGCCATGACTTGGATTCTCTGATCCCTACGCTAGAGAACATCAAGAGCCTCAAAGGCCCGCAGTTCTTGCACGTGGTCACGAAAAAGGGTCAAGGCTACAAGCTGGCTGAGGCTGATCCGATTGCTTATCACGGCCCCGGCAAGTTTGATCCGACGGTGGGCTTGGTTAAATCAACAGCGCCGGCAAAGCAAACCTTCACGCAGGTGTTCGGCAACTGGTTGTGCGATATGGCAGCCAAAGACCAGCGCTTGGTAGGCATCACGCCCGCCATGCGTGAAGGTTCCGGCATGGTGGAGTTTCATAAGCGCTTCCCTGACCGTTACTACGATGTGGGGATTGCCGAGCAACACGCAGTCACCTTCGCGGGCGGTATGGCTTGCGAAGGGCTCAAGCCCGTGGTGGCCATCTACTCGACCTTTTTGCAGCGCGGCTACGACCAGTTAATTCACGACGTCGCCTTGCAAAACCTGCCCGTGGTTTTTGCGCTCGATCGCGCGGGCTTGGTGGGTGCGGATGGTGCAACCCATGCCGGTGCCTATGACGTGGCTTATGTGCGCTGCATTCCAAACATGAGCATGGCTTGCCCGGCAGACGAGCGCGAAACGCGCCAGTTGCTGAGCACGGCTTATGAGCAAAACCACCCCGTTTGCGTGCGCTACCCGCGCGGCTCGGGTGTGGGCGTGGCCCCGTTAGAAAGTCTGGAAGGCTTAGCTTTTGGCAAGGGTGAAATTCGCCGTGAATCGGCCAGCAAGAAAGTCGCAATCTTAGCCTTTGGCACGTTGCTGTACCCAGCTTTGCAAGCCGCCGAGGCGCTGGATGCAAGCGTTGCCAATATGCGCTGGGCCAAGCCGCTGGATGAAGCGCTGCTACTCCAGTTAGCTGCTGAGCACGACTTGATCGTAACGCTGGAAGACGGCTGCATCATGGGCGGTGCAGGTACGGCGGTGATGGAAGCATTGGCCGCTCACGGCATGGCCAAGAGCGTGCTGCAGCTGGGCCTGCCCGATCAGTTCATCGAGCATGGTGACCCGGCCAAGCTGATGAGCCTGCAGGGCTTGGATGCGGCGGGTATAGAAGCCTCTATCCGAAAGCGCTTGGCATCTTGATCGGTAGTGCCTGAGCACCCTTGAAACGAGGCCCTTCATCGAAGGGCCTTTTTCTTGCTGATTTACTTGCCAAGTCGCAAAGAAAACTGACGGCAGCTCGCAAACGCTGCGCAGCCAGACGCATGCGTTTCTACAATGGCTAAAGCTTGAGTGCAGCTCAGTGTGGCTGCCCGGCACAGACAAACTTATCGCGGAGAAATATTCATGGATCGTCGCTCACTCGTCAAACATGTGGGCATGGCCGGTGTGCTGGCTGCTGGCGTCGCACCCGCCGTTCGGGCGCAAGAGGTGCTGCGCTGGCGCTTGGTCACGAGCTTTCCTAAAGCGCTGGATGCCATCTCTGGCGGGGCAGAAAAATTTGCTCAGACTTTGCGCGTGATGTCTGGCGGGCAGATTGATGTCAGCATTCACCCCGCGGGTGACTTGATGCCGGCCTTTGGTGTGATGGAAGGCGTGCAAAACGGCACGGTAGAGATGGCGCTGACGGCGCCGTATTACTTCACAGACAAGGATTACAGCTTCGCTTTGGGCTGCGCCGTTCCCTTTGGGCTGACGGCCCGGCAGATGGACGCATGGATGGAGTATGGCGGTGGGCGCAAGCTCATGGATGACTTCTATGCCCAGTACAACATCAAGAGCCTGAGTGCGGGAAATACCGGCACGCAAATGGGTGGCTGGTACCGTAAAGAAATTAAAACCGTTCAGGACCTGCATGGCTTGCGCATGCGTGCAGGCGGCGGCTTGCTGGGTGATGCGCTGCAAAAGCTGGGCGTGCAAGCGTTCAATATGCCGATTGGCGAGGCGCAGCAGGCGCTGGAAAAAGGCAGATTAGATGCCGTGGAGTTTGTCGGCCCGTATGACGAGCAAAAACTGGGCTTTGGCAAGATTGCCCCTTATTACTACTACCCCGGCTGGTGGGAGGGCGGGGCTGAGCTGGCTTACTTTATCAACACCAAGGCTTTTGCCGCACTGACGCCTGAGCACAAGGCGATGGTCGAGGCGGCGGCGGCGCTGGCGGCGAAGGATTTGACGGCCAAGTATCTGGCGCTCAACCCGGCAGCGCTGAAAAAGCTGTTGAGCGAAAGAGTGCAGCTGCGCGCTTTTCCGCGTGAGCTGATGGATGCAGGCTTTAAGGCGGTAATGACCACGATGGCTGAGCATGAAGCCAAGTCAAGCACATTCAGAAGAATTCACCGCAGCATGCGCGGGTTTCAACACGATCAGCTGCTCTGGGACCGGTTCTCCGAATTTCGCTACTCCAGCTATATGAGTGCAGTACGTTTGTAAGCGCACACATGGAATTGATGGAAATCACTAGGTAGAAATTCTTAAGCGAACGGTCACTTTTTAGCGCACTTCTGGCATGGGGCTCGTGTACATTTTGTTCTTGTGACATGAGAGAAGCTGGCTTAGATCAGTTGTCTGTGCCAGCCAAATAACATCCTCAAGGAGACTACAAGTGGATCGTCGTTCTATTTTGAAAAATGCCGGTATTGCCGGTGTGTTGGCTGCTGGTGCAGCTCCTGCTGTTCACGCTCAGGCCGCAGTGCGCTGGCGTCTGGCTTCCAGCTTCCCCAAGTCGCTGGACACTATCTTCGGTAGCGCCGAAAAAATGTCGCAACTGGTCAAGGCCATGTCGGGCGGCAAGTTCGAGATTTCGGTACACCCTGCTGGCGAGTTGATGCCCGCTTTTGGTGTGGTGGATGCGCTGCAGGGCGACACCATCGATATGGCGCAAACAGCAGCCTATTACTTTACCGGCAAGGACCCCATCTTCGCCTTCAGCTGCGCCGTGCCTTTTGGCCTGACCGCACTGCAAATGAGTGGCTGGAAAGACCATGGCAACGGCCGCAAGATGCTGGACGCTTTCTTTGCCAAGTACAACTTCAAGACCGCATCTGCCGGTAACACGACCACCCAGATGGGCGGCTGGTACCGCAAGGAAATCAAGACCGTGGAAGACCTAAAGGGTCTGAAGATGCGTCTGGGCGGCGGCGTGTTCGGTGAAGCCATGGCCAAGATGGGTGTGGTTGCGCAAAACATGCCTGCAGGCGATGTCTACCAAGCTCTGGAAAAAGGCACTCTGGATGCCGTTGAGTTCGTTGGTCCTTACGACGATGAAAAGCTGGGCTTTAACAAGGTCGCACCTTTTTACTACTACCCCGGCTGGTGGGAAGGCTCTGCCGAGCTGGAGTTCTTCATCAACATCAAGAAGTACAACGCTTTGTCGCCCGAAAACAAGGCGATTCTGGACGCCGCAACCCGCGTGGCAGCTGCAGACATGACCAGCAAGTACCAGGTGCTTAATCCTCAGTCCATTAAGCGTTTGGTGGCCAACAAGACTCAGTTGAAGATGTTCCCTAAGGCTTTGATGGATGCAGGTTTCAAGGCTTCGATGGAAGTGTTCGCTGAGCACGAAGCAAAGTCCCCTGAGTTCAAGAAGATCCACCAAGACATGCGTGCCTTCCAGCGCGATCAAATTCTGTGGAACCGCTTCTCCGAGTACCCCTTCAACCAGTACATGGCAACAGCCAAGATCTGATTGAAATGGGCGTCAAGCCTGCATCTGGTCTCGACTGAATGCTACAAAAACCGCAGTTCGCTGCGGTTTTTTTATGCCTAACTGCAGATGTTGTAGCTGCGTATCAAGCCTTTAGCCAGGTCACACTCACAGACCACGCAGACCGCTTCATCATCCCCAGCTTCGCCCCAGAGTGAATGGCCGATAGAGCGTGGCTCAGGAACGATGGCCACTAGTGTCGCTGTCTGGCCTTCTGGCAGGTTGGGTAGCCGACGCGAAAACTGCATCCAGCTTTCCTCGTAGGCGCTGGCCAGCTTGAGTGACAGCTTTGGCAGCAGTGGAGGGTAGTCGGGATAGGGCCAGTCTTCGCTAGCCTGGCTGGGCGAAATGCTTTGCACCTTGACTTCGGTGGCATTCGAGCGGTATTCCAGCTCACAGCCAGGGCAGCTGTTCAGCCGTCAGCGTGGCGATGTGCTGCAGGGGGCAGAGTCAAAATCGGTGCTCGTCAGGTGAGTAGTGAATGGCTGAGAGGGCCTCTGTAGACGCAGGTGCTAGCGTCCGGGCTGTACTCGAGTTCATAAGTGACGCCTTGAGTGTGTAAGGTGATCAGTGTTTCCTGGATGGTGCTTTAAAGAGGCTTCAGCGTCCGTAGTGGAGTCATTGGAAAAGACAAGAAAAAAGCCGCAACTCTGATGAGTTGCGGCTTTTTTCATTCAGCGCTTATTTGGCCGCAGGTGCAGCGTTCAGTGACTCCTGTAGTGCCTTAGCTGGATCGTCAGAGCCGTAGCCGCCAGTATTCGGCGCGGTGGCATCCGGGGCAGGTTGGCTACCATCCTTGGGGGCTTCAGGGGCGCTTGAGCCTTCTTCGCCGCCCTCAGGTGCGCCAAAGGGGTTGTCCGCACCGTAGCCACCGCCTGCATCGTTGAGCTGATCTTGCAGCTGGCTATCGATCTTGTTGACGTCCACGGCGACTGGTTTATCAAGCGCTCCGGTCACGATGCCGGGGAATGCAATCAGCACGCCCACCATGACCAACTGGATCAACACAAAGGGCACAGCACCCTTATAGATCTGCATGGTCGTCACAGGCTCGATGACCTTGTGTGTGACCTTGTCCACATACTGCTTATCAGGCGCGACAGAGCGCAGGAAGAACAGCGCAAAGCCAAACGGTGGGTGCATGAAGGAGGTCTGCATATTGACCGCCAGCAACACGCCAAACCAGATCAGATCAATGCCCATCTTCTCGGCTACAGGACCCAGCAATGGAACAACGATGAACGACAGCTCAAAGTAGTCCAAGAAGAAGGCCAGGAAGAAGATCATGATGTTGACCACGATCAGAAAGCCCACTTGGCCGCCGGGCAGGCCGGTCAGCAGGTGCTCAACCCACTTGGGGCCATCTGCTGCTTGGAAGACCAAGCTAAAGGTCGTGGCGCCAATCATGATGAACATCACAAAGCAGGCCAGCCTTGTGGTTGAGCCCAAAGCCTGCGTGAGCAGGTTCATGTTCAACCGGCCGCGTGCAAAGCCCATGATGAGGGCGGCCATCGCGCCCATGGCGCCGCCTTCGGTAGGTGTTGCAATGCCCAAGAAGATGGTGCCCAGCACCAAGAAAATCAGCAGCAATGGCGGGATCAGCACAAAAGTCACGCGCTCAGCCAGCTTGGACAGAAGGCCCAGCTTGAAGATGCGGTTGATCGAGGCCATCACAAAGGCGATGAAGGTGCCGCCGCACATGGCAGTGACGATTTTTTCATCGGTCGCAACTTCCAGCACCTCTTTGCCCTGCCACCAAGTGTGCAGGTCAGGCATATGCTCGGCCAAGAAGATGGCGACGATAGTGGACAGGCCCATCACCACGGCCAGCGACATGTAGCCGCCGTTGCCATTGGCTTCACGGTAGATGCGGGCCTCAATCGGCAGAGCCGGCACCATCTTGGGCTTGAAGATGGCTAAAAGAACCACCCACAGCACATACAAACCCATCAGCATGAAGCCGGGGATGAAAGCGCCCTTGTACATGTCGCCAACGCTCTTGCCCAACTGGTCGGCCATCAAAATCAGCACCAGTGAGGGTGGAATGATTTGCGCCAGAGTGCCCGATGCTGCAATTACACCCGCTGACAGAGGGCGGTCATAGCCGTAGCGCAGCATGATGGGCAGGGAGATCAGGCCCATGGAGATTACCGAAGCGGCAACCACACCGGTAGTGGCGGCCAGCAGCGCGCCCACAAAAATCACGGCCAAAGCCAGACCGCCGCGGATAGGGCCGAAAACCTGTCCGACTGTGTCGAGCAAGTCTTCCGCCATGCCGGAGCGTTCAAGAATCAGGCCCATTAAGGTAAAGAAGGGCACGGCCAACAAAGTGTCGTTGGCCATGATGCCGATCAGGCGCTGGGGAAGCCATGCCATTACGGAGGATGGGAAGACTCCCATCTCGATGCCCATAAAGCCAAAGATTAAGCCTGCAGCACCCAAGCTGAATGCCACAGGGAAGCCCAGTAGCAAGAAACAGATCAGCCCCGCAAACATGATGGGGGCGAAGTTAGTAGCGATAAATTCCATTGATGTCTCCCGCTACTTCTTATGCTCTGGCCTGAGCGGCCATCGCTTCAGCCTGTTTGCGATCAGCTTCGGCACGCAGTGCTTCAGCCAGCTCTTCTTCAGCGCTCTTGTCTTGCAGCTTGCCCATAGGGTCAGGGCCATGGCCTGTCAAAAAGGCAATGCGCTTGATGAGTTCGGACCAGCCTTGCAGCATCAGCAGTGTGATGCCAACAGGGATAGAGGCCCATACCGGCCAACGAATCAGGCCGCCGGGGCTGCCTGAGATTTCGCCTGTCTGGTACATCTGAATGGCCACAGGCGTGCTGTACCAAAGAATGGTCAGGCACAGGGGTGTGAGGAAGAAAGCGAAGCCGATGATGTCAATCCAGACCTGTGTTGTTTTAGACAGGCGGGAGTTGATGACGTCGATGCGCACATGTTCGCGGTGCAGCAGAGTGTAGCCCGCCGCAATCAAAAAAGACCAAGCGAACAGGTACCACTGCACTTCGAGGAAGCCGTTGGAGCTGATGTCAAAGACTTTACGAACGATGGCGTTGGCGGCGCTGATGAAGGTTGCAGCAAATATCAGCCAGATGGAGTATTTGCCGATAAAGGCATTGAGCCTGTCAATGCCCATAGAGAGGGCGAGTAAAGCCTGCATGGTGTCTCCAAAAAGTAGGCTGTGGTTGTCGCTTGGCTTTTGGCTGGTAAGCCTCAAAGAGCGATCTGCGTGTTCTAACTAAAGAAGCGATTTTAAGGATGCTGGTATCTAATTTTTTACAAATCACACCTTGAATGTGGTGGATGAGCATCAGTGATTTTTGCTATGTTTTCAAGAGCTTTGAGTCCAATTGAATAAAGCAGTAGAGGCTTGTTTTGTTTCAATATTTCCCGCTTTTTAATGAGCTGAAAAGTAGTGTGCGCCAGCTGTCATTTATGCGCATTAGGGCTGAGCACCTAGGGAAAGCCAGTAGGTAATTGATCTGCGTCAGTTGGCGCGCAGGTCGCTGCCTGTCATGCCGCCTGAAAAAGCCGATGTAAGTGGCGTGAAGTCAGCGCTGCTTACGCAGTTCGACTTTAGGTTTGTTAAGAATTTGATCGAAGGCATGGACGCCTGCGGGTCGGAACTCGTTGTTGAGCTCCTTGTGCGGGGTAGCGCCCGCACTGCGTTGCACGCCTAGATTGGCAACCGGCCTGCATCTTTCGCAACTTCGAGCAAATCCTCAACAGACCGTACCTACCCAAAGTAAAGCCGGGGTAAATGCTGGCAAATGAGGTGCATCCTGACCCAAGAGTCAATTGCAAATCGATACCATTGCGGCAATTCAGGCCTGCACTTCCTGCGCTCACACCATGCCCAGCACACTTACTTTGACTCAAACTTTTCAAACTTCACAGCTGGGTAAGGCCAGCCCAGCTATCTTGGCCGCCGTTGTTTTGGCCTTAGCTGCATCGGGTGGTGGCTACTGGTGGTACACGCACAAACAGGGCGTAGGGCAGAATGCAGCGGCACAAGTAGCACCTCAATCAGGGGGGGCTGGAGCAGGCTCAGGCGGGCGCGGTGGTCGCATGGGGCAGGGTGGCCCCGGCGGTGCGGGGCAGGCCCAACCGGTATCGGTCGGTGTGGTGGAGCAGCGCGACATGCGCGTGCTCATCAGCGCGATTGGCACCATGAACCCACGAGCCACGGCGGTGGTGCGGGCCAAGGTCTCGGGCGAGTTGCTCAAGCTGCACTTTAAGGAAGGTGATGAGGTCAAGGCAGGTCAGTTGTTGGCTGAGATTGATCCGCGCAGCTTGGCTGCTTCTTTGGCACAGGTACAGGGCTCCCTAGTGCGTGATCAGGCGCAGCTTAAAAATGCACAACTAGATTTGAAGCGCTACAAAGATTTGCTTGCGCAAGACTCCATTGCCAGTCAGCAAGTCGATACGCAAGAGGCGTTGGTGCGCCAACTGCAAGGCACGGTGGCTGCAGACAAAGGCCAAGTCGATGCCGCCAAGCTGCAGCTGAGCTATACCAAGATCACTGCGCCTATCTCCGGGCGGCTGGGTCTGCGTCAGGCGGATTTGGGCAATGTGGTCAACCCATCGGATGTCAATGGACTGGTGACCATCTCGCAGGTCAAGCCCATTGATGCGGTCTTCTCCATCCCAGAAGCCCATGTCAGCACGCTGGCCGAGCAATTAAGTGCCGGTAAGCCCATGCCTGTAGAGCTGTGGGACCGGGAGCAAAAGCAAATTTTGGCTAAGGGCTTGCTCAATGCGCTGGACAACACCATCGACACAACCACCGGCACTGTCAAAGCCAAAGCCGCTTTTGACAATGCCGAGCGCAGGTTGTTCGCCAACCAATTTGTCAACGTCAAGCTGCAGGTTCGCCAGCTCGATCAAGTGATTGCAGTGCCTGCAAATGCGGTGCAGAACAACTATGTGTATTTGGTTAAGGCGGATGGAACGGTGACCCAGCGCAAGATCACAGTTGGGGTGACGGATGGCGACTTTGTTAGCGTGCGCGGTGAGTTGGAGGCGGGCGACAAGGTGGTGACTGACGGTATTGATCGCTTGCGCGAAGGTGCCAAGGTCACCGTTGTGGATTCTGAAAAGGTTAAGAAGGTCGATCAGGCCGTGCAAGACGCTGCCAGCCAACCGCGCGGCATGCGTAACCTCACGCCTGAGCAGCGTGAGAAGGTTTCCAAAATGACGCCTGAAGAGCGCAAAGCCTTCTTCCAGAAGCTGCGCGCTGAGCGCGGTGCGAAGGGGGGGCCTGATGGCGCACCTTCGGGGGCATTTGTTGGCGCACCCAATGGAACACCCGCTGAAGGCCGTGCTGGCGAGTCGCCACGTGCCGCCGATGGGCAAGGCAAGGGCAATGCAGAATCCCCCGCTAAGACTGAAAAATCACAGGCTCAACCAGCTGCTGCAGGTCGTGGAGAGGGTCGCGCAGAAGGTCGTCTAGAAGTGGGTGGTGAAGGTCGCGGTGAAAATCGTGGTGAAGGCGGACGCCCCCAGTTAACACCCGAGCAGCGCGAGAAGCTGGATGCCATGTCGCCCGAGGAGCGCAAAGCCTTCTTTCAGAAAATGCGTGCCGAGCGTGAAGCCAATGGCGGCGCCAGTGGTAATGCGAATAGCGGTGTAAATGGTGGCGCAAATAGCGCAGGCCGCTGAGCATAGGCACAAGCTGCGACCACTATGAATCTCTCGCGCATCTTTATTCTCAGGCCCATTGCCACCAGCTTGCTGATGGTGGCGGTGCTGATTGCAGGCATTCTTGCCTATCGACTATTGCCCATCTCGGCCCTGCCCGAGGTGGACTACCCCACGATTCAGGTCACCACCTTGTACCCGGGCGCTAGCCCGGATGTGATGACATCTAACGTCACCGCGCCACTGGAGCGGCAGTTTGGCCAGATGCCGGGACTCGATCAGATGTCCTCCACCAGTTCTGGCGGCGCATCGGTTATCAACCTGCGCTTCTCGCTGGATATGTCCATGGACGTGGCTGAGCAGCAGGTGCAAGCAGCCATCAATGCCGGTAGCAACCTGCTGCCCAGCGACCTGCCCATGCCCCCGCTCTACAGCAAGGTCAACCCGGCCGATGCGCCGGTGCTGACGCTGGCCATCAGCTCGCCTTCACTGCCTGTCATCAAGATCAATGATTTGGTGGAGAACCGGCTCGCGCCCAAGCTCTCGCAGGTCAAGGGCGTGGGTTTGGTTGCCATTGCTGGTGCACGCCGCCCTGCGGTGCGCATACAGGCCAACCCCGCTGCACTGGCAAGCTTTGGCATGACGCTCGATGATGTGCGCTCTGCCATCTCAGCGGCCAATGTCAAGACTGCCAAGGGCAGCTTTGACGGGCCGAACCGGGCATCCACCATTGATGCCAATGACCAGATGCAGTCTGCGGCGGAATACCGCAACCTCATCATCGCCTTTAAAAACGGCAACCCGATTCGTTTGTCGGATGTGGCGCAGACCGTGGATGACGCCGAAAACATGCGTCTGGCCGCTTGGGCTGGTACGCCTGAAACGGGCTCTAATTCGGCTGTGATTTTGAATATCCGCCGCCAGCCCGGTGCCAACGTAATCGACACGGTGGATGCCATCAAGGCCTTGCTGCCTCAGTTGAAAGAAACACTACCCGCTTCGGTGGATGTGAACGTATTGACCGACCGCACTGTCACCATTCGTGCCTCGGTAGAAGACATGCAGTTTGAGTTGGGTTTGGCCATTGCGCTGGTGGTAATGGTGATTTTCCTGTTCCTGCGAAGTGCTTCGGCCACGTTGATTCCCAGTGTGGCGGTACCGCTGTCGCTGATTGGCACCTTCGGCGTCATGTATTTGGCCGGCTACTCCATCAACAACCTCACGCTGATGGCGTTGACGATTTCCACCGGCTTTGTGGTGGACGATGCGATTGTGATGATCGAGAACATCGCCCGCTATGTCGAAAAGGGTGAGCCGCCCATGCAAGCCGCGCTCAAAGGCGCCAAGCAAATTGGTTTCACCATCATCTCACTGACGATTTCGCTGGTCGCGGTGCTGATTCCGCTGCTGTTCATGGGCGATGTGGTGGGGCGCTTGTTCCATGAATTTGCTATCACCATGACGGTGGCGATTCTGATATCGGCTGTGGTCTCGCTCACGCTCACGCCTATGCTGTGCGCGCGCTTGCTGCGCCACAAGCCAGAGGCTGAGACCGAAGCCGAGAAAATCGCAGAATCGAAAGGCATAAGCGCAGCCATTGCGCGCTTTTTTGACAAGGTGGTTGCTGAGTACGGCCGCATGCTCACTTGGGTTTTGGACCACAGCAAGCTGACTTGGCTGGTATTTATGGCGACACTGGCCATTACCGTGCTGCTGTATTTCGTCGTGCCCAAAGGATTTTTCCCAGAGCAAGACACAGGCACGATTGCTGCGACGACGGAGGCCGATCAGTCCATCTCGTTCGCTGCCATGGCCGAGCGCCAGCAGGCGCTGGCCGAGCAATTGCTCAAAGACCCTGCCGTGGCTTCCATCTCGTCCTTTATTGGTGTGGATGGCACCAACACCACGCTCAACACGGGCCGTATTCAGATCGACCTCAAGCCCCACGGCCAGCGCGATCAATTGCCTGTCGTTCTCAAGCGCATGGCTGAAGATGCGCAGCATGTGCCCGGTATTCGCCTTTATGCCCAGCCTGTGCAAGACTTGACGATTGAAGACCGCCAAGCGCGCACGCAGTACCAGTTGCTGCTGTCCTCGCCCGATATGGCGCAGCTGACTGCCAGCACCAAGGCTTTGGTGGAGAAACTGCAGCAACTGCCTGAATTGCTGGACGTGAGCAGCGATCTGCAGAACCAGGGCCGCCAAGCCTATGTGCAGATCGACCGTGCACAAGCCAGTCGCTTGGGCGTGACGGTGGCATCGGTGGACTCGGCGCTCTACAACGCCTTTGGCCAGCGTTTGATCTCCACCATCTTCACTCAGTCCAACCAATACCGTGTGGTGCTGGAGGTCGCGCCGCAGTTCAAGGTAGGCCCCGAGGCGCTGCAGACGATTTATGCCGCATCTTCCAGCGGCGCACCTGTGCCGCTGTCGTCGATTGCCACGGTGACGGAGCGCCCTATGGCGCTGGCGGTGAACCATGTGGGCCAGTTGCCAGCTGCCACCATCTCGTTTAACACCGCGCAAGGTGTATCGCTGGGCCATGCGGTGGATGCCGCCAAGCAAGTCATTCAAGCCTTGCGTAACTCCGGCGAAATTCCCTTGTCCGTAGATTCTCAGTTCCAAGGCGCAGCGTTGGCGTTTCAGGCATCTTTGTCCAACACCTTGCTTTTAGTGTTGGCCGCCATCATCACCATGTACATCGTGCTGGGCGTGCTGTATGAAAGCACGATTCACCCGATCACGATTCTCTCGACCTTGCCGTCGGCGGGTGTGGGTGCTCTGCTGGCATTATTGATAGCAGGGCTTGATTTGGACATCATTGCCATCATCGGCATTATCTTGCTGATTGGTATCGTCAAGAAGAACGCCATCATGATGATTGACTTCGCGCTCGATGCCCAGCGTGAAGAGGGCATGAATGCGCGCGATGCCATCTATCAGGCTTGCTTGCTGCGCTTTCGCCCCATCATCATGACCACGCTGGCCGCCTTGCTGAGTGCCTTGCCCATGATGCTGGGCAGCGGTGTGGGCAGCGAGCTACGCCAACCGCTGGGTGTAACTCTGGTGGGTGGTCTTCTGGTGAGTCAGTTGCTGACTCTGTTCACCACGCCCGTCATCTATCTGACTTTTGAGAACTGGGCCGAGAACTGGCGCGTTAAGCGCGGCCTGCCTGCGGTCAAGCATATGCCGCATTCAGAAGCGGAAGTCATGGGTGAGCAGGGTGGAACAAAGCCATGAGCATTTCCACGCCTTTCATCTTTCGCCCCATTGCCACCATCTTGCTGACTATTGGCATGGCGCTGGTAGGCGGTGTGGCTTACTTTTTGCTGCCCGTAGCGCCCTTGCCACAGGTGGATTACCCGACGATTTCTGTCACTGCCAGCCTGCCCGGTGCCGCACCTGACACCATGGCAGCCACCGTGGCCACTCCGCTTGAGCGCGCGTTGGGCGCAATTGCGGGCGTCAACGAGATGACGTCTAGCTCCAGCATGGGCAGCACGCGCATCACGTTGCAGTTTGATTTGACGCGCACGGTCGATAGCGCCGCCCATGATGTGCAGGCTGCCATCAACGCGGCGCGCACGCTGCTGCCCTCGGGCATGCCCAGCAACCCGACTTACCGCAAGGTGAACCCGGCGGACGCGCCCATCATGATTTTGGCGCTGACGTCTGAGTCGCTGACCCGCGGTCAGATGTATGACGCAGCTTCCACCGTGCTTGCCCAAAAGCTGGCGCAGGTGGAGGGCGTGGGCCAAGCCTCTATCAATGGCGGAGCCTTGCCTGCCGTGCGTGTGGAGCTAGACCCGGTGCGGCTAGCAGCCAAAGGCGTATCGCTAGATTCTGTGCGTACTGCCATCAGTTCTACCAACGCCAACCGCCCGCTGGGTGCGGTAGAGCGTGATGACCAATACTGGCAGGTGGCGACCAATGATCAGGCCCGCACGGCCGCAGAATATGCGCCGCTGGTGCTGCGCTGGAACAACGGCAACGCCGTGCGTTTGTCTGATGTGGCGGATGTGACGGACTCTGTGCAAGACGTGCGCAACTACGGCGTGATGAACGGCAAGCCCGCCGTGCTGCTGCAGGTGTTTAAACAGCCTGATGCGAATATTTTGCAGTCTGTAGACAAGGTGCGCGCATTGCTGCCGCAGCTCAAAGCCTCTATCAACCCAGCCATTGATGTGACGGTGATCTCGGACCGCACACCTACCTTGCGCGCCTCGGTCAAAGAGGTGCAAAACGCACTGCTGCTGTCGATCGCCTTGGTCATCATGGTGGTCTTCGTGTTCTTGCGCCGCCTGCGCGCCACGCTGATTCCTGCCGTGGCTGTGCCCGCGTCGCTGATGGGCACTTTCGGCATCATGTATTTGTGCGGCTACACGCTGGACAACCTCTCTCTGATGGCCTTGACGGTTGCCGCAGGCTTTGTGGTGGACGACGCCATCGTGGTGCTTGAAAACGTCATGCGACACATGGAGCGCGGCAAAAGCGCCATGCAGGCCTCGATTGAAGGCGCGCGAGAGATTGGCTTTACCGTGGTCTCCATGAGCCTGTCGCTGATTGCGGTGTTTGTGCCCATTTTGTTCATGGCCGGTGTCGTGGGCCGATTCTTTCGTGAATTTGCGGTGGTCATGTCGGCGGCGATTTTGGTGTCTATGGTCATTTCGCTGACCACCACGCCCATGATGTGCGCGGCCTTGCTGCGCACGCCCGAAGAAGAGGCGCGTCGACGTGCTGAGCGCTCAACGCGCCCCTTTGCGGGGCGCTGGGATGCGTTTTGGTTGCGTGTTTCTCAAAGCCTAGACCGTTTTGAGAAAAAGCTCACTGCGCTGTATCGCCGCAGCCTGGCTTGGGGCCTGCGCCATCAACCGGTGGTACTGCTCAGTTTGGTAGCGGTGATTGGCCTGAATGTTCACCTCTACCAAACCATCGACAAAGGCTTTATGCCCAGCGAGGACACGGGACGTGTCATGGGCTTTATTCGTGCGGACCAGTCCACGTCTTTTCAGGCCATGGAACGGCGCATCAAGCGCTTTCTGGATGTGGTGCAGCAAGACCCGGCGGTGGAATATGTGACCGGCTTTACCGGCGGCGGGCAGGCCAACTCGGCCAATATGTTCATGTCGCTCAAGCCCATGGCCGAGCGCAAAGTATCCAGCGATGAAGTCATCAACCGCCTGCGTGAAAAGCTCAAAGATGAACCGGGCGCACGCCTGTTCATGATGACGCAAAGCGATGTGCGCATTGGCGGGCGGCAAAGCATGTCGGCCTATCAGTACACGCTGCAGGCTGACGACACGGCCGAGCTGCGCCTGTGGGAGCCGCGCATTCGTCAAGTTCTTTCGACCTTGCCTGAGCTGGCCGATGTGAACAGCGATGTTCAAGACAACGGTGTGCAGACCATGCTGGTGATTGACCGCGATCAGGCCGCGCGTTTGGGGCTGACGGTCTCGCAAATCGATAACACCTTAAACGATGCTTTTGGCCAGCGCCAAGTCGGCGTGATCTACAACCCACTCAACCAGTACCGGGTGGTGATGACGGCATCGCCCCAGTATCTGCAGAGCCCAGAATCATTGCGCGGCTTTTTCTTTGTGAATGGTGCGGGTCAGCAAATTCCGCTGACCGCCTTTGCCAAGATCACGACATCGACCACGCCGCTTTCAGTGCAGCACCAAGGCGGTACACCGGCTAGTACGGTGAGCTACAACCTCGCGCCCAATATGTCGCTGTCGCAGGCCAATGATGCGATTCGCAATGCCATGGCCGAGCTAGGTGTGCCCGTGTCCATTCGAGGCAGCTTCAGCGGCTCGGCAGGAGCCTTCCAGCAGGCGCTGGCTGGGCAGCCGCTTTTAATCTTGGCGGCCATCATCACCATCTATCTGGTGCTGGGCATCTTGTATGAAAACTTGGTGCATCCGCTGACGATTTTGTCCACGCTGCCATCCGCAGGAGTTGGCGCGCTGCTGGCGCTGATGCTGTTCAAGACGGAGTTCTCGCTGATCGCTTTTATTGGCGTGATCTTGCTGATAGGGCTGGTCAAGAAGAACGCCATCATGATGATTGACTTCGCGCTGGAGCGCGAAAAAGACGGCCACGCCACGGCGGCGCAGGCCATTTACCGAGCCTGCCATCTGCGCCTGCGCCCCATTTTGATGACCACCATGGCAGCGCTTTTTGGCGCGCTGCCGCTGGCGCTGGGCAAGGGTGATGGAGCCGAACTGCGCCAACCCCTGGGTATTGCGATTGTGGGTGGTTTGCTGCTGAGCCAGTTGCTCACGCTCTACACCACGCCCGTGGTTTATGTGTTGCTGGATAGGGCAAGAAACCGCGTAATGCGACAGTTTTCGCGCGCTCCCAAGGTGAAGCGCCGAGGCGTGGATGCAGCGGCTACAGCTGCTGTGGCTGAGGTGAAGTGAGATGAATATGTCCACACAATTTTTGAATCAAATCGGCCTCAAGTCCAATCAAATTAAGGACGGGCAGCTCACATTTATGAATATATCTGCCATGGTGCTACCTCATTTGTACCCCCGTTCTTTGCCTCGCCAGTTACCTCGCCTCTTGCCAATCGTTGCAGCTTTGATGCTGACAGCATGCTCTACCCAGCCGACTTACCAAGCTCCTAAGTTGGAGGTGCCTGCCCAGTTCAAAGAGGCCACACCGCAGGCTGCGCAGTTCGGCGTGTGGCAGCCCGCTCAGAACGTGGCGGGCAGCAGCGCCGCCACGGTGCCCGATCAGTGGTGGCTGGTTTATAGCGATGCTGTTCTCAACCAGCTGCAAGAAGCGGCAGCCGCAGGCAACCCAAGTATTGAGCAAGCCGTGGCCCGCCTGCGCTCGGCGCAAGCCGCAGTCGCAAGCAGCCGCGCTGCGCAACTGCCCACGCTCAGCACCACGGGCAGTGGCTCGCGGGCGCTTACGGGCGGCGGCACCTATAGCAACACCAATGGTGAAAACGTGGCCCGCAGTGGCAGCATCAATAACAATTTCTCGCTGGGATTAAACGCTAGCTGGGAGCTGGATTTATGGGGCAAGCTGGCCAGCGGAGTCGATGCCAGTCGTGCCTCAGCGCAGGCTAGTTCGGACGATTTAGCGGCGGCCAAACTCTCGGCTCAGGCATCAGTCGCGCAGACTTATTTCTCGCTGCGTGCTGCTGAAGTGCAGATGAAATTTTTGCAAGAGAGTCTGGACGCCTATGCGCAAAGCTTGAAGCTCACGCAAAACCGCTATAGAGCCGGTGTGGTTTCGTCTGCCGATGTGGCTCAGGCTCAGTCTCAGTACAAGAGCACACAGGCCAGCTTGTTGGATGCAAAAATCACCCGCGCACAGTACGAGCATGCGCTGGCTGCATTACAGGGTAAGGCCCCGGCGCAGTTCAGCCTGCCTGTGACGGCCGTATTACCCACGCCCCCTGTGGTGCCTGAAATGCTGGCTTCGACCCTGCTGGAGCGCCGCCCCGACATTGCTGCCGCTGAGCGCCGCGTGGCGATGGCGAATGCGCAAGTGGGTGTGGCTCGCTCGGCATTTTTTCCTTCGCTCACGCTGTCGGCCGCCACCGGTTATCGCAACTCCATTCTGTCGGACTTGCTCAATGCGCCCAATCTATTTTGGTCGGTAGGCCCGGCCTTGGCGATGAGTCTGTTTGATGGCGGCGCGCGTAGCGCTGCGGTCGAGTCAGCCCGCGCTACGCTGGATTTGAATGCTGCGACTTACAAGCAAACAGTGCTGACGGCGCTGCAAGAGGTGGAAGACAATCTGGTCGCCGCCAGCAATTTAGCGCAAGAAGATCAGGTGCAGACCGAGGCCTTGGTCGCCGCTCAGAAGTCGCTCACGTTGGCGAACAACCAGTACAAGGCGGGCATGGTGGCCTATTTGAATGTGCTATCTGCCCAGACGGCGGTGCTGAGTGCGCAAAACAGCCTCAACAACGTCAAGAGTCGCAGGCTCACGGCAGTGAATACCTTGCTTAAAAACGTAGCGGGGCGCTGGGAGCCTTTGAATGCAGCTAAACCTCAAGAGTGAATCATCACAGGCCTTGTTTTAATTAAGATCACGCCATGAGTATTGTTGTTTTTTATCTGCGTAGTTTGGCGCCTGAGTCGGTACCTGAGCATGATGCTGAGATTGAGGGGCAGGCACCTGCCTGGCAGCCGCAATGCCAAGCCTTTTCTGATGCTCAGATGGGTGAGGCCTTGGCGCTGTGTCAGCAGCTGCGCAAAGACCCGAGTAACGCCCATGTCGTCATCTCTTCGGAGCTGCGTGACATGGTGGGGCCGGTAGGAGTGTCAGCTGTGGAGGATGGCAAGACACCCGATGGTTTTGACTACCAGTGGAGCAAGGCCGGCCGCGCCGGTGCAAGTCGTAAAAATGCGGCTCAGCCGCCTAAGCAGCGCAAAGATATGGATAACTGAAAGCTGAGTTTTTTCAATCTTCCAGCTCAAACCTCTCGCGCAGCGCATCCGCAAAATGCACCGAGCCTGAGACAGCCAGGTTGACCGTTGTGCGGCCTGTGGCCGAGGCTTGTAGCGTCAACTTGCTCTGGGCCTTATCAAAGCGGGCATCTAAAGGCTCGCCCTCATCATCTTGGGCCTGCAGGTCGTAATCCCAGTCAAAACCTTCTTCGATTGAGCCTTGGCGGCCTACAAATTTGTGGCTGGCCCAGCGTAGAACGGCTTCGATTTCGGCTGCCAGCGCAGGCACGCGCTCGGCTTTGACGCTGGCCATAGCGTCCCAAGTGCCGGTGCCTTCTTCATCTTCGCTGTAATCAAATTCCAAATAATCCAGAGCCATGGCATATTGCGTGCTATTGAGGGGACGCCATTGTGCCTTTGCCGGTTTGGCAGCATGCGCATAGGTGTTTGAGATGAAATCAGGCGCAAGTCCATACCTATAAGGCGCTGCTAGCTATGAATTCTGAAATAGATGATTGCTGCGAGACACCTTGCATGGTGCAGGCCCTGCAAGTGAGTTTTGGCTACAAAGACCGAAAGGTAGCCCATCAAGTCTCGCATTGCTGGCATGCAGGCTTGTGCCTGTTGCAAGGCGATGAGGGCGCAGGCAAGACCAGTTGGCTCAAGGCCTTAGCCGGGCAACTGCACCTAAGCAGAGGCGTGCTGCACTATCCGTTTGCCGCGAATGGCACCCTGCCCGCATCATCTTTTTTCTGGCAGGACCCTCGTCAGCCGTTGAGCGAAAGTCACAGCCGTATGACCGCAGAGCGCTGGGCTGCTCTGCAGAGCACGATTTATCCGCATTGGTCCGCGCATGAGTTTGACAAGCATGTGCAAGGTTTTGATCTAGAAGCGCATCTGGGCAAACAACTGCTCGCGCTTTCATCCGGAACATTGCGCAAACTATGGATGGCCGCAGGCTGGGCCAGTGGTGCGGAGCTGGTGCTGATCGACGAGCCACTGGCCGCTTTAGATAAGTCTTCTGAGCGTTATGTGCACCAAGCGTTGACTGAGATGGCTGGGGCGCTGAAAAATCCTAAGCGTCCGCGCAGCGTGATCGTGGCCCATTGGGATGCCATGCAGGGCGTGGACTGGGATGATGTGATGAGCCTAAGCGCAGTGGCTTGAGACCACGCTAGAAATGCAAAACGCCATGGCATGCCCATGGCGTTTTCTCGTTCAAGATGAAGAAAAGAATCAGTCTTTCTTCAAGCAGTCACTCATAAACGCCTTGCGTTCGTCGCCCTTTTTGCCGGTGGCATCTACGTTGCAGCTTTTCATGCGTTCTTGCTGGCGCTTTTTGCCGTCAGACAGGCAGGACTTCATAAAGTCTTTGCGCTCATCGCCTTTTTTACCGGTGGCTTCGGTGTTGCAAGTGCCCATGAGTTGCTGCTGGGCGGTTTTGGGTTTATCTCCAGCAGCCATGCTCATGCTGCAAGCCAGAGACACGACAGCCAGGACAACGAGTTTTTTCATGATGGTATGGTTTTGTGAAAACGCCGACAGCCGACGCATGGCTATTGCAGCACAGCTTGGCTGCTTTGCCCATGACCGCAAACCATGTCTTGTAAAAGTTTGCGATTGAGTGGCGATTAAAGGCCTCTAACAGCGCGATATGGCTCATCGCCAAAACGACAAGTAGATAATGGGCAGCTTTGCTTTCAACCCTGCACCCAAAGGACGATTCGCGTGGATACTTTATTGCTGCTCAAGGCCGCCATCATGGGCATTGTGGAAGGGCTGACCGAGTTCTTGCCCATCTCCTCAACGGGGCACCTGATTTTGGCGGGCTCGCTCATGGGCTTTGTCGGCGGCAAGGCCAAGGTGTTCGAGATCGCTATTCAGACCGGCGCCATCTTTGCCGTAATGCTGGTGTATTGGCAAAAAATTCGCAGCACGCTGATCGAGTTGCCCACCAGCCGCGAGGCGCAAAAATTTGCGCTCAACGTCTTCATCGGCTTTTTGCCTGCCGTGGTGCTGGCGCTGCTGTTTGGCAAGTATGTGCAAGAGCACCTGTTCACGCCTGTGATTGTGGCGACCACGTTCATCATCGGTGGCTTCATTATTTTGTGGGCTGAAAATCGCCCCGCTGCCGCCACTCGCGTGCACTCGGTGGACGATATGACGCCTGTGGATGCGCTCAAGGTCGGTTTGGTGCAATGCTTGGCTCTGATTCCCGGCATGAGCCGTAGCGGCTCGACCATCATTGGTGGCATGGTCATGGGCCTGTCGCGCAAGGCGGCGACGGATTTTTCTTTCTTCTTGGCTATGCCCACGCTGATTGGCGCAGGCGTCTACAGCCTCTACAAAGATCGCGCATTGCTGAGCATGGAAGATGTGCCGCTGTTTGCTGTGGGTCTGTTCTTCTCTTTCATCAGCGCTTGGTTGTGCGTGCGCTGGTTGCTGCGCTTTATCTCCACCAACAGCTTTGTGCCCTTTGCTTGGTACCGCATCGTCTTTGGCATCGTGGTGTTGGTGACGGCTTACACCGGTGTGGTGAACTGGCACCATTAAAACGGTCGCCGAGCTTCCATAAAAAAGCCACTTGCGTGAACTGCAAGTGGCTTTTTTCATAGCTGCTAGCGCTTTCATTGATTCAGTTTTGGCATGATTGATGCCGCAAGTCAATGACTAATGGGCCCTGCCAGCTATCTATTGATGAGCATTTGCTTCAGCCTTACGCAAAATGCTTTGCTCCATATTGAGCAGCGAAGCCTCGATGGCGGCAGCCGTAGCCTGTGGACGCTCCATGGGAAAGAGGTGGCCGCCGTCCAGCATCATGATGCGGCCTTGCGTCATGCGCTGCGTCATCTCCATACCCACCTGCCGCATCTCTGCCGATGAGCGCCCACCAATAAAAGACACGGGGCAGCGCAGCGGGTTGCGCTTGAGTTGGTTGTTGAGGTTGCTGGGCAGGGTGTTGTAGATGGCAGTTTCTACCTCGCGCGTAAACAGCAGGCTGCGCTTGCCCTGATCGCCCACCAAGCCGTGCTCTACATAGTCTTGCAGCACCTGTGGGTGCCATTGGGCAAAGGCTTTTTTGCTGCGAAAGTACTCTAGCGCTTCTTCACTGCTGGCCCAAGTGTAGCGCCGGCGCTGGCTTATCTTGCCCGGCGATACAGAGGCCACAAGTTGTGTCTGCTTGGCCAGCCCCACGGCATTGGCCTTCCAGCCGCCCAGCAAGGGCGAGTCAAGTAGCAGCACGCCGCGCACCAGATCGGGGCGCTTAGAGGCCGCTTGAAAGCTCAGAATGCCGCCCAGCGAGTGACCCACCAAATAAACAGCTTGTCCGTGCTGCTGCACTTTTTTCTCTGCAAACTCGATGAGCTCATCGACTAAATGCGGCCAGTGATTGGTGACGGGGCGTGCCGGGTCATGGCCAAAGCGCTGCACACCACTGGCATCAATGCCGCGCTGGCGCAGCAGAGAAAACAACAGGCGGTAGGTGCAGACAGGAAAGCTGTTGGCGTGCGAGAACACGACGGGCAGGGTGTTCAGATCGCTGACAGAGGCCATGGTGTGAGAGGTGTGAGATGCAGAATATCGAAGAGGGCAGCGAGTGGGAGTGTCATGAAAAACGCACCCTAAGGTGCGTTCATCTTATCGGTTAGACAGCGATGCCTGTCGCTGCAAGCGGGCTTGCTCCTCATTGGACTGAAGGCGCTGGTATTCATTTGCGGCGCTCAGACCTGCTTGGGCTGGCACTGGTGGCTGGCGCAGGGCTGCGGGCGGAATATTGCCAGCGCCAGTGCTCGAGGTAGATTGCATGGCTGTTGTGGGGGCGCCCACCTTGACCAGCGGGTGCGCGCGCGGGCTGTGAATGCGGATGGGCGCGTCCGTCTGGCCGCCATCCCACGCCGGGTCTTCAATGCTGTCAAACACATTGCGCAGGCGCTCTCCCCAGCTGTCATGCAACATGCGCAGGTAGGGGTTGTCGGAGTCCAAGCAGACAATGCGGTCTGAAGCGAAGCGGTTGTTTTCGTAGACGATCAAGTCCAGTGGCAGGCCAACCGAGAGGTTGGATTTGAGCGTGCTGTCCATAGACACCAGCGCGCACTTGGCGGCTTCGTCCAGTGGTGTTTCGGAGGTGATGACGCGGTCCAGCACGGGCTTGCCGTATTTCGATTCGCCGATCTGGAAGTAAGGCGTCTCGCCCGTCGCTTCAATGAAGTTGCCCGCCGAGTAGACCTGAAACAGGCGCATGCCTTCGCCTTGAATCTGGCCGCCCAAAATCATGGAGACATTGAAATCGACGCCTGCGCGCTGCAAAGCTTCACCTTCGCGCTCATACACATGGCGCACGGCCGCGCCCAGCACACGGGCGGCATCGAACATGCTGCGCACGTTCCAGATGGTCAGCATCTCATCGGTGGTGGCGTCATGCAGCTGAAAGCTCTCCAGCAGTTCGCGCACTGACTGAGTGATGGACAGATTGCCTGCAGATTGCAGCACCATGAAACGCTCGCCCGGCTGCTCATAAAGCATGACCTTGCGGAAGGTGCTGATCTGATCGAGACCCGCATTGGTGCGGGAGTCGGACAGAAAAACGAGGCCGGCATTGAGTTTGAGGGCAACGCAGTAAGTCATGACAGAAAACGTTACGGTTAGAGTTTGAAGTGTAGTGGCAGTGGTCGCGTAGTGGCTAACTTAGCTACTACGCGCTGCGACTTGCTTGAGTTGGTAAAGCGCTTCGAGTGCCTCACGAGGGCTCAGGGCATCGGGGTTGATCGCAGCCAGTGCTTGCGCCAGCGGGTTGGGCGTGGCGGCTTCATCGGCTAGCTCGGGCGCATCAAACAGGTTGACTTGCATGTCGTTTTCACCGGCTTGCGACTCCAGCGCTTCAAGCGCATGGCGGGCGTGGTTAAGCACGCCTGCCGGCATTCCGGCCAATTTGGCGACCTGAATACCGTAGCTGCGGCTGGCGGGGCCTGCCTTAATCTCATGCAAAAACACAATGTCGCTGCCCGACTCTGCTGCGCCCACATGCACGTTGACGGCTGCCTTGGCCTTGGCAGGTAATTCGGTCAGCTCAAAGTAATGGGTGGCAAACAACGTGAATGCCTTGGTTTTGTCATGCAGCTGCGTGGCCATGCCGCTGGCCAGCGCCAAACCATCAAAAGTGCTGGTGCCGCGACCAATCTCGTCCATCAGTACCAGAGAGTGGGGCGTGGCCGAATGCAGAATCTGCGCGGCCTCGGTCATCTCCATCATGAAGGTGGACTGGGCGTTGGCCAAGTCATCTGCTGCGCCAATGCGGGTGTGAATGGCGTCGATAGGGCCCAAGCGGCAGCTGGCAGCGGGCACATAGCTGCCCACGCTGGCCAGCAGCACAATCAGAGCAACCTGGCGCATATAGGTCGATTTACCGCCCATGTTCGGGCCGGTAATGATCTGCATGCGCGTGTTCAGATTCATACGCGTGTGGTTGGCGATGAAGCTACCGCTCGATGTTTCGGCCATGCGTGCCTCCACCACGGGGTGGCGGCCGGCTTCGATTTCGATGCAGGGCTGGCTGACGAATTGCGGCTCAGCCCAGTTCAGCGTCAATGACCGCTCGGCCAGCGTGCAAAGCACATCCAGCGCCGCAATGGCCTGTGCCACGCGCGTGAGCTGGGGCACATGGGGCTGGAGCTGATCGAGCACCTGCTCGAACAAAAATTTCTCGCGCTGCAGCGCACGCTCTTGGGCGGACAGGGCTTTGTCTTCAAAGGCTTTGAGCTCAGGCGTGATGTAGCGCTCGGCATTTTTCAGCGTCTGGCGGCGGCGGTAGCGCTCGGGCACCGCATCCTTGTAGCTGTTGGTGATCTCGATGTAAAAACCGTGCACCTTGTTGAACTGCACACGCAGATTCGGAATGCCGGTGAGCAGTTTTTCTTTGGATTCCAGCTCCAACAAAAACTCGTCGCAGTTGTTTTGAATGGCGCGCAGCTCGTCCAGCTCGGCATCAAAACCAGTGGCAATCACGCCGCCATCGCGCACCAGCGCGGCGGGCTCTTCCATGATGGCTTTGGCCAGCAGCTCAGCGCAGCCTTCGGGTGGCAAAAGATCGGTGAAAATCTGAGTCAAATAGGCTGATGGTACTTGCCCTGATTGGGCTAGTTGCTGCGATTTTTGTAGTGTTTTAGACAGGCCCACCAGCTCACGCGGGCGCACTTGGCGCAGGGCGATGCGAGCGGTAATGCGTTCCACATCGCTCACGCCTTTGAGCTCAGCGCGC
The DNA here is from genome assembly GCF_019355935.1 of Comamonas sp. Y33R10-2. NCBI lineage: Bacteria > Pseudomonadati > Pseudomonadota > Betaproteobacteria > Burkholderiales > Comamonadaceae > Comamonas > Comamonas sp. Y33R10-2. The sequence continues at coordinate 781,672 of NZ_CP079925.1, forward strand.
AGGGCTTGCCAAGGGGCCATGCCAGCGCCTGTGCCGCGCAGTGCGCCAATGGCTTCAAGGCGCTGCATGGCCGATTTGCGATTGCGTTCAGGCTCTAGCAGCCACGCTTTGAGCAGGCGGCTGCCCATGCCAGTCATGCAAGTGTCGAGCAGCGAAAACAGCGTGGGCGAATCCTCGCCGCGCAGCGTTTTGACCAGCTCTAAGTTACGGCGCGTGGCCAGTGGCAAGGCGATCAAGTCATCATCGCGCTGCACGGCAATGGCATGAATGTGCGTGAGGTTGCGGCCTTGCGTGTGTTCGGCGTAAGAGAGCAGGGCAGCGCTGGCGGCGTGGGCCAGTGGCAGGTCTTCAGCCTCCCAAGCTTTGAGGCTGGCTGCGCCCAGTAGTTCGAGCAATTTGCGCTCGCCAAGGCCTGAGTCAAACTGCCAGTCAGGGCGGGGCGACAGTGGGCAGCTAATGGCGCTGCTGTGCTTGATGGCCAGCAGGCTTTGCTCAAAACGCTCAGTGACGCCGGCGCTGTAAATCACTTCGCTGGGACTGATGCGGGCGAGCCAAGAAGCCAGCTCATCGGCTGCGCATTCAGCCATGTGGATGCGGCCTTGGGTCACGGCCATCCATGCCAAGCCGCAGCGCTGGCGGCCCGCCGTGTGCACGGCGACCAGCATGGCTTCACTCTTGTCGGAGAGCAGTTCGCTGTCTGTGAGTGTGCCGGGTGTGACCACGCGCACCACTTTGCGCTCAACCGGGCCTTTGCCCAGACCAATCTCGCCGACCTGCTCGCAAATGGCGGCGGATTCGCCCATCTTGATGAGGCGGCCCAGATAGTTTTCCAGCGCGTGAAAAGGCACGCCGGCCATGGGAATGGGCTGGCCAGCGGTCTGGCCACGCGATGTCAGCGTGATGTCCAGCAGGCGCGTGACTTTTTCGGCGTCGCCAAAGAACAGCTCGTAAAAATCGCCCATGCGATAGAAAACGAGGGTGTCGGGGTACTGCGCTTTGATGGGGAGATATTGCTGGAACATCGGCGTATGCGCCGAGAGATCAGTCATATCAGGGAAATGGGCCAGCGACGGGGTTTCTGTGCTTTTCTGGGTCATCGCTTCAGCGGTATGCAATTCGTGGGGCGCCTAGCCGGTGCTGGGCAGGCGCCAAAACTGCATTATCCGTGATGGTCAATAGCAGGGGGGAATGCTGTTTTTTGCCTATTTTGTGGCTGTTATTCGGTGATTGTTATTTGCGCCTCTACTAACGGCTGCTATTGGTGCGTCATGTGACTTGCGCGTATGAGAGGTGTCGTCCTCATCGTGAATGGGTCGGTAGCTGGCTCCAAAAGACACATCGCCCAGCCGCCAGCCTGCGCGGCAGGTGACGGCGCCCCAGAAGCGCTTGAGTGTGTACCACTGCATGGCGATCAGGCTGCGCTCGTTGTCGGCGTCAACCTCGGGGTCGCTCACGCCTGTGGGGCGCAGTGGCTCGTCGTGATAGAGGGCTGTGCCAAACAGCTGGTCCCACCAAGGCAGAACTTGGCCGAAGTTGCAGTTGTGGCGCTCGGGCCGGTGGGCATCGCGCAGCATGTGGTGGTTGCGGTGAAAGCGCGGGCCGACGAAAAGGCGCTCGCCCACCTTGCCAACCCAGCCCAGACGCAGCGCAATATTGGCGTGAGAGAAGTTTTGCACCAGCTCACTGAGCAAGCCCAGCATGGCGAACTCAGACACATCAAGCCCCATGACAAGGCCGACGGTGGCCAGCACAAAGCTTTGCAGCATGCCGTCCAGATAGTTGCTGCGGTCGTTGCTCCAGCAGCTCATCTGGCGCTGGCTGTGATGCATGCTGTGCATGGCCCACCACCAAGGAATAACGTGCTGAGCGCGGTGCATCCAGTAATACGTGAGGTCGTAGATCACGTAGTACACGGCAAACAAAATATAGGGGTGGCCTTCAAACCACGGCACCCAGGCCTTGAGGCCACTAGCCTCATCAGTGGCTGGCCCGCCGCCCAGCATATGGGCCACGGGCATCAGAATCAGAAAGCTGAACAGCGGAAACAAGCCCAGCAGCATGAGCAGGGTGTAGTTGCGGTCCACCGTGGTGTGGCGGCGATCGGCCCAGCGCTCTGCTGGCAGCAGGCTTTCCAGCGGGCGCATCACGCCGCCAATCAAGAACAGCTGCAGCAGCGCAATCAGCACGCCAGCGGCAATCTCGCGTGGGTCGCCAGCAGCTTCGGCAATATTGAATGCGGTGACGACTGGGGTCACAGCATTCAACGCTACCCAGTCAATGGCCAGTGCCCAGTGCGGGCTGAAAAAATCCATCATCTTGCTTAGCCCTCATGGTCTTTAGGGCAGATTTTGGACAGCGAACTTGTGGATTCTGTGGAGACAAAAAAAGAGCCCGACTCAGATAAGGCGGGCTCTTTATGCAGCCGCGGGGCGACTGCTAATTCGATTGAGTGCTTATTCAGCGGCTTTGGCTTCGCCTTCAGCGCTTTCGTCAGCAGGCAATTCAAAGTTATCTGACTTCACGGCTTGGCGCACATCAGCCTTTTCACCGGCAGTGGCGAACTTGCTGAACTTGCCGATCACGGGGATCAGTGCGCCATAGATGCGGGGAGCTGCGGCCAGAATTTCCTTTTGTTCCAGGAAGTCAGCTTCGCCGGTGAAGTTGCCGACCAGACCACCGGCTTCGCTGACCAGCAGCGAGCCTGCAGCCACGTCCCAGATGGACAGGCCGGACTCAAAGAAGCCGTCTGCAAAACCGGCGGCCACGTAGGCCAGATCCAGAGCGGCAGAGCCGGGGCGACGCACGCCAGCAGTGCGTTGCATCACTTCGCCCAGCATCAGCATGTATTGCTTGAAGTTGTCGCCACGGCGGAATGGGAAGCCGGTGGAGATCAGGCAGTCACGCAGCTGAGTGCGCTTGGAGACGCGGATGCGGCGCTCGTTGAGGTAAGCACCACGGCCCTTGGTGGCGGTGAACAGGTCGTTACGGCTGGGGTCATAGACCACGGCGTGCTCGACCTTGCCCTTGTAGGCCAGAGCGATGCTGACGCAGTACACGGGGAAGCCGTGGATGAAGTTGGTGGTGCCGTCCAGAGGATCGATGATCCAGACGTGGTCAGAGTTCTTGGCACCGTGCTCTTGACCCGACTCTTCAGCCAGGATGGAGTGCTGGGGGTAGGCGTTCAGCAGCGTCTCGATGATGACGCGCTCAGCGGCTTGGTCTACCTCGGTCACAAAGTCGTTTACCTGCTTTTGCGCAACGCGCACCGATTCCACATCTAGTGCGGCACGGTTGATGATGGCGCCAGCGGCGCGAGCAGCCTTGATGGCCACGTTGAGCATGGGGTGCAGGGAATTCGACATAAATTGTGTGTGCCTTGGCGGCTCAGCCCAAAGCAAAGCTGGGATGAACTACGCGGGTAAGAACGTAAAAAGCCGCGACCGGCGATGCGGGGCGGCGACAATAGGCGCAATTCTACCCAGCCTGCGCTTTTTTTGCTTGTGTAGCCTTGAGACCTGAGGGTCTTGCCCGTGGCTTTCATTGAGTGGCAGAGAGCGTGGGTGTGGTCTTTTGCTGCTTTTATCAAGGCCCTGTGTGGGGCTTTTTGTTGTGATGAAAACCCGATTCGTACTGATTGAAACCAGCCACGCTGGCAACGTAGGCGCTGCGGCCCGCGCGCTCAAAACCATGGGCTTTGATGACTTGGTGCTGGTGCGTCCACGTTACGCCAACGTGCTGCGCAAGGAAGAAACCATTCAGCGTGCCAGTGGTGCGCTGGACGTTTTGGGCAACTGCCGCATTGTGGAAACGCTGGAAGAAGCGCTGGATGGCATCAGCCACATGTGTGCCACAGCCATGACGCCACGCGATTTTGGCCCGCCCACTCGCACGCCGCGTGAACACTTTGAGTTGCTACTAAAAGGTGAGCTAGACGTCCGCACTGCCCCTTCAGCTGATGCTAATTTGACGGATAACGCCGCCACGCCCGGCGCTGCCTGCAACCAAAAGGGCGTGGCCTTTTTGTTCGGCTGCGAGCGCTTTGGCATGAGCAATGACGACGTGTACCGCTGCGATGTGGCGCTGTCCATTCCGTCCAATCCGCAGTTTGGCTCGCTCAATTTGGCGTCAGCCATTCAGGTGATTGCTTATGACTGGCGTGAAGCCTTGGGTGGTTTCCCAGTCGAAGAACATACGCCTGAGGTGAACCGCGCTGACATGGCACAGGTGCAGGGCATGCTGAGCCACTTTGAGCAGGCGCTGAGCCATGTTGGTTTTCTCGACCCTGCAGCGCCTAAAAAGCTCATGCCCCGCCTTAACCAGCTTTTCAACCGCGCGCAGCTGACGCAGGAAGAAATCCATATTCTTCGCGGTGTTGCCAAGGCGATGCTCAAGAGCGAGCCGCCAACCCGCTAGACTTCACCGAATAAACATTTCCTCACGTTGTTCATTGATGCTAGATAGCCTGCGCTCCGACATCCAGTGCATTCTCGACCGCGACCCCGCGGCTCGCAGCACCTGGGAAGTCATCACCTGTTACCCCGGCCTGCACGCTATTTGGCTGCAACGTCCGGCTCACTGGTGCTGGACGCATGGTTTTAAATGGCTGGGCCGCTTCATCTCACACATGGGGCGCTGGCTCACGGGCATTGAAATCCACCCCGGTGCGGTGATTGGCAAAGAAGTCTTTATCGATCACGGCATGGGTGTTGTGATTGGTGAGACCGCCGTGGTGGGTGATGGCTGCACTATCTATCACGGCGTAACGCTGGGCGGCACATCGCTGTACAAGGGCGCCAAGCGCCACCCCACGCTGGGCAAGAACGTGGTGGTTAGCGCCGGCGCCAAGGTGCTGGGTGGCTTTGAGGTGGGGGATGGTGCCAAGATTGGCAGCAACGCCGTGGTCATCAAACCCGTGCCTGCAGGCGCTACAGCGGTGGGCATTCCTGCGCGCATCATCCAGAGCAAAAGCGGCCAGAGCGCGGATGTGACCGAGCATGAAGTGGCTCCCAAGGCCGTTGTGCAGCCCGCGCGTGCCTTTGATGAAGATTGCGGCCAAAGTTTTAGCGCCTATGGCGTCACGTCTGAGGTGGACCCCGTGGCCCAGGCCATGCGTTCATTGTCTGACGGTGCATCTAGCCACGAAAAGCAGATTGCGCTGCTGTGGGCCGCGATTGAGAAGCTGTCGATTCAAGGTCAGGTTAAAGACTGCATGCCTTGCGAGTCTGATCGTCCTGAAGCCTTTCAAAAAGACAAAATCGATCAGATTTTGGGAAAATAAGGCGCAAGTCCTTATTTAGTAATCACATGTAGCTATATTTTTAATAGTAATTGCAGAAAAAGCCGGATCGCGTTGCAGTGGGCCGGCTTTTTTGCAACAGCGCCTGTGCTTGATATGTACTGACTTCGGTCTGCGAACGCTGCAACAGCTTCTACACTGCAGTGCAGCAAACTAGGAGAGACAAATGAATATCGAACAAGCCTTGCAGCAACGCAGCTCTGTGCGTGCTTTTACTAACCAGACCATTTCCGGCGAAATTGTGCGCGGGCTGCTGAAAAAAGCATCTCAAGCGCCATCCGGCGGCAATATGCAGCCTTGGCGCGTGACGGCGGTGGGCGGTCAGGCACTGAAGGATTTGAGTGCCAAGGCCAAAGTAACTGAGCCTGTGCAACGCCCCGGTCTGTCCTACCCCGCAGGTCTGTGGGAGCCTTACCGCAGCCGCCGATTTGAAAACGGTGAAGACCTGTACCGTGCGCTGAATATTGGCCGTGAAGACAAGGCTGCTCGCTTAGAACAACTGGCCAAGAATTCTCAGATGTTCGGTGCGCCCGTCGGTATTTTTATCGCAGTGGAAGAGCGCATGGGCTATGCACAGTGGATTGATTTGGGCATCTATCTGCAATCTTTTATGTTGCTGGCCGCCGAACAGGGGCTTGCCACCTGCGCTCAGGGCTTTTGGCGCATGTACAGCGATATGTTGATTGAGCAGCTGGCGCTGCCGGCGGGCTACCAAATTGCGTTTGGTGTTGCGCTGGGTTATGAAGATACGAGTGCGCCTATCAACCAGTGGCAGTCTAGCCGCGCAGATAGCGAAGAGTGGCTGAGCCTGAAAGGTCTGGATTAAGGCACTTGCCCGCTGAAGAACATCAGGCCTATACTGCCCGCTGCTCCGGGGTGTGCGAAAGCGCTGAGAGACCAAAAACCAAACAGTCACAGACCGTTTGGACGAGGTTAACCCGACGAACTTGATCCGGCTCATACCGGCGTAAGAAGAGCGGGACCCTGATGCAGGGCCAGAGGGAGGAAAGCGGAGGTTGCCTTGCGGCCATCGCGTTCAATTTTTTGGCAAAGCAAACCCCAGGCGCTTCTCGCGTACTGGGGTTTTGTCTTTTTAAAGGTATTCCGGTGCGCAGAAGAAAAGGCTAAAACCCATGTGTTTTAGCTGCACAGGCCAAGCATCTATTACGGATGCTTGCGCCGGTGTTGGGGCGATCGCAGAAGGGCCGCACTCCGCGGAGCGTTAAGACCATTTCAAACGCTTTACGGAGACTGCGATGACCGCCCCTGATTCCATCTTTACGCCACTTGCATCCCATTTTTCTGGCGATGCGCCTGATTCAGCTCGCTTTGCAGACTTGTTAGCCCAGTCGCGCCAGCCGTTTCCTGCATCCAGCAAGAGCTACCTGATCGGCGCGGGTCATCCCGATTTGCGTGTGCCGGTGCGTGATATTGCACTCACGAATGGTGAGCAGGTCAGCGTGTATGACACCTCAGGCCCTTACACCGACCCGGCCGTGAGTATTGATGTGCGTAGCGGCTTGCCCAATGTGCGCGGCGCATGGATTGAGCAGCGTGGTGACAGCGAGTTTTATGTGGGTCGTCAGCGCCTCGCATTGGATGATGGCGGCAAGCGGGGCGACGAAGATGTGCGCGTGGCTCAGTTACGCGCCGAAGCGGCCGCATTGCAACGTCAGCCCCGTCGCGCCAAGTCCGGTCAGAACGTGACCCAGATGCACTACGCAAAGCGCGGAATCATCACGCCCGAAATGGAATACGTGGCTCTGCGTGAAAACGGCCGCCGCGAATGGATGCAGCAGTACCAGCAAGACGCAGCGCGTGAGCTTCGCTTGGCTGGCAACAGCATGGGCGCAGCCATTCCCAAGATCATCACCCCCGAGTTTGTGCGCGCCGAGATCGCCCGCGGCCGCGCCATCATTCCCGCCAACATCAACCACCCGGAAATTGAGCCCATGGCGATTGGCCGCAACTTCAAGGTCAAGATCAACGCCAACATCGGCAACTCCGCCGTCACGTCGAGCATTGAGGAAGAAGTCGAAAAACTGGTCTGGGCGATTCGCTGGGGTGCGGACAATGTGATGGATCTCTCGACCGGCAAAAACATTCACACCACGCGCGACTGGATTGTGCGCAACTCGCCCGTGCCGATTGGCACCGTGCCGATTTATCAAGCATTAGAAAAAGTCGGTGGCATTGCCGAAGATCTAAGCTGGCCCATCTTTCGTGACACGCTGGTGGAGCAAGCCGAACAAGGCGTGGATTACTTCACCATTCACGCCGGTGTGCGTTTGGCTTATATCCACCTTACGGCGCAGCGCCGCACGGGCATCGTCTCGCGTGGTGGCTCCATCATGGCCAAGTGGTGCATGGCGCACCACCGAGAGAGCTTTCTCTACGAGCATTTTGAAGATATCTGCGACATCATGAAGCAGTACGACGTGAGCTTCTCGCTGGGCGACGGTCTGCGCCCCGGCTGCGCGTCCGACGCCAATGACGAAGCCCAGTTTGCCGAACTGGCCACGCTGGGTGAGCTAACTCAAGTCGCTTGGAAGCACGATGTGCAGACCATGATCGAAGGCCCCGGCCATGTGCCCATGCACATGATTCAGGCCAATATGACCGAGCAGCTCAAGCATTGCCGCGAAGCGCCGTTTTACACGCTCGGTCCCCTGACCATCGACATCGCCCCCGGCTACGACCACATTGCCAGCGCCGTTGGCGCGGCCATGATTGGCTGGATGGGCACGGCCATGCTGTGCTATGTGACGCCTAAAGAACACTTGGGCTTGCCGGACCGAGATGACGTCAAGCAAGGCATCATTGCGTACAAAATTGCGGCCCACGCCGCGGACGTAGCCAAGGGTCATCCCGGTGCCCGCTCACGCGACGATGCACTGAGTCAGGCGCGTTTTGACTTCCGCTGGGAAGACCAGTTTAACCTAGGACTGGACCCGGACACTGCTCGGGCCTTCCATGACGAAACCCTGCCCAAGGACAGTGCCAAGGTGGCGCACTTTTGCAGCATGTGTGGCCCCAAGTTCTGCTCGATGAAGATTACACAGGAGGTGCGTGAGTTCGCTGCAGCCAAGGGCTTGGCTGAAGATCAAGCGCTGGCCGTGGGCATGCAAGCCAAGGCAGGTGAATTCAACAAGGCTGGCGGGGATTTTTATATCCCTATCGTCACTGCATCGACAGACACCACGGCACGATGATATTGAGTTGGAATGCGCTTTCAGCGTTTGATGAAATTGCGTAATCCGATATGAAAAATGGAGGCGTAAGCCTCCTTTCCCGAGTTGTAGCCTGAGTCAGATGTCCCTGTTTTGTGGACCGGACTGCGCCATGATGTCGCAGTCCGCTTTATTCGAGGGCGTGGCGCTCTTTATGCCGCGGTTTAACTCAGCGCCAGTACTGGCATTTGCTCTCTGCTTTGGTGGTCCAAATTTGTTCTGCGGGTAGCTTTTTGATGATCTTGTAGTAGTCCCAAGTACCTTTCGATTCGGCGGGTGACTTCACTTGCATCAGATACATGTCGTGCACATAGCGACCATCTTCGCGGATATAGCCCTGACCGAAGAAGTCGTCTATTTTTGTGCTTTTCAGCGTGGCCATAACCTTGTCGGCGTCCAGCGTGCCGGCTTTTTCCACGGCCTTGAGATAGTTCATAGTGGCAGAGTAATCAGCCGCTTGAATTTCACTGGGGCGGCGCTGAGTTTTGGCCATGAAGGCATCTGCAAATTTGCGTGATGCATCGTTCATGTCCCAGTACCAAGGCGCGGTGAATTGCATGCCTTCGGTGTTCTTCAGGCCTAGGCTGTGAATGTCCGAGAAAAAGACCAGCATGCCGGCCAGCTTCATGTTCTTGGTCACGCCAAACTCTTTGGCGGCCTTAATGGAGTTGATGGTGTCGCCACCCGCATTGGCCAGGCCCAGAATCTGAGCTTTACTGTTTTGCGCTTGCAGCATGAAGCTGGAGAAGTCGCTGGCGTTGAGCGGTGTCTTGACCGAGCCCAGCACCTTACCGCCCTTGGCTTCAATGATCTTGGTGGTGTCGGCTTCTAGGGCATGGCCAAAGGCATAGTCAGCCGTTACAAAAAACCAGTTTTTGCCGCCCGTGTCAACAATGGCGCTGCCTGTGCCTTTGGCCAGAGCCACGGTGTCAAAAGCGTAGTGCACGGTGTAGGGGCTGCATTGCTCATTGGTCAGGGCAGAGCTGCCTGCGCCGTTGTCGATAAAGATGCGCTTTTTTTCTTGCGCCACCTTGGCCATGGCCAGCGCTGTTGCGGAGTTGGTGCCGCCAAACACCAAGCTAATGCCTTGCGTATCAATCCATTCACGGGCCTTGCTGGCGGCGATGTCTGCCTTGTTCTGGTGGTCGGCGCTCAGTAGCTCGATGGGCTTGCCCAGCACCTTGCCACCAAAGTCGTCAATCGCCATCTGGATGGCGACAGCGCCGTTCTTGCCTTCCACGTCAGCATAGAGGCTGGACATATCGGTGATAAAACCGATTTTGACTTTCTCTTGTGCCATGGCGGGGACGGCAAAGACGGCGCTTAGTGCAATCGCCAGCACAGAGGCGGTGGGCACGGACTTGGACAAGCGGGGCATGAAGTCTCCTGAAAATTTTGGAAATATGCAGCGCTTTTTCGGCGGGTAGCCGCTGTCGCTGCATCGCAGCAAACATGCTAGGTCTGGCGGCGCGACCCTGCATCGGGGCAAGCACCTGCGGGAAATCCCACGTCACACATCAAAATTGATAGCTGCTTATGCCTGTTGTTCATTCAATGGGGGTGCTTTTCTCAGTGAAATCTATGAATAAATGGCGCTAACTGCTTTGATTTGGATAGCGGTAGCAGCGAAGAGACTACCCAATTGCTGCAAGCAGGCAGGCATGAAAAAAGCAGCCCTTGGGCTGCTTCGCAGATTGGTTTGGCGCGGATTGCACCCTTGATAGCAATTTATGCGGTGCGCGGTGCGCGAATCGCGCTCTTGGGGCGAAAGGCCTTGCAGACCGCATCATGAGTCTCAAAGTAAGGCCCGCCAATCAGGTCGATGCAGTAAGGCACGGCGGCAAAAATGCCGTTGACCTTTTGCGTGCCGTTCGCGTCTTTCAGGCCTTCTAGCGTCTCAGCAATCGCTTTGGGCTGGCCGGGCAGGTTGATGATCAGGCTGCTGCCGCGAATCACCGCCACTTGGCGCGACAGGATAGCCGTGGGTACAAAGGCCAGGCTGATTTGGCGCATTTGCTCACCAAAGCCGGGCATCTCTTTGTGGGCTACGGCCAGAGTGGCCTCAGGCGTCACATCGCGCAGGGCGGGGCCGGTGCCGCCGGTGGTCAGCACCAGTGAGCAGCCTGCGTCCACCAGCGCTATCAGCGCGGCGCTGATGCCGGCCCGCTCATCGGGAATGAGGCGGGCTTCAAACGTGATGGGGTTCTTCAGCGCACGGCTCATCCAGTCCTGCAGGGCGGGCAGGCCCTTGTCTTCATAAACGCCGCTACTAGCGCGGTCGCTGATGGAGACGATGCCGATTTTTACGGCATCGTGCAGAACTTTCTCACTCATCGCTGTCGTCGGCGGCGCTGGTTTTGCCTGCCTTGGCCAGTTGCTCGCGCACCAGCTGGAACAGGTCGCGATAGGCGCGGCCCTTGCTGACTTCCTTGGGCGCTGCGTCAGGGCCGGCGGCCTGTGCGGCAGCAGCTGCATCGGCCTTAGCTTTTTCCAGGTCCTTACGGGACTGGCGAATCAGCGAGCGCAGTTGCTGCACATCAGTTTCTGGGAAGTGCTCCAGCCAAATGGCTAAAGCATCGTCTTCCAAGACCAAACGATCGCGCCACTGCTCGGAGACTTGTAGCGACATCTTTTCGGTGGGCGAGCCGTTGCGTTGCTCTTCCAGCGCTTGCTTGACCGAGTTGAGCTGCTCATCTGTGAGCTTGCGCATGAGCTTGCCCACGTACTGCATTTGACGGCGCTTGCCTTCAAAGTTGGTAATGCGCTTGGCTTCAGCCAGAGCATCAACCAACTGCTCGGAGATTTGCAGGCGCTTGAATAAGTCGCTGCGCAGCGTCAACAACTCCTTGCCCAGATCCTGAAGCGCATCACTTTCACGCTTGAGGTCGGTCCTGGTGGAGTCGTAAGTGCCTTTGAGTTCGGCTTTGAGTTCGACATCAAGTTCGCTGCCTTCAGCAACGAACTTACCGCGAACAAAATAGCCTTTAGTGGGTTTGCGTGACATGGTAAGGGGGCAATATCAGTGGCAGCACAGGGGGCGCTGCAGTGGCGGCTATCATATCCGCCGCTATGAAAAAACCTCGCTCCAGCATTACAAGCACTTCTAGTGCACAGGCCCAATCTGAACCGCAAGCCGGTTTTAGCTTTAGCCAATCCTTTTTTGAAGGTCTGGTGGACCAGGCTCTGAAACACGCCAAAAAGCTGGGTGCTACGGACGCCGGAGCCGAGGCTTCCGAGGGCTGCGGCCTCTCGGTCAGCGTGCGCAAAGGCTCGCTGGAGACCGTGGAACGCAACCGCGATAAGTCGCTTGGCGTGACTGTGTATTTGGGCCAGCGCCGTGGTAATGCCAGTACTTCAGACTTTTCTGAAGCTGCCATTGCTCAAACCGTGCAAGCGGCTTACGACATTGCTAAGTTCACTGCCGAAGACCCGTTTGCCAGCTTGCCTGATAGTGCCGACATCGCGCTGCCCGGCACGCACCGTGATCTGCAATTGTTCCACCCTTGGGACATTAGCAGCGAAGCCGCTGCCGAAATGGCGCTGCGCTGCGAAGAAGCGGCATTCAAGACCCATCGCCGCGTGAGCAACAGTGAAGGCGCTGGTGTCTCGGCCCAGCAAAGCCACTTTTTCACCGCGCACACCAATGGCTTTCGCGGTGGCTACGCCAGCTCGCGCCACAGCCTGTCGGTTGCGCCCATCGCCAAGCTGCCTGGCAAGAACGGCGAAATGCAGCGCGACTACTGGTATAGCTCCATGCGCAATGCGGCTGATCTGGCGTCGCCTGAGGCCGTGGGCCGCTACGCCGCAGAGCGCACGCTAAGCCGTTTGGGGAGCCGCAAGATTCCAACGACTGAATGCCCCGTGCTGTTCGAGTCGCCTCTGGCTGCGGGCTTGTTGGGTGGTTTTGTTCACGCCATCAGCGGCGGTGCGCTGTACCGCAAGAGCAGCTTCTTGTTAGATTCCTTGGGCAAGCCTGTGTTTCCCAAGCACATTGACATTGAAGAAGATCCCTTTATTTTGGGCGGCAAGGGCAGCTCACCATTCGACGAAGAAGGCGTGCGTGTGCAGGCCCGTAAGGTGGTGGATGCTGGTCGTGTGGAAGGCTATTTCCTGTCCAGCTACTCGGCGCGCAAGCTGGGTATGAAGACCACAGGCAATTCGGGTGGTTCGCACAATTTGGTGATGACATCGCGCCGCACCAAAGCGGGCGATGATTTGGATGCCATGCTCAAAAAGCTGGGCACGGGCCTGTTCGTGGTCGAACTGATGGGCCAAGGCGTGAACTACGTGACCGGAGACTACTCGCGCGGCGCTAGCGGCTTCTGGGTGGAAAACGGCGAAATTGCATTCCCCGTGGATGAAATTACTATCGCTGGCAACATGAAAGACATGTTCAAGGGCATCCAAGCCATTGGTGCCGATGCCTACAACTACGGTGCCAAGACCGTGGGCTCTATCCTCATCAATCGCATGAAGGTGGCGGGCAGCTAGGCTGCTTGAACTCACAAAAAAAGCAGCCTCGGCTGCTTTTTTGTGGATTGCTTAACGCGCTTATTTCTCAGTCGCGGCCTCCAAAATGCAGGCGGAGAGCTTTTCAAAATGCTTGTGCGCATCAGGGCTCAGCTCAATTTGCTTGCGACGAGCATCTTCGGTATCGGCCAGCAAAATCCAGCCTTTTTGGCGCATGGATTTAAGGCGTGTATGAATCGTGGCAGGGGACCCCAGCTCGCGCTGCGCCATCAGGTCGCGTACGCACAAGCGCTCGTGGCGTGTGCCCGCGTTGGCAATTTGCTCCAGCAAGCGCTCTTCAAGCGGATCGAGCGCCGGAAGCAGTGGCAGGTTGCGAATAGTGGACGCCAGCTGCAAAAAGCGCAGATAAATATCGGCAGACAGTGACTTTGGCATGAAAGATCAATGACAGAGATGGGTTCGCCAGTAAATAGCGAGTTATTGGCACCCATAATACTGCGCAGATTGCAAGCAATGTCGGTGACTGGCTATGAAGAACATTTGGACACATTTTGCAATGGCCGCGATCACGGCCATTTTGTTTCTCATCATGCTGCAGCTCAATATGTGGTTGTTCTCGTGGCTGGAGTTTACCGCTGGGGTGAACTGGATCTATCTGCCTGCAGGTGTACGCATGCTTTGCACCTTGCTTTTTGCAGAAGCAGGGGCTGTCGGTTTGCTTGCTGTCTCTTGGTTTGTTTGTTTTTATTACTTCTTTCCAGATAACTGGGCGCGTTCATTTACGGGCGGCATCGTGGCTACGCTAGCTCCTTATGGGACATTTTGCATAGCGCGCCACTGGCTGGGCTTGGGTTCATCTTTGAGTCAGCTCACCCCCACGCGATTACTGGCGCTGAGCGCTATTTATGCGTTTGCCAATGCCTTGCTGCATGCGGGCTTGAACCTTGTTCTGGGCGACGGGGTGCAGTTAGGGCAATTCTTCGTCATGATGGTTGGCGACTTCAACGGAACCCTGATTGTTCTCTACGCCTTTAAAGCTTTGCTGATGCTGCCAGCCAAAGTGAATCGTTATGAGCTTAAGTAAGCCCAAGCGAGTTTCTTTTTGCTATTTTGACCTTGAGGCAACTGCTGCATTGGCATACTCAAAGTCTCTCTTTTAAAAGTCCGTAGCAGCGATCCGTGTCATGAGTTCTCCTTCCCAGCCTGCAGGCATGAGCCGCATCGATTGGTTCAGCGCAATTGTCGTCATCGTGGTTTGGGGGCTTAATTTCGTTGTGATGAAGTGGGGCTTGGACAAAATCTCCCCGCTGCTTCTGTGTGCGCTGCGCTTTGCTGCAGCATCATTGCCTCTGTTGCTGTTTGTCCGGCCCCCAAAAAATCTCTCGTGGAGCTTGCTCGCGGCTTATGGCTTAGTGCAGGGCGTGGGGCAGTTTGGTTTGCTGTTTACGGGTATGAAGCTGGGCATGCCTGCGGGCATGGCTTCGGTGGTGCTGCAGACACAGGCATTCATCACCATGCTGATGGCGGCTGCGTTTTTAAACGAAAAGCCAAGGTCTTGGCAATGGATAGGTTTGCTCATTGCCATTTCTGGGTTGGTGCTGATTGGTACGGCGCATGGCGATGGAGCATCAGACATGACTTTGACGGGGTTTGTGCTGACCGTGGGCGCAGCTTTTATGTGGGCCAGCTCAAACCTGCTGACACGCGTGGCGGCCAAACAAGGCTCTTATGAGCCCGTGTCATTCATCGTCTGGACCAGCGTCTTTCCCATCATTCCTCTTGTACTGTTGGTGTGGTGGATGGAGGGCGGGGATGTCATTACAGCCCAGCTTCAATCCATTGGCTGGAAGGAAGTCGGTGTGATTGCCTATTTGGCCTTTTTGTCTACTTTGCTGGGCTATGGCTTGTGGACGCGCTTGCTGCAGCGCTATGCCGCCAGCACGGTAGCCCCCTTGTCGCTGCTGGTGCCGGTGATTGGCCTGTTGTCCGCCATGCTCCTTTTGGGTGAGTCACCGAACAAGCTGCAATGGTTTGGTACGTTAGGCGTGTTGCTGGGCATGGTGGTGAACCAGTTTGGCGGGCGCTTGATGCGGCGCTGAAGCTTTGCTTATGGCTGAGCCTGTGTGCAAGCAGTTGCATACAGGCTTTTTTGTGAGCGCAATGTGCGCCTGCCTACAGTCGGCCGGGTAAGCCGCTTTAGCTTGAGCTAATAGCGTGCTTGTATGCTTGAACCGGCTTATGCCCTTTGCATATTTACTGTTCGGTGTGAAGTGGCTGCTTATTAAATATTTAAAAACATAACAGACAAGGAAAGCTTATGGCAGCCGAAGGCAGTGCAAGCCAGTTGGTAGGAATCGTCACCTTGCTGGGTGCTGCGGTGATTGGAGTGCCGCTGTTCAAGCGCCTGGGCTTGGGCGCGGTGCTGGGCTATCTTGCTGCAGGTCTGGTGATTGGCCCTTTTGGCTTGGGTTTGCTGACCGATGCGCAGACCATCATTCATGTGGCCGAGTTGGGCGTGGTGATGTTTTTATTTGTCATCGGGCTAGAGATGAAGCCTTCCCACCTTTGGGGGCTGCGTGGACAAATCTTTGGGCTGGGCAGCATGCAAGTGGTGCTATCGGCACTCTTGCTCACAGGGGTTGGCATCGCTTTTGGTTTTTCTTGGCAGGTCGCATTTGTCAGTGGCGCAGGCTTTGTGCTGACTTCTACGGCGATCGTTATGCAAGTGCTTTCAGATCGTGGTGACCTGCGCGCACCGCGTGGTCAGCGCATGGTGTCTGTCCTGCTGTTTGAAGATCTGCTGATCGTGCCGCTGCTGGCCGTCGTGGCTTTTTTGGCACCGGCAGAGGCCGCCTCTGCAGCATCGGCATCACCCCTGTGGCAGCGCATCGGTATTGCTCTGCTGTCGTTGGCAGTGTTGGTTGTGGCAGGGCGCTGGCTGCTCAACCCTATGTTTCGCATTCTGGCTCGCTCCAAGGCGCGCGAGGTGATGACGGCTGCTGCTCTGTTGGTGGTGCTAGGTGCTGCGCTGCTCATGGAGTGGGGCGGTTTATCCATGGCCATGGGGGCTTTTGTTGCGGGGGTGCTGCTTTCTGAGTCTAGCTTTCGCCATCAACTAGAAGCGGATATTGAGCCCTTTCGCGGCTTGTTGCTAGGCCTCTTTTTCTTAGGTGTTGGCATGGCGCTGAACCTAGAAGTTGTGGGTCGCAACTGGCCGCTTATTGTGGGTGGTGTTGTGGCCATGATGCTTGCCAAGTCGCTGTGCATCTATGTGGTGGCTCGCATATCCAATAGCTCCAATGCGGAAGCGATTGATCGTGCCATCTTGATGGCTCAGGGTGGTGAGTTCGCATTTGTGCTGTTTACTGAAGCGCTCAAGCTAAAGGTTTTGAGCCCAGAGGTGAATGCGAATATGACGGCCATAGTGGTGCTGTCTATGGCATTAACGCCTTTGGTCATCGTCATGCATCAGCGCATGGCGCGTGCTGAAACGGTCTCCACTGAAGGCGTGGACGTGCCGCAGGATTTGCAAGGCAATGTGCTCATCATCGGCTTTGGCCGGATAGGGCAAATCGCCAGCCAAGGCTTGCTTGCCAAGAGCGTATCTATCTCCATTATTGACAACGACCCCGACACGATTCGCTCTGCGGCGCTCTATGGCTTTAAGGTGTATTACGGCGATGGCGCACGGGCCGATATCTTGCATGCCGCGGGTGCGCATCAAGCGCAAGCCATCATGGTTTGCATTAACGATAAGGATGCGACGACGCATATCGTTGAGCATTTGGCTGCTGAATGCCCGCAGGTGCGCGTGATTGTGCGAGCCTTTGATCGCCAGCATGCGTTGAAGCTGATGCAGCTCAATGCGGAGGTGGTGGTGCGTGAAACCTTTGAGTCCGCCATTGTCATGGGCCGCCAGACATTGAAGGTGCTGGATGTGCCCGATGAAGAAGCGGATGCACTTATGGAGGAGGTGCGCAGCCGGGATGCGGAACGCTTTGCGATGGAGGTCGCAGGCGGCACGTTTGCTGGTCGTGCGCTGGTGCTGGGAAATATCGAGCACATTGACCCGCCCCATCATGAGGAGCCTGCTAAAACTGGGGCGTCTTGATCCGCTTTCAAAGAGCGCTAAAGTAAAAAAGCTGCTTGCACCCGATGAAGGGAGTCAGCAGCTTTTTTCATGGAGCCGAGCTGATTAGTTGCTCAGTGCAGCCTTCACTGCGGCAGACACCAGACCCATATCGGCCTTGCCAGCTAGCTGAGTCTTGACGGCGCCCATGACCTTGCCCATGTCGCCGGGGCCGGAAGCACCTAGATCAGCCACGATGGCTTGCACGGCAGCGGTGATTTCGGCGGCTTCCATGCGCGCGGGCAGGTAGACCTTGAGCACTTCGACTTCGGCTTTTTCAATGTCGGCCAAATCCTGGCGATTGGCGGACTCAAAAGCGGTGATCGAGTCTTTGCGCTGCTTGAGCAGCTTGTCGACGATGGCGATGATGGCTGCGTCGTCCAGCTCAATGCGCTCGTCCACTTCCTTTTGCTTCATCGCGGCCTGCAGCAGGCGGATGGTGCCCAAGCGCACGCTGTCCTTGGCGCGCATGGCAGTCTTCATGTCTTCGGTAATCTGGGCTTTCAAGCTCATAACTCTCTCCTAGTGAAGGGCCAAGGCGAAATCGCACGATGATTTTGTTGCCAGCGCTTAACGTACTGTCTGCGCGCAGGCTTCATGTCCTTGCGCAATTGCACCATGGCTTGAGCGGTCACTGCGCAGTAATCCATTTCGCAGTGGCCAGAAAACAAAAAACCCGCGCCTGGCGTCCCGAGCGCGGGTTTGCGGCTGTTTTACGGCCGGCTAGTCCTAATCAACGATTAGTACAGCTTCTTAGGCAGTTGCATGCTGCGAACGCGCTTGTAATGGCGCTTCACGGCAGCAGCCTTCTTGCGCTTGCGCTCGGCTGTTGGCTTTTCGTAGAACTCACGTGCGCGCAGGTCTGTCAACAGGCCCAGCTTTTCGATAGTGCGCTTGAAGCGGCGCAGAGCAACTTCATGAGGTTCGTTTTCTTTGACGCGGATAGTAGTCATTCAATTTCCAGATATATCTGTGCCGACAGAGGGTTCCCGGGAAGATCGCGCCTAGGAGCCATGAACAGCGGTTTTCCCCGCCACTTTTTAACTAGTATGGCCGACGGGGTAATGCCAGCAAAGTCGAGCATTATAGACTGCGCGGAATGTCTTTGTTGGATAACTCAGAGTTTGACGCCATTTTTTTTGCTCTTTGTCGGCTGAAAAATGCTGGTTCTTAGTTTGCTCAGCAAGCCAATTCCCTGATTGATCAGCATGCCGCACAGCACGATCGCTGCGCCCAACCATTGAAAGCCTGTCGGGTGTTCATCCAAAACAATCAGCGCAGCCAGCAGGCCAATCACAGGCACTAATAATGAAAATGGAGTGACTGTGGCGGCGGGTAAACGCTGCAGCAGTTGGGTCCATAGGCTGTAGGCCAGCAAGGTGGCGAGCAAGGCGAGGTAGCCAATGGCAAACCATGCTGTGCCGTTCATGGCGGATATTTGCCCGGTTACGCCATCCCAGCCGTCTTGCCAGATGGCTAGCGCCGTAAAAGGCAGGATGGGTACCAGACTGCTCCAGACAATAAACGGAAAAGGCGCATAACCCGGCGATGCTTGTGCTGCATGGCGAGTGATGAGGTTGGAGACTGCCCACATCAAAGCGGCGCCCAAGGTGAGGCTAAAGCCCGCAAGTGTCATTTGCTGCGCATCTTGTCCGCGCGCTAGCGCAATGATGACAAGCCCGGCAAAGGTTAACAACAAGCCCAGCCATTGCGCAGTACGCACGCGCTCATGCAACACCGAAGCGGCAAGAATCAGGGTAAAAAAGGCCTGTGTTTGCATGACGACCGAGGCCATCCCTGCTGTCATGCCCATCTGCAAGCCTAAAAACAGCAGGCCAAATTGCCCCAGACCTTGTGCCAGCCCGTACGCCACGACATAGCGCCAAGGCATGGCGGGCGGGCGGATAAACAGCACAAAGGGCAGTGATGCAGCCATGAAGCGCAAAGCACCCATAACCATGGGGCTGAGGGTTTGCAGGCCCAGCTTCATCACCACAAAGTTCAAGCCCCAGATGATGATGACAGCCGCGACGCGCAGCCGGTCTGAAGCATTCATTGAAACACTCATGGTTGAGTGGCCAGCAAGGCTGCGCAAACTGGGCGGCCTTGGGCTTGGCGGGCCGCAACAAAGGCGTCGAAGGCTTGAGCGCTGGTTTTGCGTGGCACGTAGCCCCATGCTTTGAGAGCTGTGTTCAGTAGTACCGGGCGATAGCGCAAAAAGTCAAGCTGCTCTGGGCCATAGCGGGAGATGCCAAGGCTTGAGCCCAGCCACAAAGCGCTGCGCAGCAAACTGGCTGGCAAGTTGAGTGTGTTTTTGCCCAAGCGTGCAGCAATGCCGTGAATGGTGAGAGCACCATCGCCCGCTAAGTTGTAGCACCCGGGTGTAGCACCACTGAGTGCGTGCAAGATGGCGCCCGTCACGTCCTGATCCCAGATAAAGACAAAGGGACTGTCGCTGCCGCGAATGGCCAATAGGCGAGGCTTTTCAAACAGCGCGGTGATTTGGTTGTCTACCTTTTCACCCAAGATAGTGCCTATGCGTAGCACGGTTTGAGCAAGTTGTGGATGGTCGGTACGCCACTGCGCGAGCATTTCTTCAACCAACCGTTTGTGGTCTGAATAGGCAAAGGCATGATTGCCGCGCAGCGCATGGTGCTCTTCCAGCCAAGTGGGATTATCTGCGTGGTAGCCATAGGCAGCGCCACTGGACGAGACCACCACATGTCGCACGCCGCCGGCAACGCAAGCGTTGAGAACGTTGCGGGAGCCATTCACATCCACGTCATATTCCAGCGCGCGGTTGCTGTCTTTGCCGGGGGTGACGATGGAGGCAAGATGCACGACGGTGTCTATGGCGTGCTCATGAATGACGTTGGCTAAAGCGGGGTCACGCACATCCATTTCAGCGTAGTGCACGCCGCTGACGCGCCTGTCGGTGGGTACAGCGCGAACATCAAGGGCGACGACATAGGTGTCTGCGCGCTGGCCCAGAGCCTGCACAACGCTGCGCCCCAAAAAACCATCAGCGCCTGTGATCAAAACCCTCTTGGCTGGCGTTGATGTGGTTGGCGTGAATGTGACTGTTTTAGTTGTGGGAGTGCTCATGCCGCTTCTCCTGTCAGGGCGGCGTGTTTTTGCGGCACTTTTCTTCCCCAGATGGATGCCAGAGCCATGCCCGCAATAATGTCCCAAAAGCCCCAGACCCCGGCCACCACGGCCATGCCGCCAAGTCCGCCAAAAAAGCTAAAGATCAGCACCAGCCCCAAGCCGGCGTTGCGTATGCCGACTTCCATGGTGACAGCGCGGCGCTCATAGTCTTGCAAACCGGTGGCGCGTGCGCACAGGTAGCCCGTGGCAAAGGCAATCGCATCGTGCAGCGCTACAGCCAAAAGCACCACGCCCACATAGTCGAGGAAGAAGCGCCAGTTGCCGGCAATGGCGCCGATGATGAAGCCGACTAGCGCTAAAAAACTCACAATGCCGACCGGCTTTTTGACGCGCTGCGTGATGCGTGGAAACTGGTGTGAGCACCACACGCCCAGCACAAAGGGAATGCCAATGATGACGATGATGTGACCGATCATCTCCATAGGGTCCAGCGCAATGCTTTTGAGCAAGCCTGAGGCCGTGGGGTGTAGCCCTCCCCAGAAGGCAAAATTCAAAGGCATGAGCACTACAGCGAGCGCGTTGGAGATGGCCGTCATTGACACCGATAACGCCACATTGCCTTTGGCTTTGTGAGTCAGGATATTGGAGATGTTGCCCGGTGGGCAGCAGGCCACCAAGATCATGCCCAGCGCAATGCTGGGCCCCACGCCCAGCAGCAGCGTGAGTGCAAAAGTCACTGCCGGCAGTACCAAGAACTGTGCGGCAATGCCCACGGTCATGGCCCAAGGCATGCGTGCAACGCGGCGAAAATCCTCTATTTTTGTGTCAAGGGCGATGCCGAACATTAAAAAAGCCAGCACCGCGTTCAGCAGCATCAGCGAGGCTGGGTTGAAATTCAGCCGAATCTCATCAATAGGCAGCATGGGTAACCTCCCTTTTAATGTTTTTCAGCGCTGCGATTGCAGTGCGCCAGAGGCCGAACGCACGGCGTTGCGGTAGCTGTCTTTGTGCACGTAATACGCCATGCGCTCTAGCTGCAAATAGCTGTAGCCGCCGCTTAGGTCAGGCGATGGGCCCGCAATGGCTTGCTCTAGCTTGGCTGCAGAGGCTGTTTTGTTTTGAAGACCTTTGAAGTAACGCGCGACCAGCTCGGCTTGCTCATAGCGGCCTTGCCAGCCGATGCCGCTGGCCTCGATCATGCCCAGCACGGCCAGGTGCTGGTAGGCCGGCGCAAAGATGTTCATGTACAGCTTGGGTGCCATGCCTTGCCAGTTCAGGTGGGCGTGGTCCATAAAGGGGTAGTGCAGGGCGTAACCCGTGGCCGTGAGCACCATGTCGTAGTCTTGCTGGCTGCCATCTTTGAAGTGCACGGTATGGCCATCAAAGCGGGCAATATCGGCCTTGACATGAATATCGCCATGGCCCAGGTGGTGCAAGATGAGTGAGTTCACGATGGGGTGGGACTCATACATCTTGTAGTTGGGTTTGGGAAAGCCAAACCGGGTCGGGTCGCCCGTGAACCACTTGAGCACCACAGAGTCCATCTTTTGCTTGAGCCAGCGAGGCAGCGGTTTTTTGCCGCCCAGCGTATCGGCCGGTTTGCCAAACACATATTTGGGCACAAAGTAGTAGCCGCGGCGCACCGAGATATCGACGCTTTGCGCGTAGTGCACAGCATCCACCGCGATATCGCAGCCCGAGTTACCAGCGCCGATGATGAGCACGCGCTTGCCCTTAAATTGCTCGGCGCTTTTGTATTGGCTGGTGTGCAGCATTTCGCCCGCAAACTGACCTTCAAATTGGGGAATATTGGGCTCGGCCAGTGTGCCGTTGGCAATCACCACGCCTTTGTAGATGGCGGTCTCTAGCTCGCCTTGTGCATTGCGAATGCTCACGCGCCAAGGGCTGGTGGGGACGTTGGGCTGCACTGGCTCGACGCGCTCGACCCGCACGCCAAAGCGAAAGTGGCGTCGCAGGTCAAAGTGATCTGCAAACGCAGCAAAGTAGCGGCACAGCTCGCGGTGGCTTGGGTAGTCGGCGACATCGTCGGCCATGGGGAACTCGGCAAACTCTGTGGTGCGTTTGCTTGAGATCAGGTGTGCAGACTCATACACCGTGGAGCGTGGATTGGCGATATTCCACAGTCCACCCACATCGCTATAGGCCTCGAAGCCTTGAAAGGGGATGCCCTCTTTTTGTAGATTGCGCGCACCAGCCAGACCTGATGGACCGGCACCAATGAGCGCAATCATTTCTTCGGTGGGCTGGCCGCGCGGGGCTTGCGCGCCCGTTGTTGTGTCTGCGGTTACCGCTGTTGTTGTCGTTGATGTTGAAGTTGCGGCTGTCGTGGGGGGCGGTGCCGTGTGGTTGTCATGTCGCATAGTTTTTGTCTCCGTCATTTTTAGATCTCTTTAGCGCTTAACTGGTGGTTGGCTGAGGCCGGGAATGGCGGTAGCGCCTGCCTCGCCCACGCGGGGTTTGCGTGGCTGTTTGGATAGCAGTTTGTCGTGCAGTGCATCGGGCAGGCAAGCGAGCAAACGCGAAAGCCAGCCAATACGCCGTGGCAAAACAATGTGCTCGCGCCCCTGGGAAATGGCTTGCAGCATGGCTTTGGCGGCTGCGTGTGGCTCCATCAGCCCCGGCATGGCAAATCGGTTGCCAGCTGTGAGGTTGGTGCGCAAATAGCCGGGGCTTACGGTGTACACGCGAATGCGGCTGGTGCGCAGTTCGGCGCGCAGGCTTTGCAGGTAGCGAATCAGGCCGCCCTTGCTGGCGCAGTAAGCCCCATTACCGGGCATGCCGCGCCAGCCCGCAATGCTGGCCACGCCTACTAGTGCGCAGGCGGCATCAGGCTGCTGGCGCAGCGCCTGTAAAAAAGGCTGAAAGGTGGTGGCTGGGCCTAGCAAGTTGATCTCTAACATGCGGCGAAGCACCGCCAAATCATCTGCTTGTGCGGTATCAAAGCCACCTGCCACGCCGGCATTGGCAATCACCAAGTCGGGCAGGCCCACGTGAGCTAACCAGTCTGCGGCAACTTCTTGCATGGCTTGGGAGTTGGATACATCCAGCACATAAACGCCGCATTTCTCAGGTGCCAGCGCCGCCAGCTCATTGAGTGCTGTGCGGTGCAGGCCCAGCAGTGCAATATGGCTGCCCTGCGCAATCAGCTCGCGAGCCAATGCTTGGCCTAGCCCACCACAGGCACCGGTCAGCACTACATTGCGAAAGCGCGGAGCAGTCTTCAAGTTCATGTCTCTTGCCTGCGGTTGTTGATTCAAAGGGGCGTATTTGCACTCTAGGAGAAACTTGCAAAGTCTCGGAAAATTTGATTGATTCGTCTCGGATTCTGAGATTTATGCAAAACAAAACCACTGCCAGCCCCGGGCTGAAACTGTTTGATCTGCTGGAAATTCTGGCGCGCGAGTCTAGGTCGTTGACCCTGGCTGAGGCTGTTGCCGTCAGTGGCTGGCCCAAGCCCAGCGTGCACAGACTTTTGATGCAGCTGGAAGCCGGAGGTTTGCTGGCCCGAGAGCCCGATGGCCGCCGTTACGCGCTGGCGCCGCGCATGTTGCGGCTGGCAGAGGCTGCGCTGACGGGAAGCACCCAGCAAGGCGTGCGCCATGCAGTGCTGCGCCAGTTGGTGGCCGAGATTGGGGAGAGCTGCAATCTGACGACACTGTCGGGAGTCGAGGTGGTTTACCTTGATCGCATTGAGTCCGCATTTCCGCTGCAAATGCATTTGCGCCCTGGTACACGGGTGCCTGTGCATTGCTCGGCCAGCGGCAAACTCATACTGGCCCATATGTCGCCCAGCCAGCGCACCAGTTTGCTCAATGGCCTGCCTTTAGAGAGTTACACCGCCACCACGCTTACGAATGTGGATGCGCTCAATGACGAGTTTTTACGCATTCGCAAGGTGGGCTATGCGGTCGATGCGCAGGAGTTTGTGGATGGGCTGGTCTGCGCCGCAGTTCCTGTTTTCAGCCCCGATGGGCGCAACGTGCGCTGCGCCGTGGCACTGCAAGCGCCAGTGGCGCGCATGACGCTGGCGCAGGCGATTGAAAAAGTGCCCCGCTTGCAAGTAGCGGCCAAAGCACTCAGTCGCACCTTGATATGAAATTCATAGCTGGTAGTCATTGATATGCAATGACTACAGGCCGATTGGGCACTGATTTTTAAGCGCTGTGCTTCTCTGCCATAGCCTGCGCGCAAGCGGCACCGCTGGCCCATGCCCACTGAAAGTTGTAGCCGCCCAGCCAGCCGGTGATGTCCACCACCTCGCCAATAAAGTACAGGCCAGTCTGGGTCTTGCATTCCATGGTTTGCTGCGACAGCGCTTTGGTATCCACGCCGCCCAAGGTCACTTCAGCTTTTTTGTAGCCTTCGGTGCCCGTGGGCGTGATTTCCCAGCGGCTTAGTTGCTCGGCCAGCTTGGTCAAGGCCTTGTCGCTGGCTTCGTTAATGGGGCGCTGCAACTCGGGCATGCGGCTGACCCACGCATCGGCCAGGCGCGAGGGCAGGTGGGCGGCCAGTTCATTGACCACCAGTTTGCGCGAGTTGAGCTTGGCTTGGGTCAGCACCTCTAGCAAATCCACGCCGGGCAGCAAATTGATTTGAAGCGGTGTGCCGCTCTTCCAGTAGCTGGAGATTTGCAGCACCGCTGGGCCAGACAAGCCGCGGTGGGTGAACAGCAAATCCTCGTTAAAGGCCATGCGCTCTTTTTTGCTGCCGGTGCTGATTTCGACTGGTAATGCCAGACCGGAAAGGCCGGTATAAGGCTGCCAGCCGTCGCCATCAAAAGTCATGGGCACCAAGCCCGGTGTGCGCTCAATCAGCGGCAGCTTGAACTGCTGGGCGATGCGGTAACCCAAATCGGTTGCACCGATTTTTGGAATGCTCAGGCCGCCGGTGGCGATGACGAGATTGCTGGCTTGCACCAGTCCGCGATCCGTATCAATTTGATAGCTACTAGTGCTTGATTCACCTTGACTAGAGGTCGAAAACGCTATTTTTTTGACTTGGCAAGGCTGCCAGTGCTGCACGCCGCCTGCGCTGCATTCGGCCAGCAGCATGGCGATGATGTCCTCGGCTGAGCGGTCGGCAAACAACTGGCCTTTGTGCTTTTCGTGGTGAGCAATGCCGTGCTTGTCCATCAGCGCGATGAAGTCAGCCGGTGTGAAGCGCGAGAGGGCGGAGCGGCAAAACTGCGGGTTCTGTCCCACAAAGTGCTTGTGCGGTGCGCGCACATCCAAATCACGGTTGGTGAAGTTGCAGCGCCCACCGCCTGAGATGCGGATTTTTTCAGCCACCTTGGGTGCATGGTCGATGAGCAGTACTTTCAGCCCTTGCTGGCCCGCACGTGCGGCGCAAAACAGGCCGGCGGCACCGGCGCCAATGATGATGGCGTCAAAAATCTGAGGGGAAACCTGTGAGGTGGTGGACACGGCGGGCAGGGCGCTGAAGCACGAAAAGGAAAGCCGCAGATTGTCCCAGATGGCTCAGATTCCCGGCTCGTCCACAACAAAGCCCCAGAAATCGCCATCGCTGCCTGAGCAATGAATGCACTGGGCGACAAAGCTGCGCATGTCCTTGGCATGAAACCAAGCCAGCCCCAGCGATGCATCGCACAGGGCGTCGGCCTGCTCGCTCAGACTCAAGGCGGCGATGTGGGTCAGCTCCATGTCGGCCAGAAATTCTGGCAAATCTTGGGCTGCGGCAAACAGGTCGTGGTCAAGGCTGGCAATCTTGCCTTGGTGCTGGCCGTGCAGTACTTCTACAAAGGGGTTACCGCCCGGGTCGCTGCCAATTTCCAAAAACCAATCGGCTAGCAGGCTCTCGGCTTGCAGTGATTCGAGGTCGTAATACGGGTCTTGTGCGGCAAAGCTGTTGAGCACGCGCAAATTGGCGTGTGTGTCGTTTTGCACATCGCCGCAGCGAACGTAGGGGCTAACGTCCGGAGTTTCTTCCATGGCCATGACGGAAAAGCCGTTTTGTGTGCGCAGAAAATCGGCATAGGCATCCGAAAAGCCGATATGTGCTTGCAGCGCATGAATGTCTTTTTCAGGGGCTGGCGGTCGGCCAAAAGGGTTGGGGAATAGAATTTGCATCAAAAGTCGGGGCTTGCGTTGGTTGAAGTCAGCAAGACTTATACCCTGCAGCCTGTTGCCGCGTTGGGGTATGCGGGGGCGGCAAGCATGGGTCAGGGATCACTTCTAAAATCGCGCCCCATGAATACTCCTTCTCACCAGCTCAGCATGACTGTGCTCATGTCGCCTGACATGGCCAACTTTTCCGGCAATGTGCACGGCGGCGCCATTCTGAAGCTGCTCGATCAGGTAGCTTATGCATGCGCTAGCCGTTATGCCGGTCGTTATGCGGTGACTTTGAGTGTGGATCAGGTCATGTTTTTGCAGCCCATCCATGTGGGTGAGCTGGTGACCTTTCTTGCCAGCGTCAATCACACAGGCCGCTCGTCCATGGAAATCGGCATCAAGGTGATTGCCGAAGAAATCCGCGACAAGGTGGTGCGCCATGTGAACAGCTGCTTTTTCACCATGGTGGCTGTCGATGACGACAAAAAGCCTGCGCCTGTGCCTCAGTTGCAGCTGGAGAGTGATGAAGAAAAGCGCCGTTGGCAGGCTGCCATCATCCGCAAGGAGCTGCGCAAAGACATGGCCGAGCGTTTTGCCCAGATTCGCGTGGAAACCGGCGCTACTGAAATTTCCTGAACCGAAATGCGCGATTGAAAAAGGCCGCTTGATGCGGCCTTTTTGCTGGGTGCCTGCTCAGGCGACCAGTCGCTGCCCTTGCTCAGCCTGCCATGCGGCAATGCCTTGCACCACATCGCCCACCACGATGATGCTGGGGCTGCCCAGCTTTTCATTGGCGATGCACTGCGGCAAGTCTTTCAAAAAAGTGAGCGCGTGGCGCTGATGGGGCAAGCTGGCATGCTGAATTACGGCTACAGGGGTGCTGCCGGGCAAGCCACTTAGCAAAGCTTCGCTGATGCGCTCAACGCTGCTGACACCCATATAAATGACCAGCGTGAGCTTGGCGGCATGGGCCATGGCGGCAATCTGGCGCCAGTCGGGGCCGCTGTCGCCGGGTTTGGCGTGGCCCGTCATAAAGAGCACGCCGTGGGCGCGGTCGCGGTGGGTCAGTGGTGCGCCCAAGCTGCTGAGCCCGGCAAGGCCGGAGGTGATGCCGTTGATGACCTCTACCGCAATACCTGCCTCGCGTAGATGCTCGACCTCTTCGCCGCCTCGGCCAAAGATAAAGGGGTCGCCACCTTTGAGGCGAACCACGCGCTCGCCTTCTTGCACAGCGGCAATCATGAGTTTTTCAATAAAGGCCTGAGGCGTGCTCTTGCAACCACCGCGCTTGCCCACGTAAACCACGCGCGCTGCTGGGTTGGCGTGGCTCATGATGGCGTCGCTTACCAAATCATCAACAAACAGCACGCTGGCTGCGGCAATGGCTTTGGCTGCTTTGATGGTCAGCAGTTCTGGGTCGCCGGGGCCTGCGCCAACCAGTGTGCAGCTGCTTTGAGAGCGTTGATGGATTGCGGGGGCGGACATGTCAGTGCTCTCAGTCGGGGGTGCGGTTAAAGGCTTGCAGGGCAGCGTGGTTGGCGCCATTAGGGGTTTTCATCGCTTGGTGCATAGCCACAATCTGCTCGACTTGCTGGGCAATGGGGGCGGGAACAGGGCGCTGGCCACGCAAAATTTCTTCAGTCAACTGCGCAGTCTGCTGGGCGTTTAAATCTTGCTCTGGCGGGCTGGGGTCGTTGCTGGATGTGAGTTGGCTGCTATGAATGGCAGAGCGTTCAAAGCAAACTTCGCCGGCAATGATGCCCATGCTGGCGGGTTCGCGGTGTGGTGCCGCCACAGCTTCGCCCTCAGTGCCGCGCACCAGCAAGGCGCTGGTGGCGCGCAGGGCCAGCGTTTGAGCCATGGGCTGAGCATAGGCGGGGTGGGTGTAACTGGCCAGCACCAAACCTGAGTTGCCACTGGTCGCGCCATGAATCGGGTCCAGCAGTTTGACGATGGTATGCGCCGGATTGCGCAGACCCATCTGGCGGCGAATTTGCAGCAGACGATCTAGCGGTGCCAGCAGGTGGCGGGTTGGCATCCAGACTTTTTCTCCGGCCTCAAGTGCAGTGGGGCGGTCAATGCTGGTCCAGCCCAGTTGTTGCCAAACCTCGTCCGTGCCAAGGCGTTTATCGTCGGTATTGCTGCCGTGCACAAGTACGGGCAGGCCTTTTTGTGTCAACAAGCCTGCCAGCAGCGGCGTGAGGTTGGCCAGCTTGCGCGAGCCGTTGTAGCTGGGAATGACGACCACGGGCTGCGCATGCTTGGCCTGTGGCCATGCGGGTAAGCGCTGCTGGGTGGCGTCCAAAAAGCCGGCAAGCTCTTCGCTGCTCTCGCCTTTGAAGCGCATGGCGATGCAAAAACCGCCCAGTTCCAGATCGCTGACCTGACCGTCGAGCACTTGCCCCATCAAATCAAATGCTTGTGCTCGCGTAAGAGAACGCGCGCCCTTGGTGCCGCGACCGATTTCTTTGATGTAGTGGCTGATGCTCATGATTCATGAGATTGTCGCTATAAAACAAGCCGTTTATCAGACGATTTGGTTATATGCAAATCAGCCGTGTTTCGCAGCCACAGCTTTGCTTCGTTCTTTGTAGCAAGGTCTGTTGAGATTGAAGGACAGTTGCTATAGCAGGCGAACATGGCTGTGCAGTTGCGCCATCGTGTTTTAAGACCTTACAGCGCAGTCCTTAGGAGTGATGCTCACTCCCCTTTGAAAACCGCCTGCCGTTTTTCAATAAACGCATTCATGCCTTCTTTTTGGTCTTGCGTGGCAAACAGAATCTGGTTGGCCTTGCGCTCGAGCATCAGGGCGGTGTCTAGTGAGGCATCCATGCCGGCAATCACCACCTCTTTGATCTGCTCGACGGCCAGTGGTGGCATGTTGGCGATCAATTTCGCCATTTTTAATGACTCAGGGATTACCTGATCGTCTGCACAGACTAGGCTGACTAAACCCATGGCGTAAGCCTCTTCAGCGGTCACAGGTTTGCCGGTGAGCAAGATGCGCATGGCCTGAAATTTGCCCACGGCGCGCACTAAGCGTTGGGTGCCGCCTATGCCCGGCATGATGCCGATGCGGATCTCAGGCTGGGCAAAGCTGGCACCTTGGCCGGCAATGATGATGTCGCAATGCATGGCCAGCTCGGCCCCGCCGCCAAAGGCATAGCCGCAGACGGCGGCAATGATGGGCTTGGGGCAGTTTTCAATGGGCGCCCACACGCGTTCGGTGTGGCGCTTCATGATTTCTATAGGGCCGCAGGCATCCATGCTCTTGATGTCGCCGCCTGCGGCAAAGACTTTTTCACCGCCCGTGAGCACGATGCAGCGCACGCTTTCGTCTTGGCTCAGCGCCTGAAATGTCTGCGACAGCGCAGCTTGCAGCGACAGGCTTAAGGCGTTGGTGGCCTGTGGGCGGTTGAGTTTGACGATGACGACCCCGCTGTCTATTCGCTGGATCAGTAGCTCGCTCTCTGCAGGCTCTTCGTTTTCAATAGCATCCAGCAGCGTAGACATAAGGCATCCCAATGGTTTGAACTAGGGCGATGGTCGTTATATGGCTGGGTGGTTACATCGTCCTTTTGGACGTATCTGCGGCGGGTGCTGAAACCTAAATTGGCAGCCATGGATACGAATACCGACTTTCAAAATCAAGTGGTTCTGGTGACTGGTGGCACCAAAGGCATTGGCAAAGGCATTGCGCAGGCATTTCTGGCCGCGGGAGCGACGGTCGTGGTCTGCGGCCGTCAACAGCCTGAGGACTTGCCCGCGGCAGCTGGCCGCACGGCTGACTTCATCGCCTGCGATGTGCGTGAAGCTCAAGCCGTTAAAGACCTGATTGACGAGGTGAAAACCCGCCATGGCCGCCTAGATGTTCTCGTTAACAACGCCGGTGGCGCGCCAGCGGTGGATGCCGCTACGGTCTCGCCCCGTTTTCATGAAGGCGTGCTGCGCCTGAACCTATTTTCCACTTTGCATGCCTCGCAGGCTGCCAATGCCGTGATGCAAGAGCAGGACAGCGGCGGCGTGATTGTCTGCATCGGCTCCATCAGTGCGCTGCGCCCATCACCCGGCACGGCCGCTTATGGCGCGGCCAAGGCGGCGGTGTTGAGCTTAGTGAGCTCTTTGGCCGTGGAGTGGGCTCCCAAGGTGCGTGTGGTTGCAGTCAGCCCCGGCTTGGTGCGCACCGAGCAATCGCATTTGCACTTTGGTGATGACGCCGGTATTGCATCGGTTGCACAAACTATTCCTGCAGGCCGCTTGGCAGAGCCTGAAGACATTGCCAACGCTTGTTTGTACGTGGCATCCAAGCGCGCCTCTTACATGAGCGGCACGAACTTATTGCTGCACGGCGGCGGTGAGCGCCCGGCATTTCTGGGTGCATCGAACGCCGATGTAGCACCCCAAAAACACTAAATTTCAAAGGAGACAATCTTGACCGATCAAGACTGGATGACAGAAGCGCGTGCATTTGTGGGTAAGCAGTACGGGGGTGTTCTCGCCTGGGACAAGGTCAACAGCCCCATGATTCGCCAGTGGTGCGAGTTGATGGGTGTCGCGGTGAAGACCAATAAAGACGGTAAGGTCATCGCCCCTCCCGCCATGCTGCAAGTTTGGTGCATGGAAGGCCCGGTGATGAACAATTACCCACCAGGCTCCACCACCGAAAATCCTTATGAAGTTCTGAAGCTGATTGAGGCCAATGGCTTCTCGTCCACGGTGGCGGTGAACTCCGAGCTGACGTTCGATCGTGACGTGGTGGAAGGCGAAGACCTGTACTACACCACGCGCCTGGACAGCATCAGCGAGCAAAAGACGACCGGTCTGGGCACTGGTTACTTTGTGACGCTGATCATGGATTACTTCTCGATTGCCGCAAAGAACGGCGCAGACGAGAAGGTCGGTCAACTCATGTTCCGCGTCTTCAAGTTCAGCCCCGCCAATGTACACACACCTGCACCGGCTGCAGCAGCTGAGTCGGCAGTGCCCAAGATCAAGCGCCCAGCTCCGGGTGTGAGCGATGACAACCGTTTCTTCTGGGAAGGTGTCAAGCAAGGCAAGCTGCTGATTCAGCGTTGCAAGGACTGCGGTGATCTGCATCACCCACCGGGCCCCGTTTGCCCTAAGTGCCAGTCTTTTGAGTGGGACACCGTTGAAGCCAGCGGCAAGGGAGAGGTCTACTCCTTTGTGGTCATGCATTACCCCGAAGTGCCGCCGTTCGAATACCCCAACCCTGTGGGTTTGATCGAGCTGGAAGAGGGCGTACGCATCATCTCGCAGCTGATTGGCGTCAAACCCGGCGATGTGAAGATTGGTCAGAAGGTGCAAGTCGAATTCGTCACCTTTGATGGCGATCTGACTTTGCCCCAGTTCCGCCCCGTGGCCTAAGTGAGGAGAAGTCATGGACTTTCAACTCAGTGAAGACCAGCGTGCATTTGCAGACATGGCGCAAAGCCTGTTTGCGGACTATTGCACCGATGACAAGCTGCGCGAGCACGATGCCTCGGGTCAGCCTTATATGCAGGAGCTGTGGCAGCAATGCGTGGCAGCTGGCTTGCACAGCATTTTGGTGCCCGAAGCCACAGGCGGACTAGGCTTGGGTGCTACCGAGCTGCTGGCCGTGCTCGAGCAGCAAGGGCGTTCTTTGGCGCAAGTGCCACTGTGGCAGCAACAGGTTGCAGCATCGGCTCTAGCTCAGTTTGGTGAGGGCGCGGATGCGGTGCTGCAGTCGGCAATGCAAGGCGAGTTGATCGCCCTGTCGCTGCAAAGCGTGGTTGCCAGTCGAGGCCCCAGCCTCAAGCTGCAAGGCAATGCGCTGACGGGCAAGCTCAGCGCCGTGGCGCTGGGCGCACAGGCCAATGTGGCGCTGGTGGCTGCGGCCACTGAAAGCGGCGCACTGAAGCTGGTGCTGGTCAATCTGCAAGAAGCTGGTGTGCAGCGTGCAGATGCCATGCGTCAAGACTACTGCGGCGTGGCAGATATTTCGTTTAAGCAAACCCCCGTGATGGATGTGCTGGGTGGCCGCGCACTGGAGTGGGTGAGCGAGCAAGCCATAGCCTGCATGGCTGCTTTGCAGCAAGGCGTGACGCAAGAGCAGCTTCGCCGCACTGTGGAGTATGTGACCGAGCGCAAGCAGTTCGATCGCCCTATCGGCACCTTCCAGCTGGCGCAAGGCCAGATGGCGGATGGCTACATCCTCATGCAAGCGCAGCGCAGTGCGCTGTGCCAACTGGTGTGGCGTCTGGATGCCGGATTGCCCTGCGTTCCGCAAGCCCACGCAGTGCGTGCTCAGTCCAACGAGCTAGGCCTGAAGGTTGGCCGCGTGGCGCAGCACCTGCATGGCGGCATGGGCGTCGATGTGACTTATCACATTCACCGCTACATGTTCTGGAGCCGTGCATTGGCGGCAGAGTTCGGTGGCTCTGACTTCCACTTTGAAGCGTTGGGTCAATGGCTGGCTGACAACGACAACCTGGGCTGGAAGTACGACCTGCCCGAAGACCGTTAAGGAGACAACAACATGTCCAATCAATCAATTCGCTTCGAATCGGTCAATGTCGGTGATGAACTAGAGGCCGTTAGCGTGCCTATCACCGTGCCTTTGATTGCCGGTGGTGCTATCGCTACGCGTGACTACTTCCCAGGTCACCACGACCGTGATGCGGCACGTGCGCTGGGCTCGCCCCACATCTTCATGAACATCCTGACCACCAATGGTCTGGTGCAGAGCTTTGTCGAAGGATGGGCCGGCCCTGAGGCTCGCCTGATGGATCTGAAGATTCGTCTGGGTGCGCCCAACTATCCGGGTGACACCATGAAATTCACGGGCTCTGTGACCGAGAAGAACGAGGCCACTCGCAGCGTGCAAATTACGTTGAAGGGTGCCAACTCCATGGGCTCTCACGTCAGCGGCACTGTGCAAGTGGCACTGTCTTAAAACAAGAAGCGGAGACATTCCTGTGAACGATATGAATATTTCCGGTCGCGCCGCCATTGTTGGTTTGGGCGCTACTGAATTTTCCAAAAACTCCGGCCGTACCGAGCTGCGTCTGGCCATGGAAGCCACACTGGCTGCTCTGGCCGATGCTGGCATCGACCCCAAGGAAGTGGACGGTTTTTCCTCGTACACCATGGACAAAGTGCCAGAGTACGAAATTGCCCGTCTGCTGGGTTCGCGCAATGTGAACTTCTTCTCGCAAGTGCCTCACGGCGGCGGCGCAGCTTGCGCCCCAGTGCTGCACGCTGCGATGGCCGTGGCCACTGGCGTTGCCAAGACCGTGGTGGTGTACCGCGCCATGAACGAGCGCAGCTGGTACCGCTTTGGCACCGGCGACTACAACTTTGGCGACAAGCCTTTCTTTGATAGCGTGAACTACGGCTGGTACATGCCTTACGGCTTTCATACGCCAGCCGCTTGGGTGGGCATGTTTGCCCGCCGCTACATGCACGCCTACGGCGCGACCAGCGAAGACTTTGGCCGCGTAGCGGTTGCTGTGCGTGACTTTGCTGCTACCAATCCTGCAGCGTTCTTCTACAACAAGCCCATCACGCTGGAAGATCATCAAAAGAGCAAATGGGTGGCTGATCCGCTGCACCTGCTGGACTGCTGCATGGAGTCTGACGGTGCTGTGGCCATGGTCATCACCTCCAGCGACCGCGCCAAGGATTTGAAGGCCAAGCCCGTCTATATCAAGGGCGCAGCCCAAGGTATGAGCGAAGGTCAGCAATCCATGACTTCCTTTTATCGCAATGACATCACTGACCTGCCTGAGATGGGTCATGTGGCTAACCAGTTGTGGAAGCAAAGCGGCCTGACGCCTGATGATATTCAGACAGCAGTTTTGTATGACCACTTCACACCGTTTGTCATGACCCAGCTCGAAGAGTTTGGTTTCTGCAAACGCGGCGAAGCCAAGGAATTTGTGCGTGCCGGTATGCATGCCCGTGGTGGCCGCCTGCCAGTGAACACCCATGGTGGTCAGCTTGGTGAGGCCTATATCCACGGTATGAACGGCATTGCCGAAGGCGTGCGCCAAGTGCGCGGCAGTGCGGCCAACCAAGTGGGCGGCGTGCACAACGTGGTTGTAACAGCGGGCACCGGCGTGCCTACCAGCGGTTTGATTTTGGGCGACCGAGCTTGATAGAGAAGGGCAAACCATGTTTATTGATTTGACCCCTGAGCAGCACGCACTTCGCCTGAAGTGCCGTGACTACTTTCAAACACTGATGACGCCAGAGCTCAAGGCCCGCATGCGCGGTGCCGAGAGCGGTGATGAGTTTCGCGACACCATCCGCAAGATGGGGCGCGACGGCTGGCTGGCCATTGGCTGGCCAAAGGAATATGGCGGTCAGGGCCTGTCGGCGACTGAGCAGCTGATCTTCTTTGAAGAAGCCAACATCGCAGGTGCTCCTCTGCCTTTTGTGACTATCAGCACCGTGGGCCCCGCGCTCATGGAGCATGGTACCGAAGCGCAGAAGAAGGAGTTTCTGCCCGGCATGGCCACGGGCGAAATCATCTTCGCCATTGGCTATTCAGAAGCCGGTGCAGGCTCAGACCTGGCCGTGCTCAAGACGCAGGCAGAACTCAAGGGTGAACTGCAAACGGGTCACTTTGTAGTGAATGGCCAAAAGCTCTGGACCTCGGGCATTGAAGCGGCTGACTACGTGTGGCTGGCTGCACGTACCAGCCAGGAGCTGGCCCGCCACAAGGGCATCTCCATCATGGTGCTGGACACCAAGGCCAAGGGGTTCTCACACACCTTGATCGAAACCGTGGGCAGCTTCACCGCTGCCACGTATTTCGACAATGTAGAAGTACCTGCAACGCGCTTGATTGGTCAGCTCAATGGTGGCTGGCGCCTCATCACGGCCCAGCTCAACCATGAGCGTCTGGGCTTGGGTGCTTGGTCTGACAAGGTGTTTGCACCCTTCACCAAGGTCTTGCAGTGGGCCAAGGCTAAAGATGAAAACGGCGGCCGCGCCGTAGATCAAGCTTGGGTGCGCCACAGCTTGGCTGAGTGCTATGCACGCATTGAAGCCATGCGCCTGACCAACTTCCGCATTGCGGCGGGTCTGGAAGCGGGAGTTATGGATGTCAGCTTGGCCTCGGCCACCAAGGTCTATGGCTCTGAAGGCGTGATCGAGGTGCTTCACCGTCTGATGGACATCGTGGGCAGCAGCTCTTTGGTGCGTGGTGATTCGGCTGCGGCTTTCCTGATGGGCGAGCTGGAGTTTGAAGTGCGCGCTGCCACGGTGAACACCTTTGGCGGTGGCACCAATGAAATTCAGCGCGAGCTGATTGCGCAGTTTGGCTTGGGCATGCCAAGAGCGCAGCGCTGATGAGCTGCATGCAATGACGTTTGGCCGATCCCGGCAAAGATAAGAAACAAGGAGACAAGGGATGACCACAGCAACGATGACACGTGAGATAGCGGCCCCGATGGGGGCGCTCATCTCGCGTGAGGAAACACAAAAAAAACTCGATGGTCGCTCGGCTGTTGTCATGAAGTACGTGGCAGACATGCCCCATACGATTGCAGATCGCTTTGAGGAATGTGCACAGCGACTCGCTGACCGCCCCTTTCTGCTGGAAGGCGACGAAAGCTACACCTATGCACAGCTCAACAGCCGTGCCAATCAGGTAGCCCGTGCGCTGGAGGCACAAGGTGTGCGCAAGGGCGATGTGGTCGCCATGTCGCTGGAAAACCGTGCGGCCTTCTTCTTCGTCTGGCTGGCTGTCAACAAGCTGGGAGCTGTCTCGGCCTTCATGAACACCTACATTCAGGGCAAGCCACTGGTGCACAGCCTGAGTGTGACGAATACCAAGTTCGTGGTGGTGGGGGAAGAGTGCGCTGCTCTGTACGCGGCCACAGAAGATTTGCCGGCCGTGAAATATCTGCACTGGCCTGATGCAGACCGTCCGGCGGATGCCAAGGTGCTGGCGCAGTTCGGCCCGGACTTGGAACAACTGTCACAAGGTCTGGATACGGCTAACGGCCCTGCTGAATGGCGCGCAGGTGTGGTGGGCGGGGATACCGCGCAGTACATCTTCACGTCGGGCACCACAGGTCTGCCCAAGGCAGCCGTGGTGAGCCACGCGCGCTGGCTGATGTCTGGCGAGTCCATGCAGGTGCTGTGGAACATCCAGCAAAACGACCGTTTCTATTGCTTCTTGCCCATGTACCATGCCGCAGCCTCCATGTCTGCGACGGGTACCGCGCTGTGCGCCGGTGCCAGTGTGGTAGTGCGCCGCAAATTCAGCCGTAGCGAGTTCTGGAGTGACGTTCGTCGCTACGGCATCACGTTCTGCCAGTATGTGGGCGAAATCTGCCGCTTCTTGCTGAGCGTGCCGCCTGCCGCCAATGACAGAGAGCACACGCTGTGCAAGATGTCGGGCACCGGCATGACACAGGAAATCTGGCAACAATGGTCCGAGCGTTTCGGCAGCCATTTCCAGATCTTTGAAGGCTGGGGCAGCACTGAGGCCAACGCCAGCACCATCAACGTGGATAACCGCATTGGCTCTTGCGGTCGCGTTCCGTTCTGGGAAAAGACCAATCTGCGACTGGTCAAGTACGACCAGGAGACGGGTGAGCATGTTCGTGATGCCAATGGCTTTTTGCAACTGGCCGATGTGAACGAACCCGGTGAAGCGTTGGGGATGCTGATTCAGTACCCCGGCGTGATGGCTGGCCGCTTCGAGGGTTACACCAGCGCTGAAGCCACCGAAAAGAAGATTTTGCGCAATGTGTTTGCCGAGGGTGATGCCTGGTGGTCGTCGGGTGACTTACTGCGTTGCGACGAAGATGGTTACTGCTGGTTTGTGGACCGCATTGGCGATACGTTCCGCTGGAAGAGTGAAAACGTGTCGACCATGGAAGTGAGCGATGCCTTGGGCGATTTCAAGGGGCTGGATGCCATTACGGTCTATGGCGTGCAAGTACCTGGTCACGGTGGCCGTGCTGGCATGGCTGCTCTGGTGATGCAGGAAGGTGTGGCGTTTGACCCCAAGGAGTTTTGGAGTCTGGCTCTCAAGCGTCTTCCTCGCTACGCCGCGCCCCAGTTTGTGCGCCTGATGGCTGCGCCGGACATGACGGGCAACTACAAGCTGCGTAAGGTGGATTTGCAGAAGCAGGGCTACGACAGCACGCAAACCAGCGACCCGCTGTTTGTACGCAACGACAAGCTGCAGACCTATGTGCCAGTGACAGACGCCAGCGTCAAAGAGGCTCTGAGTGCATAGGGAGCCAGTCAAGGAGCGTGAGCGCATCAAGCCGCCTGATGTGCTGAACTACCCGTTCGAGCCGCCCAAGGCTGACGGCAGTCATGTGGAAATTGCGCCGGGCCTGCTGTGGTTGCGCATGCCCATGCCCATGACGCTGGACCATATCAACGTGTATCTGCTGCGTGATGGTGAGGGGTGGGCGGTGGTGGATACCGGTCTTGGCATTCCCCGGACTTTCGAGCTGTGGGAGCAGATTTTCACGGAAAAGCTGGCGGGTCAGCCTTTGACGCGCTTGATTTGCACCCACTGCCACTATGACCATGCGGGCGCTGCACACTGGTTGCAGGAGCGCTTTGACGTGCCGCTGCTGATGACCTATGGCGAGTTCATGATGCTGCGCTCGCTGATGGGCCCGCCTCCTGATCCGATGCCGCAATCGCACTGTGACTTCTATGCCAAGGCGGGTGTGACAGATGAGGAACTGGGCGTCATGGTCAGTGCCATGCGCAAAGATCCTTTTATGCCCAAGCATCCTCACAGCTACCAGCGCATTCGCCCCGGTGAAGTGCTACAGATTGGTGAGCGCAAGTGGCGTGTAGTGCTTGGAGAAGGACACTCTCCGGAGCATGCGTGCCTGTACAACGAGGCGGAAGGCATTTTGCTGGCCGGCGATCAGGTCCTGCCGCGTATCACATCTAACGTGATGGTCACGCCGATCGAGCCCGAGGGCAATCCACTGAAGTACTGGATGGACTCTTTGCATCGCCTGCGTGAGTTGCCCGCCAATACGCTGGTTTTGCCTTCGCATCAGGGTGTGTTTTATGGTCTGCACGAGCGGCTGGATCAGGTGCGCGAGCACCATGAGCAGCAATTCGATCTGATCAAAGAGCACCTGCTCGAAGTTGGCAAGGCCAGCGCGGCTGAACTGATGGTGGTGCTGTTTCCCCGATTGCGCGGACCGATTGATCGGCTCATGGCACTAGGGGAAACCATAGCGCATTTAAACCTGCTCAAACATGCTGGCGTGCTTTTACGTCAGTCTGGCACGGGCAAGATTGAGTACTTCTCGTTGGCATAAGGTAAAGAAGCCATGACGGAACTAGAAACATTCAAACAAGAAGTCGCTGCTTGGTTGCAAGAAAACTGCCCGGCCAGCATGCGTCGTCCTATCGTCTCGGAAGAAATGGTGTGGGGTAGCTCCAAGCTGGAGTTCATCAGCGAAGACCAAAAACTATGGTTTGAGCGCATGCGCGACCGTGGCTGGTTTGCACCCTCATGGCCCAAAGAATATGGCGGTGGTGGCCTGAGCCCCAAAGAAGCGCGCATTCTGGAAACTGAGATGGCGCGTCTGGGCTGCCGCCAGCCTCAGTACAACCTGGGTGTGTGGATGTTGGGCCCCGTGTTGGTTGAAGTGGGCACGCACGAGCAAAAGCTGGAGCACTTGGTGCCCATGATGCGCGGCAAGCAGCGCTGGTGCCAGGGCTTTTCCGAGCCCAATGCGGGCTCCGACTTGGCCAGTCTCAAAACATCAGCCAAGCGCGTGACGGATGAGCAGGGCGAAGCCTATATCGTCAACGGCGGCAAGATTTGGACGTCGGATGGTGACAAGGGCGACTGGATGTATGCGCTGGTGCGTACCGACAGCGGCGCGAAAAAGCAAGAAGGCATCAGCTTCATCCTCATCGACATGAAGAGCCCCGGCGTGACGGTCAAGCCCATTGAGTTGATCAGTGGAAAGTCTAGCTTTTGCCAAGTGTTCTTTGACGATGTGCGCGTGCCGGTGCGTCAGTTGGTTGGCAAGGAAGGCGAAGGCTGGGCGCTGGCCAAAAAGCTGCTCCAGCACGAGCGTGCCGCCATGTCCAAGTTCACCGAAGGCGGTGCTCCATCGCACGATGCGGTGAAGTCTGCACTGCCTTACATCGTGGATGAGCAGGGTCAGGTCAACGATGCAGTGCTGCGTGACAAGCTCGCCAGCGTACTGATGGACTCACAGGCTTTTGGCTTGACACACCGCCGCGTGACGGAGAAAGCGCTGGCACGACAGGATGTTTCTGGCCCTTCTAGCATTATGAAACTGGTGCAAACCGAGCAAGAAGTGTCTAAGTACGAGTTGCTTGAGCAAGCGATGGGTCTGCGTGGCTTGGGCTGGGAAGGTGACGACTTTAGCGCTGATGAGCTGGAGGTTTGCCGTGCTTGGCTGCGCTCTAAGAGTTACACGATTGCCGGCGGAAGCTCGGAAGTGCAGCTGAACATCATCGCTAAGCGAGTCCTAGAGTTGCCGTAACCCTTGGGGCGCTTGGCGCCTTCCTCCAAGGAGGGGGCCAAGATCGCTGCCGGGCGGCACTTACTGGCTGCCGCGAATGTGGTCTGGCGTAGGTATTACGGATAACGAAATAAAAAATGGAGACAAGAAAATGACCATGCTTTTGTCGCAAGAGCAAGAATTGCTCAAGGACAGTGCTGTTGCCTTTTTGGCCGAAGAAGGACCCGTGGCTCAGCAGCGCCGCCTGCGTGACGAGAAGGTTGAGCAGGGCTTTGACGCCCAACTGTGGCAGCAGATGGTGGAGATGGGCTGGCCTGTCGCCGTGCTGCCTGAAAATCACGATGGTTTGGCCGCAGGCTATCTGGGTATGGGCGCTGTATTTGAGGCTATTGGGCGCAATTTGTCGGCTCAGCCTTTGCTCACTCAAGCAGTCATCGCCCCGGAGCTTCTGATTCGCGCAGGCTCTGCCGCGCAGCAGTCGCAATGGCTACCTTTGCTGGCGGCTGGCGAAGCGCGTATTGCGCTGGCGACCGATGAGCAGTCGGGCGAGCATCTGCCTGCCAAGCTCAATACCGTGGCGACTCAAACCAGCGCGGGCTGGAGCCTCAGCGGGGAGAAGTATTTTGTGATCGACGGTGTGGGTGCTACGGCTTTTGCAGTGCTGGCTGCATCTGGTGAAGGCGCACCGGGGCTGTGGTTGGTGCCTGCGGATGCTCCTGGCGTCACGGTTCATCGTCAGTCCTTGATTGATAGCCGCAATATGGCGCGTGTGCAGTTTGACCAAGTAGAGCTGACGGCCGAAATGGCCCTGGTTGCCATGCCTGCCGCTAAAGCGCTGGATGAAGTGCTTGACCGTGCGCGTGCTTGCATGGCCTCTGAAGCACTGGGCTTGATGCGCGAAGTTTTTGAGCGCACCGTGTCGTACCTCAAAGAGCGTGTGCAGTTTGATACGGTGATTGGCTCTTTTCAGGCCCTTCAGCATCGCGCATCGCGCCTGTATGTGGAACTGGAGTTGCTGGAAAGCTGCGTGCTGGCCGCCCATGAAGCCATTGACTCTGGCAAAGAAACCCATGTGGCCGAGCTGGCCAGTCTGGCCAAGGCCAAAGCCGCTGATTTGTGCGAGAAGCTTTGCAATGAAGCCGTTCAGCTGCACGGAGGTATTGGCGTGACCGATGAGCTCGATATTGGGCTGTTCTTTAAACGCGCACGTGTGTTGCAGCGGCTGCTGGGGGATGGTGGTTTTCACCGAGCCCGCTTTGCTCAGCTGAAAGGATTTTGAGATGACGACAGAGACCTGTGCCGCGCCCACTATTGGCGAGCAAATCAAGGGCGTTCGCGCTCAGCTGACCTCGCCCGGAGCGCCGTTTGAAATCCAGCAAATCACGCTGGCTGATGGCCGCAATGTGTCGGCCTATTGCAATGCTTTTCAGAACCTGCCCCAGTTCATCAACGCCGGGCGCGCCCACGGTGCAGCTGAATTTCTGGTGTATGGCGACGACCGCTGGACGTTTGATCGTTTCTTTGCCGCAGCTGATGCGCTGGCCAGTCGCCTGCAAAAGCTCCATGGCCTGAAGGCCGGTGAGCGCGTGGCCATTGCCATGCGTAACCGCCCCGAATGGGCAGTGGCGTTTGCGGCTGTGGCTTTGCTGGGTGCAGTGCCCGTGCCGCTCAATAGTTTTGGTTTGAGCAGCGAGCTGATGGCGAACCTTGAAGACACCACGCCTGTCATATTGTTTTGCGATGCAGATCGCTATGCACGCGTCAAGGACGCTATCGCCGGTCAGCCAATCACGACGGTGGTGGTCGACGGCGAGGGTGGCGATGCCAGCTGGGCTGAGCTGACGGCGGCTGGTCACGACGGTTTTGCCCCGCCGCAGCTGGACTCTGATGTGCCAGCGCTGGTCCTGTTCACCTCGGGTGCAACCAGCCGTGCCAAGGGCGTTGAGTCAACGCATCGCGCGGTATGCCAAGGCTTGTTCAATATTGACTTCATTGGCGCATTGGCTGCAGTGACATCGCCCGATGCGATTGCAGCCATCATGGCGCGCCAGTTGCAGCCCACTACGCTGTCTGCGGTTCCACTGTTCCACGTCAGCGGCCTGCACGCGCAGTTTCTGGTCAGCTTGCGTCATGGTCGCCGCCTGATCTTTATTCA
This sequence comes from Comamonas sp. Y33R10-2, assembly GCF_019355935.1. Classification (NCBI taxonomy): domain Bacteria; kingdom Pseudomonadati; phylum Pseudomonadota; class Betaproteobacteria; order Burkholderiales; family Comamonadaceae; genus Comamonas; species Comamonas sp. Y33R10-2. Next base: position 823,636 of record NZ_CP079925.1, read on the forward strand.
CCGCTGGGAGCCTGAAAATGCGGCCGATCTGATCCGTAAGGAAAAAGTCACCCAGTTCAATGGCGCACCCAGCATGGTGCAGCAGCTCATCAGCTTGCCGGGCTTTGAGCAGCCAGAGAACTCGGGCAACCTTTCTGGAGTTGGCTTTGGCGGCGCAGGCCTGCATCCGCGCTTGATTGATGAGGTGCTGGGCAAGTTCAGCGGCCGTATGTCCGGCATCGGCTTTGGCTTGACGGAGTCCAACGGGGTCTGCGCAGGCAGCTCTGGGCGCATGTTTGAGGCGCATCCTCGCAGCTCCGGTGTGTTGTCTCCCATCATTGAGGTTCGCATTGCCGATCTGGATGGGACGGCCTTGCCTGCCGGATCAGCAGGAGAAATCTGGCTGCGCGGTGTGACCCTGATGGAGCGCTATTGCGGCGATGCCGAGGCTACGGAAAACGCCATGCGCGGCGGCTGGTTCCATACAGGGGACATAGGTGTTCTGGATGAATCGGGATTTTTGACCATCGTTGACCGTATCAAGGATGTGATCAACCGCAGTGGCGAAAAAATCGCGGCAGCTGAGGTCGAGTCCTGTTTGCTGCAACACGAAGCACTGGAAGAGGCCGCCGTGTTCTCCATGCCGCATGAGGTGACCGGTGAGCAGGTGGTTGCCGTGGTGGTGGGCAAACCCTGGAGTCTGGTGACGCCTGAGGCCTTGCGTGACTTTGTGGCGCAGCGCCTGGCAAGCTACAAAGTGCCGACGAAGATCATGGTGCGTAAGCAGCCTTTGCCACGCAATCCTGCCGGAAAGATGCTCAAGGCAGACATTCGTAAAGAGTGCGCTCACCTGATGAGTTAATGCACTGTTCTGGGTTGTCCTAGGACTTTCCCCAGAGTCTTCAAAAAGCCTGCTGCCGCGACATGCGTCAGCAGGCTTTTTCATTGGGGGAATTCACTTTTATGGCCTATGTGGACTAGGCCTCTAGGGTCTGTCAGTAGTCTTCTCAGACGATGGGTTTAAGGCTTGGCTCAAGCAGTATGCAACTGCCTGCAAACGGCAAAACACAGGGGCTCGGCGAGGCATGTATGTCGTTTGTAGCACCCGTCAAGAAAAACTCTAGAACCTAGGAGACAGAGATGAAATTTGTGACTGCAAAGACTCCACTGGCAGTGGCAGTGGGCTTGTTAGTGGCAACGTCGGTATGGGCGAAGGTACCGGCTAGCGAGGCAGAGCAACTGGGCAAAGAGCTGACTTGTGTTGGCGCGATCAAAGCCGGCAACAAGGACGGCACTATTCCAGAATTCACTGGCAAATGGCTTGGCGCTCCTACCGGTGTTGCCCATGTCCAATCCAGTGGCAAGCACCCCGTGGACATCTATGCAGATGAAAAACCGTTGTTCTCCATCACATCGGAGAACATGGCCAAGTACGCAGACAAGCTGAGCCCCGGCCAAAAGGCGATGCTGCAAAAGTATTCCAAGACCTACCGCATCCCAGTGTATGCAGGTCACCGCGATTTCCGCTACCCCGATGACGTCTGCGCCATTGCCAAAAAGAACGCAGTTGAAGCGGAAGTCACCAATGGCGGTCTGTCGCGTACCGGCTACATGGGTGCTATCGGTTTCCCGATTCCTAAAAATGGCCTGGAAGTCATCTGGAACAATCTGCTGCCTTTCCGTGCTTACACAGAGCGCACTTTGCGTGACAGCGCCAACGTGCTCTCCGATGGCTCCGCCACATGGGGTCGCACAGAAAACACCAACTTGGACATGACCAGCGCGCCAGTCGGCCGTGGCAAGCCCGTGGAAGGTGTCATGGCATACACCATGAACAAGACCTTGGCACCACAGCGTGAAAAGGGTGGCGTGACCAATTCGATTGAGCCCGTCAACTTCTTCAAGGACAAGCGTCTGGCATGGAACTATGACCCCGGTACACGCCGCGTGCGTCAACTGCCAGAGTACGGTTTCGATCAGCCCATGGCTGGCACCGGCGGCAAGATGACGATCGACTCCGACCGACTGTTCAATGGTGCTCCTGAGCGCTATGACTGGAAACTGATTGGCAAGCAGGAAATGTTTATCCCTGCCAACACTTTGAAGTTGCATCAGCCAACAGTGAAGTACGCCGATTTGCTCAAGCCCAATCACGCCAACCCTGACTTTATGCGCTATGAACTGCGCCGCGTTTGGGCAGTGGAAGGCACGCTCAAAGAAGGCTATCGCCACCTGTACGGCAAGCGCGTTTTGTTTGTGGACGAAGACACTGGCCAAGCCATTGCTTCCGATATGTACGACGCCCGTGGTCAGTTGTGGCAGCACGCCATCATCAACACGTACTACTCGTATGACCTGAACGCTTGGCACGCTGGCACTTCGTTCTATCACGACATGAACTCCGGCTCGTACATGGCCTACAACTTGTTCCAAGAGCGCCCCATCGGCCCCATCTTGAACAAGGGCGACCTGACACCCAACATGTTCACGCCTGAAGCTGCCCGTAACGCCGGTAACTAAGTTTTATCAACGAGCGACTGACTATGAAAAATAACATGAAGAAACTCACCCCTGTAGCCCTGGCAGCACTGCTGTCACTGGGTATGGGTGCTGTCCACGCGGGGGAGACGGTTGATCTGGGTGATGGTCTCAAGTTCGACTGGCGTCTGAACATGAGCTATGGCCTGGGTGTTCGTATGAGCAATCCTTCTCCGGTGATTGCATCTGACGGTAACAACAACTTCAAGAAGGGGGCGTTGACAGCGAACCGACTTGGCGCTGTGTGGGAAAGCCGTTTGTCCAAGGGTGACAGTGGTTTTGTGCTGAATGCCAGTACTTTCTATGACGATGTCTACCATGGCAGAAATGACAACAAGGGTCCCATCAGCACGCCTGGTCCTGTGAATGAGTTCACTTCGGCTGCCAAGCGTTATGGTGGCGGTTATTCCCGCCTGCTGGACACCTATGCCTACACCAGCTTCAACATGGGCGAGACCCGCGCCACCGTGCGTCTGGGTAAGCAGGTGGTGAACTGGGGCGAGTCCATGTACTTCGCCAACATTGCTGGTGCCCAGGGCCCCAGCGATGCAGCTAAGGCGGCTTCTCCTGGTGCAGAAATAAAGGAAATTTTGCTGCCTGAAGACCAGATTTCCGCATCTCTGGAAGTTAGCCCTAACCTGTCGCTGCTGGCGCACTATCAGTTTGGTTTCCATGAGACCTTGTTGCCTGCAGTGGGCATGTACACCAGCACCGCCAACGTAGTGGGCCCAGGCACAAGCTGCGCTGCAGCGCTGCCTGGTGGCTATTGCCCTCCCGCCTATGCGTACAAGGGTGATATTCGTCCTAGCAACTCCGGTCAGTTTGGTATCGGTGGTCGCTATCGCGTGACGCAAGAGACGGAAGTGGGTCTGTATTTCCTGAATTACAACGACCGCTCGCCAAGCGTGATCATGGGTGCTGATGGCTACCGCATCAAGTATTTTGATGACATCAAGATGCTGGCGTCCACCGTGAGCACCACCTTTGGCAAGTTCTCTGCCTTTGGTGAAGTCAGCTACCGCGACGGCACGCCTGTGTCGAACAACGCCGGTGTTGTTCGCGCCAAAGTCGTTCAAGGTAACGTGGGTGGTATCTTGAATATCGGCCGCACCGCTTTCGCCCATGACGTGAGTCTGGCCGCTGAAATCTCGGGCGCTCGTGTCATGAGCGTTGAGCAAGGCAACATTGATGCGCTGACCAACAAGACGCGCAACTCTTTGGTGGCTGGCGCAACGCTGACCTTGGGCTACCCCGGTATTTTTGAAGGCTGGGATTTGAACGTGCCCTTTAGCTACAACACCCAGATCAGCGGTCGCTCGACCGTGGGCACTTTTGGTGGTGGTCAGGGTGACAGTCGCGTGAGCGTTGGTGCAACCTTTGTTCGCAAGAGCAATCTGTCGATTAACGTCGCCTACATCAACTATCTGGGCAATCCTTCGGTCGATGGCCTGCGCTATCACCCCATGACAGACCGTGACCAGTTGTCAGTCACAGCCAAGTACTCGTTCTAAGTACTGCGACGACTCAACCTCACAAAAGCCCGGCTCTCCGGGCTTTTGTGTTTGCCCGTTGATGTAAGGAGATGCAAGTGATGATGGAAAAAATGGCCATTCCTTGTTGGGCGATTGCTCTGAGTTTTTTGAGCTCGACGGCATCGGCTCAGAACATGTTCGATGCTTTGCCACCCTTGCCAAGAATCGCTCCTATGATGCCGCCGACAGTGCTGCATGGTGAGACGCAGGGTGAGATTCGTTTCAAGTCCAGCAGCCCCTATGACTTGGATGTGCTGCTCAATCAGCCCGCCAAGGCCGAGGTGACCATGGGCATGGGCAAGCTATTTTTGCCCAAGGGAGCCAGTGAGAAAAGGCGGGTGCCAGCCATGGTGGTGCTACCCGGCAGCGCTGGCGCCATCCCTGGGCGCGAGAATGAAACGGCTCAGATGCTGGCGGACAACGGCATTGCCGCACTGCTGGTGGATAACTTCAAGCCGCGCGGCATCAGCGAAGAGATGCCTTATGCGCTCAAGATCATGGGAACTTCAGAGTTTGATGCCGTGGCCGATGCTTATGCGGCGCTCAAAACTTTGAACAAGCACCCGGCCATTGATGGCTGGCGTATTGGGGTGATGGGGTTTTCTAAAGGTGGGATTGCTGCGCGCATGAGCATGGATGCCCGCATTCGCGACAAGCTGGCACCTTTTATTCAACCTTTTGCCATGCATGTGGACTTTTACGGCCCTTGCTACGCGCTGCTGCAGTCGCAAAAAACGACGGGTTCGCCACTTCTGAGCTTTCGAGCGGGTGAGGACGCATCGAATGACTTAGTGGCATGCGCACAGCAAGAAACTATCTTGCGTAAAGCCGGCTCTGATGTGAGTGCGGTGGTCTATGCCAAGGCGGGTCATGATTGGGAAAGTAATCAACCGCGTGAGATGACGAATCGCCCCTATTTGGCGGGATGCACGATTGAATTCAATGACAAGGACTTTCCGGTCTTGAACGGCCAGCAACTGATTCCTGCCGGTGCCAAGCCTGATCGCCAGACGCGATATCAAATTCGTGTGCAAAGCGGCAAGGCGCTGGGCGACTGCATCAAGGTAGGCTATATCGCTGGTCGTGATGAGTCAGCACGCAGTCTGGGTGGTAAGCAGCTGCTGCAGTTTCTCAAGACGAAGTTTGAGATGTAGCGTTTTATGAACTTTGAAAAGCTTTGAAAAGGCCAGCTTTTAAGCTGGCTTTTTTTATGCCAAATAGGCCTCAGGTGCAAACTCAATAAGCACAAGAAGCTATGCTTTTGATAGTTTGGTTGGGATTGGCAGACATGAAAAAAGCCGCACAGCGAACTATGCGGCCTGACTACTGACGGGAATCTTCAGGGCTTTGTTGCGGGTTGCAGCACTGAGCGATCGCCAATCTCCAGCAGCATCGTCATGCTGCGCTTTTGAATGCGCCAGCCTTGAGGCATTTGCAGCCATTCGTCTTCATAAAAGCCAATGGCGTCGTAGCGCAGATGAGCACGCTCCCCCAGGCCTTGATGCACTGCACGTACTTGAATCTTGCTACGCGGGCGGGCTGGTTTGCTGGCATCGACTTCCAGATTGCCCAGCAGGTGCTGAGTGGGGCCGCAGCCATCGAGGTGCGTGCTGATCATGCGGCTTACCTTGGCCACACCTTCGCAGGTGTAGCTGCCGCCATAAATCGTGGTGCAGTCAGGCGTGAAAACCTGCTGCAGCAAGTCCCAGTTGCGTGTGTCGCATGCCGTGGCATAGCGAGTCAGGGTCTGGGCCAGAGCATGTTCGAGAAGAACCTGCTCCAGGGTGCTTGCTGCAGCGTTCATCACACTTTGGCGTTCACGGACGACTGAGGCTCAGGCTTGAGCACTCCACCCGCATGGCTGATGCCACCGGTGCTGCTCGTGCCTGCGCTGCTGCTACCAGCGGCGGCCTTGCTGCCTTGCTGCTTTTGCAGGCGCTTGGCACGGGCCTTGGCTTCAGCTGGGCCGACATTGAGCCAAGCGGCCATGGCGGGCAGCAGGAAGATGGCGCCCAGCATGTTCACCAAGAACATAAAGGCCAGCAAGATGCCCATGTCAGCCTGGAACTTCAGCGCCGAGAAGGCCCATGTTCCCACGCCAATTGACATGGTCAGTGCCGTGAAGATTGCGGCGTTACCGCGTTGGCGCATGGCTTCATAGAAGGCCTCGCGCAGCGAGATGTCGCGCTCGCGCAGCTCGTGCTGCATGCTCTCGAACAAGTAGATGCCGTAGTCCACGCCAACGCCCACACCCAGTGCCACCACGGGCAGCGTAGGCACCTTCAGGCCAATGCCCAGCATGGCCATCAAGGCGTTGCAGAGAATGGACACGATGGCCAAAGGCACGACGATGCACAGCACGGCGCGCCAGCTGCGGAAAGTCAGCCAGCACAGCAGCGTGATGGCGCCGAAGATGGAGCCCAGCATCTGCACTTCAGCGTGCTCAACCGCTTCATTGGTCGCTACAGCCACACCAGCGTTGCCGCCGGCCAGCAGGAACTTGACGTTAGGTGTCTTGTCGGCCGCGATGAAGTCTCGCACTTCGTTGACCACATGGGTCAGCGTCGCGCCTTCGTGGTTCTTCAGGAAGACTTGCAGGTTGATGACCTTGCAGCCTTCGGTGTTCAGACCCAGGTCAGGCGACAGAGCCTTGGCGCCGGAGCGCAACGATGCTTCAGTGCGTTGCAAAGCCGCCCAGCGGGGATTGCCTTCGTTGTTGCCGGATGCTGCAATTTTGGCCAGACCGGAGACGGTGGAGACCGATTGCACGCCATCCACACGGCGCATGCGGGCGTCAAAACGCTCGACGGCATTCATCACCTGCCAGTTCAGACATCCTTCTTCGAGGTCGGATGTTTCCACGAAGACGGACAGCACATCCATACCAATGGAGTAGTTACTGATGATGTTGTCGTTGTCGAGGTTGTAGCGGGACTCGGCACGCAGCTCAGGAGCGCCCGTACCCACGTCTCCGGTCAATAGATGGCGAGACTCATAAGTACCCACAGCCAGCAGTACCATGGATACCGCCAGTGTCACCAAAGCGGGTTTCGATTCAGCCAGCGCAGACAGCTTCCACCAGATGGGGTTGCGGCCGTTGGATGTCGAAGAGGGCGCTTGCATGGCCTTCTTTTCCAAGCGCAGATTGGCCAGCACCGCAGGCAAAAACACCTTGTTGGTGATGATCATCAGCAACACGCCCATACAGGCCGTCAGGCCCAGCTCATGCACGATGGGGATGTCGATAACCATGATGACCATAAAGCCCAAGGCGTTGGTCAGCAGCGCCAGTGCACCGGGAATGGCGAGCTTGCGAATCGCGTTCTCAGCGGCGAGCTTGGCGCTCAGGCCGGCGCGCACATCATGCTTCCATGCGCCTGTCATCTGCACAGCGTGCGAGACGCCGATGGAGAAGATCAGGAAGGGCACCAAAATCGACATGGGGTCGATGCCGTAACCAATCAGCGGCAAGATGCCCAGCAGCCAGATCACCGGCAGCAAGGCCACAGCCAGGCCCACCACAGTGAGGTTGGTGGACTTGGTGTACATGCGCAGCATGATGGTGGTGATCACGAACGCGATGGCGAAGAACGTCATCACCGTGCTCAAGCCGTCCATAACATCACCCAGCACCTTGGAAAAACCAATGATGTGGATGGAGATGTCCTTGCTTTCAAACTTGCTGCGAATCTCTTCCAGTCGCTGTGCGACTTCGTGGTAGTCCAGCTTCTCGCCAGTTTTTGGGTCTACTTCCAGCAAGTCAGCGCGCACCATGGCGCTCTTCAAATCGTTGCTGACCAGCGAGCCAATCTGGCCGGACTTGGCCACGTTGGAGCGCACCTTGGCCAGGCCCTCTTCGTTGGCTTCAAAGCGCGATGGAATCAGCACCTCGCCCACGTAGCCTACTTCGGTGATTTCGATGTACTTCACGTTCGGGGTGTACAGCGAATACACCTGACCGCGGTTCACACCGGGGGTGAAGAACACTTCGTCCGTTACGCCGCGCAGCGTATCCAGAAATTCTTTGTTGTAGATGTCGCCTTGCTGGCCCTTCCACTCCACGCTCACCAAAATGCGGTTGGCGCCCGAGAAGGTGCTGGCATGCTTGAGGAAAGCCGTCATGTAGTCATGACGCATGGGGATCAGCTTGTTAAAGCCGGGGTCCAGATGAGTGCGCGTGGCAGAAATGGCCAGTAGCACGGTGGCAATCAGCGTCAGCACGACGATGGATTTGCTCCATGAAATCAGCCAGCGCGCAGTCGCTGCAATCATCCGGTCCAAGCCGCTGGTGGGTTCACTCAAAGTCATTGTTTCGCTCCTTGGTCAGCCGGTGCGGCGGCCTTGGCCTGAGGTGGGGGAAAGGGTTGCAGGCCCGCGTCGCTGGAGATCCAGCCGCTGTCTGGGCCGGTCAAAGTGATGTCGGTCAGGTTGGCGCGGCCCTTGGCGCGCTGCAGCGTGAAGTTCTTGCCTCCGTCTTTGCTCAGGCCCAGCATGCTGCCTTGGCCGACGAGAACAATGGTTCCGTCTTTTTCCTGGGCATGGCCGAAGAAAGAGACGGGGGCCGGAATCGTCGATTTGATCCACTGCTCGCCAGCAGCCGCCTGCACAAAAGCGTTACCACGCATGCCGTAGATCAGCCAGCCGCCTTCGCGGGTGGACATGGCGTTGTAGAACGAGCCGTTGTAGAACTCGGGCTCAACTTGCCACGTCTGGCCAGAGTCAGTTGATTTGATAACCAGACCGCGCTCGCCAACGATCAGCCAGTTCTTGCCGTCTTCAGAGCTGGCAATGCGGTTCATGTGCTTGTCTTCAACTTCAGCGGGCAGCGTCAGTGGGCCCCAAGTCTGGCCGTTGTCTTTAGACGTGATGGCGCGGCCAAAGGCGCCGACGCTTACCCAGTCACCCGAAGGCAGGCGCGCAATCGACATCAGCGGCTCGCCGTTTTCTTTGGAGAAAGCGACTTCCTCCCAAGTGCTGCCTGCATCTTTGGTGCGCAGCATCCAGCCTTCGTGGCCTACGGCAAAGCCCGTCTTTTTATCTGGTGCAAAAGCGATGCTGACGAGCAAGGCCTGACGGTCTTGGCTCAGCTTGGCATGCGTCCAGCTTGCACCCTTGTCGTCAGAGAAAAGGATCTCACCCAATGCGCCTGCAGCCAGCAATCTGCCGCCGGCCTGAGTAATGGTGTTGAAGTGGCTGCGCTCAATGCCGATGGTGGTCGGGGTCAGTGGGGGCGGGGTGCGAGGTGCAAAGGCGAGCGCTGAGGCAAATGCCACCAAGGCTGCTGCACCGATACCGACGGCTGTTTTCACGTTGTCTCCTTGTAGATGCGATACACGCTCGTGCATGTATTCCGAACATAGGAGGCAGGTTCTTGATTTGAGTGCTTTGCAACATCGTCCGAATGGACGTTTGGACAGAGAATTAGGGGTATGTACGGGTTCGGTTTTTTAGTCTCTACAGACGATTGATTTGCCCCGCTTCATTTACACAATGAATGCACACTTTCTTGGTAAGGGAGACATATGGGTTTGCAAGGAAAAGCGGCGCTAGTAGGCGTTGCACAGTACAAGCCGCAGAAGTACGCAACAGCGCCGCGCATGTTCCATTTGGAGCAGGTGGCCGACTTGACGCTGCAGGCTCTGGATGACGCGGGTATGGAGCTGTCCGAAGTGGATGGCCTGATCACCAGCGGCGCACACTTTCATGAAGCCAGCAGCTTTGTGCCGGCCATGGCGGGCGAATATCTGGGCATTCCGCTGAACTTTGCTGAGGTCGTGGACTTGGGCGGTGCCAGCTCGGTGGCCATGGTCTGGCGCGCTGCGGCGGCCATCGAAATGGGCCTGTGCAACACCGTGGCCTGCGTGCTGCCAGCGCGCATGACGCCGTTTTCAGAGCATGACGACCATTTCAAGGAAATCATGAAGTCCAGCCGCTTTGGCGGCCACAGCACCCGCTATGGCGCACCAGAAGCTGAGATGGACTTGCCCTACGGTCATATGGCTCAAAACACGGGCTACGCCATGATTGCGCAGCGCTACGCAGCCATGTACGACTATGACCCGGCTGCGCTGGCGCGCATTTGCGTGGATCAGCGCTTTAACGCCTGCCACAACCCCAATGCCATGTTCTACGGCCAGCCCATCACGGTGGATGACGTACTGAACTCCCGCATGGTGGCCGAGCCCCTGCGCGTGCTGGAAATCGTGCTGCCCGCAGCCGGTGGCGGCGCCATGATCGTCACGCGCGCTGATCGTGCTAAGACAACCAAGAATCGCCCCGTGAGCATTGTTGGCTGCGGCGAGCATGTGAGCAGCAAATCGCCCACGTACATGAAGGACATGCTGCAAACCCCCATCGGCCCGGCATCTGCCAAGGCCTTTGAGATGGCGGGTATGCGACCTTCCGACATGCACATGGCGCAGATCTATGACTGCTACACCATCACCGTGATGCTGTCGCTGGAAGACGCGGGCTTTTGCGAAAAGGGCAAGGGCATGGACTTCTTGCGCAACAACGACTTCACCTTCAAGGGCAACTTCCCCATGAACACCCACGGTGGCCAGCTCAGCTTTGGCCAGTCCGGCACAGCGGGTGGCATGTCGCAGGTGATTGAAGCGGTGCACCAAATTCAAGGCCGTGCAGGCGACAGACAGCTGGGTCGCAACGACTTGGCCTATGTGTCCGGTACCGGCGGCGTGATGAGCGAGCAGGGCGCCTTGATCCTGAAGGGAGCATAAGACCATGGCATGGAATAAACCTCTGCCGCACCCCACGGAAATTTCAGCTCCGTATTGGGAAGGCCTCAAGGCCCATGAAGTGCGCATTCAGCAATGCGACCGCGGTCACTCGCTGTTTTTCCCGCGCACCCATTGCCCTACCTGCGGCTCGCGCTCCTTAAAGTGGAGCGTAGTCTCGGGCGAAGGCACGCTCTACAGCTTCACCATTGCGCGCATTCCCACTATGCCCGATTTCACGGACGAGATGCCTCAGGCTCTGGCCGTGGTGGAGCTCAAAGAAGGCGTGCGCATCAACACCACCATGGTGGGTGTAGACCCTGAAGCGCTCAAGATTGGCATGGAAGTGCGCCCGGTGTTTGACGATCGCCCTGTTGAAGTCACATTGCTGCGCTTTACGGACAAGGCAGGCAGCTTCCCATCGGTCATGCAGGCCGAGGCGCAAGAGGCGCCCGCTGCAGTTGCCGCCGAGGTGCAGGAAGATGCAGCGCCCAAGCGCCAGATCTCCATCAAGGATATCGACGCGATGAAGTCGCTGGTGTCTGAAGAGTACACGGCTTGGTCTAACGAGTTTGCGGTGACGCAAGACGTTATCAACGACTTTGCCAAGCTCTCGGGCGATGACTACTGGATCCACACCGATCCGGTGCAGGCCAAGGAAAAGAGTCCGTTTGGCACCACCATCGCCCATGGCGCGCTGGTGCAGATTTTGACCAGCCAGTTGCGCATTCCGCTGGATTTTGAAGTCACAGGGTTTAACAACATGGTCAATTACGGCTCTGACCGCCTGCGCTTTCCATCGCCTGTGCCATCGGGTTGCAAAATCCGTGCGCGCAGCCGTATCAAGGCGGTAGAGCAGGTCAAGAGTGGTGTGCAGATGACCATGGAGATCAACATCCATGTGGTGGGGCAAGACCGCCCTGCGGTCATCAACGACCTGGTGATTTTGTACATGTAATCACCGCGCCCTAGTAGTAATGCGGCTTGGGCATTTCAGTTTCTTCAAGGTTTGGGCTTTGCTTTGGCAAAGCCCTTTTTTTGTGCTCGCGGGCTTAGATGCGCTGCTTCGACTCGCTCATTCGATGGACGTTATGTTTATTAAAGAAATTGGTCTCTAGTCCTTTATTGGTATAGATCTATAGCTATGAATTTCATACTAAGCGCCGCTGCCCCGAATCGAGGGCGCAAGGGTTATCCCATGCGACTTGAATTACTCAGAGTCTTGGCTTGGGGTTGTTCCTTAGGTAGATACCTAGTCATCAACTTGGACGATGTTTGTTGTTTGCCGGCTGGAGATACTGGCTTACCAATTGGCCGGTGAGCCGATAAAGGAGACAACGATGAAGACTCTTTTTTGCTGGAAAAACGCTTTGCGTGCAATGCTGTTGGTGGTTGGCGTGCTGGGCCTGTCCTTGCCGTTTATGAGCCAGCAAGAGGATTCAGGCTCTTCTGTGCAACAGGTGGCCATGGTGCAACTGCCGCAGGGCATCAACGCGGGTGAAACGCACACTTCGTGGAACGCGGTGTTTGCTGCTAGTCGCTAATCACTAATTAAGTTTGATTGAGCGCTCTTGTCCGGCCTCTCTTTGCGGGAGGCTAGCAGGAGCGCTTTGTTTTTTTGCCGCAGAGTCGATTGCATTGCTGATTGCATGACTCCATGAAAAAAGGTTCAGCGACCGCCCCAAGCAGTCGCTGAACCTAAAGGCAAATTAGAGATGAAAAATTACGCGGCGACTGCCTGCTTTTGACGCTGGCGCACCAAAGTCAGTGCGGTGTCTTCAATCATGTCTTCTTGGCCGCCCACCATGCCGCGGCGGCCCAGCTCCAGCAGCAGTTCGCGTGCAGGAATGCCGTACTTGGCTTCAGCGCGCTTGGCAAACAGCAAGAAGCTGCCGTATACGCCGGCATAGCCCAGCGTCAGCGCGTCGCGGTCAATGCGGATGGGGAAATCCATCAAGGGCACGACCAAGTCTTCGGCCACGTCTTGAATCTTGAACACGTCCACACCGGTATCAATGCCCATGCGTGCGCACACGGCGATCAGCACTTCCAAGGGGGTGTTGCCCGCGCCAGCGCCCAAGCCCGCAGCTGCGGCATCAATGCGGTTGGCACCGACTTCGATCGCGGCCAGCGAGTTGGCAATGCCCATCGCCATGTTGTGGTGGCCGTGAAAGCCCAGCTCCGTGTCGGGGCTAAGTGCTTGGCGCACGGCGCCTAAGCGCTCTTTTACGTCGTCGGGTAGCATGTAGCCGGCCGAGTCGGTGATGTAGATGCAATTGGCGCCATAGCTTTCCATCAGCTTGGCTTGCTTGACCAGGCCTTCAGCACTGTTCATGTGAGCCATCATCAAAAAGCCCACCGTGTCCATACCCAGCTTGCGGGCGAAGGAGATGTGCTGCTCAGAGACATCGGCCTCAGTGCAGTGAGTAGCTACGCGGATGGTGGATACGCCCAGCTCGTGCGCCATCTTCAGGTGATCGACCGTGCCGATGCCGGGCAGCAGCAAAGCGGAGACCTTGGCCTGCTTCATCAGCGGGATGACGGCAGACAGGTATTGCTCGTCTGTGTGAGCAGGAAAGCCGTAGTTGACCGAGCTGCCGCCCAAACCGTCGCCGTGGGTGACTTCGATCAGGGGCACGCCTGCGTCGTCCAAGCCCTTGGCCACAGCCTTCATTTGCTCGAGCGAGATGAGGTGGCGCTTGGGGTGCATGCCGTCACGCAAAGTCATGTCGTGGACGGTGATTTTTTTACCTTTGAGGCTCATGTTCTGTGTCTCCTGCGGTTTAGGCCAGTGCGGCTTCAGCGGGCTCAAAGCGGCCAGCCAAGATTTCTTCGGCAAACATCTCGGCCGTGCGCGCAGCAGCGGCGGTCATGATGTCCAGATTGCCGGCGTACTTTGGCAGGTAGTCGCCCAGACCTTCGACTTCCATGTAGATGGAGACGCGGTTGCCGTCAAACACGGGGCCGTTGACCAGCTTGTAGCCGGGCACGTACTTTTGCACTTCCTTGATCATGGCGTGTACAGACGCTTCGATCTCTTCCTTCTTGGGCGCATCCACCGTCAGGCAGTGGATGGTGTCACGCATGATCAGTGGCGGCTCGGCGGGGTTGATCACGATGATGGCCTTGCCCTTTTGGGCGCCGCCAATTTTCTCGACCGCACCTGCCGTGGTGCGGGTGAACTCATCAATGTTCTTGCGAGTGCCGGGGCCAACCGATTTGCTGGAGACGGTGGCCACAATTTCGCCGTAGCTCACGGCTTGCACGCGCGAGACCGCTGCCACCATGGGGATGGTGGCTTGGCCGCCGCAGGTGACCATGTTCACGTTCATGGCCTTTTCGGCCACTTTTTCAGCCAGATTCACGCTGGGCACGCAGTACGGGCCAATGGCCGCAGGTGTCAGGTCGATCATCAGCACGCCCAGCTCGTTGAGCTTGCGGCTGTTTTCGGCGTGTACATAGGCGCTGGTGGCGTCAAAAGCGATCTGGATGCCGTCTTCTTTAACGAAGGGCAGCAGGCCGTCCACGCCGTCAGAGGTGGTCTTGATGCCCATTTCGCGGGCACGCTTCAAACCATCGGATTCAGGGTCGATACCGACCATCCACACAGGCTCCAAAATAGTGGAGCGCTGCAGTTTCATGAGCAGGTCGGTGCCGATATTGCCGGGGCCGATCAGTGCGCACTTGATTTTCTTTTGCGTCATGGTGTCTTACTCAGTGAATTGAATAGAACAAGCGCCCATGCCTTCGATGACCATTTCAAAACGGTCACCGGCAGCGGCAGGCACAAGGGGGGCGAGGGAGCCAGAGAGGATCACTTCCCCGGCCTTGAAAGGAATGCCAAAAGCGCCAAGCGTGTTGGCCAGCCAAGCAACCGCTTCAGCCGGGTGGCCTTGTACGGCGCTACCCAGGCCAGAGCCTGCAGGTTGGCCGTTTTTGGTCATCTGCATGGCGGCAGCGGCCAAGTCCAGCGAAGCCGGGTCGGTATGCTGCTTGCCAATAACGAAGACGCCGCAAGAGGCGTTGTCGGCCACGGTGTCCTGAATCTTGATCTTCCAGTCGTTGATGCGTGAATCAACAATCTCAAAGCACGGTGCTACCCATTCGGTGGCTGCCAGCACGTCTGCCTTGGTCACGCCCGGGCCTTGCAGGTCTTTTTTGAGCATGAAGGCAATTTCGCCTTCAGCGCGCGGCTGAATCAGGCCGGCAGTTTTGAGCGAGACGGCAGCGCCATCTTCAAACTCCATGGTGTCAGTCAGAAAGCCAAAGTCAGGCTGGAACACGCCCAGCATGTCTTGCACGGGCTTAGATGTGACGCCGATCTTTTTGCCAATCACACGCTCGCCCGATGCTTCGCGCAGGCGCAGCATGTGCAGCGAGATGTGGTAGGCGTCTTCCACCGTCATCTCGGGGTGGCTGTCGGTCAGCGGTGCCAGTGTTTTGGCAGCGCGCAGCGCGTCATACAGGCGCTGGCCTTGTTGTTCAATGAAGAGTTTGTCGCTCATGGTTTATTGCTTTTGGATTTAGCCGTTTTTCATGAAGTCGATGCAGGTGCGGTTGAACATGTTGCGATGCTCAACCTGCACCCAGTGACCGCACTGATTGACCAGCACGATGCGGCAGTTCTTGATGCCCTTGGCCAGCTTGTCAGCGCCGCCCACGGGGTTGAAGGCGTCTTGCATGCCCCAGAAGCCCAGCACACTACATTGGAGTTGCGGCAGTTGCTCGGTCATGTTTGGGATGAAAAGACGTGAGCGCGAGGCGTTGGTCTGTGTGAGGGCGATTGGCGCGCGCTCGTTGATGATTTCGTCAGTCAGCAGCGACTGGTCCACCACTTGCATGCTCATCACTGCGCGCATGGCTTCGGGGCCGGTCTTGCCTGACTTGTAGATGTTGAACATGTTGGCAATGCCGGGCATGGCCATATAAGTTTCGAACTCTTCCACGCCGCCGGGGGCCATCAAGATCAGGCTTTTGACATCTTCGGGGTACTTGAGTGCATAGCCCAGTGCCACTGCGCCGCCCAGCGAGTTGCCCAGTAGGGTGATGTTCTTCAGGCCGAGCTTGTCGACCAGCCCTTTGACGCCCGCGATGAAGAAGTCCATGTCGTACTGCTTGGGCTCTTCGGTCTTGGAAGACAGGCCGTAGCCCAGCAGGTCAGGAACGATGGAGCGAAACCCTGCAGCCGCAAATTCTGGGTAGTTGCCCTTGAAGTTGCTATAGCCGCTGGCACCACCGCCAGCGCCGTGCAGGAAGATGACCGGGTCGCCGCTGCCCTGCTCGTGGTAGTGAACGCGCTGAGGGTGGCCGGCTACATCGCCGATGTCCACATACTTGCCTTCTGGGATAGAAAAAGTACTCATCTCAGTTCTTTATGGTTGGAATGGGTAGGCGAAGGCAGTCTCCTGCCTTCGTGTGGAGGGTGGGCGAGATCAGGCCTTGGCTTGCCAGAGCTTGGGCAGGCCGGGGTCGGTGGCGGTGATGGCTTTTTTGAGCAGGTTGCGCAGCGTGGCTGCTTCCATCTCGCCCAAGCTATCGATCAAATCGGTTTCTACCGCCTTGGCGGCTGCCAGCACATGCAAGATGGCGGTGTTGCCTTGCGCCGTCAGTTGCAGCGATTCAGCGCGGCCGCGGCTTTCTTCCACCCAGCCTTTGCTAATGAGTGACTGCAGTGCCACAGCGCCGATATCTGTGCCGGTGTAGGTCATGTGCGAGGCGATCTCGGCGGGCGACTGAGGCTGCTGGATGCTGAGCAGGGACAGCACGTAAAAATCAGCATCCGTCATGCCGTAAGCAGCCATGGGCTTGCGCATACCGCTTAAAAACTGGAAGTGCGCACGGCCCATCAGATATCCGATGAGGTTTTCTGAATACGCCGCATTGGTGTCGGCAGCCGGCTCACTTGCCACGGCATTGGCCATGCGTGATGCCAGGGCGTAGCCACCGGTCACATACAGCAAAGGCGGGTGTGGGTTGGAGTCGTAGCCTGTGACTTCGCCCACAAAAATGATGTGGTCACCGCCGTCGTACTGAAACGCAGTTTTGCACTGAAAGCGCGCGCTGCATTCCTGCAGTAAGGGCACTTGGCCTTCTTCGGAGTCCAGAGGCAGACCCGAGAACTTGTCTTCGCCTGCGCGGGCAAAACGGTTGGACAAGGCTTCCTGCTCGTTAGAGAGGATGTGCACATTCCAAGTTTGAGCGCCTTGGAAGACTGGCAGGCTGCGTGCGTTCTTGGCCAGGCTCCACAGAACCATGGGCGGCTCCAGCGAAACCGAGTTGAAGCTGTTGGCTGTGATTCCTACAGGCTCACCATTTTCGGCACGGGTGGTGACGATGGTGACCCCTGTGCCGAACATGCCCAAGGCGCGGCGGAAGTCTTTGGGGTCGAAGGTTGCTGTAGTACTTTGCATAGGGTGAATGTCTCCTTGCTCCAAGAGTGCTTGCTATGGGCTTTTTTTGAATCCTTCACATGGACTAGCAGGGGAAAGCAGGCCTCGGTGTTTGTCCTAGGCTCTTGCTTTTTACTGCGTTAGGTCAGCTCAGAGTGCTGTCGTTTTGAGTGCGTTTGCTCGTTAGTCTGATCGGACGATGAATGGGAATTTGCATGGTGAGAGCATTCCTGTCATAGGCGAAAAAGCCTTGCCACCACACCATAAGCCGTCCGGTGGAGCGGCAACTGGAGACCTGAATGAACACAATGACAGACAACTATCTCACCCCCGATGCGCTGGCTGTGATCGAGCGTGCCAAGGCGCTGGCACCTAAGCTGGCAGCGCGTGGTCAGCAAGCGGATCGCGAAGGCAAGATTCCTGATGAGACCATTGCCGAGATGGCCGAGGCAGGTCTGTTCCGTGTGCTGCAACCCAAGCGTTGGGGTGGCTATGAAATGGATCCGCGCGTGTTCTATAGCGTGCAGATGGAGCTGGCCAAGGGCTGTATGTCCACGGCCTGGATTTACGGCGTCGTTGGTGTGCATCCTTGGCAGCTGGGACTGTTCCCGGCTCAGGCGCAAGAAGATGTCTGGGGCAAAGACTCGGGCGTGCGCATTGCCTCGACCTACATGCCTACTGGCAAGGCCGAGCCTGTGGAGGGCGGCTTCAAGTTCAGCGGCCGCTGGAGCTTCTCCACCGGCTCCAAGCACTGCGACTGGTTGTTCCTGGGTGGTCTGCTGCCCAAGCGCGATGGCACACCCGGTCTGGAGCATGTGACGTTCTTGGTGCCCAAGTCTGACTACCGCATCGAAGACAACTGGGATGTGCTGGGCCTGCGCGGCACAGGCAGCCATGACATCGTGGTGGAAGGCGCTTTTGTGCCGGCTCACCGCATTCAGTACACCAATGACCACAGCGATGCAGGTTGCCCCGGTCGTGTGGAAAACACCGGTTGGCTGTTCCGTATTCCATTTACCCATGTCTTCCAGCGCGCGGTGTCTACGGCCTGTCTGGGTGCTCTGGAAGGTGCTATCGCTTCGTTCACCGAGCGTGCAACCTCTCATGTGGGAAAGCATGGCAACAAGATGGCGGAAGACGTGAACGCGCAGACCGCGGTGACGGAAGCCACGATTGCACTGGATCAGCTCAAAGTCGTGCTGTTCCGCAATTACGCCCGCATTGTGGATGCTGCAAAAACCGGCATTCAACTGTCGCTGGAAGAGCGTTTGCTGCAGCGTGCTCAGGCTTCGTATGTGCCTAAGCTGACTGGCTTTCACGCCAATGAGTTGATGCGCGCCTGCGCTGCCAGCGGCACCTTCAAGAGCAACCCGATTGAGCGCGTCTTCCGCGATATTCATCAGGGTCGCACTCACATTGCCAACAATACCGACGCTTATGTGCGCGCCTATGGGGCACATGTCTTGGGCATTCCTAATCAGGAACCTTTCGTCTGATCTTGATCAGCTGACATTGCGGCAGTCGTCTATAGGGACCACTGCCGCAAGCGTTCTTTTGCGACAGTCCATCCATAAAACAAAAATTTCGGAGACAAGGTATGGCAGAACAAGAATATGACCTGATCGTTGTGGGTTCAGGTGCGGGTGCGTTGTTGGGTGCGATTCGTGCGCAAGAGCAGGGGCTCAAGACGCTGGTTGTCGAAAAAACAGAATTCTTTGGTGGAACCTCTGCTTTGTCAGGTGGCGGTATCTGGATTCCACTCAACTATGACCAAAAAAATGCAGGCATCAAAGATGACCTGGAAACCGCTTTCAGCTACATGAAGCGCTGTGTTCGCGGTATGGCGACCGATGACCGTGTGCTGGCCTACGTAGAGACGGCTAGCAAGATGGCCGAGTACCTGCGCCAGATCGGTATTCCCTACCGCGCCATGGCTAAGTACGCTGACTATTACCCTCATATCGAAGGCTCCAAGCCAGGTGGTCGCACCATGGACCCGATGGATTTCAACGCTGCCAAACTTGGTTTGCCAGCGCTTGAGACTATGCGCTCCGGTGCCACGGGCAATATGCTATTCGGCAAGATGAGCATCAATGCGTTTGAAGCGCATTCCATGTTGTCGCGCGAGTTGAAGTCACGCTTCACCATCGTGGGCATCATGCTCAAATATTTCTTGGACTACCCTTGGCGCACCAAGACCAAGCGTGATCGCCGCATGGCTGGTGGTCAGGCTTTGGTTGCCGGCCTGCTGGCTGCGGCCAATAAGGCAGGCGTTGAGATGTGGCGCAGGTCTGCGCTGCAAGAGTTGGTGAAAGATGCATCGGGTCGTGTGACTGGCGTCATCGTTGAAAAAAATGGTCAGCGCATCCAGGTCAATGCCAAGCGCGCAGTGTTGCTGGCCGCTGGTGGTTTTGAGCGCAACCAAGAAATGCGCGACCAATATCTAACCAAGCCCACCAAGGCCGAGTGGACTGCCACCCCCGTAGGCGGCAATACCGGTGATGCCCACCGTGCAGGTCAGGCTGTGGGTGCGCAGTTGCACCTGATGGACTGGTCCTGGGGCGTGCCTACGATGGATGTGCCCAAAGAAGCGGCCTTCCGCGGTATTTTTGTAGAGCGTTCGCTGCCCGGCTGCATGGTGGTCAACAACAAAGGGCAGCGCTTTTTGAATGAGTCTGGCCCTTACCCCGAATTTCAGCAGGCCATGCTGGCTGAAGATGCCAAGGGCAATGGCGGCGTGCCTGCATGGATTGTGTTTGATGCCTCTTTTCGCGCTCAAAACCCCATGGGGCCGCTGATGCCCGCGTCCGCCATTCCTGACAGCAAGGTGCGCAAGAGCTGGCTGAACAATGTGTACTGGAAGGGTGAGACGCTGGAAGATCTGGCTGGCCAGATCGGCGTGGAGGCTGCTGGCCTGAAGGACAGCGCACGCCGCATGACCGAATACGCCAAGACCGGCAAGGATCTGGACTTTGACCGCGGCGGCAATGTCTTTGACCGCTACTACGGCGACCCACGTTTGCAAAACCCCAATCTGGGTCCTATCGAAAAAGGTCCGTTTTACGCCATGCGCCTGTGGCCCGGTGAGATCGGCACCAAGGGTGGTCTGTTGACCGACCGTGAAGGCCGCGTGCTGAGTGCCGAGGGTAACGTGATTGAGGGTCTGTACTGTGTGGGCAATAACTCTGCCTCTGTCATGGGGCCTGCCTATCCGGGCGCGGGCTCTACCCTTGGGCCAGCCATGACCTTTGCCTTCCGCGCGGTGGCGGACATGGTGGGCAAGCCTTTGCCATTAGAGAACCCACATCTGCTGGGTAAAGCCGTTTAGGCAGGGGGCACGTATGTCAAACGCTAAAAAACACATCAGCACCATCAATCCTGTGGGCGCTGCATTGGAAGTTCGCTCTGCCGACGACATTCAGTGGTCTGACACTGCTGACGTGGTGGTTGTTGGCTGGGGCGCAGCCGGTGCCAGCGCCGCCATTGAAGCGCGCGAGCAAGGCGCTGAAGTACTGGTGATCGATCGCTTCAGCGGTGGCGGCGCCAGCGTTCTCTCGGGCGGCGTGGTCTATGCCGGTGGCGGCACCCAATACCAAAAGCAGGCGGGCTTTGAAGATTCGCCCGAGGCCATGACGGCCTACCTCAAACATGAAGTCAATGGCGTGGTCAGCGATGAAACGCTGGCACGCTTTAGCCGTGAGAGCGTGGCTAATCTGGATTGGTTGGAAAAGCAGGGGGCGACTTTTGCTGCAACCATGCCAGCGTACAAAACTTCGTACCCTGCAGACGGCAAGTATCTGTACTACTCCGGCAACGAAGTGGTGCCTGCTTACGGCAACCCTGCACTGGCCAAGAAGCCTGCGCCGCGCGGTCACCGCGTGGTGGCTAAGGGGCAGTCAGGTGCTACATTTTTTGCAGCGCTTCAAAAATCGACGCTGGCGCATGGCGCCCGTACGCTGACTCAGGCGCGTGTGCAGCGACTGGTGCGCGAGCACGACACTGGCCGCATTCTGGGTGTGGAAGTGACCGTGTTGCCCGCAGGTGATGCACGCACTGAGCGCCATAAAAAGCTCGATGAATTGGTGGCCAAGTGGCGCCTGTATCAAGCACCCCGCGCCCAAGCTGGCCGCCGTGAAGCCGCGAAAATTGAGAGCGAGCTTGGTGATAAACGTTTCATCCGCGCCCGCAAAGCGGTGGTGCTGTCTACCGGCGGCTACATCTTCAACTCTGCATTGATGGATGAGCACGCTCCCGCATACAAGCCCGGCTGGCTGACAGGCGCTACTGGCTGCGATGGCTCGGGTCTGCGTCTGGGCCAGTCAGTGGGCGGTGTTGGCAAGGATTTGCACAATATTTCGGCCTGGCGTTTCATCACTCCTCCATCTGTCTGGCCAAAGGGGCTGGTGGTCAACACCAAGGGCGAGCGTTTTTGCAACGAGCAGGTCTATGGCGCCAAGTTGGGCTACGAGCTAATGGAAAAGCAGGGCGGCAAGGCCTGGCTCATTATTGATAGCAAGCTGCGCAGGCAGGCCGCGTGGCAGTGCCTGTTTGGTGGCCTGTGGGCATTTCAGTCCATGCCCGCGCTGGCGCTGATGTACAAGGTCGCCGTCAAAGGTAAGTCTGTGGCCGATTTGGCCAAAAAGCTGGTTATGGATGCGGCCGTTTTGCAGCGCCAGTTTGACGCTTCCAATGCCGCAGCGCGTGGCGAAGCTGAGGACCCGCAGGGTAAGTCCAAGGACATGCGCCATGAGTTCAAGGGCGGCTCGCTGTTCGCCATTGATATCTCCATCAGTCAAAAGATGTTCCCGCTGGCAGTGTTGAGTCTGGGAGGCCTTCAAGTCAACGAAGACAACGGCGCGGTGATCGACGCAGCTGGCCGCGATATTTCGGGTCTGTATGCCGCTGGGCGCACGGCCATAGGTGTGGCTTCTTCACGTTATGTGAGCGGGCTCTCGTTAGCGGACTGCGTGTTCTCTGGCCGCAGGGCTGGTAAGGCTGCGGCGAAGGAGGGCGAGCAGTCAGTGCAGCTTGAGCCGTTGCAGCCAACAGCGCGGCTGGAGAGTGTTGCGAGCTAAGCCCTAAGGTATGGCGATCTGCAGATGCATAGGCGCATCGCTGCTAAAAAAAGTGTGAGTGAGTAAGGAATAACTAAAAATGAGCAATGAAGCCACAACCACATCGCGTTATCACCCGCTGCGCGTAAGCGCGGTGATTGATGAAACGCACGATACCAAGTCCATCGTGTTTGATGTGCCAGAGACGCTGGCTGAACAGTTTCGCTATCGCCCCGGTCAGTTTTTGACATTGCGATTGCCTATTGATGGTCGTTATGTGCCGCGCTGCTATTCAATGTCCAGCGCGCCTGCGCTTGACAATGCGCTGCGCGTCACCGTCAAGCGAGTGAATCAGGGGCGCGGCTCCAACTGGGTGTGCGACAAGATTCGCGTGGGTGACTCGATTGAGTTGATGCCGCCTTCAGGCCTGTTTTCCCCCAAAAACTTGGCGCAAAATTTTGTGTTGTTGGCCGGTGGCAGCGGCATCACGCCAGTGTTTTCGATCTTGCGCACGGTGCTCAAGCAGCATCAGGGCAATGTGGTGCTGTTCTACGCTAACCGTGATGAACGCTCGGTGATCTTTAAGAAGGACTTGCAGCAGTTGGCTGCTGAGTACCCCGATCGTTTGCAGATCGTGCATTGGCTGGACTCGGTGCAGGGCGCACCGTCGCAAAAGCAACTGGCTGCTTGGGCCAAACCTTGGGTGGCCAATGCCGGTCAGTCCTTTATCTGCGGCCCCGGCCCTTTCATGGATGCCGCGCAGGCCGCCATGATTGATGCCGGTATGCCTGCCGGTCAAGTGCATGTGGAGCGCTTTGTCTCGCTACCTGACGAGGAAACCTTGCAGCAGATGCAAGAAGCCGCTGCGCCTATTGAAGCAGCTGTTGATGAGGCCGTCGTGCAACTGCGTTTGGATGGCGAGGAGTACGAATTCACCTGCAGCGGCACAGAAACCATTTTGGAAGCTGGTCTGCGCGCAGGTATCAACGTACCTTTTTCTTGCCAAGCAGGCATGTGCGCTTCTTGTATGTGCCAAGTGCAGGATGGCAGTGTGCATCTGCGCCACAACGAAGTGTTGGATGCCAAAGACTTGTCCAAAAAATGGACGCTGGCCTGCCAGTCCTTCCCGACCAGCGAAAAGCTGCGCGTTAAATTTCCGGAGTAATTGATGTCAAATAACCAGAACGCGTTGCCAGAGGCTTGCTTGACCCTGCCGGGCATGTTGGCCGATGTGGTCAGTCGCTTCGCCAGCCGCGCCGCGATTGTTGAGAATGGCCAGTCCATTAGCTACGAGCAGTTGCAGCAACTGAGCCGCCAAGCGGCCCGCGCCTTGATGACGCTGGGCGTGCAGCCCGGCGACCGTGTGGCGCTATGGGCGCCGAACGCGAGCGAATGGATTATTGCGGCCTGCGGCGTGCATGCCGCGGGCGGAGTGCTGGTGCCGCTCAACACTCGTATGAAGGGCGCAGAAGCGGCTGACATTTTGGAGCGTAGCGGCACCAAGGTGTTGATTAGCGTGGGTGATTTTCTCAATAACTACTACCCTGATTTGCTCAATGGCCAGCGGCCCGCAACGCTAGAGAGCGTGGTTGTGTTGGGTGACAAGGTCATGCCAAGCGCAGACCTGAGCTGGGCGCAGTTCATGGCCAAGGCTGAAGGCACAAGCGCCCAAGCTCAGCAGCAGCGTGAGGCGCAGATCAAGCCAGACGATACAGCTGACTTGATGTTTACTTCTGGCACCACGGGTCGCCCTAAAGGCGTGATGTGCGCCCATCGCCCCACGATTTTGGCCTTTAAGGCTTGGTCTGATGTGGTGGGTTTGGCGGAAGGCAGCCGCTATCTGATCGTCAACCCTTTCTTTCACACCTTTGGCTACAAGGCTGGTTGGGTGGCGGCTTTGCTGCAAGGCTCGACGATCTATCCAGAGCAGGTTTTTGATGCCGAGGCCATCCTGCGCCGCATTGAAAGTGACCGCATCAGCTTTATGCCGGGGCCGCCCACGCTGTTTCTGTCCATGCTGGCGCACCCGGATCTCAAGAGCTTTGACTTGAGCTCGCTAGTGTCCTCGGTCACCGGTGCATCCACTGTTCCTCCAATTCTCATCAAGCGTATGCGTGATGAGTTAGGTATTAAGAACGTGACCACGGCTTATGGCCTAACAGAGTGCGGCGGTTGCGCCACTGTATGTCTCCCATCTGACGATGTGGAAACTGTGGCTAATACCTGCGGTACAGCTTTGCCGGGCACCGAAGTGCGCTGTGTGAATGAGCAAGGAGAGACGGTAGGTGTGGGTGAAGCCGGCGAGGTGCTCCTGCGCGGCTATCACATCATGCAAGGCTATTTTGAAGATGAAAAAGCCTCTGCAGAAACGATTGATGCAGATGGCTGGCTGCATACCGGTGATGTGGGTGTGCTCGACGAACGTGGCTATCTGCGCATTACTGATCGACTCAAAGATATGTTCATCGTCGGCGGTTTCAACTGCTACCCGGCTGAGATTGAGCGCATCCTCTCCAATCAGCCTGAGGTGGCGCAAGTGGCAGTCATCGGTGTTGCTGATGAGCGTATGGGTGAAGTTGGCTGTGCCTGTGTGGTGACGCGAAACGGCGTGGCGTTGGATAAGGATGCCCTGATTACTTGGTGCCGTGCCAATATGGCGAACTACAAGGTGCCGCGCTTTGTGCTGCAATTCGACAGCCTGCCTGTAAATGCCTCCAACAAGGTGCAAAAACGCGATCTTCAGCAAGTCGTTAAAGCTCGCCTTGAGCAACTGCATCAGCCAGCTTGATAAAGGTGTTTTGAAAAAATAACCCGAATTACCAAAAAAGGTAAAAAAGCGTGGCTATAATTCAACTCTGATCTGTAAGCTGCACAGCTTTTCAGAAATGCGGGAATAGCTCAGTTGGTAGAGCGATACCTTGCCAAGGTATAGGTCGACGGTTCGAACCCGTTTTCCCGCTCCAAATTTTGAAAAGGGAAGCAAATGCTTCCCTTTTTTATTGCTTTAGTCCTATGACTGATGCAATACTTCTCATCAGCGCTTGCGCTGAGTGTGAAGTGGGCCTCGATGGTGAAATTGGTAGACACTGCAGACTTAAAATCTGCCGCTTTTAACAAAGCGTGCCGGTTCGATTCCGGCTCGAGGCACCAAAATTGAAAAGCTTGCTATTTAAAATATAGCAAGCTTTTTTTAATGGTGGATTGATCCGCCTTAGACATGCCACTTGATTGAAAGTGGGAGAATTCAAGGCCTGCGATGTGATCTGACACTGTGATGTCGAGTATTGCTTTCGGAGCTTGGAAAACCCCATACTTCGGTGCACGATGACTCTCAGTTCTGTCATGCTGACAGGGCCTGCACTCCAAGAGAAAAAAGATGCCTAGTTACAACGCTGCTTTTGAAATTCATGTCCACGGTCAGGTTCTGCTCCGTGCTGATGTTACGTACGAGCAGTTGCAAGACGCATTGCGTCCTTTGTGGGCCTATGCCGGTGCGCGCTCGTTGACTGAAGCCGAGGGGAGTCTTTATGAAGAAGAGCCCGGGCTTAAGCTCGACAAAAAAGAGCATCTGCTGCAGATGTGCTGGACGGTGCGGGGCGATGAAGACTTCCGTCAGGCGCTGGACGATATGTGCATGGGCCTGAACGAGCTGGCAGAGCAGGGCGCAGCCATTGAAGTGACCTTCTACGACACTGAATTCGATGAAGAAGAAGCCCCTGAAGAGGCACAAAGCCGCGACGACTTTGTGATGCTTTTTGTGGGCCCCAATCCAGCAGCCATCATGCAGGTGCAGCGTGACCTTCTTGTGCAAGATGTGATTGGCCTTATGGAGCGCCACTTTGATGGAGCTGAGTTGACTGGCGTGGTGCAGGAGGTTGATAAGTTATTTGCGCAGCGCTTTGAAGCGCTGGTCAGCTCACTAGAGTTGGGCAAGCCGCCACGTGGTGGCTCTGGCGGGACAGGCTCTGGCCATGGTGGTGGTAATCGCCGTCCACGTCATTTGCATTGATTTTCTGCACTGATTTACAGATTTTAAAATTGCAAAGCCCTCTGCTCTGCGGTCATCTGGCCGTGACACAGAGGGTTTGTCTTTTGTCATGAAGCCCATTCTCACGCCCAAATATTCAGGAGCCATCACGCCGCAGTTGCGTAAAGAAAGGGCTGCGCGCTCCAGCGCTGTGGATGCGCCGGCTCAGTTGGCTTTGCCGTATCTGTCAGGTTACGCGCCATCACTTCAAAGCAAAGTGCGCGAATGGCTGGTCGCAGGTAAAGCAGGTGAATGGTTGTTGAAAAAGTACCCGCAACCCCATGTGGTGCGTACAGATAAAGCACTTTATGCATATGTTGACGACATTAAGGCTGAATATCTGCGCAATGCGGGCCAGTTGCACAAAGTGGCTTACGACAGCAAGATTCATGTGATGCGCAATGCGCTTGGCTTGCACACGCGGCGTTCTATTGCGCATGGCAGCAAGACCAATGCGCGGCACGAGATTCATATTGCGGCCATGTTCAAGCAGTCTCCGGATGCATTTTTGCGCATGATCTGCGTGCATGAGCTGGCGCATATCCGCATCATGGATCACGACAAAGTTTTCTATCAGCTGTGCGCGCACATGGAGCCTGAGTACCATCAGCTCGAATTTGATGTGCGCTTTTACCTCAGCTATTTAGATGGCGGTGGTGAGCCGCTTTGGGACTGATCTTCCACTTCAATTTGTCATTGCTGCATTAATCGACGGCACATTGACCGCCGAGCAGCAGCTTGCAGGCAGATTCAGCCAACGCTGAGCCGCAGCCTGAAGTGCGCTCAAAGTCCCAGTAGTTTGCAGCTGCACCCGCTGTGAGCAGGAATCCGGGGCGAGTAGCGCGCGCTGCTCCAGCATGCGCCGTGTCTGACGGGCGACGGGTGCGCCAGTGTCCAGCAATTGAATATCAGGCCCGAGTAATGCTCGCAGATCGTCTTTGGCAAAAATGTAATGCGTGCAACCTAGTACCAAGGTATCCATTTGCCCTGTTTTTTGGCCAAAGCTGCCTAAAGTCTCGGTGTACCTTGCGCAGAGTGCTCTTATTTCGGTAGTGTCGGCTTGCTCTGGCAGAGGCTGCTCAGTGCTGCGTTCAATCGCTTTGGCCAGCCCGTCACAGGCTTGTAAGTGAAAAGTGGCTCGCTCACTGTGGTCGGCCACCAGTCGCGCTACGCGCTGGCTATTGATGGTGGCGCGTGTCGCCATCACACCCACGTGGTGGGTTTGACTGGAAAACGATGCTGGCTTGATCGCAGGCTCTACCCCGATCACTGGCAGCTCTGGCATCAGGGCGCGAAGCAACTCCACGGCTGCGGCTGTAGCTGTGTTGCACGCTACCACCAGAATTTTGATGTTGTGCTGCCTGAGTAGATAGTGCGCAATGGCCAGACTGCGCTCTTGCACAAAGGCATCGCCTCGCGCATCGCCGTAGGGGGCGTTGCCACTGTCTGCAAGGTACACAAACTGCTCGTGTGGCAGCTCATGGCGTAGCGCCTGCAGCACGCTGAGGCCGCCAACACCGCTATCAAAAATACCGATCGGGGATTGAGGTGTGGGCATTGCGCTGGCGTTCAGGTCGAATGGGGATGCAGAAGCGGTTGTCAGTATGCGCCGCTTTGAGCGATACGAGGAGGCTCAAAGTGAGGAATCAGGGCTCATCTTGCCCGCTTTGCGCAGCAGGTAGGCCGCAAAGTGAGCAGAACTGGTCAGCCTGGGCCATATCATGCCCGGCTAGGCATTGCCGGGTGCGTAGCAGCGAAGGAAGTCTCCAGCTGGAAAAAAAGATGCAGAAGGCCATGCCGTAGAACATCATCCAGTGGCCGGAGAAGGTGCGAAGGCCTTGCTGGCTGTCCATCTCGCGTGTGGAGATGGATAGAAAGAAGTTGATGAATGCATAGGCAAACAGGCCATAGGCGGCGTAGCTCATCCATTGCGGGCAGCCTGCAAGTACTTGCTTCCAAGAAAACTTCAGGCGATTGCCTTTGTTGATGCGATGTGAGATCAGCACAGCAGGCAGCCATACGACAAAAATGCCATTGGTGATACTGGTCATCACTTGGAACTGCATATCCTCCGTCAGCAGACTTTGCAGCTGGGCGACATGCCCTGTAAGTGAAGCAAAGTGCAGTGTCATGCTGCACAATAGCCCCAGGCTGGAGAGGAGTAGAAGAGGGAGTAAAAGTAATCGCATGCTTTGGTTCTTCAGGGCTTATTGAACACGCGAAGTGGCCAACTCAATCGTGTGAATGCTGCAGCCAAAGTAGCTTTTCCGCGCAAAGATGCGTGCGGGCAGCGGGCCATCGGGTGTTTCGTCAAAAGCGTCTTCATTAAGGCAAAACTCAAACAAAATGTAGTGAATGTCTGGTAGTTTGAGTTGCTGGCGGCAGGCATGTCGGCCGGATCCGCGTTTTTTCTCAGCGGTGCCAGTAAACATCACCTCATCGCCCATCGCACGGGTGTAGGCCATTGGCAGCGTAGCGACCAGATCCAGCCAGAGCACAAAGACAAAAAAACAGATACACAGGGCGGTCATCAGCGAGCGCTTGATAGGGCCGTAGCCTGTCCACGGGCCTGCTGGGCGCCAGAGCTTGCGTCGATACAGGCTGCGGCCATAGCCCGCCAGCTGAGGTCAGTAGCAGTGCGCCATAGAGAGACAGCAGCTGCCAGTGGGCTGCAGGCACAAAGCTGCGCCAGACGATGGGGGCTAGAGCACCGATTAGCGAGAGCAGAAAAATGGAGATCATCCATTTCTGTGGGGAGGGTGTTCTAGGTTTCCAGAGCCAGTTCATTTTTTAGGATGGCTTTAGGCTTTGACGCATGTGGGCATTGGCCAGAGCAATGCCGCGTATGACTGGCTGCTGCTGGCGCACCAGAATAAAACCAGAGTGTATAAAAAATGATTGAGCATTCAAGCTGGCTGGTCTGGTGCCCATGCGTGTAGATGCTCTGACGTGTAGTGCGAGGCAGCAAGTTGATGGACAGCTCTGTGAAAATTTTTCCTCAGCGTCACATCACCATTAGCTGGATAACTGCGTATATGCATGGATTGCAGGCGACTTGAGATTGGTGAAAATACATTCAGACCGGTCTTGTCGCACCTAGGGAGTGATGTAAACCCTGTTGTGATTGCTTCTTTATCTGCACGCAACCCGCTGTTTTGATGAGGTTTCATGCGTCAATTGAATGTAATTGGACGTCTAAAATCAGTTAAATGCTCAGGTTTTTGTAGCGGTTAAAAGTATCAAACCAACTAGAATAATCCGCTCATGCCCCTGATTTACCTCATCCTCTTACCCTTTGCCGGCAGTATTTTGGCTGCCTTGTTGCCTGCGAATGCCCGTAATACGGAGTCCACGCTGGCCGGCGTTATCGCGCTGTTTTGTGCCATTCAAGTCGGGATGCTCTTTCCTGAAATGGCGGATGGAGCGGTATTGAGGCAGGAAATTGCTTGGCTTCCAGCTCTTGGCTTGAACCTTGTCATTCGCATTGATGGGTTTGCATGGATGTTTGCCATGCTGGTCTACGGTATTGGCGCGTTGGTAGTGCTTTATGCGCGCTACTACATGTCCCCGGCAGACCCTGTTCCCCGCTTTTTCTCGTTTTTTCTGGCATTTATGGGGGCGATGGCAGGTGTGGTTTTGTCGGGCAACATCATTCAATTGGTGTTCTTCTGGGAGCTAACAAGTCTCTTCTCGTTCTTGCTGATTGGCTACTGGTACCACCGCAAAGATGCGCGCCGAGGTGCCCGCATGGCCCTGACCGTGACTGGCACCGGTGGATTGGCCATGTTGTTGGGCATGCTGGTACTCGGTCATATCGTGGGCAGTTATGACTTAGATAACGTGTTGGCTGCAGGGCAGCAAATTCGTGATAGCCACCTTTATCTGGTGGCATTAGTGTTGATTTTGCTGGGTGCGTTGACTAAAAGTGCTCAATTCCCTTTCCACTTTTGGCTGCCGAACGCCATGGCGGCACCCACACCGGTGTCGGCTTATTTGCACTCCGCGACCATGGTCAAAGCGGGGGTGTTCTTGCTGGCGCGTATGTGGCCGGTGCTGGCAGATACCGAGGCATGGTTCTGGATGGTGGGCGGGGCCGGCGCGCTAACGCTGCTGATTGGTGGCTATTGCGCCATGTTTCAGCATGATCTCAAGGGCTTGCTCGCGTATTCGACGATTTCCCACTTAGGCCTGATCACCTTGCTGTTGGGCTTGAACAGCAAGTTGGCTGCAGTGGCTGCTGTGTTCCACATCATGAATCACGCTACGTTTAAAGCGTCGCTCTTCATGGCTGCGGGCATTGTGGATCACGAAAGCGGGACTAGAGATATCCGGCGCCTATCTGGCCTGCGGTTTTTAATGCCAATTACCGCTACCTTGGCCTGCGTGGCCAGTGCAGCGATGGCGGGCGTTCCGCTGCTTAACGGCTTTATATCCAAAGAAATGTTCTTTGCGGAGACCGTTTATTTGGATGCCGCGCCCTGGGTTAAGACCATTTTGCCGGTGATTGCGACCATTGCTGGCATGTTCAGCGTGGCTTATTCACTGCGCTTTACGGTCGATGTTTTCTTTGGTCCCAAGGCCACTGATTTACCGCATGAGCCGCACGAGCCTCCGCACTGGATGCGTGTACCTGTTGAGTTGCTGGTACTGGCTTGTTTGATTGTGGGCATCTTCCCCGCCTGGGCGGTGGGCGGCTTCTTGGCTGCTGCGGCCGCGCCGGTTGTTGGCGGAGATTTGCCGGAGTACAGCTTGGCGATCTGGCATGGCTGGAATATGCCGCTGATCATGAGCTTGGTGGCGCTGGTGGGCGGTATTTTGCTTTACACCATGCTGCGCTGGCAGCGCTCTGCCGGGCATTTCGACACTACGCCGGTGCTGGGTCGTGTCAGTGGCCGCGCTATTTTTGAAAATCTACTGGCCCGCATTACTTGGTTGGGCCGGGCAGGGCGGCGCAACCTGTCCACACGTCGTCTGCAATGGCAAATGCTGTGGCTGTTCAGCATCGCGCTGGTAGCTGCTGCACTACCGCTGTGGATTTGGGGTGTGAAGCTGGGCAATCGCGACATGTTGCCGGTTTCCTGGGCTTTTGTGCTGCTCTGGTCTATCGGTTGCCTGTGCGCCTTGGCGACTGCATGGAAGGCCAAATACCACCGAATGACGGCCTTGATCATGTTGGGTGGTACAGGTTTGTGTACCGTGCTGACCTTCCTGTGGTTCTCAGCCCCTGATTTGGCTTTGACTCAGTTAGTGGTTGAAGTGGTCACGACGGTGCTGATTTTGCTGGGTTTGCGTTGGCTGCCCAAGCGTGACAAAAACATGCGTTTTGCGGATAAAGCGGACGCACGCGCCAAGGCGCGTCGCCTGCGCGATCTCGCTCTTTCGTTGATTGCCGGTGGTGGTATGGCTTGGTTGGCCTTTGCCATGATGAGCCGACCTTTCCACGAAAGCACTTCCACCTTCTTCCTGGAGAATGCTTTGGGCGGCGGTGGTGGCACCAATGTGGTGAACGTGACGCTGGTGGACTTCCGCGGCTTTGATACCTTTGGTGAGATTGTGGTGCTGGGTATTGTGGCGATCGTCATCTATGCCTTGCTGCGCCGTTTCCGCCCTGCGCGCGAAGCGATGGACATTCCAGAGCAGCAGCGCTATGTGCCAGGTGATTTGCAGACCGATTTGCTCAACCCCCGTAACGCCAGCGATACAGCTGTTGGTTATTTGATGGTGCCTGCGGTGCTGGTGCGACTTTTATTGCCGTTTGCAGCGCTGGTGTCTGCTTACATCTTTGTGCGCGGCCACAATCAACCTGGTGGCGGCTTTGTGGCTGGTCTGGTGTTCTCTGTCGCTTTGCTGATGCAGTACATCATCTCTGGCACACATTGGGTCGAGGCACACTTGCCGCTGTACCCGCGCCGCTGGATTGCTGCAGGCCTGTTGTTTGCGTTGGCGACCGGTATGGGCTCTATCTTTGTGGGCTATCCATTCCTGACCAGCCATGGTTTTGATTTTTCTTTGCCGCTGCTGGGTCATGTGCATTTCGCCAGTGCCACGTTTTTTGATATTGGCGTATTCGTGCTGGTTGTCGGCGCCACGATGCTGATCTTGACTGCGATTGCCCACCAATCAGTACGCGGTCATCGCTTCCATGCACGTTTGCTGGAAGAGCAAGAACAAGAAGCCAAGAAGGCAGAAGCTGCAGTGCAGGCCGCGACGGCCGAAGCGCTGGCACGGGGAGGTATCTAATGGAAATCGTTCTGGCTATTGCCATCGGTGTGCTCACCGGCTCTGGGGTTTGGCTGCTGCTGCGCCCGCGTAGTTATCAGTTCATCATGGGATTGGCGCTGCTGTCGTATGCCGTCAATCTGTTCATCTTTTCTATGGGCCGCCAAGGTCTTGCAATCAACAAGGTGCCTGTGCTGCAAAACGGCCTGCCCACCGACTTGTCTCACTATGCCGACCCCATGCCGCAGGCATTGGTTCTGACGGCCATCGTTATCGGTTTTGCGATGACGGCCTTGTTCTTGGTGGTGCTGCTCGCATCGCGTGGATCTTCGGGTAATGACCATGTGGATGGCTTGCACTCGCGCAACGAGCAGGAAATGCTATGAAGGCTTGGACTGAGTACCTGATGCCGCACTTGATGCTGGCGCCGATCTTGCTGCCCATGCTGTCTGCAGCGCTGATGCTATTTTTGCGTGAAGAGCGTCAGCGTATGAAGCTGGGTATCAACCTAGTTTCGACGTCGATTAGCCTCGTGATTGTGGTCATGCTGCTGGGGTGGACCAATCAAGCTGGCTCGGCCGTCACTATGTCGGTGTACATGCCCGGTAACTGGCCTGCACCCTTTGGCATTGCCTTGGCCATGGATCGGCTCACCGCTTTGATGCTGCTGGTCACCTATGTCGTGGCGCTGTCATCGCTGGTGTTTTCTGCTGGGCGCTGGCACAAGGCGGGGGTGAACTTTCACCCGCTGTTCCAATTGCAGCTCATGGGACTGAGCGGTGCATTCATCACCGCTGACTTGTTCAACCTATTCGTGTTTTTTGAGATCATGCTTGCCGCCTCTTATGGCTTGCTGCTGCATGGCTCTGGTAGCACTCGTATCCAGTCTGGACTTCACTATATTGCTATTAATTTGGTGGCGTCCTCGCTGTTCCTGATTGGTGTGTCCATGCTCTACGGCATCACGGGCACTCTCAATATGGCGGACTTGGCTCGCGCCATTCCGTTGGTACAGGACGCTGATCGTGGCCTGTTACATGCGGCTGCGGGTGTGCTGGGAACCGCCTTTTTAATTAAAGCTGCGCTGTGGCCGCTGAACTTTTGGCTGGTACCCGGTTACAGCGCCGCCACCGCCCCTGTCGGCGCGCTGTTTGCCTTGATGACCAAAGTTGGCGTTTATGTCATCTTGCGCCTTTGGACCTTGCTTTTCAGCTCAGAAGCTGGCGCTTCGGCTCTGTTTGGTGGCACTTGGCTGGTTGTGGGCGGCATGCTGACCATGGCTTTTGGTGCGATCGGCATGTTGGGCTCTCAGCGACTGACCCATCTGGCAGGTTTTGCCGCCATTTTGTCGTCAGGCACTTTGCTGGCTGCCACCGGCTTTGGGCAGAATTTGCTCACTGCAGGCCTGCTGTACTACCTGCCGGGCTCCACCTTGGCAGTGGCTGCGCTGTTCTTGATTGCTGATGTGGTCGATCGCTGGCGTAGCGACGAAGAAGAAGGCGAGCCTTATGAGGATAACGAGGCTCCCTTTTTGAATGCTGAGTTACTCCCGACAGAAGGTTTTAACCTCGATGAAGATGAAGAGCTACTGATTGGTCGGGCTTTTCCCGCAGCAGCTGCCTTCTTGGGTGTGAGCTTTATGGCCTGCACTTTGCTCATCTCGGGTTTACCTCCGCTGGCGGGCTTTTTGGGCAAATTCGCAATGCTGACTAGCTTGCTCAATCCCTTGGGCATTGGCATGTCTGCAGGCATGAACCCCGGAGTGCTGGGTTGGTGCATGGTGGCATTACTCATCATCACGGGCTTGATGGCGCTGCTGGCGCTGACGCGAGTAGGTATTCGCCACTTTTGGGCGAACCCAGAGACAAGCGCACCTTCGCTCAAAGTGGCTGAGGGCTTACCCATTGCCTTCTTGTTGCTGTGCTGCCTGACCTTGTCTGTCAAAGCCGATGATGTGATGCGCTACACCGAGCGTGCGGCCAATGCTTTGCATTCGCCGGATGTCTATGTGCGCACCGTGATGGGCTTGGAGCCCGTGCCTGCACCCAAAGAAAAAAAGGCTTTAGAAGCTGCGGGCCCTGAGGCCGCAGCACGCGCTGCGGCGCATGAAATGCAGGCTGAGCCTGTGCCCGGGATTGGCCAAGAGATTGATAGCTCGGATAACGCCCAGCCTCTTAGTGTTTCAGCTCAGAAAGTGGATGCGCGACCATGAAGAAATTGATGAAATCCATCTTCCCTGCGCCGCTGCTGTCTATTGCATTGCTGGTGCTGTGGCTATTGCTGAATCGTTCGGTCAGCGCCGGGCAGATTTTTTTGGGTCTGGTGTTGGGCCTTCTAATCCCCGTTCTACTGGGCGGCTTGCGCCCAGTGACTGTGCGGGTGAGGCACCCCCTAACCATTCTTAAACTGGCATTTCGTGTGGTGTATGACACCACGGTGTCTAACTTCAATGTGCTGCGTTTTTTGCTGTTCCCGCGTCTGCGTCATCACCCGGCAGGTTTTGTGCATATCCCGCTAGAGCTGCGTGACCCCAATGCCTTGGCCGTGCTGGCCATGATTGTCTGCATTACCCCGGGCACGGCTTGGGCCGAGATTTCGCGTGATCGCTCCATGCTGCTGCTGCACGCGCTGGAAGTCGATGATGCGCAGCAAGTGATTGACCATATCAAGCAATGCTATGAGCGCCCGCTGATGGAGATTTTTGAATGACCCCCTGGTTTTATTGGGTGCTGATTGCCTCGCTGTTCATGCTGCTGGCGGCCATGGGCTGCTCGGTGCTGCGCTTGCTCAAAGGCCCGCATGCGCAAGACCGCGTGCTGGCACTGGACTGCATGTATCTCAACGGCATGCTGGTCATGCTGGTCATGGGTATTTTGTATGACAGCACCAACTACTTCGAAGCGGCTTTGTTGGTTGCCTTGTTTGGCTGCGTGGGATCGACTGCTATGGCCAAGTTCTTGCTGCGTGGTGAGGTGATTGAATGAGCACCGAAGTTATTGGCGTGGACTTGCCGTTGTGGGCTCAGATTTTGGTGGCCGCCTTGGTTTTTGGCGGTTCGTTGATTGCGCTCATGGGCTCTTTAGGACTGCTCAGGCTGGAAAGCTACTTTGAGCGTGTGCATGCCCCATCCATCATCGCCACCATGGGTTGTTGGCTCATCATGCATGCGACTTGGATTTACTTTTCCGTCAGCGGTCAGGGCTTTGTCATGCACTCGGTGCTGATCGCCATTTTTGTCGCGGTAACCGTGCCTATTACGACGATTTTCTTGATGCGCGCTGCGTTGTTTCGCTCGCGCCGTTCGGGCGAAGATGTGCCGCCTACGCTCAGCAACTTGGTGCGCAATGAGCCGCTGGACAAGGATGAGTTAGAGGACGAGCTAGAAGATGCCAAAGGCAAGGCTGATTCAAGCAAGGGTTGAGTGCCAAGCCCGGCTAACACAAGCTTGTTTGTCGTAGCTTCCTCTCAACGCAGCGCCTTAAAGATCGTCAACGCGCTCTAAGCAGCCATTCTAGGATAGATTGGCATATGCTCAATATTGTTGCTATCTGCGTCGGAGCCAGCCTAGGCGCACTTTCACGCTGGTGGCTGGGCTTGTGGCTGAGTGCCGGCACGGGCTTGCCGTGGGGCACTTTGGCCGCCAACCTCATTGGTGGTTATTTGATCGGGCTTTGCATTGCCTTGTTTCAGGCCATGCCCCAGTTAGATCCTGTCTGGAAGCTGGCCATCATCACCGGCTTTCTTGGTGCGCTCACAACCTTCTCAAGCTATTCCGCTGAAGTGATTGATTTGCTGCAGCAGCAGCGCCTAGGCGCTGCTCTTGGCTGGGCGGCGATTCACCTTGTGGGCTCGCTGTGCATGACCTATGTCGGTATGCTGAGCTGGAATGTTTTTATAGCCCGCTAAGAGCCGCTAACAGCAGCTTTGATACGTCGTTGCTAAGCCTTGTCTTACCTTTTGTACAGTCTGCAGCTTTGCGCCTCGTCTCAAACGTGTTGGGTAGTGTTTGCTGCTTTAAGTGACTGAGCCACTCACTACTATGCAGGCAAACAAGGTTCACATTCAGCGGTTAAATACCGGCGTGAGCTATCGCTTTGTGAGCGTATAGTGCAGGCATCACATGCACTGCAGGTGTGTTTGATATTGAAATTTTTGATGGATGAGCGGTCAGCGCTACTAAATCATTGATGGTTCAGGTAGCCCGTGCTGCTCAGCAATCTAAGAACTGAGGGCTCATGCAAATATCTTCCCCGCTGTCTGATACCGATCTGGCTACTGCCTGGGCTGAACTGCACAACCAAGTCCACAACGGCAAAGAGCTAGAGCCTCATTCCAACCGCCTCGCCTTCGCTGACCCGGAATTCATGTTTCGCCGCGAAACCCGTGGCATCCGTATGCAGCTGGAAATGCTCAAACCCGACCTGACCCAGGTCGAGCGCGGTATTGAGCACACCATCGTTGTCTATGGCAGCGCCCGTTTCATGGACATGGATCAGGCGCAGCAGCAACTGATGCAGGCCAAGGCCAGTGGTGATACTCAGCGCATGGCCTTGGCAGAGCGTGGTCTGCGTAATGCCCAGCGTTACGAAGCCGCACGCTCCTTCGCTCGTATCGTAGCAACCGAAGGCATGAAGCAAGAACCCAGCGAGCGCTTTTACATCTGCACAGGCGGCGGCCCCGGCATCATGGAAGCGGCCAACCGCGGTGCCTACGATGCAGGCGCGCCCAATGTGGGTCTCAACATCTACCTGCCGCATGAGCAGCATGGCAACCCCTACATCACGCCGGAGCTGAGCTTTAAGTTTCACTACTTTGCGCTGCGCAAAATGCATTTCATGATGCGCGCCAAAGCCTTGGTGGCTTTCCCCGGCGGCTTTGGCACCATGGATGAACTATTCGAGGTGCTAACGCTGGTGCAAACCCACAAGAGCAAGCCCGTGCCCGTGATTTTGTTTGGCACTGAGTTCTGGAAGAAGGTGCTGAACTTTGATGCGCTGATTGAAGAGGGCACGATTTCAGCCAAGGACTTGAACCTGTTTCGCTATACCGACGAGCCAGCTGAGGCATGGTCGCTGATTCAGCAGTTCTATAAGACTGGCTGGAATTGATTGGTGAATCACCACACCCATGAAAAAAAGCTGCTTAAGGCAGCTTTTTTTTCGCTCATGAATTCATAGCATTTAGTTAAGACCAGATAAGCACGAGAGGCTGTTTGAATATTGATTACTGCTGCTGGGTTTTACGAAACACCAGCGTGCGGTTATTGGCCGGCATGGCCTCATCAATTTGCAGCTGCATGCCGTGCTGTGCGGCCAGAGCCACCACATTTTCAAAATCGCGCAGGCCGCTTTGAGCATCGCGCAGGCGCAGCCAAGCATCAAAAGCTCGATTGCTATCGCTGGTAAAACGCCCACCGTAGTTGAATGGGCCGTAAATCGCAAAAATGCCGCCTTCAGGCAAATGCGCGCCCACCATCTCAAACATGCGCTGCACCAGCGGCCAAGCCACGATGTGGCAGATATTGCTGGTAAACACCGCGTCAAACCCTGGTTGATTTGCGGAAGCGGGCCATGGGCTGCTTGAGAGATCGAAGGCTAGCGGCGCACGCAGATTGGGTGCAGGGTGTGCGGTATGCCAAGCCACAATGCTGGGGTGGTTGTCGCTCAAGTCGCTGGTCTGCCAGATTAACTGAGGCAGGCGCGGTGCAAAATACACGCTGTGCTGGCCGGTGCCAGAGCCAATCTCAAGCACATGCCGGCTGGCTTGCAGCGCTGTTTTTAGGATAGCAAAAATGGCGGCTTGATTGTTCTCACAGGCCTGAGAAAAAGGCAGGGGCTGGGATGGAGGGCGCGTAGCGTTCATGACAGAGAAAGTGGGCAAAGTATGCCCATCATGCCGCGCCTTGAACTGAGATTTTCGTTTGAGGTGATCAAGGCTTGGAGCTGCTCATAAAGCGCAGCTTGATCTCAGGGCGCACACCAAGGCCGCCAATTTTCCAGCTGTAAGAGCCTATGCCGAGAATGGGGGCGCTGTTGGCGTTTTGTGAAATAACTTCGACATTGCTGGGCAGATGAACTGTGAGCTTGCCATTGAGGTTAATGCCCAACTGTGACAAGTCGTTCTTTTCTTTTTCTTTGAGCGGCTTGGCGGCAATCGTCATCACGCCATCTTGATCGGTTTGCACGCTAAACATGTCTAACAAGCGCAAAGACTCGCCCGCGGCTCGCGTGCCAGATATTTCTAAGCTAAAGCGTGCTTTGCCGTTGTACACCACTTTTTTGACATCTGGATCCTCTTGCATCTTCTGCGCTTGAGCAGTCATGCCTTGATGATCTTTGTCACTCAGCGAGCCTTGCTTTCTCAGCTTCATCATGCCCATGGCGTCAACAGCCGTGCCTTTATAGAGATAGCTGAAGCTGGCATCCGGGTGCACGTCCACCTTGGCCGTAAAACGCTCGGGTATCAAGCAGCCTGTGAGCAGCGCAGTCATGACCGTGACTGTCAACCAAGTAAAAGGCTTGCGCACGTGAACTCCTTGCCGATCTTGATTTTTCAGTCCTTGCAGGCGCAAGGCTGGAATTGATCGTAGAAGAAAAACGCCGCACTTAAATAGGGGCTGTCACCAGTTTGGGCGAATTTCAAAAATCATAGCGTTAAATGCTTTAGCAATAACAGCCAGAAACTATTTGGAAACTGCTTTTAATTGGGAAATCGCATCAATGAAACCTTGCAAAAACTTGCTTCGAGTTTGCTCGGCTAATGCAGGCCATTCAGACTGGGGCAGGCTTAACGACTCCTTGGTGAGCGTTTTGGCCAGCTGGGGGTCTTTTGCTGTTTGCACAGCCTGCACACCATGCAGATTGATCCAGCGTGGATCGTAGGCGTAAGGGGTTCTTCGATCCCACTCCACCACCTTGGCAATCAGTGCTTGTGCGTTGTCCAAGTCTTGAAATAGATAGCGGTTGATGGGGCCGCCAAAGTTCTGATTCATGACATCTACCGCAGGTCTGGCCGTCGGGTCAGCGCATCGATTGGCATCAAAACGTGCTCGCAACTGGCCTGCGTAAAACCAGAAAGCCGCCTCATCCTTTTGCCCTGCCTTGAACAGCAGCTGAGACATCACATAAAGCACCGGGGGCTGAAATCGCTCAGGGGCAGATCGCACACGATCGAGCACATTTTGCTGCTGCTGCGGCGAGCCTTGTGAGAGCAAGCGCAATGCTTCTTGGCCTAGCTTGGTTTCAATCTGCGCGAAAACTCCTACCGGTGCCAGCGCTTGCGTAGCTGGCGGTGCAATGGGCAAGGGCGTTGCAGCGTGCAAAGGCGGTGCCGGCTGCGGAGTTTGTGCGCTAGCAAAGCTACATAACGCCAACAGAGTGAAAGCAGCTAACTTTGCTGCAGCCGTTCTCTTCTCGAGTCTCTTGTGTGTGCGGTAAGCGGTCAATTTAATGTAGGACCAAGCCTTAATTAACTTGTACTTATCTTAATTGCTATGTATCAAATTGCTTGATGGTATTTACCAATGAGTCTCGCTTAGATATTGAAGAAATAAGTTACAGCCTAAGGCCCTTGGGACTCGCTATCTGGTATTGCTTTTGCTTGCCAGCAGAGCATGCACAAGGAATCGCCCCAAACTGAATCGACCAGACTTTTGTAGATAGTTCACAGCGTTCTATTACCGTTCAAATTGAAGTCCATATGAACGCACAACGCTACCTAGAAGGATTTAGGATTGAAGCGGTCAAGCAAATCTTGGAACACGGCCACAGCGGGGCCGACGTCTCACGCCGTTTAGGCGTGAGCACGCATAGCCTGTACAAGTGGATTCGACTCCAGCAAATCCCTGCCGCACAGCGCCTGGAGCAAGTCAGTCAAAGCGAAGAGTTAGGCCGTATCAAAGCAGAGCTCAAGCGGGTCACTGAGGAGCGTGACATCCTAAAAAAGCGGCGGCGTACTTCGCTCGCCAGTGCGACTGAGGTACGCCTTCATTGCCAAGCACCAGGTGATTTACAGTGTTGTGCGCATGTGCTGCATGCTGCAATTGCACCCAGTGGTTACTATTCGTGGAGGGCTCAGCCGCAAAGTCCACGTGCGGCCGATGACAGCGTCTGTTAGGTTTGCTGAATCAGGCTTGGCTAGAAAGCGATGGCGTGTATGGCTATCGTAAGTTGATGCTGGACATGCGTGGTTTAGGCGAGACCTGCAGCAGGCACCGGGTGGCCAAGCTGCTGCGCAGCGAGGGACTAAAGGCGCGAGGCTATGGCCGACGCCCTCGTATGCGAGGAGGTGCACCAGCAGTCGTGGCTCCCAACTTGCTAGCGCAGCAGTTCCGCGTGAATGCGCCCAACAAAGTCTGGGTGACCGACATCACCTACATCCAAACCCATGAGGGTTGGTTGTACCTAGCGACAGTGATTGACTTGTTCTCGCATCAAGTGGTGGGTTGGGCAACGGGTAGCCGCATCGATACGCAGTTGCCCTTGGATGCATTGCATATGGCGCTCTGGCGCAGAAAGCCATGTAATACCGTGACCGTACTTTCCGACCAAGGCTGCCAATTTACAAGCCATGAATGGCAGCAGTTCCTGGCCCGTCATAACCAGCAGCCCAGCACGAGCAGACGCGGAAACTGTCACGACAACGCAGTTGGGGAAAGCTTCTTCCAGTTGTTGAAACTGGAACGCATTCGCAGAAAAATCTATCCTACTAGGCAAGAGGCGCACAGCGATGACTTCAGCTACATCGAAATGTTTAACAACCCCATCTTTAGACATTCGTCTGCGGATGGCTGGTCTCCCATAGAGTTTGAGAGACGCAATTCTGTGAGGTTGGCCGCTATCTGGGAAAAGCTGGTCGATTCACAGTGGATGGATGTGACTGCCGAGGCAACGGACTATGAAAATGAGAGCTACTGGGCAATGAAAGACGCCGATCAGAAGCCAAAAACACTTAAAAATTGCATAAAACCACCAGGCGAAGTCTGTCGTAAAGCCAAACAGCTGGCTTCACAAGCACTGCGCAATGCCTCTAGCAAGCTGCCCGGCCGCCTGTCCGGCCCCAAGATCGACGAAATATGGGCCACTGGCTTTCACTTTGATGCGCCCAATACCTGTACTTGGCATGTACGTGATCTGAGTCCGAATTCCAACGACATTGACTGCACTAAACCGACCTGTCTCAAACAAGCCACTACGAACGTCTTGCGTAGTGACGTTGTCGCTCCAGTGTCCTTGCTGCAGCTTAAGTGAACGGATCGTCACCTCAGCACAGTTGAAGACAGCTGCTGCGGAGGTGCCGGGCTTGACGGAAAGTTGGCTGTGCGCGGTTGGTTCAATTAGCGCCCAGCCGCTCAAAAGCAGAGCCATGGTCGCAGGAAACTTCATTTGAGCTTAACGAACAAGGTAAGCGGCTGCCCCAAGGCCAGTCCACTTGAGCGTCGGGTTAGATTCTTCGTCCATCTGCATCGAGTCGAATGACTTCAGGCAGAAACATAAACCTCGGTGCATCAGGTTCCTCTGGAACAAGAAAAAGTGATCGACCGCACGAATGCGTGATATTTGATGTCCCATTCGAGTCAAATTTCAGGGGTGTCACTGCAAACTCGCCGCACCTTAAGCAACGTGCTGGTGAGTGGCGAGCTTGCGCTAAACGTAATTTAGCCTGGAGATATTTCAGTTCGGCTAAATCTTCTCGTGAAAATCCAAATAGGCGCTTAGCTATTCCGCGGTTGCGTTGCTCTATTTTCTTAATTTCTGCCTGTATGGAACCCGATTCAATGACTTCCTCTGCCTCTGTGATGTTGTTGCATGTAGAGCACCAAGTGAAGCGCCTAAAACCTTCTACCGTTTCTCCAGAAGGAAGCCTGTATTCAAGCGTAATGGGGCGATGCTGTTTTATTCCCTCGAAAGTGCAGCCATGACAACGAACATAACCATTTGGCATGGACATGATGTCTCCTGTGATTTCTAAAGAATAAGGACAGCCCGCTTGAGCGCCGGATTCGTCCCCGCGCAAGTGGATGGACCTGGCCGCAAAGACCACGGACTATGAAAATGAGAGCTACTGGGCAAAGAAACACGCTGACCTGCAGCCAAACATACTGAAAACCCGCGCACAACCCGCAGGTGAAGCCCGCCGCAAAGCCCAACACCCAGCGAAAGAACGCTTGCGAAGGTGAATGGGGTCTGCATATTTATGGGCTTGAAAGAGCGGGAATGTGAAGCGGACTAACGAAAAAGCTAAGCCGACCGCAGTGTGCGGGTCGGCTTGAGCGCCGGGTTAGACCCGACGCAAGAAAACAGCCCTGATCGCAAAGGCCACGGAATACGAAAACAAGAGCTACCTGCCCTGGTGAAATAAGGGCTAGAGGCCAAAAGACCAATAACTTACCAAACGTCATCACAACCGGCTGCAGGCGAAGCCCCAACAAACTCCAAACACCCAGCGGATAAACGCTTGCGAGGGTAAATGGCGCTTGAATATTCATGGGCTGAAATGAGTGGGAATAAAAGGTAGGCTAACACCCGCGGTAAGCCGCGCCGTAGTGCGAAGCACGGAGGGCACTCACAAGCGAAGCTTGTGGGCGTCGGCTTGACCAACTGGTTAGGCTGCTGTTCATTGCTAGTCTTTGTAAGTCACTTCCTTCGGAAGGCCAATGCAATCGGATTGCGTGCACGCATACCAACGGCTCTCATCGAACCTGCAATCGCTACCGAGATTGTCTTTGATGAACTTGCACTCAATGAAGCGACATTCAGTGAAGCTGCAGCTGGAAAAGGTGGCACCTCGAAAAACGCAGTTCTTGAACTCGACATTTACGAAGGTCGCGACGTTGAAGAGGCTCCAGTACCATTCGCATCTTTCGATTACACAGCCGACTAGAACGCCTTCAAAGCCACGACCTTCAATGTCGAGTCTGCTGAAGTTGCAGTACTTGAATGAGCTTTCCTCCCAACCCTTGGGGAGCGAACTGTTCTGCTCAAAATCCGTGCTCTCGAAATACACAGTGACTTTCTATGTAGAGGCCTAACTAAAATTAGATGTAAGTAATCTTAACAATGCTGTTTGTCTAAGGCAATTGGCTCGATTGCATTTCATAGGGAAACTTCCATCACCCGTAATTTAGAGCGGTCTAAAAATTGGCGGATGAACGCACCATCGCCCCTCCCAAAAAAACGGCTCTCCCGCCTGCGGGAGCATTTGCGTGGGCGCCACTACAGCATTCGCACGCAAGAAGCTTATGCCGAGTGGGCCAAGTGCCTTATTCTTTTTCACTACAAGCGCCACCCGCAAGACATGGGCGCGGCAGAGGTGGAGGCTTTTTTGACGCATTTGGCCGTGGAGCGGCAAGTGGCAGCATTCACACAAAACCAGACCAAGGCGGCACTGCTGTACCTTTACAAGCTGAAGCCAGCTTCCGAGCTATCTGCAAGGCTTATCACCCTCGCTCGCCCCGGGTAGACCTGTTGCGGCAACAATCTCGCTATCCGTGCGCCAAACGTCAATGCACAACTGTTGACCAGACGCTCCCTGCAAGAACAACGCGATTGATCATCATGAATAAATTTTCACAGAGCGCTAAAGCGCAACTGCCTTACACCCTGCTGCTCGATGCGGAAACCGGCCGCGCAGCGGCTTACAACAGTACGAATCAGCTGATTACAGCGCAGGCCAGCAAGGAACTGGTGGCTTTTGCGC
The DNA here is from genome assembly GCF_019355935.1 of Comamonas sp. Y33R10-2. NCBI lineage: Bacteria > Pseudomonadati > Pseudomonadota > Betaproteobacteria > Burkholderiales > Comamonadaceae > Comamonas > Comamonas sp. Y33R10-2. The sequence goes on from NZ_CP079925.1 coordinate 867,805, forward strand.
TAGCCAATGCACGCCAGAATTTGGCGTTTGATGTGGCGGGTCACGCTGCTACGCCTAATCGCCGCCCACCCCCTGCCTGGGCTACGGCTGAAGTGCAAGAGCGTTTGCGCCTGATCTGGATTCAGCTGCCCAGCAGTGATGCATCAGATAGCGAGTGGCTGGAGATTCCTGCCAAGTAAGCGCGTGCAAGGCAAAACTTGATACGTCGATCTTCAATGGGGTCGACATAAAAAAACCGCCCGAAGGCGGTTTTTTTGATGGGGCGCTCTCGCCAAAAAAGGATGCAGCTATTGAGCCATTACCTCAAGGCGAGAGGCTAAGGTCACAGGCTTACGCGCCGGCGACGGTGATGCCTTTGAATTCGCCCGTGGCGATCTTTTCTTTCCACACGGCTGGGCCGGTGATGTGGGCGCTGGTGCCGCCGGCATCCACGGCCACTGTCACGGGCATGTCTACCACGTCGAATTCGTAGATGGCTTCCATGCCCAGGTCTTCAAAGCCCACCACCTTGGCGTGTTTGATGGCCTTGGAGACGAGGTAGGCGGCGCCGCCCACGGCCATCAGGTAAGCAGACTTGTGCTTTTTGATGGCTTCGATGGCGACAGGGCCGCGCTCGGACTTGCCGATCATGGAGATCAGACCGGTTTGTGACAGCATCATCTCGGTGAATTTGTCCATGCGGGTGGCGGTAGTGGGGCCTGCAGGGCCAACCACTTCGTCGCGCACGGGGTCCACAGGGCCCACGTAGTAGATGACGCGGTTGGTGAAGTCCACGGGCAGCTTTTCGCCCTTGGCCAGCATGTCGTGGATGCGCTTGTGTGCAGCGTCACGGCCGGTGAGCATCTTGCCGTTGAGCAAGATGGTGTCGCCGGGCTTCCAGCTGGCAACTTCTTCGCGGGTCAGGGTGTTCAGGTCGACGCGCTTGGACTTGTTGTAGTCAGGTGCCCAGTCGATCTTGGGCCAGGTGTCCAGCGATGGTGGGTCCAGATACACGGGGCCAGAGCCATCCATCACAAAGTGGGCGTGGCGAGTGGCGGCGCAGTTTGGGATCATGGCCACGGGCTTGGAGGCGGCGTGCGTGGGGTACATGTTGATCTTGACGTCCAGCACGGTTGTGAGGCCGCCCAGACCTTGGGCACCAATGCCTAGAGCGTTGATCTTCTCGAACAGCTCCAGACGCAGCTTTTCCACGTCGTCCAGCTCGGCACCGCTGGCCGCTTTTTGCTGCAGCTCGTACATGTCCAGATCTTCCATCAGGCTTTCTTTGGCCAGCAAAACGGCTTTTTCTGCCGTGCCGCCAATGCCGATGCCGATCATGCCGGGGGGGCACCAGCCTGCGCCCATGGTGGGGATGGTTTTGAGCACCCATTCAACGAGGTCGTCGCTGGGGTTCATCATGATCATTTTGGACTTGTTCTCGGAGCCACCGCCCTTGGCAGCCACAGTCACTTCCACGGTGTTACCGGGGACGATTTGCACGTTGATGACGGCAGGCGTGTTGTCCTTGGTGTTCTTGCGCTTGAAGTGAGGGTCCGCCACGACGGAGGCACGCAGGGTGTTGTCCGGGTGGTTGTAGGCGCGGCGCACGCCTTCGTTGATGGCGTCTTCCAGACCCATGGTGAAGCCTTCCCACTTCACATCCATGCCCACTTTGAGGAACACGTTGACGATGCCGGTGTCCTGGCAGATGGGGCGCTGGCCGGTGGCGCTCATCTTGGAGTTGGTGAGAATTTGCGCCATCGCATCCTTGGCCGCAGGGCTTTGCTCGCGCTCATAGGCGCGGGCCAGATGCTGGATGAAATCAGGCGTGTGGTAGTAGCTGATGTACTGCAGGGCACCTGCGACGGAGTCGATCAGGTCCTGCTGGCGGATGGAAGTTGTCATCGGGGGCTTCTCGGGTTTGCAATCTTCTGTACGCGTGGGGTGCGTACGGTAAACCCTGTGATTATGGTGCCAGACGACAAGTTTTGCAGCCCATAACCCGCAAGTCTTATATAGGACTTGGGGCAGGCGCTGAGAAGGTGGTGAGAACGCGTGCCCTAGTTCAAGTTGCCAAGGATGGACTTAGAAAATTCGGCCTGATCATCAGATTTGTCGCCCTTGGCCCAAGCCAGCAGCTTGTCGGCTGGCATGGGTCTGGCGAACAAGTAGCCTTGAAGCTCATCGCAGCGCATATTGAGCAAAATGTCGCGCTGGCCTGCAGTTTCCACGCCTTCGGCTACAACGCGCACACCTAGAGCATGGGCCAGGCGTACGACAGCGTGAACCACGGCGCGGGCGTCTTCGCGGGTTTCCAAGTCGGTGATGAAGCTGCGGTCAATTTTGAGTTGCTGGGCAGGCAGCTGGCGCAGATAGTTGAGGCTGGAGTAACCGGTGCCAAAGTCGTCAATCGAGAGGAAGACACCGATCTCGCGCAACTCTTCAAAGGTGCGTTGGGTGGCTTGCGTGTCTTCCATCGCCACGGATTCGGTAATCTCGCACAGCAGCTGATTTGCCTGCACATTGTGGCGTTGCAAGGCTTGGGTAATGCGCTCGGCCAGCCCGCTTTCACGCAGTTGATGCACGGAAAGGTTGATGGCCATGCGCATTTGCAGCCCCAGTGCTTGCCACTCGGCCAACTGGCGGCAGGCTTCTTCAATCACCCAGTTGCCTAGGCTGTTGATGATGCCAAAGCGCTCGGCCAGCGGAATGAAGGTGTCGGGCGCAATCATGCCGCGCTCAGGGTGAGTCCAGCGCAGCAAGGCCTCGACACCAATAATGCTGCCGCGTTCACCATCAATCTTGGGCTGGTAATGCAAAGAAATTTGCTTGCGTTCAATGGCATGGCGCAAATCGTTTTGCAGCTCAAGCTGCTCAGAGGCATCGCTGCCCATATGGGGCTCAAACATGGCAAAACCATTGCCACCATTGCGCTTGGCGACATACATGGCCGCATCAGCATTGGCGATTAAGTGGTCGCGGTCACCATGGTCGGGGAAGACGACGATACCGATGGAGCAGGTGATTTGCAGCTCTTTACTTCCGAGGTGAAAGGGCTGGCTCAGACTTTTGAGGATGCGATTGGCAACTGCCATACAGGCTGCAGCGTCTTGCGTATCTTCTAGAAGCAGCAAAAATTCATCGCCACCAATACGGGCCACAGTGTCGCTGCTACGCGCTTGCGCCAGAAGTCGCTGAGAGGCGCTAATCAAAATTTCATCGCCTGCGGCGTGGCCGAAAGAGTCATTGATGGGTTTGAAACCGTCTAAATCGACAAACAAAATGCCCAGGCGCTCTTTGACGCGGGGATGGTTGCTTCGCTCTAGCCGCAGCAGGGCGTGAATCAAGCGGTCTTCAAACAGCAGGCGATTGGGTAGTTTGGTGAGTGGGTCCGCAAAGGCGCGCTGGCGCAGCTCGTTGTTCACCATTTGCAGCTTGCTATTGCTTTCCTTTAATGACTTGTTGAGTTTGAAGGCGGTGCTTTGCAAGCGAGCATCGAGCACGGTGCTAAAGAGCGCTGCAATCAACAGCATGGCTGTGGTGATGACGATGATGGTTGTAAGCTCGGGCCCGCCTAGTGCATCGGCGCTTAAGCAGGCAGCACCGCTGGCAAAGCTGGCAGCAGACATGCCGGTGTAGTGCATGCCGCAGATGGCAAAACCCATGACAAGCGCCGCGAGCGATTGAAACAGCAAAAGTTTGCGGCCCGATAGCGTAAACATGACGCGAAACAGGTTCAGAGCCGTGGCAGATGCCAGCACGGCAATCACAGCGGAGACGGCGACTAAGTCCCAGTCCCAAACGATGGGGATGGACATGTCGATGGCGAGCATGCCCAAGTAATGCATGGCGCAAATGCCAAAGCCCATGGCGAGCGAAGCCATCAGAAAATGCTGCCAGTGGTAATTTTTCTTCGTGCTTACGTTAAAAGCTAGGGCAGAGGCCGCAACCGCTGAAGCCCATGAAGCTAGGGTCAGCACGCCCTGATAGCCCAGCAAAATGGGCAGCTCAAAGGCCTGCATTCCAATGAAGTGGGTGGCCCAAATACCTGTGCCCATTACCATGGAGCCAATCAACCACCAGATACGACTGATACCCCCTGAGGCCAAGTGCACTCGACGCGCCAGTCCCAAAGTGACAAACGACGCAAGCACTGCCATGGCGATAGAAAAACCGACGGTTACCAAGCCATAGCTTGATGCCATGAAGGAATTTGCGATGGGATTAGAAAGGTCAGAAAGCATGGTTGTACTAACTTAGCAAGACTGCTTGGTTTCTATTCCAAGTTACAACTCAATTTAACTACGTATTTCAATATTTGCAGGCGCAATGCTGTTGAGAGCGATTGAAGTTGTTTTTTTGCGCAGGTTTTGGCTGGCTTTTAAAGATCTGGCCGTATGGTGATTTGGGTTGAGTTAGGTGTCTGTCGAATGCGAGACTGCCTCGGAAGAAGTGGTTAATTTGTATTGCAAGGAGTACTTCATGACTGCGAATCGCCAAGAAAGAGATACTTTTGGCTTGATTGATGTGCCGGCTGACAAGCTCTGGGGAGCGCAAACCCAGCGCTCACTGCAGAACTTTGATATCAGCGGTGAGCTCCAGCCGCGTGAAATCATTGCAGCACTGGCGCAGGTCAAAAAAGCCAGCGCTACCGTCAATCACGCTTTGGGTTTGCTCGATGGGCCAAAGTCACAGGCCATCAATGCCGCGGCAGATGAAGTGTTGAGCGGCCAGCACTCACAAGAGTTCCCGTTGGTGGTGTGGCAGACCGGCTCGGGCACGCAAACCAATATGAATGTGAATGAAGTGCTGGCCAATCGAGCCAGTGAACTGATGGGCGCAGAGCGCGGAGAAGCGCGCCTGGTACACCCCAACGACGATGTGAATAAAAGCCAGTCCAGCAACGACGTGTACCCCACAGCCATGCATGTGGCTGCGGTCGTTGCGATCGAGGGTAAGTTGCTGCCTGCAATGCAAAAGCTGCGCACGACACTGCAGGCCAAGAGTGAGGCGTTTGCCGACATCGTCAAAATTGGTCGCACCCATCTTCAGGACGCCACACCGCTGACGCTGGGGCAGGAAATATCTGGCTGGGTGGCCCAGCTCGCCCATTGCGAAGCCCATGTGCGCGCCGCGTTGCCGCATTTGTATGAACTGGCACTGGGCGGCACGGCGGTGGGCACCGGGCTGAATGCGCCCAAGGGCTACGCACAAGGTGTGGCGGCGGAGCTGGCACGTTTAACCGGCTACCCTTTTGTCACATCGCCCAATAAGTTTGAGTCTTTAGCCAGCTGTGACGCTTTGGTGTATGCACATGGCGCTCTTAAAACAATAGCAGCTAGCTTGATGAAGATTGCCAACGATGTTCGCTGGCTGGCCTCTGGCCCCCGCAGCGGGCTGGGTGAAATCTCCATTCCTGAGAATGAGCCGGGCTCTTCCATCATGCCCGGCAAGGTCAACCCCACACAGTCAGAAGCCGTCACCATGCTGTGCGCGCAGGTCTTTGGCAATGATGTGGCAATCAACTTCGGGGGTGCATCGGGTAACTTCGAGTTGAATGTGTTCCGCCCTCTGATTGCGCATAATTTTTTGCAAAGCGTGCGCCTGTTGGCGGATGGCATGGTGAGTTTTAACGACCACTGCGCCGTTGGGATTGAGCCCAACCGTGCGCGTATTAGTGAGCTGCTTAGTCATTCGTTGATGTTGGTGACAGCGCTCAATCCTCATATCGGTTACGACAAGGCGGCCTTTATCGCCAAAAAGGCCCACAAAGAAGGCAGCAGCTTGCGCGATGCGGCCGTTACCAGCGGCTATGTCACGGCCGAACAGTTTGACCAGTGGGTGGTGCCTGAGCAGATGGTGGGCAACTTGTAGGTCAACACCATCTTGATGAAGAGCCCGGCATCCGGGCTCTTTTCTTTTCATAGGAGAGGTGCTCACAATGATCTATCAGCTTTGATTGACCCCTAAGGAGCCTTCATGCGCGCTCAGCAATACTTAGAGCAGGTTCAGGTTTCGGATTTGCGCCCCACGCAAATGACGGTTGGCGTGGCGGAGGTCGCTTTAAAGCGCCAGCAGTGGGCGCAGCTCAAACTCAAAGAGCGCAGCAAGCTGCTTTTGAATCACTGGTTTCCTGCTGTTAAAGGCCCCAAAGGTTTATTTTTTATCGTCGATCACCATCACCTGGGGCTGGCGCTGGTGCAAGAGAAGGTGAAAAGTGTTTGGGTCATGCAGCAGGCTGACTTCAGCATGTTGGAGCCAGATATGTTCTGGCGGCTCATGGAGTTTCAGCACTGGGCGCACCCCTACGATGAAAAAGGCCGTCGCCGCAAGTACTCGGACATTCCACAAGCGCTAGAACAACTCAAGGACGACCCCTACCGCAGCTTAGCGGGCGAGGTTCGCAAAGCTGGGGGCTATGCCAAAGAAAGCGCGCCATATACAGAATTTCTGTGGGCGGACTTTTTTCGTCCGCTGTTCAAAAAAACCGATTTGCGCAGCAGTGGCGGGCAAGGCCTGCCCGAGTCTGTGGTGACCGAGGCTATCGCTTTGGCGCGCAATCCCAAAGCGCAGTCCTTACCCGGCTGGTCAGGCGTTAGCAGCAGTCACCATAAATCCTTATGACGAGCCGACGCTTCACTTTGCCTGCGGGAGCGGACTGGATTGCCGGTTTTTCCATTGCGGGCCTGTTGCTGCCTGAGGCAGTTGCTTACTCCGGCATCGCCGGTGCGCCGCCGCAGGCCGGGGTCATTGCGCTATTTGCAGGTCTGCTGGTTTATGGGTTGCTGGGGTGCAGTCGCTTTGCCATTGTTTCATCCACATCATCGTCGGCGGCGGTGCTGCTGGCGGCTACCAGCTCGGTGCTGCATGTGTCCGCAGACCACCGCAGCCTGATGGGCGTGGCCATGGTGCTGATGGCGGGCGTGATGTTTGTGTTGGCGGGCTTGCTGCGGCTCGGAGCAGTTTCGCAGTTCATTGCTAAACCGGTATTGCGCGGTTTTTCCATTGGCTTGGCACTGACCATTGTTGTCAAGCAACTGCCGCTGGCCGTGGGCGTAAAGCCTGCCCACAGTGACTTTTTGCACTTCAGCTGGGATTTGCTGGTCATGCTGGAGAAGTGGAACTTTTACGGCTTGGCAATGCTGCTGGGTGCCTTGCTGGCTTTGCGCCTGCTGGCGCGCTGGAAGGCCGTGCCGGGTGCTTTGCTGGTGATCGCTGCTGGCATTGCGCTGGACACATTGGGTTTTGACAAAGCATGGGGCATAGCGCCCGTGGGTAGTTTGCAATTGGGCGCTGCGCATCTGGCCTTGCCTGACTTGGCGTGGGTTGATTGGCTGCGAGTGGGGCAGTTGGCGGTGGCTCTGGCTTTGATTTTGTATGCCGAGTCATACAGCTCCATACGCTCGCTGGCGCTGCGCCATGGTGATGCCGTCAATTCCAACCGAGATTTGCTAGCGCTGGGTGGCTCCAATATGGTGTCAGCGCTGTTTCAGGGTTTGCCGGTGGGAGCCGGTTTTTCGGCCAGCTCAGCCAATGAAGTGGCGGGTGCGCAAAGCAAAGCTGCAGGGCTGATTGCCTGCGCGGTGGTCGCTTTGTTGGTGTGGCAGCTATTGCCGTGGATGGAGCGTATTCCCGAGCCCATGCTGGCCGCCATCGTCATTCATGCCGTGGGGCATTCGCTCAGTTGGAAGGCGCTACAGCCTTATTTTTTATGGAAGCGTGACCGTGCCGTGACGCTGACGGCGTTTGTTGCTGTCATGGTGCTGGGCGTGCTCGATGGCCTGCTGCTTGCCATGGTCGTCAGCGTGTTGATGCTGCTCAAGCGCATGTCTGGTGCACATGTCAGTGAGTTAGGGCGACTGGCGGGTGGTCATGATTTTGTGGATTGCGCCCGCCACCCTGATGCGCAGAGCATTGAAGGAGTGCTCGTGGTGCGCCCCGAAGAAGGCTTGTTCTTTGGTAATGCCGATACGGTGATGAGCGATATCCAGGTGCGGGCTTTGACACGTCCAAAGTTGCGGGCGGTGGTGCTAAGCCTAGAAGAAAGCCCCGATCTGGATAGCACCAGCATTGAGGCGCTGACAGAGTTAACCCAGCAACTGGCGCAAGCTGGCATATCGCTGCATTTGGCCCGTGTTAAAGACTCTGTGCGTGAGTTGCTGCAGCGCGTGCAAATTGACGGCCTTGGTGCCGACAGCTACGCCGCTTGGAGTGTGGACGACGCAGTGAGGGGGCTCAACCTCCACGGTCTGTGAAGAGATCATTGAAGGTCGCGTTGCGCAGAGGCAGGGCAAAGCCTAAGTTTGCTGCACCGCTCAATGCCTGAGTGTCCGTTAAAGCTTGAGTTTGAGCTTGTGCTTCAGTTTTAGCGTCAGTCTGCGCCACTTCCCGTCCAAGGTGGCTGAGCCCGATTCATGGCTTGGGTGGAGCGTTCTTGCTAGCACGCGCTGAGTTCGCTGCGGCATCCATTTGCTCTAGTCGCTGCTGCATGGAGTCATGGCTGATGCCGCTGGAGGGTGGGCGGTCAAACATGTCCCGGCCTTCATTTTTGTTGGCGCTGCTGAAATTGAATTGCACCCGATTGCCCTGCTGTGGCTGGCCAGAGTACATGGCTTGGCCTTGGTTAACGGCTTCTTGGCCCTTGCAGGCATAGCCCATGCCGTTGGCATCGACACAGCGAGCTTGTTGGGCCTGAGCCAACTCCGAGGCCAGCGTTAGCGAGCACAGCAGCAAGGGCATGAAAGTTTTACGCATCAAAGCTCCTTGGTTAGAAGTCTTGATGCTATGCCTTTGCAGCCTTGCCAATATTACAAACCCAGTGACTTGAGCAGATCGTCCGTGTCGCTATTTGTGCTGGGCGTTGGTGCAGGGGCATGGGCGGCTTTATCCGCTTTGGCGGCATGTGCTTGCTCCATCAACTGATCGGGGTCGGGCTTTTCTTGCGGCTCGAAGTCCTTGATCTTGATGAACTCCATGTGGTCCACCGCCATCTCTAGATAAAAGATGTTGTTGTTGCCGGTGTAGAAGGTGACGCGGCGGGCTTCTGGAGCGTCTAGATTGGCGTCCACGCTGAGATTGACTTGCTTGTTGAGGCGAATCATCTTGGGCTGGCTTTGCGAGATATTCGTTTGCAGCTCACGCTGCACCTTGCTGGTGAAGTCACCCACGACTTGGTTCATCAGCTCGCCCATGACGTTGCTGACTTCGTCTGAGGTGTAGGAGCTAGCCAGATCGCTTTCGGACATGCCCATCGAGAGCAGGTAGCTACGGTACAACTCCATGGCGGCCTCGGCCGAGAAGTTGATGATGACTAGCGCGGAAAAGCCGCCATCGATCAAGACAAAGCAACCAATGTCAGGCTTGAGGCTGGTCTTGGTGATGCGCTGCACCATGCCGGAATACTGAATCGGACATTGGGTCGCGATTTGCAGCACGCTAGAGACGGAGTTGCATAGGGCAATCAGCACATCTTCAGTGCCGTGAATGATGGTGGCGTGTGGTGTGCTCATGGCGCTAGTGATGCTGTAGATGGGCGATTATGTATGCAACACTTTGTTGCAACCAGCTGCTGTCATCGATTCAATGCATTCGCTGTCTGTTAACGTGCCTGCTTTTGAGAATTCAAAGGTATCCATGCACAGCAAGCTGTGGCGTTTGGCAGCCAGTGCCATCGTTGTGACAAGTCTGACGGCTTGCTCCACTGTCTCGAATATGACGGGCAAGGTCTCGCAGACTTTGGATCAAACCTGGGATAAGGCTTGGTCCAGCATCAGCGGCAAGAAGCAGCCAGCAGCGGCAGTCCAGACCAAGGCGCCAGCGCCCTTGCCGTCGGCCTTGAAAGTCAGTCAAGAAAGTGGGCGCTGGCAGGGGCTGTATAGCTTGCAAGCAGACAAAGGGCGCTTTCAGGAGTGCGAGTCTGGCCAGACTATTGATGTTTTGCCCGAGAGCGATAGTGTGTTGCTGGAGCAGGCTTACTTGAATACACGTAGCAACCCATCGGTCTTCATGCTCGCAGAGGTGCAAGGCCGTGTGGTGGAACGCCCCGTCAGCGACCCAGTGCTGGCCCAGCAAGGCGGCAAGATGCTGGCGCTGCGTGTTGAGCGCTTTGTGAGCTTGTCGAGCAAGGCGGCTTGCAGCAACGGCAAGTTAAGCTGGTAATCACAAAAATCGATAAAAAAAGAACCGGTGTTTGAAGTCGGTTCTTTTTTGATAGCTAATAGTCCTTTTACTATAAGGACTGCAGCCTGATTTCACTCTTATTTTTGAGCCGCAGAGCGTGCTTGCTCCAGCCAGCCGTCAAAGATCTTTTGATGGGCCTTGATCCAGCCATTGGTGTGTCGCTCAATGTCTGAGTCCTTGCCTTGGCCTTGGCTCATCATGAAGTTCTGCGCGTTGATGTCGCCGACTGAAAGCTTCATGACTTCAAACAGCTTGGCCGCCGCAGGGTTCTGCTCTGCCCAAACCTTGTTGGCCACGATTTGCTGGTTGTTGGCGATAAAGCCGTAGTTCTTGCCATTGGGCAGCTTGGTGTCGATACCAGACTGCTCGCCGGGCTGGGCAGAGAAGGGCACTTGTAGCCACACCACATCTTTGCCGGGCTTGAGCACATTGCTCACCCAGTAAGGCGTCCAGGTGTAGTAAAGAATGGGCTTGCCTGCCTTGTAGCGCGTGATGGTGTCCGCGATCAGGGCCGAGTAGGTGCCTTGCTTGTGGGTGATGTTGTCTCGTAGTTTGTAGGCAGTGAGGTGGTGCTCAATCATGGCCTCACACCCCCAGCCGGGAGTGCAGCCGGTCATATCGGCCTTGCCGTCGCCGTCGGCATCAAACAGCTTTGCAATCTCGGGCTTTTGCAGCTGGCCTAAGTTGGTGATGCCATAAGCCTCAGCCGTCTTTTTGTCGATCAAGTAGCCCTGAGCGGCATTGGCAGCGAAGACACCTTTGCGGTAAAGCTTGGCGTCGCCACCCGCATTTTTGTAATAGTCAGCGTGCAGCGGGTTCCAGTGGTTGGCCATAAAGGTCGCGTCGCCATTGGCTAGCGCGATGTGGGCTGTGGGGTATTCCACCTCCTTCATGGGTTGGACCTCATAGCCTAGCTTTTGCAGCGCCTTCATCACCAAAAGGGTTTGGAAGGTTTCTTCGGCAACAGAGCTTTTGAGGGGCTGAACTTTCACACCTTTGCCGGGCAGCTCGTCTGCTGCAAACGCATTGCTGCCAGCGAATGCCATGGCGGCCACCGCTGTGCTGGCAAACAGCCAGCGGCTGAAGTGTTGGCGCATGTTGGGGGCGTTTTGAATCTTGTTCATAGTTCCTTTTCCTCTTCTGTGTTCTTTGGGGTCAAACCGCAGCGGGCTTGGCTGGCGCAGTGTGGGGTTGTGGCGCGGGTACCGCTTGTGGCTTGTTTAGCTGGCGCATAAGCAAACCGGCAGGGCCTGTCGTCCACCAGCGGGCGCTGCCGCGCTGGGGTTCGCCCATGGCTTGGGTGAGGCGGTCCAGCACGATGGCCAGCAGCACAATGCCCAAGCCGCCCACGGTGGCCAAGCCCATATCTAGGCGACCAATACCGCGCAGAACCATCTGGCCCAGACCGCCCACGGCGATCATGGAGGCGATCACCACCATAGACAGCGAAAGCATTAGCGCTTGGTTGATACCGGCCATGATGGAGGGCATGGACAGCGGCAGTTGCACCTTCCACAGCAGTTGCATTGGTGATGCGCCATAGGCTCGGCTGGCTTCAATCAAGTCAGGGCGCACTTGGCGAATACCCAGATTGGTCAGGCGAATCAGCGGCGGCAGCGCAAACACAATGGTCACGATGACGCCGGGAACATTGCCAATGCCGAACAGCATGACGACGGGCACCAGATACACGAAGGCCGGTGTGGTCTGCATGGCGTCTAGCAGCGGGCGTGTCCAGCGCTGGGCGCGGTCACTGCTGGCCAGAAAAATACCGGTGGGCAGGCCGATGACGATGCAGAAAAACAGCGAAGTGAGCACCAAAGCCAGCGTGACCATGGCCTCAGACCAGATGCCAAGCACGGCCACGCCTAGCAAGGCTAGTGCCGAGCCAATGGCCAGCTTGCGCCCGGCAAACTGCCATGCCAGCAGCGCAATCAGTAGCACGAGCACAGGCATGGGAATGGTTTGCAGCACATCGGTCACGCCGTTGAGCGTTGCGTCAATGGGGGTGCGAATGGCCTGAAAGAAGGGGCGAAAGTGTTCCACCACCCAAGCAAGACCATTGTTGATGGAGTCCTGTACAGGCAGGCCTTCCGTAGTAATTTGCTGCCATAGCTGGCCTAAACCGCCGTCATGCGCGGGTGCATCGGTAGGTGATGCGGCGCTGAGCCAGTCTGCGCTGCCGGCTTGGCTGGTGGCGTCGCCGCCGCCTTCACTGCTACCCCAAGCGGCTGTGCTGCTGCCGGCATCTGCATCGGCATAAGAGGCAGCCCATGGATCTACATCAGCCGTGCTTACGGGCTCGGGCGTGCTTGCAGGTGCTGTGGCTGTCTCTGAGGCAGCAGCCCACGGGTCTTCAAAAGCAGCGATGTTGTCTGTACTTTGGGTAGTGATTGTGTTGTCGTTCAAATCGGCTCCCTCCTTATTGCGCTGCGCTCTGGGCAGCTTGTGTTGGTTGATCAGTCATGCTCTGGGCGGGCTGGAAATTCGGGTCCAGCTTGACGGGCGGAATTTCTTTTTGCGGCGGCGGCACAGGCGGTGTGGCGCGGTCCAGGAACTTGAGCATGGTGGTGCGGCTAATCACGCCCAGATACTTGCCGTCCTCATCCACCACGGGAAGGGGGTAGGGTGGGGCAGCCACGGCGCCGAACAACTCGGCCACTGGCTGGTTGCTGGCAATAGGCTGCACGTTGGGCAAAAAGGCGTGCTTGAGGCCTAACATGCCTTCGTGCCCCTGCAGCGCGTCGCGCAGCGACTGCGACGAGACAACGCCCAAAAACAGCTTGCGGGCGCTGAGCACATAGGCGTGGTCGCGGTCAGAGTCTTCCAGCAAGCGCAGTGTGGCGCGGCAGCCGCGGTCGCTGTGCTCTGAAATCACGGTCAGTGCTTGGCGGGCAATGTCAGAAGCCTTGAACACGGCAGCCGTGTCCACACCCTGAATAAAAGTGCGCACGTAGTCGTTAGCAGGCTTGCGCAAAATTTCGTCGGGCGTGCCCACTTGCTGCACCATGCCGTCTTTCATGATGGCAATGCGGTCGCCAATGCGCATGGCTTCGTCCAGATCGTGGGAGATGAAGACGATGGTGCGTCGCTTGATTTCTTGCAGGCGCAGCAGCTCGGACTGCATTTCGGTGCGGATGATGGGGTCGAGTGCCGAGAAAGCCTCATCCATCAGCAAGATTGATGGGTCCGACGCCAGCGCACGGGCCAACCCCACTCGCTGCTGCATGCCGCCCGATAGCTCGTCAGGGTAGCTGCCAGCCCAAGCGCCAAGGCCTACTTGCTCTAGCGCATCATGCGCTTGCTGCTGGCGCGTGGCGCGGTCCACGCCGGCTAAATCCAGGCCAAAAGCCGTGTTGTCCAGCACCGTCAGGTGAGGCATCAGCGCAAAAGACTGGAACACCATGGAGATGTCTTTGCGGCGCAGAGCGCGCAAGTCTTTGTCGTTCAGCGCGTTGATGTCCTGGCCGTCGATCAAAATGCTGCCGCTGGTAGGCTCGATCAAGCGGTTGAGCATGCGCACCAGAGTCGATTTGCCTGAACCAGACAGACCCATGACGACAAAAATTTCACCAGCTTCAATGGTGAAGTGGGCATCGAAAACGCCGATGGATTGCCCGGTCTGGGTCAGGATTTCTTGCTTGGTTCGACCCAATTTGACGAGGTTGAGCGCGGTTTTCGGATCGTCTCCGAAGACCTTAAAGACATGATCAATTGCGATTTGCTTGGCCACTGTGGCGTTTTCCTTTTGATGGATGGAACACAGTCCAGCGCCCATAACCGGCAATACCGGTGGGCGCTGGCGCACAAGCCAAAATAAAACCCTGATGTGGCTGCAATACCGGCTCGTATGGAACTGGCTGTGCAGCGCAGTGGCGCTGAAAAGCGCCGTTTTGCAGCCCGAATGGCACCAGCAAAGGGTGCGCAAGAGCTGTCAGTGTGAAGAAGTCAGAGGCTGGCAAGAGAGGTGCCGACGGCACGTCTTTGCAAGACTTCTTGTCAGGCCAACCTTGGTGCAACGACCAAGGAGAGCCCCCATGCATCAGGGCCGTGTTTCGGCCCGGTTGACGGGGCTGCGCCAAAGAGCGGCAGACGCTCTTGAATTGACACAACGATCCGCCGGAAGTGAATCAGCCGTATTTCGAGAAATAAGGCGGATGACCTGCGCGGCAGGTTGTAAATGACTTTTTAATATAACGAATTGATTTTTATGCGTCAAATCGAACTGTAAGCCTTGAGTTCTCAATCGCCATGAAATCCAGTGCTTGAAACATTTCAATACCCTAAAAGTAGAGCGCCAAGTGATTGATTGATAAAGGCTTGCGGTGTATTGAGGCGCTGATTTGGTGAGTTGTCAGCTTTTGCAGACTTTTACGTTATGGCGAACGTAAAAAAGCCCCGTCATGGCGAACCATGCGGGGCTTTTTTGGGCGCTTGCGCCGATTAGTGGAGTGAACTGCTGGTGAGCTTGTCGGTGTAAGCAATTGCCAGCGCACTGAACAGGAAGACGACGTGGATGATGGTCTGCCACATCAGGACTTGTACTTCATAGCTGCCGGCGTTGATAAAGCTTTTGAGCAGGTGAATTGAGCTGATACCAATGATGGACAGCGCAAGCTTGACCTTGAGAACTGAAGCGTTCACATGGCTGAGCCACTCTGGCTGGTCAGGGTGGGACTCCAGCCCCAAGCGGCTCACAAAAGTCTCGTAGCCACCCACGATGACCATGATCAACAAGTTGGAGATCATTACCACGTCAATCAGCGCCAGCACCACGAGCATGATGATGGTCTCGTTGAGCTGGGTGATCTGGATGTCGCTCTTGTAGCCGATGCTGGTGACAAGCGTTTGCAAGGCTACTTGGCTGCCGAAGACAGCTTCAATCAGGTGCCATAGCTCCAGCAGAAAGTGCCAGACATAGACGCCCTGAGCGCCGATCAGGCCCAGGTACAAAGGCAGTTGCAGCCAGCGGCTGGCAAAAATCAGCGCGGGAAGAGGGCGCAGCGCGACGGGGGTTGGATAGTTAGCAGGCGATTTTTGAGGGGCGGCTGTGCCTGTCTCGTCGCTGGGGGTGCGGCTCATGATGTGCTTAAAGGTGTGAAAGTCCGGCCTGTGCAGCCGTTCAAAGAGGTGGGCGAAGGGGCACGCCGCCTCGCACTGGCCTACCGATGAGATCAGGCTGTTTTGGCCCTGACCCTGTTGGCAGCAAGTGGGCGATTCTAAGGGTTTGTTCTAGGTCCTTTGGATGAAACTGCAAGTAAATCAACGCTGAATAAGGACTTGTTGCTGCAAAAATGGGAGTGATTGAGGAGCTGTTAGGCGCTGAAAGTTGAGATGCGAATTTCAGTCAGTAGCGTGTAAGACCAAGCCTTGACAGTACCCACACAATAATTTCATTGCCGCGAGCATTAGGAGACAAAACGATGAGCACAGCGACATCAGCAATCGAATCTGTACTGGTGGAAAACCGGGTGTTTCCGCCTGCTGCGGACTTTGTGGCCAAGGCCCGCATCTCGGGCATGGCGCAGTACCAAGCCTTGTGCGATGAGGCCGAGCGTGATTACGAAGGCTACTGGGCGCGATTGGCCCGCGAGAACGTGCAGTGGACCAAGCCGTTTACGCAGGTGCTCGATCAAAGCAACCCACCGTTTTACAAATGGTTTGCCGATGGTGAGCTCAACGCCAGCGCCAACTGCTTGGATAAGCACATGGGCACGCCCGTGGAAAACAAGACCGCTATCATCTTTGAAGCCGATGGCGGCGAAGTCACCAAGGTCACCTACAAAGAGCTGCTGGCCCGCGTTAGCCAGTTTGCCAATGCCCTCAAGGCGCGCGGCGTGCAAAAGGGCGACCGCGTTTTGCTTTACATGCCCATGACCATTGAGGGTGTGGTGGCCATGCAGGCCTGTGCGCGCCTAGGTGCTACGCACTCGGTGGTTTTTGGCGGTTTCTCGGCCAAGGCGGTGCAAGAGCGGATTGTGGATGTGGGCGCCACGGCCATCATCACCGCCAACTATCAGATGCGCGGCGGCAAAGAGCTGCCGCTTAAAGCCATTGTGGATGACGCGCTGGCGCTGGGCGGCTGTGAAGCGGTCAAGACCGTGTTCGTATATGAGCGCACAGCAACGGCGTGCAATATGGTTGCAGGCCGCGACATCACGTTCACGCAAGCCTTGGCAGGCCAGTCCACTGAGTGCCCGGCCGTTGCCGTCAATGCCGAACATCCGCTGTTCATCCTCTACACCAGCGGCTCTACCGGCAAGCCCAAAGGCGTGCAGCACGCAACCGGCGGCTATGTGCTGTGGGCCAAGCAGACGTTTGAGTGGACTTTTGATAACAAAGACACCGATGTGTTTTGGTGCACGGCGGACATTGGCTGGATCACCGGTCACAGCTATGTGGCCTACGGCCCGCTGGCTGCAGGCGCCACGCAAATCGTATTTGAGGGGGTGCCCACCTTCCCCAATGCCGGGCGCTTTTGGCAGATGATTGAGCGTCACAAATGCTCGATTTTCTACACCGCGCCCACGGCGATTCGCTCGCTCATCAAGGCGGCAGAGTCAGACGAAAAAGTACACCCCAAGAACTGGGATTTGAGCAGCCTGCGCTTGCTGGGCTCGGTAGGTGAGCCTATCAACCCCGAAGCCTGGATGTGGTACTACAAGCATATTGGTCATGAAAAATGCCCGATTGTGGACACCTTCTGGCAGACCGAAAATGGCGGCCACATGATCACTCCGCTGCCCGGTGCTACGCCGCTCGTGCCCGGCTCTTGCACATTGCCGCTGCCCGGCATTACGGCGGCCATCGTTGATGAGGCTGGCAACGACATGCCCAACGGCGTGGGCGGTATTTTGGTTGTTAAAAAGCCTTGGCCTTCAATGATTCGCACCATTTGGGGCGACCCGGAGCGCTTCAAAAAGAGCTACTTTCCAGAGGAGCTCAAAGGCTACTACCTTGCTGGCGACGGCGCAGTGCGCAGCGAAGATCGTGCTTATTTCCGCATTACTGGCCGCATTGATGATGTGCTTAACGTCTCGGGTCACCGCATGGGCACGATGGAGATTGAATCTGCATTGGTCTCCAAGACCGATTTGGTCGCGGAAGCCGCTGTGGTGGGGCGCCCCGATGATTTGACGGGTGAAGCGATTTGCGCCTTTGTCGTGCTCAAACGCGGCAAGCCTACGGGCGAAGAGGCCAAGCAAATCGCAGCCGAGCTGCGCAATTGGGTGGCCAAGGAGATTGGCCCCATCGCCAAGCCCAAGGACATTCGCTTTGGCGACAACCTGCCCAAAACCCGCAGCGGCAAGATCATGCGCCGCCTGTTGCGCTCGCTGGCCAAGGGGGAGGCGATTACGCAGGACACCAGTACGCTAGAGAATCCAGCTATCTTGGATCAGTTGTCAGAGACCCATTAATCTAACTGCTCTGTAATTCCAAGGCCGCTGTTCGCAGCGGCTTTGTCATTTCTGGGCTTCCTCTGACTTTTGGGCAGCGTTTCTTGGGTTAAAACAGCACATCTCAGAGGTAAAGGAGCACAACATGAACTTTCGCACTATTTTCATCAGCATCATCGTGGCTCTGATCGCCGTGTTGGCGGCATTTAACTGGACGGCGCTTTCCACCCCCATGCCGGTATCACTGGGCATTACGCATATTGATGCGCCGCTGGGCGTGCTCATGCTGGCACTGACTATTTTGCTCAGCGTGTTCTTTATCGCTTATGTGCTGTGGATGCAAGGCTCAGTGCTAATGGAGGCGCGTCGCCATAACAAAGAGATGCAAGGTCAGCGTGATCTGGCCGACAAGGCCGAGGCATCTCGCTTTACAGAACTGCGCAGCGTCTTGGAAGCCATGCACGCCAAAGACAGAGAAACGCTGATGGCGCGCCTTGATGTGCTGGAAGCGCACTTGGTGCAGCGCGCTCAGGATTCGGACAACAGCACGGCAGCTTATGTGGGCCAGCTGGAGCAGCAAGTCCACAAGATCAATCGCATCTAAGCGTTTTTAATGGCATCTAATGCAATATTGATAGCTGCAGGTCTTTGATCTATAAGGACTAGAGGCCTAAAAAGCTTGAGGTGGAATGAAAAAAGCCGCTGCATTCATTGCAGCGGCTTTTTTGTGGGTGCTGACCTGAATTACTTCTGGTCGTTACCCAGCTGAGGCAGGGCGCTGGAGCTGCTCACGCTCAGCAGGCCAGCCTTGGAGTAGATAGCCAGCTTGGCGCGGGTGTCGATCAAGTCCAGATTGCGCATGGTCAGCTGACCGATACGGTCGATAGGGCTGAAAGGTGCGTCCTCAACCTTTTCCATGGACAGACGCTCGGGAGCGTAAGTCAGGTTAGGCGAATCAGTGTTCAGGATGGAGTAGTCGTTGCCGCGGCGCAGTTCCAGCGTCACGGTGCCGGTCACGGCGCGAGCCACCCAGCGCTGCGAAGATTCGCGCAGCATGATGGCTTGTGGGTCAAACCAGCGGCCTTGGTACAGCAGGCGGCCCAGACGCAGGCCGTTGATGCGGTACTGCTCAATGGTGTCTTCGTTGTGGATGCCAGTCACCAGACGCTCGTAAGCGATGTGCAGCAGGGCCATGCCGGGAGCTTCGTAGATGCCGCGGCTCTTGGCTTCAATGATGCGGTTTTCGATCTGGTCGCTCATGCCCAGACCGTGGCGGCCACCGATGCGGTTGAGTTCGAGGAACACTTCGACAGCGTCGGTGTACTCTTTGCCGTTGATGGCCACAGGGCGGCCTTCGTCGAACGTGATGGAGACTTCTTCAGCCTTGACTTCGACTTCAGGCTTCCAGAAGGCAACGCCCATGATGGGGTTCACGATGCGGATGCCGGAGTTCAAAAACTCCAGATCCTTAGCTTCGTGGGTTGCGCCCAGCATGTTGGAGTCGGTGGAGTAGGCCTTTTCAGCCGACATCTTGTAGCCGAAACCTTCTTGGGTCATGAACGCCGACATTTCAGCGCGGCCACCCAGCTCGTCGATGAAGGTGCTGTCCAGCCAGGGCTTGTAGATCTTCAGATCAGGATTAGTCAACAGACCGTAGCGGTAAAAGCGCTCAATGTCGTTGCCCTTGAAGGTCGAGCCGTCGCCCCAGATGTTGACGTCGTCTTCCTTCATGGCGGCCACCAGCATGGTGCCGGTAACAGCGCGGCCCAGAGGGGTGGTGTTGAAGTAGGTGATACCGCCGGTGGAGATGTGGAAGGCGCCGGACTGGATAGCGGCAATGCCTTCGTTGGCCAGCTGAGGGCGGCAGTCGATCAGGCGGGCCTTTTCAGCGCCGTATTCCATCGCCTTGCGAGGAATTTCGTCGTAATCGGCTTCGTCGGGCTGGCCCAGATTGGCGGTGTAAGCGTAGGGCAGGGCGCCCTTGTTCTTCATCCAGCGCAGAGCGGCGGAAGTGTCCAGACCGCCGGAGAAGGCGATGCCGACCTTTTGGCCGACAGGAACATTTTGCAGAATGGTTTCCATGAGATTACTCTTTAAAGTGATAGCGGAAAGTCCAATATGTATAAGGACTTGCGGCTAAAAAGGCTTGAAATTCTGGAGGCTGGCAGCACACTGCTGCTAAAACTCTAATTAAGCGTAATGGCAGATGTAGTGGTAAGCCTCAGTCACGCGGATGTCGAACTTGGAGTTCGCGGCGATATGAAAGCTTTCACCAGCTGCAGACTTCTTCCACTCATCGCTGCCGTCGAGCTTGTACTCGCAAGAGCCACCCACGCATTCCATGATTTCAGCAGCAGCGGTGCCAAAAGTCAGGGTTGCGGGCAATACCACGCCGACCGACTTCTTGGTGCCATCCGCCAGTGTGAAGCTGTGGCTGACGCACTTGCCGTCAAAGTAAACATTGGCTTGAGTGGTGAGGCTGACGTTGGCAATGGTTTCGGTGGTCATGGCAGAAGTACGCTGAGAGTGGTCGAAGATCAAAACCTCTGATTTTAGGCTACGAGATTTGTATGTGTGCGAATGCTTGGCAAAGGCAGAAAAAACAAGAGCCCCGAATTGGGGCTCTTGATCAGCATTCACTTATTTTTCAACGCTCTTAAGAGACTTAGCGGCGCCAGCCATGTCCGCCATAACCGTGGCGGTATCCGCCATAACCGCCGTAACCACGGTAGTAGTGGCTTTGCCTTGTGGCGTAGTAAGCGCCTGCACCGATGACTGCACCGAGCAGCAGTGGGCCGACAAAGTCAGTTGCTGAATAGCTGGAGCTGGAAGAGTACGTGGGCGTTACCGGCTGGGGAGCGTAATAGCCGCTTTGGTAACTATTTTGATAGCCCGTTTGGTAAGTGTTGGGGTAGCTCGTTGTGTAGCTGCCCTGATTGTCTTGTGGGTAGCTGGTCGAATAAGCGCCTTGCATCGGGGCTTGGTTGCTGTTGTAACCGTTGCTGTTGTAGGCAGCAGAGTTGTAACTAGTGCTGTTGGCAGCAGGCTGCACATTCAGCGCAATCCACTTGCCGGGCAGGTCGGTGGTCTGCGTGGTGTAGTTGCGGCCGTTGTACTCATAGGTGACGTTGAAACCTATGGTGCGGTTTTGGTAGAAGGTTTGAGTGCTGCACTGGCGCACGGTTTGGTACTGGGCCGGGCCAGTCGCTTCGACTTGATTGCCCAGCATCGCGCCGCCAATCAGGCCCGCGCCTGTGGCTGCTGCACGGCCACCGCCTCCACCAATCGCATTGCCCAACAGACCGCCAGCAATGGCGCCGACCACAGCGCCCGCGCCACTGGGACGTGGGGCGACCGCCACTTGCTGGTCGCTGCATACCTGCTGAGGCACGGCCACTTGCTGGGTGATGGGGGTGGTGGACAGCACGCGGCCTTGCTCTTGCGCAAAGGCACTGCCAGCGAAACTGGTCGCTGCCGCGGCTGTAAAGGTCAAAACTGCCAGAGTTTTCATCAAAATCTCTCCTGTCTCTGAAGCTATAACGCGCCAGATCACCAAGAAGTTTAGGGGATCGACGTTAAGTTCATGAATCCGCTTCGTAAAACAAGGTAAAGCTATGTGGATGTGTGAGCGTTTGCTTACTTGGAGATGAATGCCTGCCAATCATCTGCTTTAAAGCCGATGGTGATTCTT
The DNA here is from genome assembly GCF_019355935.1 of Comamonas sp. Y33R10-2. NCBI lineage: Bacteria > Pseudomonadati > Pseudomonadota > Betaproteobacteria > Burkholderiales > Comamonadaceae > Comamonas > Comamonas sp. Y33R10-2. The sequence goes on from NZ_CP079925.1 coordinate 889,051, forward strand.
CCGTCAGCCCATTCCACCACGGGGCGCTTGATGGTGCTGGCGTGCTCTTGCATCACGGCTGCGGCGCTGGCGGCGTCCACTGCGCTGGCTTTGGTGGCGTCATCGAGCTTTCGCCAAGTCGTGCCTTGGTGGTTGAGTAGTTTTTCCCAGCCCACGGCTTGCATCCAGTCAGGCAGGCGCTGCGCAGGAACGCCTTGCTTTTTAAAATCGTGAAACTGGTAGACAATGCCTTGCTCGGTAAGCCAGACCCGAGCCTTCTTGACGGTGTCGCAGTTGGGAATGCCGTAAACGGTGGTGATTTTGCTCATGGGCTAAAAAACGGATTGGGTGAAACGGTTAGCGTCAGATGTAACGCATTTGTCATGTGCCGCAGCTCATAGGGCCTCTGGCTGTGGGTGACAATAGCGACCAGTATGCACACCACATTTCCCACCTTGGATGCATGGCTTGCTTATTGCGAGCGTCTGCATCCCCAGAACATTGCCTTAGGTCTGGATCGCGTGCGTGAAGTCGCACAGCGCATGGGCCTGAAATTTGATTGCCCCGTCATTACGGTGGCTGGAACCAATGGCAAGGGCTCTACCTGCGCCATGCTCGAAGCTGTCGCTTTGCAGTCAGGCTACCGCCCCGGTGTCTACACCTCGCCTCATCTGGTGCATTTTGAAGAGCGCTGCCGTGTGGGCGGTGAGATCGTCAAAGCGGATGAGCTGCTGGCGCACTTTGAGGCGGTAGAGCAGGCCAGAGTCAAGGATGGCGCTGAGGTTGCGCTCACTTACTTTGAGTTCACCACGCTGGTCATCATGCGCATGATGAGCCATTCCAAGCTGGATATTGCGATTTTGGAAGTGGGCCTGGGCGGCCGTCTGGATGCGACGAACATTGTTGACGCCGATTGCGCCATCATCACCAGTATTGACGTCGATCATGTGGAGCTTCTGGGCCCAGACCGCGAAAGCATTGGCCGCGAGAAGGCCGGCATCATGCGCGCTGGTCGCCCTGTCATCGTCAGCGACCCCGTGCCTCCGCAAAGCGTGATTGACCATGCGGCCGAGATTGGTGCCGAGCTGTGGCTCTTTGGCAAAGACTTCAATTACGACGGCGACAAGCAGCAATGGGCTTGGGCGGGTCGTGCTCGCCGCTATGCAGGTTTGGCTTATCCGGCCTTGCGCGGAGCCAATCAGCTCATGAATGCTTCTGGCGCGCTGGCAGCTTATGAAGCTATTCGCAGCAAGCTGCCTGTGACGGCGCAAGCCGTACGCACGGGTCTGTCTATGGTGGAGCTGCCCGGGCGCTTTCAGATTATTCCCGGTCAGCCAACCTTGGTGCTGGATGTGGCCCACAACCCGCATTCTGTGGCGGCGCTGACGGCCAATTTGGATGCTATGGGTTACTTTCCGACCACGCATGTCGTGTTTGGTGCCATGGCAGATAAAGATTGGGAGCCCATGCTCAGCAAGGTAGGCCCGTTGATTGACCGCTGGTACTTCACGGATCTACCCACGCCGCGCGCTGACACTGCCGAAGGCCTCAAAGCCAAGTTGATGCAATTGCAGGCTAAGGGCATCATTCGCAAAGATGTGAGCATGCAAACCTTTGCCAATCCGCAACTGGCGCTGGATGCGGCGGTAGAGGCTTGCGATGCCGCTGATAGAATCGTCGTCTTTGGATCGTTCTTTACCGTTGGTGGAGTGCTGCAAAACGGCACGCCACGTCTGAACGCCAAACACTTGGCTCATTGAGCCTGCGGTCATTCGTTAGCGCTTAGCTAGTGCTTGTTAGCGCCTGCATCTAGCGGATGACCTCAACCTGTCCAAACTCATGGCACTTTTCAATTTTCGTTGGCCTGGAAAAAGTGGCGATGCCGAGTCCGTGGCTGGCGCCAAGCGCCCCAGCCGCCTGGCCCAAGGCGAAAGCGTGGATGACATGCGTCGCCGCGCACGTCACCGCCTGATTGGCGCTGCGGCGCTGGTGCTGATGGGTGTGGTGGGCTTTCCGCTGTTGTTTGATACGCAGCCAAGGCCCATACCGGTCAATATTCCTATTGAAATTCCGGATCAGGCGAACTCGGTCCCTGAAGTGGTCTCAGATACTTCTGCCGGTCGCGTTGCCACCAATGCATCTTTGGATGATGGCGAAGAAGTTTTGGCGCCAGCAAGAGCTCCAGCAATCGCCACATCTGTACCCGCCGCATCTGCGCCGGTTGCAGGTGTAGTTGCTGCGGCGACTGCTGTGGGTGGCGCTGCGGTTGTTGCTTCTCAGGTCAAGCCAGAACCAAAGCCTGAGCGCAAACCTGAGCCTAAACCAGAAGCTAAGCCAGAAGTAAAGCCTGAGCCCAAGCCAGAAAAGCCCAAGGCTGAAGTTAAAAAGCCCGAGCCGAAACCAGAGGTCAAGGCTGAGCCTAAGCCTAAGCCAGAGCCAGCCAGAGTCGATGAGGCCGCCCGTGCCCGTGCTTTGCTCGAAGGTCGCGCCATGCCTGCGGCTGCTCCCAAGGACGCTGCTGCAAGCAATGAGCGCTTTATCGTGCAGATCGGTGCTTTTGCTGAAGCTAGCAAGGCCAATGAGATCAAGGGCAAGCTCGGTAGCGGTGCGTTTACGCAGTCTGTAGATACCAAGGAGGGCAAGCGCACACGTGTGCGTATGGGGCCTTTCAAGAGTCGTGAAGAGGCTGATAAGGCGGCTGCCAGAGCCAAGGGCTTGGGTTTTCCGGCTTCTGTATTCAAGGGTTGATGTGAGTTTTGAGCTGGGCGAATTTGAGTGATGGCTACGCTGGACTGGATTTTTATCGGCGTATTGCTGTGCTCTATGCTGCTGGGGGCCTGGCGTGGTCTGGTCTATGAAGTCTTGTCTTTGCTCGGCTGGGTGGTCGCCTTTATGGTGGCGCGCATTTGGGCGCAAGAGGCGTCAGTCTGGTTGCCGCTCGATGGCTGGGATATGCAGCTGCGCTATGCGGCGGGTTTTATCTTGCTGCTGGTGGGCACCATGTTTGCCTGGGGCGTGATCTCTTGGTTATCCAAGCAATTGATCGAGGCAGTAGGGCTAAGACCTGTAGACCGCACGCTGGGCGCCTTGTTTGGGGTTTTGCGCGGCGGCTTATTGCTACTGGTGCTGGCGTTGGTCATTCAGTACACCCCGCTGCAAAACGCGCAGTGGTGGCTGGATTCAACTTCGGCGCCTTGGCTGTCTGCGGCGCTGGGCTGGGTCTTGCCGGCTTTGCCGCCTGAGTGGGGGCATTACCTGCCCGCAGCAGCATCTTGAAGAAGAGTTTGTTGCCACAATTTACGTAAGTGAAGAGTGGCCAACGTGTTTGCTGTAAAACGCAGTGAGCGCGGACGTTGATTTGGTGTTGGCGCGATCCGCCATGCCGGATTTCAAAGCGCAGGCGAGCCAATGGGTGGCAAAGCCGGCGAGTGTGGCGAAGAGCAATCTTCGCGAACAGATGGAACGCAACTATGTGTGGAATCGTTGGTGTGGTGAGCGCCGCACCCGTGAATCAGCTGATTTATGACGCCTTGCTGCTGCTGCAGCATCGCGGGCAAGATGCTGCTGGCATCGTGACTCAAAAAGAGCGCAAGTTCTTTATGCACAAGGCCAAGGGCATGGTGAAGGACGTGTTCCGCACCCGCAATATGCGCGCTTTGCCGGGCAATGTGGGTCTGGGTCAGGTTCGCTACCCCACGGCGGGTAATGCAGCTAGCGAGGAAGAGGCTCAGCCTTTCTACGTGAATGCGCCCTTCGGCGTCGTCATGGTGCACAACGGCAATCTCACCAATGCCAAGCAATTGCGCACCGAACTGGCTGACACCGATCACCGTCATACCAACACCGAAAGCGACTCCGAGGTTTTGCTGAACGTGCTGGCGCATGAGCTGGGTCGCGCATCTACCGGCGCGCCGCTGCAAAGTGAAGAAGTTTTTGCTGCTGTGCGTGCTGTACACAAACGCATCAAAGGCTCGTATGCAGTGATTGCCTTGATCGCTGGTTACGGCCTGCTGGCTTTCCGCGATCCTTTTGGCATTCGCCCTTTGTGCATGGGCCGCGGCGCGAATAACTCCATCATGCTGGCAAGCGAATCTGTGGCGCTGGAAGGCACTTCGCAAGTGTTCGAGCGCGACATCGCTCCCGGTGAAGCGATTTTTGTGCACAACGATGGCCGTGTTGAAAGCCAGCAATGCGCTGAAAACAGCCAGTTGTACCCCTGCGTGTTTGAGTACGTGTACTTGGCCCGCCCAGACTCCACTATGGACGGCATCTCGGTTTACCAAGCGCGCCTGAACATGGGTGAGACTCTGGCCAAGCGCGTGATCTCCATGGTGCCGCCCAATGAAATCGATGCAGTGATTCCTATCCCTGAGTCGAGCCGCCCCAGCGCCATGCAACTGGCGCAGCTGCTGGGCAAGCCCTACCGCGAAGGTTTTGTGAAGAACCGCTACGTGGGCCGTACCTTCATCATGCCGGGCCAAGGCGCGCGCAAGAAGTCGGTGCGTCAGAAGCTAAATGCCATTGGCAGCGAGTTCAAGGGCCGCAACGTGCTGCTGGTGGATGACTCCATTGTGCGCGGCACAACGTCCAAAGAAATCGTGCAGATGGCCCGCGATGCGGGTGCCAACAAGGTGTATTTGGCATCGGCTGCGCCACCTGTGCGCCATCCCAATGTGTATGGCATCGATATGCCCACCCGTTCGGAGCTGGTCGCCTATGGCCGCACGGTTGAAGAAATTCGCCAAGTGATTGGCTGCGACGCGCTGATTTATCAGGACGTGGACGCTATGAAACAGACTGTGGGCAAGATCAATCCCAAGGTCAAAGGCTTTGAAGCTTCTTGCTTTGACGGTGTCTACGTCACCGGTGATATCTCCAATGACGAAGTGACGGCATTGAATGAAGGCCGCAATCGCGGCGGCGAAGAAGAAAGCGAAGACACTTCGCGCCTAGCCCTGCCCAACGCTGAAGACAACTGAGCGAGCTAGTGCGCAAGTGCTGCAAGAAATTGTTTAGAGGCTGCGCACTGAATCTCTGAATGAAAAGGGTTGCTTAGGCAACCCTTTTCATTCAGTAGGAGAATAACGCTGCGATGTGCTTAGGATGCTCTTTTATTGAGAGCAATAAGTCTAGGTAAGTAAAGGACTTGAGTCGTATTTGACTCAAAGTTTTAAGAATTGATGACCAGTGGGCAAGTGCCGCTGGTCGATCTGCTTGAGATGAACATGAGCTTGATCCTGTGATGAAGCTCGAGCAGAACCAACCTCTGGATTTGACGACCGTGACTGAAAAGACATTACCTGAAGGTTTGCATCCCGAAACTTTGGCCGTGCGCGAAGCGGTTGAGCGCAGCCAGTGGGGCGAGCATTGCGAAGCGCTGTACCTGACCAGCAGCTTTGTGCAGCCCGATGCCGCCACTGCAGCGCGCCGCTTTGCAGGGGAAGAGGCCGGTTATACCTATAGCCGCACCAGCAACCCCACAGTCACCAGCTTTGAAAAGCGTCTGGCTGCGATGGAAGGTACGGAGTGCGCAGTCGCCACTTCTACCGGTATGTCGGCCATCTTGCTGGTGGCCTTGACGGCACTCAAGACGGGCGATCACGTCATCTGCTCGCAGTCCATGTTTGGCTCCACCATCAAGCTGCTGGGTACAGAAATGGCCCGCTTTGGTGTGGAAACCACTTTTGTGTCGCAAACCGATATCGAGGCGTGGAAGGCAGCCGTCAAACCCAACACGCGCATGCTGTTTGCCGAGACACCGACCAATCCGCTGACTGACCTGTGCGACATCGCTGCATTGGCTGAAGTGGCGCACGCCAATGGCGCGCTGCTGGCAGTGGACAACAGCTTTGCCACACCCATCTTGCAGCAGCCCGTGAAGTTTGGTGCAGACATCGTCGTGCACTCGGGCACCAAGTTCTTGGATGGCCAAGGCCGTGTCATGGCCGGCGCTGTCTGCGGCACTATCGCTTTGGTGGATAAGGTGATGGGCACCTTCTTGCGCAGCGGTGGCTTAAATATTGCCCCTTACAACGCTTGGACGGTGATGAAGGGTTTGGAAACACTGGCTCTGCGCGTGAAGGCGCAAAGTGCTGCGGCGCTGGAGTTTGCCACCTGGCTGGAAACCCATCCCAAGGTGGCCCGCGTGTATTACCCCGGGCTCAAGAGCCATCCTCAGCATGAGTTGGCCATGCGTCAGCAAAATGGCATGGGCGGTGCGGTGTTCGCCTTTGATGTGATTGGCGAGGGCGCTGAGCAACTGCGCGCCAATGCCTTCCATGTGGTGGATAGCACTCGTCTGTGCTCCATCACTGCTAATTTGGGTGATGTGAAGACCACCATCACTCATCCCGCCAGCACCTCGCACGGCCGCCTGTCTGAAGCGCAGCGCCAAGTGGCGGGCGTGGGTCAAGGCCTGGTTCGTATTTCCGTGGGCTTGGAGCACCTTGATGATTTGAAGGCTGATCTTTCTCGCGGGCTAGACACTCTTTAATAAAACACCCCTGAGCCGCTGCGGGTCTTGCTCGTAAGGCGGCTCTTGCTCGGTGTCAATGGCCTCAAGCGTTTACAGTTCAGGCCATACGTGCGTTATGAAGCACAAGGATTTTTTGACATGACTACTAACAAAATTCGCACTCGCTTTGCCCCATCGCCTACCGGCTTTATTCACTTGGGCAACATCCGCTCGGCTCTGTACCCTTGGGCTTTTGCACGTGCCAATGGCGGCGACTTTGTGCTGCGCATTGAAGACACTGATCTGGAGCGCTCCACCCAAGCTTCGGTGGACGTAATCATCGAAGGCATGGAATGGTTGAAATTGGATCATGACGAAGGCCCGTTCTACCAAATGCAGCGCATTGATCGCTACAAGGCGGTGCTGGCTACTCTGCAAGAAAAGGGCTATGTCTATCCTTGCTACATGAGCATGGAAGAGCTGGATGCCCTGCGCGAAAAGCAAATGGCTGCCAAAGAAAAGCCCCGCTACGACGGTACATGGCGTCCAGAGCCAGGCAAGGTGCTGCCCGCCATTCCTGAAGGTGTAAAGCCTGTGCTGCGTTTCAAGACGCCTCTGTCTGGCGTGGTGGCCTGGGAAGATAAGTGCAAGGGGCGTATCGAGTTTCAGAATACCGAGCTGGACGATCTGGTGATTGCCCGCCCTGATGGCACGCCCACATACAACTTCTGCGTCTGCGTGGATGACATGGACATGAACATCACCCACGTCATTCGTGGTGATGACCATGTCAACAACACGCCGCGTCAGATTCATATCTTCGAGGCGCTGGGTGTCAGTCTGCCCGTGTTCGCCCACCTGCCCACCGTGCTGAACGAGCAGGGCGAGAAGATGAGTAAGCGCAACGGCGCCAAGGCCGTGACCGCTTACCGCGACGAAGGCTATCTGGCTGATGCGATGGTGAACTATCTGGCCCGTCTGGGCTGGAGCCATGGCGATGATGAAATTTTCAGCCGTGCGCAATTCCTGGAGTGGTTCAACCTGGACCACTTGGGTCGCAGCGCAGGTCAGTTTGATGAAGCCAAGCTGCGCTGGGTCAATGCCCAGCATCTGAAGGCCATGGATGACGCTGAGCTGGCTCAGCTGGTTAAGCCCTTTGTCATCAAGGCGGGTGTGGCTGAAAGTCTGATTGACGCTGATGACCGCTTGGTGCGCATTACTGCCTTGTTCAAAGACCGCTGCGAAACTCTGGTGGACTTGGCGAACTGGGCCAAGGTCTTCTATGTAGATAGCGTTGAGCGCAATGCGCAAGACTATGCAAAACATGTGACAGAGGCTGCGGCACCTGTGCTGGATGCGTTTGCGGCTGTGATCGAAAGCGTGGAGTGGAACAAGGAAGCAATTGCTGCTTCTATCAAAGAACTGCTCAAAGCACAGGGTGTGAAGATGCCAGTTTTGGCGATGCCTGTGCGTGTTTTGACTGTGGGAACAGCCCATACACCATCGGTCGATGCAGTGCTAGAACTGCTCGGACGTGAAAAAGTTATCGCACGTTTAAAAAATCGCTAAAAACCTGTCTATAATTCGAGTCTCGATACAACGCAACTGATTAAACGGCGGTGTTGTAGAGATGGATTTTTGGGGGTATAGCTCAGCTGGGAGAGCGCTTGCATGGCATGCAAGAGGTCATCGGTTCGATCCCGTTTACCTCCACCAAGAAGTTATTGACGGCTGATTGAAAAATCAGATCGTTCTAGGATTGACCTTATCGTCTAGAGGCCTAGGACACTACCCTTTCACGGTAGGTACCGGGGTTCGAATCCCCGTAGGGTCGCCAAGTTTGAAGCGCTGGTAGCTATTGAATAAATAGCGAAGCTTCCTGCCAGGAGTGGTAGTTCAGTTGGTTAGAATACCGGCCTGTCACGCCGGGGGTCGCGGGTTCGAGTCCCGTCCACTCCGCCAGTTTTAAGCTAGTCGCTTGGTCAAAAAAGCGCCTTTAATGTAAAAGGCGCTTTTTTATTCACAAGCGGCAAGCTGTCCAAGGATTGACCTTATCGTCTAGAGGCCTAGGACACTACCCTTTCACGGTAGGTACCGGGGTTCGAATCCCCGTAGGGTCGCCAAGTTTGAAGCGCTGGTAGCTATTGAATAAATAGCGAAGCTTCCTGCCAGGAGTGGTAGTTCAGTTGGTTAGAATACCGGCCTGTCACGCCGGGGGTCGCGGGTTCGAGTCCCGTCCACTCCGCCACAGTTTTTGGGGGTATAGCTCAGCTGGGAGAGCGCTTGCATGGCATGCAAGAGGTCATCGGTTCGATCCCGTTTACCTCCACCAAGAAGTTATTGACGGCTGATTGAAAAATCAGATCGTTCTAGGATTGACCTTATCGTCTAGAGGCCTAGGACACTACCCTTTCACGGTAGGTACCGGGGTTCGAATCCCCGTAGGGTCGCCAAGTTTGAAGCGCTGGTAGCTATTGAATAAATAGCGAAGCTTCCTGCCAGGAGTGGTAGTTCAGTTGGTTAGAATACCGGCCTGTCACGCCGGGGGTCGCGGGTTCGAGTCCCGTCCACTCCGCCACAGTTTTTGGGGGTATAGCTCAGCTGGGAGAGCGCTTGCATGGCATGCAAGAGGTCATCGGTTCGATCCCGTTTTCCTCCACCAAGAAGTTATTGACGGCTGATTGAAAAATCAGATCGTTCTAGGATTGACCTTATCGTCTAGAGGCCTAGGACACTACCCTTTCACGGTAGGTACCGGGGTTCGAATCCCCGTAGGGTCGCCAAGTTTGAAGCGCTGGTAGCTATTGAATAAATAGCGAAGCTTCCTGCCAGGAGTGGTAGTTCAGTTGGTTAGAATACCGGCCTGTCACGCCGGGGGTCGCGGGTTCGAGTCCCGTCCACTCCGCCAGATTTTAAAAGCCGCAATCAAGAAATTGGTTGCGGCTTTTTTATTAGTTTTGCCGTATTTAAATCGGCTAGCTCCTGATTTTCTAGCGGAATACCCTTGCCATGCAGGTACTATGGCGGTAGTCTATGGTTTGCCCACTTGCAAGTGCTCACAAAATTTTTCATTTCGGGAACTTTTGTAGCTCCTAAGTACACAATCTAGTCATCATTAGAAATCGCATCTGATGATGATCTGTTCAATTTCCATCTACTTCTGAGCCTCTTCTTCTAATCCATGCGCCCGGCGTCTTCTTTCTTGCTGTCGCTGCTAATGTTTGCCTCCATTCTTGGGGTGCAACTGGCAGTTATGTGGGCTGCCGGCTCGCAAGGAGTGGTGACTGCGTCTTATGCGCTCGTTATTGAGCAGTATGAGTACGGCGCGGATGTGTTGCAAGAGTTTGAAGAAGATGTCGAAGACGATGCGCTGGAGTACTCCATCCATCGACCTCATCGCTTGGCTGAGCCCAATACAGCACAGGATGAGCGTACTGAACTATTTGGCCCCCCTGAGGAGGTCGCTGTCGGCATTGCTGCTGTCAGAGAACCTCCGCAAGAGATGGTGCCATGCCCGACGTCTCCTTGGCCTGACCGCATGCTGCGTCCGCCAAGTTTGAGCCTGCCGTTGGCAGGCAAGCTCCAGCACGCTTAACGCAATCGCGCGTTTTGGCTTTGTGCTGGGCTTTATCGTCCAGTGATATCTGTAGTCCTTTATTTCTGCTTTGCGAGGCTCAAGCCTGTCTCAGCAGCGTCCAAAAGGCTGCTTACCTGCATAAAAAGCATCTGGTGATGCATGCGCTGCTTGCGTGTGCAAGCAGCAGATCTTCATTCGTTTTCTTACTTTATCTGCCCTCAAGAAGGCAGCTGTGTTCTATGTTCAATAGATCGATAGTGCCGGCATCTTTACCGGCCAAAGTCGCGCCCCAATTGCGCCTTAAGCGCACTGCAATGTTCGGACTTTGTTTTGCTGCAGCCTTGTCTGTGCATGCGCAGACCGTTAGCAATAACACAAGCACAAGTACAAGTACAAGCCCTAGCGCTCTACAAGTCAGCAGCACCATTTCAGATCAGGCTTATCCCAAGCTGTCACTGACACAATTGGTGCAAACCGTGCTGGATAACAATCCAGAGTTGCGCTCTGTGCAGCAGTCGGGTGTGACGGCTCAGGCGGCAGTGGTTACTGCTGGTGCCTTGCCTAATCCCAAGCTGGAATGGAGTCGTGGTGACAACAAGGCGCGCATGGCATCGGCTACGCCCGGTAACGTGCAAACCATGGGTGTTTCTGTACCCATTGAAATGCCTTCAGTTCGCAGCGCCCGTATTGAAGCTGCGCAAGCGGGTCAGCGTGCTTCGGTGTATCAGATCAATGCATCTCGGAATGCCTTGGTGGCTCAGGTCAAGCTCAAGGCTTATGAAGTCGTGTTGCGTCAAGCGCAGGCGCAAGCTGCCAGTGATGCTGTCAAGCTGCTCGAGCAGGCTCACGAGCGTGTACGCGTTCGCGTCTCCAGCGGTGAAGCGCCGCGTTACGAAATCATCAAGGCGGATGCTGAGTTGATCAACGCGCGCCAGCAAGAGCAAACAGCCAAATTGCTGGCTGAGCAGTCTCAGCTCACGCTCAACCGCATGGCAGCCGGCCAGTTGCCTCAGCGCTTTGATTTGGCTTTGTCGCTGGAAGACCCTGTGGCAAAGGCTCAGCTAAGCGATATCGACTGGCAAGCGCATCCTGAGCTGCTGCAATTGCAGTCTGAGATGGAAAAGGCCGAGGCACAAAAGCAAGGCGCTAAAGCCAGCCGCTGGCCGGGCGTTGAGCTGCGCTATGCGCAGACGCGCGAGCCCGATATTCGCAACAACACCTTGGGTGTGAGCGTGCAGATTCCTTTGTTCGATCAGCGCCGTGGCCCGATTGATGAAGCTGCATCGGAAGCAGAGCGTGCCCGTTTGCGCATGGAGGGCCGCAAGGCTGAGCTTGAGCAGCAAATGCGACAAGCTGAGAAGGTCATGGAAATGGCCAAAGTCCGCACCAAGGCGCTGAGCGAAGGCTCAGTGCGCCAAGCGGAATCGGCGCTGCGTGTGGCTGAAGCAGCTTACCGCTATGGCGAGCGCGGCATTTTGGATGTGCTTGATGCCCAGCGTGTGCTGCGTACAGTGCGTGCCGACTTGCTGGAAGCTCGTTACCAAATGCAATCCGCCCGGATTGAACTGGATTTTTTGGCTGGTCGCTATGCCCAGTTTTCCGCGCTTTGATTTTTCAAGTCTAAGACCCCGTTTTCGTATTTATTGAATTCGCTATATGTCTTCACATCACCAATCTAGGACAAATCGTCCTGCCTCTCTGGTTCTTGCGCTGGCTTTGGCTGGACTGGCCACGCTGACATTGACAGCCTGTGGCAAAGATGAATCCGCAGCTACTGCGGCTGCTACGCCCGCTAAGGTTGAGCTGGACCCTATGGAAGTCCAAATCACAGCTCAGATGGCACCCAATTTCAAGACTGCTGCCGTGGCACAGGCTGAAGTGGCATCCGTGCTGGAAATTGCCGGCCGTATTGAAGCTAATGAACGCAAAGTGACTCGCATCGGCGCCGCCGTTACCGGCCGCGTTACTGATGTCCTGGCTGAAACGGGTGACCGTGTGAAGCAAGGACAGCCCTTGGCGCGTGTGGCCAGCCCTGAGCTGACCACGGCCCAATTGGCTTATATGCGTGCTAACGCAACAGCGACTTTGGCCGAGCGCTCTGTGGAGCGCGCGCGTCAGCTGATTGCTGCGGATGTGATTGGCTCTGCCGAGCTGCAACGCCGCGAGTCAGAGGTGCAGATTGCCCGTGCTGAAGTACGGGCAGCGGGCGACCAGCTCAAGTTAATGGGTCTGTCTGCTGATGCGCTGACGCGCCTGCGCGCTCAAGGCAGCGTGGCCTCTAATGCAGCGATTACCGCCTCGACCTCAGGTATTGTGATTGAGCGTCAAGTCAGTCAAGGACAGGTTGCCCAGCCGGGTGATCCTTTGTTCACGGTGGCCGATCTGTCCAATGTTTGGGTCGTGGGTGCTTTGCCTGAACAAGTCGCGCGCAGCGTAAAGACGGGCCAGAACGTGCAAATCGATGTGCCTGCGCTGGGCCTGACGGTGGAAGAAGCGCCGATCTCCGGCAAGATCATCTATGTGGGTGATACCGTGTCGTCAGAGACACGTACGGTGACGATTCGCACTCAGGTGAATAACAAGGATTTGGCGCTCAAGCCCCAAATGCTGGCCAGCATGAAGATTCAGGGAGCGATGGAAAAAACGCTTGCCATTCCTGTTTTGGCTGTGGTGCGTGAAAACGACAAGGATCACGTTTATGTGAAGAAGGCGGATAACCATTACCGCCTGACCCCTGTCGAGTTGGGTGCTGCCAGCGGCGGGCTGCGACCTGTCATCAAGGGTCTCAATGAAGGCACGGAGATCGTTATTGAAGGCGCTTTCCACCTGAACAATGAGCGCAAGCGCGCTGAGCTGGAGTAAACCCATGATTGCCTCCATGATTCGTGCCGCGCTTTCGCAGCGGCTGGTGGTGATTGTGCTGGCGCTTGTTGTCTGTGGATTTGGCCTGCGTGCTGCTATGAATCTGTCGGTGGATGCTTTCCCCGATGTGACGAATGTGCAAGTGCAGGTTGCCACCGAAGCGCCTGGCCGCTCCCCCGAGGAAATTGAGCGTTTTATTACCGTGCCTCTCGAAATTTCCATGACCGGCTTGCCCGGTTTGGTCGAGATGCGCTCGCTCAACAAGAGCGGTTTGTCCATCATTACGCTGGTGTTTACGGATGAAACTGACGTCTACTTTGCACGTCAGTTGGTCACAGAACGCCTGATTGAAGTCACTCCGCGCATGCCCGGCGGCACCGTGCCCGTGCTGGGCCCTGTGTCCACCGGTCTGGGTGAGGTCTATCAGTACACGCTTGATCACCCTGATGATGGCGAACGTGCGCTGACACAGGCCGAGCTGACTGAGCGACGCACTATTCAGGATTGGGTTGCGCGTCCTTTGCTGCGTTCCGTTCCCGGTGTGGCTGAAATCAACTCGCAGGGGGGCTACGTCAAGCAGTACCAAGTGCTGGTTGATCCAGCGCGTCTGCGTCACTACGGCCTAAGCGTGCGTCAAGTGGTTCAGGCCGTGGCTGATAACAATGCCAATGCCAGTGGTGGTATCTTGCCGCAGGTAACAGAGCAGTATCTGATCCGCGGCGTGGGCATGATTCGTACGCTGGAAGATATTGACAACATCGTGCTCAAAGAGCAGGACGGCGTACCGGTCTATGTGCGTGATGTGGCCAAGGTACAAATTGATGCTGAAGTCCGTCAGGGCGCCATCATTAAGGGTGGTTACACCGAAGGCGTATCCGGCATTGTGCTGATGATGCGCGGCGGTAATGCCAAGGAAGTCGTGACCCGCGTGAAAGAGCGCGTAGACGAGATCAACAGCAAGGGCATGCTGCCCGGCGGTTTGCAAATCGTCTCTTTCTACGACCGTACTGATCTGGTGGACTCGGCTCTGTGGACCGTGGGCAAGGTGCTGATTGAAGGCATTTTCCTGGTGGTTGTGGTGCTGTTCATCTTCTTGGGCGATGTGCGCTCCAGTTTGATTGTGGTGGCGACGCTGATCATCACCCCGCTGACGACCTTCATCATGATGAACCGTTACGGCATCTCGGCCAACTTGATGTCTCTGGGGGGGCTGGCGATTGCCATTGGTTTGATGGTAGATGCGACCGTGGTGGTGGTGGAAAACGTTTTCCATAAACTGGGCCAAGCAGGCGATTCACGCGGTGAGCGTATTCGTACGGTGCTGTCTGCCACTGTGGAAGTGGCAACGCCTACCATCTTCGGTATCGCCATCATTATTTTGGTGTTCTTGCCGCTGATGACGCTGCAGGGCATTGAAGGCAAGATGTTTGCGCCTCTGGCGCTGACGATTGCCATGGCTTTGGCAATCTCGCTGGCCGTGTCGCTGTTCCTGTCGCCCGTGCTGTGCTCGTACTTCCTTAAGGGCGGTGCGGACCACGACACCAAGTTGATTGGTTTCCTCAAGCGTCACTACCTGCGTCTGCTGGATGGCGCGACGGTGCGCAGCCGTTTGACTTTGGCTGTATCCGTGGCCTTGCTCCTTGGTTCGCTGGGTCTGTTCCCCTTCTTGGGCAAGTCTTTCATGCCCACCATGAAGGAAGGCGCTTTGACGCCGCAGATTAACCGCGTGCCCAGCATTTCTTTGGACGAATCCATCCGTATGGAAATGGATGCCATGAAGGAAGTGGCACAGGTCAAGGGTGTGAAGTCTGTGGTCTCCAAGCTGGGCCGCGGCGAATCGCCTGCCGATCCTGCCGGCCCGAATGAGTCCGACCCTATCGTGATTCTGGATCCGGAATCTGGCCGCACTCAAGATGAGATTGACGAGGAAATTCGTCAGCGTTTGTCCAAGATTCCAGGTGTGCAGATTGTGCTGTCTCAGCCTATCTCTGAGCGCGTGGATGAAATGGTGACAGGCGTGCGCTCGCAGCTGGCCATCAAGGTGTTTGGTGATGAGTTGGGTGAGCTCAAAGACGTCTCTGAGCAAGTAGCGCGTATTCTGAAAAGCGTTTCTGGCAGCACTGACATTCGTATTGAGCGACTGTCGGGCCAGCAGGCTTTGACCGTGGACATCGACCGCAAGGCGATTGCTCGTCACGGCCTCAATGTGGCTGATGTGCAGAGCGTTCTGGAGTCCGCCATTGGCGGCAAGGACGTGACTACGTTGTATGAGGGTGAGCGCCGTTACTCTGTGGTGGTTCGCTTCCCGCAGTCTCAGCGTAATTCGGCTCAAACCATTGGCGCTACTTTGCTGACGACATCTTCTGGCGCGCAAGTGCCGTTGAGCAGTCTGGCCAAGATTGAGCTGGTGGATGGCCCTGCGCAGATCAGCCGCGAAGGCGGTAAGCGCCGCGTGGTGGTTGGTGCCAACGTTGAAGGGCGTGACTTGGCTGGCTTCGTGGCCGAAGTCGAGCAGCGCTTGGACAAGGAAGTGAAGTTGCCTGATGGCTACTACTTCAAGTTCGGCGGTCAGTTCGAAAACATGGAGCGCGCCATGGGCACGCTGCAGGTGATCGTGCCGCTGACTATTGTGGCTATCTTCTTCCTGCTGTTCTTGCTGTTTAACTCTCTGAAGATTGCCAGCTTGATCATTTTGGTTCTGCCATTTGCATCGATTGGTGGCTTGATTGCGCTGTTTATCACGGGCGAATATTTGAGCGTTCCGGCTTCCGTGGGCTTTATTGCTCTGTGGGGTATTGCGGTGCTCAACGGCGTGGTGCTGGTCTCCAGTATTCGTCAGCTGCGTCAAGATGGCTTGGAAGTGGCCAAGGCTGTGCGTGAAGGCTGTATTCAGCGATTCCGCCCGGTGATGATGACTGCCACTGTGGCTTTGCTGGGCTTGGTGCCATTCCTGTTTGCGACAGGTCCAGGCTCAGAAGTTCAGCGCCCGTTGGCTATTGTTGTGATCGGTGGTTTGATTACTTCCACCTTGTTGACACTGGTGGTGCTGCCTACGCTGTACCGCTGGTTTGATGAGAAACCAACAGAGGCTTAAATGCCCCTGAGGCGCTTTGCGCCTTTCCCCTCTCTCGCTTTGCGGGAGAGGGCGACGCCATCGCCGTGAGGCAGCTCTTGCTTGGCGTTTCAGGGTTGGAGTGCGATAGTTTTGACGCGTGAATACTAAAAGGAGAGTGAAGCTATGCCGATGAAGGAAATTCGGGCCATTGTGCGGCCCAGTCGACTGGAGCGTCTGCGCACTGCGCTGCGTGCTATTCCTAACTTTCCTGGTGTGACCATTTTCAAAGCTGAGGGCTTTACGGCACCGGCGGCAGTGGACAAGCGCACAGTCAAGGATGAGTTGACTGATTTTTCGGACAAGCTCATGGTCTGCGTCATCGTGGATGACTCCATGGTGGAGCCGGTTCGTGAAGCGATTGTTACGGCTTGCGGTACTGGTCAGATTGGTGATGGTTTGGTTTGGACGGTGGACATTGGCGAGATGCATCGCATTCGTGATGGCAGTACTGTGAGCTAAGGCCTGAGCGCTCAACTTGAAAAGGGATGCTAGTGGCATCCCTTTTTTCATACTTGCGATAAATTTTTGAGCGTTTACCCTAGATGGATGAAAAGCCTGTGCTACAATTTTTTCATTGCAGCAGAGAAGCTTTGTTTCGCTGTTTCAGGGGGTATAGCTCAGCTGGGAGAGCGCTTGCATGGCATGCAAGAGGTCATCGGTTCGATCCCGTTTACCTCCACCAAGAAGTTATTGACGGCTGATTGAGAAATCAGATCGTTCTAGGATTGACCTTATCGTCTAGAGGCCTAGGACACTACCCTTTCACGGTAGGTACCGGGGTTCGAATCCCCGTAGGGTCGCCAAGTTTGAAGCGCTGGTAGCTATTGAATAAATAGCGAAGCTTCCTGCCAGGAGTGGTAGTTCAGTTGGTTAGAATACCGGCCTGTCACGCCGGGGGTCGCGGGTTCGAGTCCCGTCCACTCCGCCAGTTTTAAAAAACCGCAATCAAGCAATTGATTGCGGTTTTTTTATGTCTGAAAAAATGAGGTGCAGGATTTATTTGGGCGCAAGGCGAATAGCGCCATCCAAGCGAATGACCTCGCCATTCAACATGTCGTTTTCAAGAATGTGCTTGACTAGCTTGGCGTAATCTTCTGGTTTGCCCAAGCGGCTAGGGAAGGGCACGCTGGCCGCTAACGCGTCTTGTACTTCTTGCGGCATGGTGAACAGCATGGGTGTGCCAAAGATGCCAGGGGCAATCGTCATATTGCGAATACCGCTGCGTGCGAGGTCGCGGGCAATGGGCAAAGTCATGCCAACCACGCCACCTTTGGATGCCGCATAGGCCGCTTGCCCAATCTGGCCGTCGTAAGCAGCAACGCTGGCGGTAGAAATGAGCACGCCGCGCTCGCCAGTGGCTTCGGGCTCATTTCGGCTCATAGCATCAGCGGCTAGACGAATCATGTTGAAGCTGCCAACCAAGTTGACCATGATGGTTTTGGTGTAGCTGGCAAGGTTGTGCGGCCCGTTCTTACCCACCGTTTTTTCAGCAGGTGCAATGCCTGCGCAATTGATGAGGCCGGCCAATTTGCCAAGGCTGGTGGCTTTTTCTACGACGGCTTGGCCATCCGCTTCGCTGCTGACATCGCAGCGCAGATAAGCGCCGCCGATTTCACGAGCCACATTCTCGCCGCGCTCTGTATTCATATCGGCAATGACAACTTTACCGCCGTTGGTGGCCAGCATGCGCGCTGTTCCTTCGCCCAAGCCGGATGCGCCGCCGGTGACGATAAATACGCGATCCTGAATTTGCATGAACTGCCCCTTGTGACTGCTTTGATGTTTACGTATACGTTAACGTCAATTATGCAAAAGAGCTTGAAGAATTCGAACTGCGGAAAGCGCGCATAAAAAAAAGCCCAATCGGTAAAGACTGGGCTTTGAAGGGATCCATGAAACCGGGGTTTCAGGAGGATCCAAGGAGACAACTTGTGCGGATCAGGCTTGCTGATCTGACATGCTGGCAATTATAGGGTAAACCCTCTATCTTTGCCAGCTATGCCAATAACTATGTTTTAGCGCTTGACTGCGACTGTCGACTTGACGGCTTCAGTGGCTGTCTTGGAGGCAGCGGTGAAGTTGGCTTCAGCCATATCCGAAGCTTGCTTGACAGCTTTTTGTACGGACTCGAAAGCGTTGTTAGCAGCAGAGACGGCGCTCTTGACCAGTGCCACAGCAGACTCGGAGCCTGCGGGGGCGTTTTGAGTCGTGGTTTCCAGCAGGGAGTTGAAGCTCTTGCGGGCTTCGTTGGACTGGGCTTCCAGAGCCTTGTTGAATTCGCTGGCAGTGCTGCTGGCGATGTCATACAGGTGGCGGTTGTAGGAAGCAGTCTTTTCAGCCAGAGGCTGCAGAATGCTGGTTTGCAGAGTCAGCAAAGACTGAGCATCTTTGACGTTCAGGATGGCTTGCGAGTGCTGAGCGGCTTCGCTCAGAGCTGCACGGGAAGCAGTAACATTCAGTTCCACCAGCTTTTCCACGCCTTCGAAAGCTTTGCTCGTCAGGCCGAACAGGGTTTCGAGCTGGGCTTTTTGTGTGCTCAGGATTTGGTCAGGGGTCAGGGACATAGTAATTCTCCAAAATTACGAAACGAACAAAGGGATCGGACCGGAGTAAACGTCTGCTCTGACATGATCGCTAGTGGTGAACTAGTTATATGTTGCAGTGCAGCATGGATGTATTGTGAAAGAGAATTCCGTGCAGTGCAAGTATTAATTGTTGCGTTGCAGCAAATAAATATAAGACTTTTTATTATTCGTAAGTCTTTGATTTGTTTGATCTTTTTTGTGTCAGGTAAATGACTTAAAAATCTTTGATAGGTTTACGTTCTATCCATAAGGGGTTTACCAAATCCCTTAATAGGGGCTTAAAAAGATACTGTTTGAGTTCAATTTATTTAAAACAAGGCAGTGTCACCGTAGTGCTGGCGGGCTTGAATGAGATTTGCACAATGGCTCAATGACAGCACCACAAACAGCCGCCAAACCCGAGCGCTCCTTGCCACAGGCGCGTGACTACTACCCCATTTTTCGAGCCATCAGCACTCGCTGGTCAGACAACGATGTCTATGGGCATATCAACAACGTCATCTACTACAGCTGGTTTGATACGGCGGTGAATGCTTATTTGATAGAGCAGGGCGCGCTGGATATTCATGCGGGGCAAACGATTGGGCTAGTGGTTGAGACCCACTGCAATTACTTTGCCTCGCTAGCTTTTCCGCAGCAGGTCGATGCAGGCATTCGCGTGGCGCATATTGGAAGCTCCAGCGTGCGTTACGAGGTGGGACTGTTTGCGCAGGGCGAGGATCAACCTGCAGCCGCCGGTCACTTTGTGCATGTGTATGTGGACAGAGTTACGCGCCGACCTGTGCCGCTGCCTGCTGCTTTACGCGCCTCATTACAGCCTTTGCAAAGTAAAGAGCTAGGTCATGTAGAAGAAATTGATAGCTAATAGTCCTTTCATACAAACGACCTAGAGCTGTTTTTTCTTAAATTTGGCAAAGACGACACTAAGTTTCGGTAAAGCCAGAGCGGTTATGCGTTTGAGCGGGGGGCAGAGTGTGGAATCGCCTACACTCGAACACCTTTGTTGAGGCTGGCGCAGCACGTATTTGGGGCCAGCCTTGTTCTATGACTGAACGGACCGTTAGGCCCACCGTCGTCCATGATCATCACCAGCTTGCTAGATACCGACCTGTACAAATTCACGATGATGCAGGTGGTGCTGCATCAGTTTCCGGGCTCACAGGTGGAATACCGCTTTAAGTGCCGTAACCCCGGCGTGCAATTGGCGCCCTTCGTCAATGAAATCCGTGAAGAAATTCGCTCGCTGTGCAAGCTGCGCTTTCAGGATTCGGAGCTGGCGTATTTAAGTTCGCTGCGCTTTATCAAAAGTGACTTTGTGGACTTTTTGAGTCTGTTTCAGCTCAACGACAAATACATCACCGTCACAGCGCTGCCCAGTGGCGAGATTGATATCAGCATCAAAGGTCCGTGGCTGCACACCATTCTTTTTGAGATTCCGGTGTTGGCTATCGTCAACGAGGTGTACTTCCGCAACACCCAGCCTGTGCCCAACTTTTTGGAGGGGCGCAAACGCCTTGATGAAAAAATTGCGCTGATGCAAGGCGATGGGCTGGAGACGCTGAAAATTGCGGACTACGGAACGCGCCGCCGCTTCTCTAGAGCTTGGCACGAAGAAGTGTTGCGTGTACTGTGCGCAAAACTGGGGCATGCCGGCTCGCGCAGCGCTGGCTCGCGCAGTGAGCAAGGGCAGTTGGCCGGCACCAGCAATGTGCTGTATGCCATGAAGCTGGGCTTGATTCCGCTGGGTACGCTGGCCCATGAATATTTACAGGCCTGCCAGTCGCTAGGCCCGCGTTTGCGCGATAGCCAGATTTTTGGCTTTGAGTCTTGGGCGCGCGAATATCGCGGCGACCTAGGGATTGCGCTGTCAGATGTCTATGGCATGTCGGCCTTTTTGCGCGACTTCGACTTGTATTTTTGCAAGCTGTTTGATGGCGCACGCCATGACAGCGGCGATCCGTTTGACTGGGGCGAGCGCTTGATTGCGCATTACAAGGCCAACAAGATTGATCCGCTGAGTAAGGTGCTGATCTTTAGCGATGGGCTGACCGTGCCCAAGACCATTGAGCTTTTTAAGCGCTTCAATGGTCGCTGCCAACTGGCTTTTGGTATTGGCACTAATTTGACCAATGACCTGGGCAGCCCGCCCGAGCATGTGCCGCTGCAGATCGTGATCAAGATGACGCGCTGCAATGGTCAGCCTGTGGCCAAACTCTCGGACACGCCGGGTAAAAGCATGTGTGATGACGAGAAATATTTGGCGTATCTGCGCCAAGTATTCAGCATTGAAGCGCCTGAGGCGGCGCGGCCGATACCGCAGGCTTGAAGTTATTAAGAAATGATGAGCGCTCATGAGTAGCTCATGGCAGGACAGCTCAAGGAGGGTAGATATTTGAACCGCACATTTTGGGTAAATGCCGCGAAGGCCGCCACGGCAGGGTCGCTGACTGTGGCCGCAGGCGCAGCGCAGGCGGCAGAGGTGGATGGCGCGGCCATGTCTATGGCATGGGGCATTCCATTTGTGGGCATGCTGTTGTCGATTGCGCTCTTGCCGTTGATGGCGCCCCATTTCTGGCATCAGCACTTTGGCAAAGTCACGGCAGGCTGGGCATTGGCTTTTTTGCTGCCTTTTGCGCTGGTCTATGGCATGGGTGCAGCTGGGGTGAACTTGGTGCACGCTTTGCTGGCCGAGTATTTGCCCTTTGTGATTTTGCTCACGGCGCTCTACACCGTGGCAGGCGGCATTTATGTACGCGGCAACCTGCGTGGATCGCCGGGCTTGAACACTGGCATTTTGGCAATGGGCGCGGTGCTGGCCAGCTTTATGGGCACTACGGGCGCATCCATGCTGCTGATTCGCCCTTTGCTGCGGGCCAATGACAACCGCCGCCATCAAGCGCATGTGGTGGTGTTTTTTATCTTCATCGTCTCCAACGCCGGCGGCGCGCTCACGCCGCTGGGCGATCCGCCGCTGTTTCTGGGTTTTTTGAAGGGCATCGATTTCTTTTGGACGGTGCGCCATCTTTGGCAGCCCATGCTGTTCCTCACGCTGGCGCTGCTGGCCATCTTCTACGTGATTGATCACAAGTTGATGGGTGAAAAAGGCGAGGCTGACTTGCCAGACCCGACCCCCAGCGTAGACGTGACCGGTGCGCAAAGCCGTATCGGCTTTGAAGGCAATGTGAATTTTGCGCTGCTGGGTGTGGTGGTGGTGCTGGTGTTAATCAGCGGCATGTGGCGCACCCCTGTGGGCTTTGATATTGCGGGCACCCATGTGGGTCTACCCGGTTTGCTGCGCGATGTGGGGCTGATTGTTGTGGCTTTGCTGTCCCTCAAACTCACGCCGGCTCGTGTGCATCAAGCCAATGACTTTGGCTGGGGCCCTATGCAGGAAGTGGCCAAGCTGTTTGCCGGTATTTTCCTGACCATCATCCCCGTCATCGCCATGCTCAAGGCCGGTGTAGATGGTCCGTTTGGTGCGGTGGTGCGTGCGGTGACCAATGGGGATGGAACGCCCAACCCCGCGATGTACTTTTGGGCTACCGGCCTGCTGTCATCGTTTTTGGATAACGCGCCGACTTATTTGGTGTTTTTTAACACCGCAGGAGGTGACCCTGCGCACTTGATGACGGATATGGCGCTGACTCTGGCGGCCATCTCGGCTGGTGCGGTGTTTATGGGAGCCAATACTTACATCGGCAACGCGCCCAACCTCATGGTCAAAGCGATTGCCGAAGACCGCGGTGTAAAGATGCCGGGCTTCTTTGGCTACATGCTCTGGTCGGTAGGCATCTTGGTGCCGCTGCTGGTGGTGATGACTTTGATCTGGTTTAGGTAACTGGCTTCCTCTGAGCGGCTTTGCCGCTTCCCCCTGAGGGGGATGAGACCATCGCTGCGGGGCAGCCCTTCCTCGGTGTCTCTGAGGTGGGGCGTGCTTGTTTAAGCTGATGCTTTTCTCAAAATACACGCCGAAATAGATCTAAAGGAGACAACGCGATGAGTAGCAAGCCCTGTATCTTGATTGCCCGAGCCATTTCACCCGAGGTGGTTGAGCTGTTGAAGCAGCACTTTGAGGTGCAAGCCAATCAGGATGATGTGGTCTGGTCGCCTGACCAGTTAGCGCAGCAGCTGCAAGGCAAGGATGGGATGCTGACCACAGGCTCGCAGCGCATTGATGCAGCGTTGCTGGCGGCATGCCCACAGCTCAAAATCGTGGCCAATATGGCCGTGGGCTATAACAACTTTGATGTGCCCGCCATGACGGCCGCTGGCGTGCAGGGCACGAATGCGCCCGACGTGCTGACTGAAACCACGGCGGACTTTGGCTTTGCGTTGCTAATGGCGACGGCTAGGCGCATTACCGAGAGCGAGCATTACCTGCGTGCTGGTTTGTGGAAAGACTGGCGCTATGACTTGTTTGCAGGCGCCGAGGTGCATGGCACCACGCTGGGCATTCTGGGCATGGGCCGTATCGGTCAAGCCATTGCGCGCCGCGCAGCCTATGGTTTTGGTATGAAAGTTATTTACCACAACCGCTCCCGCCTTGATGCAGCGATGGAGGCCGAATGCAAAGCCGCTTATGTGAGCAAGCCAGAGCTGCTGCAGCGCGCTGACCATTTGATGCTGGTGTTGCCCTACACCCCTGAAAACCACCACACCATTGGCGCAGCTGAAATTGCGCAGATGAAGCCAACTGCCACCCTCATCAATATTGCGCGCGGCGGCATTGTGGATGATGCGGCTTTGGCGCAGGCGCTGCGTGACAAGCGCATTGCAGCGGCGGGGCTGGATGTGTTTGAGGGCGAGCCCGCTGTTCACCCCGATTTGCTCACCGTGCCCAACGTGGTGCTGACTCCGCATATCGCCAGCGCCACCAAGGGCACGCGCTTGGCCATGGCCGGCTTGGCTGCTGACAACCTCGTTTCATTTTTTGCGGGCAAAGGGGCATTGAGCCCTGTCAACCAGTTGGGTGGAGCCGGTCTGCACTAGCCGTGTTGTCAGTTTGATCAGGCGTAAAAATCAAGGTAAATAATGCCTCTAGTCCTTATTTAATAAGGACTGGTAGCTATTAAATAAAGAGTAAGAAAGGCTTGGTAAAGCTGTGATGATGTGGTGGCTTGGGTTGGCGGCGGTGGCCGTGTTGATTGTGGTTTTGCTTTTGCTACTGCTGTGGCGTTTGCAAGGCTTGCGCCAGCTGTCTGAGCTTGCCTTGGGGCCAGAGCCGATGCGCTTGCAGGCTCAGCTGCTGCAAGGCTTGCATGCGCTGGATGTGCGCTTGCAGCAGCTAGAGCGCAGCAGCCAGAGCACGCAACTAACAGTGGCCAAAAGCGATGGCGCGCTAGACCGTGTGACCCAGCATGTCCAGACCCAGCTAGGCCAGACTCAGCAAGATGCACTGGCAGCAAGGCGTGAGCAGGCGACGGCGCTTGCCGCCTTTCGCCAAGAGGTGAGCCAGTTGGTGCAGCGCCTGACGGCCGACAGTCAGCAAGCTCGCACGGCATTGGCGCAAAGTAGCGCCGAGCAAACAGCCCATGTGCAGCAGCGCTTTGAAGCGCTGGCCGAAACCACGCGCGGCACGCTGGACTCTCTCAAGGGCGATATTCAGCAACAACTCACCCACATGAGCACCAATATGGGCGCTGCGCTGAAAGATCAGCTGGGCAGCAATGGCGAGCAATTGCGCCACCAATTTGCCGTGCTGCAAGACGCGGTGAGCCAGCAGCTAGGCGCTTTGACGCAGGGCCAGCAAACCTCGGCAGAGCAGCTGCGCGGCACGCTCAATGAGCGGCTTGCCACTATCCAGCACGATAACGCCACCAAGCTCGAAGAGATGCGCCGCACGGTGGATGAAAAGCTGCACGCCACGCTGGAGCAGCGACTGGGCGAGTCATTCAAGCAAGTCAGCGACCGGCTCGAGCAGGTTCACAAAGGCTTGGGCGAGATGCAGACGCTGGCCGGCAGCGTAGGTGACCTCAAACGTGTGATGACCAATGTGAAGTCACGCGGCACTTGGGGCGAGATGCAGCTGGGCAACATCATCGACAACGTGCTCACGCCTGATCAATACGCCAAGAACGTCAAGACCGTTCCGGGCAGCGATGAGCTGGTGGAGTTTGCGATTCGCCTGCCGGGTCGCAATGACGAGCAGCCGGTGTGGCTGCCTATGGATGCCAAATACCCGGTGGAGCATTACCAGCGCCTGCAGGATGCGCAGGATGGCGCTGACCGTGTGGCGATTCTTGCTGCTGGTAATGCGTTTGAGACTTCGATTCGTGCCGAGGCCAAAAAGATTGCCAGCAAGTACATCGCCCCGCCATTCACCACAGACTTTGCCGTGATGTATCTGCCCACTGAAGGCTTGTTTGCCGAAGTGCTGCGCCGCCCTGGTTTGGTCGAGGCATTGCAAAACGACAGCCGCATCGTCGTCACCGGCCCAGCCAATTTGGCAGCCATGCTCAACAGTTTGCAGATGGGCTTTAAGACGCTGGCGATTGAAAAGCGATCGTCTGAAGTTTGGGGGGTGCTGGCTCAGGTCAAGACCGAGTTTGGAAAATTTGGCGATGTGGTGGATGCAGCCCGTAAATCCATTGATGCAGCAGCGCGCAAATTCGATCAAGTAGGAGTGCGCACGCGTGCCATTCAGCGGCAGCTGCGCGATGTTCAGGCCCTGCCAGATAGTGAGCTGGAAGTGAGTAGGCAGGACGTGAGTGGGCAAGAAGATGGTGAGACGCAAAATGGTGGCCTGCAAGAGGGCGCCCCGCAGTTGCTCAATCCAGCGCCGAACAAAGATCAGGTCGGTCACGAGGACGACGAATGAACGCAGCCTTGCTGCGCCTGATCTTGGCGCAAGTGTGCATTCACGGAAGTATGACGGGCATGCGTATGGCCACGCCGCTGCTGGCGCTCAAAGAAGGCTATAGCGCGGCGGCAGTGGGTATGCTGCTGGCGCTGTTTGCATTAACGCAGGTGTTTTTGTCTTTGCCGGCGGGCCGCTATGCAGACCGCCACGGGCTCAAGCGTCCGCTCATCATTAGCGTGGTGGCGGCCAGCCTTGGGGCAGGGCTTGCCGCAGCGCTCCCCACCTATCCAGTGATGTGCCTGAGCGCGCTGCTGACGGGTGGAGCTTCGGGCACGGCCTTGATTGCTTTGCAGCGACATGTGGGCCGCATGGCGCACAACACAGATGAGTTGCGCAAAGTCTTTAGTTGGTTGGCCATTGGCCCAGCCTTCTCTAATTTTCTGGGGCCGTTTGCGGCGGGCTTGCTGATCGACTATGCGGGTGGTGAAGCCGCAAGCGAGACGGGTTTTAGAGCAGCCTTTTTGCTGCTGGCCTTGATGCCACTGGCGGCATGGCTTTGGGCGCGTACGGTGCAAGAGCAACCGTCGAAAGAGGCGGCCCACACCGATAAAAAAGCGACTGCGTGGGACTTGGTGCAAAACCGCGGATTTAGGCGTTTGCTGCTGCTGAACTGGGCGCTGTCATCGTGCTGGGATGTGCATACCTTTGTGGTGCCAATTTTGGGGCACGAGCGCGGTCTGCCTGCATCGGTTATAGGCACTATCTTGGGTGCATTCGCCATCGCCGCTGCGGTCATTCGCATGCTTGTGCCCATCGTCACGCGCCATCTGGCGGAGTGGCAGGTGGTTCTGAGCGCCATGGCGGCGGCTTGTGCGCTGTTTATCCTCTACCCCTTCATGCCCGGTGCATGGAGTATGGGCGCATGCTCGGTGGTGCTTGGCTTGGTGCTGGGCTCTGTGCAGCCCATGGTGATGAGCATGATTCACCAGATCACGCCTGCGCACCGGCATGGTGAGGCTTTAGGGCTGCGCATGATGGCGATTAACGGCTCTAGCGTTGTGATGCCTATTTTGTTTGGCTCGCTAGGCGCTGTGGTGGGTGTCTCAGCCCTTTTTTGGGCTGTTGGCGTCGTGGTTGGCGCATCAACAAGGCTGCCTTGGCTGATTGGGCGTGAGGACATGCCTAATGATTGGCAGCAGCATTAGCCCTGCAGCCCCATAAAAATAGCGCCTTAGGATTAACTAAGGCGCTATTTTTTTATGACGTTTTTTAGAGCTCTTCTACGCGGCGAGCTGGGTAGCTGTCCCAGCTCTGGCAGCCGGGGCAGTGCCAGAAATGGGTGCGAGCCTCAAAGCCGCAGGCCGCACAGCGGTAGCGGGTCAAAGGCTTGGTTGCGTGATTAAGGGCTTTTTGGACCGTGGCGTGATATTGCTCTTCACTCAGTACTTCACTTTCAAGCCATTGCGCTGCAGCCACCAAAGAAGACTCACGCTCCAAGTGCTTGACCAGGCGCAGGCGGCCGGGTGCATCAGGCTGGCTGCTTTTTTTGTCCAAAGCCACCAAGGCTTGCAGCAAGTCAAGCGATGGCGCTTGCTCATAGTGCTTAAGCAGCAGGGTGCGTGCTTGCTCTACCTCTGACGTGGCTTCGGCGACCTCAACTATCAAGCTGGCGGCCAAAGGCAGGGCAGCAGGGCTGTTCTGCGCCATGGCCTGCAGACTAATCAATGCTTGTGCAGACTGGCCTTGGCGGTGTTGCAGCTGGGCCAGCTCAAGCCGTGGGCGAGGCGCTTGTGGTGCGGTTTCAAGTGCTTGTTGCAGCTGTGAAAATGCCTTGTCGAGCTGCCCGTTGGCGACTTGCGCTTGCGCGTCTTCGCACAAATAGTGGGCCAACCGTGTGCTGAAGTCGCCCTGGCCGGCGGCTTGCATCTTGCGCACGATGGCAGCGGCCTGCGCCCAGTCGCGTGAGCGTTCGTAAATAGCCAGCAGGGAAAGGCGCGCTTCGCCTTCGTACTGCGTGCCTTCTAGGCGGCTGAGAGCTTCTTCGGCGCGATCTAACAAACCGGCTTTGAGAAAGTCTTGCGCCAGAGCATGCTGGGCACGCTCGCGGTCGGGGCGCGAGAGGTCGGCGCGACTTAAAAGGTGCTCGTGAACCCGAACAGCGCGGTTGTACTCGCCGCGGCGGCGAAACAGGTTACCCAGTGCAAAGTGCAGCTCGGTGGTGTCGGGGTCGTTTTGCACGGCTTCGATAAAGGCATCAATGGCTTTGTCTTGCTGCTCATTGAGCAAAAAGTTCAGGCCCTTGAAGTACGCCTTGGGCGCTTGACGGTTGTCGGCACGCACTTGGCGCAAATCCCAGCGAGAAGCCAGCCAGCCCAGCACAAAGGCTACGGGCAGGCCCAGCAAAATCCAAGTCAGATTAAATTCCATGAACGTCGCTTGGAGAAAGGGTTGAAGAAGAGCTCTGCTCTGCGCCTGCAGGTGTTGGGGGCGCGCTGGTGGTGGTCTGTTGGGTTGCCTGAGCTTCGCGGGCCGCCGCGCGGTGCTTGAGCCAGCGCGGCACCATGCCGAGCACGCCCACAAACAAACCCAGCGTAAACGCCGTCAACACCACCAGTACCAGCGGAGCAGTCCAAGCCGTGCCAAAGAAAAAATGCACGGTGCTGTCTTGCTGGTTGTTCAGTGCGAACGCAAACAGAGTGAAAAAAATGGCTGCCTTGAGCAGCCACAGCAGGTATTTCATGCTTCCCCTTGTGCCTCTTGTGTGACGGGGAGATTTTAGGCCAGCCTGTGTGTAGGCTGGTCATTAGCGTAAAGAGTTAAGCGAGTTAGGCGTAAAAGACGCCTGATACCTTAGGCCTTGGGCCTCGAGAATTACGCCGTTGGCTGTTGTGCAGCTGTTGTGTCGCCGGTCTTCAAGTTGTCTACGGCCTCGCGCAGGGCTTTACCTGGTTTGAAGTGAGGAACACGCTTGGAGGGGACTTGCACGGATTCGCCGGAGCGCGGATTGCGGCCGATGCGGGGCTGGCGGTGATTAATGGCAAAGCTGCCAAAACCGCGAATTTCAATGCGCTGACCGCGCACTAAAGCATCACTGACGGCATCCAGAATGGTTTTGACGGCCTGCTCGGCATCACGTTGGTTGAGTTGGCCAAATTGGGCGGCAAGTTCTTCTACGAGATCGGATCGGGTCATCGGACTGCTGAAACTAGGTTGAAAACAACAACGGGCGCACAGGGCGCCCGTTGTCTTTGACGCTTAGCGGTCGATCAGGCGAGCTGACCGACCAGCTGAGACAAGATTACTTGTTGTCTGCGTCCAGCTTGGCGCGCAGCAGAGCGCCCAGGCTGGTGGTACCAGCGTTTTCCTTGGAGGACTGCACCGACAGAGAAGCCATAGCTGTCTGCTGTTCAGCGTGATCCTTTTGCTTGATCGACAGTTGGATGTTGCGGCTCTTGCGATCCACGTTCACCACTACTGCAGTCACTTCGTCGCCTTCCTTCAGCACGGAGCGAGCATCTTCCACGCGGTCCACCGAGATTTCGGAGGCACGCAGGTAGCCGATGATCTCTTCGCCCAGGTCGATTTCAGCGCCCTTAGCGTCCACAGTCTTGACCTTACCGGTCACGATCTGGCCCTTGTCGTTCACGGTTGTGAACGTGGTGAAGGGATCGCTGTCCAGCTGCTTGATGCCCAGGGAGATGCGCTCGCGCTCAACGTCCACAGCCAACACGATAGCTTCGACTTCTTGGCCCTTCTTGTAGTTACGAACAGCGGCTTCGCCGGTTTCGTTCCAAGACAGGTCAGACAGGTGCACCAGGCCGTCGATACCGGCAGCCAGACCCACGAACACGCCGAAGTCGGTGATGGACTTGATAGGGCCCTTCACGCGGTCGCCGCGCTTGGTGTTCTGAGCGAAATCTTGCCAAGGGTTAGCCTTGCACTGCTTCATGCCCAGGGAGATGCGACGCTTGTCTTCGTCGATTTCCAGAACCATGACTTCGACTTCGTCGCCCAGGGACACGAGCTTGGTAGGAGCAATGTTCTTGTTGGTCCAGTCCATTTCGGAAACGTGCACCAGGCCTTCAATGCCGGGTTCCAGTTCCACGAATGCGCCGTAGTCAGCAATGTTGGTGACCTTACCGAACAGGCGAGTAGCCGATGGGTAGCGGCGAGCAACGCCCATCCAAGGATCATCACCCATTTGCTTCAGACCCAGAGACACGCGGTTCTTTTCGGTGTCGAACTTCAGGATCTTGGCCATGATTTCTTGACCAGCTGTCACCACTTCGGATGGGTGACGCACGCGACGCCATGCCATGTCAGTGATGTGCAGCAGGCCGTCGATACCGCCCAGGTCCACGAACGCACCGTATTCGGTGATGTTCTTCACAACGCCTTGAACAATGGAGCCTTCCTTCAGGGTTTCCATCAGCTTGGCGCGTTCTTCGCCCATGGAAGCTTCCACCACAGCGCGGCGCGACAGCACCACGTTGTTGCGCTTGCGATCCAGCTTGATGACCTTGAATTCCAGGGTCTTGTTTTCGTAAGGAGTCAGGTCCTTGATGGGACGTGTGTCGATCAGCGAACCGGGCAGGAATGCGCGGATGCCGTTGACCAGAACGGTCAGGCCGCCCTTGACCTTGCCGGAAGTAGTACCGGTCACGAATTCGCCGGACTCCAGCGCCTTTTCCAGGGACAACCACGAAGCCAAACGCTTAGCGGTGTCGCGGGACAGGATGGTGTCGCCGTAGCCGTTTTCGATGGAGCCGATGGCCACGGAAACGAAGTCACCCACTTGGACTTCAACTTCGCCCTGGTCGTTCTTGAACTCGTCGAGGGGCACGTAGGCTTCCGACTTCAGGCCAGCATTCACCACCACGAAGTTGTGCTCAACGCGAACAACTTCAGCAGTGATAACTTCGCCGGGACGCATTTCGGTGCGTGTCAACGACTCTTCAAAAAGGGCGGCAAAAGATTCAGACATTTATTTCCTTGACCGCAAACAGGTTTCCGTCAGCACTATTGCCAAACGTTTTTAAGGCTGAATGCGGGGGTGCGGGTTTTTAAAGCCCACGGGTTAAAGGTTAACAACCTTGCTGCTGACTTTGCGATCTGCAGAGCCTGACACCAAGGGCAACTTGTTAGCTGTGAGGCTGAGTCTGATAAATCAAGCTCGGCCAAACGGCTGACGTTCTTGCCACCACGAAAGCACTTGGGCAACCACTTGATCAATGGTCATCTCAGAGCTGTCGAGCTGCAAAGAATCTTCGGCTGGCTTGAGTGGCGCAGTGCTGCGATTCATATCGCGCGCGTCGCGTGCTTCAAGGTCTGCCAAAAGGGTGGATATATTAGCTGAAATCCCTTTGGAAATCAATTGTTTATGGCGCCGCTCTGCGCGGCACTGGGCAGAAGCCCATAAATAGACCTTCAGCGGCGCATGGGGAAAGATCACCGTACCCATGTCGCGGCCATCGGCAACCAAGCCGGGGAGCTGCTGAAATGACAGTTGCAGGTTGACCAGTGCACTGCGCACCGCAGGCAGGGCAGAGACGCGCGAGGCATTCATGCCGGCTGCTTCGCTGCGAATGGCCAGACTGATGTCTTCATCGCCTAGCCACACGCGTTGCTGCGCGTCAAAGCGCACGGGCATTTCCATGGCCATTTCGGCAATGGTTTCTTCGTTGGAGTCGTCAAGCGCAAGGCCTGCGCGCGACGCGGCAAGGCCTGTGATACGGTAGAGCGCGCCCGAGTCCAGCAAGCCGTAGCCCAGCGCTTTGGCGACTTCGGCCGCAATCGTGCCCTTGCCTGAGGCCGTGGGGCCATCAATGCAGATCACGGGAATGCGGCTACGCTCGTAGTGTTGCGCGTGTGCGAGCGCGTGCTCATGCTCTGCCTCGTCGTCTGTCTTGCAAACGCTAAACAGTGCCTCAAAGTAGTCAGGGAAGGTTTTGGCCACGCACTTGGGGTCTTCAATGCGCACCGGCAGCTTGGCGGGGTTGAAGGCGGCCAGCGAAAAACACATGGCGACGCGGTGGTCGTCATAGGTGTGGATGCTGGCTGCTTTCCACGTGGACTTCTCGGTAGGAGGCGTGATGCGGATGTAGTCCGCACCTTCTTCAACCGTGGCGCCCAGCTTGCGCAGCTCAGTGGCCATGGCGGCGATGCGGTCGGTTTCCTTCACGCGCCAGCTGGCGATGTTGCGCAGCGTGGTCGTGCCGTGGGCGTACAAAGCCATCACGCCCAGCGTCATGGCGGCGTCGGGGATGTGGTTGCAGTCCAGGTCGATGGCCTTGAGAGGCCAGCTGCCGCGAGATACCTGCAGCCAGTTGGGGCCGCTTTCGACCTGTGCACCCATGGCTTGGGCGGCTTCGATAAAGCGGATATCGCCCTGAATCGAATCTTTGCCAACACCCAGAATTTTGATGCTTTGCTGCTCTGCAGTGTCCGTGGCAATTGCACCAAGTGCTATAAAATAGCTAGCAGACGAAGCATCGGCTTCAACATGAATGTTGCCGGGCGACTGGTAGCTGCTGCCTGCGGGGATCACAAAGCGCTGCCAGTTGTCGTTTTTCACCGTAATACCAAAGCGGGCCAGCAGCTCAAGCGTGATGTGGATGTAGGGCTTGGAGATCAGCTCGCCCACTACTTCGATGGTGATGTCACGGCCTTTGGCCAGCAGAGGCAGGGCCATGAGCAGCGAAGTCAGAAACTGGCTGGAGACATCGCCGCGCACCTTGATAGATTCGCGGCTTAGCTGGCTGAAGTCGGGCTGGCCGATTTTGAGAGGTGGAAAGCCCTCGTCCTTCAAGTAATCGATTTGGCAGCCCAGTTGGCGCAGTGCATCGACTAAATCACCAATCGGGCGCTCATACATGCGCGCTACGCCCGTCATCTCGAATTGGCCGCCGAGCACAGACAGCGCTGCCGTCAGCGGGCGCATGGCGGTGCCAGCGTTACCCAGAAACAGCGTTGCCGCGGTGCCTGCGGGCAATTGGCCGCCAATACCGGTCACTTCAATCGCTTGGCCCGGAGTAACTGCGTCTGGCGTGATGCGGCAGCCCAGCTGCTTGAGTGCGGCGAGCATGACCTGCGTGTCGTCAGAGTCCAGCAGGTCGTGGATGGTGGTCGTGCCTTGGCTCAGCGCGGCCAGCAGCAGCACGCGGTTGGAGATGCTTTTGGAGCCGGGCAGGCTGACTGTGCCGTGGGCAGAGTCCAGCGCGGGGATATCCAAAAAGTCGGTATTAAACATGGCGATCCATCAAGGTCGTAAATTTGCTCTGAAATTTGTAGCTGCTAGTCCTTATTTATAAAGGACTAGAGGTTAAGCACACTGGTTTCAGAGGGCTGGGTCGCGCTTGGTGCCCATCTTCCAGTGGGCGCGGGCAGCGCTGGCCAGCGTGAGGCGGTCTTGCAGGCCTTGTGCGTCTTGAGCTTGCATCAAGCCTTCGAGTTGCTCCAGTGCTTGGCGGAACTGGCGTGATTGATTGAGCACCTGCTCGCGATTGGCTAGCAGTACATCGCGCCACAGCTTGGGGTCCCCTGCGCCGATGCGGGTGAAGTCGCGAAAACCGGGGCCGGCCAGGGACAGAACTTCGTCGGCCTTGGGCTGGCTGATCACGCTTTGCATCATGGCAAACGCCAGCAAATGGGGCAGGTGGCTGACGGTGGCCAGCGCGCTGTCATGCGCCTCTGGCGACATGGCTTGTACATGGCTGCCAAGGGCCTGCCACAGCGCTTGGGCTCGGTTGAGGTGGGCGGTGAGCGTGCGTTCTGTGGGGGTCAGAATGACCTGCGCGTTTTTGTAGAGATTGACGTCTGCGTGCTCCACGCCGGCCACTTCCTTGCCAGTAATGGGGTGGGCAGGCACAAAGCTGCCGACCTGATCGCGCAGCGCCGCGCGTGCGGCTTGCACCACATCGACTTTGGTGGAGCCCACATCCATGATCATCATCTTGGGGGTGACCAGATGTTTGATGGACTTGAGAGTGGATTCTGTCGCCGCCACGGGTACGGCCAGCAGCACCAGATCGGCGCCCGATGCGGCTAGCAGGGCCGAAGGCGCTTCCACATCAATGACGCCCATTTGGCGGGCTCGCTCGGTGGTGGAGGGCGATTTGCTGTAACCCACCACGCGCTTGACCAGACCCGCTTTTTTGAGCGCCAGTGCAAACGAGCCGCCCATGAGGCCGCAGCCAATCAAGCCCAGTTGCTCAAAAGGCTGCATTTTTGGCGTTGCCATCATCTGTGCTGACATTGCTTGCGCTGTCATTACTTGCTCACTGGGTAGGTGCCCAGCACTTTGTAGAAGGCGCATAGCGATTGCAGCTCTTGCAGCGCGGCAGCCACGTGGGCTTGTTCGGGGTGGCCTTCTACGTCGATGTAGAAGTAATACTCCCACTGACCTGTGCGGGCGGGGCGCGACTCAAAGCGGGTCATGGATACACCGTGCTTTTTGAGCGGTACTAGTAGGTCATGCACAGCGCCTGCGGTGTTGGGCACGGAGACGATGAGACTGGTGCAGTCAGCGCCGCTAGGTGCAGCAGTTGCCAGCGTGTGCGGCAGGCAAATGACGGCAAAGCGCGTGCGGTTGTACGCATCGTCTTGAATGGCGTGGCTCACGATATGCAGGCCAAACTGCTGGGCAGCACGCTCGCTGGCAATGCCTACCCAATTGGGGTTCAGGGCGGCCAGACGGGCGCCTTCGGCATTGCTTTCCACCGGGCGGCGCTCGGCATGGGGCAGGTGCTTGGACAGCCAGCCCTGGCACTGGGCCAGAGCCTGCGGGTGGGCGGCCACGACATCAATGCCATCCAGCGAATTGCTGGTGCGCATCAGGTTGTGGCGAATTAGCATGCTGACCTCGCCCACCACATGGCAGGGGGTGTGCAAGAACATGTCCAGCGAGCGCGTCACCACGCCTTCGTTGGAGTTTTCCATGCCGATGACGCCGTACTGGGCGCTGCCAGCGGCAGTGGCGTGAAAGACTTCTTCAAAGGTGTTGCAGTACATCAAGTCGGCAGCGCCGCCGAAGTACTGAATGGCCGCTTCTTCGCAGAAGGTGCCAGCAGGGCCGAGTACGGCCACGCGCTGAGGCGATTCCAGTGCCAAACAAGCCGACATGATTTCGCGCCAAATGGCGGCTACATGCGCGCTTTTCAGGGGGCCGGGGTTGTTGTTCTTGATCTTCTCAATGACCTGAGCCACGCGGTCAGGGCGGAAGAAAGAGGTGCCTTCATGCTTTTTGAGATCACCCACTTGCTCGGCCACTTGGGCGCGCTGATTGACCAGGTCCAGCAACTGGCGGTCCAGCGAGTCGATCTGGTTGCGTAGCGTCAGCAGCTCGGGGCTGGCTTGGGGTTCTTGGCTCATGGGTTCCTCTGATTTTTGTAGCTGCTAGTCCTCGTCCTATAAGGCTTTCAGAATCAAATGGCTCTGAAAGCCTTTATTTGTATGGACTGCTAGCTCATTTTGTATTGATCTACGTTCTATGCCTGCGGTCTCTGCGTGCTGTCGGCTTTAGGCTTGACGCTGCTCAAAGTCCTGCATATAGGCGACCAGTGCCTGCACGCCTTCAATAGGCATGGCGTTGTAAACGCTGGCGCGCATGCCGCCCACCGATTTGTGGCCCTTGAGCTGTAGCAAGCCAGCTGCTTTGGCTCCGGCCAAGAAGGCGTCGTTGCGCGATTCATCGTTCAAAAAGAACGGAATGTTCATGCGCGAGCGGCAGTTCTCAGCGACCTTGTTCACGTAAAACGAGGACTGGTCCACAAAGTCGTAGAACAGTTTGGCCTTGGCGATGTTGCGCGCTTCGATGGCGGCAACGCCGCTTAAGCCGGCTTCGGTCTGGTTTTTGAGCCATTTAAAAGTCAGGCCCGCCATGTAAATGCCCCAAGTTGGTGGGGTGTTGAACATGCTGCCGTTGTCGGCCACTGTTTTGTAATCAAAAGCGCTGGGGCAGATGGGCAGGGCGTGGCCCAGCAAGTCTTCGCGCACGATGACGATGGTCAGGCCAGCCGGGCCAATGTTCTTTTGCGCGCCGCCAAAGGCCAAGCCGACACGGCTCCAGTCAATGGAGCGCGATGCAACGTGCGAGGAAAAGTCGATGACCAGCGGGGCGTCTGAGCCCAGCGCTTTCAAGTCGGGCAACTCGTGAAATTCAACGCCGTGAATCGTCTCGTTGCTGCAAATGTGTACGTAGCTTGCGCCGCGGCTCAGGTTCCAGCTGCTGGCAGCGGGCAAGGTGGTGTAGTTGCTGTCTTTGCCGGTGGCGATGACATTGGCTTCGCTGACGTACTTGACGGCTTCCTTGGCCGATTTTTGGCTCCAGCTGCCGGTCACCACAAAATCGGTCACGCCAGCGCGCGACAAGTTCATGGGCACGATGGCGTTTTCAGCCAAGCCGCCGCCTTGCATGAACAAGATTTTGAAATGGGCGGGCACGGCCAGCAATTCGCGCAGATCGGCCTCTGCGGCTTCGTAAATGCTGATGAACTCTTTGCCGCGGTGGCTCATTTCCATCACGCCCATGCCAGAGCCGTGCCAGTCCAGCATTTCGGCGGCTGCGGTTTGCAGCACTTCTTCAGGGATAGCGGCGGGGCCTGCGGAGAAGTTATAGGGGCGGTTCATCAGATTTACGCTTAAAACATGTGAAAGCGCTCATCTAGCTTGCGCTTTCAGCTATCAAAAACATTGCGCCACGGCCTGCAGTGCAGGCGCGTGGCGGCTTTTAGGTCAACGACTTAAGGGGCTTTGAGTCATTCAAAAGACTCAAGCCATTTAAGCGGCGTCGCCGGGCTCACCAGATTCACGGGACTCGTTAGAGTCATCAGCTGCACCATCTGTCGATGGATTGGCTTGGGCTGCTTGGGCGCTGTTGTCAGCGTCGTTTGCACCGTTTTCAGCACTGGCATCGCTTTCAACAATGGCATCGTTTTCCACAATGCGTTGCAGGCCGATGAGCTTGGCGCCGGCATCCAAGTTGATCAGCGTCACACCCTGTGTGGCGCGGCCCAGTTCGCGGATCTCCGCAACGCGGGTACGCACCAGCACGCCGGTGTCGGTGATCAGCATGATTTCGTCTTCAGGCGCGACCAAGGTGGCAGCAACCACCTTGCCGTTGCGCTCGGACTGCTGAATTGCAATCATGCCCTTGGTGCCACGGCCGTGACGCGTGTATTCGCTGATTGCAGTGCGCTTGCCGTAGCCGTTTTCGGTGGCTGTCAACACGCTTTGCGAACCTGCTGCCACGTTGCCTGTGCCGTCATCGGCTTCGGCTACCAGCATGGCGATGACGTTTTGCGTCTCATCAATGTTCATGCCGCGCACACCGCGGGCATTGCGGCCCATGGGGCGCACATCGTTTTCATCAAAACGCACGGCCTTGCCGCCGTCGCTAAACAGCATCACATCGTGCTTGCCGTCGGTCAGTGCTGCGCCAATCAGGAAATCGCCCTCATCCAAGCCCACGGCAATAATGCCGGCCTTGCGCGGGTTGCTGAACTCGGTCAGCGCCGTCTTCTTGACGGTGCCCATGCTGGTGGCCATGAAGACGTAATGATCTTCAGGGAAGGTGCGGTTCTCACCGGTCAGCGGCAACACCACGTTGATCTTCTCGCCGTCTTGCAGCGGGAACATGTTGACGATGGGGCGACCGCGTGAGCCGCGCGAGCCCGATGGTACTTCCCAGACCTTGAGCCAGTACATGCGCCCGCGGTTGGAGAAGCACAGCAGATAGTCATGCGTGTTGGCGATGAAGAGCTGGTCGATCCAGTCGTCTTCCTTGGTTGCCGTAGCCAGCTTGCCGCGTCCGCCGCGCTTTTGGGCGCGGTATTCGGAGAGTGGCTGGCTCTTGATGTAGCCGGTGTGCGAGAGCGTTACCACCATGTCGGTGGGCGTAATCAGGTCTTCGGTAGACAGGTCTTGCGCGCTGTACTCGACCGTGCTGCGGCGCTCGCCCTTCTTGGTCTGGCCGAACTCAGCCTTAACGGTTGTCAGCTCTTCACCAATGATGGTGGAGACGCGCTCGGGTTTGGCCAGGATATCCAGCAGGTCTTCGATGACCGACATGATGTCCTTGTACTCAACCACGATCTTGTCTTGCTCAAGGCCAGTCAAGCGCTGCAGACGCATCTGCAAAATTTCTTGCGCTTGGGTCTCAGACAAGCGATACAGGCCATTGCCTTGCATGCCGAATTCGACTTCCAGACCTTCGGGGCGGTAGTCGTCGGCATTGATCACGCCGCCATCGGTGCGCGTGCGGGTGAGCATCTCGCGCACCAGCTTGCTGTCCCACGACTTTTCCATCAGCGCAGCCTTGGCCACGGGTGGCGTGGGGGCGTTGCGGATGATGGCGATGAAGTCGTCAATATTGGCCAAAGCAACGGCCAGACCTTCAAGCACATGGCCGCGGTCGCGGGCCTTGCGCAGCTCAAACACCGTGCGGCGTGTCACGACTTCGCGGCGGTGCTGCAGGAATACTTCGATCAAGTCCTTCAGGTTGCACAGCTTGGGCTGACCGTTGATCAGCGCCACCATGTTCATGCCGAAGGTGTCTTGCAGCTGAGTGAGTTTGTAGAGGTTGTTGAGCACAACTTCAGGCACTTCACCACGCTTTAACTCAATCACCAAGCGCATGCCGGACTTGTCCGACTCGTCTTGAATGTGGCTGATGCCTTCAATTTTCTTCTCGTGCACCAACTCGGCCATGCGCTCTTGAAGTGTCTTTTTGTTGACCTGATAGGGCAACTCATCAACGATGATGGACTGGCGCTGACCCTTGTCGATGTCTTCAAAGTGCACCTTGGCGCGCATCACGACACGGCCACGACCTGTGCGGTAGCCTTCTTTGACGCCGTTGATGCCGTAGATGATGCCGCCTGTTGGGAAGTCGGGCGCGGGCACGATTTCCATCAGGTCATCAATGCTGGCTTCAGGGTTCTGTAGCAGGTGCAGGCAGGCGTCCACGACCTCATTGAGGTTATGCGGCGCAATATTTGTCGCCATACCCACAGCAATGCCCGATGAACCATTGACCAGCAAATTGGGCAAGCGGCTTGGCAGCACCAGAGGCTCGCTTTCAGAGCCGTCGTAGTTGGGGCCAAAGTCGACGGTTTCCTTGTCGATGTCACCCAGCATTTCATGGGCGATTTTCGACAGGCGGATTTCCGTGTATCGCATGGCAGCGGCGCTATCGCCGTCCACCGAGCCGAAGTTACCCTGTCCATCCACCAGCATGTGGCGCAAAGAGAAGTCTTGGGCCATACGCACGATGGTGTCGTAGACCGCGCTGTCGCCGTGAGGGTGGTACTTACCAATCACGTCGCCGACGATACGCGCTGACTTTTTATAAGGACGGTTCCAGTCGTTGTTGAGTTCGTGCATGGCGTACAAAACGCGGCGGTGCACGGGCTTGAGGCCGTCGCGCGCATCAGGAAGCGCCCGGCCAACGATCACGCTCATGGCGTAATCGAGATAACTGCGTCGCATCTCCTCTTCAAGGCTGATGGGCAGAGTTTCTTTAGCAAACTGGGTCATGTCTAGTGATACTTTGACGGCTGGAAAACATGCATTTTAGGTCTAATGGCGTGTGGCAGCAGAGCAACATAACTTAGTAATTACGCCGCTCTCCTACTTGTTGTAGCTTAGTTGACAACACTCTTGCATGTTACGTATGGCACAATCGTTTCAACGTTTTTGGTGATGGTCACTGATGACGTCCACAGATTCGCAGCCTTGCTGCGGCTTTTTCCCCAAGAGGAGAACCATGAAGAAACTGAACAAAGTGGCGATGCTGTTTGCCTCCGCTGCCCTCGTGACGGCCGCTGGCGCACAAGTTAAGGCTGCTGACGGTGGCAAGACTATCGACAACTGGCAAAACGGCACCAGCGAGCTGGTGTGGAAGAACGGCACAAACGAATTGTGCTGGCGCGATGCCAACTGGACACCTGCTACTGCTGCTGTTGATTGCGACGGCGCACTGAAGGCTCAAGTTGCTGCTCCTGCTGCTCCTGCTGCTGTTGCTCCAGTTGCTCCCGCTCCTGCTGCTATCGCTTCCAAGGTTACTTACTCTGCTGACGCTTTCTTCGACTTCGACAAGTCGGTTCTGAAGCCAGCTGGTAAGACCAAGCTGGACGACCTGACCGGTAAGATCAAGGGCGTCAACCTGGAAGTTATCATCGCCGTGGGTCACACTGACTCCGTGGGCTCCGATGCTTACAACCAGAAGCTGTCGGTGCGTCGCGCTGAAGCTGTGAAGGCTTACTTGGTGTCCAAGGGCATCGAAAAGAGCCGCGTGTACACCGAAGGTAAGGGCGAAAAGCAACCTGTGGCAGACAACAAGACTGCTGCTGGTCGCGCTCAAAACCGTCGCGTGGAAATCGAAGTTGTGGGCACCAAAGCTGCTCAGTAATCTTTGATTGCTACCCAAAAAGCCCCGGTAACGGGGCTTTTTTTATGCCAGATCCATTGCTGTAATCGCGGACAATTGCACCATGAGCAACACTATCAATGCCGATCCCGCAGAACTTGAAAAGTTCTCCAGCTTGGCCCATCGCTGGTGGGATACCGAGAGTGAATTCAAGCCCCTGCATCAAATTAACCCTCTGAGGCTCGACTGGATTAACGCCCAGGCGCCTTTGGCGAATCAGCGAGTGCTGGATGTGGGCTGTGGCGGCGGTATTCTTGCCGACTCCATGGCGCGAAAAGGTGCCAGCGTTGTGGGCATTGATCTGGCAACCAAGGCCTTGCGAGTGGCGCAGTTGCATGCGTTG
The DNA here is from genome assembly GCF_019355935.1 of Comamonas sp. Y33R10-2. Taxonomy (NCBI): domain Bacteria; kingdom Pseudomonadati; phylum Pseudomonadota; class Betaproteobacteria; order Burkholderiales; family Comamonadaceae; genus Comamonas; species Comamonas sp. Y33R10-2. The sequence goes on from NZ_CP079925.1 coordinate 929,190, forward strand.
GAGACATCCACACCGAATATTCAGTACCACGAAGTCAGCGTTGAGCAGCTTGCGCAAGAGCAGCCGGCTAGTTTTGATGTGGTGACCTGCATGGAAATGCTGGAGCATGTGCCTGACCCAGCATCCATCGTTCGTGCCTGCGCGCAGCTGGTAAAGCCCGGCGGCTGGGTGTTTTTCTCCACCATTAATCGCAATGCCAAGGCTTTTGCACTGGCGATTGTGGCTGCGGAGTACATGCTAAAAATGATTCCCAAGGGAACGCATGAGTACGCAAAACTACTGCGTCCCAGTGAACTGGCTCGCTTTGTACGAGAAGCGGGGCTGGATCTTCAGGGGAGCAAGGGGATGGAGCACAACCCCATCTCGGGTCGCTATTGGTTAAGCAATGACACTTCGGTCAATTACATGCTGGCGACTCGCCGCCCGCAGGAGTAATGACAATGTGGACGCATGTGAAAGCGGTGTTGTTCGATTTAGATGGCACATTGATAGATAGCGCGCCAGATTTGGGTGCTGCGGCCGACAAAATGCGCGTCGATCGTGGAATGCCATCATTGTCTTTGGACGCCTACCGCCATATGGCCGGTGCTGGCGCACGCGGAATGCTGGGTATTGCCTTTGGCATGACGCCAGAATCAGAAGGCTTTGCTGAAATGCGAGAAGAATTTTTTCGCAATTACGAGCAATGCATGACTGAGCGGACTTACGCCTTTGATGGTGTGACTGAATTAATACAGTCTTTGGAGGCGGGCCCGCTTTTGTGGGGCATTGTCACCAACAAGTCCATGCGTTTTACTGATCCCTTGACGCGGCAAATGCCTTTGTTCTCCAAAGCTGCAGCAGTGGTGAGCGGAGATACAACAGCCCATGCCAAGCCGCATCCAGAGCCATTATTTGAGGCGGCTCGGCGCATGAACATTCATCCCGAGCATTGCATTTATGTGGGTGACGACGAGCGCGACATTCAGGCTGGCGCTGCAGCAGGTATGAAAACGGTGGCTGCATGCTACGGATACCTAGGCGCAAAGACCGATACAGCGCACTGGGGCGCAGATGCACACATCAAATCTCCACTTGAGCTGTTGAAGTTGCTGGGATAGGGCTAGAATAGCGATTAAGGGGCTGTCCTGGTTTCGACGTGGGTTCGGGACCGGTGCGGTGCATGTCGAGCTTGAGTGACGCTCGTAAATCTCCATTCAAAAAACTAACTGCAAACGACGAACGTTTCGCACTCGCCGCTTAATCCGGTGAGCCTTACAACAGCACGCTAGTGGGCTGGGCAAGGGGGTAGCAATATCTCCAGGCTGTAAGGGAATTTTCATTAGCTGGCTGGGTATCGGGCTTCTTGATACTTGGCGAGATTTTAGGAAGCTGGCTAACCAAGTAGCGTGTGCCTGCGCGGCTTGGGTGGCGAGATTTAAATCAGAGCACTAAACATGTAGATCTGTCCGGCGAAGGCTTGCGGACGCGGGTTCAATTCCCGCCAGCTCCACCATCTACCCATCCAAAGGGATTCAATGAAGTTCATTGAATCCCTTTTTCTTTTGGTAAATCAATGGCTTAGTGTCCGGTGGAGACTAAAGAGATATAGCTCCAGCCTAGGCACCACCGGGGAATACATCGGGGAACAAACCGGGTCACGTACAAATTTCTGGGGATTGTTCCCCGATTTTTCTCGCTTTTCCTGCTTAGATTCCCAGCGATGTGGCCGAAAAAATATAAAAACCTCAACTGCCCGGCGGATAAAAATTGAATCGACCGGTTTCTTGCCGAGTTTTTTACAAAGAGAAGAACTCCAATTTTTAGAGTTCAGTTCAATTTTCTCGCCTGATGAAGAGCATCAGTCTTGCGGTCTAAAGCCAATCACCAGATCGGATGGAACCTTGCCGTCGATATCTCGCGGCAGCTTGTCGGTTTTGTGCAGGGCGCGGACCACGGCTTCATCCCAGGCCGCGTTGCCGCTGGACTTGGAGATCGTCGCGCTGGTGATCGTTCCATCTGGCGCTGTGCGAACACGCACTTCGGCGCGCGGGTTGCCGCTGATGGAGTCTGGATAGACGATATTAGGCTTGACCTTTGCTGCGACTTTGGAGCCGTAGCCTGCTGAAGGGCCGCCATTGGCGCTGTTGCCCGCACCGCCGGTGCGACTGCCGCCCGTGCCGCTGTGGTCACCACCGCCGCTGCCGCCAGCACTACCGGAGCCTCCGGCCAAACCTTGCAAGCGCGCCAGTTCAGCCTTGCGGCGGTCATCACCTGCTTTGGCTTCTTTAGCAGCCTTGTCCTTTGCTGCTTTTTCTTTGGCTTCTTTAGCGGCCTTTTCCTTCTCAAGCTTGTTCTTTTCAGCTTTATCTTTTTCAGCCTTTTCTAATTTTTCCTTGGTAGCCTTATCTTTGGCTGCTTTGTCTTTTTCAGCCTTGTCGGCTTTCTCCTTCTCTGCCTTGTCCTTAGCGAGCTTTTCGGCCTTGTCTTTTTTGGCCTGATCTATTTTTTCTTGGCGTTCTTTTTCTGCTTTTTCCGCCTTGTCCGCTTTTTGCTTATCGAGCTTTTCTTGCTGTGCCTTTTCAGCTTTTTCTACTTTTTCTTTCTCGGCTTTTTCCTTCTTCAGCTGCTCTTGCTTCTTCTTTTTGGCCAGCGCAATCTCAGCCTCATGATCGTCGTCATTGGCTTGGATTTTGGGAGTGGGTGCTGGAGCGGGTCTGGGAATGACCACAGGCTCAGGAGGGGGGGGCGGTGGCGGCTCTGAGACAGGCTCGGGAGTGGGCTCTGGTGGAGGGGGGGGCATCACTACAGCCGCCGCGGAGGCTGGGGCTGCACTGCTCCAGACCTCGGCTTGAACCATGGCTTCTTCGGTTTCTTTGGGGGCACGCACTGTCCACAGCAGAGCGGCAATCAGCAGCCCGTGCGCGGCCAGGGCAAGCGACCACGAGCGCACCCGGCCTTGGTGGCTGGGTGGCGCAAACTGATCGCGATCTTGCTGGTTAGGCATGGTGAATGGGGCGTCGGCTCAGGCTGCGGTGCTTGGATTCAAGCGCGGCAGGGCAGAGCTTTATGACGAGGTTCAATTGCTGGAAGAAGAGACAACGCCAAAGGCAATGCGTTTGACACCGGCCTTGGAGAGGGTGGAATGCGCCTTCATAACGTCATCAAAGGGCAGACCCTTGTCAGCGATGATTTGAATGGCGCTGTCTTCGCTTTGGCCTTCTTGCCAAGACTGAGCAAGGGCCTTGAGGTCATTCAGTTTGACGGTTTGTGTGTTGCTGCCGTTCTTGAACTGCATGCTGCCATCTTTTTCAAGCAGCACATAGGCAATGTTCTTCGTCGGTGGGCGCGAAGACTTGCCGGCGCTTGGTACGTTGATGGAGCCCGGCGTGAGCATAGGCGCTGTCACCATGAAGATGATGAGCAGCACCAGCATCACGTCGATGAAGGGCACCATATTGATTTCGTTGACCGTGCGGCGGTTACGAGCGCCGCGTGAACTCATGCCTGCCATGGAGTTACTCCTTGCATTGAGTCATTAGTGGCCAGAGGCCGAGGCATTTGCACTAGACCCCACGTTGCGCTGCAAGATGTTGGAGAACTCTTCAATGAAGGTCTCTTCTTGGCTTGCAATGCGGTCTACGTTGTGGGCGTAGCGGTTGTAGGCTGTGACTGCTGGAATAGCGGCAAACAGGCCCATAGCCGTAGCAACCAGCGCTTCGGCAATGCCGGGGGCGACGGTGGCCAGTGTGACCTGCTCCATATTGGCAAAGCCGGTGAAGGCGTGCATCACGCCCCAGACGGTGCCGAATAGACCCACATAAGGCGAGACTGAGCCCACGGTGCCCAGAAAGGATAGGCCAGATTCCAACTCATCTAGCTCGCGCTGGAAGCTGGCGCGCATGGCGCGACGTGTGCCGTCCATTAGCGTGGCGACATCATGCATGCGGCGCTCTCGCAGCTTTTGATACTCACGCATACCGCTGGCAAAAATACGCTCCATGGGGGCGCCAGTCTTGGCGTTTTGCGCAGCAGAGGCGTAGAGGTCGTTCAGGCTGGTGCCCGACCAAAAATCTTGCTCAAAATTATCGTTGAGCGTGCGCACACGCTTTAAGGCTTTGGCTTTGTTGAAGATGGTGGCCCAGCTGGCGATGGATGCGACCACCAAAATCAGCATGACCAGTTGAACCGCCCAGCTGGCCTGCATGATGAGGCTGAGGATGGACATGTCTTGGGAGTTCATGAAAATTGCTCCAGGATATGGTTTGGAATTCTTGTGGGGCGCATGGTCGTGCCATTGACCCAGCCAATGCGGATGAAGCCTGTGCAAATTAGCTCAGGCTCTTGGCTTGGATCTTCAGGGTTGATCCGTAAAGCTTGTTGCTCGATTGTGAGCGAGGCGCGGCCTGCGCTTTGGAGTTTTGCAGTAACAATCAGTTGGTCATCCAGCCGTGACTGGCGCAGGTATTCAAGCTGCGCTGAGGTTACGACAAAGATACCGCCGGTTTGTTCCCGCAGATTTTGCTGGGCAATGCCCAGTGACCTCAGCCATTCGGTGCGCGCACGCTCGAAGAACTTGAGATAGTTGACGTGGAAAACGCGGCCGCTTGCGTCTGTGTCTTCCCAATAAACCCGAATAGGGAACTCAAAAGCCATGGTGTCTCAGCCTAAGAGCTTCTTCAGGCGCGCAATGGCCTCCTGCAGCTGCTCCATAGAGTTAGCTGTGGAAAAGCGCACATAGCTCGCGGTCTCGGCATGGCGAAAGTCGCGGCCGGGGGTGATGGCTAGATGGGCCTGATTCATCACGGCGTAGGCGAAATCCCAGCTGCCCTTTACCCCCAGCTTTTCAGCGGCGGCACGGCAGTCGGCCCAGGCGTAAAACGCGCCATCGGGTTTGACGGGAACGGGCAGACCAATCGATTCCAGTGCCGGAATAAAGTAATCGCGGCGAGCTTTGAACTCGGCGCGGCGGCGTTCGTACTCGGCAATGCTTTCGGGTTCAAAACAGGCCAGCGCCGCATATTGCGAGATGGTGCTGGCGCAGATGAATAGGTGCTGGGCCAGCATCTCAATGGGGGCAACCAGCGATTCGGGCACCACCATCCAGCCCAGACGCCAGCCGGTCATGTTGAAGTATTTGCTAAAGCTGTTGATGGAGATGATGTCATCGCCCAGCTCCAGCGCTGACTTGCTGTAAGCGTCGTCGTAAGACAGGCCCAGATAGATTTCATCGACGATAGTGAGGCCGCCCTTGGCGCGAACCACTTCGTGAATGCGGCGCAGTTCATCAGGCGCAATCGATGTGCCCGTGGGGTTGGAGGGCGATGCGAGCATCACGCCGTGTGTGCGCTCACCCCAGGCGGCCTCGACTTTGGCAGCGCTGAGCTGAAAACGCTCTTCTGCGGATGCTGGAATCAGCACCGGCTTGCCTTCAGCCGCCGAGACAAAGTGGCGGTTGCAGGGGTAGCTGGGGTCGGGCATCAGGACCTCGTCGCCCTCATCAATCAGTGCAAGGCAGGCCAGTTGCAGCGCGGCGGATGCACCTGCGGTGATGATGATGCGGCGCGCTGGCACGTTGATGTCAAAGCGGCTGGCGTACCAAGCGCTGATGCGCTCGCGCAGCTCTGGCAGACCGGGGGCTTGTGTGTATTGGGTGCGACCGTCGCGAATGGCTTGTTCAGCGGCTTGCTGCACCAGAGGTGGTGCGGTGAAGTCTGGTTCGCCAATGTTCAGATAGATCATGGGTGAGCCGCTGGCGCTGGACTGGCGCGCGACCTCTTGCGCGTGCTTGGCCATTTCCATGACGTAAAAAGGCTCGATGCGTTGGGCGCGGCGGGAAAGCTCAATAACGGACATGAATCGATGTACTCTCAATAAAACTGGCAGTGGACAGACCACTTGCCGGTGCCGGGGTGACAGCCCAGGTAGACGATGCCACCGTCCACCCAGTTCAGACCGGCTTTGCCTTCGCTGTCGATTTGCATCACATAGAAGGGCTCGTCGGGTGAGGGCAGCCAGTCACCGTTGTCATCTTTGACGGGGCGCAGAAAAGCAATTTCATGCTGCAGGCTTTTGGCATAGCCACGTAGCTTGGTGCGGCCCGAGCACAGGCCATGGGCATCGTTGGGAAATTTTTCCATGCCCTTTGGCAGGCGCATGCTGGAATCATCGTAGCAAGGGTGGTCGTTTTGAGGTGGCAGCCAGCGGGCCTCGAAACCTTTGCCAATCCAGGCATCGTCGCGGAACGGTGGTTGCTCGTGGGGCGTCAGGCCCGCAGTGCTGGCGCGCAGTTGGATGGCCCAGGTCTCTGGGGCGCAACTGCTCTCGATAAATTTTTCACCCACAAAAAACTGCAGCAAGGCATGGCCCGTGAGGGCCTCGGGCAGCCAAGGGGCTTGCAATAGGTTGAACTGGGCGATGAATTGCATGGGCTGGCCAGCCGCATCAAGTGGCCATTCTTCATCCGCCTGCATTAAGGGGGACAGGCCGAAATGCGATGCGGCAGGGTCTCCCGTGGGTCTGAATCCCCCCACTTCCAGCACACAGCAGGTACCGGCGTTCAGTGCCAGCCAGGGTGCCAGATCCCGGGCAAGCTCGGGCGTGAGCTCCGGGTTGGGGGCCGGTAATGTGGGGTGTTGGGATTCCATGGGCAGTCCTCGCGTATGCCTTGGCCAAAAGGGCGAGGGCCCGGTGCATTTGCTGCGCCGGGCCCGGTGTTGCCTGCGGACTTAGCTTGGGGCTTTGTCTTGCTTGGCGCGGTCGTGGGCGACTTCAGCACTGCGCAGTTCTGGTGCCAGCCCATTGAGTACTGCGTTGACATACTTGTGACCATCGGTGCCGCCAAACTCCTTTGCCAGCTCGATGCACTCGTTGAGCACAACGCGCCATGGCACGTCGAGGCAGTTTTGGAACTCGTACGCGCCAATCCACATGCAAGCATGCTCGACGGGTGAGATTTCGGCCAAACCACGATCCAGCTTGGGCGCAATCAATGCGTCCAGAGCAGCTTCGTTTTCGGCGCAGCCACGCAGCAGGGCGTCGTAATGCACCACGTCGGCCTTGTGAAAGCCCGCCAGATCGCGCGTGAAGCTGTCGATCTGCGAGATTTCATTGCGGCCAACAATGTATTGGTACAGGCCTTGCAGTGCGAATTCACGTGCGCGGCTGCGGTTGGATTTGGAGCCGGCTTTGCGCGCACCGGTGCTGGTCAGGCCTGAGCGGCTTTGGCGCGCAGGGCGGTCGGAAGCCGACGGGTTAGATTGTTCTTCACTCATGATTGTCGTAAGAGTTGAGCAGATTGGCCATTTCCACGGCAACACGGGCGGCATCGCGACCCTTGTCCACCTGGCGGGCAATGGCTTGCTCCATGTTTTCAGTGGTGATGATCGCATTGGCGATCGGCAGGCGGTAGTCCAAGGACAGGCGTGTGACGCCAGCGCCCGATTCATTGGCTACCAGCTCGAAGTGGTATGTCTCCCCACGGATGATGCAGCCCAACGCCACCAGGGCGTCGTACTGATCGAGGTCAGCCAGTGTCTGCAGGGCCACGGGCACTTCCAGTGCGCCGGGGACTGTGACATGGTCGATATTCTCAGTCTTCACACCCAATGCCAGCAGCTCATCGCGGCAGGAGGCAAACAGGGTGTTGGTAATGCCTTCGTTAAAGCGCGCTTGTACGATGCCGATTTTCAGATCAGCGCCGTTCATGTTCAGGCCTTGGCCTTGTTCTGCGTTTTGCATTTTTTATTCCGTCTCTTATTCTTTAGATTCTTTAGGGATGTAGCCTGTGATTTCCATGCCGTAGCCAGCCATGCTGGGCATGCGGCGGGGTTGGCCCATCAGTTGCATCTTGCTCACGCCCAGCTCGCGCAGAATTTGCGCGCCCACGCCATAGGTGCGCAGGTCCATGCGGCCGCGCTCGGGTGCTTGGGCAGATCGTGCTTTGCCTTCAAACTGCGTCATCAGTTCGTCACCAGATTCGCTGCAGTTCAGCAGCACGGCAACGCCTTGGCCGTTGCCAGCAATGTATTTCAGGCTTTCATCCAGACCCCATGAGTGCTGGTTGCGGCCCACTTCCAGTGCATCGAGCACGGAAAGAGGCTCGTGCACACGCACGGGGATGGTGTTGCCGGCTTGCCATTCGCCCTTGACCAGTGCCAAGTGCACTGAGCCACTCGGTACGTCGCGGAAGGCATAGGCGGTGAACTCGCCGTGAGCAGTTTGCATGGGGCGGTTGCCCACTTTTTGCAGCAGCGATTCATTGCGGCTGCGGTATTCGATCAGGTCGGCAATGGTGCCGATCTTGATGCCGTGCTCGGCGCAGAACAGTTGCAGATCAGGCAGGCGGGCCATGGTGCCGTCATCCTTCATGATCTCGCAGATCACCGACGAAGGCGAGCAGCCTGCCAAAGCGGCCAAATCGCAACCCGCTTCAGTGTGGCCAGCGCGCATCAGCACGCCGCCATCCACAGCTTGCAGCGGGAACACATGACCGGGCTGCACCAAGTCGGCAGGCTGGGTGTTTTTGTCTACAGCGACTTGAATGGTGCGGGCGCGGTCTGCTGCGGAGATCCCGGTTGTGACGCCCACAGCGGCTTCAATAGAAATGGTGAAAGCAGTGCTGTACACCGTGCCATTGCGGGCGGCCATGGGGGGCAGCTTCAAGAACTCGCAGCGCTCACGGGTCAACGTCAGGCAGATCAGACCACGGCCAAAACGGGCCATGAAGTTAATGGCTTCGGGCGTGACATGGTCGGATGCTAAAACCAAATCACCTTCGTTTTCGCGATCTTCTTCGTCAACGAGAACGACCATACGGCCGGCACGCATTTCGGCCACGATTTCTTCAATCGGCGAGATGGGCACGGGTTGGAGTGAGCTGTTCATGGAATTGCCTTCTTGGACGTGATCTTGAAGCGATGCAAGCAGTCAGGGCTGGCGCACGACACGCACCAGTGAGGCATTGCCAGCGCCGCATCAAATAGCAGGGCGCGATGGCAGGACTTCCAAAGAACGTGTGAAGCGGTTAGCCGCTTTCTGCAGGGCAAGGCCTTGCTGAAAACACCTATTCTATTGCACAGCGACCTTGAGCCGCGGCAGTTGCCCTTGAAACCATGATGCAGTGCAAGCAGGCTCTGAAATAGGAATGGCCCAAGGTAGAGGCAGCAAGCGAGAGCCGCCTCGCGGCAAGGCTGCCATCCCCCAGCGGGGGAAGTCGCAAAGCGGCTCAGGGAGCGTCCATCAACACCACGTCACTTTCAGGATAAGCGCAGCAGGGCAGCACATAGCCCTCGGCCTTTTCTTCAGGAGTCAGTCCCGGCCACTCAATGTCATAGCGCACGCTGCCTGAGACCATTTGGCCCAGACAGGTGCGGCAAGTGCCGTTGCGGCAGGAACTTGGCCAGTCCACGCCGCCGCTCTCTAATGAATCGAGCAAGGACTGGTCCGCCCATGCGTCGACCTGCTGGCCGCTGGGCTCGCACTTAGCAATAAAAAAAGGTGGGGCGAAAGCAGAGTCGTTGGACATGAGGCGATGAATTCGAGCGATGCAAAACCTGTGTTTGTAGCCGTTTTGCCAAGGCCGTGGGCATGCTTGGGTTGCCTGTTTTTTAATCAGTGGTTTGCAATTTGTTTGGAATCAATGACTTATCTGACTTATCCAGTTAAGAGGCTCAGTTGTTCACAAGGATGTTCAGCCTAGGACGGGATAAGTGGTGCTTTGCTGGAGAATTTTGATTAAAAAATAGGCGGTTTGAGAAAGGTGATCTAAATCAATGGTTTGAGTGAGCGTTGCCAAAGCTATTCAGGCTTGTCCACAGGCTTGTTGCGTAAAAATGGGGATAAGACTTCACTATTCATTTGAAAGCGGTTTGTCCTGTCAATTCATTGAATGCAAGCTGATTTGTATTGCAAATCAATGCAATTGATGGAGGTTGTGCTCTGAAATAGATAGCTTCTCCAGACTGATCCGTTTTTATCTGCGCTTACCCGTGCTTTCCCGCACTCTGCAGCCAATAGTCACAAAGGCTACGTTGCGCTGCAACATGCCCGCTTACATTGAGGTGGTGCAAACAACCGTTGAAGCAAGGAGCAAGACATCATGGCAATGGATTTTCAAGGTCGTGTGGCGATCGTGACCGGTGCGGGTGGTGGTTTGGGGCGTCTGCATGCGCTGGCGCTGGCCCAGCGTGGGGCCAAGGTGGTGGTGAACGACTTGGGCGGCGCGGTAGATGGCTCGGGCAGCTCGGCGACAGCTGCGCAAAAAGTGGTTGATGAAATTCGCGCCGCAGGTGGCGAGGCGATAGCCAATGCCGCTTCGGTGACGGACTTTGAGGCCGTGCAGGCCATGGTTGAGCAGACGATGCACGCCTGGGGCCGGGTAGACATCCTCGTCAATAACGCCGGCATTTTGCGTGACAAGAGTTTTGCCAAGATGGATATGGCGGACTTCCGCCTCGTCGTCGATGTGCACTTGATGGGCGCAGCCAACTGCTGCAAGGCCGTGTGGCCGCATATGCAAGAGCAGAACTATGGCCGCATCGTGATGACGACATCGTCCACAGGCCTCTATGGCAATTTTGGTCAAGCCAACTACGGCGCGGCCAAGTTGGCGCAGGTGGGCTTGATGCAGACGCTGGCTATTGAAGGCGCCAAAAACAATATTCACGTCAACGCTTTGGCCCCGACGGCGGCCACGCGCATGACAGCAGGGCTGATGCCCGAGCCAGTACTTGAAGCGCTCAAGCCCGAAGCTGTGGTGCCTGCCATGCTGGTACTAGCCCACGAAAGTGCGCCCACGCGCACCATTCTTTGCGCGGGTGCTGGCGGCTTTGAAGCCGCGCACATCACCATGACCGAAGGCGTTTATTTAGGCCTAGGCGATCAGGTGCCAGAGCAACTGGCTGCGCGACTGGCCGAGGTGACGGCCAGCGAGGGGCAGCAAGTGCCCGGCAGCGGTGCGGTGCAGGGGCAAGTTGAAGTCGGTAAGGCTATGAAGGCGCACGGCCATTGAGCAAACTAATGCATCTCTAGTGGTGCATTGGCTGCATAAATAGTGCTTGGGTTGACGATTAGCACAGCTGGGCAAAGTCCTCTTGTGAGGGCTTTTTCTGTTTTGTAGTGAGCGTGCGCTCTCTTTGGCTGGCTTGTTAAGCTGACAATTTTCTGGCTCGTGCCCATGTATAACGTGTTTCAACAGGCCGAAAAGCGTGGTTAAGCGGCCAGCTGCCATCGCGTTTGGTCGGGTTTCTCTATCATTCGCCGACTGGGCGCGATTGGGCAGACTAAGTTTGCTTTGAGCGTCTTCAACGAGAAGGTAAACAAGAATGAAGACATCGCAGGCCATCGTGAACATGCCTTCAGCCCAGAGGCTGCTGGGCATTCGCCGCGGTATCGAAAAAGAGGGATTGCGGGCATTGGCGACGGGTTCGCTGGCCCTGACGCCGCACCCGGGCGAGCTGGGCTCGGCATTAACGCACCCCAACATCACCACGGATTACAGCGAGTCGCAGCTCGAACTCATCACCGGCGCGCGTTTGGGTGTGGACGAGTGTCTTAATGAGCTGACCGAAGTTCATCAGTTTGTGCTGCGCAATTTGAGCGAGAGTGGCGAGCTGATGTGGAACTCCAGCATGCCTTGCCGCTTGCCCACGGATGAAACCATTCCGCTGGGGCGCTACGGCAGTTCGCATTCGGGCCGCTCCAAGAGTGTGTACCGCATGGGCTTGGGCCACCGCTATGGCCGCCGCATGCAGACCATCTCGGGCATTCACTACAACTGGTCGCTGCCCGGGGTGAGCAGCGATGAGTACTTTGCGCTGATCCGCAACTTCCGCCGCAACGCCTTTGTGCTGCTGTACCTTTATGGCGCATCCCCCGCGCTGTGCCCCAGCTTTGTGCAAGGGCGCGAGCACCGCCTGCAGCCGCTGGGCGATGGCAAAGATGCGCTGTACTTGCCCTACGCCACATCGCTGCGCATGGGGCGACTGGGTTATCAAAGCGATGCCCAGTCCACCATCTGCGTGAGCTACAACGGGCTCGATGGCTATGCCGATTCGCTGCACGAAGCGCTGACTCGTCCCTATGCCGCTTACGAGCAACTGGGCGTGAAGAACCCCGGTGGCGACTACAACCAGCTGGGCACTGGCCTGCTGCAGATTGAAAACGAGTTCTACGGCACCATCCGCCCCAAGCGCACTGTCAAGAGCGGCGAGCGCCCGCTGCATGCTCTGCGTGAGCGCGGCGTGGAATATGTGGAAGTGCGACTGATGGACATCGACCCGTATGAAACCGTGGGCATTGCCCCGGCCACCATGCGCATGATTGACGTCTTTTTACTGCATTGCCTGCACACAGCAAGCTCAGACGATACGCCGCAAGAAATTGATGACCTCAAGCACAACCAGCACTTGGCCGCAGAGCAAGGCCGCGAACCGGGCCTGAAGCTGGTGCGCAACGGCCAGCCCGTGCTGCTGATCGATTGGGCGCAAGAAGTACTGCAACAATGCCGCCCTTATGCGCAGGCGCTGGATGCTGCCCATAACAGTGGCGACTACAGCGCGGCGCTAGAGCAAGCGTTGGGCCGAGTGCAAAACGCGCAAACTACGCCTTCAGCCCATGTGCTGCAAGAGCTGACTGCAGGCTACGACAACCGTTTTATCGACTTCATGACCACCCAGTCCGCCAAGGCGCGCGATGCGTTGTTGGCCATGCCGTGGACGGCCGAGCAGCAGGTGCGCTATGAGCAAATGAGCCAAGAGTCTGTGGCCAAGCAAAAAGCCATCGAGGCAGCAGACACCATGACGTTTGAAGAATGGCGGTTGCGTTATATGGATCCGGCTAGTCTGCGGTAAATCTTTGAATTGATTAGCTAAATTTGATAGCTATAAGCGCTTGCGGTTTATGGACCGCAGGCGCTTTTTCATGACATCGAGGCTTTAAGCGAGGCGCCGCACAGAGTGCTATAAAAAATGATGGGAAAGTCTAATGATTGTGTGGACTACAGCCCGAAAAGGCTTAAATAACGCGAGTTTCTGAGGTTGAGGCCAAAGCCTCGGCCGCATCTTCCAGCCAGAAGCCTAAAGCGCCGTAATAGCCTTCCCACACACAGCCGTTGCAGCCCCGCCCGCAGCAGCTTGTGGGCTCTGGCGGCGGGTTGCGCAGGGTGACTGCCGCCTGAGCCGCCCGGCCTTGCCAGAGCGAAATCTGGCTGCGGGCCTGGCTCAAAGGTTGAAGCAAAGCCTCGGTGCTCACTTTTTGAAGCGCACCCACAGATGCTGGCCGATAAAGGCCAGACCCAGCACCAGCGCAAACCAGCCTACGATGTGCGACTGGGCAAACAACTGGGCGATGCCGCTCTCGGGTTTGAAGATCGGAGCCAGCAAAATAATGATGCCTATGAGCGCAATCGTCAGGCCCTTGATCAGAACTTCATTGCGGGCTTTGGACTTTTGGGGGGCAGAAGGCAGGGGCATAAACGAGCGAGTAGGTCAGAAAAGCTGAGGGAGATTATCCTTGCGCGCCTGAATTCACCAACATAAAAAGGTGTTTGCGCACATCAGGCGAGCTGCCGCAGCAGCAGCGTGCTGCATTGTGCGCCTTACATCCACCATAAAGAAAGATCTCCGCTTATGGCCATCCAATGGTTCCCCGGTCACATGCATCTGACGCGTCAGGCCATCACGGAGCGCGTGAAAGATATTGATGTGGTCATCGAGGTTCTGGATGCGCGCCTGCCGGGCTCCAGTGCCAACCCCTTGCTGCAAGAAATGACAGGTCACAAGCCGCGCCTGAAGATTCTCAACAAGCAAGACATGGCTGACGCTACCCAGACCAAGGCTTGGATCGACTGGTACAACGCCCAAAGCGAAACGCGTGCCATTGGCTTGGATGCCTCTGAACTTGCTCCCACCAAGCGCCTGATCGAGCAGTGCAAGCTGCTGGCGCCCACACGCGGCGGTCTGGCTAAGCCCATGCGCGTGCTGATCTGCGGCGTGCCCAATGTCGGCAAGTCCACGCTGATCAACTCCATGAGCGGCAAGACGCAGGCCAAGACTGGCAACGAGGCCGGCGTGACCAAGTTGGAGCAGCGCATTGTGCTGGCCGATGACTTTTACCTGTGGGACACGCCCGGTATGCTGTGGCCGCGCATCATCGTAGAAAAAAGCGGCTTTAATCTGGCCGCCAGCGGCGCTGTTGGCCGCAATGCCTTCGATGAAGAGTTGGTAGTGCTGGAGCTGCTGCTGTATCTCCAGAAGAACTACGCAGCCATGCTGGCCGAGCGCTATAAGCTGGGATTGGATGACAAAGAAATTGCAGCGCTGCATGACGATGAACTGCTGGCGCTGATCGGCAAAAAGCGCGGCGCAGTGATGAGCGGCGGGCGCGTCAACCTGCAAAAAGCGGCTGAGTTGGTGTTGACCGACTTCCGTGACGTAACGATTGGCCGCATTACGCTGGAAACGCCCCAAGAGTTTGAAGTCTGGATGGCCGAGGGATTGGTCAAAGATGCAGAACGCCAAGCCAAAAAAGATGCCGCGACGATGGCGCGCAGAAAAGGGCGCAAAGCACGCTTGTCATAAGCAGTGTTGACACTTTCCTTATGGGCAGTTCAGTGCCGCGTTGGGATGCGTCCACATGTTTAGGGCACTACAACCTTTCCCTAGGTGCGAAATGGGACTTTTATTTGAAACTATGGCCATGTAAATAGTCATAGCAGTCCCATGTTCACCTTCTTGCAGTCCAAAGAAAATGCCGTACTGCCGTCTTGGGCCTATGCGCGCCTGGGCACGGTGCTGGTCAGCCTTTGGTATTGCTCAATGGGCTGGCTGGCCTCCATATTTGCGGGCATCGATAATGCGCGGTTTTGGGCTGGGCCACTGGCTACGGTCATCGCAGCAGTTTGTCTGTTGCTGACCTGGCGCGGCCATTGGCGCTGGGGTGCGCGTTGCATTGTGATTGCGGCGCTGGCGCTGACTGCTTTTTGGGCTTGGAATGCAGCGTTTCAGCCGACGATCAGTGCTTTGACTTTGACGGTGCTGGTGGTGTTCGCCGCGTGGACTTTAGGTACGGCCGAGGCGAGCTTGAGCATTTTGGGCGTGATCTTGCTGGGAGCAGGGCTGGTTTATGCAGGGCATTCTCAGTGGGAGAACGTGCTGTCAATCGCCTATGTGATGCTGTTTTTGCTGGGCATCACTTGGATGATGGTGCAAGGCTATAGGCGCCACCTTAAAGAGTTGAGAGCCTCTTTGCTTGAGTTGGAGCATCACAAAAAGCAGCTGAATGTGCTTTTTCAAGCTGTTGAGCAAAGCAAGTCGAGTATTTTGATCATTGATGCGGCCAAAAGCTCCGAGGTTTATTCCAACCAAGAGTATCGCCAGCGCATTGGTGGTGAACATTCCAGCGAGTGCAGCAGAGTAATTGGCGACGGTATGACCCCTGCACAGCGCGCGCAGATGTGGACGCTGCTCAAGGCAGGCAAGACTTGGGAAGATGTGGTGTACCGAGTCACCAGCAATGCAGAACCCGTGATTGAGCAAATGCGCGTGGCGCCGGTGCTTGGCAAAGACAATCGCTTGGCTTTTTTGCTTGAAACACGCTTTGACATTACGGAAAAGCGCGAGGCTGAAAACCGTATTCGCCATTTGCAGCATTACGACACCCTGACTGAGTTGCTCAATCGCAAGGGCTTGCTCAATAAGCTCACGGAAATGCTTGAATTGCAGAGGGAAGATCTGGATGGGCATGGCTCGGTGATAAACCTCAAGCCTTACCGCAGTGGGCATGACTGGCACAGCTTGCTTATCATTGATATTGATCGTTTTCAAAATTTTGAGAACTCTCACAACAGGCTTTGGGCAGATGCTTTCCTGCAGGCTTTCGTTGCGAGGCTCAAAGCCTTGCAGCCAGAGGCTGAAGGCATGGCCCGTATTCGTGATGGCCGGTTTGCCGTAGTCATTAAAGAGGTAGGTAAATCAAGGCACGAGGCGCGTATTAAAGCCTACACGGTTGCCCAAGAACTGCAGCGCGGCCTGAGCATGATTCAAATCACTGGCTTGCCTGAGGGCGCTGAAGCGGTGCAGCTGTCTTGCAGCGTTGGCTTTACCGTGTTCCCCTTTGTGGAGGAAGGGCTAAAGACGGACAGTGGAGACCATGTGCTGCGCCGTGCAGGCTTGGCCATGAGCCAGGCGCGTCATCAAGGCGGCGATCAAGTACATGCGTACTCCGAAGTTCTCGATGAGACCATGCTGCGGCGCATGACGATTGAGAAAGAACTGTTTGTCGCGATTCAAGAGGGGCAGTTGCGGGTCTTTTTGCAGCCACAGGTCGATATGTTTGGGCGAGTGCAGGGGGCCGAAGCCCTGGTGCGCTGGCTGCACCCTGAAAAGGGAATGATCTCGCCCGGTGAATTTATTCCCGTGGCAGAGGATTGCGGCCTGATTGTTCCATTGGGCGACTGGATGCTGCAGCAGGTGTGCTTATTGCTCAACGACCCACGCGTGCAAGCGGCGGGTTACTCGCTGTCTGTCAATGTCAGCTCCTTGCAGTTCCAACATTCAGATTTTGTGGACAAGGTGAAGTCTGTGGTTCAGCGCACAGGGATAGATCCACGCAAGCTGATACTTGAAGTTACCGAGAGTTTGCTGCTCAGCGATGTGGAGCATGCGATTCAGAAAATGGTGAATTTGGAGGCTTTGGGGGTGCAGTTTGCGCTGGATGATTTCGGGACGGGCTACTCATCACTGGCTTATTTGATGCGTCTGCCGATTCAGGAGCTGAAACTCGATCAGGTTTTTATTCGCGATATGCGCATCAATGCAGATAGCCGGGTGCTGGTCGAGTCTGTCTTAATGCTTGCTAAAGCCAAAGGCCTGCGTGTGGTGGCGGAAGGGGTGCAAGAGCAGGAACAGGCCGATTTGCTGCGAGCGCTTGAACCCAGTATTTTGTGTCAGGGCTATTGGTTCAAGCGCCCAGTGCTGGCGGAGGATTGGGTGGCTAACCCTGTTTTGGCTCAGCAGTCCTAAGTGGTTTGCACTGAGTTATTGCAATGCATGCATGATTGAAACTATCGCAAACAGCTTCTAGCACTCAATATTGAGAAGGTTGGCATGCAGCGTCTTTTTGTCGAGGCCAGATACCGGCTACCCATGCGCCGCATGGTGTGGTTGGCCAGCCTATGGATGCTGGGCCTTGGGGCGTTGATGACTTTGGTGTGGGTGCTCAGTGATGTGCTCGACCCTTGGGGCGTGGGCATTACCTTGTCCATGATGCTGCTGTCACTGGTGTGCATGGGTTTGGCGCGTGCAAGGCAGTGGGACTGGATGGTGCGCTGCTTTGTTTGGGGTCATTGGCTGCTAGCCGTGCTGCTGATTTGGCGCTCTGGTGGTTTTTACAGCCCCGCAGTGATTGCTTTTGCAGCTTGGCTGGTGATCACGGTTTGGGTGCAGGGCCTGCTTGCTTCGATTTTCATGTTTGCAGCATCTATTGCGGTGTTGGGCGCTTTTTGGGGGGTGCCGCCGGTAATTTACGAACAGCCAGCCCTGCAAAGAACGACTGCCTTGATGGGCCTGATCCATGTGCCGGGCATGCTGGTGCTGGCATTGGCGATGAGTTTGCAGGCACGTATGATTTTGTGGCGCAGAGTGCAAAAAGGGCAGCAGATGCTGGCCACTCTCAACGCCAGCCAGCATGAGCTGAGCAAGTTCTACTTCGCGGTTGAGCAAAATCCCGAGAGCATTGTTATTACCGACACCACTTTGACGGTGGTCTATGTCAACGATGCCTTTTTGGCCCGTACCGGCTATAGACGTGAGCAGGTGCTGGGGCACCCAACTGAGTCAGTCTCAACCAATGGCATGGATTTTGGCAGCCGCCAGCGTGCGCTGGCTCAGCTTGCTGCTGGTGAGGTGTGGCGCGGCGAGATGACGAATCGTGCCAGCAATGGCGAGGCATTACGTGAATCGCTGCTGATCGCGCCAATTCGCACACCCAATGGTGAGGTGGTGAACTATGTGGAACTCAAGCGTGACTTGTCTGAGCGCGTTCTGGCGGAGCGCCGTATTCACGATCTGGTGTATTTAGACCCGCTTACGGGCCTGCCCAACCGCCACTCGCTGACTTTGTATTTGCGCGAACTCATTCATACCCAACAGGACGATTGCCATGGCTTGCTGCTGCTGGACATGGATAGATTTTCGGCTTTCAACGGTGTGCATGGCAGTCAGCACAGTGATGAGCTGATTGCGCTAATGGGGGCGAGGCTGGTTCAGGTCTTGCCCGATGATGCTTGGATTGCCCGCATCGCAGCTGCAGAGTTTGCTATTGTTTTTGCTAGCTTGCATCGGCATGCCGAGGGCGTGACGGATCAGCTCAGGCAGTACGCGCAGACTTTGAAAAAGTCTTTGCAAACCCCCTTCAGTCTCAACAGCTGGGTAGAAACCGAGTTAGTGAGTTGCTGCATGGGTGGGGTGGTGCTGGAGTCTGCCCGCCGCGGCGGTAACGGTAACGATGCGCTGCGTTTTGCCAGCGTAGCGCTGCGCGAGGCTAAGCAAAAAGGCCCTGGGAGTTTGGTATTTTTTGAGCCCCGCATGGCGCAGGATGTGGACCGCCGCATGCGCATTGCCAAAGACTTGCACAACGGCATTCCGCTGGGTGAGCTGCGCATGTATTTGCAAACTCAGACGGATGGGCGTGGTCACTGTGTCGGCGCTGAAGTGCTGGTGCGTTGGCAACACCCCAAGTGGGGGCTAGTGAGCCCGGCAGAGTTTATTCCGGTGGCAGAGGAGACGGATCTGATCGTGCTGCTGGGCGACTGGGTGCTGCGCCAAGCTTGCTTGCTGCTGGCAACTCCCGCGCTGTTGGCGCGCGGGCTGCGGCTGTCGGTCAATGTCAGCGCATTTCAGTTTGGACATGAAAACTTCATGACCTCGCTAGAGCAGGTGCTGCAGGAAACCGGTGCTAACCCGCACCAGCTAACGCTGGAGATCACAGAAGGCGCCGTGGTACGTGATATTGACCAAGCGCGCATCCGCATTGAAGCCTTGACCCGCATGGGTATAGAGACCTCTTTGGATGACTTTGGCACCGGCTACTCCAGCATGTATAGCTTGCAGCGCCTGCCGATTCAGGAGCTGAAGATTGATCAAAGCTTTGTCAGCGGCAGCCATCGCTCAGAAAAAGATGCAGCACTGGTGGAGGCGATGCTTTTGATGGCGCGCAGGCTGCGCCTGCGCGTGGTGGCTGAAGGCGTTGAGCTGTCTGAGCAAGCGCTGCAACTGGTGCAGTGGAATCCAGACATTGTTTTGCAGGGCATGCTGCTGGGCAAACCGCTGCCCCAGCAGCAGTGGCTGGTCGATGTGCTGGGCGTTGATTTAAGCGATATGAAGAGCGATGTCTGGAGTGCTGGTCAGAGCGCTGCATAAAACGATGCACAAAGCGCAGAAAAGAGATGAAAAAAGCCCGCACTCATTGCTGAGTGCGGAATAATTGCTATGAATAGCGTAGTAGTTCCGCCGGGCTTTAGCTTTAAGCCGCAGGCTGCTCGAAGTAGCGGCGTGCCAGCAAATCCCAGAACTTAGAGCCGCGGGCTATGTTGTCATCGTTGAAGTCGTAGGCGGGATTGTGCAAGCCCACGCCGGGCTGGCCGTCGCTGGGGCCGTTGCCAATCCAGCCGTAAGCGCCGGGCACGGCCTCGAGCATGAAGCCGAAGTCCTCGGCTGTCATGGCGGGCAGCACATCGTCAAAAGTGCTTTCGTCACCCACCACCTCACGCATCACCTGAGCCATGAACTTGGCTTCGCGGGCGTGGTTGGTGGTATTGGGGTAAGCGCCGGGGCGCAGCGTAAATTCTGCTTGGCACAGGTGCGCGGCGGCGACATGGCTGCTGATGCGTTTGATGCCTTCGACAAACATCTCGCGCGTTTCCTTTTTCAGGGTGCGCACAGTGCCGGCGATGACGGCGTTATCGGGAATGATGTTTTCCACCGTGCCGCTGCTGATCTTGCCAATGGTCAACACAGCAGAGTCCAGCGGGTCTGTGCTGCGTGAGACCAGCGTCTGCAACTGGCTGACGATGGCGCAGGCCACAGGAATCGGGTCCAGCGTGGTGTGGGGCATGGCTGCGTGGCCGCCTTTGCCATGCACTTTAATTTGAAAGCGCAAGGTGGAAGCCATGATGGGCCCCACGCGGACCGCCATCTGGCCAGATGGCATTGATGGCCAGTTGTGCAGCGCAAATACGGCTTCGCAGGGGAATTTGTCAAACAGGCCGTCATCGATCATGGCCTTGGCGCCGGCGCCGCCTTCTTCTGCCGGCTGAAAGATCAGGTGTACCGTGCCGTCAAAGTCGGTTTGCTGCGCCAGTGTGGTGGCAGCGCCCAGCAGCATGGTGGTGTGACCGTCATGACCGCAGGCATGCATGCGGCCCTTGTTTTGGCTGATGTGGTCAAAGGTGTTGATTTCCGTGACGGGCAGCGCATCCATATCAGCGCGGATGCCAATGCTGCGCCCGGGGTTGTCCTTGCTACGGCCCTTGCCATAGATGCTGGCGACGATGCCAGTCTGGCCCAGGCCGCGGTGCACGGTCAGGCCTAGGGCTGTGAGATACGCGGCGACTTTATCGCCTGTACGGTGCTCTTCGTACCTGAGTTCAGGATTTGCGTGCAGATCGCGACGAAAGCTGAATAAGGTGCCGAGGTGGGGTGTGATATCGGGAGTAGATCGCATACAGGGGCCGCGGAGCACCCAGCGCTGTAGCTGTCTTGGCAAACCTGCAAGGCGGGCCTGCCGGTGACCGCAGCATTTCATTAGCAAGGCCCCATCATAGGCGCATGCCAAGTCAAAGGTCTTAGGTAGATACCGAAATCTCGGGGGGTAATAGCTGTGCTACGTGGGGCTGGTAGCAAGCAGTGACTTACCAAGGTGTGGGTGAAGTATTTCTCGTCAGGTATGGTTCAGCGCATCTATTGATTGCCCACAAAATGCCTCAACTTCATGCCCGCTGCAATGCCCACGCACAGCCGCGATGCACGGCAAACGGTGAAAATGTGAAGATATGACAGCACTGAACGCCAAACCCTCTTTGTTCCAGCAGTTGCTGGTGCGCCCTGATCGCAACGATCCCAATCCTCTCATCCTCTATCACGGTCGCCGCTGCCCCGATGGTTTTGGCGCGGCACTGGCTGCGTGGTTGTTTTATGAAGGCAAGGCCGAGTTTCGCGGTTTGGATCATGGCGAAATTCAGACGGCCGATGACTTGGGCGATCTGACAGGTCGTGCGGTGTACGTGCTGGACTTCGCTTTTGAGCCTGTGCTGATGGCCGAGATCGAATCTCGCGTCTCTAAGCTGGTGGTGCTCGATCACCACAAAAGCGCTGCTGAAAAGCTCAGTGGCTACCAATGCCTTTGCGGCGTGGTGCACTTCGATATGAACAAATCCGGCGCTCGCTTGGGCTGGGAGTTCTTCCAGTCTGACAAGCCCGTGCCCGGCCTGATTCGCTACATCGAAGACCGCGACATCTGGAAGTGGGAATTCGCCGAAAGCGCGCCTTTCCTTGCCGCACTGGATATGGAGCCCGTACGCAGCTTTGAGCGCTGGGCCGAGATTGCCGCTTTCACGCCTGAGCAAGAAGCCGTTTACATGGCCCGTGGCGGTGCGATGGATGAAAAATACCAAAAGCTCTGCGCTGACATTGCAGACGGCGCGCAAGTGCTGGTCTTCAACGGCAAGCAAGGCTTGATGGTGAACTGCCCCGGCATGTTCCACAGCCAAGTCGGTGACCTGCTGGCACGCCAAAGCGGCAGCTTTGCGTTGATGTGGCATGCCAATCACAAGGGCACCAAGGTGGGCCTGCGCTCGCGCTCGGACTTCAACTGCATCCCCTTGGCGGAAAGTTTTGGCGGCGGTGGCCATGCACAGGCCTGCGGCATGAAGATGGGCAATGAGCGACTGGTGGAGTTGCTGCAGGGCGAACTCAAGGCCGACCCTGAAGCGCAATATGAGTTTGTCGCTGCACCCAGCTTGCAGTTTGACGAAGAAGGAAAGTGGATTCGCGCAACGCCTAAGTCTGCGGTTTAACACTTAAAAATCATAGCTGCTAGTCCTTTATTAATTAGGACTAGCAGCTATTTTTATTGAATTTCTGTAGTGGCCTGCCAGCCCGGTAAGGCCAGCAGTTTTTGCCAGTCCTGCGCTTCTTGCACATGGCTTAGCGCAGACCAGTCAGCCTCAAAGCGCATCGGCTCACCGCTCATGGGGTGGGCAATCTCTAGCGCCTTGGCGTGCAGCCACAGCCGCTGCTGACCTAGGCGCTCAGCCCACCAGCGATTCAGTGGGCCTTTGCCGTGGGTGGCATCACCAATGATGGGGTGGGCCACATGTTTGAGGTGGCGGCGAATTTGATGGCGCCGACCCGTGGTGGGCAGGGCTTGCACTAGGCTAATGCGAGTCTCTGAATGGCGGCCGTCATAACTCTCGGGCCAAGAAAGCTGAGACAGGCAGTGCAGCGTGGTGTGAGCCTCTTGCACGGCTGCATCTTCTGGGGCGTCATCGGGTTTGAGTGCGTGATCGACCTGCAGCGTTCCGGGTAGCCAGCCGCGCACCACGGCCAGATACTCTTTGCGTGTTTCATGGGCTGCAAAACTGGCAGCCAGCGCCTGCGCTGCCTCTTTGTGCAGGGCCATCACCAAAACGCCGCAAGTGCCCTTGTCTAAGCGATGTACCGGCCAAACATGCCGCCCCAGCTGGTCGCGCAGCGTCTGCATTACAAACCGGGTCTCATATGCATCCAGCCCAGTGCGGTGCACCAGCCAGCCTGCGGGTTTGTAGACAACGACCATGTGTTCGTCCTGCCAGAGGATATGCAGCGGAGGATGGGCGGGCAGGGTGATTTCAGTCATGCAAAGGCGTAAGGAATAAACACAGAGAGGGGCAGGCGAGCGGCACTCTACCGCAGTCCTTGAAGCTTTATCTTGGCGGGTTTTTCGCCCAAACGAGCGCGAGTCACAGTCATTTAATTCTGAGCAGCTATGAATTCAGGACTGCTTAATGCTGGCTTTGATATTGATGCGGGCGGCGCCATCCAGTGGGTCCGCGTCACGCTCAGAATTTGACGGGTTGCGAGTGATTACTCTCCATATTTCCTTAGCGGGCAATTGCGTGCGATTTTGCTGCCACAGGCTAGACCGAAATCCTCAATTTGTTAAAAAATCTTCGCCGACGAAGGCATTAGCTTCTTTCCCACAAATTTAAAAACGGCACAGATTCACCATAGCGTTACGCAAAAAGATTTGTCGTTTCGATTGAAAACGTATTTATTCAAGGAGTCTCATCATGTCCATGCTTTCGATGCAATACGCCGGAACTCTTTTGGGACGCGACGCATCCATTGAGTTTCCGGACAGCAAAGCCGAAGTGCGTTACACCCCCAATGGGCAAATGCGCTGGCGTGTGGTGGACTCGCAAGGCCATGTCTCCGAAGGCTGTGAAAAAGTCAGTTATTTGCAGCTCAGCGATCACCTGCACTTCCTCAACTGGATTGAGAAAACGGGCTTCACTGTCAGCCAAATCATCGACTCTGACAAGGGCACAGTTCAGGCGTTCTGGTCTTATGCCGATGAGCAATGTGAAACAGGTCACCGCTCATCTATGTTTGTGGATGGAAACTTCCGTCTGCGTTGATTTTTGGGATTTTTAGGAGCGTCATTAGGCGCCTGCGAATCTGAATGTGTTTTGTGTGTGTTCAGTGTCTCTCCTCTCTTGCCGGCATCCCAAAGGTGCCGGCTTTTTTTTGCCCATGAATTTGGCTTTTATTCAATAAACCTTCGAGCTGTCTCTTTGTCGAAGATGTAGAAACAACTAGGCATGAATCATTCGTCTTTGTTCGGCAGTTGTGGAGCAGGGGATGACACATCTGGCAGTTGAGACGATTTGGTGAGGGTTCCCAAGGTGGCTTGCTCCAAGCGGTTGAAGTGATGAGCGCTTGCACAAACCATCGCTTAGTGCAAATGCACAAGATGAGTGGCAGAGACAACAAAGCCCCTTGCAAGGGGCTTCATGGTTGATAGGTAGGCGACCTCACTTCTTGCCGCCACCTCCGGGCGGGTTGTTGCCTCGACCACCGCCTGATGGTTCGCCAGTCTTGCTGGGCCAGTTGGGATTGGATGGTTGTCCATTCATAAACATACCTTTTGCAAGTGAAGGAATGTTCATCGTGGCGGATGTGGGAGTGTCAAGCGGCTGGTGTTTACCCTGTGCTCGCAGCTTTTTGAAAACTGATTCTGACTACCGTAGGGCACGGGGAATGCAGCAGCGCACACCTTGATTAAAGGGCGCTCGGAAATTTTCTAGGTAAATATTCGGGGTGTTTGCTATCATTTTTCAACATTCATGTGTAACAGCGTTGCGTCACACATAGTCAAAGATAGCTTTTCTAGGAAGACAGCCTCTTGTATATAAAGAGGATTTCCATCGAAAGGTGACGAACCTTACCTCGGCACTGGTTTCACAGTTAGGGCTGCTTGGTTCCCCACCTGACCCGGTTGGCCGCTTCCCCATGCGAGGGGGCCCGTCACGGCTGATTATAGATGCAAAAGTGACACGTATCGGAGATGTGCGAAATGAGATTCAATGAGCAGGTTTGCTGGCATGTCCTTGCCCCGTAGAATCAGCGGCTATGTCTTATTTAGTGCTTGCTCGTAAATACCGGCCCCGTACCTTCTCCGAAATGGTGGGGCAGGAGCACGTGGTTCAGGCTTTGACCAATGCCTTGACCCAGCAACGACTGCACCATGCTTACCTGTTCACGGGTACGCGTGGCGTGGGCAAAACGACGGTGTCGCGCATTTTGGCCAAGTCGTTGAACTGCCAAGGTGTAGATGGCAATGGTGGTATCACAGCAACTCCTTGTGGAGTTTGCGCTGCCTGCACTGAAATTGATAGCGGCCGCTTTCCTGACTACACCGAGCTAGATGCTGCATCCAATCGGGGTGTGGACGAGGTGCAGAGCCTGTTGGAGCAAGCGGTTTACAAGCCAGTTCAGGGGCGCTTTAAGGTCTTCATGATCGATGAGGTGCACATGCTGACCAACACAGCGTTCAACGCCATGTTGAAGACGCTGGAAGAGCCGCCTGAATATTTGAAGTTTGTGCTGGCCACGACTGACCCGCAAAAAGTGCCGATGACGGTGCTCTCGCGTTGCTTGCAGTTCAATCTGCGTCCTATGGCGCCTGAGACGGTGCTGGAGCACTTAACGCAGGTGTTGGCCAAAGAGGCAGTGTCGGCTGAGTCGCAGGCCTTGCGCCTGCTCTCGCGTGCTGCGCGTGGCTCTATGCGTGATGCGCTGAGCTTGACGGATCAGGCCATTGCTTTTGGTAGTGGCCAGCTGCAAGAGGCATCGGTACGCCAGATGCTGGGCAGCGTGGACCGCAGCCATGTGTTCCGCCTGATTGATGCGCTGGCCCAAGGCTATGGGCGCACAGTGGTTGAGACCGCCGAGCAACTGCGATTTAACGGCTTGTCAGCTGCGTCGACGCTGGAAGAAATGTGCGCCGTGCTACAGCGCATGGCTGTGTTGCAGGCCGTGCCGGATATGCCGCTGGATGCCAGCGACCCGGAGGCTGCTGAAATTGATCGTCTGGCCAGCTTGATGCCAAGTGACGAGACGCAATTGCTCTATAGCATTTGCCTGCATGGCCGTGCGGAGCTGGGTCTGGCTCCTGACGAGTATGCGGCGCTGACCATGGCGCTGCTGCGACTGTTGGCGTTCAAACCCGCGCATTCGCCCGATGGAGCTGATAACGGCGCGGCTGAAAAAAAAACTCCAGCGCTGAGGGCTAGCCGCCCGGTTGCTGCGGCGCCTGCTACTGCACTGATTGAAAAGTCTCTTTCTTCATCAGCACTTACAGATGTGCAAGTGGTCACTCCAGAAGCTTCGCTTGCTGTATCGCATCCGGCAGTAGAGCCGATAGCTGTGCAGGTCGTTGAGCCAATACTAGAGTCGGCAGCCGAACCGAAAGAGCTTGCTGAGCTTTTAGAGTCAAAACAGGCTCAAGTCCAAGTCAATAAAGCACCTGAAGCTACAGTATTGGTAGCTAATGCTGTGGCTGCGCCGATTCAAGCGCTTGAGCCATTGCACTCTCCTGCTGTGGTGCACGCGCAAGATCAGCCCATTGCACATGAAGTGCCTGCTTCGGTAGTTCGAGAAAAAGTAAAAGAAGCCGAGCCGGAAGAAGTTCAAGAAGAGGTGCAAGAGGCCGTGGACCCCAGTGAAGCCGCTTGGGCCGGGATGCCTGAGGAGGGCTGGGCCGATGATGGCCGCTGGAGCGATGATTCCGATGTGGATGTCGGTCAGCCCATGAGTTCACTGCCTTCTATGGTGCATGAAGAGCCTGTGGTGCAAGAGTCTGCCGGCGGCTATGTCAGCACCGCCCAAGACGTGGCTCCCGTTGAGCGCACGGCTGAAGGCGACTTGTGGCAAAACGTGGTGGAGCAATTGCTGCAGACCGAAGCCGTGGCGGCGCTGGCGCGGCAATTGGCGCTGCAGTCACAGTTGATAAGCCGTGACGGTGATTTGTGGCATTTGCGAGTTGATTCCAGTTCATTGAATCAAACAGGCTCGCGTGATCGCCTGCGTGCAGCGCTGGAGGCCGCTGGTCATGCGCGACAATTGCAAGTTGAGCTGGGCCCGGTGACCGATACTCCGGCACGTCGATTGGCCGTTGAGAAGAAAACTCACCAACTGCTTGCGGAAGACATTGTCAAAAGCAATGCACTGGTGCAAACCTTGAGGCGTGACTTTGGCGCGAAAATCGTGCCTGGCAGCATCAAGCCCCTATCCATTTAGCCTGAATAAGGCGTTTCAACAAAAGAAGGAATTCACATGTTCAATAAAGGACAACTCGCCGGTTTGATGAAGCAAGCCCAGTCCATGCAAGACAACATGAAGAAGGCTCAAGACGAGCTGGGCAACATCGAAGTCGAAGGCGAATCTGGTGCCGGTCTGGTCAAGGTTGTGATGACCTGCAAGCACGACGTCAAGCGCATCACCATTGACCCTAGCTTGCTGGCTGAAGACAAGGACATGCTCGAAGACTTGGTCGCCGCTGCTTTTAATGCTGCTGTGCGCAAGGCTGAAGAAACTTCTAGCGAGAAGATGGGCAAGATCACCGCCGGTATGCCTGGCCTGCCTGGCGGCATGAAATTCCCTTTCTGATTGACGCCCCCTGTGCGGCTTTGCCGCTTCCCCCTGAGGGGGACGGCGGCATTGCTGCGCGGCGGCGCTTGCTCGTTGCTCCTGAGATGGTTTGTGCCAGTTTCTAGGGCGTCGATGCAAACAATGGCGATCTCCGGATCGCCTTTTTTCTGGTGAGTGAAAGGACAAGCCTGTGTCTGATGTGCAATCTCTGGATGTCTTGATTGAAGCGCTGCGCAAGCTGCCGGGCGTGGGCGTCAAGTCAGCTCAGCGCATGGCGTTTCATTTGCTGCAGCGTGATCAGGCAGGGGCGCTGCAACTGGCGCGGGCGCTGGACTCGGCGGTGAACTCGGTACACCACTGCGAGCGCTGCCACACCTTCACCGAAGGCGCTATTTGCCGTATCTGCAATGACGCGGGCCGCGATAGCGCGCGGCTGTGCGTGGTGGAGGCGCCTGCTGACATGGCCGCCATGGAGCGCACGGGCGCTTACCAAGGCTTTTACTACGTGTTGATGGGGCGTTTGTCGCCGCTCGATGGCGTGGGGCCCAAAGAAATTGGCATGAAGCAACTGCTGCAGCGGGCCTGCGATGGCTCGGTGCAAGAGGTGATCTTGGCCACTAGCTTCACGGCCGAAGGCGAGGCTACGGCCCATGCGATCAGTGAAGCGCTGAAGTCACGCGGCATTTTGGTGACGCGCTTGGCGCGTGGAGTGCCCATTGGCAGCGAGCTGGAATATGTCGACTTGGGCACGATTGCCCATGCGCTGGTGGATAGGCGCTGAATATGGTTTTAATAGCTATATAGTCCTCATGCATCAATGATATGTTGCTATCAATTTAATCCTTAATTGATTTAAAAAAGCCCGCTGGTTTTGCGATCAGCGGGCTTTTTTTGGGTTGGCTTTTGAGAGAAGGCTAAGCGACGGCGTATCACGAGTGGTGCTAGCCGCTCTTAGTTAATCGCTCTTAATTACTTGCGCTTTTTGGCAGGTGTTCCGCCGCGTGGCTTGGGGTCGTTCTTGCCACCGCGAGATGAGGTACCACTGGCCTTGCTGCTTTTGCCGGAGGCAGAAGCCTTGCTGCTACGGCTGCCGCTGGCCTCAGCACGTGCGCTGCGTGCAGCGCGGCTGGGCAGGTAGGCGATGAGTGACTGGCCTGCGCGCAGCGATGCGGTGGACTTCAGATCGTTCCAGTCAGCCAAGTTGGAGACGCTGACGCCATAGCGGCTGGCCACGCTGACCAGCGTATCGCGTTTGCGGGCCTTGACGGTGGTGCGAACAGTCACGACCTCGGGGGCGAAAGAAATCTGGCCGTTGTCGGCCACATGGCCGGGTACATCACCCTTTACATTGGCGTCACGCGGAATCATCAGCGCCGAGCCTGCCTTGATGAGCATGCGCGGCGGGATGTTGTTGATTGATCGCAGATCGGATTCATTCAAGCCTGCACGCTGGGCCGCTTCGGAGACTGTGATGGTGGTGGGAACTGTCCACACCGTCCAACTGGCGAATTGGCCTTCACTATAGGCCTGCAGGTTGCGGCGAAAGACCTTGGCGTTGTCCCAGGGCAGCAAAATTTGCGGCGTGGCACGGGCAAAAATCACGGGCTTGTGAAAGCTGGGGTTAAGTGCCTTGAAATCTTTGATGCTGACATCGGCCAGTTTGGCCGCGAGTTCGACGTCAATGTCGTGGGGCAGGCTCACCGCTTGAAAGTAGGGGTGGTTCTCGATCACGGGCAGCTCCGCGTTGAAGCGCTCAGGGTGGGCCACAATGTTTTCAACTGCCTGCAGCTTAGGCACGTACATGCGTGTCTCAGCGGGCATTTGCAAGTCTTTGTAGCCGGTGGGCAGGCCTAGCTTTTCATTGCGCTTGATGGCGCGGCCCACGCTGCCTTCACCCCAGTTGTAGGCGGCCAAGGCAAGGTGCCAGTCGCCAAACATGTTGTGCAGCTTTTGCAGATAGTCCAGCGCAGCGCGGGTGGATGCCAGCACATCGCGGCGGTCATCGCGAAAGGCGTTTTGCTTGAGGTCGAAATACGTGCCTGTCGCAGGCATGAACTGCCACATGCCGGCAGCCTTGGCGCTGGAAACCGCTTGTGGGTTGAACGCGCTTTCGATAAAGGGCAGCAAAGCCAGCTCGGTGGGCATGTTGCGGCGTTCCAGCTCTTCTACAACGTGGAAGAGGTATTTGCTGGATCGCTCCGTCATGCGCTGAATGTAGTCAGGGCGGCTGGAGTACCACTGCTCTTGGGTTTGCACCAAGTCTTGCTCGAGATCGGGCATGGCAAAGCCCTTGCGGATGCGCACCCACAGATCGCCCGTCGCTTCAAGCTCAGTGACTTCAGAGCTGCCAGCCTTGCCTTGACTCAGTGGTTTGAGCGGGCCATCGGGATACATGGGGTCAACGCTGCTGGTGGTGGCGCAGCCGGTCAAAATCAGCGCGCTGGTGAGCAGCAAGGTGGAGAGCAGTTTCATCAGAAAACGTTTTTCCATTGGCGCAAGGTAGCCAGCACGCTGGCGGGCTCCTCGGGCTTGGTTTGTGGGTCATGCTCGATAGCGGCTGCAATGACATCTGCAGCGCGGCTGCGCATGAAGGGGTTGATGGCCAGTTCGATCTGTAAGCTCGAAGGCAGTGTGGGCAGGTTTTGCGCACGCAGCTTTTGGCAGTGATCCAGATACTGAGCCAAATCTGGGTTGTTTGGTTCCACAGCTTGCGCAAATCGCAAGTTGGAGAGTGTGTATTCATGGGCGCAGCACACCTGCGTGCTGGCGGGCAAAGCGGCTAGCGCATCCAGCGATGCCTGCATTTGCGCAGGCGTGCCTTCAAACAAACGCCCGCAGCCGCCTGAAAACAGGGTGTCGCCGCAAAATAAGATGGGTTGTGCTTGAGCGGCTTGAGAACCCAGTTGCACTTGGTCACTGAAAAAAGCGATATGGCCGCTGGTGTGGCCGGGTACATCGATCACTTGCCAAGGGCCGCCCAGCAGCTCAACGCGGTCACCACCTTGAACGCGGGTCACGGGCTCGGGTAGGCTCTCGTAGGCAGGTCCCCAGACGGGAGCGCCTGTGGCTGAGCGCAACGCATCCAAGCCGCCCACATGGTCAGCATGATGATGGGTGACTAGAATGCCTTGCAGCTTCAAGCCCAGCTGCGCCAGCTTGTTCAGGACGGGCTCTGCCTGTCCTGGGTCAACGACAACGGCATGCTCTGCATCGTGGAGCATCCAGATGTAGTTGTCGGCAAAGGCAGAAATGGGCAATAGGTTCATGAGCTGCAAAATTATAGAGATGCATCACTGGACAGAATCAGCCCTTGGGCACTATCTCCTCGAATGGGAGCAGCAGCGCTTTGATGAAGCGGTGGCGGATATTTTTGGCTATCACGCGCTTCAGCTGGGCTTGCCGCAGCTTGAAGGCTTGCGCAATAACCGCATGCCGCACCGCTGGCTGGCGCTGGATGGCTCCGGCGCAGTTCCAGATGTGAATTTCCATTCAAAAGCAGGCACTTTAGCGCAAGCCGGGCTGGATGGGGGGGCGACTTTGTCGCAAAAACCTGTTTTGATGACAGCGGCGGAGGCTTTGCCTTTTTCTGAAGCCAGCCTCGATCTGCTGCTCATGCCGCATACGCTAGAGGCATCGCACGATCCGCATACAGTCTTGCGTGAAGCCGCTCGGGTTTTGGTGCCCGAGGGGCGCTTGGTCATCAGTGGCTTGAACCCCGTGAGCTTGCTGGGGATGCAGCGCCGGGTAGAGCGCAGTGCGGGGTATTTGCCCGACTTAAGTTTGGGCGTGGGCTACTGGCGTTTGCGCGATTGGCTGCAATTGCTCAGCTTTGAGATCGAAGCTGTGCAATTTGGCTGTTATCGTCCTGCCACGCAAAGTGCGCAGTGGCTTGGCCGCTGGCAGTTTATGGAAACGGTGGGCCGGCGTTGCTGGCCCGTGCTGGGCGGTGTTTACTGCGTTGTCGCGGTCAAACGCGTGCCGGGCACCCGGATGATGAGCCCGAGTTGGCGCAATCGCAGCGCACCCGTGGGCATGAAAGCACCGGCGACGAATAAGCAGCGGCCAGACAGCGTCTGGCGCAACAAGGAAAAAAATTGAATCAAGTTGTGATCTATACCGACGGAGCTTGCAAAGGCAACCCTGGGCCAGGCGGCTGGGGCGCATTGCTGCAAGCGGGCGCGGTCAAAAAAGAATTATTTGGCGGTGAGCTGGGCACGACCAACAACCGCATGGAGTTGATGGCGGTAATTGAGTCCCTGGCGGCCCTGAAACGCCCTTGCGATGTGGTGCTGTACCTTGATAGTCAGTACGTGCGCAAAGGCATCACGGAGTGGATTCACGGCTGGAAGGCCAAGGGCTGGATGACTGCATCCAAAGAGCCCGTGAAGAACTCTGATTTATGGAAGAAGCTCGACGCGCTGGTGCAAGGCAGCGGCCATCGCATTGACTGGCGCTGGGTAAAGGGCCATGCGGGTGATCCCGGTAATGAGCATGCCGACATGCTGGCCAACAAGGGCGTGGAGCTGGCGCTGAAAAACGGGCGATAAGAAACTGTGGCTGAGGGTTGAGTCACAGTCCTCAGCGCATCAGGGGGCGATGGAGTTCAAAGCTTGCGAAATCTGCTGCTCAGACTCAGGGCGCACCAGCCGTGCCACTTCTTTGCCATCCCGCAAAAAGATCAGCGTAGGCCAGAGCTTGACGCGATAGCTGCGCCCAAGTGGACGGCCTGGTCCGTCTTCTACCTTGATATGGGGAAGATCAGGGTGAGCTGCTAGCGCAGACTGCAGCGGCGGCTGTGCGCCTTGGCAGTGGCCGCACCAAGGGGTGCCGAATTCGAGCAAATTGACGCCTTTGAGTGCATCAATGGCCTGCCTTGTGGGTTCTGTCGCCCAGTGGGTGGCTTGGTATGGCATGGAGTCTCTTTCTCTAATGGGCTTGGCCTTGGGCTTGGGCGAAATCTTATGAAGTCCGGCAAGTCTGTCTTTAGATCAGGCCCTGCAAAAGCAGGACGTTGACGCTTTCACCGGGCAGCACATCGCCACGTTCATCGTCCAAAACGATGATGCAGTGGGCCGCCACCATGGAGCTAAGTACGCCCGAGCCCTGAGGGCCTGTGGTGCGTACTGTGGCCTGCCCTTGGGCATTGAGCTCAATGTGGCCGCGCAGATATTCGGTGCGCCCGGGGCGCTTGCGCATGCGCTCGCTGCTGATGGCTTGTAGTTGAGGCACGGGCGCTGAGCGCTCGCCGGCCAGCATGGCCAGTGCGGGGCGCACAAACATCAAAAAACTGACCATGGCAGCTACCGGGTTGCCGGGCAAGCCTAGCAAGACGCTAGGGCGCTGTGCTGAAGATGTTTTGCTCTTGTTTTGAGAGCTATCAGTCCAATCAATGCCTTGACTAGAGGTTGATTTGGCTAATAAATTACTGCTGGCGGACGAGAGCAAGCCCACAGCTAACGGGCGGCCGGGGCGCATTGCTACATGCCAAAACTGCACGTTGCCCATTTGCTGCAGTATGGCGCGGGTGTGGTCGGCCTCGCCTGCGCTAATGCCGCCGCTGGTGAGCACCACATCGGCCAGTGCTGCGGCTTGTGTCAGGCGCTCTTGCAGGGCCGCGGGCTCATCAGGAATGGCGCCTAGATCGAGCACTTTGGCACCCAAGCGGCGCAGCAGCGCTTGCAGGCTAAAGCGATTGCTGTCGTAAATCGCGCCTTCGCGCGGTGCATCGCCGGGGCTGAGCAGCTCATCGCCGGTCGAAAAATAGGCCACGCACAGGCGCCTGCGTACGCTGACTTGGCCCAGGCCTAAGCTGGCAAGCAGGCCCAGCGCAGCAGGGCTTAAACGCTGGCCGGTGGCTAGGGCGACGGAGCCCTGCTTCAAGTCTTCACCGCACAGGCGGCGGTTGGCTCCGGCGCGTATGGCGCTGGTGTCCAACTCGATGCCTGCATCGCTTGCCGTGACTTGCTCGTATGCAATGACGGTGTCTAGCCCGCGAGGGATGACAGCGCCAGTCATGATTTTTACGCATTCACCGGCGTGAATGGGGCCTTGCCAAGGCGTGCCGGCCAAGGCTGTGCCGATCACACGCAGAGTCAGCTGCTGGCTGGCAGCGGCTAGATTTAACTCGCTGCTCGCAAAAGCATAGCCATCCATGGCGCTGTTGTCGTGAGGGGGCACGTTGACGGGGCAAATCACGTCAGTGGCCAGCACACGGTCTAAAGCATCAGGCAGGGGCAGTGTCTCGACTTCAGGGACTGCGCCTAGCGGTTGCAGCAAAGCAGCCAGTTGCTGGTGCACCTGCGTGGTGGTAAGCGTCTGGGCGTTGGTGGCGGCGGCGGGTTGAAAAGTGGCAGTCATAGCGGCAGAAAAGAAAAAACCTCAAGGCAGGCATCGCCTTGGGGCTGTCACAGTAGTTTATGCCTTGGCTGTGTTGGGCTGCAGGGCTTGAGGTAATGCTTGCAGTACTGTTTGCGGCGTGGCTTGCTGCACTGCCGCGATTTGCTCCAGCGCATGCAGCTGGGCCAGCGTGTTGGCGTTGGCAAAGGCTTGCTCATCACCGGGGCGGTCGAACACCGCTTTGGCGCAGCGGTGCTGGCCTGTCCATGTATCAATTTTGCGGCCACCGCTGGTGATGAAGGCTTCAAGGCTGTGCTTGAGGCTGGCCTTGATCAAACAAAACACAGGCTGCGCACGCAGCTCTGGCAACTGGCCGGATAACTTACCGGGTTGAGTGCTTTCGCCATCCATATGCTCCCAGCCGTGGGCGATGATGATGTCTGCAGTGCCCGATGATTGCTCATGCGCAGCTATCATTTTTGCAGCCAGATCCAGCGGGAAAAGCGGTGTGTCGCAAGGCACGCACAGCAGCCAAGGCGTTTGGCACTGGGCAAGCGCCGCCATAAAGCCTGCGAGAGGGCCCGGGTAGTCAGGCAGCGTGTCGGCGCAGACCTTGGCGCCCAGCGGCTTGCCTAAAGCGGCATAGGCTTCTGTATTGCGATTGGCATTGATGAGCAAAGGACCGACTTGCGGGGCCAGGCGCTGCAGCGCATGCAGCGCCAAGGGCAGGCCTTGAAAGCTTTGCAAGCCTTTGTCAACCCCGCCCATGCGCGCACCGCGCCCGCCTGCCAACAAGCAGCCGGTGATTTGGTCAACGGTGATGAGGGGATTAGCCACCGATGTAGCTCATTTCAATGCGGCGGGCGCTTTGGGCGGGCGATGCATCCGGCGGCATTTCGCTGCGCATTTGCGAGTAGCGGTCATCGCGCTGTTGCCAAATGGGGGCAATGGCCGCGGCAATCTCCCTATCGCTGGCACCGCTGCGCAGCAGGCTACGTAAGTCCCAGCCTTGGCTGGCGAACAGGCATAGATAGAGCTGACCCTCGGTCGACAGGCGTGCGCGGTTGCAGTCGCCGCAAAAAGCTTGGGTCACGCTGCTGATGACGCCCACTTCGCCCAGCGCGGGGTCGTGCTGGCCAAAAGCATCGGCATAGCCCCAGCGCACAGCGGTTTCGCCTTGGGAGTTGGGGTCTAGCGCGATGAGCGGCAGCTCGGCGCGCAGTTGGGCGATCAGCTCAGCCGATGGCAGCACCTCGTTCATGCGCCAGCCGTTGGTGGCGCCCACATCCATGTATTCGATAAAGCGCAGCGTCACGCCCGTGCCGCGAAAGTGGCGGGCCATGGGCAAGATCTGGTCATCATTGGTGCCGCGTTTGACGACCATGTTGACCTTGATGTCTGACAGGCCGACGGCGCGTGCGGCCTCAATGCCGTCCAGCACATCCGCGACGGGGAAATCCACATCGTTCATGCGGCGAAAGACTGCGTCGTCCAGCCCATCCAAGCTGACGGTGACACGGTTCAGGCCCGCATCTTTCAAAGCTTGAGCCTTGCGGGCCAGCAGTGATGCGTTGGTGGTCAGCGTCAGATCAAGCGGCTGACCATCGGGTGTGCGCAGCTGGGCCAGTTGGGCAATCAGACTTTCGATGTTTTTGCGCAGCAGCGGCTCGCCACCCGTCAGGCGCAGCTTGCGCACGCCATGCTGCACAAACAACTGTGCCAAACGCGTAATTTCCTCAAAGCTCAAAAGTGAGCTATGGGGCAGGTATGGGTAGTTTTTGTCGAAAACTTCCTTGGGCATGCAGTAATTGCAGCGGAAGTTACAGCGGTCGGTAACGCTGATGCGCAGGTCGCGCAAAGGCCGTCCCCATTGATCTTGCAGCAGCCCGGTAGGGGCTTGCAAGAGGCTGGGGACGACGGCGCTGCGGGATGCCGCACGCGCGTCAACCAAGGGAATCACTCGTTCTGCCATGGTGCGATTGTGCAGTAAGCGCTAATTCCGGACCTCTCTCGGGCCACTTTGGGCTTAGCTATGAATTATTAAATTTGATAGCTGTAAGTGCTTTAAGTGATTGCACTTGAGTCTTGTTAGGCACTTGGTTTGGGCTGCTGAGACAGCGGCTTCCAGCCTTTGAACTCCGGGTAGAACTCGGCCACGCCGGGGCCGTTGAAGTCCCAGCCCAGACACTGGCCCAGATGGCGCGGTGGCTCGCCAGAGTCGTTGGTGTTGAACTGGTTGAGCACAGTGTGAAAGGCAGGTGTGGCCATGTTGAACAGCAGTTCGCGCAAGTGGGTGCAGCCCACCACGCCGCCCAAGTTGTCGGCAATTGCGCGCCTCCAGCCGCGGGCGATGCAGCAGCCCACCATTTTTTGCATAGATTTTGTTGCTTCAGGGCAGTGGCCCAGCGGGTGGTCGTCCATGGCAGCTTCTATGCCGTGCACGACCATGGCGGCGTCGATGGTCAGTCGAATCCACATATGGTGGATGGGCTTGCCTGCTGTTATTTTTCGATTGCCGTGCAGGTTGATGTCATATGTTTTTTGGTCGATCAACTCCGCTTCTATATCCCACATGCCGTCATCTCGGGTGTAGCCCCGGTATTTGACGTCGCGCATATGAATGGGGAGTTGCTGGCGCTTGGCGCTGGAGGGCAAGGGCATGAAGAATCCGTTGTGATGGCAGGCGATAACGGATGGGGATATATCGCCCGCAATGATTTTTGAGTGCATGCCGTGGAGCATTGCTTTCATTATCAAAGAGACGGCAGGCTTGTCCAGTAAGAAACGGACAGCCAGCGGCAAGGCAGGGCTGAGTTTGCCGAGGCGAATGAACGAGCCTGCGGCATCCAGCAAAAGACTAGAGTTTGTTGAGGTTTGTGCGCAGCCGCGAAGTCTCAATAGAGCCTAGGCCAGAAATTCTGGACTTCAGCACCATTTCAGCAATTGGCGCGAATGTCACCGCTCAGAGAGGCGGCTTTCAGAGCGGTGAGATCGAGTATCTCCAGCTTGCCGCGCCTTAGCTGGAGCCAGCCGGCCTGTTGCAACTCTTGCAAGATTTGGTTGGTGGTTTGGCGTGACAGCCCCAACATGCGGGCCAGCTGCTCTTGGGAGACGGCCAATTCGCGGTGCGTGCGTGTGTGCTCGGCCCATTGTTCGTGGCCCATGGCCATACGAACCAGTCTGCACATGACGCGCTGGGGGGCGGGCAGCACGGTTTGCTCTTCGAGCGCAATCAGGCTGGCACGCAGCTTGTGCGTGAGCAAAAGAGCCATGGGCTGCCAGTGCTGGGGATGAGCGTTAAGCCATTCGCGCAAGGGTGCTATGGGAATTTGCAGCAAAGCGCAGGCGGTGTTGGCACAGGCATCGTGGGTGCGCGGCTCTCCATCAAACAGGGCAATCTCACCCAACCAGCTGGGTGCTTCTATGAGGGTGAGCAAGGCCGTGCGGGTGTTTTCTTGCAGCGCAGCTGTGCCCGAGATGCTCAGAGAGCCGCGCGCCACGGCATACAGGCCACAGGGTGCATCACCCCGGCGAAACAGCCACTCGCCAGGCGCAAGCAGGCGAGGCTGGGCGATGTGCTGCAGGTGGCTGGATAGCTCTTGCGGCAGGTGGTGAAACCAGCGCCCCGCCTGAACAATGGCCCAGAGGTCATGAAGGCTGACATGCTCAAAGCCGCGTTTGCGGGCAGGTGGAGCAGGGGCGAGTGCAGGCTGGGTTGATAGCATGAGGTCTTGTGTCGTTGGTATGACAGACTGCAAGGTGAATATTGCGCCACCATGCTCGGACAAGCGACAAGGAGATGCAGCGATGAAAACCCTAATCGATCAGTTGTCCAACTACGCGGCTTACCACCGTGATCCGCGCAATATCGTTACCCACTACATCGGCGTGCCGATGATCATGCAGGCCGTGGTCACCCTGCTGGCTCGGCTGAGGTGGGGGGCATTCGCTGGGGTTCCGCTGTCGCTGGCTTTGCTCATGGGCATCGTGGCTGCGGTGTATTACTGCGTGTTGGATATACGCTATGGCTTGTTCATGACAGCGCTGCTCGCAGCCATGTTGGCGCTGGCCACGCCAATGGCGGCGCTACCCACTGCACAGTGGCTGGCTTGGGGCTTGGGTTTGTTTGCGCTGGGCTGGATGATTCAGTTCATCGGCCATTACTACGAAGGTCGCAAGCCCGCGTTTTTAGATGATGTGATGGGCTTGGCGATAGGCCCATTGTTTGTGGTGGCTGAGCTGAGCTTTGCCTTGGGGTTGCGCAAGTCCGTGCAGGCTGCTGTGGAGCTTCGCAGTGGCCCGGTGCGCCGCCGGCAGTCAGCGCCAGCCTGATTAAAGAGGCGTTTGACTATGATTTGTATAGCTGCTTGTCTATACAAATATTGGACTTGAGGCACTTTCTCTTCAATTTTTGATGAATTGTGTTCTAGCAACCTTGTTGTAAGCCCGCGCATCTTTCAAACATGTAATGCCAGTGCCAAGGCCATGCGCCTAGAATTACGGGGTGGCCCGCAGGCGCTGACGCTTTATCCGTCCTGTCGGGGCTTTTTTGTATTACTTCTTCCAATCATCATGTCTCTGAACAATGTGACCCCCGGCTCCAAGACTCCTGACGTCTTCAACGTCATCATCGAAATCTCGGCCAACTCCGCTCCCGTGAAGTACGAAGTGGATAAGGAAACCGGCTGCCTGTTCGTGGATCGTTTCATGGGCACCGCCATGCACTACCCCGTGAACTACGGTTATGTGCCCAAGACTCTGGCAGGCGACGGTGACCCCGTGGACGTGCTGGTGATGACTCCCTTCCCCCTGCCAGCCGGTGTGGTCGTGCCTTGCCGTGCCATCGGTATCTTGCACATGGAAGACGAAGGCGGCGTGGACGGCAAGGTGCTGGCTGTGCCTACACAAAAGCTGCTGCCCAGCTACGACAAGATCAACCACCTGAGCGACATCCACGATCTGGTGCTGCAACAAATCTCGCATTTCTTTGAGCATTACAAGGATCTGGAAAAGGGCAAGTGGGTCAAGGTTCTGGGTTGGAAGGGCGTTGACGAAGCGCACAAGGAAATCGTGGACGGCATCGCCGCATACAAGGGCTAATCAGGCTTAATAAGGCCTAGTAGGTCTAGTGAGGGCTTATTGAAATCGATGTAGGCTCTCTAATAGTGACGATCTACAGGCTTGGTACTGTTGTATCGATACAATTTGAAACGCACCCCGCGGCTAACGCTGGGTGCGTTTTTTATTGGCTGGATCGCTAGGGGCGAGGGGATTGCATGAGTTGGAAAATTTCTGATTGGCGCGTTGGAACCAAGCTGGGCATCAGCTTTGTGACCCTGGTGTTTTTCTCGGCCTTGTTGGCAGCAGTCGCTTGGCTGCAACTTTCCAGTATTCATTTAGCAGGGCGCGAAGTCTCTGAAGTGGCCTTGCCCAGCGTCTACAACGCGGCTTCCATGCGCTCCGAATACAACCGTTTGCGCCGCCATGAAGCAGGTATCTCAACTGCGAGGACTTTGCTTGAGGTGGAGGGCTATGAGCAACAGATTGAGCAGCGCCTGAAGACCATCGCCGAGCAAGAAAAAATCATTGATAGCTTGATCAGCAGCGATGCACTGCGCCAAGCCTTTAGCGCCTATCAGCTCAACAAGGCACAGTTTTTGAAGCTGCATGCAGAGCTGCTGACTCAGGCCAAAGGGGGTGACTACAGCACGGTAGAAAGCCAGGCCTCCATGGGCGATGAGCTGGGCTTGTTCTTTGCGGGGCAGTCTGAGCAAGCATTTGTTCAGTTGGCTGAGAGCACGGGCAAGCTCATGAGCTTGCAACTAGAAAGCGCTGCTCAGGCCCAGCGAGCTGAAAAAGCGAACTATGAACTCGCTCGCTATTGGTTGATGGGCACGCTGGCGCTGGTGGTGCTAATTGCGGCCGTGGTGGGTGTCGCCATGACGCGCGCAATTACTGAGCCGGTAGCCAAGGCGGTTGAGCTGGCGCAGGCTGTTGCTGGCGGTCAGCTGGATAGAGCTGTGCGCAGTGAACGCCGCGATGAAATGGGTTTGCTGCTCAATGCGCTGGAAGAAATGCGCAGCCAACTGGCATCTGTGGTGCAGGGCGTGCGAGGTAATGCCCACGGCGTGGCTCTTGCATCCAACGAAATTGCACAAGGCAATGCGGACTTGTCGGCCCGAACCGAAAATCAGGCTAGTGCGTTGGAAGAAACCGCTGCCTCGATGGAGCAGTTGGGCTCGACCGTGCGCCAGAATGCAGACAACGCACAGGCGGCCAATCAGATGGCCAAGAGCGCATCCGATGTCGCGGGCCGTGGTGGTGCCGTGGTGGCCCAAGTGGTGGACACCATGAAGGGCATTAACGACAGCAGCCGCAAGATTGCCGACATCATTGGCGTGATTGACTCCATCGCATTTCAGACCAATATCCTGGCCCTCAATGCTGCCGTTGAAGCTGCCCGCGCAGGTGAGCAAGGCCGTGGCTTTGCCGTGGTGGCCAGTGAAGTACGCACCTTGGCGCAGCGCAGTGCCGATGCTGCCAAAGAGATCAAGCAACTGATCAACGTGAGTGTGCAAAGGGTCGAGCAGGGCTCACAACTGGTGGATAAGGCCGGCGCCACCATGGCAGAAATCGTCAGTGCGATTGGCCATGTAACCGACATCATGGGCGAGATCAGCGCCGCCAGCCGCGAGCAAAGTCAAGGCGTTGCGCAGGTCGGCGAGGCGGTGACGCAGATGGATCAGGCAACGCAGCAAAATGCGGCCTTGGTTGAAGAAAGTGCTGCTGCAGCTGATTCGCTGCAGCGCCAAGCCAAAGCACTGGTGGATTCTGTGGCGATCTTTGAGCTAGGCCAACAGACCCAAGGCTTTGCTGGCGCTGCGCTGAAGCCACGCTCGGGTCTTAGTGCTGGTGCTAGTGCGGATGTGCGTTCAGCTGCAGGCTTGCGGATTAGCAGCCGAAACGAGTCGCATGAATTGCATCAGCCGTATGAGCCGCGTGCTGTCCCCCGTGCAGCGCCGTCCCCACGCGCACCGGCTCAGATGGTGGCATCGGCCAAAACCAAGCCCGCGCTAACCAATGATGAAGATTGGGAACAATTCTGAGCGTGACGCTGCTGCGTTGAGCAATGCCTTACGTGCGGCTTAGAGCCGCTAACACAACCCTTGATATGTCGTTGCTTCGCCTTGCCGTACGCATGTACTGCCTGCGGCTTCGCGCCTCGTCTCAATCGCAAATCTTCGATTTGCTGAGTTGTGTTAGCCGCTCTTAAAGCACGTAGCGATTCGATCAAAAGCCCCGGCCTTGCGTGAGCAGCCGGGGCTTTTTGTATGACTTCTTCGCTTTGGGCTTGATGTGCGTCAAAAGGGAGGTGGTTTGAATGCTTTTTTGAGAAATCAAATGTTAATAAATATGAAAATTGGGCTGATTAACTATGAGTGATTACGAGTAATCTATTCAAAATATGTAGGAATATTCTTACCAGTATGTAAGCCAATACCGATATATGAGGAATCTGGAAATTGAAACAATTAAAAACAAATTACACTGTTTATGAATTATTTTGGAAGTCAGTTTGTTTCCATAAAATTTTTGGTGCGCGCTTGAGCGGGAAACTGATTCTCTATATGTGTAAACGCTAAAACCCAATGGTTTGCGACAAATCCAAACGGAAAAGAGGGCAGTTCAAAATATGAAAAACATCAAAATCTCCACGCGCATTCTGGGTACTTTCGGGGTTCTGGTGGTGCTGCTGCTCGCCATGGTGATCATGGCACTGATGCAGTTCAGATCCATGCAAGACAGCTCTGAAGTCATCACGGGCAAGGCGTTGCCCAGCGTGGAGGTGATCAATACCCTCAATACCGATCTGGTACGTGCACGCTTGCTGGAGTTGCGACATGTCAATAACACCGACTCGGCCTATATCGCGGATGTGGAAAAACAGTTCGATCAGTTGCAGCATCGACTCAATGAAGAGAAAAATATTTATGAGCCTCTGATTGGATCAGATCAGGAGCGCCAGCTCTATACCCAGTTTCTGAACGAGCGTGAGCGTTATATGGCGTTGCACACCAAGCTGTTCGATGTTTCTCGCAGCGGTGACAAAGAAAAAGCTAAGGAACTGCTGGGTGCAGAGTCGCTGACGATTTACAACGCATCTTCGGAAACGTTGAAAAAGCTGATCAAGTACAACAGCGATGCAGCGAAGAAAGAAACCAGCGATGCGGCCAAGGTGTATAGCCAGGCTGTGACCATGCTGATTATTGCGGCCGTGATTGCGGTGCTGGTGGCGGTTGTTGCCGGCGTCTTGCTCGTCAGATCCATCCGCGCACCACTGCTGCAAGCTGTGCAAGCTGCTGACCGCGTCGCCAATGGCGATTTGAGCGGCGTCATTCATGTAGAGCGTCAAGATGAAACAGGGCAGTTGCTCAATGCGCTTGAGCGTATGCAAGGTAGTCTGGTGCAAACCGTGCGCAGCGTACGCCAGAACGCTGAAGGCGTGGCATCGGCCAGCTCGCAAATCGCATCGGGCAACGCTGATTTGTCTAGCCGTACCGAAGAGCAGGCCAGTGCGCTGGAGGAAACTGCAGCATCGATGGAGCAGCTTGGCTCTACCGTGCGCCAAAACGCTGATAACGCCCGCGCCGCCAATCAGATGGCGATGAATGCCTCGCAGGTTGCGGCGCAAGGTGGTGCCGTGGTCGCTGAAGTGGTTGAGACCATGAAGGGCATCAACAACAGCAGCCATCAGATTGCCGACATCATCTCGGTGATTGACTCCATCGCCTTTCAGACCAATATTTTGGCGCTGAACGCAGCCGTGGAAGCCGCCCGCGCCGGTGAGCAAGGTCGGGGTTTTGCTGTGGTCGCGGGTGAGGTGCGCACGCTGGCCCAGCGCAGTGCCGAAGCTGCCAAGGAAATCAAGGGACTGATTACCACCAGCGTGCAGCGTGTGGAGCAAGGCACCCAACTGGTAGACAAGGCTGGCACAACGATGGCGGACATTGTTTCGGCCATTCGCCGCGTGACGGACTTGATGGCCGAGATCAGCGCCGCTAGCCAAGAGCAAAGCCAGGGCGTGGCCCAGGTGGGCGAAGCGGTCACGCAGATGGACCAGACTACGCAGCAAAACGCGGCGCTGGTCGAGGAAAGCGCGGCCGCTGCCGGTTCGCTGCGCAAGCAGGCGCAAGACTTGGTGCAGGCTGTGGCTGTGTTCCAGTTGCCAGCTAGCGCCATGCATGA
The DNA here is from genome assembly GCF_019355935.1 of Comamonas sp. Y33R10-2. Taxonomy (NCBI): domain Bacteria; kingdom Pseudomonadati; phylum Pseudomonadota; class Betaproteobacteria; order Burkholderiales; family Comamonadaceae; genus Comamonas; species Comamonas sp. Y33R10-2. Next base: position 971,939 of record NZ_CP079925.1, read on the forward strand.
GCAAGCTTCTAGGAGTGCCGCACGTTCTGTACCCACGTCTTCGCCCACATCTTTGCCAGCTTCTTCTGCCCCTTCTCGCTTGGCACAAACAACCCGCCGCGTAGCTGCTGCGCGCCCTGCAGCTATGCAGACAGCACCTCAGTCTTTAATGGGTACTGCGGTGGCCGACTCCGCGAATAATCGCAATCAGCGCAAGTCATCGCAAAGCGAGGATGACTGGGAAACCTTCTGAATGTCTCTGGAAGTCTGAGCTTTAAGGTCGCTGTATTTATTACATGCGGCCTTTTTTTTGTCTGTGCAGTGAAAAATCACGCTTTGCGTAGAGGGCTGTGCGTCTTCAGGTCTTGCACATAATCGGCCATGCCTTCGCCTTCACGCTGCAAAAAGCGTGCAATGGCATCGGCAAAACCGGGGTGGGCAACCCAGTGCGCGCTAGGCGTTTCCACCGGCAGCAGGGCGCGGGCCATTTTGTGTTCGCCTTGTGCCCCCCTTCAAAACGTGTGATGCCGTTGGCAATGCACCATTCAATGGGCTGGTAGTAGCAGGCTTCAAAGTGCAGGCTGTCGACGCGAGCGAGTGCACCCCAGTAGCGGCCATAAGCTACTCTGCTATTGATAGCTATATGTCCTTGATCTGTATTGGCTTCTAAAGAGTTTGATGCTGAATTCGTGGTTTCTCTAGGACTTACTGCTATCAAGCTCGCTGCAATGGCTTGCCCCTCATGCTCGGCAATGAACATCACCCAGCACTCTGGCATGGTGCGGGCCATAGCTTCAAAAAAGGCGGGCGACAGATAGGGCGCGTTGCCGTGCTCTAGGTAGGTGCGTTCGTAGCAGCGGTAGAAGAACGCCCAGTCATCGCTGCTGATGTCGCAGCCTTCCATGACTCTGAAGCTCAGACCTGCATCGCGTACCTTGCGGCGCTCTTGGCGGATTTTTTTACGCTTATCGTTATTGAGCGAAGCAAGAAAGTGCTCGAAGTCGCGCCAGAGAGTTACTTCGTTGGAGGAGATGGGGGTTGATTCGTCACCGGGTTGCCCCAAGTCAGATGTGAGTCCCTTGGGGATAAGCGAATTACATGCAGTGGTGAGCGTGGGGGCGTGGTTAGTCCAATGAAACTGCACCGTGCTGCGCTGCATCCAGCCTGCTTCAGCGCAGGCGGCTAAATCGTCTGCATCACCAAACAGCAGATGCAGCGATGACAGCTGCTCAGACTCAGCCCACTCTTGCACGGCTTTGACCAGCGCCACGCGCAGCGCTTGTGCGCGCGCCAGCAGGCGCGAGCCGGGAACGGGGGTGAAGGGTACGGCCAGTACGGCCTTGGGGTAATAGGGCAGGCCATGCTGCTCATAGGCGCGGGCCCATGCCCAATCAAAAACGTACTCGCCATAAGAGTGGTTCTTGATGTAGAGGGGGCAGGCGGCCAGTAATTCGCCTTGATGCCAGATGGTGATGACACGGCTGACCCAGTCCGTTTCAGGCGTGGCGCTGCCGCTTTGCTCCATTGCGGCCAAGTATTCGTGGCGCATGAAGGGCGTCGGCGTCGATTGAGAGGCCAGCAGCGCATTCCAGTTTTGTGCATCTAGCTGCTGCACGCTGGTGAGTACGCGAGTGATAATTGTGTTTTCGGCCATGCCCTGATTGTCGCGGGGGCTGGTCGCCTCACCGCCTAGCTTGCTTTTCATGACGCTTTCCATCTGTTGTGCCCAACGCAATTTTGTCGTGGGCGATCTCTCTGGCAATGTCCAGAAAATCATTGCCTCCGCTGCCCAAGCTTATGCCAATGGCGCTCGCCTGCTGCTCTCGCCAGAGCTGGCGTTGTGCGGTTATGCGGCTGAAGACCTGTATCTGCGCCCTGCGTTTTTAGATGCCTGCGACGCTGCTTTGCAAGAGTTGCAGGCAGCTAGCGCCCAATGGCCGGGGCTGGCGCTGGTCATAGGCCACCCGCAGCGTGACGGGGGTCAGCTGTACAACGCGGCCAGCGTGCTGCGCGATGGCCAACAAGTCGCTCGCTACTTCAAGCAACTGCTGCCCAACTTTGGCGTGTTTGACGAGCAGCGCTACTTTGCTGCGGGCAATGTGCCTTGCGTGGTGGAGGTTGAAGGCATTCAAGTGGGCTTGCTGATTTGCGAGGATGCATGGCACGCAGGCCCTGCCCAAGCTGCGGTGGCGGCTGGAGCACAACTGCTGGCAGTTATCAATGCATCGCCTTTTCATAGGGGAAAACAGGCCGAGCGCGAGCAAGTGATTGGACTGCGTGCTATTGAAAATGCAGTGCCCGTGATCTATTCCCACTTGGTGGGTGGGCAAGATGAGATTGTTTTTGACGGTGGCTCGTTTGCGGTGGGCTCTGATGGTCAGATTGCAGCACGCGCTGCTGCGTTTGAGGAAGACCTTGCTGCGGTTGCCGCGCATTGCGTCAATGGCCGCGTCAGCCTGTTGGGTGAGATCAAGCCTCAGCTCAGCCATCACCACGCTCTGTGGTCGGCCTTGGTGCTGGCCGTGCGTGACTATGTCGGCAAGAACCGTTTTCCGGGTGCGCTCATCGGCCTGTCGGGCGGTATGGATTCGGCGCTGGTGTTGTCCATTGCCGTGGATGCGCTGGGTGCAGACAAAGTGCGCACGGTGATGATGCCTTCGCCCTACACGGCCGATATCAGCTGGCTTGATGCCCGCGAAATGTCCGAGCGCGTAGGTGTGCAGCACGAAGAAATTGATATTGCGCCGCAGTTTGAGGCTTTCAAAGCTGCACTGGCCACTACGTTTGCGGGCCGCGCCGAAGACACGACGGAAGAAAACCTGCAAGCGCGCATTCGCGGCACGCTGCTCATGGCCATGAGCAATAAGTTTGGCCACGTGGTGCTGACTACAGGTAACAAGAGCGAAATGTCCACGGGCTACTGCACGCTGTATGGCGATATGGCCGGCGGTTTTGCGGTCATCAAAGATGTGCTCAAGACGGAAGTTTTTGCACTGGCGCGCTGGCGCAATGCGCATGATCCGTTTGGCACAGGGCTTGACCCCATTCCTGATCGCATCATCACGCGCCCACCCAGTGCCGAATTGCGTGCGGATCAGAAAGATCAAGACAGCCTGCCTGACTATGAGGTGCTGGATGTCATCGTCACGCACTACATGGAAAATAATGAGAGCATAAGCTCCATCGTGGCCAAGGGCTTTGCGGCAGCGGATGTGGAACGTGTCACGCGTCTGATACAAATCAATGAGCACAAGCGTCGCCAAGCCCCCGTGGGCCCACGCTTAACGGTGCGCAGTTTTGGTAAAGACTGGCGTTATCCGATCACCAATAAATTTCGCGCCTAAGGCCTAGGTCTTTGGCGCGTTGCAAAATTCAATCTACTGAGGACCCCCCATGAAAATGATTACCGCCGTCATCAAGCCTTTCAAACTTGAGGAAGTGCGCGAGGCCTTGGCCGAGTGTGGGGTGAATGGTTTGACCGTGACGGAAGTCAAAGGTTTTGGCCGCCAAAAAGGTCACACCGAGCTATACCGCGGCGCGGAATACGTGGTGGACTTCTTGCCCAAGGTGAAGATTGAAGTAGTGGTAAGCGATGTGGATGTGGACCGCTGCGTAGATGCCATCGTTAATGTGGCGCGCACTGGCAAGATTGGCGACGGCAAGATCTTTATCTCCCCCGTCGAGCGCGTGGTTCGCATTCGTACAGGTGATCTGGACGACACTGCTGTTTAACGCTGCAGGCTGCTTTATCGCTTTGCCGCATTGAAAAAAGCCAGCTTGAAAGCTGGCTTTTTGTTTTTAGATGACGCTGCGTAGCGCTGGCGTATCCATCTGCACACCCGCGTTCTGAACCATGTTTTGCAGCAGAGTGTTGGTGTCCGAGCTTGTTTCAATCAAGCCCATCTGCCACTCGCCCATGAACTCGTTTTTGACGCAGGACTGCAGAAACTGCAGCATGGTGTCGTAGTAGCCGTCCACGTTAAGAATGCCGATGGGCTTGTCGTGGTAGCCCAGTTGGCGCCAAGTCCAGACCTCAAACAGCTCTTCAAAAGTGCCAATGCCGCCGGGCAGGGCGACGAATGCATCGCTGCGCTCGGCCATCATGGCTTTGCGCTCGTGCATGTTCTTGACGATATGCAGCTCATCACAGCCGTGGTTGGCCAACTCTTTATCGACCAGTGCTTGAGGGATGATGCCGACCACGCGCCCGCCTGCTTGCCGGGTGGCTTCAGCCACGATGCCCATCAGGCCGCTGCGCCCGCCGCCATAGACCAACTGGCCGCCGCGTGAGCCAATCCATTGGCCAACGGCCTTGGCGATTTCAGTGAATTGAGGATTTGTGCCGGGGCGTGAGCCGCAGTACACGCAGAGGGAAAAAGCAGGATTGGTCATGCGATGAATCGGTGATAAATAGCGGCAGCCCAGACGGCGCCGCAAAGGCATAGTGCCAATAAGACAGCAGAGCTGCCCATGTCTTTGGCTTTTTTCGACAGCTCATGCCACTCAGGGCCAATGCGGTCAATGGCCGCTTCAATGCCGGTGTTGAGCAACTCGACGATCAGCACCAGGGTGATGGTGCCCGCCAGCAGAGCCACTTGCTCCCAGCTTGTGCCTAGCCAGAAGGCCGCTGGAATCATGACAAAAGCGCAGATGGCTTCTTGCTGAAAGGCTTTTTCGTGCCAGCCGGCTTTGAGACCGGCCAGTGAATAGGCGCCAGCATGCAGCACGCGAGAAAGGCCGGCGCGGCTTTTTTGTGGGTTGACGGGGTCGGGTGTTAAAGGCTTCATGGGGCGCTATCAGCGAATGCGTTTAGGGGCGGGGGCTTGATGCACCAGTTGAGTGCCGGCCCATGCGTCATGCCAGAACTGTTTTTTGGGGTGAAAGCGGCTGAGTAGGGCCCAGACCATAATCCAGCCCGCCATCAGCACTAGCACCTCTAGCGGAGGCAAATCAAACGGGTAGAGCACTGCCAAAGGAGGCAGCCACCACATCCAACTCACGGTATAGCGAAGCAAAGCGCGGGTTTGGGTTAAAGGGTGACCTTGGGCATCCAGCACGCGGATATGCCAAGTCTTCATGGCAAGCGTTTGGCCGCTGCCCTTGCTCCAGAACCAGACAAAGTAAATGCCCAGCACTACCAGCATGAAAGCTTGCAGAAAGTGGCGGTTATCAAGCGCATTGCGGGTTTGGGACAGTGTGCCGAACAGGTAGCCGGCAAGGAACACGACGCCAAACAACAACATGCCTTCATAAAGCCAGCAAGCCATTCTGCGGCGTAGGCTTGGAGCTATGAAATTAGGAGTTTCTGAAGGTGCTGCTCTGTCATCACGAATCGAAATATCTTGCTGCATGGAGGCATTGTAGAGGTCGCTTTAGCGAGCCTTGTACTTCGATTGCAGCATGGATTGCGGGATAGGCGTTGATCAGTGCGACTCTTGCGCTGGCGCATCTAATGGCGGCAGCGTAATGGGCGTGGCGCGTGGAATATCTACTGGCGCAGTCTCCACAATGATGGAAGGCGTGCGTACCGGATGCGTCTCCACCATCGCCGGTGTAGAGGGCACGGGTGGAGGTGGGTGATGGATGGTCGCGGGCGGAATCTTGGGCAGATTCGGCGTTGTATTAGGGGCTGCTGTGGCGGCAGGAATGCGAGTCAGCCTTTTGGCCCCTAGGGGTGTGATAGCGGGAGCAGCTGTGACCACTTTGGGGGCGGCGCGGGACGCGAGCAAGCGCTTTTCTTCATCGCTCAGGGCTTGATAGGCTTCCCATTGAGCTTGCTTGTCTGTGGCCAGTTTATTGGTGATTGCGAAGTTCAGGCGGGCTTGATTGCGCTGGGCTGAACTGAAGTCCGTCCAAGACTCCATGCGCTCGTGCAGCTTTTCTTGCTCGCGTTCGCTGAGCTTATCGAAGCCATCAGTCAGAGCGATCCAGCGGCGCTTTTGTACCGAACTGATCATGGGCCAGCGCTCTTGCAAAGGCGACAGTACTTGACGCTGATGGCTGCTCAGTTCAGCCCAGCGGGGGCCAGATGCGAGCGCCGTTGCTTTTTGGCGCGTGGACGGGTCGGCGTGCATGGTCTTAGATGCAGCCATGGTTGAGGGAGGCACCGAGCTGGGGGCGAGTCTGACTTGCTGCACGACGTTCCACCCTATCCAGGATAGAGCCACCAACAACAGCGCCGCCATGACGGCGGCGGTGTTGATGGAGCTCAGGATGGAGCGCTTTTCAGTAGGCATCAAGTTAGTAAAGCAGGAAAAGCGGGAAAAGCGAGATTGTTAATGTTCCGAGGTGGGGGCCGAGGTCTTGAGGTACTGAATAAAGCCTGGGTCTGAGTAAGCCGCTGGAGGCAAGTCGTCAGTCAGCAAGGCGGTATCCACCGCAGTAACTTCGGTCAGCATACTTTGTTCGCTGTCCGAGTTGTAAATTACCAAGCCAGCAATCAGCGCAAACACAGGAATGGCCGAAATCAGCGCGCGCCACCAGCCAGTACCCTCGTTGGGGCTGCCCATGGTTGCGGCATTGCCTTGAGCGGATACCGCTGTATTGGTTTGAGTATGCAGGGCAAAGGCTTCACGGCGGCGCTCGGAGACGGAGCGCTCGCGGGAGGCGCGCAGGCGCTCAGTTACTTCGTAGGGCAGCCAAGCTTCGCCTTCGCTCAGGCGGGCTGTGATGTGGCGTGCGAAACGGTCGGCGGCCTGTTCTTGCTGGAGTGTGGGCACGGATTTCATAACTCGATTCCTTTGGCCTTGAGTGCCTTGCTCAATGTTTGGATGGCTCGAAAGCAATGTGTTTTCACACTGCCTTCGGAGCAGCCCATGGCTGCAGCGGTCTCCGCAACATCCATCTCCTCCCAATAACGCATGAGGAAGGCTTCGCGTTGACGCGCTGGGAGCTCTTGTATTTCTTTTTCTATGCTTTGTAGCGTTTGCTTTCGTTCTGTCAGATTTTCGACATTGCGCGCCGCTGCTTCATCGGCATTGGTGGCGTAAGTTTCTAGCCAGTCAAAGCCGCCTTCATCGTCTGAGGACTCTAGATCACTAAAGTGTGTAAACAGCGCTTTTTGGGTTTTTTGGCGTCTGAACCAGTCTAACGTGCTGTTCGAGAGAATGCGCTGGAACAGCATGGGTAGCTCGTTGATAGGCTTATCCCCATAGTGCTGAGACAGTTTGAGCATGCTGTCTTGCACGATATCCAAGGCCGCATCTTCATCGCGGACGTGAAAAAAGCTGCGCTTGAATGCGCGCTTTTCTACGCCTTTGAGGAATGCAGACAGTTCTTGTTCTGTAGCCAAGAGAGAGTAGCCCTGGAAAAAATCGGGGGAGTGCCCGTGGGAAAGTTGGCGATTATCGCATCCACTGATGTTTTTATGTGTAGTGGATTTGAAGGTCTTGTTGCAGTGCGATAATGTTTTCAACTTATAGAAGCAAACGGATCACGGTTCGGCGTATACACAAACGCTCATGGCTTGTGGTCTTAAGTCCTAAACCGGCCCCACAAGGGCTTCAGGCTAAGGGCACCGAAGGTTTTTCGTTAGAGAAATTCACAAAGGTTAATCATGGAAATTTCCAAAGCTGAGCTGGCCTCCGCGGCAGCCGCTTCGTCCTCCAAGGGCGCCCAAGAGTTAATGGGCTCCGAAATCCTCATCAAGTCTCTTCAGGCTGAAGGTGTCAAGCACCTGTGGGGTTACCCAGGCGGGGCAGTTCTCTACATTTACGACGCTCTGTACAAGCAAGAGACGATTCAGCATGTGCTGGTGCGCCATGAGCAGGCGGCTGTGCATGCGGCCGATGGCTTTGCCCGTGCAACCGGTGAAGTAGGCGTGGCGCTGGTGACATCCGGCCCCGGCCTGACCAATGCGGTTACTGGTATTGCTACGGCTTATACAGACTCCATCCCTTTGGTCGTGATTGCTGGCCAGACTTCGACCAATCAAATCGGTACCGATGCTTTCCAAGAGTGCGACACCGTGGGCATTACGCGTCCCATCGTCAAACACAACTTCTTGGTGAAAGACGTACGCGATCTGGCCGAGACCATGAAGAAGGCTTTCCACATTGCCCGCACCGGCCGCCCAGGCCCTGTGGTGGTGGATATTCCTAAAGACGTGTCCTTTAAGAAGGCGCTGTACGCCGGCTATCCAGAAAAGCTGGAAATGCGCTCGTATAACCCTGTCAAAAAGGGTCATGCAGGCCAGATTCGCAAGGCACTGCAATTGCTGCTGGCGGCCAAGCGTCCCTACATCTATACAGGCGGCGGTGTGTTGCTGGGCAATGCAACCAACGAGCTGCGCACTTTGGTGGAGATGCTGGGCTACCCGGTGACCAGCACTTTGATGGGCTTGGGAGCCTATCCTGCCAGCGACAAGAAGTTCCTCGGCATGCTGGGCATGCACGGCACGATTGAAGCCAATAACGCCATGCAAAACAGCGATGTGCTGCTGGCCGTGGGCGCTCGCTTTGACGACCGCGTGATTGGTAACCCCAAGCACTTTATGTCGGTAGAGCGCAAGATCATTCACATCGACGTGGATCCATCCTCTATCTCCAAGCGCGTGAAGGTGGATGTGCCTATTGTGGGTGATGTCAAGGATGTGCTGGTTGAGCTGATCGCCATGCTGCGCGAATCCACTCAGCGTGCTGATGAAGGTGCTCTGAGCCAGTGGTGGAGCACCATTGAAGGCTGGCGCAGCCGCGATTGCTTGGCCTATGACATGTCGAACACCGACGTGATCAAGCCCCAGTACGTGGTGGATACGCTGTGGAAGATGACGAAAGATGCCGACGCTTACGTGACATCTGACGTGGGTCAGCACCAGATGTGGGCCGCGCAGTACTACCGTTTTGACGAGCCGCGCCGCTGGATTAACTCTGGCGGTCTGGGCACCATGGGTGTGGGTCTGCCTTATGCCATGGGTATCAAGCTGGCTAAGCCTGATGCTGAAGTGTTCTGCATCACGGGCGAAGGCTCGATTCAGATGAACATTCAAGAGCTGGCCACCTGCAAGCAATACAACACGCCTGTGGTGATCTGCGCGCTGAACAACCGCTTCCTGGGCATGGTGCGGCAGTGGCAAGAAATTGAGTACTCGGGCCGCTACTCCAGCAGCTACATGGACTCTCTGCCTGACTTCGTGAAGCTGGCTGAGGCTTATGGCCACCGCGGCATTCTGGTGGAAAAGCCTGAAGACGTGGAAGGCGCGCTGCGCGAAGCCCGCCGCATCGTGCGCGAAGAGAGCAAGACTGTTTTCCTTGACTTCCGTACCGATCCTACCGAGAACGTGTTCCCCATGGTGCAAGCCGGTCGCGGTATCACGGAAATGCTGCTGGGCGCTGACGATTTGTGATGTCTGAGTCGATTTTTGAATGAAATCGACCTCAAGCCATTAAAAATCAATGACTGGTAGCTATATTTTAAATAGCGTTTTTTGACGAATCTATTGCTCGCCGAGCCTGGCACTTACCGGTGTCAGGGGAGGGCGACGAAAAGAGGAATCTGGATATGAAGCACATTATTGCCGTCCTGCTCGAAAACGAGCCCGGAGCACTTTCGCGCGTTGTGGGCCTGTTTTCGGCCCGTGGCTACAACATCGAATCCCTGACGGTGGCGCCGACGGAAGACCCGTCGCTGTCGCGCATGACCATTTTGACCACCGGCTCGGATGATGTGATTGAGCAAATCACAAAGCATCTGAATCGCCTGATTGAAGTGGTCAAGGTGGTTGACCTCACAGAAGGTTCTTACACCGAGCGCGAGCTGATGATGGTCAAGGTGCGAGCTGTTGGCAAGGAGCGCGAAGAGATGAAGCGCATGGCCGATATCTTTCGCGGCCGCATCATCGATGTGACCGAAAAAAGCTACACCGTTGAGCTGACCGGTGACCAGTCCAAGAACGACGCCTTCCTGCAAGCCATTGATCGCACTGCCATTTTGGAGACAGTGCGCACAGGTGCCTCAGGTATTGGCCGTGGCGAGCGCATTCTGCGTGTCTAATTGACCCTTTCCGAATCTTTCAAACCTTTTAAACCCCTCAAGATAAGAGACCCTGGAGCCAACATGAAAGTTTTCTACGACAAAGACTGTGACCTGAGCCTGATCAAGGGCAAGACTGTAGCCATCATTGGTTACGGCAGCCAAGGCCACGCACATGCACAAAATCTGAACGAATCCGGCGTGAAGGTCGTGGTCGGTCTGCGCAAGGGTGGCGCATCTTGGGACAAGGTTGGCAAGGCTGGCCTGAACGTGATGGAAGTCAATGATGCAGTGAAGGCCGCTGATGTGGTCATGATGCTGTTGCCTGACGAAAACATCCCTGATGTTTACAACAACAACGTTGCCCCCAATATCAAGGCTGGCGCTGTGCTGGCTTTTGCTCACGGCTTCAACGTGCATTACAACCAAGTCGTGCCCCGCGCCGACGTGGACGTGATCATGGTGGCTCCTAAGGGCCCCGGCCACACCGTGCGCTCCGAGTACCTCAAGGGCGGCGGCGTTCCTTCGCTGATCGCTGTGTACCAAGACGTTTCCGGTAAGGCCCGTGATATCGCTCTGTCTTACGCTTCTGCCAATGGCGGCGGCAAGGGCGGCATCATCGAAACCAACTTCAAGGAAGAAACCGAGACCGATCTGTTCGGTGAGCAAGCCGTTCTGTGCGGCGGTGCGGTTGAGCTGGTGAAGATGGGCTTCGAGACCCTGACCGAAGCTGGCTACGCTCCTGAAATGGCTTACTTCGAGTGCCTGCACGAGCTCAAGCTGATCGTTGACCTGATGTATGAAGGCGGTATCGCCAACATGAACTACTCCATCTCGAACAACGCCGAGTATGGTGAGTATGTGACTGGCACCGAAGTCATCAACGACAAGTCGCGCGAAGCCATGCGCAACGCCTTGAAGCGCATCCAAAGCGGTGAATACGCCAAGATGTTCATCAGCGAAGGTCGCCTGAACTACCCATCGATGACTGCACGTCGTCGCCAGAATGCTGACCACGCCATCGAGCAAGTGGGCGGCCAACTGCGCGCCATGATGCCTTGGATCTCCAAGAACAAGCTGGTTGATCAAACCCGCAACTAATGCACGCCAAGTCATTCGGCGAAAGCTGAGTGACTTTGAGTCAGCAAGAGGCCACCGCTTAGGTGGCCTTTTTCATTGCTGGCACTGCGTGCGCCCGCGGGTACACTGGGGGTAGGGCGTTGCTGTGATGGCTTTGCTTGAAATACTATGGTTTTAATAGCTGCATGCGCATGACATGCAAGCACTGGAGGTCTGTTTAATGCAAAACAGCAATGAATCTGCCGAAGTAACGGGTACTCAGCGCAAGATGCGCAAAGGCATTTATGTGCTGCCCAATCTGTTCACGCTAGCGGCACTGTTTGGGGGGTTCTACTCCATCGTGATGGCCATGAACAATAAGTTCGAACTGGCCGCTTTGGGTGTTTTCTGCGCCATGGTGCTCGACAGCCTAGACGGTCGTGTGGCCCGTATGACGAACACCCAAAGCGCATTTGGTGAGCAAATGGATTCGCTCTCCGACATGGTTTCTTTTGGTGCTGCTCCCGCGCTGATCGCCTATGAATGGGCGCTGCGCCCACTGGGCCGCTGGGGTTGGTTGGCGGCCTTTGTGTACTGCGCCTGCGCCGCACTGCGTTTGGCACGTTTTAACGTCAACACGACCGTGGTTGATAAGCGTTACTTTCAGGGTATGCCTTCGCCAGCAGCTGCAGCCTTGGTAGCAGGCTTTATCTGGCTGACCAGCGCTTTGATGGTGTCGCACCGCGATGTTCCGATCTTTGGTGATGTGATGTCCTGGTTTGGTGGCTACCCCACAGATCGCGCTGACTTGGCTTGGATCATGTTTGCCATCACGCTGTTTGCTGGCCTGACGATGGTCACCAATATTCCTTATTACAGCTTCAAGGACATTGGCGGCGCTAAGAGCATGCCGTTTGTTTCGCTGGTGGTGGTCGCTTTGTTGATGGCTGTCGTGAGTATTGAGCCAGCCACCATGCTGTTTTTGGTGTTTGTGGGCTACTCCATCTCTGGCTATGTGATTTATGTTTGGCGCCGCGCCAAGGGGGAGCATGTGAGCATTGTCTCCACCTCTAAAGACGAGCCTGACGAGCGCGGCTTGCACGACGATTAATCTCGCCTCATAAAAAGTGCTGGCGCTCTCAACTTTTCATGTGTTAAAGTCATTCGCATGCAAAACCTGTCGCTAGCTCTACTACTAATGTCCACCGGGCATAGGAAGTAGCGCGCGCGTACAAACAACCCTACTTCACGGCCCGTAGCTTAAGCGACGGGCCGTTTTTGTTTTGGGCGCCGCTGAAGCTAGGTTCAAATTTTTCTGATTTCGACTAAAGAGACTCACCATGTTGCAAAACCCTTCTACCAAATATCGTGCCTTCGCTCCCGTGCGCTTGACGGACCGTACATGGCCCAATGTCGTTATCACCAAGCCCCCAGTCTGGTGCAGCGTGGATTTGCGTGATGGCAATCAGGCCTTGATCGAGCCCATGGACATCGATCGCAAGGTGCAGATGTTTGAGCAACTGGTGAAGATTGGCTTCAAGGAAATTGAAGTGGGTTTCCCGTCTGCCTCGCAAGTCGAGTTTGACTTCATGCGCAAGCTGATCGAGGAAAATCGTATCCCCGATGATGTGACGGTGCAGGTTTTGACACAGGCGCGTGAGCACCTGATTCGCCGTACTTTTGAGTCTTTGCAAGGTGCGCCTCGTGCGATTGTTCACCTCTACAACGCAACAGCGCCTGTGATGCGTCGTGTGGTGCTGAACATGAGCGAAGACGAAATTGTGGAGTTGGCTGTAACCAACGCTCAGATGTTCAAGGACATTGCTGCGGAGAACCCTTCGACGAAGTGGACCTTCCAGTACTCGCCCGAAATGTATTCGGATACTGAGTTGGAGTTCTCCAAGCGCGTAATCGATGCAGTGACGGATGTATGGCAGCCCACGCCAGAGAACAAGTGCATCATCAATTTGCCCACCACCGTTGAGCATTCCACCCCCAATATCTTTGCCGACATGGTGGAGTGGACGGGTCGCAACATCAAACGCCGTGATAGCGTGGTGATCTCGGTTCACCCTCACAATGACCGCGGCACAGGCACGGCGGCTGCCGAATTGTCTTTGATGGCAGGCGCGGACCGTTTGGAAGGCTGTTTGTTTGGCAATGGCGAGCGCACCGGTAACTTGGATGTGGTCAACGTCGCCCTCAATATGTATATCCAGGGTGTGAATCCCGGTCTGGATTTTTCCAATATCGACGATATCCGTGCAACGGTTGAGCATTGCAACCAGCTGCCGGTGCATCCGCGTCACCCTTATGTGGGGGAGCTGGTTTACACCTCTTTCTCTGGTTCACACCAAGATGCCATCAAAAAGGCATTTGCTGATCGCAAGGAAGGCGATATCTGGGATATGCCATACCTGCCAATCGACCCCAAAGATTTGGGCCGTAGTTACGAGGCTGTGATTCGCGTGAACAGCCAGTCAGGTAAGGGCGGCATTGCCTATTTGCTGGAAAGCGAATACGGCTTGCAATTGCCCCGTCGCTTGCAGATTGAATTTAGCCAAGTGGTGCAGCGCGAGATGGATATCAGCGGTAAGGAATTGTCTGCAGCAGCGCTGTGGGAGCTGTTCCAACGTGAATATGGCGTCAACACGGTGAAGGCTCCTCAGTACCGTTTGAGTGAAGCCGATGGCGTGGTCAGCATGACTGCAGAGGTTGAAGTGGCTGGCAGAAAGCATGTCTTGGAAAGCCAAGGAACAGGCCCGATTGATGCCTTTGTACAAGCCCTTTCGGCTGCAGTGGGCCGCAATGTGCGCGTGTTGAACTACTCTGAACACGCGATTGGTGAAGGCGCTAATGCCAAGGCCATTGCTTACGTTGAACTGCGCGTAGATGATGGTCAAGTTTGCTACGGGGTTGGCGTAGATGCCAATATCGTGTCGGCCTCGCTTCGGGCCATTATTTCGGGCGTACAACGTGTCCCGTCGGCTGCTGAAGAAGTGGCAACTGCCTAAAAGCTTGTAAGCCGGTGTCGCCAAAAACGCACCGGCTTTTTGCTGGGCATGAATTTATCGGTCAAAAGCGATATTGATTTCGCACCAGCGAATAAGCCTGCTTTCGAGGCTGCTCAGTCGTCAGTAGCAGCTGAAAGCGTGAACGGTTCAGCGCTCCAGATTTTGAAGCAACGTTTGTTTTGCCAAGGCTTGTCTGAGTTGTTTGAATTAAATACATAGCAATCATCAAGTTGTAGCAGCACAAGATTGATTGCTAGATTTATAATTTCACTTAGATTATCGAGTAAGTTGTGCAAGTGCTTGTCGCTGCACAACTTTTTTGATTGAATTAAGTCCTTACACCTTGTTGTCTGGAGTATCGCATGCCAATGCTGCGTTCATTTCGCCTTGCAAAACTACCTCAGGTGTTGTCTTTAGCTCTGTTGAGCTGTGCGTTAGCTGTGCCCGTTGCACAAGCGACAACTAAAAAAGACGTTAAAAAGCCCGTTGCCACTGCCGCTGCGTCCTCTAAAAAAGGAGCTAAAGCGCCCGCTGCTAAAGTTGCCTCTTCTAAAGCCCGCGTGGCTGCGGAGCCTAAAAAAGCCAAGGGTGCCAAAGTAGCCAAGGCGGTCAGCAAAAAAGGCGCCAAGTCTGAAGTGGTGGCTAAGGCTGATAAGTCCAGAACTTCTGGCAGGAAGCGCTTAGCCAAGGCTGGGGCTGGCGGCGCGGCAGTCGCTGCTGCTGCAGTTGCGGTATCTGTGGAACCTGCCCGCAGGTCTTATGGGCAGATGGCAGGTCTGCACTCGGTGACGGATCCGCTGGATCTGCAAAGCAGCGTGGCCTATGTGATCGATCAAGATACGCATGAAGTGTTGCTTAGCAAGAACGATCAGGCGGTTTTGCCCATTGCTTCACTCACTAAGATCATGACGGGCTTGCTGGTCTCGCAGGCTCGTTTGCCTATGGATGAGATGATCACCATCACTCAAGATGATGTGGATACCGAAAAGCACAGTAGCTCGCGTTTGCGGGTGGGGACGACCTTGACGCGCTCTGAGATGATGCATCTTGCGCTGATGTCTAGTGAAAACCGTGCTGCCCATGCACTGGGTCGCACTTATCCGGGTGGCCTGGGGCAGTTTGTGCAGCAAATGAACGCGAAGGCCATGCAGCTGGGCATGAAAGACACGCGTTATGTAGAGCCTACGGGCCTGTCCAGTAGCAATCAGTCCAGCGCACGTGACTTGGCTCGTTTGGTAGCTGTTGCACACGAAGATCCAATGATGCGCGAATACTCGACATCTCATGGCTATGAAGTGGCTGTGGGACGCCGCACTTTGCAGTTCAACAATACCAACCGTTTAGTCAAAAGCGACAACTGGGATATTGGTTTGCAAAAGACGGGCTATATCTCCGAGGCTGGTCGCTGCTTGGTGATGCAGGCCCAAGTTTCCGGTCGCAAGCTGATCATGGTGTTCCTGGATTCTGCAGGTAAGTTTAGCCGCCTAGCTGATGCTGAGCGAGTGCGTCATTGGGTTGAAGGCATGCCCAGTGCAAGCAGCGTTGTAGCTCAGCGTATTCGTGGCTAATCTTTCGGTTAGGTATTGGCTCTAAGAGGCACATAAAAAAACGCTACTTCAAGTAGCGTTTTTTTATGCCCTGATCCGGTGAAATTAAGCTCTATCCGCTGTAGTTGTTGCACCTGATGCTCAGCAATTCATAGCGAATTGAGTCAGTCTTCTGGATGGCTGCGGCTGTACGAGTGCGGAGTTGTCTGTGTGTTTGTGATACGTGCAACGGCGCAGCCAAGGGCTAAGGAAATTTCTTGCACTGTGGCCTGAAGGCGTGGGGCCCAGCTTTCATCAAGGCGGTCTGCGGGCGCCGAGATGGATAGACCTGCAATGAGTTTGCCTTGGTCATCGTAAATGCCTGCGGCCATGCAGCGCACTCCCAGTTCTAACTCTTCGTTATCGCGTGCAATGCCGTATTGGCGAACTTTGGCCAGTTCATGCTCTAGTTGACCAATTTGGGTCAGGCTGAAGTGGGTCTTGCCGGGAAGTCCCGTGCGGGTGGCATAGGCGCGGACTTGCTGGGAGTCGTCAGCCGCTAAAAATAGCTTGCCGTTGGAGGTTAGGTGCAGCGGAGCATGGCCACCAATCGCACGCACCACCTGCATGCCGGAACGCTCACTGTATGCACGTTCCACGTAAACGATTTCATCACCTTGGCGCACGGAGAGGCTGATAGGCTGCTGAATTTGCTTGTGGAGCTGGCGCATCGGCGTCAGCGCGACTTCGCGCACATTCAGGCGAGCTTTAACTAAGTTGCCAAGCTCCAGAAAACGCATGCCTAAGCGGTAACTGCCTGACTCGGGTCTATCCACAAAGCGGCCGATGGCGAGGTCGTTGAGGATGCGGTGCGTTGTGGAGGGATGCAGGCCCGTGCGTTCGCTGATCTCCTTCAAAGAAACCGCTTCCTCACGCGATGCCAGCACGTCGATCAACGTGAACATGCGCTCCAGAACCTGGACGCTGGGCTTTGCGGAGACTGCTAGGTCGTCTTTTTTCATTCGTTGGAGGTGCTTTGCGGGATCAGGGCATTCTAGCGGGGCAAGCGCCGCGCAGGCATGTCATCTGCCCGTCTTTTTGGCTGCGCAGCTATTCAATGTGCGAGCGCACAACGCTTTACCGATCAACGCGTTGCCATTGTTCAGCTTCACGGACTTCATACGGAAGAAAGCTGGCTTTGTAGCGCATCTTTTGGCTGTCCGAGATCCAGTATCCGAGGTAGACGTAAGGCAAGTTCATAGCTTGTGCCTGCTTGATTTGCCAAAGCACATTGAAGGTGCCGTAGCTGGCTTGATCTTCTGGGTCGTAGAAGGTGTAGACGGCAGATAGGCCGTCTTCCAGTACATCCAAAATCGAGACCATCTTGAGCGTGCCGCGCTCGCCTGTCTCCGTTGGCTCTCTAAATTCCACCAGTCGTGAATTGACGCGGCTTTGTAGCAAAAACTGGGTGTACTGGTCCACGCTATCGTTGTCCATGCCGCCGCCGCTGTGGCGGTGTTGCTGGTAGCGCAGGTACAGCTGGTAGTGCTCATCCGAGTAATGCAGTCGCTGTATCGAGATAATCAGTTGGCCGTGTTGCTTGGCCGAGCGTCGCTGGCTGCGATTAGGATGAAATTCGCTGCTCAGGATGCGCAGCGGAATGCAGGCTTGACAGCCGTCGCAATAAGGTCGGTACGTGAACATGCCGCTGCGGCGAAACCCCATGGTGACCAACTCTGAATAAACTGCATTCTGTATTTGATGGCTGGGCGTTGCGACCTGAGAGCGTGCCATTCTCCCTGGCAGGTAACTGCAGGGGTAGGCTGCCGTGGCATAGAACTGCAGGGCATGTAGCGGTAGGTCGTTCGGGTGCGTCATGATCAGGCCGGTGCTACAGAAGCGTTGCGTCAAATTTCAGGGGCGCTTAGCAATTTACTCCAGTATAGAGGTGCAAATTGCCAATGCATATCGGGCAACTGAGCTTGTGTTTTGACGGTTTGAATAAATTGCTCTCTCGGAATTTCTTGTCCGCCCATAAATGACAGGTGCGCAGTGGCTTGCTGGCAGTCAATTTGAGGAACCTGATGGGCACGGCACAGCGCAACCAGCGCAGACAGGGCAATTTTTGAGGCATCGGTTTGCAGTGCAAACATAGATTCGCCAAACACTGCCTTGCCCAGTGCCACGCAGTACAGGCCGCCCACCAATTTGCCATCAACCCAAGTCTCTACGCTGTGTGCTGCGCCTTGGTGGTGAAGTTCGGTATAGGCATCGATGATGCTTTGAACAATCCAGGTGCCGTTTTGCCCATCGCGCGGGGCTTGAGCGCAGTGCTGCATCACGGTTGAGAAGGCGCTGTCGATGCGAATTTCGCAGCCAGGGGTATCGCGGAATTTTTGCAATGCCCTGCGCAAACTGCGACGGAGCCGGAACTCTTCAGGGCGCAAAGTCATGCGCGGATTGGGAGACCACCAGAGCACTGGCTGCCCATCGCTGAACCATGGAAAAATGCCTTGGCTATAGGCTGCGCGAAGATGTGCGGCATCTAGTGTGCTACCCGCAGCCAGCAGGCCGGGAATGGGGTCCCGCTCTCCCCAAGTTTGATCAATAGGTGGAAATTCTTGTTCAGGCTGCAGCCAGGGCAGGGAGTGCGTCATTTGCCGGTGAAGTGGGTGGTGATGCTGCCAGTCTTGCATAGACTTACAGTATTTTGTGAGGGCTCATTGTGCTGAATAACTTCAGCACTAATAAAAAAGGCTTCCGTGTAGGAAGCCTTTTTTGTTGAGTCAAGCAACTGCAAGAGTTGCGGCTGCATTACACGCGCTTGCGGTATTCGCCAACGCGGGTGTCGATTTCGATCTTGTCTTCTTGAGCCACGAACAAAGGCACGGCGATTTCAAAGCCAGTCGCAATCTTTGCGGGCTTCAGCACCTTGCCGGATGTATCACCCTTAACAGCAGGCTCAGTCCAAGTGATTTCGCGCACGATGGTGGTGGGCAGCTCGCAAGAAATTGCCTTGCCGTCATAGAACACCACTTCGGCAGTCATGCCGTCTTCCAGGTAGTTCAGTGCGTCAGCCATGTTTTCGGCTTCGACTTCGTACTGGTTGAACTCTTCGTCCATCCACACGTACATTGGATCTGCGAAGTAAGAGTAAGTGCACTCCTTCTTGTCCAGAATCACGTTGTCGATCTTGTCGTCGGCCTTGAACACGTTTTCAGTGCCGAAGTTGCCGATCAGGCTCTTGAGCTTCATGCGCACGGTAGCAGCGCCACGGCCGCCACGAGCGTATTCGGTCTTCAGAACGATCATGGGGTCTTTGCCGAACATGATCACATTGCCTGCGCGGATTTCTTGAGCGATTTTCATGGCTTGCTTGCGTTTGAAAGGTTGGAGCCGCTCTACACGGCAGGCAAGCTGTTCGCAATGGTTGCTGAAGTGAATTAGCAACGCATCAATAGTGCGGCGGCGGGGCCTGCCGCATGTACCGCGGCGGGGCGCGACCCTGAAAAGCAAGATCGCTCGGCGGGCCGGGTACGCTCTGCCCTCAGAGAAGCAAAACGTGGATTTTAGCTTTTTTCGGCAACAAAAGCTTGAAGCTGCTCAATCAAGTCGGCCTGAATCGCTAATTTTTCTCGTGCAGCCCGTACGCACAAGGCCCATTCTGTCAATATTTCAGGGTTCAGCAAAGGCAATGTTTGCGGTGCGGTCATGCCGTTCCAAGCGTGATGAAAACGCCTGAGGCTTGTGGGCGCACCCAGCCAGTCCAAAAAGGCATTGAGCTTGTCGTGGTGGGCATTGTCGTGTTGTGGGTAGATATGCCAAGCAAAAGGTTGACCCGCCCAGATGGCGCGAACCAGAGAGTCCTCACCGCGCACCAGATTCAGATCGCCGGCCCAGAGCATTTCATCAAACTGAGGCTGTGGGCATGGCTGCAGATATTGAATGTTCAATTGCTGTGCAGCTGGCAGCGCCTGAATAGCTGCAGTAGCCCGACCAGGGGTGACCAGTAGTCTGGCGTTGAGGCTGGGTAGTTGCTCAAGCAATTGCGGCAAGGCTATTGGCTCATAGCAAAACAGCGAGACAGCGAATTCGTTCGCTTGGACCCCTTGCGCAGTCCGCCATTGTTGGCGTTCGCATGCAAAATGATTCTGGCGTTGGCTTAAGTTTTGCTCTCGCACCAATGAGCCTGTGGCACTTGTGAAACCGGGGTAAAAAAACCAGCGGGTCAGGCCCGCCGCCGGGCCGGACATGATGCGCGATGGCAGGCGGTGGCAGCGCTCTACATAGTCTTCAGCAGACAGATATTCGAGGTTGATCCATGCCGGCGGATGGCCTTGCTCTGCCTTGCGTGCAATGGCTGAAACGAAAGGCGCGGGAATCTCACAGCCAAAGGCTTCAACAACCACGTCGCCAATAGATGCAGGTATGTCTGTGGCTTGTGCGGGCCATGTGTGCACGCTTAAAGCTTGTGGCCAGGGTTGCGGTGCCATCCACTGCAAGGCGCTGGCCTCGTCCATCCATAGTCTTACCTGCTGGCCGCGCGCCACCAGTTCTGCCGCGGTGCGCCAGCACACGCCAACATCGCCAAAGTTATCAATGATCTGACAGAAAATATCCCAAATTAGTGCAGGGCGTACAAGGCGTAGGGGGCTTGGTTGATGTTTTGGTAGCGGTAAAAAATCCAGCATGACTTCAGTGGTTGTGAGTTCTCTTGGATTGGCGCAGGAGCCCGTGTTGGTCGTTGAGTCCTGCGAGGTGTTGTAGGCTGGCGCGCAGCCACTTCACGAGGCGGTGATTATCACTCGCTGGGTGACTCTTGCTGTTGCGAGGTCTGACATGCGCAGACAATATCGGCTATGTCTTCCACGCACTCTCCTGAACTTTTGGCCCAGGTCGCCGCGCTGCCATCTCTTCCCGGTGTCTATCGCTATTTTGATGCTGCAGGCGTTTTGCTCTATGTGGGCAAAGCCATCAACCTCAAGCGCCGAGTCTCTAGCTACTTTCAGAAAGATCATGGCGGAACGCGCATAGGGCACATGGTCAGCAAGGTCGTACGCATGGAGACGACGGTGGTGCGCTCAGAAGCAGAAGCACTGTTGCTGGAGAACAACCTGATCAAGACGCTGTACCCCAAGTACAACATCTTGTTTAGGGATGATAAAAGCTACCCCTATCTCAAACTTAGTGGCGTGGCACACCGAGATGGCAAGAGCGGTGAGCCCGGGTTTCAAGAGTTTCCGCGCATGGCTTATTACCGCGGCGCTGTCGATAAAAAGCACCGATACTTTGGCCCCTATCCAAGTGCTTGGGCGGTCAAAGAAACAATTCAATTGCTGCAAAAGGTGTTCAGACTGCGCACCTGTGAAGACACGGTTTATGGCAACCGCACGCGGCCGTGCCTGCTGTATCAAATCAAGCGCTGCAGCGGCCCCTGCGTGGATTTGATATCGCCTGAAGCCTATGCGCTGGATGTGCGCAACGCCGAGGCCATGCTTCGCGGTGAAACCAGCGAGCTGCTTGAGCAATTGGAAGCGCGCATGATGGCTCACTCCGATCAGCTGGAGTTTGAGCAGGCTGCCGAGGTACGCAATCAAATAACGGCCTTGTCCCGTGTGCTGCACCAGCAGTCGATTGAAACGGCAGACGATAAGGATGTGGACATACTTGTCGTGAAGGTGCAGGGCGGTCGTGCCTGCGTTAATTTGGCTATGGTCCGTGGAGGGCGGCATCTGGGCGATAGGCCATATTTCCCCGCCAACTTGGGCGATGCTGCTTCGGTTTATTTCAGCGAGGAAGAAGTCGATGTCGCTGCGCAAGATCGCCCTATAGAAGAGCTGGTGCTGGAAGCCTTTATCGCCCAGCACTATGTGGGAGTCACGGTGCCGCCTACCCTTGTAGTGAGCCATTCGGTAGAAAAAAAGCTCATTGCTTTGTTGACCGAGCAGACGGGTGTACGCATCTTTGTAGTTCAGCAGCCGCGTGAGCAGCGCCGCATTTGGTTGGAGATGGCCCAAAAAAATGCGGATATCCAACTGGCACGCTTGTTAGCCGAAGAAGGCTCGCAACAAGCGCGCACGAGGGCGCTGGTCGAGGCCCTGGATCTGCCGGTTGAGAATTTGGATGCGCTGACGATTGAATGCTTTGACATCTCGCACACCAGTGGCGAGAGTACCAAGGCATCTTGCGTAGTGTTCCATCACCACAAAATGCAAAGCAGTGATTACCGCCGCTTCAACATTGAAGGCATTTCGGGTGGCGATGACTATGCCGCCATGCGCCAGGTGTTGACGCGCCGCTACAAGCCTGTTGCTGATGCGCAGCGTGAAGCGGGCGGGGCAGAACTCACGGGCAAGCAGCCACATCTGCCTGATCTGGTGCTGGTGGATGGCGGCAAGGGCCAAGTCAGCATGGCGCGCGAAGTGTTTACTGAGCTGGGTCTCGATCTATCGCGCATCGTGGGTGTGGAAAAAGGCGAGGGCCGCAAGGTCGGCTTGGAAGAGTTGGTGTTTGCTGATGGGCGTGAAAAGGTCTATCTGGGTCACGATTCGGCAGCGTTGATGCTGGTGGCGCAAATACGAGATGAGGCGCACCGTTTTGCGATCACCGGCATGCGCGCTGCACGTGCCAAGGTGCGCACAGGCTCCAGTAGCCTGGAAGAAATTCCGGGGGTTGGTCCAAAAAAGCGTGCGCGTTTATTGCAGCGCTTTGGCGGTGTGCGTGGCGTGGGCGATGCTAGCGTAGAAGATCTCATGACGGTTGAAGGTATATCCGCTACCTTGGCCGAAGAGATTTACCGTGCGCTGCACTAAGTGATAGACGTGCGCGGCAAGGAATATGAAACTAGGTGTCTCAGTGCATGACACAATGCGCTTATGTTCTTGACCATCCCCACCTTGCTGACCTGCACGCGGATAGTGGCGATTCCGCTCATCGTCGGGGTGTTTTACGCGCCACTAGACGCATCCACCCGCAATCTTATTGCGACCATCATGTTTGTCGTGTTCGCTGCCACCGACTGGTTTGATGGCTATCTAGCGCGCAAACTCAATCAGACTTCGGCTTTTGGCGCATTTCTTGATCCGGTTGCGGATAAGTTTTTGGTCTGTGCAGCACTGTTGGTGCTGGTTCATCTGCAGCGCGCTGACGTGTTTGTTGCGCTCATCATCATTGGCCGAGAAATTGCCATTTCTGCGTTGCGTGAATGGATGGCTCAATTGGGTGCCAGCAAGAGCGTCGCTGTCCACATGATAGGCAAGCTCAAGACAACGGCGCAGATGGTTGCGATTCCTTTTCTGCTTTACGACGGCGTAGCCTTTGGTGTGTTGGATACGGGCGTATGGGGACATTGGCTCATTTGGATTGCCGCTGTGCTTACGGTTTGGTCCATGGCCTATTACCTGAAAAAAGCACTTCCAGAAATCCGAGCAAGGCTCTGAGTTTTTCTAAAAAGTTATTAAAGCGCTTGTTTTCAAGCGCTTTTTTTACGGTCTAGTGCGTAGATTTTGGGCTGTCGTTTTTACGAAATTTTGTCAATTGGTGAAGCCGACACAGCTCCATTGTTAAAAAACTGCGTTGCTTGCCTGAAACGGCTCAAAAGCCGCATAGAATATGAACCTGTCGCTGGAATGCGCAGCGCGAAATGAGATGAAAAGTTGAAAGCTTTAGCTAAAAATGAGTGCTAAAATACTCAAAAAATAAAGCACTAAAATTTAGATTCGTCGCGACTGGTTTCTTTTTTTGCAAAGTTTGCTTTAATAGAAACATTCCATTTACTGATTTCTCGAGAGGCATCTTGTGAATAAAACCGAACTAATTGAGCACATCGCTAACAACGCCGATATTTCCAAGGCAGCCGCAGCGCGTGCATTGGACTCTACGATCGACGCAGTGAAGAAAACACTGAAAAAAGGTGGTACAGTATCGCTTGTTGGTTTTGGAACATTTGCAGTTGGCAAACGAGCAGCACGTACAGGTCGCAATCCACGTACGGGTGAGTCGATCAAGATCAAAGCGGCCAAAGTGCCAAAATTCCGTCCGGGCAAAGCATTGAAAGATGCTCTGAACTGACAAAAAGTTTCAGTGGGTCCTTAGCTCAGTTGGTAGAGCGGCTCCTTTACACGGAGTAGGTCGGCGGTTCGAGACCGTCAGGACCCACCACTAAAACGCAAAAAAGGCTTAGAGAAATCTAGGCCTTTTTTGCGTTTTAGTTTTAGATTCGTGCGTTTTCAACGCTGGCTGAGTGTATTTTGCGCAAGATGCGCTTGCGCAACTGCAGCAATTGAAAAGTGCGCAGGTAGAATGGGTGTGATTAGCCTAACCCTGTTGGTGGAGGTTGGATGGCAGTTCTGTAGTGCATCATTGCCCTGTAGAGGCCCGGTCAGTGGCGTATTCGGGTCCCACGGCTTTCACCATTGTTAATGAGGCGAACGAAAGTTCGCCTTTATTTTTGCCTCCGCAGAAAGATTGACCATGTTTGAATCCATCCGCAAGCATTCCAAGTTCATCATGATCTTGTTGTTCTTGCTGATTATTCCCTCTTTCATTTTTGTTGGGGTCGATCAGAGCTACTTCACCGAATCCAGTCAGACTGTGGCTCGCGTGGATGGGCATGAGATTAGCCAACAAGACTGGGACAACGCTCACCGGGCTGAAAGTGATCGTCTGCGTGCGCAGAATCCGACCATGGATGCCAAACTACTTGACACTCCAGAGGCACGCTATAACACGCTGGAGAAGCTGGTGCGAGACCGCGTTTTAGCGGCTGCTGCTAATAAGATGCATTTGACGACGTCAGATGCGCAATTGGTGCGTACGCTGCGTGAAATTCCTGCTATTGCAACTCTGCAAAAGCCTGACGGCTCTCTCGATGCTGAGGCCTACAAGGCTTTGGTTGGGTCGCAAGGGATGACTCCGGAAGGCTTTGAGGCAAACCTGCGCCGAGAGCTAGCTCTCGCTCAAGTGTTGGGTACTGCATCGTCGAGTAGTTTTGCGACAGGTGTGCAGTTGCAGCAGGCAATGAATGCGCTGTATCAGCGCCGCGAAATTCAGGTGGCCCGCTTTGATGCGGCTGCTTTTGCGGCCAAAGTCCAGCCTACTGAGGCTGAGCTTAAAGCGTTCTATGAAGCGCACACTGCTCAGTTTAAGCAGGCGGAAGCTGCAACTGTTGAATACCTTCAGCTGGATCTGGCTGCTGTGCAGCAAAGCATTGTGCTCAGCGAAGATGATCTGCGAACCTACTACAAGGAAAACGCAGCGCGTTTGGCCGGAACTGAAGAGCGTCGTGCGAGTCACATCCTGATTAATGCCAGCAAGGATATGCCCGCTGCAGAGCGTGCCAAATCCAAAGCCAAGGCTGAAGAGTTGCTGGCCCAAGTGCGTAAAGACCCAAAGAGCTTTGCGCAGGTTGCAAAAGCCAATTCACAAGACCCTGGCTCAGCGGCCAATGGTGGTGATCTGGGCTACTTCGGTCGCGATGCGATGGTCAAGCCTTTTGAAGAAGCTGTTTTCAAGATGAAAGAAGGCGATATCAGTGACGTGATTGAGTCTGATTTTGGCTTTCACATCATCGAGCTGACCGCTGTGAAGCAACCCAAAGTGCCATCGTTTGAAGAAATGCGCCCTAAGCTGGAGGCCGACCTTAAGCAACAACAGGCACAGCGCAAGTTTGCTGAAGCGGCAGAAGCGTTTACCAACGGTGTTTATGAGCAGTCTGAAAGCCTCAAGCCTGTGGCAGAGAAATTCAAGCTGACTATTCACAAGGCTGAGAATGTGACGCGTGAGCCAGTTCAGGGTGCGCAAGGCCCATTGGCAAGCAAGCGTTTCTTAGAGGCGTTGTTCTCTGCGGACTCGCTGGAAAATAAGCGCAATACTGATGCGGTGGAATTGGCGCCAAATACGCTGGTTGCTGGTCGCGTGTTGAGCTACTCTCCTGCGCACACTCAGTCGATGGAAGAAGTCGGTGACAAGCTCAAGCAGCTTTATGTGGCGCATCAGTCCGCAGAGATGGCCAAGCAAGACGCCAAGGAAAAAATGAGCGAGTGGAAGGCAAAACCTGAAACGGCTAAGCTTGCTGCTCCAGTTGAGGTGGGTCGCGATCAAGCGATGGATTTACCTCGCGAAGTTTTGGATGCAGCGCTGCGCGCCCCGACTAATGCTTTACCTGCATGGGAAGGCGTTGACTTGGGTAATGCGGGCTATGCCGTCATCAAGATCAATCGCGTTGCTGAACGTCCCGCCCAAGATGCCCAAGTGATCGAGCAGCAGAAGTCGCAGTTTACGCAGTGGGCTTCCATGGCTGAGGTCATGGCCTACTATGAACAGTTGAAGAAAGACTTCAAGGTTCAGATTAAAGTGCCGCGCCCGTAACTGGGTGGATAAATCAGGTTTGAATTTATTTTGGCCTGATTTCTGCATTACAATAGATGCTTCTACGGTGGCTGTAGCTCAGTTGGTAGAGTCCAGGATTGTGATTCCTGTTGTCGTGGGTTCGAGCCCCATCAGCCACCCCAAATAATGCTTTAAATCTTCAGATTTAAAGCGCAAGTTACGGCGGACATAGCTCAGTTGGTAGAGCCCCGGATTGTGATTCCGGTTGTCGTGGGTTCGAGCCCCATTGTTCGCCCCAGTAAAAAAGCCCTTAGCATAACGCTAGGGGCTTTTTCTTTTTCAGGCGCAGAAAAAGCAGATAGTGCCTCGAAGTGAAAGCGCTACTCAGATACGGAGCGACGAGGCTGAAGGGAGCGGGCAAAGCAATGCCTCTGGGCTTGAGTCAGTTTTTAGTTGCTTCAAATGTCCCCATCAGGCGCGGGCGCTGTGGTTAGCAATAACTGTCTTTGGCTGCGCATCAACATTGCCGATGCTATTTAATTCTAGCCAGAAAAGACAAAAGGACTTAGCCCTTTTAAAGGCTAAGTCCTTGAATCATTTGGTCGGAGCGGCGGGATTCGAACTCGCGACCCTCTGCTCCCAAAGCAGATGCGCTACCAGGCTGCGCTACGCTCCGAAGCCGCTATTATATGCACAAAAAATGACTTGTTTTTAGAAGCTGCGCCATTTTTTAGTGAAGAGGTCAATTACTTAGGGCGGCGGGGCGTTGCAGGGCCTGGGCCACGGCCGGCTAAGTGGCGGAAGGTGATGCGACCCTTGGTAAGGTCGTAGGGCGACATTTCCAGCGACACGTTATCGCCCGCCAGAATGCGGATGTGGTGCTTGCGCATTTTGCCGCCCGTGTAGGCAATCAGTTGGTGACCGTTTTCTAGCGTGACGCGAAAACGTGAGTCAGGCAGGACTTCCGTCACAGAGCCTTGCATTTCAATCAGTTCTTCCTTGGCCATTTGTTTAATCTCAAAAAATGTCAGTTGCGGCGTTTGTTCGTCATCGCCACGTAAAAAGCCTGAGTGTTGTATGACTCAGGCCTTTGATTTGGCAAGGGTGCTGCGCAGCACTGCGCAGTGCAAACAAAGGCTGGTATCCCATTAGCAATGCAGTACAAATGCATTCATCTAATCATCAGAATTTTAGCGTTTTGGCCTAACAAATGCGCTCAAAAATGAGTCTGCGTCGCATCGATAAGACGGGTTTTTTGCAATTTTTTCATAGTGCTTTCACTAGGCCTACGGTCAGTTTCGCTAAGGCAATGGGGGCTGGCTTGCACTGGTGTTTTTCAAGATCATGGCAGCTAGCGTGGTCTTCGCTAGAATCCTCTTCACTTCTCTATAACTTTGATAGCAAAAAACCATTGTGTCTGATCGACTTGCCGTACTTTCTCAATATTTCTTGCCCAAGCAGGCGTTAACCGTTCTGATGGGAAAATTGGCCCAGGCTGAAGCAGGGGGCTTGACGACGGCAGTCATTCGTCGCTTTATTCAGCGCTACAAGGTCAATATGGCCGAGGCCGCGAACCCCGATCCTGCTGCTTACAAAACATTCAATGCCTTCTTTACGCGAGCGTTGAAAGATGGCGCTCGTCCATTGCAGCAGGCCGATTGGGTATGCCCAGTAGATGGCGCTATCAGCCAGTTTGGCCCCATTGAAGGCGAGCAAATTTTTCAGGCCAAAGGTCACCAATACAGTGCAACAGCACTGGTAGGCGGCGATACAGCGTTGGCGCGGCAGTTTGATGACGGCAGCTTTGCCACCATCTATCTGAGTCCGCGTGACTATCACCGCATTCATATGCCATGCGCGGGCAAGCTGCGCAGCATGATCTATGTGCCGGGCGATTTGTTTTCGGTCAATCCGGTGACGGCGCGTGGCGTACCTGGTCTGTTTGCGCGCAATGAGCGCGTGGTTTGTGTGTTCGATACGGCACACGGCCCTTTTGTAATGGTGCTGGTGGGGGCGACGATTGTGGGCAGCATGGCCACTGTCTGGCATGGGCTGATCAATCCACCGCGCCCCGGACACATCAAGACTTGGAACTACGAAGGAGCTGAGGCGGTTGAGCTGGCCAAGGGTGCGGAAATGGGCCGTTTTCAGCTGGGCTCTACCGTGGTTATGCTGTTCCCTCAAAGTGCGAGCCTGCAGTTCAATGCGCAGTGGCAGCCTGCAGCACCTGTGCAGCTGGGTCAGGTCATGGCGATGTGCAAGCCGCATTGAACTAAATTCAAAATCCATAGCAAAAGCCGCTGATGCCATAAGCAACAGCGGCTTTTTTTGATGCTTGATGGGTTATAAAAACCAGGTCAGAGGCTGAGGGCTGCGCTCGGTGGTGAACAGCGAGGGCGCCAAATGCAAACGGTCTGGTTTGACAGGGTCTTCATGGCCTTGCAAGTAAACCATCAGCTCTCGTCTGCGCAAAATGACATGGCTGACAATTTCGCGTTGGCCATTTTGGGTTACCTCGGTACCGGGGCGAAACAGCGGCATATGAAACAGGCCACTGCGGGTGGTAGTGCTGGGCGGCGGGGCCGCGACTTCATTAGAGGCGAGCTGCATAAGCTTTCCGTAGTAGTGGTGAATGCTTATCGGCAGAATTTCTCGAAACTGAAGTCGCTATTTCAGGAGGTCTGAGCCAAGGCTGCCAGTAGCTCAGTTTCTATGCGCAACTGGCTGTTGTTGCTTTGTAGCTCTGGGCCTTCGATCAAAAAGGTGTCTTCCACGCGCTCGCCCAAGGTGCTGATCTTGGCCAGTTGCACGCTGATATGGTGCTGGGCCAGTATGCGGGCAATGGTGTAGAGCAGACCTGCGCGGTCTGAGGCGGAGATGGAGAGCAGCCAGTGCTGGGCTTTGTCATCGGGGCGAAGCAAAACGCGCGGTGCAAACGGAAAGCTCTTAACCCGGCGAGACAGTCTTTTTTGTGACGGCATGGGCAGGGGGCCGCTTTGCACGAGGTCATGCGTAAGATCGTTTTCCACCATGTGCATGAGCTCACGGTATTGCTCTTGCATGGCTGGGGCGACCACCTGAAAAGTGTCTAGCGCATAGCCGTTGTTGGCGGTGTGGACCCGGGCGTCGAGAATGGAAAAGTTGGCCCGGTCGAAGTAGCCGCAGATACGGGCAAAAAGATCGGGCTGATCGGGCGCATAAACCAGCACCTGCAAGCCTTCGCCCGCCAGTGACTGGCGTGCGCGAACCACAGGCTTGTCAGCGCCGACATGGCGCGAAAGATGGCGTGTATGCCAAGCGATATCAGCGGCTTCATGGCGCATGAAGTAGCTCACATCCAGCGAATCCCACAACTTTTTGTGTGACTCAAAAGGCTGGGCCGAGAGGGCGAGCTGGATTAAGGCTTCGCGCTTGCGGTTTTCCACTAGGGCGGCGGCATCTGGGGCGCGCCCGCCTAGAACGCGCAGCGTCAGTCGGTAAGTGTCTTCGAGCAGCTTGCCCTTCCACGCAGTCCAAACCTTGGGGCTGGTGCCGCGAATATCGGCCACGGTCAGCAGATAAAGGGCGGTGAGCTTGCGTTCGTTGCCAATGCGCTGTGCAAACGCGCGAATCACATCGGGGTCTGACAGGTCTTGCTTTTGCGCGACTTGGCTCATGGTCAGGTGTTCGCTGACCAAAAACTCGGCCAACTCGGCATCAGCCTTGTCGATTTGGTGGGCGCGGCAAAAGCGTTTGATTTCTACCGAGCCGATAACGGAGTGGTCGCCGCCGCGGCCTTTGCCGATGTCGTGAAAGAGGGCGGCGAGGTACAAAATCCAAGGCTTGTCCCAGCCTGCGGCGAGTTGGGAGCAAAACGGGTATTCATGTGCGTGCTCAGCCATGAAAAAGCGCCGCACATTGCGCAGCACCATGAGTGTGTGCTGATCTACCGTATAGACGTGAAACAGGTCATGCTGCATTTGGCCGACGATGCGCCGAAACGGCCAGAGGTAGCGGCCCAGCACCGAGGTTTGGTTCATCAGCCGCATGGCGTGGGTGATGCCGCGGGGCTGCTGCAAAATCTTCATGAACGTGGCGCGGTTCACCGGGTCGTGGCGAAAGTCGCTGTCCATCACATCGCGGCTGGCGTACAGCGCACGCAGCGTACGGCTGGAAAGGCCAGTCAGCCCTTCGTGCTGCTCATACATGAGAAAGGTCTCAAGAATCGCATGGGGGTCGCGTCTGTACAGGTCGTCGCTTGCCACTTCAATGGTGCCGGCCTTCTCGAAAAAACGTTCATTGAGATGGATGAGTTCGTGCGAGCTGGGGCTTAGCCGCTCCTCAATGCTCATGCGCACGATTTGGCAAAGCTGGGTCACCGCTTTGGCGGCCCAGTAGTAGTGGCGCATCAGTGTCTCGCCGGCCCGCATAGCGAGTTTGCGGCCTTCGGGGGTGGTGGATTGGTAGCCAAAGGTCTCGGCCACAGCGGTTTGCAAGTCAAACACCAAGCGGTCTTCATGCCTGCCTGCGGCTGCGTGCAGGCGGGCGCGAATGAGGCTGAGCAGCGCCTCGTTGGATTCGAGCTGCTGCACTTCAAACGGCGTAATTAGGCCTTGCTCGGCCAGTTCATGCCAGCTATTGCCAAAGCCCGCCGCCTTGGCCAGCCAGAGCATGGTGTGCAAATCGCGCAGGCCGCCGGGTGATTCTTTGCAGTTAGGTTCTAGCGAATAAGGGGTGAAGTCGTACTTGGCATGGCGCTGGCGCATCTCCAGCAGCTTGCCGGCGACAAAAGTCTTGGGGTCAATTTGCGCGCAGAACTGGCTTTCGAAGTCGGCCACTAGCGGCTGGTTGCCGGTAATGCGGCGCGACTCCAGCAGGGCGGTTTGCACCGTCAGGTCTTGTGCGGCTTCTTGCAGACACTCGGCAATGCTGCGCACGCTGGAGCCAATTTCAAGCCCCGCATCCCAACAGCTGCTGATGAATTTTTCGATGTGTGCTGCAGTTTCTGCAGTGGGTTGCGCCTCACCTTGGGGCAGCAGCACCAGCACATCAATGTCTGAGTAAGGGAAAAGCTGTGCGCGCCCGTAGCCACCAACGGCCAGCAGGGCGGCGGTTGGAGGCATTTGTGCACGTATCCAGAGAGTGTCCAGCAGTGCATCAGCCAATTCACTCAAATGGTGCAAAACACCCCGCACGCTGCGCCGACCCAGTGAAGCGTTTTTGAGCAGCGCTATCTGTTTGGCCTTAGCGCTGCGGAATTCGTCACGCAGGGTTTGTAAAGAAGGCTGATCGAGTGCAGCAGTTGCGACGACTTGAGAGGGGGCGATGGATGTCATACGCAGCAGAAGTAAGGTGTTAACAGAGCAATTGCTTGAATGTCACCTTAACCCAACTTGTCTGGCTCTAAGCCCTGTGTTGTCAAAAAGGTGAGCGCCTAGCGCTTGCGGTGTAAGGACTGCAAGCAAAAAATATGCCGCATTCAGTCTGGCTGAATGCGGCATGGCGTTGGGGCTTGTGAAAAGGATCAGGTGCGAATGGCTTTGATGAAGTCGGGCGGTGTGGGCGAACCGTCCGACCAGGTCAGCACGTCATAGCCGGTTTTGGTCACGGCGATCATCAGCTCCCATTGAGCAGTCAGGCTGCGGTCTTTGGTGATCACCGTCCAGCCATCGGGCATGGACTTGATGTCGCGCTTGCCCAAGTTCAGCATGGGCTCGATGGTGAAGACCATGCCTTCTTCCAGCACCACGCCTTCGCCGCGGCGGCCGTAGTGCATGACTTGTGGCTCGTCATGGAAGATTTGACCAATGCCGTGGCCGCAGTACTCACGCACCACGGTCAGGTTGTTGCCTTCGGCGTATGTCTGAATGGCGTGACCCACATCGCCCAGCGTGGCGCCGGGTTTGACTTGCTCGATGCCCTTCCACATGGCTTCAAACGTGAGCTTGCTCAAGCGTTTGCCGGCAATCGTGCCGTCGCCAATCAAAAACATGCGGCTGTTGTCGCCAAACCAGCCGTCTTCGGTGATGACGGTCACGTCGACATTGACGATGTCACCCTTCTTCAAAGGCTTGTCGTTGGGAATGCCGTGGCAAACCACATGGTTGACCGAGGTGCAGACATAGGCCGGGTAGGGCGTCATGCCCGGCGGCTGATAGCCCAGGCAGGCCGTCTTGGTGCCTTGCTCGGCCATTCGTTTGGCGCACAGGTCATCGATTTGCTGGGTGGTGATGCCCGGCTTGATGTGGGGGGTGATGTAGTCCAGCACATCCGAAGCAAAGCGACCTGCAATGCGCATGCGCTCAATGTCTTCGGGGGTCTTCAGTGTGATGCTCATGGCTCAATTATCCCATTGCAGCGGTGAACCTGCAGGGGCAAGGGGCGTGAGAACTTGGGGTAAGCCCGAGGCGGGCTAAAATGTGAGGCTCACCGATACCGTGCCTTGGCTTTGACTTTTAACCGGTCAAAGCGGGGGCGCATTCACCAGCCTTCACACAAACAGGCCGCCTCGTGACCTTGCATTTGACTCAGTTTGAGGGTGGAAACGCTCTTAGCTCGTTCCGCGCCCAGCAACTCTTGACCGATCTGGTCGCCATCCATCCAAAGATCACGGGTATCGATGCCCGATTTATCCATTTAGTCGCCACTGAGGCCGCCCCGACTGCTGAACAATCTCAGCGTCTGGCGGCCTTATTGACGTATGGCGATCCCTACGTGGGCGCGGGTGAAGGTTCTGCCTTCATCGTCACGCCCCGTTTGGGCACTATTTCGCCTTGGGCTTCAAAGGCCACAGACATTGCCCGCAACTGCGGCTTGGATGTGTTCCGTGTGGAGCGCCTGACGGAGTACCGTGTCAGCTTGAAGACGGGCTTGTTAGGCGGAACGCCTGATTTGAGCGCAGAGCAAACCGCGCAAATCGCTGCGCTGCTGTTCGACCGCATGACCGAGTCAGTCTTCGCTACCCGTGCACAAGCCGAGCAACTGTTCACAACCTTGGCCGCACAGCCTATGGAGTTTGTGGACGTGTTGGGTGGCGGTGCTGCAGCGCTGGAAAAAGCCAACAAGCAATGGGGCTTGGCCTTGGCCGAAGATGAGATTGAGTATCTGGTCAACGCCTTTAATGGTTTGCAGCGCAACCCCTCCGATGTGGAGTTGATGATGTTTGCGCAGGCCAACTCTGAGCACTGCCGCCACAAAATCTTCAACGCCAACTTCACCATCGATGGTGTGGCGCAAGACAAGTCGCTGTTCGGCATGATCCGCAACACCGAAGCCCTGTCGCCCCAGCACACGGTGGTGGCGTACTCGGACAATGCCTCCATCATGGAAGGCCATGAAGTTGAGCGATTTACCGCCAAATTCGATGGAGGCCTAGGTACATCAAGCGCTCCTAGCTATCAAAAGCACAGCGCCATCAACCATGTGTTGATGAAGGTGGAAACGCACAACCACCCTACGGCCATCTCCCCATTCCCCGGCGCATCGACCGGCAACGGCGGCGAAATTCGCGACGAAGGCGCCACCGGCCGTGGCTCCAAGCCCAAGGCGGGTCTGACTGGTTTTACCGTCTCCAAGCTGTGGGGCAGCGAAGTGGGCAAGCCTGAGCACATTGCCAGCCCGCTGCAAATCATGATCGAAGGCCCGCTGGGTGGCGCGGCGTTCAACAACGAGTTTGGACGCCCCAGCCTGACCGGTTACTTTCGCGAGTACGAGCAGCAAGTCGGCGACATCACTCGTGGTTATCACAAGCCCATCATGATCGCTGGTGGTCTGGGCGTGATCGATTCCGAACAAACCAAGAAGATTCTGTTCCCTGCTGGCACCTTGCTGATTCAGCTGGGCGGCCCCGGTATGCGCATTGGCATGGGCGGCGGTGCAGCCAGCTCCATGGCCAGCGGCACCAATGCGGCGGAACTCGACTTTGACTCGGTGCAGCGCGGCAACCCCGAAATTGAGCGCCGTGCGCAAGAGGTTATCAACCACTGCTGGCAGCAGGGCGACAAGAACCCCATTTTGGCCATCCACGACGTGGGTGCGGGCGGTATCTCCAACGCCTTCCCTGAACTGACCAACGACGCAGGCCGCGGCGCACGCTTTGATTTGCGCGCGGTCAAACTCGAAGAGTCCGGCCTGGCCCCCAAGGAAATCTGGTCCAACGAATCGCAAGAGCGTTACGTGATGGCCATTGCCCCCGAATCACTGGCGCAATTCACCGCATTCTGTGAGCGCGAGCGCTGCCCGTTTGCCGTGATTGGTACGGCCACCGAAGAGCGCCACCTGGTGCTGGAAGATACGGCCGTCGAATCGGGCGACCAGAAATTCCCGGTTGATATGCCCATGGAAGTGCTGCTGGGTAAGCCACCCAAGGTGCACAAAGATGTGACCACCGTGGTGCGCGAGCTGCCCGCGATGGATCTGAACGGCTTGCCATTGGAAAAAGCCGTCATCGAAGTGCTGGCCCACCCCACCGTGGCTTCCAAGCGCTTCTTGATCACTATTGGCGACCGCGCCGTGGGTGGTTTGACCCACCGTGACCAGATGGTTGGCCCGTGGCAAGTGCCTGTGGCCGACGTGGCCGTGACGCTGGCTGATTACAAGGGCTTCAAGGGCGAAGCCATGGCCATGGGCGAGCGCACACCGCTGGCCGCCATCAACGCGCCCGCATCGGGCCGCATGGCGGTGGCGGAAGCCATCACCAATATGCTGGCTGCGCCGATTGAGCTGAGCAAGGTGAAAATGTCTGCCAACTGGATGGCCGCTTGCGGCGAAGCCGGTGAAGATGCTGACCTGTACGCCACGGTGAAGGCCGTGGGCATGGAGCTATGCCCCGCGCTGAACATCTCGATTCCTGTGGGTAAAGACAGCTTGTCGATGCGCACGCAGTGGAGCGACAACGGCGTGACCAAGAAGGTCACATCGCCCGTGAGCTTGATCATCACCGGCTTTGCCTCGATTGATGATGTGCGCACCACGCTGACGCCCCAGCTGAACGCTGAAGTGGAAGACAGCTCACTGATCTTGATCGATCTCGGTCGTGGCAAAAACCGCATGGGCGGCTCCATCATTGGTCAGGTGCTCAACCAATCGGGCAACGAAGTGCCTGATCTGGACGACGCCAAAGACCTGATTGCCATGGTTGATGCGGTGAACGCACTGCGCGCCAAGGGCCTGATCTTGGCCTACCACGACAAGGGCGATGGCGGGCTGCTGGCTACCGTGGCAGAAATGGCTTTTGCCGGCCATGTGGGCGTGGCGCTGAATGTGGACATGCTGATCACCGAAGGCGATGGCATCTCTGACAGCCGTATGGATAGCGGCGAAGGCAAGAACTGGGGCAAGCAAGTCTCAGGCCGCCGCGAAGACCAAACCCTTCGCGCACTGTTCAACGAAGAGTTGGGCGCTGTGCTGCAAATTCGCACAGCAGACCGCACCGAAGTGATGGATGTGCTGCGCGAGCATGGCCTGATTCAGTGCTCCACCATCGTGGGCAAGACCCGCCCCGTGTCGTCCCCCGTGGATGCAGGCAAGGGCGAGCTGCAAGTGTGGCGCGACGCGAACAAGGTGTTCGGCGCAACGCTTTCCGACCTGCACCAAGTGTGGGACGCCGTGAGCTGGAAGATCACCCAGCAGCGCGACAACCCCGCTTGTGCGGATAGCGAACACGCCACAGTCGGTGTGCCTGCTGACCCCGGCATGCATGTGCATTTGACGTTCGACCCTCAGGTCAACGTGGCAGCGCCTTTCATCAACGTAGCTGCCAAGCCCCGCGTGGCGGTGCTGCGCGAGCAAGGCGTGAACTCGCACGTGGAAATGGCCTACGCCTTTACCGAGGCGGGCTTTGACGCGGTGGACGTGCACATGAGCGATCTGCAAGCGGGCCGCGCACAGCTTCAAGACTTTGCCGGCGTAGTCGCCTGCGGCGGCTTTAGCTACGGCGACACCTTGGGCGCTGGCATTGGCTGGGCACGATCGATCACGTTTAACGACCGCCTGTCTGAGCAGTTCCAAGCCTTCTTTGGTCGCCAAGACACCTTCGGTTTGGGCGTGTGCAATGGCTGCCAGATGTTTGCCGAGCTGGCTGACATCATCCCCGGCGCACAAGACTGGCCACGCTTCACGCAAAACCAGAGCAACCGCTTTGAAGCCCGTTTGAGCATGGTGGAAGTGCTGGAGTCGCCCAGCCTGTTCCTGCAAGGAATGGCCGGTTCGCGCCTGCCGATTGCTGTGGCGCACGGTGAGGGCTTTGCCAACTTTAAGTTCCGTGGCAACGCGGATCAGGTGCTTAAATCCATGCGATATGTGGACAACCACGGTCAGCCCACTGAGCAGTACCCGTTCAACCCCAACGGCTCGGCCGGTGGTTTGACGGCTGTGACCACGGCTGATGGCCGCTTCACCGCCATGATGCCGCACCCCGAGCGCGTGTTCCGCAACGTGCAGATGAGCTGGACATCGGGCGATAAGTCCGAATTCAGCCCTTGGATGAATGTGTGGCGCAACGCCCGCAAGTGGCTGGGTTGATGTTGCAGCACACCTGAGAGCTAAAAACTCTTTGTAAACAGCAAAAGCCAGTTGACGCAAGTCAGCTGGCTTTTTTCATGTACGGGATTTTTGATTTTTCGTTTTTGCGCTGCAGCCTGATGATAGGCTGGTGAATGTCGCAAAACAGACTTTCATGGCCGCATGGCAAAGAGGTGCTGTAAGCGAGCTGGAAGCATTCCATCGTGAGTTTTTGAGGATAACCTGCCTCAAGTCCACGATATATAAGCGCCTACAGCTATCAAAATAAATGCAGCAACAGTTCCGAATGGGAGGCTTGGGTGTCGCGTGTATTAGCAACGGAAGCAGAAGTTCTGGCCTTGTCGCCGGATGCCGCTTCGTCCAAAGCTGCCAAAGGGCTGCAATCCATTAACAAATGGCCGACCGTGGGCAGCAATGATGTTGCAGTCTGGGGCGAATGCCAAGGCAGTGGCAGCAAGCCCTACCAAACGCAGGTCGACCTGAGCGGCCCTGCCTTCAAGTGCAGCTGTCCCAGTCGTAAATTTCCCTGCAAACATGGCCTTGCGCTGATGCTGCTGCGCGCTGCAGGGCAGGTGCCCGAAGGTGGGGAATCACCAGAGTGGGTCAATGCCTGGCTGGGTGGGCGGCAAGAAAAAGCGGAGCAAAAAGAAGCTAAAGCTGCCGCCATTGCCGCTGCACCACCGCCAGAGCCTGAAGTGATCGCCAAGCAGCAGGCCAAGCGCGATGACAAGCGTTGGGACAAAGTATCTGCCGGTATGCAGGAGCTGTCGCTGTGGATGCAGGACATGGTGCGCACCGGTTTGGCCAATCAGGCAAGCGATGCGCAAGCCCGCCAGCACTGGAACACCATGGCCGCGCGCATGGTCGATGCGCAGGTCACCGGAATGGCCGCCCGCATCAAAGAGGCGTGGGAACTGGTGGATAGCCACCCCAACTGGGCGCGTGACTTGCTGGTGCAGCTGGGTCATTGGCAACTGCTGGTCGATGCCGTGGAGCGCCGCGACTCGCTAAGCCCCGACGTGAAGGCCGATGTCATGGCAGCATTGGGCTGGCCTATGGACAAGGCCGAGGTGCAGGCGCTGGGCGAAAGCATCAGCGATGACTGGCTGGTGGTGGGCTTGCGCATGCTGGAGCGCGAAGGCCGCCTGATTGAGCGCCGCGTCTGGTTGCAAGGTTTGCAGACCGGGCGCATGGCGCTGGTGCTGGACTATTCGCAAGGTGGCCGTGGTTTTGAAACCGCTTTGGTGCCGGGCTCTACCTATCGAAGCACTTTGAGCTTTTACCCCGGCAATGCGCCGCTGCGGGCTATTGTGATCAGCAGTGCGCAGGCATTGCCAGCTGCGGACGCTGCGCCGTTGACGCCAGCCGTTTTGGCTCAGCCCTTGCAGCAGCTGAGCCAGCGCATTGCTGCCAATCCTTTGCAAGCTGTGCAACCCCTGTGGTGCGAACAGGCCCAGTTGCTGTTTACCGATGGACAATGGCTGGTGGCTTGGCCACAGGGCAATAGTCAATTCGCCCCTGTGCCTGCTTTGGTGGCGGATGAGCAGGCATGGCAGTTACTGGCGCTGACTGGCGGAGCTCCCATCACGCTGTTTGGCGAGTGGGAGCCGGGCCCGCAACTGGGGCGCTGGCGCTTGCTCAGCGCTTGGCAGGCTGATGAATCAAAGGCCTTGCGCAAGCTGTGGCAGAACCTGGGAGAGGTTTTATGAGCAGCACCCAATTATGGGCCGCCTTGCTGCAGTCCAGTCTGGTTGGCGCTGATCGTCTGCCTGTCCCGGCTGTCTTGACGGCGGGTAGCGGTGAAGCTCTGCCAGCGACTGAGCAGGCTTTGCAAAGTGCCTTCCTGCAGCCCGCTTCTTCGACCGCTACCCAAGTGCTGCGCTCCAGTGCCGTGGCCGCCGTGCTCGAGCGTGTGGGCTGGGTGCCCGGCGCGCAGGTTCGCTTAAGTCAGCCTTTGGCGCTGCCTGCCTCGCCTGCCGCTGAGTCGCGCAATGCACCGCAAAGCGAGTTGTTGCAAACCCTGATGAATGAAGCGCTGGAGCATGGCTCGCAAAATTTGCTGGCCCCCATGTTCCATGCGCTGAACGAGGCTGGTGTGCGCCTGCCTTATGCGCTGCTGGTACCGGCCTTGAATGCGGGCCGCCAGTCCACCGATCTGCGCACTTGGCTGACGCCCGTGCTCGGTGAGCGAGGCCGCTGGCTGGCAACGCTCAACCCGCAGTGGGCCTATGCCAATGGAGTGCAGGAGACGGCCAACGCCGATCAAATCTGGCTGGAAGGCTCCATTGAGCAGCGCGTGGCCTTGTTGCGCGGTGAGCGCGCTGGCGATGCCGCGCAGGCCCGCTCCCGTCTGGAAGCTAGCCTCAAAGAACTCAGCGCCAAAGAGCGTGCGCCCATGGTGATGGCGCTGGAAATTGGCCTTTCCATTCAGGATGAGCCGCTGCTGGAAAAGTTGCTGGCCGACCGCAGCAAGGAAGTGCGTGAAAACGCAGCTCGCCTGCTGTCGCGCTTGCCGCAAAGCGCGCACAGCCTGCGCATTACTGGCTGGCTGCAAGCCATGTTGACTCATAGCGTGAGCCAGGCAGGCAAAGGGGAATGGCAGATTGAGCCCCCCGAAGAAGGCCACAAAGACTGGGAGCGCGATGGCATTGCGCTGCAGCCTCCTTCTTACATCAAGGGCGTCAAAGCGTGGTGGCTGCAGCAAATGGTGGAGCTAGCGCCGCTGGACTTCTGGATGCAGCACCTGAGCATGACCCCCGAGCAGCTCTGGGAGTGGAGCCGCCGCAGCGACTGGAAGACAGCCCTGCGCCAAGGCTGGCTGGCTGCGCTGCGCGATCAGCCTGATGTGCGCTGGATTGATCTGCTGCAGACCATGGACCGCGATGCGCGGGCCGAATCTTTATTGCCCGCTTTGCTCGAGCAGCTCAGCCCCGAGCAGCGCGAGGCGTATTGGCTGCGCCAGTTGCAGCAGGCCAAGGGCACGCTGATTGAGCGCATCAACACGCTTGAAGGCGGCATGCCGGAGGTGGGCGAGTTTTCACTGCCCATGTCTGAGCGCTTGATGGATGAACTGAACAAGGCACTGGGCGGCAAACAGACCACAGGCAGCTGGCATAGCTGGCAGGCCGATCAAGCAATTTTGGTCTGCGCCCGCAGGCTGAACGCTGCCGTGCTGCCGCGCTTTGTACAGTTGTGGCGCAAGCCCGTAGCGGTCCCTGAGAGCATTCTAGAAGTGGCCGCAGAGCCTGAAGTTGCGGCGCCTGCTGAATCCGCTGTGATGCCCAAGCTGACTCAGCTATGGCGCAAGCTGGTCTCCAAAACCGAGGCGGTGGTGCAAGAGGCCGCAGCAGAGGTCAGCGATGCCGCAGCCAATACGCTCACACCCGAGCAGCAAGCCAAGCTGGAGCGCGCCCGCCTGCGCCCTTGGGATGACGAGCAGGTGCTGGCGCAACTGAATCGAATTGTTGACCTGCGCATGGCTTTGCATGCCGAGCTGCGCAACTGACCCCATTTTCTGAAATCAAACCGGAAGCACACCATGAGCCAAGTACTACGTCAGCACGCCGAAGCGCAATTTGCCGAAGAACTCGATGCCCTGCAAAAAGTGGACGACCGCGCGCGTCCGCAAAACTGGAAGCTCTCGCCCTGGGCGGTATTGCAGTACCTCATGGGCGGCAAGCTGAGCAACGGTTTTGAAGTCAGCCCCAAATACATTGGCAGCCCTCGCTTGATGGAGATCGCGGTTTCCACCTTGGCGACTGATCGTGCGCTTTTGTTGTACGGCGTGCCCGGCACGGCCAAGTCATGGGTGTCTGAGCATCTGGCGGCGGCCGTCAGCGGGGACTCAACCATGCTCATTCAAGGCACCGCAGGTACCAGCGAAGAGCAGCTGCGCTACGGCTGGAACTACGCCCAGCTGCTGGCCCACGGACCGTCTGAAAAAGCACTGGTCCCCAGCCCGCTGGTCAACGCCATGAAACTGGGCAAGATCGCCCGCATCGAAGAGCTGACCCGCATCCCCGCTGATGTGCAGGACACCTTGATCACCGTGCTGTCTGAAAAGACCTTGCCTGTGCCCGAGCTGTCGATGGAGTTTCAGGCGGTGCAGGGCTTCTCAGTCATCGCCACCGCCAACAATCGCGACAAGGGCGTGAACGAACTCTCAAGCGCATTGAAGCGGCGTTTTAACACCGTGGTGTTGCCCGTGCCGGCATCGCAAGAGGAAGAAATTCAGATCGTCACCAAGCGCGTGGCCGAGCAAAGCCGTGCATTGCAGTTGCCTGCCGAGCCACCGGCGCTGCAAGAAGTGCGCCGCGTGGTGCAGATCTTTCGCGAGCTGCGCAGCGGTCAGACCGAAGACGGCAAGACCGTGCGCGTAAAGTCGCCTAGCTCTACGCTGTCTACGGCCGAAGCCATTTCGGTCATCAACAGCGGCATGGCGCTGGCCGGCCACTTTGGCGACGGCGTGCTGCGCGCGGGCGATGTGGCGTCCGGCCTGCTGGGGGCGATCATCAAAGACCCGGTGCAGGACACCGTGGTGTGGAAGGAATACTTGGAAACTGTGGTTAAAGAACGTGCCGACTGGAAGGATCTATACCGAGCCTGCCGCGAGCAGCTTTAACTTGGCGGGCGGCTGCCACAGCCCTTGATACGTCGTTGCACCACCTCGCCGTAGCGCTGCTACTGTCTTCGGTGACGCGCCTCGTCTCAAACGCGAATCTTCGATTCGCTGGGCTGTGCCAACCGCTTCAAGCGCAGTTGTTCACCCCAGCCTTCTGATTGACCCAGCCCATGGCCACTTCCGCTGATACCGTTAATTTCTTTGGCATACGCCACCACGGCCCCGGCTGTGCGCGCAGCTTGCTGCAGGCGCTTGAGGCTTTACAGCCTGACTGCCTGCTGGTGGAAGGCCCGCCTGAAGGCGAGTCACTTTTGCCCATGCTGCAAAGTGCTGATCTGCGCCCGCCGGTGGCCATGCTGGTCTATATGCAGGACTCGCCGAGTCATGCTGCGTTTTACCCTTTTGCCGAGTTTTCGCCGGAGTGGCAGGCGCTGCAATGGGCTAGCCGCAAGGGCGTGACTACGCGCTTTATCGACCTGCCGCAGACCCATGCCATGGCCATTGATCTGGCACGGCGCGAGGCCTTGAAGCAGGCCATGCAAAGCGATGAAGATGATAAGCAGGCTGAGGATGAAGCGCCTGAAACCGTCAACACTGAAGAAGCGACTGAGTCAGCATTGCCTGAAGAGGAGGTCGCAGTCGAACTGCCCGCAGAAATCCACCGTGACCCGCTGGACTGGCTGGCGCAGGCTGCTGGTTTCGAAGATGGTGAAAGCTGGTGGAACCGCTTGGTGGAAGAGCGCGGCGACAGCGAAGCGCTGTTTGAATCTATCAACGAAGCCATGACCGCTGTGCGCGGCGAATTGGCTAAAGACGGTGAACATTGGCGCGGCCCCGACTATGTGAAGCGCGAGGCTTTGCGTGAAGCCCATATGCGCCAGTGCATACGCGAGGCGACCAAGGCCGGTTTTCAGCGCATTGCCGTGGTCTGCGGTGCTTGGCATGTGCCTGCGCTGCAGCAAAGCGTCACCGCCAAGGCAGATGCTGCCTTGCTCAAAGGCTTGCCCAAAGCCAAAGTTCAAGCCACTTGGGCACCTTGGACCTATCGCAATCTAGCCAGCAGCAGCGGCTATGGCGCGGGTGTCACATCGCCGGGCTGGTACGAGCATCTGTGGCGCTGTTATCAAGAAAATATGGCGCTAATACAGGATAGTCAACCGCTGTCTGCTACTAAAAATATAGTAAGCCCCGCTGTGCTGCGCACCGCAGGCTGGCTGACCCGCGTGGCCCGTTTGCTGCGCAGCAAGGATCTGGACTGCTCCAGCGCCCACATCATTGAGGCGACTCGACTGGCCGAAAGTCTGGCGGCACTGCGCGGCCAGCCCATCCCGGGGCTGCAAGAGATTAACGAATCCATCGTCACCGTCATCTGCATGGGCGAGACCGCGCCGCTGCAGCTGATTGAGGACGAGCTGACCGTGGGCCATGTCCTGGGCAGCGTGCCCGCCGATGTGCCGCAAGTGCCGCTGCAGCGCGATATGGAGCAGCAGCAAAAGTCGCTGCGCATGAAGCCCGAAGCGGCTACCAAGCTGCTGGCGCTGGATTTGCGCAAAGACATCGATTTGGCGCGCAGCCACTTTTTGCACCGCCTGCGTTTGCTGGGCATTGACTGGGGCACGCGTGCGCAAGATGCACAGCGCAACCGCGGCACCTTTCGCGAAAGCTGGCAACTGCAGTGGCAGCCTGAGCTGGCCGTGCGCATCATTGAAGCCAGCGTGCATGGCGCCACCGTGGCGCAGGCCGCAACTTCCAAGCTGCGCGCCAGCCTCAAGCCCGATACCGCACTGCCTGAGATTGCGCAGGCCATTGACGATGCACTGCTGGCCAATTTGCCCCAGCTGGTTCAAGCGCTGATCGAAACCTTGGCCGAGCGAGCGGCCACCACGGGCGATGTCGGGCAGTTGCTGCAGGCGCTGCCGCCGCTGGCCAATGTGTACCGCTACGGCAGCGTGCGCCAGACGGATACCGCTTTGCTGGCCACGGTGATTGATTCGCTCATCGTGCGCGCCTCCATTGGCCTGCCCGTGGCTTGTATGGCCATGGATGACGATGCCGCCGCCGCCATGAAGGCCAAGGTACTGGCTGCGCACGATGCTTTGCGTCTGCGGGCGACGGAGGGTGAAGCGCAAGAAACGGTTGACGCTTGGCGTGCAGCCTTGCGCAGTATGGCCATGGGCGATGCGGCTGCGGCCTTGCTGCGCGGCATGGCTTGCCGATTGCTGCTCGATGAGCATTTGCTGCAAAGCGCCGAGGTGGTGCAGCAGTTCAACCGCAACTTGTCGCTGGGCGCAGCGCCCATGGATGTAGCGGCGTGGCTGGATGGATTTTTGAACCAGCAGGCGTTGGTGCTGCTGCACGATGAATCCATCTGGGGCGCGATTGACGCGTGGCTGAGCGGTTTGGGCGAGGTGCAGTTTGCGCAGATTTTGCCGCTAGTGCGCCGCAGTTTTGCCAACTTCAGCAAGCATGAGCGGCAAAGTCTGGGTGAGAAAGCCAAGCGTGTGCCTGTCTCTGGCGCTGCTGCGGCGGCACCCGTCACCAGCGACGCAGGCGATGCCCCTTGGGACGAGCAACGCGCTGCGCTGGCGCTGCCCGTGTTGAATGCACTTTTGGGCCTAAATCTGCCGCAAGTGCTTATAGATAAAGCACAAGCAGCTACTCATTTTGAAGCGTCTTCTGCCAAGGTGTGATGATGAACCAGATAGCCAAAACAGACGCCAATACAGATACAGAGGCACTTCAAGAGGTCGCCGAAGAGCTTCAGCCCACCACGCGCCTGCAGCGCTGGCGCATGGTGCTGGGCAGCCCGGCCGATGCCAGCTGCGGCGGCGTGTCGGGGCGCTTGCAGGAAATGGACCAGACGCTGGCTGCGCTGTATGAGGAAGACAGCAAGCTCTCGTCCCGCAAGGGCGGGCGCAGCAATTCATCGCCGTCCGTCTCGCGCTGGTTGGGCGATATCCGCAAGTATTTTCCCAGCCAAGTCGTGCAGGTCATGCAGCGCGATGCAATGGAGCGCCTGAACCTGCGCGAGCTGCTGCTGCAGCCCGAGATGCTGGAGAACGTGCAGCCCGATGTGCATCTGGTGGCTGACCTGATATCGCTGGGTTCCGTCATTCCGCAAAACACTAAGGCCACGGCCAGACTGGTGGTGCGCAAGGTGGTCGATGAGCTGATGAAAAAGCTGGAAGAGCCCATGCGCAGCGCTGTGAGTGGCGCGCTGGACCGCAGTCAGCGCAATAGTCGTCCTCGCCATGCCGAGATTGACTGGAACCGCACCATTCGCGCCAACCTGCGCCACTGGCAGCCCGAGTACCAATCCATAGTCCCCGAGACGCTGATCGGCTATGGCCGCAAGGCGCGCCGCCCGCAGCGCGAAGTGATTTTGTGCATTGACCAAAGTGGCTCCATGGCCAGCTCTGTCGTCTACTCCAGCATCTTTGGCGCAGTGATGGCAAGCCTGCCAGCCGTGGCGACCAAATTGGTGGTGTTTGATACGGCAGTGGTCGATCTGACCGATAAGCTCGACGACCCGGTCGATGTGCTGTTCGGCGTGCAACTGGGCGGCGGCACAGACATCAATGGCGCGGTCGGCTATTGCCAAGGCCTTATCAGCGAGCCGCGCAACACCATTTTGGTACTGATCTCTGACCTGTACGAAGGTGGCGTCGAATCCGGCCTGCTGCGCCGCGCCAATGAACTGGTCGAATCAGGCGTGCAGTTCATCACGCTGCTGGCGCTCAGCG
Organism: Comamonas sp. Y33R10-2; assembly: GCF_019355935.1. Lineage (NCBI taxonomy): Bacteria > Pseudomonadati > Pseudomonadota > Betaproteobacteria > Burkholderiales > Comamonadaceae > Comamonas > Comamonas sp. Y33R10-2. Next base: position 1,016,679 of record NZ_CP079925.1, read on the forward strand.
ATGAGGGCGCACCGTCTTATGACGCTGATCTGGCGGCCAAACTGGCTGCCTTGGGCGTGCCATCGTTTGCCTGCACGCCGGATGCCTTCCCGCAACTGATGGCAGCCGCTATTCGCCGCGATGATGTGGCGGCCTGGGCGGCGACGCAGGGCTTTAAGACCAGCAAATAAAAAACAGCCTGCAGTTGCAGGCTGTTTTTATGGGGGGAGCGACTCTTAGTCCGCCAGAACCACGCCGACCTTGGCCAGCTTGCTTGCCAGCACATCGCGGCGGCGGGCAGCTTTGTTAGCTGTCTCGACGACGGTGGCGATGGTGCGCGGGCCCTTGCCAGCAGAGGCCTTGATCAGCTCCGCCTTCTTGGCGGCTTCAGCGGCGACTTTTCGGTAGCTGGCGATCAGCTCGGCATGTTCAATAGGTTGGTTCACAGGGTATCCGTTCAATAAGAGTGCCCATTGTCGTTGGAAATGCGTTTGGGGCGTTGTGATTGGCTATTTCCTGTCGCTGTTGCGATGGACTTTAAAGGCATGATGGCATCCATTTAAACAAATAGGGGTGTGTGATGGCAGGTGCCGGTCTATTAATGCTGTTGGATGATATTGCAGCGATGCTCGATGACGTGGCCTTGATGACCAAGACCGCTGCAGGTAAGAGCACGGCGATGCTTGATGACGTGGCCATGCAGACCAAGGTGGCCATGCAGAAAACCGCCGGTGTGCTGGGCGACGATTTGGCGCTTAATGCTGAGCAGGTGACAGGCGTTAAAGCCAATAGAGAGTTGCCCGTAGTTTGGGCCGTGGCCAAAGGCTCGTTATGGAATAAGGCGGCCTTGGTGCCAGCGGCCTTGCTGATCAGCGCATTTGCCCCTTGGCTGATTACGCCGCTGCTCATGGTGGGTGGGGCTTTTCTGTGCTTTGAAGGCGTGGAAAAAATCTTGCACCTTTTCCACAAAAAGCAGGCACATGACGAAAAAGAGGCTGTGCATGATGCCAATGAGGCAACGCTAAAAGGCGTCGCACCCTCGTCGGTGCGTTCTGCACGTGATCAAGAGATGGACCCGGTAGCGTACGAAAAGCAAAAGGTCAGCGGCGCGATACGCACGGACTTTATTTTGTCCGCTGAAATCTTGGCTATTGCACTGGGCACGGTCTCTACCAAGCCTATTTGGGAGCAGGCCGCTGTGCTGGTTGCTGTGGCTTTGGCTATCACGATCTTCGTTTACGGCTTAGTGGCTGGCATTGTGCGTATGGATGATGTGGGCGCTTGGCTGATGGCCAAGAGCAGCAGCATTGCCAAAGCTGTGGGTCGTGGTTTGATTGCCTTCACTCCTTGGCTGATGCGCGGGCTGTCGATTGTGGGCACTGCCGCCATGTTTATGGTGGGCGGTAGCTTGCTGGTGCATGGCATCAAGCCGATTGAGCTCTGGGTGCAGCAGGTGCTGACACCCATGGGCGGCATTGTGGCCATGCTGGGCCCCGTGTTGGTGCACGTGGTGGTGGGCGCCATCATTGGTGGCGCAGTGGTGCTGTGCGTAGAGCTGTGGCGCAAGCTGCGCCCTGCAAAGGTGGCACATTAAAGTTAATAGCTAGCACCGCTGATGCAGCAACGGTTTGCGCTGAATCAGAAATCAAAGCGGGCGTGGCCATTGGGCAACGCCCGCTTTTTCTTTGGGTGAGTCGGTGGGCCGGTTGACTTGGGACAAACCCGGAAGTGGGCTGCTTTGTTTCAATCAATACCAAGGAACGCAAAAACTGCTTCCAGTGATTTACTCAAGGAAAAGCCCATGAAAAAGACTCTGATCGCGATCGCCGCCGCTGCCAGCGCATTGACTGCTGGCACTGCTTTTGCTCAATCCTTTGATGGCACAAGCCCGTGGCAAGTACGCGTGCGTGCTTTGCACCTTGATAGCGACAACGGCGGCGCTGCCGGTGCTGCTGGTGTGAGCATCAACAACAAGTGGATGCCTGAGCTGGATGTGTCGTACTTCTTTACGCCCAACATCGCTGCCGAGCTGGTGCTGAGCTACCCCCAAAAGCATGACGTGCGTTTGGGCGGCACCCATGTTGGCTCGCTCAAGCACCTGCCCCCCACCTTGCTGGCGCAGTATCACTTCACCAACTTTGGCGCATTCAAGCCTTATGTGGGTGCCGGTGTGAATTACACACGCTTCTCGAACGTAAATATTGCCGATGGCGCTGTGACCGTGAAGAAGAACAGCTTTGGCGGCGCGCTGCAGGTCGGCTTTGACTATAAGTTGGACAAAAATTGGTCGCTGAACTTCGACATCAAGAAGGTTTATCTGGGCACCAAGGTCACAGGCGCTGGTCTGGAAGGTGCCAAGTTCAAGGTTGACCCATGGTTGGTGGGTGTGGGCGTGGGCTATCGTTTCTGATAGGCCTGCTGTAAAGAGTTGCTTGTCTCTAGACCTTCTGCTGGAGACGAGTCGCACGCACCGCTTTGCCTGCGGTGCACTGAAGCCGGCTGGTTGTAAGGCTAGCTGACTTCAAAGTCTAGGGTGTTTATTTAGATCGGTATCTAGCGCTTGCGGGATACCGATTTTTTTATTCTGTGCGGAAGTTGAAACGCTGCGCTAAGCACACTGGCACAGCTTGGCCTTTGTAGTGGCTGACGGAGAACTTCCAGCGCCGAATGGCATCCACCGCGGCTTTGGCCAGCGTTGGGTTGGAGTCGGGCGATATCAAGTACTGATCGACCTTGCCTTGCGCCGAGACATTGATGACGATAGTCACGCGGCCCTCAGGCATCTCGCCGGATGTTTGCTGGGGGTAGTCTGGCAGGCGGGTGCGTTCAATCCGGGGCGTCTCATCGAGTTGATGTACGCCAAAGCACTTCTTGAGCCAGTCAGGCTGCTGCTGCGCAGGCAGCCAGCGGGCATAGCTGGAGCCTTGCGGTCGGTCGATGGGCTTGGGTGGGTAGGATGCCTTCGGTGGAAAACTGTAAGCAGGAGGAGGGTGCATTGCGTCCGCTGCTGGCGACTGGCTCAGTTCAAGCACCGGTGCCGGTGTTGGTGTCGGTGCTTGCGATGGTGCAGGATTTAAGGCAGATGTTTCAACCTCGGATGCAGATGCGCTGTCTGGCCGGGTCGGAATTTGCCTGCAAGCGCTCAGCCAAAGGCAAAGAAACATCAGGCCGGCTATTGGCAGGCGGCCTGTGGTGATGAGGTTGTTGGGCATCTGAGAACTCTCCGCAGCCCGTAATGCGGGGGCTGCCAAGAAGTTCTTATACCTGTTCGAGTGCCTGGTTCAGGTCAGCCAGCAGGTCGTCAATATGTTCAATACCGACTGACAGGCGCACCATGCCTTCGGTTACGCCGGCCTTGGCCAGCTCGGCGGGGTCGAGTTGACGGTGTGTGGTCGATGCTGGATGGGTGGCCAGAGACTTAGCGTCGCCAATGTTGACCAAGCGGGTGAACAGCTGCAGCGCATCCAAAAAGCGCGCACCAGCGGCGCGGCCTTCGTCGCCCTTCAAACTGAAGGACAGAATGCCCGAGGCGCGGCCTTGCGACTGCTTTTGCACGATGGCGTGGTCGGGATGGTCTTTAAGCCCGGCATAGCGCACCCATTCCACTTTGGAATGGTTTTGCAGGGTTTCGGCAATCTTTTGCGTGTTCTCGCAAATACGGTCCATGCGCAGGGCCAGTGTCTCAATGCCTTGCAGAATCTGGAACGAATTTTGGGGCGAAATGGCTGCGCCCATATTGCGCAGCGGCACCACGCGGGCGCGGCCGATGAAGGCCGCTGGGCCTAATGCTTCGGTATAGACCACGCCGTGGTAGCTCACATCGGGTTCGTTGAGGCGTTTGAAGCGGGCCTTGTGCTCCGCCCAAGGGAATTTGCCGCTGTCCACAATCGCGCCGCCTACGCTGGTGCCATGGCCGCCCAGATATTTGGTGAGAGAGTGCACCACGATGTCCGCGCCAAATTCAATGGGACGCAGAAGATAGGGTGAGGGCACCGTGTTGTCAACAATCAGCGGCACGCCGTGGGCATGGGCCACATCGGCGAGGGCTTGAATGTCGGTCACATTGCCCAGCGGGTTGCCAATGGATTCGATGAAAACGGCCTTGGTCTTGGCATCGATCAGCTTGCCGAAGCTGGCAGGGTCGCGCGCATCGGCAAAGCGCACTTCAATGCCTTGCTGCGGGAAGGTGTGGGCAAACAGGTTGTAAGTGCCGCCATAAAGCGTGCTGGCGCTGACGATGTTGTCGCCCGCTTCCGCCAAGGTCTGGATGGCAGCGGTGATGGCGGCCATGCCCGATGCCACGGCGAGGCCTGCAATGCCACCTTCCAGGGCCGCCACGCGCTTTTCCAGCACGTCGGTGGTGGGGTTCATGATGCGGGTGTAAATATTGCCCGGCACCTTCAAATCAAATAAATCCGCGCCGTGTTGAGCGCTGTCAAACGCATAGGCCACTGTTTGGTAAATCGGCACGGCCACAGCCTTGGTCGTGGGGTCGGGGGAATAACCAGCGTGTACAGCGAGTGTCTCTATGCGCATTTGTGTCCTTGAATGTAATTATTTGAAGCCTTGAGCCTACGCCCAAGTCTTATAAATTATGGAGAGGTCTGAGCTTCAAAAGAAGGACTGAATGGCTATGTGCTTATGCAAATACGAGGCATAAAGTCTGAAACTGAAATATTTCACGATTTATTATGTGCAGAATCGCTGACACAATAACTCACAATTTCTTACACGAGAAATAGATATCTTGAACCCGCCAGCCGTCATGTACTTTGCCTTGATAGCGCCTGCTTGCGTGTCACTGTTTGGCTTTGCTCTGCTGACTTGCTGGTATGTGCAGCGCCGTCAGCCGCAGGCGGTATTTCTGCTTTGGTTTTTCGGCGGCTTTATCGCTCTGTCAACGGCGCTGGCGGCACAGAGTTTGATGACAAATTCTCAGCTCACCCAGTCTGCGCTGGCTACCGCTTGTTTGTATTTAATGGGCTTTTGGTTGCTGGCGCAGGGTATGTCACTTCGACTGCGTGGGCGAGGCGTTAGTGTCATCTGCGGCTTGGTCATTGGCTTGGTCGGTTTGGCGGTGGTGTTTTATTACACACAGTTTGAGAGCGACCGACGCATTCGTATTCAGAGTTTGGCCATCACTATGGCATTAATGCAGGCGCTAGCTTTGCCTGCGTTTTTACAAGCCAAGCCTGCGCAGGATTGGGTAGAGCATTTGGTGCGCGGCACTTACGTAGTGAACGTTGTTTACGCCTTGTTCAGGCCATTCGCTGTGAATTGGGTCCCTATGGATGAGGCGCATGAGCTGACACGTTCAGGCTATTGGGCCTTGGTGCAAGCAACGGCGCTACTGTTTTCTATGCTGTTCACCGTGGGCTTAATTGCCTGTTCGGTCAGGGACATGGTGACCAACTTGCGCGATGAGCGCAACCGCGACCCTCTGACTCGTTTGCTCAATCGGCGCGCCTTCATGGAGGCCGCTCAGCCCTTGTTGGCAGACCGCAGGCAAGCTCCCTGGGCTTTGGTGGCTGTAGACATTGATCATTTCAAGCGTATCAATGACAACTGGGGCCATGCAGCCGGCGATCAGGTACTGGTGCAACTCGGCCCATTGTTGTTAAAGCAGGTGCGAGAAAAAGACTTGATTGCTCGCTTCGGCGGCGAAGAATTCATGCTGCTGCTCAACCGTGTGCAAATGAGTGAGGCACACGCAATTGTTGACCGTATGCGCGAGCAGATGAAAACCCAAGAATTTGACCATCTGCCAGAGCGTCTTCGTATGACCGCCAGCTTTGGTATTGTCCCGATGGGCTCTGTCGAAGAACTAGCTGGGGCACTCAGTCAGGCGGATGATCTGCTTTATGAGGCGAAACGTTCTGGCAGAGACTGCGTACAAACTTTGAAGACGGCAGATCAAGGTTTTGATGAGGCAGTTTATGCTATTGATTTGAGAGCTAAAAGTGCAGTCTATAGCTAGACTACAGAGCTTTTTGGCTAAAAATCTTGGCCCAAAGTCCTCGTTTGTTCACCCTGCGTCTTGCGTCTAGGTTGAGTCGCAATAGTGCTTTCCCAAGCTGACAGATGCGCATAAATTACGGCCGGAGCATGGGCATCATTGGCTGCATAGCGTCGCTGGGCTGCAGTCAGGTCTGTGGCGGCCCAGTTGGACGTTGTTGTGCGCTTGGACTTGCGAAAGCTTTGCCTGAGCACCAGCGCCGCCGCTGCACGCACACCGACAGATGGGCCGTATCCCAGCTGCTTAAAGCGGCTATCCAAATCCTGAATATTCACCAGCGGCGCGCCCAGCCTGCGCGGCAGCGAGTGCTTGTCATTGTCCAGCCCAAAACCGACTTTGCAAATATGTGCGGCGGCTAGAACCTCGCGTGACAACTCAAGCGCCATGGGCAGATGCAGTTGCAGCAGCCATGCTTGCTGTGCCGTAGCGAGCTGCACCAAGTGGGGGCCGCTGTCATGCTGGCCGACGTTGAAAAGGGGCTTGCTTTCCGTATCAAATCCCAAAATCTGCTCAGCATGGATGGCGCGAAACGCAGCTTCAAATTCAGCCGGAGTTTGGGGGATGAAAATCGCCTTTTCAGGCAGTTCTAAAAATGGCGGAAGCAGGGCGCTTTCGTCCTTGCTAGGGGCAATGAGTCTGGGCATGGGGTGGATTACACACCAGACAGGCTTACCCCCGGCAGCTGTGGGCTGGCAAAGCTAGTTAAAGCTTTCGAACGCCTTTAAGTTGTCAGGCGGTCGTTTCTGCGCCCCAAGTCTGTACAGGATCGGCGCGGGTTTCAATAACTTTGTTGCGCGCCTGTAGCAAAGGATCGAGCATTTCAGGCTGAGGCACGATCCAGTATTCACCGCGGTCGATAGAAGCAAAAACGCGGCTGGCGAATTCATCAGCGCTCAGGCCATTTTCATTGAGTAAATTTGTCATCAAACCGTGAAAGCCTGACGATGCGGCAGAAGGTGTTTCGCGAAAAATCGCAGTCTTCACCGGGCCGGGGGCCAGCAGTGAGACCTTGATTTTCGAGTTGATGGCGGCCAGTTCGCTAGCCAGGCCTTCCGTCAGTGCTACGACGGCAAATTTGGTGGCGGAGTACGGTGCCATGAAAGCGCTGGGCAAAAAGCCTCCGACGGATGCCGTGTTGATGATGCGAGCAGGCCTGTCGGCTTTGAGCAGACGCGGCACAAAGGCGCGCAGGCCGTTGACGATGCCGTTGACATTGACCTGCCAGGCCTGCTGCCATTGGGCGTCGCTGATCTCCCAGCAATTGCCGGTGCTCAGCACGCCAGCGTTGTTGAACAGCAGATCGACTTGACCAAATGCCGCATAGGCCTTGTCGGCCAGAGCATCCAGCGATGCTTGAGTGGTGACATCGGTGACCACGGCCAGAGCGTTCTCCCCCAGTGCTTGTGCAACCTTCTCCAGCCCGACCTGATCGCGGTCTGCCAATACAGCCTTCATTCCACGTGCGACGGCTTGCTTGGCAAGGCCGGCGCCAATGCCACTGGCGGCGCCAGTAATGACTGCAACTTTCATGATTTCCTCATTTGAATAATGTGAGCTGATTAAAGCAGTGATTGATTATTAAAGGCTTTCATAGATTCCCGCTTGACAGTGATTGCATGTGTTTGCAGTATTTCAATAATCATTAAATATAAACCCTGCTTGACATATAAAAATCATGGCCACAGTGTGTCTGATTGAGTTAATGGTTTTTACTAGGTCCTGTAAACACATTGTGATTTTGTAAAGAGGAAAATTCACAGTGATTTAAAAATTAAATAAACAGATGATCTTATTAATCGCCGCACGGTTGCGGTGATCAATAAATATTGAGGTTTGAGAATGAATCCATTAATCAGTGGCTTGAATGACAAGGTGTTTCTGGTCACCGGTGGTGCATCTGGTATTGGTCTGGCCTGCGCGCAGGCATTGGCGGCCAGTGGGGCTAAGGTAGTGTGTGCTGATCTGCAGCAGACCCAAGATTTGCCACAAGGCTGCGAGTTTCGCAAGCTGGATGTCTGCAGCGAGGCGATGACGAATGAGCTGGTGAGCGATGTACTTGCCCGTTATGGCCGGATTGATGGTTTGGTGACATCGGCAGGCATATCACGAGTGGGCGATCTGCAAAGCATGACCTTGCAGGAGTGGGAGCAGGTACTACAGGTCAATCTCACGGGAACCATGCTTAGCACAAAAGCTGTTGCAAGCCACATGAAACAGCGCGGGCAGGGCTCAATTGTCGCCATCGCCAGCATCAACGGCATGTTGGGCAACCCGACCAATCTGGCCTATTGCACTGCCAAGGGGGCTGTTATTCAGATGGTGCGCAGCCTGGCCTCGGATCTGGGTAGCTATGGCGTGCGGGTCAACAGCATCAGCCCCGGTTACATCCATACCCCCATGACGGCGATGTTGGACGAGTTGCCTGTGGGCAAGGCCTTTGAGGAAATGCATTTGCTCAAGCGTGCAGGCCAGCCCGCAGAAGTGGGCAATGCCGTCGCATTTTTACTGTCTGATCTTGCTTCATTTATTACTGGCGTTAATTTGCCTGTGGATGGTGGATTTTCGGCAGCTAAAGTTATTGCTATTTAAGGCTTGATTCATGAAATACGATGTAATTGTCATTGGCTGCGGGATGTCCGGTATTCTGGCTGGCATTCACCTGAAAAATAGCGGTAAAAAATTTATTATTCTGGAAAAAGAAAAAACACTGGGCGGTACCTGGCGAGATAATACTTATCCCGGTTTGACCTGCGATGTTCCATCGCACGCTTATACCTATTCATTTGAGCCCAATGCGGAATGGACGCGAGTGCTGCCGCCGGGTGCGGAGATTCAGCAGTATTTTGAAGGGGTCTTTGAAAAATACGGCATTGCAGAGTTTGCGCAATTTGATACTGAGATTCAGAAATCCGAGTGGAAGGGCGATGCCTGGGTGCTGCAGGACCAGCATGGCAAGCGCTATGAGGGCAGGGTCGTGGTAGCTGCCACGGGCGTGCTGCATCACCCCAACTATCCGCAAATCAAAGGCTTGCAAGACTTTGAAGGCGACACCATTCACAGTGCGCGTTGGGATCATTCTGTGCCGCTGGAGGGCAAAAAAATTGCCATCATTGGTACGGGCTCTACCGGCGTGCAAATCGTCTCGGCACTGGCATCACGTGCCAAGGTGAGACATTTTCAGCGCACGGCGCAATGGATTTTCCCGGTTGAAAACCCGGCATTTACCGAGGAGCAGCGTGCTGAGTTTCGCAGCAACCGTGATTTACTGCTGTATCTCCAGCGCGAGCCCACGTATCTGGCAAATGTGGAGCGCTTTACAGAGGGTGTGCTGGACCCGAATTCTGAACAGATTCAGGAAATTCAGAAACTCTGCCAGGACAACCTCGATAACTCGGTTCAAAACCCGGCTCTGCGCCAGAAACTGCAGCCCAATTACCGCGCGGGTTGCAAGCGCCTGATTTACTCGCCCGACTATTACAAAGCGATTCAGCAGCCCGGCTCTGAGTTGATTACCGAGGGTATTAGCCAGATCGAGAAAAACGGCGTGCGCACCAGCGATGGCGTGCTGCATGAGGTGGACATCATTGTCTTGGCCACCGGCTTCAAGACTGATCGCTATGTGCGCCCCATGGATGTGACAGGTCTGAACAGCAAGACACTAGAGCAAGCATGGAGCGATGTGCCCACGGCCTACAAGTCGATTTCGGTGCCGGACTTTCCCAACTTCTATTTCATGAACGGGCCCACATCGCCCGTGGGCAACTTCTCGTTGATCGACACCTCCGAGATGCAGTGGGGCTATATCACCCAACTGATAGAGCGCGGTGAGCAGGCAGGCGTTGCAGGTCTGTCTGCCAAGCCCGAGGCATTGGCTCAGTATGACCAAGATCGCCAGCAGGCGGCCAAGGGCTCGGTCTTTGGCTCCGGCTGCTCTAGCTGGTATCTGGACAAGAACGGTGTGCCCAATACCTGGCCGTGGTCGCAGTCGCGTTTCAGGCAAGAAATGCTCGCGCCCGTGTGGCAGGACTACACCCACCACCAGACCGAAGTGGCTGTGGCCTGAGTTTTTTCATACACCTCTGTAATGACAAGGACTGAAGATGCAGATACACCCCGAAATGGCCGCCGTGCTTGAACAATTCAAAGATGCTCCGCCCATGGATTTTGTGAAAACGCCCGTGCCTGAAATCCGCAAGCTCATGGATCACATGGCGTTTCCGCCAGCTAACCTGCCCATGCATGAGGTGCGTGAGCTGAAAATTCCCGGTGGCGATGGTCAGACTATGAAGCTGCGCCTGTACCGCCCCAGCACCGCGCAGTCAGCACCCGTCATGGTTTATTTTCATGGTGGTGGCTGGTGCATTGGCACGCTGGAGACGCATGACAACCTATGCCGCCACCTTGCACGTATTACTGGAATGAATGTGGTGTCCGTCGATTACCGGCTGGCTCCCGAGTATGTGTTCCCTGCGGCGCTAGACGATGCCTATGCCGCTACGCGCTGGGTAGCAGACCATGCCGCAGAGCTGAGCTGCGATGCCAGCCAACTGATGGTGGCGGGTGACAGTGCAGGCGGCAATCTGGCGATAGCGACCTGTCTGCGCGCCAAGGAGGATGGCTGGGAAGGCGACACGAATGGCATTACGCAGCAACTGCTGTTCTACCCGGTTTGCGATTCGCGCATGGATGCGCCTTCGCATGCGCTGTATGGGCAGATGCCCTTTCTCACGCGTGAGGCCATGGCCGCCATGTGGCGCCACTACCACCCCGGCGTGCCAGCGCACCCACTTGCATCCATCATGCAGTACCCCAATGTCGCAGGCTTGCCGCCTACCGTGCTGGTAACGGCTGAGCTGGATATTTTGTGTGATGAGGGTGAGGCTTTTGCCAAGCGCCTGCAGCAAGCGGGTGTGCCGGTTGCAACCATGCGTGCTGAAGGCATGCTGCATGGCTTTGCTAACTTCAGCACCATGGTTGCGGCGGTGGCGCGCTTGCTCGAAGAGGCTTGCAGCAAGTTGCAAAATCACAGCGGCAGGACTGTGGGTTAAGCCTGTTTTTTGCAACTGTGAATGTGTACAGCTGTGTTTGTAGGGGACGCAGATTTTATCCCCGCATCATGTGGACGCTTTTGTGGAAAACTCCACTTTGAAACGCGCAAACCCACGCCAGCTGGTGCTTTCCACGGATTGCTTAAAAAATAGACGATTCATCCCAATGCGGTGAAGCAAGGGTTTTCTCTAATAGGTTTGACATATAAAAAAGCCCGCTAACCGTTGCCGGTTGCGGGCTTTTTTGACGCCGATGAAGTTTGCTTACGCAGGCTTTTGAGGCGTGGGGCGTGTGCGGAAAAACTGCATCGGGTGTTCTTCCATTTCCTTGGCATGCTGGTTCATCACCGACTTCTTCATCTTGCCCACCACATGCATTTCGCAGGGCTTGCAGTCAAAGCGCAGGGTCAGCTTTTCTTTGCCGTTGATCAACTGCAGCGGCTCGGCCTTGATAGTGCCCTTGACACCAATCACACCCTTGGCTTGCTTGGGGCACAGGCTCATCGAGAAGCGAACGCAGTGTTTGGTGATCATCAGCGAAACTTCGCCTTCTTCTTCCTTGCTCTCGTAGGCCGCGTCGATCACCTTTACGCCATGCTTGACATAGAAGTCATGCGCTTTTTGGTTGTAGACGTTGGCCAGATAGCTCAGCGTGTCTTCAGGAAACGGCGCAGGCGGCTCCACTGGCAAAGCGCGTGGCAGGCGAGTAAAGCCCGCGGCGCGTGCGGCTTCGAGAGCGGCCAGTGCTTCGCGGCGCAACTGGTTGAGAGCCGATGCAGGCACAAACCAAGGCTGCGAAACGGTCAGCGAAATATCGTTGACCGAGAAGATGCTGGCACCAAAGCGGCCTAGTTGCTCGCGCAGCGTGGCTTCGGCTTTGGCGGCGTCGGTAGCGGCTTGGTATTCTTGATCGATAGATGCAGTGGCGCTGAAGCCGTCTTCATCGGTAAGCGTGAGACTGAAACCGTTGCTGGCTTCTTTGAACTCCGCCCACAGGCCAATGCGGCGTTCGCTGGACTTTTTCTCCAGCGAGCGTACCCAGTCCATGTCGCGGTTGCGGTTGATTTCCATGCCCTTGCGCAAGTCCTTGAACTCGGACATTTCGCTGCGAGGGAACAGTCGCCAGATGCCTTTTTTGGCATGCATGCATTCAACGCGGTTGATGTGTACGCCCACCAGTTCTTTTTTCAGGTCGTAGTAGCACAGGCCGTCGCCGTTGTGCAACTCGGCTGCCTTGTCGCTGGTTTCAATCTCTAACCAGTTATCGCCCACTTGCGTCACCCAGCCAATGGCGCGGCCCGGTGTCTTGGGGGTATCAAAGGCACCAATATCGTCTTTGCGGCCGTTGACGAAGTAATCGGTGAACTCGCGGTTGAAGTTCTGGTCGGGGTCGGGTTCGAAATTGAACGTGGTCGATCCCGAAGATGAGCGCACCAGCGGCTTCTCGGAAAATTCGCGCTCTTCAATGATTTCGTCAAGCAGCTTGCGGTAGTGGGCGGTAATGTTCTTCACATAACCCATGTCCTTGTAGCGGCCCTCGATCTTGAAGCTGCGTACCCCAGCATCCACCAGTGCGCGCAGGTTGTCGCTCTGGTTGTTGTCCTTCATCGACAGCACATGCTTTTCATGCGCAATGATGCGGCCCTTGTCGTCCATCACTTCGTAGGGCAGGCGGCAAGCCTGGTTGCAGTCGCCGCGGTTGGCGCTGCGCCCTGTATGGGCGTGGGTGATGTAACACTGGCCCGAATAGGCCACGCACAGCGCGCCGTGAATGAAAAATTCAATCGAGGTGCTGGGCGACAAGGTCTTGTGAATGGCCTTGATTTGCTTCAAATCCAGCTCACGGGCCAGCACGATTTGGCTCAAGCCCGCGTCCTGCAGAAAGCGCGCTTTTTCGGGCGTACGGATGTCAGTTTGCGTGGATGCGTGCAGCTGGATGGGCGGCAGATCGAGTTCGAGCAAGCCCATGTCCTGAATAATCAGTGCATCGGCGCCTAGGTTGTACATATCCCAGGCCATCTGGCGCGCGCCTTCTAACTCATCGTCGCGCAAGATGGTGTTGAGCGTGATGAAGATGCGGCTGTTAAAGCGGTGGGCGTGCTTGATGAGCCGCTCCATATCGCGGATGTCATTGCCCGCCGTGGCGCGCGCACCAAAGGCTGGGCCGCCGATATAGACGGCGTCCGCTCCGTGGTTGATGGCTTCAATGCCAATATCGGCATCGCGGGCCGGGGACAGGAGTTCGAGCTGGTGGGGCAGGAGAGACATAGGGGCAAGATTATCTCAGCACTGCCCAATTTCAGTGCGCCGCTGGGGCATGACCCATGAGCGGGGCCGACGTGAAGGCGTGTTCAAATCCACGCATTGCAAATATCGGAGTCCATCATGAGAGCTGTTTTTGGGGTGCTTAGCCTTGTTGTGGCGCTGGCCGTGGTGGGCGTTTTGGTCAAAAAAAGCTGGCAAAGTAGCCAGGAAAGCTTGGCTCGCCAGAGCCCATCGTTGCCAGCAGGGCACAATCAAGGCTCTGAGGCCAAGGCTGTGCGAGAGCAAAGTCGGCAAAGTGAGCAGATCCAGCAGCAGTATCGACAGCAGCTGGAATCTGCACTCAACGCACCCCGGCCTGCCCCTGATCAAGCACCATAGTCTCAAACACCGCAGACGCGTGGGTGTGCCGGTCTCTCGTTTCATCTAGGAAAAAGCATGTCTATCACTGCTCGCGTGGCTCTGAGCCGTTGTCTCCATATCCCATCTACTCTGGCGCTTGCTATCGCAGGCTTGCCGTTGATGAATGTGGCGTATGCAGCGGGGGCAGTAGCTACGGCAGGGGCAGCAGCCGGTGCATCAACCGGCGCGGTAAGTGCGACCGGTGCTTCAGACATGAGCAAGCCCGTGCTTGTGCGCATTGGCCATGGTGGCCCCATTTCTGGGCCTATCGCGGCCTTGGGCAAAGATGAAGAAAACGGCGTGCGGATGGCCGTTGAAGATCTCAATGCCCGCAAGTTGCAATTGGGCGGCCGAGCGGTGCAGTGGAAGCTAGAAGCTGGCGACGATGCCGGCGACCCCGGTCAGGCCGTGGCACTGGCACGCATTTTTTGCAGCAAAAAAGTGGCGGGGGTTGTTGGCCATCTCCAGTCTGGCACCACGCTGCCAGCGGCCAAGATTTACAACGACTGCGGCATCCCCAGCATCACACCAGCGGCGACCCATGCCGCTATTGCCGATGCCGGCTATGACGACACCTTCCGCGTCATCGCCAATGACACTGCCATGGTCGAAGCCCTGCTGGACTATGCCGTCAAGCATCAGGGCGTCAAGCGCGTGGCCATCATTGATGATCGCACGACCTACGGGCAGGGCATCGTCAAGCTGTTTGAAGCGGCAGCGGCTGAGCGCGATGTGCAAATCGTGGACAAGCAATACACCAGCGACAAGGCGACGCAGTTTTCTTCCGTCCTCACCGCCATCAAGGCCCACAAGCCAGACGCGATTTTCTTTGGCGGCTTAGATGCACAAGCTGGTCCCTTGCTGCGCCAGATGTCTCAGTTGGCCATGAACCAAGTCAAATTCTTGGGCGGTGATGCGCAATGTTCAGAACGCCTGCCCGCCATGGCTGACAAAGCGCCTTCGCTGAAAAACGTGATTTGTGTGATGAGTGGCAGCTCGCTTGCCAACATGCCCGGCGGCGCTGCTTGGAAGCAAAAGTACGACCAGCGCTTCCCCGGTCAATATCAGGTCTACAGCCCCTACGCCTATGACGCCACCATGGTGCTGGCGCAGGCCATCATCAGTGCAGATTCAGCCAAGCCCGAAGCCTATCTGCCAAGCCTGCGTCAAACGCATTACGAAGGCGTCACAGGCAAGATAGCTTTTGATTCTCAAGGTGAGCTGCAAAGCCCTCGCGTCACGCTCTATGGTTATGCCTCGGGTGAGCGTAAAGAGTTGGTGGTGCAAGGGCGTTGAATGCCAAGAGCGGCTTTTAAGCGGCTCTCAAACAGCTAAATTTTTGTTAAATCGCCCTCTAGTCCTTTGTTATTAAGCACCTATAGCTATGGATTTTGATGATTCCGTACACCAGCACTTCATGCGTATGGCGCTGGAGCAAGCGCGTGTTGCCGCCGCCTGCGGCGAGGTGCCGGTGGGGGCTGTGGTCGTCAAAAACGCGCAGGTCATAGGCCGGGGGCGAAACAGCCCGCTCTCTGCCAACGACCCCACAGCCCACGCCGAAGTGCTGGCGCTGCGCGAAGCCGCGCAGGCGCTGGGCAATTACCGGCTCGAAGGCTGCACCCTGTACGTGACGCTGGAGCCTTGCACCATGTGCAGTGGCGCCATGCTGCATGCGCGTCTCGATACCGTGGTCTACGGCGCGGCCGAACCCAAGACTGGCGCGGCAGGCTCGGTGCTCAATGTGTTTGGCTATCCTGAAATCAATCATCAGACGCAGGTGCTGCGCGGCGTGCTGGCCGATGAATGCGCTGCTTTGATGGCCGAATTTTTTCAGCAGCGGCGCAAAGAAAAAAAAGCGCTGGAGCCGCATCCACTCAAAGACTGGGCGCTGCGCAACCCTGCGCAAGTCTTTGATGATTTACCGCATTGGCCGTGGCAGCCGAAGTGGCGCAGTGATCTGCCAGCACTCAAGGGCCTGCGTTTGGCTGTGGTGGATGAAGGCACAGCCAGCGCACCGCTGACTTGGCTGTGCCTGCATGGAAGCCCCGGCTGGGGTTATGAATTCAGGCATGTGATGCCAGCGTTGCTCGCTGCAGGCCATCGCATAGTGGTGCCTGATTTGCCGGGTTTTGGCCGCAGCGATCAGCCCAAGAAAGACAGCCTGCACAGCGCGCAGTGGCATCAGCAAATCATTGCTGAGTTAGTGCATACTCTTGATTTGCACCAAGTAGTGTTACTGGCCCATGGAGATGGTGGCAGGCTGGGCTTGGCCGTTGCGCAAGCCATGCCAGAGCGCTTTTTGGGCGCGTGGCTCAAAGATGTGTGGCCGCTGGGCAAACTGCCTGAGCGCAGCCAACAATGGGTGGAGCAAGCGGCGCGCAAACCCTCTTGGGACGTGGCCAAGGCGATGGCGCAGATTGAGGACAGAGCGAAGGCCGAGGGCGCCGATGAAAACGCCGAGACTGACGGGGTCGCCCGCGCATGGAACGCTCCCTTTGCACAAAGTGGTCACCGCGCAGCGCTCAAGGCTTGGCCGCGTGTGCAGTCTGAATTAAGCGCTGTATCCGAGCCTCTTTTGCAGCAATGGGCCAAGGCGCGCAAGCTGTGGCTGCAGCCGCCTGAGACGCAAAAATTAGTCTCGCTTGCACAGTGGCAGGCCGCTTGGATCAACGCTGCTCCTTCTTTGGCTCAAATACCAGAGCTGGGCTTGCAAAACCAACATGGCTCTGCGGTTCCTGCGGCAAAGCAGGGCAGCGCTGCAAAGGCTGTGGAATACTTCGCGCCGTAGTCTGCAGCTTCATGCTGCGGGCCTTTGATCTGAATTCTTGAATCTGCGGATTCACCACCTTTTCACGGAGCATGCAGCCAGTGGTTGCATGAACAGGCTTTGGCAACCTCGCGCAAATCCCCGGCTTGCAGCCATGATCACGCTCACCAGTGCTCGCACGACCATGCGGGCCAACCAGCTCCGGCAGAACATGTGCACGACGAGCATTGCGGCCATGAACACCACGCGCAGCAAGAGCACAAGCACGAGCACAAAAGCGAACACAAGAGCGACCAGCATCACGATCATGTGCATACCGCAGACGGCAGCTGCTGCGGCCATGACCACAGCCATGGCGCTAAGCACATCTATATCTACTCGCCCTCGGGCGCGGTGCGCGACAAGGCCGCCTTCAAGCGCGGCATTAAGCAGTTAGAGGCTTTGGGCCATCAGGTGGAAGTGGATGCGGATGCGCTCACCAGCAGCCAGCGCTTTGCCGGTGATGACGCCACGCGCCTAGCTGCCATTCACCGCGCGGCCGCCAGCGGCGCCGATGTGGCGCTGATCTCGCGCGGCGGCTATGGCCTCACCCGCATCTTGCCGGGTATCAAGTACAAAACCGTGGCCAAGGCGATTGCCAAGGGCACGAAGTTTGTGGGCCTAAGCGATTTCACCGCGTTTCAGCTGGCCATGCTGGCTCAAACCGGTGCGACCACGTGGGCTGGCCCTGCACTGAACGCCGACTTTGGTGTGGACGCCAAGAAAACCGGCGAGCCCGTGGACGACATCATGCTGGACTGCTTTGAGGATTTGCTCTCAGGCCAAGGCGAGGGCGCAGGCTGGCAAATGCCCAAGGTGGGCGAGCTGCCCAACGGCAAGCCCCAGCTCAAAGACTTTTATGTGCCCGGCGGCGCCACGCTGTGGGGTGGCAATCTGGCGGTGCTGGTGTCCCTGCTGGGCACGCCTTACTTCCCGCAGATCGACGGCGGCATTTTGTTTATCGAAGATGTGGGCGAGCACCCTTACAAGATCGAGCGCATGCTGACGCAGCTTTTGCTCGCTGGCGTGCTGCAAAAGCAAAAAGCCATCATCTTTGGCCAGTTCACGGAGTTCAAACTCACTACCCATGACAAGGGCTTTAAGCTGCAAACGGTGATCGACTGGCTGCGTATGCAGGTCAAGCGCCCGGTGCTGCAAGGCCTGCCGTTTGGTCATGTGCCGACCAAGGTGCTGCTGCCTGTAGGCGCACAAGTGTCATTGTCCGTAGAGGGCCGTGATGCCTTGATCTACTGGGGTCATACTCATTAATTGATAGCTGATAGTCCTTCATTCATAAGGGATAGAGCCTGTTTTTAATGTAATTTTGTCAAGAAATGAGCTGCAATGGGAAAAGCTGCGCTGCAATGGTCTGAGGAAATGCTGGCCCAACTCGGCCATGAAAAAGATGCGGTGCTGGCGCAGCGCTGGGGCACATCGGCCAAGACCGTGAACCTCAAGCGCAATGCTTTGGGGATTGCAGCTTTTGGCCATTTTGTGTGGAGCCCCCAAGCGCAGGCTTTGCTGGGCACCATCTCGGATGCAGAAGTGGCAAAGCAGCTGGGCATTAGCAAGGCCAGCGTGGTTGCCAAGCGCAGCGAGTTGGGCGTGGCCTCTGCCACCCAAGCCGCGGGTGGCGCCTTTGTCTGGGGTGATGAAGCCGTGGCCTTGCTGGGCACGGCATCTGACGCCAAGGTCGCCCAGCACCTGGGTTTGAGTCGCCTTACCGTCTACAACGCCCGCATGGCGCGGGGGATTGCGCCAGCGGCCAGAGGTGGTGCAGCCAAGAAGGACTAAGAGCCGCTCTAAGGCTGGGGCCGATTTGCATGGCTATGCAGCGATCAAGCTTCGCCACCACCTCGTTTCACGGAGCCGTCAAGATTACAGTCCCATGCCGAGGATCGAGTTATCCGCATGCAGCTCGCTGCCGCTCATGACACTCGATTCATCGCTGGCCAAGAACAAGACCAGCTTGGCAATGCGCTCGGGCATATAGGCGCGGCCACCGCGGTTGTGCTTGGCGTCGTGCAGAACCATTTCTTTGGGCACACCCTTGGGTAAAGAGGCTTGCATCATCGGGGTGTAGACGCCATCGGGGTGAATGGAGTTCACGCGAATGGCGTAGCCTTGCTTGCGGCAGTTCAGCGCTGCGGCGCGGGTCAGAGCAGACACGGCGGCCTTGCTGGCGCTGTAGCCCGCATATTGCTCAACAGGCATCCAACTCGAGACGGAGGCCATATTGATGATGGAGCCGCCTGCCTCCTTCATCGCTGCAATTCCTTGTTGGCAGCCGATAAAAACGGATTCGGTGTTGATCTTGAGCAGGCGGCTAAAGTCCTCGACTCGCCCGGTTTCCATATCGCCAGCAAGCAAAATGCCGGCGTTATTGACCAGCACATTGAGCGTGCCAAAGCGCTGCTGCACGGCAGCCATGACGCTCTTCCAATCCGTCTCATTGCTCACGTCGTGGCGAACAAACATGGCGTGCTCGCCCAGCTCAGCTGCCAATTCTTGACCTACGTCTTCATTGATGTCGCTCAAAGCGACTTTGGCGCCTTCATTGAGCAGCAGCTTTACCACTTCAAGCCCTACGCCGCTGGCTGCGCCGGTGACGAGTGCAATCTTGCCCTCTAAACGTTTTGCCATCCTGTGTCTCCTTTTGATGTTCTCAGCTCTCGTCGAGCTACTTTTGGGGTCATGCATGTTGGGATGGCAAGCCGGCACAAACATCGTCAATTGGGACTAAGGGTGGACTTGCCTGCAGTCGTTATTGGCAGCTTGGATGACACAGCCTTGAACCGTGTGCCGTTACGCTGAGGATGTGTGTTGAGCGTTATCAGCAGCCGCATCATTGAACCACTGGGCGGCAACCCCATTACAGGAGTCTTGAGCATGGCAGAGCAAACGATTGAGACAGCAGCGCGCAAAATTCTCTACATCTTGGTCGTGGAGCAAAGCTTGCGCGCACGCCAGAGCATGAGCGCCAAGGCGCTGGCTGAGGATCTACAGCGACATGACATCAGCGATGGCGACCAACGCGCGGGGCTGGCGCTGGCGCAAAGCAAGGGCTGGCTGCAAACGCAAGCTGATGGAGCAGTTGAGCTGACGGATGCAGGCTTTAACTTTCACTTCAATCAGTAGTAAGTTGTCAGTAAGCAGAAATCAGCAATCAGCAAGTGTTCGCGGCCTTGGTGGATTGCCATGCGTTTATTCCAGATAAACGCCTTTTTCTTTTTTACGCGCTCGCATGCCGGTGCGTAAAAATAAATCGCTGCCGCCTTGCACCGCCAATGGCTTGCCGGTGGCTGCGCTCAGATGCGCGTCGGCGCGCTCTTGCCAGTGATCTAGCAGGTCTTGCAGGGCAGCACGTTCAGCGTCTTTGAGTTGTGGGTGCTGCTGTAAAAAATCTTGCAGATATTGGCGGGCGTCAATTTCTAGCTGCTCGCGGGTGGTGGCTAGCGAGATGTAGCTGACGTTATCGTCGCGGCCCGTGGTCTGGGTACCCAGTAAATAGCAGCCCATATAGTCACCGCGAGTTTGACCGACGGCAGGGTCTTGGCTGAGTTTTTTGAGCAGGCTAAAAGGCCACATGCGTTGAATTCCTAACAGCGGGCCAGCGCCCAAACAGGTATTGTCACCCATGCTTTAGAGCCACAGGCATGTGGTTGTTGCGCACCAATCAAGCAAGGCGAGGTGGATATGGGTGACATAGTTGCAGGCACAACTTCAGCAGGGAAAGTTTCATCATCCCAATGGACTCGGCGCGTGCTGCACACAGGTGCAGCGCTGATCACACTGACATCGCTAGCGGGTGCGGTGCTTTCCGTTTATGGCGTGAAGGCGCTGCCCCGCATGGATGGCAAGCTGGCTGTGGCGGGGCTGGCCAGCAAGGTTTGGGTGCGCCGCGATGCTGCAGATGTCACCCATATCAGCGCGCAATCGCCGCAAGATGTGTGGCGTGCGCTGGGTTTTGTCCACGCGCAAGATCGCGGCTGGCAGCTGGAATTTAACCGCCGACTGATGCAAGGGCGCTTGTCTGAAATTTTGGGTCCTGCCACGCTGGAGCTGGACAAGCTCATGCGCTCTTTGGATATTCATGGCGCCGCTCGTCGCCAGTACCAGGCGCTGCCGCCATCGGTGCAAGAGGCTTTGCAGGTGTATAGCCAAGGTGTTGCTGCCTTCTATGCCAACCCGTCCCAAGCTACGGCGCCTGAGTTTTTGCTGCTGGGCACGAAACCGGGAGGCCCGGGCGCTGCTGGTGGCTCATCGCCCTGGGAGCCTGAAGACACTGTGGGTTGGGCGCTGATGATGGCGCTAGACCTCGGCGGTAACTGGGGCAATGAATTTGCACGACTGAACTTGCTGCAGGTTTTAAGCACCGAGCAGCTGTGGCAGCTGATGCCTGCTTATCCGGGTGAGCAGCCTGTCACAGGCGTTGATATGGCCCAGCTCTATCGCCAGCTGGGTGTGTACCGCGATGCTGGCGCAGGGACAGGAGCTGGCACCACGTCAGCGCCTGCGCAGCAAATTCAATCCGCTTTGCAGCAATGGGCGGCTGAGACGGTGCGAGACATGGGCACCAATGATGGGCTGGGCAGCAACAACTGGGTGGTGGCGGGCAGCAAGACAAAAAGCGGCAAACCGCTGCTGGCCAATGACCCGCATCTGGCCTTGAGCGCACCGGCTATTTGGTACTTCGCCCGCCTTCAGTCGCCGGGTGGCAGGGCCGCTGACGGCACGCCCTTGAGTGCCTTGGATGTTACGGGTGCGACCTTGCCCGGTATGCCTTTTGTCGTGCTGGGGCGCACAGCGCAAGTGGCTTGGGGCTTTACCAACACCAACCCTGATGTACAGGATTTGTATCTGGAGCAGATCAACCCCGCTGATGCCAGTCAGTACCGCACGCCCACGGGCTGGGAAAAATTTGGCGTGCGTGAGGAAGTCTTCAAGGTCAAAGGCCAAAGCGATGCCAAAGTAATGCTGCGCAGCACGCGCCACGGCCCGGTGGTTAGCGATGCGCAGCAGCAATACGGCAAAGTGATCAACACCGATAAATACGCGCTAGCCCTGCGGTGGGCGGCGCTGGATACTGACAATCGCACGGTCGAGGCGGGTCTAAAAGCCAATGGTGCGCAGACCGTAGCGCAGTTGTTTGAGGCCTTTGCGGGCTACCACTCGCCCATGCAAAGCATTGTGGCGGCTGATGTGCAGGGTCATATCGGCTTTAAAGCGGCTGGCAAAGTGCCCGTGCGGTCCCCTGCGCATGATTTGCGCGGTGTGGTGCCCGCACCCGGTTGGGACGCGCGCTATGACTGGCAGGGCTGGCTCAATTACGCGCAGACTCCACAAAATGATGGCAGCGCGCGCGGCTTTGTTGCCACAGCCAACCAGCGGGTGACTGAGCCGGGTTATGCGCATTTTTTGACCCAAGACTGGAGCCTGCCTTACCGCTACCAGCGCATAGAGCAGGTGCTGGCGGCTAGCAGCCAGCACGATATGGCCAGCATGGCGGCGTTGCAAAGTGATGTGCAGTCACTGGCCACACAAGCCTTGCTGCCCGCACTGCGAAAGGCGCAGTCAAACCACGTCCTGGCCGCGGACGCCCAGCAGTTGCTGGCGAGCTTTGATGGGCAGATGGACAAGGCGCGTGCCGAGCCCTTGATTTTTTCTGTGTGGGTCGATGAGTTGACGCGTGGCATCGTCATTGCCCGCATTGGCGAGCAGCGCTTTGCCATGACGTACGGCAAGCGCGATTTTCGCGCCGGGTTAGAAGGCATCTTGGCGCGCAACGATGCATGGTGGTGTGCACCGCTGAGCTGTGAGCAGCAAGCGGGCGAGGCGCTGACCCGCACGCTTGCCAAGCTGCAAGCCGCTTATGGCAGCGATATCAAGCAATGGCGCTGGGGCGACGCCCATCCGGCGTTGAGCGCGCACAAACCGTTTGGAGCGGTGGCTGCGTTGGCGGGCATTTTCAATGTCAGCGTGCCCTCGGGTGGCGATAGCTATACGGTCAATGTCGGTCAGTACAACCCCAACCCTTTGCCAGCGGATGTGAAAGCCGCCAGTGCCAAGGCTTTGCTGGGTGGGCGCTTTGTCAGCCGTCACGCGCCATCGCTACGTGCCATTTATGACCTTGGCGACTTGGAATCCTCGCAGTTCATCTATCAAACCGGGCAAAGCGGAATGGCGCTATCTGGCCGCTATGGTGATATGAGCCGTGAATGGGCGGATGGCCGCTACCGCAAGCTACAGATGCAGCCTGCGCGCTGGCGCCATGCGCTGGAGTTACAGCCGCAAAAAACGCCGCAGCTCTGAAGAATATTGACTCAAAGCCGCTATGAAGAAGTGAGCTGCTAGTCCTCGTAATCCATTAACTTCAGATTAATAATGGCTTGAAAGTGATGAATGAAATGGACTAGCTGCTCATGCTTTTATAGCGTGGTTTAGCGCAAAAAATCCTCAATCAGACGAGCCACAGCCTCTGGCTGATCATGGTGCAGCATATGGCCTGCATCTTCAACGACAGCAATTTCGCACTGCGCAATGTGCTTCAGACGTTCGTGATATTGGGCCAGCGAATAGCTGCCCTTGTACCACTGGCCCAGACTGTCATCGGCAGCTTCCACCGACAAAGTGGGAGCGGTGATAGTGGCCAGACATGCCAGCGCCTCATCGACCCGGTACATGTAGGGGTTGGTGAGTTTGTGCGCTGCGTCGCCCAGAATATGCCAGCGGCCTTGTGCATCAGGCGCAGCCCAGTGATGGGCCAACCATAGCGCTTTGTCGCGTGGCAGGCGGCGGTTGGTTTTTTGCAGGCGTGCGGCCACGGCTTGCACGCTGTCATAAGGGGCCAGTGCCATGCCGCCGGCGCGTTGCTCGCGCAGCTCATCCATCCATTTGCCAAGGCGTGCCGGCGCTTGGCTAGCGGCACTTGCGGGCATGCCAAAGCCTTCTAAGTTGACAAAGCGGTGAATGCGATCGGCTCTAGCACCGGCATACATGCAGGAGATATTGCCGCCCATGCTGTGACCGACCAGATCGATCGGACGCTCTGGCGAGATTTGCTCAAGCAGCATGTCCAGATCGGCCAGATAGTCGGTGAAGTAGTAACTGTCGCAGGGCGCTGGCGAACGGCTCAGGCCAAAGCCGCGCCAGTCGTGGGCCACGATGCGGCGGCCTTGCACAAAGGCGTCGCTAAACGCATCCACCACAAATTGGTAAGAGGCGGCCACATCCATCCAGCCATGGGCCAGAACCAGCACCGGCAGTTCGGTGTTGATGTGCTCTGGCTCCCAGCTGCGCAGGTGGTAGTGCATATTGCGCACCGGCAGCATCTGTGACTTCCACTGGCGGCGGGGCTGGTAAGTTGTTTGCTCAGGGGCTGACTTAGTGGATGGTGTGTTAGTTGTCATTGTCTGTCTCCGTTGTTTTGATTATTGCTGCGGTTGTGGCGTTGCCGGTCTTGCATGGGACAGTGTTCATCATAAAAACAAGGCGCTTTTTATGGTCTTCACTGCTCAGGCCATAAACTGCTGCTTATGACTTCTGCAGCTCAAAACCATCGCCTTTCCATGAACCCCGTCGCTCTGGGGCAGAGTGACTTGCGCGTCAGCCCCATCTGTCTGGGCACGATGACGTTTGGCGAGCAAGTCGATGAGGCGCAGGCGCACCGCATCATGGATCGCGCTGTGGAGCGCGGCGTAGACTTTTTTGACACGGCCGAGATGTATGCCGTGCCCGCGCGAGCGGCCACGTTTGGCGCGACGGAGACCATCATCGGCAACTGGCTCAAGGCCCGCCCGGGAATGCGCGACCAACTCACGCTGGCGACTAAAGTGGCGGGCCCGACCCGTGGCATGCCGTGGATTCGTGAAGGTGCGGGCATGACGGCAGCAGACATTACCCGCTCTTGCGACGCCAGCTTGCAGCGCCTGCAAACTGAGGTGATTGACCTTTACCAAATTCACTGGCCAGAGCGTCATGTGCCCGCTTTTGGCGGCATGTATTACGACCCGAAGAAGGAAAGTTCATCCACGCCCATCCATGAGCAGCTGGATGCGCTAGCAGGCTTGGTTAAGCAGGGCAAAATTCGCCATATTGGCTTGTCTAACGAGACGCCGTTTGGCGTGCACGAATTTGTGCGCCTTGCCGATCAGCATGGACTGCCACGCGTGGCAACCACGCAAAACCCGTATTGCTTGGTCAATCGCAGTTATGAAAACGGGCTGGATGAAACCTGTCACCGCCTGAATGTGTCGCTGCTGGCTTATTCACCGCTGGCCTTCGGTCTGCTGACAGGCAAGTTTGACGAGTTTGCTCCAACAGACGCGGGCGCGCCCAAGGACTCACGCCTTGGCAAATACGAATCGGTGCAAAAGCAGCGCTGGGGCCGGCCCGATGCACTGGCCGCCGCCCGCCGCTACAGCGCGCTGGCGCGCAAGCATGGTATGACGGCGGTGCAGCTGGCGCTGGCGTTTTGCTACACCAAGTGGCAAGTTACTAGCACCATCATCGGCGTGACAAGCGTGGCCCAGCTCGATGAAGATCTGAATGCATGGGGCACCGTGCTTTCTCCTGAGCTGCTCGCTGAGATTGACGCCATTCGCTGGGAGATGCGCGACCCTGCGGTTTGATGCTGCAGTATTGAATCCGTCAGTGGTTTTTGCCGCTGCTTGTGTCATCCAGAGAAAAGCGGCATGAGCCTGTTTTCGCTTGCTTTATGCCGTTTTGGTAAGCAGTTTTGCTGCTGCATTTCGCTGCAACTTCCGATACGCTTTTTGAAGGATCGGCTTAACCACTTTATTTAAGGGAATCACGTCATGCAAATCAATCGCCGCACTTGGCTGCTGGGCAGCAGTAGTTTGGCTATGGCTGGCTTTTTGCCAGCTTGCACCACCACCCCCACATCACTCAAGCCGGTCGCGCAAACCATCTCAGCGGGCTACGTTCAGCATAAGCTCGGCAACGCACGGATTACGGCTGTCAGCGATGGGGTGACCAAGCGAGCTCTTGACGCAGGCTTTGTACGCAATGCACCTTTGCCCGAGGTTCAAGCCGCGCTGGCCGCGGCGGGCTTGCCCACTACCCATATTGATGTGCCCTATACCTGCTTTGTGGTCGAGTTGGATGGCAAGCGCTATTTGCTTGATACCGGCTTTGCCGACAATGCAAGCCCTCAAACCGGTTTGCTGCACACCCACATGCGCGCTGCGGGCATTGATCCGGCCAGTATTGACGCTGTCATCCTGACCCACATGCATGGCGACCACATCAATGGTTTGCGCCGCAAAGATGGCAGCTTGGTTTACCCCAGGGCAGACGTGTTTGTGGCGCAGCCAGAGTTCACGTTCTGGATGGATGACGCACGCATGAACGCGGCACCCGAAGCCGCACGCGGCGGCTTTCAAGCTGTGCGCCGCGTGTTTGCCAACTATCCCCAAGACAAAATCAAACAGTTCGTGCCCGGCCGCCAGATCGCTGCGGGCATCAGCACGATTGCAGCGTTTGGCCACACTCCGGGGCACACGGCCATTGCGGTGCAGTCAGAGCAAAAGCGCTTTACCTTTATTGGCGACACCGCCCATTACCCCGCGCTGTTTGTGAAGCACCCGGACTGGCAGGTGCAGTTCGACATGAACGCCGAGCAAGCCCGCGCCACACGCCACACGCTGCTGTCACGTTTGGCGGACGAAGGTGGTTTAGTGGGGGGGTACCACTTTCCACTGCCGTCGCTGGGCCACATTCACAAAGCCGGCAGCGGTTTTGATTGGCAACCACTGACATAAACCGTGCACTGATACTGATGCTGACACGCAGCCAATGGGCTGCGTGCGTATCAAAATGAAGACCCTTGTGTTGTACTTGGACTTTAGTCTGACGTTATGGAACAGGGGCTAGCAGCTATCAAATTTGAATCATGGCCAAAAAAGACAAAAGCGTCCATGTGAGCGAAACCCTCGCCACACAAATGCTTAAAGCTCACAAGGTGGAGTTCACCGAGCACCCTTATGACTATGTAGAGCATGGCGGCACCGAAGAGTCAGCCAAGCAGTTGGGACTGACGGAGCACATGGTGGTGAAGACTTTGGTCATGCAAGACCAAGATGCCAAGCCGATGATTGTGTTGATGCACGGCGACTGCAAGGTGTCCACCAAAAATCTGGCCCGCCAGATTGGGGCCAAGAGTGTGGAACCCTGCAAGCCAGAGGTAGCCAATCGTCACAGCGGCTATTTGGTGGGCGGTACATCGCCTTTTGGCACCAAACGCGATATGCCGGTATATATCGAGGACACGATTTTGGAGTTGCCCCGAATTGCCATCAATGGCGGGCGACGCGGCTATTTGGTGCAATTGGAGCCTGAGGTTTGTACCCGGTTGCTCAATGCCCAACCAGTGCACTGCGCGCTGGCAGAATAGAGGGATGGCTGGGTTGTCAATTTGCCCAGTAAGTAAAAACTCAAACAACAATCTGAGCCGCGTCATATTGATGGCGGCTCTTAGTGCCAGCTTCTGGCCAAGGAATTTCGTTGAACGCGCTCTATCCTGTGATTGCCGTAGTTGCGGCTTATCTAATTGGTTCTCTCTCTTTTGCCGTCATTGTTAGCCGTGCCATGGGCTTGCATGACCCGCGCAGCTATGGCAGCGGCAACCCCGGTGCTACCAATGTGCTGCGCTCTGGCAGCAAGGCTGCGGCCATTGCTACGCTGGTGCTGGATGCGCTCAAAGGCTTTGTGCCTGTGGTGCTGGTCAAGGTATTTGGCCCGCAGTTCGGTCTGGGTGATGGCTCTGTGGCGCTGGTCGGTTTGGCTGCATTTTTGGGTCATCTCTACCCCGTATTTTTTGGTTTCAAGGGCGGCAAGGGCGTGGCCACTGCACTGGGCGTGTTGCTGGGTATTAGCGGCTGGCTGGGTTTGGCCGTTGCACTGACATGGGTGTTGGTTGCGGCGCTGTTTCGCTACTCGTCTTTGGCCGCATTGGTGGCTTCAGTTTTGGCACCTGTGTATTACGTGCTGTGCAGCGGCCTTATGTGGGATGCGGAGACACCGATCACCGCGGCCATCGTGGTGATGGCCGCTTTGCTGCTTTGGCGCCATAGCGAAAACATTCAGCGCCTGATTGCTGGTAAAGAGTCCAAGCTAGGCAAGAAAAAGACGGAAGAAGCCAAGGCCGCCAAACAGGTTCAATCGACTGAAACTGCTGGTAAAAAGGCAGGCAAGGGTAAGCGCCGTTAAGTGACTAACGCTGAAAACTCAAGGGTTTGAGCAAAAAAACAAGACAGGCCGGGCGCCACCTGCTCAGTATTCAATAGCATCAAGCTTCAATAGCACCCAGTAAAGCACCTTCATATGGCATCCAGCTCCTCGCAGCGCGGCTACAGCGCGCCCTGTCCAGGTTGTGGCGCACCGGTCCACTTCAGCAATGCCCAAGCGAGCTTTGCTATTTGTGAGTTCTGCCGCAGCACGGTGGTGCGTGATGGAGAAGTGCTCAAGCGCATAGGCTCTATGGCTGAGGTGTTTGAGGATTACAGCCCGCTTAAGGTGGGTGCCTCGGGCATGATCAAGCGCAGCGGCAAGCCTGAGCCGTTTACCTTGGTGGGTCGCGCTCAGTACAAGAGTGGGGCGGGCAGTTGGTCAGAATGGGTGGCCTCGCTCAGTAATGGCGACTTGGCTTGGCTCAGTGAGGATAACGGCAGCTTCGTCTTTGCTGTTCCCTGGCAGCCACCGGGCTGGAGCGTGACGGCTTTCGAAGCTCGCGAGTGGCGCATGGGCCGCGAAGTGAGGGTAGGGGAAGAATCCTTCACCGTCACCAGTATTCAAGATGCCCAGTTGATGGCTGCACAGGGCGAGCTAGCCCAGCTGCCTGAGCTGGGGAAAAGCTTCAAACTGGTCGAGCTGCGCAACGAAAAAGACCAAATTCTTTCTATCGACTTCAGCGGCAAGGCTCCTGCTTTTAGTCTAGGGGCTGCGGTTGCGCTGGACAGTCTGCAAATGCAGGGGCTGCGCAGCACCATCAACAAAAAAGAAGAAGGCCGCCATTTCAACTGCCCCAAGTGCGCAGCTGTAGTGCCTGTTCGTTTTGAGACCACTAAGGCCATGAGCTGCCCGAGTTGCGGCAGCCTGATCGACATGTCTCAGGGCATGGGCGGCGAGCTGAATTTTGCCGAGCAGCGTAAGAAAATTCGCCCGCAAATTCCGCTGGGCCGCGAGGGTGCGCTGGATGGCCTGAAATGGCAGGTGGTGGGCTTTCAACGCCGCAGCGGCCGGGGCATGGGCGAGGATGAAGACGACAGCTTTATCTGGGATGAGTATCTGCTCTACAACCAAAAGGCGGGTTTCTCCTTCATCGTGGACTCAGAAGACGGCTGGAGCACGGCACGCGTCATCAACGGTGCGCCCAAGCTCAGCAAGGGCGGAGCGACTGCAACCTATTTGCAGCGCAAATACCAGCGCGATTACGCCTATCTGTCAGAGACCGAATACGCCGAGGGTGAGTTTTACTGGCCCGTATTTAAGGGTGCAAAGTCCAGCAATGTGGACTACGTGAACGCAGGTAAAAAATCCAGCCTAGCGCTGGAAACAGCGAATCAAGAAACGACGTGGAGCCATGGCCAAAGTGCATCAGCTGCAACGATTGCGCTTGCGTTTGGTGTGGACAAGCTCAAGGATAGATCGCAGGTCAGCCCGCTGTCGGGCAGCGGATTTAGCTGGGGCACGATCCTGTTTTGGCTGTTTGCGCTGCTCTTCATATTGCCGTTTTTGCGCGCCTGTATGTCTAGCAATAACTGTGATCCGCGTACGGACCCTAATTGCACTTACAGCCGCTCTAGCAGCGGCTCCTACGGTGGTTACACCTCAGGCGGCAGCCATAAATAAGCGCTGCAACCCTCTACACCTTATTTCAGGAGAAACATCATGAATTTTGACTGGTTCAGTGCTCAAAACTTTTTCGGCTCCATCCTCTACGCCGTGGTGGGCGTGGTGGTGTTTTGGCTGAGTTTTATCATCATCGACAAGATAACGCCCGTAGATATGTGGGCCGAAATTGTGGAAAAACACAACAAGGCACTGGCTATGGTGGTGGCTGCGATGTGTCTGGGGATCAGCATCATTGTTGCTGCGGCTATCCATTGAACACCCCCTGAGCGGCTTTGCCGCTTCCCCCCTCTCTCTACGCGCTGCGCGCTACGGGAAGGGGACGATACCTTCGGTGCGCGGCGGCGCTTCCTTGGCATCTCTGGCGTGAGAGTGCGCCCTTGTTTTGGGGGTGGTTGATCTAAATAGAAAGTTCGTTTGATGACTTCGACACAGGCAGAGCAGGGCGGCGCTGCGCAGGAGCTGGGACCGCGGCCTATTGATGTGGCGCTGCTGGCCAGTGTGTTTGTGATTGCAGCCTGTGGTCTGCTCTATGAGTTGGCGGCGGGAGCCCTTGCGTCCTATGTGTTGGGCGATTCGGTGCTGCAGTTCTCCACCATCATTGGTGCCTACTTGTTTGCCATGGGCATCGGTTCGTGGTTGTCGCGCTATTTTGAAGATCAGCTGCCGGCGCATTTTTTGCGGGTGGAGCTAATGGTGGCGCTGGTAGGCGGCGCACTGCCTGCCGTGCTGTTTTTGGCCAATGCCTATGCGCCGGGCGCTTTTCGCTTTTTGCTTTACGGCATGGTGATGGTGGTGGGCACGCTGGTGGGCTTGGAGATTCCGCTGGTCATGCGAATCCTCAAGCGCAATGCGTCGTTGAAAGATCTGGTTTCCAAGGTTTTGACCTTTGACTATCTGGGTGCGCTGGCCGTGTCGCTGGCCTTTCCCATTGTGCTTGTGCCCAACCTGGGGCTGGTGCGCACCGGGCTGCTGTTTGGCTTTATGAATGCGGCGATTGCCGTGTGGGCGCTGGTACTTTTTAAGCACGAATTACGCAATTTTCGCGCCCATGTATGGGCTTGTGCCTTGGTGTTGCTGGCGCTGGGCGGAGGCATTATCGGTGCCGATCAGTTGACCAAGCTGGCGGACGATCATTTCTATCAAGACCGCATTGTGCTGAGCAGCAGCTCGCCCTATCAGCGCATCGTGGTGACGCAGGGCCGCCAAGGCGCGCGCCTGTATCTGAATGGCAATTTGCAGTTTGCGCAGAGTGACGAGTACCGCTATCACGAGGCGCTGGTGCACCCCGCCATGGCGGCGCATGGCGCTCCTAAGAAAGTAGCTGTGCTGGGCGGCGGCGACGGTATGGCGGTGCGTGAGGTACTCAAGTACCCCAGCGTAGAGGCGGTGACTTTGGTGGAACTTGACCCGGCCATGACCGACTTGTTTCGCACCAACGCCATGATGACGGCGCTCAACGGCAATGCGCTGAACGACCCGCGTGTGAGCATCGTCAACACCGATGCCTTTCGCTGGTTGCAAGACAGCAAGGACAGCTTTGATGTGATCGTGGTGGACTTCCCCGATCCCACCAATTTCGCCATTGGCAAGCTGTTTACCAATAGTTTTTATTCGTTGCTGGATAAGCGCTTGGCTGCCAGTGGGTATGCGGTGGTGCAGACCACATCACCGCTCATTGCACGTCACAGCTTTTGGACGGTGGTGCAAACCATTGAGTCCGTAGGTCTGACGGCCAAGCCCTATCACGCCCATGTGCCCAGCTTTGGCGAATGGGGCTTTGTGCTGGCCAGTCATCGCCCTTGGCGCGAGCCGCCTGCTTTGCCAGAAGGAATGCGTTTTTTGACCATGCCCACGTTGCGTTTGATGTTTGACTTTCCGCTCGATATGGCGCGTGTGCCGGCTGAGGTGAATCGCCTGTCCAATCAAGTGCTCGTCAACACCTATGAGCGCGAATGGGGCAAGGTAGAGCATTGATGGCGGGCTTTGACATCAATCGCCGCCAGTCTTTGCTGTGGGCAGGTGCTGCGGCATTGAGCCTGTCAGGCTGCAAGCCCGCGCCGCGCACATTGGATGATTTGCCCGGTGGCTTTACCGGCACAGCGCTTGAACGCGGCCACAGTCTGCGCCCCTTTTGGCAGCGCTTGGCGCAGGGGCTGGATTTGCCTGCGCCTGCCGTGGTGCATCGCGCTCCGGTGGTAATTGCGGGCGGCGGCATGGCGGGGCTGGCGGCTGCGCGGGCGCTGGAGTTAGCGGGCGTGCAGGGCGCCGCCTTGCTGGATACGCAAGAAGCCATGGGCGGCAACAGCCAAGGCGGGCAGATAAAAGGGCTTGCCTGCCCACTGGGCGCGCACTACTTGCCCGTGCCCGGTGATGAGGCCCATGAGGTGCAGGACTGGCTGGAGCAACTAGGCGTGCGCCAGCGTGTGTCGGGCCGCTGGCGTTATGACGAGCGTTACCTATGCCACAGCCCGCAGGAGCGCCTGTACTGGCAAGGCCAATGGCATGAGGGCTTACTGCCCGTGGACGGCGTCAGCCAGCGCACGCTGGAGCAGTACGCGCTTTTTGAAAAGCGAGTGAGCAGCGTCATGGGCGAAGCTGCCTTTGCCATGCCATCGATTCGCGGTTGGATGCGTGAGGGGCAATTGCCTGCGGCCCATGCCAAGCTGGATGCACAGTTTTTTGATCAATGGTTGGCGCAGCAGGGGTTGGATGACCCGCATCTGCTTTGGTACCTGAGCTATTGCTGCCGCGATGATTTTGGCGCGGGCTTGGGCCGTGTTTCGGCTTGGGCAGGCATTCATTACTTCGCCAGCCGCCACGGCTTTCACGCTCCGCGACTCAATGCTGAACATGAGACGGATGAGTTGGGCGAGCAGGTGCTGACTTGGCCGCAGGGCAATGGCTGGCTGTCGCAGCAACTGGTGGCCGGCCTGAAAAGCACCCAGCAAGAGACTGATTGCAGTGTCTTGTCGGTGATTGAAAATGCCAGCGGTGTGCAAATTGACACCTATCACCATGGCCGCCAGCAGCACGAGCGCTGGATAGCTGGGCATTGCGTGGTGGCGCTACCCACGTTTATCGCGGCCCGGGTGCTGCGCAATCCGCCTGATTTTTTGCGTACCGTCGCGGCTCGGCTGAACTGGGCGCCTTGGCTGGTGGCCAATATTCATATCGACAGCCCGCTGGCTGACTACCCCGGTGCCGAGCCCGCTTGGGACAATGTGCTCTACCAAGACGGCAATCAAGGCGGCTTGGGCTATGTGGATGCTGGCAATCAGCGGCTAGACCGGGTGAGCCGCCAGCCCACGGTGCTCAGTTACTACCAAGCGCTGGGCGACTGGCCAGATGGGCGCAAGCAATTGATGGAGCAGTCCTTTGGCTTTTGGCGAGATCGGATTGTGCATTCGCTGAGCGAGGCCCACGCTGATTTGCTGCAGCGCGCAACGTGGATGGAGATCACCCGCTATGGACACGCGATGGCGATTCCACGTCCCGGTGATCAGCGAATTTTGAGTGAAATTTCACTCAAGTCCAATGTCATCAATGACAAGCTGCTATTAAATGGAGAGCGTGTGCAAGGCTTGCCAACGCCCAGTACGGCGCGTCTAAGCTTTGCGCATTCGGACTGGGCCGGTTACTCCGTGTTGGAGGAAGCGTTTACGCGTGGCCACCATGCTGGTCTGCTGGCGGCGAAAGCGGGGTAACAGGTGGGGTCACAAGCGGTGTGACACTAGCGCCTTATTTTTGGCGGCTCTATCGGCTTTGACTTCCGGGCAGCTTGACCACGCGATTCAGCGCGGCATTACCGCGGTAGCTGTGGCCGCCGAGCTGGGTCATGGAGCGCAGATCTAGATCCAGCGACAAAGATGAGCGCGCCAGCGCGGATTTAATCGTGGGTCTGCGTCCTTCAAGGTGCCAGATAGGCGGATACAGGCTTGAGCCATCGCGGTCAATCACGCTGGCAATTTCGGGATCATTTGCGGT
Source organism: Comamonas sp. Y33R10-2 (assembly GCF_019355935.1). NCBI lineage: Bacteria > Pseudomonadati > Pseudomonadota > Betaproteobacteria > Burkholderiales > Comamonadaceae > Comamonas > Comamonas sp. Y33R10-2. Next base: position 1,050,049 of record NZ_CP079925.1, read on the forward strand.
TTTTCCATGACGCAAAACCACGGCGACTTCGCCGTTATCCAATTGCACGTAGGTGCCCGGCGGGTAAAGGCCGACGACATCAACAAGGGCTTGTTTGATCTCATCGGCATGTTCCTGGCCTTGTTGGAGAATTTGCAGCGACTCTGCCACCGAGCGACCGCTACGAGTTTTACGCGGGCTGATCAGCGCAGCATAGCGATCGACCGTACCCAAAATACGCACCAAGCGCGCCAACGGCTGCAACTGTGCCAGTGGTGCAGGTGGCAGCACGTTATGGTGGTGCTGCACAGTCTCCAGCCACAGAGTGTCTTGCACCATCAGGCGCTCAAGTATCAGGCGGCTTTCAACGGGATGCTGCTTGATGGTTTCGACTTGATGGCTGCTCAGTGGCGTACGCTGCTCAGCCAACTGGTTTTGCAGCACGGTCATGCTGATGTTCATGGTCAGCGCTGCTGGAATCAATGTGTCGCGTTCTGCCTGGGAGAGCTTGATCGCCTTGGCCAAAATATGGCACAGGCCCGCGCAGACAACAGCATGTGACGCGCTGTAGCCCACAGTGGTGGAGCTTGCACGCTGGAACATGAGGTACAGCGCAGCGTCGGTGTCTTGAGTGATGAGATCTTGCAGCCACAGATCTATCTGGTGCAGTTTGATAGAAAAACCCGGAATGTGCAGCGGGTCTGTCAGCAAAACGGAGAGGGCCGCTTCTAGGTCTGACCAAAGGCCTAGCAAGTCCTCGTAGTGTTCGTCGTAGCGGGCTGGCATAGGCAATTAACGGGCTTAGTGTTTTTCCAGCACCATTTCGCTGCCCCTGCGGGTCATCTGGAATTGGGCCAGTAAATTGTTGCCTAGCAGCACATAAGGCATGGATTGCGAAGCGACCACAGCATCTAGGCCGTGCAGCTCTATGTCGCCAATTTTGACGGTATCGAGTTTGATTCGCCAGCCTTGTGCAGTGCCGTTGGCCGTTCCCATCAGTATGGGCGTGCCTTTAAGGTAAGGCAGCCCCAGCCGCTCAGCGTCTGTGCGGCCAATAGCAATCGTGCTGGCCCCGGTATCCACCATGTACTGCATGGTTTTGCCGTTGATCGTGCCTCTGTCAATGAAATGACCGCGTGAATCGGCAATCAACACCAGCTTGGTCGAGCGTGAGCCACCATCGCGACCGCCCCGGCTGCCGACGCTGACAGGGGCATCGCCCAGTCGCAGGTTTTGGCGCTGGCCGCTAATGTCCACCGTGGCGGAGTCCCCGCTAATTTGCAGCAGACGAACGCCTTTGTGGCTTTCATTCACGCCAATGGCCTTGGGCGCGCTGCCATCGATCACCAGCAGGGCTTTGCTGCCTAGCACCCCCGTTAGGGCGACGGACTGCCCCCATGCGGCATTTGTTGCCAAAGCCAGCGCAAGCATGAAACCGGCACAACCTAGGCGAGGGATGCCCAGCAAGCGCCGCCCCGCAGCGCAGGTATCGTCCTCCTCCCGTAAAGAGAAAGAGGAGCAAGCAGCGCAACTGCGCAGGGGGGGATTCATACTCAGTCGCGGAAGTTGTTGAACGACAGAGGGTGCTCGGCCAAGTCCTTGCGGATCAATGCCATAGCTTCTTGCAGGTCGTCGCGCTTGGCGCCGGTAATGCGAACCTTTTCTTCTTGAATGGCGGCTTGCACTTTGAGCTTGCTTTCCTTCATCAGCTTTTGCAGTTGCTTGGCCAGCTCGGACTCAATGCCATTCTTCACCTTGATGACTTGCTTGACCTTGTCGCCGCCGATCTTTTGGGCCTTTTGGATGTCCAAAAAGCGCACATCCACATTGCGCTTGGTCAGCTTGTTGCGCAGCAGGTCTTCGACTTGCTGGAGTTGGAACTCAGCATCACCAAACATGGTGATTTCTTTGTCCTTGAGTTCAACGGCAGCTGATGTGCCCTTGAAGTCAAAGCGAGTGCCAATTTCCTTGGCCGCGTTATCGACAGCGTTCTTTACTTCAACGAAGTCGGCTTCGCAAACAGTATCAAAAGAAGGCATGGTTGTATTCCTATCAGTATCAGAGCAGTAAACAGCCACAAAGCGCCGGCTGTGATGCGCTGCTTTTCAGCAGCAGTGCAAGCGCAGTGCGACAATTGGATCGATGTTAGTCGAGAAAAATGTTCCCCTGCAGCATTGCAACACCTTTGGCATTGCCGCGCGTGCCGAAACCTTGGTACGTATTCGTAGTCAAGATGATATTCGCCAGTTTTTAGCTGATCCTCTTTGGGGTCGGCAGCCGGTGTTTGTTCTTGGTGGTGGCAGTAACGTGGTACTGACGGGTGATGTTGCGCCTGTCGTGCTCAAGATGGAAATCATGGGCATGCGGCTGCTGCATGAGACGGAAAAGCACTGGGTTGTCGAAATCGGTGCGGGCGAGCGCTGGCACGATATGGTGGCCTGGACGCTAGCGCAGGGCTACACAGGGCTGGAGAATATGGCCTTGATTCCCGGTACCGTGGGCGCTGCCCCGGTGCAAAACATTGGTGCTTACGGCATGGAGTTGCAGGACCGATTCGAATCGCTCGATGCAGTGGATTTGGTCACTGGCGAGTCATTCAGCCTGAATGCGGCCCAATGCGCTTTTGCTTACCGCGATTCGGTGTTTAAGCATGAGCCCGCACAACCCAAACATTGGCCGCTCATGGGCACTGCAGCGGTACCGCGTGGCCTAGGCCTTAAAGGGCGGGCGGTGATTACCCATGTGCGGCTTGCATTGCCCAAAGTCTGGGCGCCTGATTTGGGTTACTTGGATTTACAGCGCAAGCAGGCTGAAAAAGGCGTCGAGCAGCCTACAGCCCAGCAAATTTTTGAATGGGTTTGCGAGATTCGCAGCGCAAAATTACCTGATCCTGAGGTGATTGGTAACGCGGGCAGCTTTTTCAAGAACCCCACCGTTACGCCCGAGCAATGTGCAGACATCATCGCGCGCGAGCCAAAAATTGTGCATTACCCAATGGATGATGGCTCCATCAAACTGGCAGCGGGTTGGCTGATTGATGCCTGCGGCTGGAAGGGTAAATCCATGGGTCGGGCCGGCGTCTACGATAAGCAAGCGCTGGTGCTGGTGAACCGAGGCGATCGCCATAGTGTCGAGGGCAGCGTCACCGGCGGCGAGGTGATGACTCTAGCCGGAGCGATTCAAACCAGTGTTTATGAGCGTTTTGGCATTCGCCTAGAGCCAGAGCCCGTGGTGATTTAAGCCTTTAGAGCTTCTAACCCCACCCTTGAAGCGTTGTTGTTTCGTCTTGCATTAAAGGCGAACCCTAAATGCTAGTCTTCTGTTTGCGGGGTTGTATTGGTTGACTCTTAGATGCAAAAAAGGAGCCGAGGGCTCCTTTTTTGATAGCTGCTCGTGCTTATTTCCAGAAGGCTGGACGCAGCAAAATGCCTGAAATGCGGTAGGGCGCTTTGGGCTCTACAGCCAGCTCCATGGGCACATAGCCCTTGGTGCAGTTCAGCAAGATGCTGGTGGCGATAGGGTTGGGGCTTTCCATACGGCCTGCAGCTTGGCAGCTGCCGACACCGGTGCGAACCGACTCCAGCGCTTTTTGCACATTGTCGATAGGCGACTGCTTCAGAAACTCTTCGTTGAAGCTGCTGGCAGTCAGCTTGGACTTGCCCTCAATAGCAGCAACTACGGCCTGCAGACGCTTGCGCAAGGCTGCATCGGCGGCTTGTGCATCCACGCTGGGAGCTGGGGGCTGCTGCGCTGCGGCCTCAGCAGCCGGAGCCTCGGTCTGGGCCTGTGCGCCACTCATGAAGCCAGCAGTTGCTAGCAAGGCGCTCAGGCAAAGAGCGTGACGTGTTTTTGTGAAACTCATTTGTTAACCTTTCGTCAAACAACGAAGTCACTTTAAACCTTCTGCAAGGGTTTCTTTGCAAGACCAAAGCCTGACATTTGTGAATAAATGGCAAAGATGCAGTGCTGCGAGTGACAGGGGTGCTTTTTTGTTGCGCCAACTGTCAGGGTTACTGCTGCCGTTAAGGGTAGTGCCTTACCTAAAATCTGTTGCACTGCAATAACTTATAGATAACGGGGGCGATCCCCCATTAAAAAGGATCAGCGATGCAAGAAAACAAAGACGGTGAAGCTCAGGCGGCAAAGCAGCGGCTCATCAAGAAGTATCCAAACCGTCGTTTGTATGACACCAAAACTTCTTCTTACATCACGCTCGCAGAGGTCAAGCATCTGGTGATGGGTAACGAAGAGGTGGTAATTCGGGATGCCAAGACCAATGAGGAGCTGACACGTTCTATCTTGCTGCAGATCATTCTTGAAGAAGAAGCGGGCGGTGCGCCTATGTTTTCCGAGACGATGCTGGCCAACATCATTCGGTTTTATGGCCATGCCATGCAGGGCTTCATGGGGGCCTACATTGAAAAGAACGTACAGATGTTTACGGACTTTCAAAACAAACTACCCGGGCAGTCTCCAGGGTCAGCGCCTGAGGCTTGGAAGCAGTTCATGAGCATGCAACCGCCAGCCATACAGTCCATGATGGGGAACTATGTGGAGCAATCTCAGACCGTGCTCACTCAAATGCAAGAGCAGATGCAAGAACAGATGCGAAAGCAGACAGAACAAATGCTCGGCGTTTTTGGCATCAAGCGCTGATTGCTGCGTTGCAAAGCGGTTGCGGCGCTAGAAGTTTGATTGCCGTGGGTCTTTCAGGAAACTCGCCTTGTTGGTTTCACCAAGCAAGAGTCAGATTTCTTATTATGAAATTTCGTAATGTTGCGGCGCCGCAATTTTTCTCAATATGAGAAATCACATTTCGTATTGTGATATTTATAAATAAGCTGTTGTTTTTGTTGTTTTAAATTTCTAGTCTTTTATAAGACATAAGAGTTGTTGAGAAAACTTTGAAGCCGTACAGTTGAATCCAAGGACAAGCACCAAACCCTTTCATCTAACCGCTAAGGAGTGATCTGACCATGCCCCAATCTCTGAATCAGCAACTGAGTCGTGAACAGCAAATTGCCGCCCTTGAAAAAGACTGGGCACAAAATCCCCGTTGGAAGGGTGTGAAGCGTGGTTACTCCGCCGCCGACGTGGTTCGCTTGCGCGGCAGCTTGCAGCCAGAACACACACTGGCCCAGCGCGGTGCTGAGGTGCTTTGGAACAAGATCAATGGCGAATCTAAAAAAGGTTATGTGAATGCTTTTGGCGCGATCTCTGCTGGTCAGGCCATGCAGCAAGCCAAAGCAGGTCTTGAGGCGGTGTATCTGTCAGGCTGGCAAGTGGCTGCAGACGGCAACACCTCCGAGACCATGTACCCCGACCAGTCGTTGTATGCCTACGATTCAGTTCCCACCATGGTGCGCCGCATCAACAACACCTTTAAGCGAGCTGATGAAATTCAGTGGGGTAAGGGCGTCAATCCCGGCGATAAGGAATTTATCGACTACTTCCTGCCCATCGTGGCCGATGCGGAAGCTGGCTTTGGCGGCGTGCTGAACGCCTTTGAGTTGATGAAGAACATGATCCAAGCTGGCGCTGCTGGTGTGCACTTTGAAGACCAGCTGGCTGCCGTGAAGAAGTGCGGCCACATGGGCGGCAAGGTGCTGGTGCCTACCCGTGAAGCCTGCGAAAAGCTGATTTCTGCGCGCTTTGCTGCTGACGTGATGGGCGTGCCCACCATTATTTTGGCCCGAACCGATGCGGAAGCCGCCAACCTGATCACCAGCAACCACGATGCGAACGATCAAGCGTTCCTGACTGGCGAGCGCACCCAAGAAGGCTTCTACCGCGTCAAAAATGGTCTGGAGCAATCCATCAGCCGTGGCGTGGCCTATGCGCCTTACGCTGATCTGGTGTGGTGCGAAACCGGTGTGCCAGATATTGGCTTTGCACGCGAGTTTGCCCAAGCCGTGCATGCGGCTTGCCCCGGCAAGCTGCTGAGCTACAACTGCTCGCCCTCGTTCAACTGGAAGAAAAATCTCAACGACAGCCAGATAGCTTCTTTCCAGGAAGACCTGTCTGCACTGGGCTACAAGTTCCAGTTCATCACGCTGGCTGGTATTCACATCAACTGGTACAACAGCTTCCAGTTTGCCCACGCATACGCCAATGGCGAAGGCATGAAGCACTACGTCAACATGGTGCAAGAGCCTGAATTCGCAGCACGTGACAAGGGCTACACCTTTGTGTCGCACCAGCAAGAGGTGGGCGCAGGTTACTTTGACGATGTGACTACAGTGATTCAGGGCGGATCCTCCAGCGTGAAGGCTCTCACCGGCTCCACTGAAGAAGAGCAGTTCCATTGATGTGCTTTGGGCGGTGATGCTGCCCCTGGTTGTGAAAATTTAAAAAGGGTTATGCGTTCGGGGTGAAAGTCCCGGACGCATTTTTTATTGCCGGGTTAAAATATTGCGACTTCAATTCACAAGGGCGAGAAAGGCATCAACGGTTATGACACCGCGAACTACATCGGAGATGTATTTCAGCTGCTGATGGCAGCTGGCGGTTCGCGCCTGCCGGAGATTTCTCGACACCTTCATCAAAGCGCGGACTGGTTCCGCGCTTTTTGCTTTCAGGTAACTCCAAAGCTTTGGCGCTGGCCTTCCCCCACAAAAATTTGGTTTGACAAGGAATTTCATGATCAACATCACGCTCCCCGACGGCTCCAAGCGCGAGTACCCCGGCCCAGTTTCGGTGGCCGAGGTTGCCGCTTCGATTGGCGCGGGCCTGGCAAAGGCTGCACTGGCTGGCAAGATCAACGGCAAAGTCGTGGATACCAGCTTTGTTATTGAAAACGACTCGCCTCTGTCCATCATCACGGCTAAAGATGCTGATGGCTTGGATGTGATTCGTCACTCCACGGCTCACTTGTTGGCTTATGCGGTCAAGGATTTGTTTCCTGATGCCCAGGTCACCATTGGCCCAGTGATTGAAAACGGCTTCTACTACGACTTCTCGTACAAGCGCCCGTTCACGCCTGAAGATCTGGTCGCTATCGAAAAGAAGATGACCGAGCTGGCGAACAAGGACGAGCAAGTGGTGCGCCGCGTACTGCCGCGTGATGAAGCCGTAGCGCACTTCAAAAGCATGGGTGAGAACTACAAGGCCGAGATCATTGCCAGCATCCCCAGCAATGAAGATGTGAGCCTGTACAGCGAAGGCGCTTTCGAAGACCTGTGCCGCGGCCCCCACGTGCCCAGCACCGGCAAACTCAAGCACTTCAAGTTGATGAAGGTAGCCGGTGCTTACTGGCGCGGGGACCACCGCAATGAAATGCTGCAGCGCATTTACGGCACAGCTTGGGCCACCAAGGATGAACTCAAGGACTATCTGTTCCGCTTGGAAGAAGCCGAAAAGCGCGACCACCGTAAGTTAGGTCGTGAGCTGGACCTGTTTCACATCGACGAATGCTCGCCCGGTACCGTGTTCTGGCACCCCAAGGGCTGGTCGGTTTGGCAGCAGGTCGAGCAGTACATGCGCAAGGTCTACCAAGACAACGGCTACCAAGAAGTGAAGGCTCCTCAGATTCTGGATAAGACGCTGTGGGAGAAGACGGGTCACTGGGATAAGTACCGCGAAAACATGTTCACGACCGACTCGGAAAAGCGTGAGTACGCGCTCAAGCCGATGAATTGCCCCGGTCACATCATCATCTTCAAGCAAGGCATCAAGAGCTACCGCGACCTGCCACTGCGCTTTGGTGAGTTTGGTAACTGCCACCGCAACGAGCCCACAGGTTCGCTGCACGGCATCATGCGTGTGCGTGCATTTACACAAGATGACGGCCATATCTTCTGTACTGAAGACCAGATTCAGGCTGAAGTCACTGCCTTCACAGCGCTGCTGCAAAAGGTTTATGCAGACTTTGGCTTCACCAGCATCTTGTACCGCTTATCGACGCGCCCTGAAAAGCGCATTGGTAGCGATGAAGACTGGGATAAGGCCGAGCACGCCTTGGCTGAAGGCCTGCGCGCTTCAGGTTGCAAGTTTGAATATCTGCCGGGCGAGGGTGCTTTTTACGGCCCTAAGATCGAATACACCTTGAAGGATGCTTTGGGTCGTGAGTGGCAATGCGGCACGATTCAGGTGGATCCCAACTTACCTGAGCGCCTTGATGCGGAATTTGTGGGTGAAGACGGTGGCCGTCATCGCCCCATCATGCTGCACCGTGCCATCTTGGGTTCGCTCGAGCGTTTTATTGGTATTTTGATTGAGCACCACTCTGGCGCGCTGCCCGCTTGGCTGGCTCCCGTGCAGGTTTCCGTGCTCAATATTACGGACGCTCAGGCCGATTACGCCAAGGAAGTGGCGCAAAAGCTGCAAAAAGCATTGCCGAATCAAAGTCTTAGAGTAGTGACTGATCTGCGCAATGAAAAGATTACGTATAAAATACGTGAGCATTCAATGCAAAAGCTGCCCTACATCCTTGTCGCAGGCGACAAAGAGAAGGCAGCTGGTGCGGTTGCAGTGCGCGCCCGGGGGAATAAAGACCTCGGTGTGATGTCGGTTGATGCATTTATCGAAATGCTCGCCCAAGACATCGCGGCCAAGGCCTGATGCAAATTAATTTTTGTAGCGGGTCGGTCTGCGAGCAATGCACGCTAGCCGGCTACGCTGTTGTAGCCATTTCTATCCAAGGTGAAAACCATAGCTACTGAATTTCGCGATCGCCGCCACCGTGAAGAGCGCAAGCATCGACTAAACCGAGAAATCATGGCGTCTGAAGTACGTCTGTCTGGTCCTGAAAACGAGCCTTTGGGCATTGTGTCGCTGTTAGAAGCGTTGCGCATGGCCGGTGAGTTGGACGTTGATCTGGTCGAAATCGCTGCTACAGCGGTCCCTCCAGTTTGCCGTTTGATGGACTACGGTAAGTTCAAATATCAGGAACAGAAGAAGGCTGCTGAAGCGAAGGCTAAGCAGACTGTCATCGAAATCAAGGAAGTGAAATTCCGTCCTGGTACCGATGATGGCGACTACAACATCAAGCTGCGCAATATCCGCCGTTTCTTGGCAGATGGCGACAAGTGCAAGATCACACTGCGTTTTCGCGGTCGTGAAATCACGCACCAGCAGCTCGGTATGAATTTGCTTAATCGTCTGCGTGATGACTTGGCTGACTCCATTCAAATGGAACAGTTTCCTAAGTTGGAAGGTCGTCAGATGGTCATGATGATTGCCCCAGCTCGCGTAAGCAAAAAGCCTGCGCCTAGTGCAAAAGTGTCAGGCGATAATGCTGCTGCTGCACCTGAGGCTGCAGATAAGGCATAATTGCCGTTTTGCTTTTCAGCAAGAGTGGGCTCGGCCCACTTTTGTTTTGTAAGGCAGATGAAAAATTTGCAGGCTTGCCTGCAAAACATCAGCGAGGTTTCGATCTTGCTGATGAACAAGTGCCTCGGAGGCTAGCGAAGTGTGTACAGGTTTGTACGCCGCCTTGCGAGCACAAATTCAATAGGAGCATTTATATGCCCAAAATGAAGACCAAGAGCAGCGCGAAGAAGCGTTTTCGCGTTCGTCCCGGTGGTACCGTCAAGCGCGGTCAAGCCTTCAAGCGTCACATCTTGACCAAGAAGACCACAAAGAACAAGCGTCACCTGCGTGGCATTGTTAGCGTGCATGAGTCCGATATGGGCTCTATCGCTAAGATGTTGCCCGGTATGGGCGTGTAATTCACTGACGAACTAGGAGAAAACTAATGCCTCGCGTCAAACGTGGTGTAACGGCCCGTGCCCGTCACAAAAAAGTTCTAGCCCTTGCTAAGGGTTTCCGCGGCCGCCGTGGTAACGTCTATCGCGTTGCCAAGCAAGCCGTAATGAAGGCTGGTCAGTACGCTTACCGCGACCGCCGCAACAAGAAGCGTGTGTTCCGCCAGCTGTGGATCGCCCGTATCAATGCTGCTGCACGTGAACTGGGTCTGACATACAGCCAATTCGCTAACGGTTTGAAGAAGGCCGCCATCGAAATCGACCGCAAGATGCTGTCCGATATCGCTGTGCACGACAAGGCTGCTTTTGCAGCTATCGTCGACCAAGTCAAGGCCAAGCTGGCTGCGTAAGGTCACGATCAGCAGTTGCTTTTAATTGAGTAGCTGCTGGCGCACAAACAGCAAGGGCTAGGGCTTGAAAAGGCACTAGCCCTTGTTTATTTTTAAGATTCGATAAAGAGTCGATATGAACGAGTTGGATTCTCTGGTCGAAAGCGCGCAGCAACTGTTCGCGCAAGCCCACACCCCCGCAGATCTGGAAAACGCCAAGGCACAGTTTTTGGGCAAGTCGGGCAAGATGACTGAGCTCATGAAGGGCATGGCGCAGCTTTCCGTCGAAGAGAAAAAATCGCGCGGTGCTGCTATCAATGTAGCCAAGCAGGCAATTGAAGCGGCCCTGACCGCCCGCCGTCAGGCATTGGCTGATGCCGAGCTGCAAGCCCACCTGAAGGCCGAAGTGCTGGATGTGACCTTGCCCGGGCGTCGCCGCGGCTCCGGTGGTCTGCACCCTGTGTCCATCACGCTAGAGCGCATTGAGGGCATTTTTGGCTCCATGGGTTTTGATGTGGCCCAAGGCCCAGAGATCGAATCCGACTGGTTTAACTTCACGGCACTTAACACGCCCGAAGACCATCCAGCGCGTTCCATGCACGATACCTTCTATGTGGAAGGCGGCACGGCACACGCCCCTAACTTGCTGCGCACGCACACCAGCCCTATGCAGGTGCGCCATGCTGTGCAGCACGTCAAAAAATACCGCAATGCGCTCGATGCCGGTCAGTCCATGCCCGAAATCCGCGTCATTGCCCCCGGCCGCACCTACCGTGTGGACTCGGATGCCACCCATTCGCCCATGTTCCACCAGTGCGAAGGCTTGTGGATTGGCGAGAACGTGAGCTTCAAGGATTTGAAGGTCGTTTTCACCGATTTCTGCAAGACTTTTTTTGAGTCGGACGATCTGGTGCTGCGTTTCCGCCCCAGCTTCTTCCCGTTCACTGAACCTTCGGCTGAAATCGACATTCAGTTCCAAAGCGGCCCACTGGCCGGCAAGTGGCTGGAAGTGGCAGGTTCCGGCCAAGTGCACCCCAACGTGGTGCGCAATATGGGGCTGGATCCTGAAAAATACATTGGCTTTGCCTTTGGCATGGGCCCCGACCGCCTGACCATGCTGCGTTATGGCGTGAACGATTTGCGCCTTTTCTTCGACGGCGACATTCGTTTTCTGTCGCAATTCCAGTAATGGAAAAAGTGAGCTGCTCCTCTTGAATGCATAAAGGTTTTAAATGCTTTTAATGCTGAAACCCTTATCTGACGAAGACAAGCAGCTCCTCTTTTGAATGTATGCATGCCCAGCCGGCTGCAGACCTGCAAGGTGCAACCGGCTTGAACGCCAAAGAGTTTGACTATGCAATTTCCTGAATCTTGGTTGCGCGAATACTGCAACCCCAACCTGACCACTCAGCAACTGGCTGATACCCTGACCATGGCTGGTCTGGAAGTGGAAGAGTTGGATCCCGTGGCTCCTCCCTTCACCGGCATCGTTGTGGGTGAAATCAAGGAGGCAGTGCAGCACCCTGATGCTGACCGCCTGCGTATCTGCCAAGTCGATGTGGGCGGCCCTGAGTTGTTGAACATCGTCTGCGGCGCGCCAAATGCCCGCGTGGGCATTCGCATTCCTTGCGCCACTGTGGGCGCGGCACTGCCGCCCGGTGAAGACGGCAAGCCTTTCATGATCAAGGTAGGGAAGCTGCGCGGTGTGCAAAGCTTTGGCATGCTGTGCTCAGCCAAAGAGTTGGGCCTTGCCGACGATACCGGTGGTCTGTTGGAATTCCCCGCTGATGCGCCCCTGGGTCAGAACGTGCGTGAGTATCTGAATCTGGACGATACGCTTTTTACCCTCAAGCTCACGCCTAACTTGGCCCACTGCCTGTCGGTGTATGGCGTGGCACGCGAGTTGTCTGCTTTGACTGGTACGCCTTTGAAGGCGCTGTCTTTCCCGGTCGCAGCTGTGGCCTTGCAAGACAAGCTGCCCGTTAAGATCGAAGCGACCGACCTCTGCGGCCGCTTCTCGGGCCGCATTGTGCGCAACGTCAACACGCAAGTGAAGACGCCCCAGTGGATGGTCGATCGTCTGGCCCGTTGCGGTCAGCGCTCGGTGAGCCCGCTGGTGGATATTTCCAACTATGTGATGTTCGAGCTGGGTCGCCCCAGCCACATTTTTGATCTGGACAAGATCAGCGGCGGCTTGACCGTGCGTTGGGGCAAAGAGGGCGAAACCCTTAAGCTGCTCAACGGCAACATCATCAAAATTGATGACTTCATCAAAGTTGGCGTGATTGCCGACGACAAGGAAGTTGAATCGCTGGCCGGCATCATGGGTGGTGATGCGACTGCTGTGTCTGACGACACCCAAAACATCTATATCGAAGCTGCTTTCTGGTTCCCCAAGGCCGTCGCTGGTCGTTCGCGCCACTTCAATTTCTCGACCGATGCGGCTCACCGCTTCGAGCGCGGCGTGGACCCTGAGTTCACCACTGAGCACATTGAGCGGATCACTGCGCTGGTGCTGGAAATCTGCGGCACTGCCGACACGCAAGTCGCGGCCATGGACGATCAAAAGCCCAACATGCCCCAGCCAAAGCCTGTACAACTGCGCGTGGCCCGTGCAGCTAAGGTCATTGGCATGCCTGTGACTCAGCAGCAGGTGCTGGATGCATTGAACGGTCTGGGCTTGCCTGCGACTGTGGCGCAAGAAGGCGTGGTCAGCGTGACGGCGCCCACTTTCCGCTTTGACATCAATCTGGAAGAAGATTTGATCGAAGAAGTGGTGCGCATGATCGGCTACGACAACCTGCCGACCACCAAGCCACTGGCTCCCATTTCCCCCAAGCTGCGCGCTGAAAACCAGCGCAGCCCGTTTACCGTGCGCCATGAGCTGGCGGGTCTGGGTTATCAGGAAACCATCAACTTCAGCTTTGTGGAAGAAAAGTGGGAGCAAGAGCTGGCAGGCAATACCAATGCCATCAAGCTGCTCAATCCCATTGCTAGTCATTTGAGCGTTATGCGCTCGTCTTTGCTGGGTTCCTTGCTGCAAGTTTTGAAGTTCAACGTGGACCGCAAGGCCAGCCGCGTGCGCGTGTTTGAGCTCGGTCGTGTGTTCTTTAAGGATGCATCGGTTGAAGAGTCCGACACCACCGTGAAGGGCTTTTACCAGCCCATGCGAGTCTCTGGTTTGGCTTACGGCGCTGCTGACCAGCAGCAATGGGGTAAGTCGGAAGCTAAGGTTGACTTCTACGACGTCAAGGGCGATGTGGAGGCACTGCTGGCACCGCTGCAGGCTGTGTTTGAACCCGCAGAACATCCAGCGATGCACCCCGGCCGCTGCGCTCGCGTTTTGGTGAATGGCAAGGCGATTGGCTTTGTCGGCGAGCTGCACCCCAAGTGGCGCCAAGAGTGGGATCTGCCTCAAGCCCCTGTGATGTTTGAGTTGGAGTTGGATGCTGTTTTGGCCCGCCAAGTGCCAGTGTTCAAGCCTGTCGCCAAGCATCAAGCGGTGGAGCGCGACATTGCTGTGGTCGTTAAAGAAGCGGTGACCCATGCTCAGGTAATGCAAGCCGTGGAGCAGGGCGTCAAACTTGCAAACGAGGGTGGAATTTTGCGCTCAGCAGTTTTGTTTGACGTGTTCCGAGCCAAGAAGCTCAAGGCGGGTGAAGAAGCTTCGGCGGGTGCACTGGCTCAGGATGAGAAGAGCCTTGCCGTGCGCCTGACGCTGGGCAGTGATACTGCTTCACTGACCGATGCTGAAATTGATGGCGCAATGCAAGCTGCGATTGCTGCATTGGTTGAGCGCGTGGCTGCGCGTCTGCGTTGATATGTTGAAGTCCCAAGGAGATCGACTCATGGAACTAGCCGTAGAAAGCATCGACAGCCCCGCGCTGACGAAGGCGCAACTGGCCGACCTGTTGTTTGATGAAATCGGACTGAATAAGCGTGAAGCCAAGGATATGGTGGATGCGTTTTTTGATCTGGTTTCGCAAAAGCTGGTGGACGGCGAAGACGTCAAGCTCTCGGGCTTTGGCAACTTCCAAATTCGCACTAAAGCGCCACGCCCCGGTCGTAATCCGCGTACCGGTGAGCTGATCCCCATTGCGGCACGCCGCGTAGTGACTTTTCACTCCAGTAGCAAGCTTAAAGAGCTGATCCAGGGTGAAAGCGCCAAGCGCTAAGCCATTGGCGTGATACCTGATGCCTTGTAAACCAAGGCATCAGACAATTGAAGAGCTGACACGTCTTGTGCCGCGAATGGTGCAAGCTCTTGTCAGCTCTTCGCGTTATATTTGTAGCCTTTCGTATCCAACCTCCACAGACTGCTTGCAATCAGCCATGGTTACTTATTTGCCAGCGATTCCCGCTAAGCGCTATTTCACCATTGGCGAAGTAGCCGATCTGTGTGACGTGAAACCCCATGTGCTGCGCTATTGGGAGCAAGAGTTTGTACAACTCAAACCCATGAAGCGTCGCGGTAATCGCCGCTACTACCAGCACCATGAAGTGCTAATGGTGCGCCGCATCCGTGAGTTGCTTTATGAGCAAGGCTTCACTATTAGCGGTGCGCGCAATCGCTTGCGAGGTTTGGTGGTGGGCCATGGCAGAGATGTCACAACAGACTCTTTACGTACACATGAGCTAGCCCAGCCTGTCAACGCCATCACTGCGGAGGCCTTGGCCCAAAGTCATTTGTTGGCGGAAATGCTGGAGCTACCGTCTTGTGAGTCACCAACTCCGTTGGGTATTGAAGAGGTGAAAGAAAACCTTTTGCAGATAAGAGCGCTGCTTTCCCTTTGATATGTATATTTCGGTGTAGAATTCAAGTCTTCGGAATGTAGCGCAGCCTGGTAGCGCACTTGCATGGGGTGCAAGGGGTCGCGAGTTCGAATCCCGCCATTCCGACCAATCTAGATAAGGACTCCTAGCTGTAAAGTTAGGAGTCCTTTTTCTATTGTAGCGAAATTGCCTCAAAAGGGGGTAACTCAGGGGGAGAAGTGGCTCCGGTATTTTGAACAAGTAGTTAAGCGAGATCTTTCCGTAAAAATGGCCTGATAGCAGGCCGAATTTGGAGAGATCTATGACCATCAAATCAAGACGCAAGCACAGCCTGGCCTTTAAGGCCAAAGTAGCTCTAGAAGCGGTGCGCGGTGAGCGCACCGTTGCTAAATTGGCTCAGCAGTACGAGTTGCACACCACTCAGATCGCTGATTGGAAGCGGTTGCTGCTGGACCGGGCGGCCGACGTATTTGGTGCAGCGTCTGCACCCACAACACCCGTAGTTGACCTCAGAGAACTGCACGCCAAGATCGGACAGCTCACCTTGGAGAAGGATTTTTTGTAAGGTGCGCTGAGCAAAGCGGGATTGCTCAGCGTCAAGCGATGATGGACCGCAGCCACGGCTTGTCGCTCACCCGGCAGCGCAACTGATGCGCATCAGCCGGGGCTCAGTTTATTACCTGCGCAAGCAGCCATGCTCTCGCCAGGTGCAACTCATGCACAGTCTGGATGCCCTGCATCTGGATGCATCCGTTTGCAGGCTCACGCATGCTCAAGGGACTACTGCAGCGCCAAGGGCATTGCGTGGGGCGCAGGCATTTACGAACCTTGATGCAGCGCATGTCCATTCAAGCCCCGCACCAGTGAACGCCACAAGCAGCACAAGATCTACCCATATTTGCTGCCCCATAAGCCTGTCTCCCATGCCAATCAGGTCTGGGCCATGGACATCACCTATGTGCGTATGCATAAAGGCTGGTTGTACTTGTTCGCCGTGGTCGATTGGTACAGCCGCAAGGTGCTGGCATGGCGACTATCTAACACCTTGGATGTAGAGTTTTGCCTGCAGGCGGTGCAAGATGCCATCGCCCGATGGGGAACGCCGTCTATATTTAATACCGATCAAGGCAGTCAATTTACGAGCGACGCCTTCACGGGAGAGCTCAAGCGCCACGGCATTCGAATCTCGATGGATGGCAAGTGCGCTTGGCGTGACAACGTCTTTGTAGAGGCGTCTGTGGCGCTCCATCAAGTACGAAGAAATCTATCTCAATGCCTATGATAGCGTGCGTTCCGCACGCTGTGGAATTGCACAATACTTGCAGTTCTACAATTCAAAACGACCCCATCAGGCACACAACCAAGCGACCCCTGATGAGGTGTACTTTGCAGCCTTGCCGTTTGCACAAATGCAGGCGGCATAACTACCCTGATCTCGCTTAGCAACTGAGTTGAGTTGTTCAAATGACCGGGACCACTTCTGTAGTATGTGGCATCGCGGATACCGTGTTTGAGGTAAGTGTCACCGACTTTGGTGCCGAGCTCGACCTCTTTGAGGGTGCTTACGATTTGCGCTTCACTGAATCTGGACTTCTTCATGTAGAGACCGCCGTGGGGTGGATTCTCTACTTTTGAGTGGCGCGAAGAGTCGAGGAGGCTTCAAGAGTCAGTGGTTGAGGTCGACAAGGCCATGGCCGTGTAGGTCGGTAATACCCAGCTATTTGCCGCATCTTGATGGGCAGTTACTTGTATGTGTGGCTGTACGCTAGTGACGCGACCAAAGATCGTTGCAAAAGCGACATCTGCTGCATCACGACCGGTAGCCAGGCGCATCAATCCCATAGGAGTTGCGGTTCCGGACGGATCAAATAAGTACCAGCGGTGGCTCAAATAAACCTCCACATACGCATGGAAGTCAGGTGGCCCCAAGGCAGGATCTGCACCGTAGTCTGTTCCACTCACAAATCGTGCGGGTAGGTTGCTTGCACGGCATAGCGCAATCATTAAATGGGCAAAATCACGGCAGACGCCAACGCGTTCCACCAACGTATCTACGGCAGCCGTGGTTCCAATTGAGCTGTTGGAACGAAATTCCACATGATGATGTACCCAATCACAAATGGCTTGGGCACGCATATAGCCCATAGGTAAGTGGCCGAACATGGCATTGGCGAAATTGGCCAGTCGGTCAGACTGACAGTAGCGGCTGGGGTACATGTAGTGCAGCACCTCCAGTGGCAGGTCGAATACCGAGACTTCTGAAACTAGCGCGGGATTGGCCATATGGTGTTGGATTTCTATAGTCGCCGTATATGACACATGCAGTGGCCCCTGCGAAGCATGTAGCCGCAGGCCACGCTGACCCCGTTGTGGACTGGACTCCACACGCCATTGGGTATCAGGTTGATTAATCTCTAGATGCTCGGCAACAACCTGCTGGTGCGCAGTGTGTGCAGCATGAAAGTAAAAGAAAAAATCCGCACTCTGATCCAGCACTGTGTAATCCAAAGTGAGTTCTAACTGGAGCCTAATCATGTACACCTCCGATAAACCTTGCCTGATACTGCGGCCGAAGAGGCGCAGTTACATTGCCCAAGCGTGTGACTAAGCAAACCCCGAACATGATCAGTATGGAATGCGGAGCAGTAATTCCTAGTCAGGCAAAGTCGTTGTTCCGGCCGATGCTGCTAAAACTACAATTTGCACGTAAAACGGATGGTGACTTTCGGTTGGAGTTATGAGTCTGGAAACGCCGGAGGCGCAGTCAATTAACAGGTTTGTTTTCGACATATTTCCAAGAACACCGAGCAATTACAGAGCTGCGTTGAACCTGAGTGAAGAAACTTGCAAGCTCACAGTACAAATGCACAGAACCACTAGCAAAGCTCACATTCAGAGCAGTATTGCTCACTATGCTCTGACTTGTGAAGATGATGATCGCTAATCAGTTGGCCGCTATTAAGGGCTCCAGAAATGAGTGTGCAACGAATCAGCCTTTTCTAGGAAAGGCTGTTCGATTCAAATTAGTTAAACGGCTTGACGTGAAGTTGCGATGCATGACACGCCAAGGCGTACGGTTCGCAGTTATGCCAGATCGCGCAGCTTTGGTTCGCGCTCCCAGAATCGTGACTGCGCTGCTTTAACAAATGCTTTGGTGTTCGTTGGGTCAAACACTCCTGCATCTGGCTTCACGCCAGCGGCTTCCAGAATGGCGTGCGTGCCTTTGCAGGCGGCTATGGCTTTGAGGTGACCAAATGCATCGCGGAACCAATTCTGGGCTGCAGCTTGCTGGGACAGTTTTTTTCCGGATTCCAATGGAATGATGGAAACAACTGCATCAAACTGCGCGGAAGGAGATCCGGCCAGTTGCCCGTCAATGGGGGCTTTTGTACCATCGCTCAGTGTGATGCCATCCAGGCGCGGCGCAATCAGCTTGACGCTGGCCTTGGCTGCTTCAAGTGCCTTACGCATCGCTGCAACGGAATCAGCGTTGGAGCCTTCGTCCACCAAAATGGCTACACAGCGGCCTTCCAGCGTGGATTTCATGCGGTCCATGATGCGGGTGGCAGGGCTGACAGGCAGGTCTTGAACGGGTACTGTTGGATTACTGGCCTCGGGCACCGGTGACATGCCCAGGCCCTTTGCCACGCGTTGGCCCAGCTCCTCATCGATCACACGCAAGTGGCTGACCACGGCGCTGCGCACATGCGGAGTTTGCACCTTGGACAGCTCAAACACCAAGGCACTAGCTATATGGGATTGCTCAAGCGCGCTTTGGCTGCGGAAGAACATTCGTGCCTGGCTGTAGTGGTCGGCAAAAGATTCCGGGCGCACTCGGCCTTTGCTGCCCACCGCAGCTTCAGCGAATGAGCTGAAACCCTCAGCTTGCGAGGCACGTGGGCTGTCAGGCTGCAGGCTGGAGGGCTCGTAATTTACGCGGCCCTTGGGCACTTGCATTTGCATATGACCGTCGCGCTGATGGTTCGAAAACGGGCATTTGGGCGCGTTGATAGGAATCTGCACAAAGTTAGGCCCGCCCAAACGCGAAAGCTGAGTGTCCAGGTACGAAAACAGGCGGCCTTGTAGCAGAGGGTCGTTGGAGAAGTCGATGCCGGGCGGCACATTGGCCGGGCAGAAGGCCACTTGCTCGGTTTCGGCAAAAAAATTGTCGGGCCAGCGGTTCAGAACAAAGCGGCCAATCTTGCGCAGAGGAATCACTTCTTCGGGAATTAGCTTGGTGGGGTCTAAGTGGTCATAGGGCAGGGCAGCGGCTTGATCTTCGGTAAACAGCTGTACTGATAGCTCCCAGGCAGGTGTCTGGCCGGCCTCCAGCGCTTCAAACAGATCGCGGCGGTGGTAGTCGTTGTCTGCGGCCTGCAGCGCCAAGGCTTCGTCCCATACTGTGGACTGAATGCCCAGTTCGGGCCGCCAGTGGAATTTGACGAAGGTGCTCTCGCCCTTGTCGTTGACCAATCGATAGCTGTGTACGCCAAAGCCCTCGATAGTGCGCAAGCTGCGAGGGATGGTGCGGTCGCTCATGATCCACATGACCATGTGCATGGATTCGGGCATCAGTGAAATGAAATCCCAGAAAGTGTCGTGCGCGCTGGCGGCTTGGGGAAAGCCACGGTCGGGTTCCATCTTCACGGCGTGAACTAGGTCGGGGAATTTCATCGCGTCTTGGATGAAGAACACCGGCACGTTGTTACCTACCAAATCCCAGTTGCCTTCGTCGGTGTAGAACTTGATGGCAAAGCCGCGCACATCGCGTGGGGTGTCGACGGAGCCTGCGCCGCCGGCCACGGTGGAGAATCGCACAAAAATCGGCACTTTCTTGCCGGTTTCTGTCAGCACTTTGGCCGTGGTGTATTTGGCCAGCGAGTCGCTCAATTCAAAGTAGCCGTGGGCGCCAGTGCCACGGGCGTGGACGATGCGCTCAGGAATGCGCTCATGGTCAAAGTGGGTGATCTTCTCGCGCAGGATGAAGTCTTCCAGCAGGCTGGGGCCACTATCAAAGGCTTTAAGCGAGTTTTGGTTATCGGAGAGCGGGATGCCCTGTTGGGTTGTCAAAACTGGATGGCTACTCCCGGCTTGCTGTTGAAGTTCTCCAGCATTTCCACGTAGGTCGGTGGCTGACGATTTAGCACTGGTTTTCTTGGCTGCTGACTTGTTCATGCAAACTCCTTGGCTGGTGGTGCTCTTCACTATGCAGTGCTTAGCGGTCAGCGCTGTAGGCCTAGGAGATGCATGTTTGCGGGCAATGGGATTACATAGATGAAATTTTTCAGGACTTTCACTCTGTGATGCTGTGAATTGCTACCTATTGGGATGGATTTATGCAACAACGCCTTGAGTGACTTCAGCCCTCGGTTTAAGGGCTGAGTTTTGATTTAGCGGGCGATAAATTCTCGAACCATGGTGTTGAATACGTCCGCATGCTCCCACTGTGCCCAATGGCCGCATTGGTTAAAGACGTGCAGTTCAGCGTTGGGAATACCCCAGATCAAGCGCAGACCAATGTCCAGCGGGACAAAGCGGTCGTCGCGGCCCCAGATGACCAAGGTCTTGGCCTTGATCTCGGATAGGCGCGAGCTGTAGTCACTGAACTGCTTGGGGTTGATCTGCGCGCTTTTGACGAAATTTTCCAGATGGTCGCGACGGGCCAGAATGTTGTTCAGACGCTGCTGGTACAACTCTTCGGTCAGACTGCTGGCGTCGTACACAAACACACTCATCATGCGTTTGATGTTCTCTACGGTGGGATCGCGGTACATCGCGCCGATCAGCTTGATGCCTTCAGTGGGCATGGGCACAAAGTTGCTGGGGCCGCCGGTGCCGCCACCCATCAAGATGAGCTTGCCCACCATGTCGGGGTTGGCCAGTGTAAAGCCCACGGCACTGTGACCTCCCATGGAGTTGCCGATGATGTGCACCTTGGCAATGCCCAGGCCATCGAGCACGGCTTTGAGGCAGCGCGCATTCAGGTCGGAGCGTGAGCCGGTGCTGACGATGGTGTCGCTTTTGCTCCAGCCTGGGCAGTCCAGCAAGATGACGCGGTAGCCTGCAGCCACCAGCGGGTCAATGTTGCGGTGGAAGTTGGCCCAGCCGCTGGCACCGGGTCCGGAGCCGTGCAGCATGACCACGACTTGCTCGCCTTGTCCGACGTCGTTGTAATGCAGCTTCAGGGGCTTACCATCTTCTGTGATGGTGATGAAATGGCTGGTGGATTCTTCGGTGATGGGGGTGCTCATGCCTGAAATTCCTTAAGAGGGCAGCGTTTTGTGAAAGAGGCTGCACAAAGTTAGAAGTGCCTTAGGGCGATTGGATATGCATGGCATGGCTTGATGACCATGCCATGCGCACCATTTTTAAGCCGCAACAGCCGTGCCGCGCTGACGCAGCAAATCAAGCGCCACGTCCACAATCATGTCTTCCTGGCCACCCACCATGCGGCGCTTGCCCAGCTCCACCAGAATGTCCACGGCCTTCAGGTTGTATTTGGCAGCAGCCACTTCCGCATGGCGCAGGAAGGAGCTGTACACACCGGCATAACCCAGAGCCAGCGTTTCGCGGTCCACGCGCACGGGGCGGTCTTGCAGGGGGCGCACGATGTCGTCAGCGGCATCCATGAGCTTGTACAGATCGGTGCCGTGGTTCCAGCCCAGGCGCTCGGCAGCGGCAATGAAGACTTCCAGAGGCGCATTGCCAGCGCCTGCGCCCATGCCGGCCAAGCTGGCATCCACGCGGTCGCAGCCTTCTTCTACGGCCACGATGGAGTTGGCCACGCCCAAGCTCAGGTTGTGGTGGGCATGCATGCCGGTTTGGGTTTCGGGCTTCAGCACATCCTTGAAGGCGCGGAAACGGTCACGCACATCTTGCATGCCCAAAGCGCCGCCCGAATCCACCACGTAGCAGACGGTGGCGCCGTAGCTTTCCATCAGCTTCGCTTGCTGGGCCAAACCTTGAGGGGTCTGCATATGGCTCATCATCAAAAAGCCCACGGCTTCCATACCCAAGTGACGGGCGTATTCGATGTGTTGACGCGAAACGTCGGCTTCGGTGCAGTGGGTCGCAACGCGAACTACGCGCACGCCGGCGTCGTAGGCGGCTTTCAGGTCATGGACGGTACCGATGCCGGGCAGCAGCAAGGTGGTGATCTTGGCGTGCTTGACGACGCTGGCCACGGCTTCAATCCATTCCAGATCAGTGTGGGCCCCAAAGCCGTAGTTAAAGCTGGAGCCTTGCAGGCCGTCGCCGTGGGCCACTTCAATGGAGTCCACCTTGGCATCGTCCAAGGCCTTGGCGATTTGCTTGACTTGCTCAACACTGTACTGGTGGCGAATGGCATGGCTGCCATCACGCAGGGTCACGTCGGAGATGTAGATTTTTTTGTTCACGTTCATGACGCTTTTCCTTAAGCAGTAGCCAGTTTGGCAGCCAGCATGCGGGCGGCCATGTGTTCAGCGGTGCGCAGACCTGCGCTGGTCATGATGTCCAGATTGCCGGCGTAAGCGGGCAGGTAGTGGGCTGCACCCTCGACTTCCAAGAACACCGAGGTCTTCAGACCCGTCAGGGCATTGCCCACGCCAGGGATGCGGATGGGTGTGTCGATGCGGTCGAACTGCACTTTTTGCTTCAAGCGGTAGCCGGGCACATAGGACTGCACATCGGCGGCCATGCGCTCTACCGATTCAGCGATGGCATCTTGGTCGGCAAAGTCGCTCAAGGTGTAGACCGTGTCGCGCATGATCAGCGGTGGCTCGGCCGGATTCATGATGATGATGGCCTTGCCCTTGGTCGCACCGCCCACCACTTCAATGGCTTTGGAGGTGGTTTCGGTGAACTCATCAATATTGGCGCGGGTGCCGGGGCCGGCGCTCTTGCTGGCAATCGAGGCCACGATTTCGCCGTAATGCACCTTGGCCACGCGCGAGACGGCAGCGACCATAGGAATAGTGGCCTGACCACCGCAGGTGACCATGTTCACGTTCAGCGCATCCAGATGCGCTTGGCCGTTGACCACGGGAATGCAATACGGGCCGATTGCCGCAGGTGTCAAATCGATCATGCGGATGCCGGGCTTGAGGCTGCGCAAGAAGGCATCGTTTTTGACATGAGCGCCTGCGCTGGTGGCATCAAAGACAAAATCGATGTCCGCAAACTCAGGCATGCGGGTAAGGCCTTCCACACCTTCGTGGGTGATGGCAACGCCCATGCGGGCGGCGCGGGCCAGACCGTCGGAATTGGGGTCGATGCCAACCATGGCACCCATTTCGATGTTCTGGCCGTGGCGCAGAATCTTGATCATCAGATCTGTGCCAATGTTGCCGCTGCCGATGATGGCAGCCTTGAGTTTGCGGGTCATAGCAATTGCTTTCCGGGAAAAATCAGTCAATAGAGGCGCCGCTGGCATTAATCAGCGGTGCCCAGCGAGTCACTTCGGACTGGATGAAAGTGCCGAACTGCGCAGGAGTGGAGGGGAAGGGCTGCATACCTTGATCAGCAAAGCGCTTGAGCACTTCAGGATCTTTCATGGCGGCAAGCAGCGCTTCGTTAAGGCGGTTAACGGCAGCTGCAGGCGTGCCCGCTTTGGCGACCGCACCAAACCACACGCCAGCATTGACGCCGGGAATACCCAGCTCATTGAGCGTGGGGACATCAGGCAGTTGTGCGGCACGCTTGTCCGCAGCAATGGCCAGTGGTTTGAGTTTTTTGCCTGCAATTAAGGGGGCGGTGCTGATGACGGGGTCGAACATAAAGTCCACCTGGCCGCTCATCACATCTTGCAGCGCAGGCGCAGAGCCTTTGTAGGCCACATGGCTGAAGCTGCCGCCCGTCTTGCCGCGGAAGGTTTCGCCCAGCAGATGGCCGATAGAGCCCATGCCTTGTGAGGCAAAGTTCAGGCCGCCTTTTTGGGTCTTGGCTTGTTTGATGACGTCGCTGACGCTGTTCAAGGGGCTGTTAGCCGCCACGACCAGCACCAAAGGAGATGAGATCAGCGAGGTGATAGGGGTGAAGTCTTTGATGGGGTCATACGAGAAGTTGCGGAACAACGTGGGGTTGATCGCGAACATCTCGGTGGCCGCCACATAAATGGTGTGGCCGTCAGCAGGTTGCTGGCGCACGAAAGCGGCGGCAATCTGGCCGCCGCCGCCAGGTTTGTTGTCCACTACAACGGGCTTGCCAAGCTGCTCGCTGACCTTCAAGGCCAGAATGCGAGCGATAGCGTCTGTAATGCCGCCAGCGGGGAAGGGAACCACCATCGTCAGCGAACGGTTGGGGAATGTTGCGGCGCTGGCTTGTGCCCAGATAGGCGTTGCCGTTGCAGCGAGGGTGAGGGCCGTCAGGCTCAGCAGGTTACGTCGATTCCACATGCGATTGTCTCCGTTGGTTTTGTGTAGCTTGCAGGGGTAGAAAAGAGAATTTTTCAATGGGGACTGGCTGCGTTTTAAAAGCAATGCAGCAGCCAGCGAGCCCGATTAGATTTGTCCGAACTGGGCGCGCACTGAGCCTACGCCGCTGATATGTGCCTCAAAGCGGTCACCTACTTGCACAGCAACCATGGGGCCGAGGGCGCCGGTCAGAACCAGATCGCCTGCACGCAGAGGTTGCCCCAGTTGCGCCAGCTTGCGCGCCAGCCAGACAGCGGCGTTCATGGGGTGGCCCAGACAAGCGGCGCCAGAGCCGATAGAGGCCACTTCACCGTTGCGATCCATCTTCATTTCGCACAGCTTCAGATCCAGAGCATTCAGGCGTGTGGGCACGGCGCCCAGAACCACCAAGCCGCTGGAGGCGTTATCGGCCACCGTGTCGATGAAGCGAATATTCCAGTTGGCAATTCGGCTACCCACGATTTCAATCGCTGGCAGCACATAGTCCGTGGCGTTGATGATGTCGACCAGCGTAGCGTCCTTCAAGTCCAGGTCGCGCGCGAGCACGAGTGCGACTTCGGCTTCTACTTTGGGCTGCAAAGTGCGCGAAAAAGGAATGACTTCATCGTCGCCATAGACCATGTCAGCAAACAAAGTACCGAAGTCAGGTTGGTCTACACCCAGCTGCTTTTGCACAGCCAGAGATGTCAAGCCAATCTTGCGGCCCACAATGCGGCGCCCTTGCGCTTGTGCATGCTGCACATTGGCCAGCTGCACCGCATAGGCGGTTTCGTTATCACTGATCTCGTCGCGCAGCGGCTCGATGGGTGTGGAGCTGGCCTCGGCTTGGCGAAGGCGTTCAGCCCATTGGGCGATTTGGATAGTGGATTCAGACATGGTGATCTCGCGTTCGTTTATTGCTGGGTGTGCATCAGCATCAGCCCGTAACCTGCGATCAGCGCAGGAATAGCGCGATAGGCGCGTACGGGGCAGGGTAGCTCGGTGTTCAGCGGCAAGGCACTGCGTGCGACCAGCCATGTTTTGGATTCGTGGGCGGAGTTGCCGGCTTGCTTGGCAATAGAGTCTTCGCTCATGGCGCAAAGGCTTGCAAGCTCACCGCTGGCAATCCCTTCCATCCATTGCAGGTCCCATTCGGGGTTGAGCGGCTTCATCCAGTCTTCACCATTGGCCAGCGCCATACCGGCTGCTTTGACGCGCTCGGTCTTGGCGTCACGCTCGAGCAACGTTGATGTCTGCTTGATGGTGATGCGCTCGCGCACGGCGGCGTCAGGGTGCTCGAGCGTAGGCACAGGGGGCTCATGCGACAAACCGCCTGAGCCAATCAGCAAGGTACGCTGAGGCAGGGTGTCTAGGAACTTGCCAATGGCTTGGCCCAGTTCAACACAGCGCCCCATGCGTGCGATGCAGGGTTGAGCCACCGCATTCAAAAAGATGGGCACCACTGGCGGGGTTTTTAACTCATCGCCCCACAAGGCCTGAAGCGCTTGGGAGAACCCATGATCGACCAGCATGCGCCTAGACACTGCCATATCGAAGTGTGAGTCCATTAAGTGCTCCGCCAAAGCAATGGCGGTATCACTGGGCACATTCAACGGGCCAGCAGGAGACAGATAGTCACCGACGGCTGTTGCCTCACTACCAATGCAGAAGGTAGGCATGAGTTCATTGAAAAAGCCGTTGTAGTGATCCGGGCCAATCAAGATGATGAGCTCAGGATCGAAAGCGAGAACGGCTGCTTTGGCTTGTGCGACGGCGTCGTCTAGGGCTGTCTGATCTTGCGCACTGATGGGGTTGAGCCCCAACAGTGGCGAATGAGACATGCCCAAAAATGCGCGCTTTGCATTTTGGAGCGTGACTTGCATCATGCAAATGCCTCTTGTGTGGATGGCAACTGGGCGTGCAGCACGCCAGCCAGCTGTTGCGTGACGCTAGAGACTTCTTGCGGTGATGCCAAAGCTGCGACAAAACGGTCTGGGCGAACGAAGACGATGGACTTGCCTTGCGTGCTAAACCAGTCTTTGATGCGGCCTTGTGCATCGCCGATAGTCAACACACCCTCGCGAGTGGGGGAAGCATGCTGCAACTGCACGGCTGGCATGACGCGGATAAAGCGTGCGCCCAACTTCTTCCAGAAGGCAAGGCTGGCTTCATTCATGCCGTAGCTTGGGTCAGTGCCCCAAGCGATGATGGCAAAGTGCAGGCCAATCAGGTCATCTAG
Source organism: Comamonas sp. Y33R10-2 (assembly GCF_019355935.1). Lineage (NCBI taxonomy): Bacteria > Pseudomonadati > Pseudomonadota > Betaproteobacteria > Burkholderiales > Comamonadaceae > Comamonas > Comamonas sp. Y33R10-2. Next base: position 1,076,444 of record NZ_CP079925.1, read on the forward strand.
GCGCACGGTTTCGCCTTCAAGGGTCGAGACTCGGGGCTGAATAAACATGCGACCGATGGGGCTGGGTTGAGGAGCCTCAAGTCCATGCACCAAGCGGCCAAACACAGACTCTTTTTTCTCTGCCATCAGGCCCAGCAAACGGCTCAGTGGCGTGTCGCCGGAGCGGCCCAGCAAGCTGGCAAACGGCGTTTTAAAGCCTTGATTTTGCGTGGCGGTTTGATGCAGAACCACGCCTTGCTCATAGCGCGGCATGGGCTTGAAGCGCATTTCAGAGAAGTACTGCTTCACGGGTGGCACGGCATTCATGGCCAGCATCAAGGTGTCGCGCACTTTGGCGGCGGTATGGCTTTCCGGGGCAAAGATGTCGCCTGCTACTTCGGATAAGTGAATCATGCTGCGTGCGTGGCTGCGGCGCTCTTGCTCATAGCTGTCGAGCAAGGAGGGGCCTGCTTGGCCTTTAACGACCATTGCCAGCTTCCAAGCCAGATTGCTGGCGTCACGCATGCCGCTGTTGTAGCCCTGACCTTGCCAGACGGGCATGATGTGCGCCGCATCACCGGCGAGCAAAACACGGTTCACGCGGAACTGGTTGGCCAAGCGTGCGTTGTGGGTGTAGACGCGTTTGCGGATGTAGTCCACCTTGTCGGGATCAGCCACCACTTTGCGCATGAGCTGGGCCAGATTTTCTGGTTTGGACAACTCTTCTTCTGTCTCCCCGGGCATAACCATGAATTCAAAGCGGCGAATGCCGTGAGGCAGGGCGGCGGATACGTAAGGACGCTCTGGGTCGCAATGCATGCCGATGTGCGGCGTGCCCAGTGGGTCATTGCGAACGTCAACCACAATCCATTGGTTGGGCTTGGTGCGGCCTTCAAAACCAATGTTCAACGTGCGGCGGATCAGGCTGTTGCCACCATCACAAGCGAGCATGTACTTAGCGCGCACAGTGCGCTGTTGGCCTGCTGTGCTTTTGATCTCGGCGGTAACGCCAGAGTCGTTTTGGGTGAAGTGCTCTAGTTCATGACCCAGCAGCACTTGCACCTGAGGGAAGCGCTCCAAACCCTTGTAGAGAATGGCATCTACCTGAGGCTGAATAAATGCGTTGCGACGTGACCAGCCAAACTCGTCTGTACGCGGCTCGATAGAGGCAAAGCACTGACCTATTGCGGTGTAAAAACGCATCCAGTGATCAGGTGTGATGTGGGCCTGAACTTGTTCGGCCAAGCCAGCAGCTTGCAGCGCGCGCAGGGATTCGTCATCAATACCGATGGCGCGTGGGTAATCGATGATGCTTTCGAGCTTTTCCATCAACATCACGCTGACACCTGCCAGGCCCAAAGTGTTGGCCAAGGTCAGTCCCACTGGCCCCGCTCCAACAATCAAAACATCGTATTCGTTGACTTCAATGGCTTGCTGATCTTTGGCATTCATTCCTGTGTCTCCCATGTCGCTTCAGCGCGTAATTCCCGCTGCGTTGAGCATTGTCAACACTGATGTCAAAATTCAGAACTACGTGCACGTGGTGCACATAAATCATGGTGGATACCCTTGAGTTTCAATTTGCGGGTGAGAACGCCCGTGCCGAAACTCTTGGCGGTGCGTGACAGGCGCACCGCAAATTTGTGCTCAAACACTTGTTCAATATGCAAACTTCCAATCCCCTAACGATCAACAACGACTACAAAGATGTGCGCAGCCTCTCGCGTGGCCTTGCGTTGTTGCAGGCGCTCAATCGCGCACCTGGAGGGATTGCAACCACCACGTCACTGGCGCAAAGTTGCAATATTCATAGAACTACGGTGAAACGTCTTTTAGAGACGTTGCGAGCCGATGGTTATGTACGAAAGGGCGAAAAAGAAGGCCAGTACTGTTTGACTTTTGCGGTGCGCGGCCTGAGTGAAGGCTTTGTCGATGACGATTGGGTGGAGCAAATTGCATTGCCACTGATGCGCACAGCCACGCCCGACTTGCTTTGGCCTTGTGATTTGGGAACTCTAGAGGGCGGCTTTATGGTAGTGCGTGAAAGCACTCATCGCTTCAGCCTTTTGTCCCAGCACCGCGGAAAAATTGGCGAAAAAATGCCGCTGTTTTTTACCGCCATGGGCCGCGCTTATCTCAGTGCCTGCTCTACAGCAGAGCGCGAAGGACTGCTCACCTTGCTTGGGCAGCGCAGCGATGAAATTGGCACCATGGCGCGCGACAGCAGTGCGGTCGAGCAATTGATGGCTGAAACCCGTGACCGAGGTTATGCGATCAATGACGGTGACTGGGAAAGAGAGGGCGCGTTTGCGGCTATTGCCGTTCCTGTGACCTGCGCCAGCCAGTTGATTGGGGGGATTAATTTGGTGTTTCCCAAAGCAGCTGTCAGTGCGCAAGAGATTGAAAAACGCTATTTCCCTCGCTTAAAGCGCTTGGCGCAGCGCATTGGCAAAGATATTCAGCCTTGGATGAGCAATCGAGAGTAGCTCAACGCCACTGGCTTCGTACAACTAGCGGGGCGGCCATAGCGCGGCAGGGCGCGGCGGGAGTGCTTGCATGACCTGAGGTCATGATGAAAGCTGAAAAGGTCGTTTTAGCTTTGTAGCTGTCGCTTCTATATTTCTTCTTAAGACCCCATTACTAAGGAAGAAGCCATGTCTGTAACCGTCGAAATTGAATCCAAGCAATGCAGCAGCCCTGCACAACTGCGCGCCATGGCTGCCACGCAGGACTGGAGCGATTACCGTGCCCGCGCCTACAAAGTGGGCGGCGAATTTGTCCAAGCAGTTGAAGCGGTTACGCCAGAGATCAAGTCGCTGAGCCATGAGTCTGAGCGCGATGGCAAGGTCAGCCAGCGCACGGGTGATCTGATGGTTCAAGCCGGTGTGTTTCGCACCTTTACACCTTTGCAATACGGCGGCTTGGAAGCGGACCCGGCCTCCTTTTTTGAAGGCGTGATGAAAATTGCGGAAGCCGACAGCGCTGCAGCCTGGATTGCCGGACAACTGAACTGCCACTCTTTTGAAATTGCGTTGATGAACGAGCGCATGCAAGAAGAGTTCTGGGGCGATAGCCCTGACACCCGTGCCTCTAGCTCCTACGCCCCTATTGGCAAGGTGCGTGCTGTGGATGGCGGCTACGAACTCAACGGCACATGGACATTCTCCAGCGGCGTGGACCATGCCCAGTGGGTGATTTTGGGTGGTGGTGACAAAAACTTCGTCGTTCCTGTGACTGATTTAGAAGTCGATCACAAGAGCTGGAATGTGGAAGGTTTGAAGGGCACAGGCAGCAAGTCGCTCACACTGCGTGATGTGTTTGTGCCCGAATACCGCGTGCACCACTTGCGCGATACCTATGAAGACAACAACGCTGGCTGGTTGCTTAACAACCGTCCGCTCTACTGGCTGTCGTTCATGGGCATCTTTAACTCCACCGCCACCAATACCGTGATTGGTACGGCCAACTACGGTCTGCAGTACTTTATGGAGCAAGCCAAGGTGCGTTTGACACGTCAAGGCACTGGCGCACCGATTGCCAACAACCCTTTCTTGCACCTGAAGCTGGCAGACACGCTGACCAAGGTCAACGGCGTGCGCAACCGCCACCTGAACAACTGGCGCGCTCTGTTTGATCTGGCTTGCAAGGGGCAAGAAGGCACACCGCTGGAGCGTATGCGTGTGCGCTTTGAGTCGGCCGATGCCAATGCCACTTGCTTTGACTCGATTCACGAAATCTGGCCTATTGCAGGTGCGGCGGCCTCGGCACAAAACAACGATTTGCAGCAGGTTTATCGTGATTTGATGGCGGCTCGCAACCACGGCTCGGCGGGTCGAGAAATGGCGGCAAGCCTGTACATCAAGACCATGTTTGGCATGGAGCCTGCGCCCTTTAGCGATATGGGAACGCTGGCCTACTACAAGTAATTTCAGGCAAGGCACTCAAAGCTTTCACATTCTTTGACTTCAAGCCCCTCGGCAGCGCTGGCTCTTTCAAAGCCAATGCTGCACTGGGTGGGTGCTGAAAATTTCCTTGAACACGAACGCCGGCCTGCCTTGATGGGCCGGGCGTTGCCGATCCAGATCACGCCATGAACACCGCACCTTTACTCAACACAGCCCCTGCTGTGCAGCCCGTGGAAGAGGGTCAGCCTCAAGACGATGCTCGCGCTTTTCGCCGTTGCCTGGGGCAATTTGCCACGGGTATTGCGATTATTACTACAGAATTTGAAGGTCAGCCGGTTGGCATGGCCGTCAACTCTTTTGCTGCGGTCTCACTCGATCCTGCGCTGGTGCTGTGGTCTATTCGCAAGGAGTCCAGCAGTGCGGCGGCCTTTTTGGGTGCGCAAAAATATGCGGTGAACATTCTGGAAGAAGACCAGACTGAAGTCTCTCGCATCTTTGGTGCGGGACGCGCAGACAAGTTTGAGCAAGTGCGCTGGGCTAGCGGTGTACATGGCTGCCCCTTGATTTCTCCTGCTATTGGGCATTTTGAATGCGCGCTGGAGCATGTGGCCGATGGGGGAGACCACCATATTTTGATTGGCCGCGTGCTGCGCTTTGCGCGCTTTGATGGTCGTCCTCTGCTTTTCACGCAAGGGCAGTATGCCGTGGCGCAAAGTCATCCTTCGCTGCTGACACCAGTTGCAGAGCAAACGCCTGTGCCTAAACAAGATTCATCTGAGATGCCATTGCTGTCGCTGCTGAAATCTACGGCGCAAAAGCTCTCGGGTCAGTTCGAAGAGCATCGCGAAGCTTTGGGTATGACGCTGGCAACCAGCCGCATGTTGAATGCTTTGGGCGATGGCGTTTGTACGCTGGATGCGCTTGAGCGCGCCACGTATCTCGGGCAAACCTCCACAGAGGAAGCTTTGAACGAGATGCTGGCCCATGGTCATGTCACGCATTCAGCCACTTCGGGTGAGTACACGTTAACTGATAGCGGCCGCAGCAAAGTACAAGCATTGCGTCAACGCGCGATGGACTTCACATCGCAAAAGCTCAAAGGTTTGACGGCCCAAGAAATTGAGACCGCCAAAAAAGTGATGGATTCTTTACAGGTTAGCTAATCGCGCCCCCCCTCATTAGCCTGCAAGCTTGCGCCGTTTTAGTGGGGCAAGCTTGTTTGCTTTGAAAGATAACAGGAGACAAAAAATGCTCATTGATAAGTTGGTTGATCACGCGCTCAATACGCCTTTCGAAGCCTTCGACGAAGCCACTGTGAATGCCGCGAAGCTGCGTTTAATAGATACGCTCAGTTGCACGGTGGGCGGCTGGCAAGCAGGCGGTAATGACGCCATGCTGAACTTGATCCGCACTTGGGGTGGGGCAACGCAGGCCAGCATTTTGGCGCATGGCGATAAGGTGCCGCTTCAGCATGCAGTCATGATGAATTGCTTGATGGGTCGCTCTTTTGACTTTGAAGTTGCAGGCCCAGAGCCTGAAGGTGCCAACGCTCACAAAATGGTGGGCCATGTTTGCAGCACCACAGACCCAACGGCTTTTTCAACCGCCGAATTTATGGGTAGCAGCGGCAAAGAGCTTATTGCTGCGGTGATTTTGGGCGGCGACATCGGTGCCCGAATTGCGGTATCTGATCAGTTCAACTTCGATAAGTGCTTTGAAGTGTGCGGCACAGCCAATGCCATGGGGGCGGCTGCGTCAGTGGGGCGCTTAATGGGTGCCAGTCATGAGCAGTTGGTGAATGCTTATGGCATTTTGTTGCACATGATGGCGGGCTCTTTCCAGTCTTTGTGGGATGGCGTTGACACCTTCAAATTGCCAGGCGCTTTGGCCGGCTACAACGCGGTGTTAGCCGTTGAGTTGGCCATGAAGGGCTTCAAGGGCGTGAAAGATCCGCTCAATGCTCCGCAAGGCTACTTCAATTTGTACTGTCACAACCCGCAGCCAGACAATGCATTGATCGACTTGGGTCAGGTGTTCTATGCCAAGGGCATGCACAAAATTCACCCCTCTTGCTATGGCGTGCACAACCCCATCGAAAGCGCGCTGGAAATTGCCCGCAATCAAGCCTACGAGGTGGCCGATATCACCTCAGTCACGCTGGAAGTGCCGCCCAACCGCATCAAGCACTTTTTGAACCAGACCATGGCCATCGATGATGCGCAGCCGCGCTCGTTGTTCAGCATTCCCTATGGCGTGGCCAACGCTTTACTGCGCCGCGAAGTGCGCATTGAGCATTACACCGAAGGCTTTATTCGCGATGCGGATGTGATTGAGCTGTCGGCCAAGGTGCAGTTGGTGCCGTCTGATGAAATGGCCAAGCCCCATGCGGGCCGCCTGACGGTGCACCTGCGCAATGGCGAGCGTTTTTCTGCCTTCAGAGACACGCCGCTGGGCTGGGGCGATAACCCGATCACGCCCGCGCATGTGCGCGAAAAGTACGATCGGAACATGACGTTCTCTGGCCGGGTGAGCGCCGAGCAAGCCCAGCAAGGGCTGGCGCTGCTCGATCAGTTGGAGACGCTCAGCGATGTTCGATCTTTGGTGCCGTGCTTTATGGGCAAGCCAGCGGCTTAAAGGGTAGGCGCGATGAGAGGGGCCATCGGTGATGGGCGCCTCTCATGCGGTGTCGCCCATCCTGCGTTTTTTTGATCGGTGACCCGAAGCAGATCAGTTAAACAAGTTTGCAAACAGGTGCGCTTGCTTAAACGCTGGGAATGGCCGATGTTTGCGCCGGCGGCAGCGCAGTGGTCTCTGCCGTTTTCAGCAGCCATTGCTGAAAGCAGCTGACCTTGTGATCTTTCTCCGACTCTTTGGTCTGCACCAAACAGTAGCCTTGGCGCGGCCGGTGGGTTTGGGGAAAGACCTGCACCAAGCGACCCGATTTGAGTTCTTCTTGAAACAAAAACAGCGGCACCAGCGCAAACCCAAGGCCTGAGATGGCCGCCTCGGCAATCATCAGCAATTGGTGAAAGCGCGGGGCTTGTCCCATATCGGGCGAGCCCAAGCCAAACTCGGCAAAAAAATCAGCCCAAAAATCACGTGATGGATTGGTGTGCGCCAAAAGAGGCTGGCCTATCAAGTCCTCAGGACGAGTGACTTTTTTATAGCTCAAAAGTGCGGGTGAGCACACGACTCCAAAAGCATCCCCTACATTCAAGCGCGTTACGTTATGGCCCGCCGCGCTTTGACTTCCTAAGCGAATGCTCAAATGCACGGGGCGTTGACTCTCTAGCGCATCGGCTTCGCTGGCCAAGATATCTACGTGAATATGGGGGTATCTGCGTTGAAAATCCGGCAGACGCGGAACAAGCCAGCGAATGGCAAAGCCGGTGTTGACGATGAGTGAAAGAGTTTCTTCTTGCACTGCACGTCGCGCCGTTTGGCTTGCTTGATGAATTTTGGCCAATGCCTCGCTGACTTCTTGGTAGTAGGCGCTTCCAGCGGGTGTCAGGCGAATGAATTTGCCGTTACGCACAAACAAGGCGACGCCTAGGTCTTGCTCTAGCGTTTGGACCATGCGGCTAACGGCCGCTTGCGTGACATGCAACTCTTGCGCTGCGCCCGTAAAACTGAGCAGACGAGCCGCCACAGAAAAGTAGCGCACGGCCGTCAGCGAAGGCATGCGTTCTGAAACACGTAGCGCTTGGCTCATCGGTCAATCCAAGAAATACTGGTCTCGCCAATGTCCCGCGCTAGGGCTATGAGCTTGGGCAGGTAAGCCTGCGTAATGGCTTCGTTGTCTATCGTGTTTTTGGTGAAGACCAAGTTCAGCGAGCCCAGCAGGGTCTCATCACACTGCACAGGCACGGCGACGCTAGAAAAGCGGGCATTTTGCACATCAGCACTGACTGCATAGCCTCGGGTGCGCGTTTCGGCGATGGTTTCCAGCACTGTTTGTAGATCGGACTCGTCGACGTCGCATTCTTTTTGGCGGTAGCGCAGATCAGTAAGCACGGCGGCTAAACGCTCCTCGCTGCAGGCGGCTAAATAGGCTCGGCCCAGCGCAGTCTTTAGTACGGGCAAGCGCTCGCCCAGCAAGGCGTGGTTGTGCGCCATGGGGCTTTGCTTGCGGGTGGATGCTAAAAGCACCATCCAGCCGGCTTCAAAGGTGGCGAGGTTGCACGGCCACAGCAGCTGAGTGGCCTGCGCTTGAAGCTGGGGAATGGCCACTTGGCTGACCCATGCGCGCTCTTGGTATCCATCGCCCAGCACTCGGGCCAAGCGCGAGAGGCGGTACTGCCCATCACGCTCACCCAAGGCCACATAGCCTTCTTGGCGCAGCGTCTCTAGCAGCCGTTTGGTAGTGGTGCGGTGAATACCGCTGGCTCTGGCTAACTCACTGGTCGAGCACATGCCACCCGGCATTTGATTGAGCGAGCGCAGCAGCGAGAGTCCACGCGCCAAGCCTCGCACTTCTTTGTACTGCGGATCGGGGCATGCGGCAGTTGCTTTGGGTTGGGTGGTAGCCATGGCCTGTGTGTCGAGAAAGCGAAGAGGAGAAGTGAGCACGTGCGCTCAAGATATCGTGGAGAGTAATCAATGCGGTGATGGGGCGCTGCGTGTAGGGATGCTCTGTGGGGTGAGTGGTTTGTAGATTAGGTACAGCAGTGTTCGGGTCTGCCTAGAGGTTGTTTAAACCGGGTCCAAATGATGTCTACGTTGTGTCGTAATACTATTCATTTTGCTACTAAAAACGTAGCGTTATGTCTAGTTAAATTAATAGGTTGATATATAAACACTCGTTAAATCCATTAATTTAATTAGACATAGTGCTATGAATTTTTATAAACGCATCAGCGCATAGGGGTTGCTTGATTCGTTGTCAAAGTAGTGCATAGGTACTTTGGCCAAAAACTCAGAAAACCCAGAGTTACCCGCTGGCAGGTGCTTTTGCATGGCCTCCATTGCGCGGCGTTCATCGCCGCTGGAGATGGCTTTGACAATGGCGGCATGGTCTTCCAGCGAGCGCTGTATGTGCGCGGGAGAAGCCAAACCGCCCACGCGGTACATCTTGACTTGGCGGCGGGCTGCCTTGATTTGGTTGGCCAAAATCTGGTTGTGGCTGGCGTCGTAAATCACGTCATGAAAGGCCTCATTGGCCTTGCCGTATTCCACCGGCGAGTCAGCCCAGCGCTCGCACAAGGCGTTGGCCGCCTCCATGCGTGCAATTTGCAAGGCATCCACACGGCGGGCTGCCAGCTTGGTGCACAGTGGCTCCAGCTCGCTCACGTACTCCAACAAAGCACGCAACTCACCAATTGATTTGCGGGCAATTTGTGCGCCCGCATGGGGGGTGAGCTTGACCAGACCCATCTGGGCCAGTTGCTTGAGCGCATCACGCACAGGGGTGCGGGAGACGTCAAATTTTTCTGCCAGTGAGCGCTCTTCCAGTGCCATTCCCGGTGTCAGCACCCCACGGTCAATGTCACTGAGCAAGGCCTCTTGCACGCTGAATGTATGGCGGCCTTTGCGTGGACTGCTGATGAGGGTGGGCGCTTGCATTGTCTCGTGGGCTTGCTCTTGGGCTGTCGCGATGGCTTGTTCTTGTGCAGTCATGGGCAAAGAGAGTGTAGTTTTAATACAAGTTGGTTTATCAAAAATACCAAAATGTTTGTTCTAAAAACCAAATCATAGTTTTGACATGCAAATAACCATGCTTGGGTTTTCCCTGATGCATCTGTGCACTCTTTGCACAGTCTTTTTAATTTTTTAATCAGATAAATAATGGAGCATCTTTCAGAAGATACGTGCCAATTGGAGGTGTTGATTGGGGCAGTGAATTGCTGCTGATGTCATCAACGCCTGTTGCTACACATAAGGATGAGACACGCTATGAAAAAAATGTTGCGCCAAATCGGACTGGGTTGCTTGCTTGTGGCAAGCGCTGCTGCAGCCAATGCCAATACCTATCCGAATGGTCCCGTCAAAATCGTTGTTCCTTATCCAGCAGCTTCTGGAACGGATGCGATTGCACGTATCGTGGCGGACGAGCTTGGACGCAAAATCAAGCAGCCCGTGGTTGTGGAAAACCGTCCGGGTGCTGGCGGTCTGATTGGCACTCGCTACGTGACGACGACGGCTGCTAATGGTTTGACGCTGTTGATGCACACCACCGCATGGCCTGCACAACCTATTTTTGTGCGCAACCCTGGTGTGAGCGTGCCTGACGCGCTGGAGCCCATCTCCAAAGTCGCACAAGGCCGTTTGTTGCTGACAGCGCCTAAAAACCTACAGGCGAACACTTTTCAAGAACTCATGAGCTATGCAAAGGCTCACCCCGGCAAGCTGAACTACGGCACTACCGGCCCAGGTGATGTGCTGCTGAGCTTTGGTGTGATGCAGGACAAGTACGCAGTCAAGATGGAGCACATTCAGTACCGCGGTTCGGCCCCTTTGCTGAATGCTTTGGTGGCAGAAGAAGTGCAGATGTCTTTGCAGTCTGAGTTTCCGCCTCTGCCTTTCATCAAGGAAGGCCGCCTCAAGCCTTTGGCCATTACGGGTGACGGCCGCTCCAAGGTTTACCCAGACACCCCCACATTTACCGAGCTGGGTCTGCCCAATGTGCGCAGCAACTGGATGGGTCTGTTTGCCCCCAAAGGCACCTCTAAGGAAGTGCTGGACAAGATCAACCGTGATGTGAACGAAATCCTGCGCTCGCCTGAGACGGTCAAACGTGTGGAGAACCTGTACTTCGAGGCAAAGCCCTCTACACGTGAAGAGCTGCGCCAGCAAATTCAACAAAGCATTACCGAATGGACGGCTCTGGCCTCCCGTTTGGGCATCACGCCCCAGTAAGACCGGGCAGACCGCGACCGCCACAACCACCGCGATTGAGATACGCAGCGACAGCTCTACAGGATATTTATGTTGGATACCCAAACCATTGCGCAACTGGCCCGCGAGCTGCACGACAGCGAACAAAGTCGTGTGCAAAGTGAGCACTTTTCCAAGCGCTTTCCAGACATGACGATCGAGGATGGTTACGCCATCTCTCGTGCATGGGTGGCTCACAAAATTGCGCAAGGAGACGTGGTCAGAGGGCACAAGATTGGCCTGACATCGCGCGCCATGCAAATCAGCAGCCAAATCGATGAGCCCGATTACGGAACCTTGCTGCAAAGCATGTTTTTTGCGCAAGGCGATATTCCTGTCAATCGTTTTATTGCCCCCCGCGTAGAGGTAGAGCTGGCATTTATCTTGGCCAAGCCGCTGCAAGGCCCGAACGTGACGATTTTTGATGTGCTCAAAGCCACCGACTACGTGGTGCCGGCTATCGAAATCATCGACTCGCGCATTGAGCAGTTCGATCGCGTCACCAAAGCGCCGCGCCGTGTGTTTGACACTATTTCGGACAACGCGGCCAACGCCGGCATCGTGCTGGGCGGCAACCCCGTGCGCCCGGATGCGGTGGACCTGCGCTGGGTGAGCGCTTTGCTGCACAAAAACGGCGTGATCGAAGAGTCGGGCGTGGCCGCTGCTGTGCTCAACCATCCCGCAACTGGTGTGGCGTGGTTGGCCAATAAGTTGGCGCCTTGGGGTGAATCGCTGCAAGCCGGCGAGGTGGTTTTGGCTGGTTCCTTCACGCGCCCTGTGTCCGCTGTGGCGGGCGATAACTTTCATGTGGACTACGGCCCCTTGGGCTCCGTAGCCTTTCGCTTTATCTAACTGATCTTCGCTTCGGTTTTCAAGGATTTTTATGGCATTGCTACCCAAAGGTCACTTCCGTCACATTGGCATTTTTGCTTTTGAGCCGTCTACGCTGATTCAGTTTTACTCGCGCTGGTTTGGCTTGGTGGTGTCTGATCACGGTATTGGCTCCACAGGTCACGAAGTGGCTTTCATGACTGCCGACCCCGAAGAGCACCATCAACTGGCGATTGCCAACGGTCGCAAGCCCGAATGGCCCGGCATGAACCAAATCTCTTTCGTGTACGAAGATCTGGAAACGCTCAAAGGCTTGGCTGAAGACTTCCACAAGGAAGGCGTCAAGATCTTGCAGCAAAAAGACCATGGCAACACTTGGAGCATCTATGTGGAAGACCCAGAAGGTAATCGCATTGAGTGCTACACACCCACGCCTTGGTATGTGAGTCAGCCCATCTGGTGGCCGCTGGATTTGGTCAATGAAGATGTGCAGACCATCCGCGCACGCACCGAGCAATCGGCCAAAGTCAGCAAGGGCTTCAAGATGCGCAGCGAGTGGCAAGCCGAGATTCAGGCGCGCATTGATGCGCAGCGTCAACTGCCTTAACTCATAGGCCCTTCAGCCCCTTTGCTCATTGCCTTTGTTTCTATCTTTATTCAGTTCGATTGCCATGCGTCTCACCCCTGAAAATACCAGCCGTTTTGTACAAGCAGGCCCTGTCAAGATTCACTATCACGAAGCCGGTGAAGGTCCTGTTTTGCTGTGCATTCACGGGGGAGCGCCGGGCGCTTTTGGATGGAGCAACTTTGGACGCAATTTAGAAGCGCTGTCGCAAAACTTTCGGACCTTGATTGTTGACCTGCCCGGTTACGGCAAGTCCGACAAGCCCGTCATTGAAGGCCCGCGCACAGGTGCATATGCGCAATGCTTCAAAGATATGCTGCAAGCATTGGGAGTTGAGAAGGCCCATATTTTGGGCATGGCCACGGGCGGCTCTGTGGCGATCAAGATGGCCTTGGAGTATCCGGGTGTGGTGGACAAGCTGGTGCTGATCAACTGCCCCGGTGGCTTGTCTTTATTCCAGCAAAAAGCGGTACCCGCCACGCACAGCTATTACCAAGGTGAAGGCCCCAGCATGGAGCGCATGCGAGCCAGCATGGAGCGCTTGGTGTTTGATAAGCGCTGCATTACGGACGACATGGTTCGCGAGCGCTATGAGGCCAGCATTGCCCCCGAATTCATGAATCAGGCACCAGAAGGTAAGGGCGGTAAGCCCGGCGAAACCTTAGAGGTTCTGTGGCCTGAGCTGCATCGTATTGAAGCGCAAACTTTGATTATCTGGGGGCGAGATAATCCCACTTTGAATTTTGATAACGCTATTTTTATGCTCAACCGCATTAAAAACTCTCGAGTTCATATTCATTCTCAATGTGGTCTTTTGGTGCCGATTGAAAAGCCTGAGGAATTTAATAATGAGGTTTATGGGTTTCTTCAGCTGAAATAAAAAATAAATTTTAAAAAATGAGTGCATTTATTTGCATTGGATAAACTCGCCCTCATTTTTTTATTGGAGATTCTGGATGGTTTGTGTTTCCAGTGAATTTTCACTGAAAAAATAGAAATAACCACCTGAATAAAAAGCATCGTTATTCATAACGAAATCATTAAGATAATAATTGCAGGAGACAAAAAATGAAGAATATAACAATCGTCGGTGTAATGGCTGCTGCGGCATGCGTGGGTGCATCCGCACAAACGAGCTCAGTGCAAATGTACGGTGTGGCAGACATGGGCTTTGCCCACATCAGCAACAAAGGCGGCAGCAGCTCGAACGCTGTGACCAGTGGCCGTTTGCAGTCCTCGCGCATTGGTTTTCGCGGCAATGAAGACCTCGGTGGTGGCCTGAGTGCAGTGTTCACACTGGAGAGCGGTATTGAAATGGATACCGGTACCTCCACATCGTCCTCGGTGTTCTTCAATCGTCAAGCATGGGTGGGTCTGAAGTCTGCACAGCTTGGCACGGTGACTTTGGGTCGCCAATATTCCCCTATTTACGATTATCTGGTGCTGTCCAGTGGCGCGCCTACTTTTGGTTTGGTCGGTGGCGCCGTTGATGGTATTGCGATTCCTGGTTCATCGGTCGGTCGTTTTGATAACACCATTGGCGGCAGCCGTACCGATAACTCCATCAAATACACCAGCCCGAGCCTAAGCGGTTTTACGGCGACAGCGATGATGGGCTTGGGTGAAGTTGCGGGCGATAGCTCAGCAGGCCGTACTTTGTCGGCAGGCGTGGGCTATCTCAATGGTCCATTGACTGCTGCCGTGACCTATCTCACACGTGACTGCAAGAGCGGCGGTGGCTGCGCTGGTGCTGAGGCAAAAGACAAAGTCCTTGCTTTCTCAGGCCGCTATGACTTTGGCTTTGTGAACTTGGGTGCGATTTATACGCAGCAACGCAATGCCAAAAATGCCAAAGATGTGGATGGCGATGTGATGTCCGTGCGCGCAGTGTTCCCTGTGAATGCATGGCGTCTGTCGGCAGGCTATCAAGTTCTAAACGACAAATCTGCGCGTAATCAGGATGTCAAGCAGTTCAACTTGGGCGCGACTTATGACCTGAGCAAGCGCAGCACTCTGTACGCCTTCTACACCAATCAAAAGGTGAGCAATGGCGGTATTGCGTCTATGGGATTGGTGAACTCCAGCAACTCCCGTCAAAACCAGTGGAGCGTTGGCATGCGCCACGCTTTCTAAGCAAGAGGCTAATAGGTATGACCCAGAAATTGACAGCGCACTTCAAACACGTGGGTATCTACGTGATTGAACTGGAAAAAATGGCGAACTTCTACCAAGATTTTTTTGGTATGACGAAAACCGATGGTGGCCAAGGTAGCGTAGGCAAAGGTGCTTTCTTAAGTGCCGACCCTACAGAGCACCATCAAGTGGTGTTGGTTGTTGGGCGCGAGCCTGGCAGCAAACCCACCGTCAACCAGCTGTCATTTTTGGTGCCCGATCTCACGACTCTCAAAGGCTTTCATGCCAAAGCGCTGAAAGAGGAAGTGCCCATTAATATGGTTAAAAGCCATGGCAATGCACTCAGTCTTTATGTGCAGGACCCCGAGGGTAATCAGTGCGAGATTTACTGCCATACGCCATGGTATGTGAGCCAGCCTGTCGGTAAACCATTGGATCTGACTTTATCTGAGGCAGAGATTTTGGAGAAAGTCGAGGCTGAGTGTCGCGATAATCCAAGCTTTATGCCGCGTCAGCAATGGGTTGAAAATATGCAAAAGCAAATGTAATTTTGCTCAGGTTTTTCAATGGGTAAGCTAAATAAGACTTGGTATAAAAAAATCTAAGCCAAGTCTTTAGGAGACAAACATGCAACGCCGTCATTTCTTGAAGACTAGTATTTCTGCATCGCTGGCGACCGCTGTCGTGGGTGTGCAGGCTCAGGATAATTCTCCGATCAAACTTCTGGTGGGGTTTGCGCCGGGAGGGGTGACTGACCTGTTTGCCCGTTTGTGTGCGGAAAGCATTCAAACCGAATTGGGTAGAACGGTCATTGTGGAAAATAGGCCGGGTGCGCATGGCCGCATGGCAACGCAGGCAGTCAAAGCCAGTGCAGCCAATAGCCATACGTTCCTCATTTCACCCAATGCAGGACTAGTGTTTTTAGAGTTGCTCTTTTCAAAAGCGGCGCTGGGTTATGACATGCTCAACGACCTCACTCCCGTGGCGGCGTTGTCTACTTACCCCTTAGGTATGGTGGTGAACAGCAGCACAGGCGTTACCAACGCCAAAGAATATGTGCAGTGGGTTAAAGCCAATCCAAGCAAAGGCATTTTTGGCACTTCAGGGGCAGGCAGTCACACCCATTTTGCGGGTATGCGCTTGGCTGAGGCAGCTGGCATCAACCTTGAAGTGGTTCCTTACAAAGGCAATAGCGCGGTGAATATTGATTTGCTGGGCGGGCAAATTCCTGCGGCCAGCATGGCTGCCAGCGACTTTTTGCACCATAAAGACAATCCGAAGGTGAAGATCATCGGAGTGTTTGGCCAAAAACGCTCATCGTTGGCACCGGATGTCCCCACCTTTGTAGAGCAAGGCTTTGATGCGGTGGCCGGTGATGCTTGGATGGGCATGTGGACTTCGAAGAAGACACCTGCTGATGAAGTTCAGCTTATGTCCGCAGTGATTGAGAAAATTCTGAAAAAGCCTGAATTTATCAGCGCGCTCAAGACCAAAATGACGATGGCACCCATGTACCGTAACTCCAAAGAGACGGATCAGCTGCAGCGCTCTGAGCTTGCCATGTGGCGGCCCATCATTGCCAAGACAGGCTTTAAGCCGGAATAGTTTGAATTGAAAAAGGCCTGTTAAAAATATTTAACAGGCCTTTGCTGCGCTGAAGCCTTAGATGTCCAAGGACAGTGCAGGAGCGAGTTTTTTGTTGGACTTTCGTTGGATAGCGGGTTAAGTATGAGCCAAACACCATCAATCTGGATGAACCTCAATCAGGTGCCACATCAACTGCAGTGGGTAGACCTCAATGGCGTCAAGACACGCTACTTGGTCGCAGGCCCAAAAGGTGCTCCAACCTTGCTGCTTTTGCATGGTACGGCTGGGAGTTTGGAGAATTTTTGCCAAAACTACGCCCAATATGCTCAGAATTTTCGAGTCATTGGGTTGGATCTTTTGGGCTGCGGCTATACCGATAAGCCTGAACATGACTATTTAATTCCCGACTATGCCGCGCACATCGTCGCGTTTATGGATGCCTTGGGAATTGCGAGTGCATCCATGGTCGGTGTCTCGCTGGGTTCGTGGATTGGCGCAGCGGTTGCGCAAGCTCACCCTGAGCGTGTGCAAAGTCTGGTCATGGTCGCACCTGCAGGCATCGTAACGGACGAGGAAGAAGAGCGCCGTTTTGCCGAAGGCGTGCGCAAGCGCCGCTCTGCAGCTGCCGGCGCTCCATCTTGGGAGTCAGTGTCTGCCGCCATGAAGGGGCTGGTTTTGAACCCTGAAACGCTGGCCGATGAACTGGTCGCGGTACGTCTGGCGATCTATCAGCAGCCGTCGATGAAAGACGCGATGCCGCGCCTGCTGGCTTTTAGCTTGGGCGGGCAAGCCTTGTCACTGCAGCAGTGGCAGTCCTTGCAGTTGCCGATTCAGGTGATTGCTGCGGTGGATGCACCCAATATGTTCTTGGGCAATGCTTACGCCATTGCCGAGGCTGCACCGAATGCAGAGCTGGTTGAGCTCAAGGGCTGCGACCACTGGGCGCAGTATGAGCAGCCAGAGGCATTCCATCAGGCCACTGAGCCATTTTTGCTCAAGCACACAAGCTAATTGCTATGTCGACTCTTGCATCAGGCGTGCCTGTGAACGCATTTAAACAGGCTATCTCTCAACGCGTCTCTGAACGTGACTTTCAGCCTGATTCTCAGATCGGTCTGTGGCTGGCAACAGGCGATGCCTATGTTGCCGAGATGGTGGCCGGTACAGGTTTTGATTGGCTGCTGATCGATGGCGAGCATGCCCCCAACGACTTGCGCGGTACTTTGGCGCAGTTGCAAGCGATTGCCAGTGCCAGCAGCACTTTGCCTGCGAATGTGACTGCGCCTCACCCGGTTGTGCGCCTGCCCACGGCAGACCCTGTGCTGGTCAAACAATACTTGGAGCTGGGTGTGCAGACCTTGCTGCTGCCAATGATTGATACCCCAGAGCAGGCCGAGTCGATGGCCAAAGCCATGCGCTACCCGCCGATGGGCAGCCGCGGTATTGGTTGTGGTTTGGCTCGCTCATCGCGCTGGAACCGTTTTTCTAATTACCTGCAAGAGGCAAATGAGCAGGTTTGCTTGTTGGTGCAGGTTGAAACGGTAGAAGCGCTGGGCAATATCGATGCGATTGCGGCTACGCCCGGCGTTGATGGCGTGTTTATTGGCCCGGCAGACTTGTCTGCATCGATGGGGTACTTGGGACAACCGGCTCACCCTGAAGTGGTTGCCGCGATTCAAAAAGCTGTGCAGCGCATTGCTGCAGCAGGCAAGCCGTCCGGTATTTTGGCCACGAATGAGGCTCAAGCCCATCAGTGGCTCAAGGCCGGTGTGAGCTTTGCCGCTGTGGGCGTGGACATCAGCCTTTTGTCGATGGCCGCGCAAGGACTGGCTTCAAGGTTCAAGCAGACCTCGGCCCCCGTAGTTAGTCGTAGCGGCTATTGATTCAGTCGCGCATCAGCATCAGATAAATATCAGGTCCGCACTAGGTCAGTATCACAAGCAGCGCTTTGATCCGAGGCTTTGAGGCTTGGCGGGCGCTAGCAATTGCGTGTCGATATGACCTTGAAGCCTCGTATTGAGAAGGCATGCCGCTATTGAAGAAGTAGTGCTTGTCGTCAATGCAAGGCGGAAGTCACCTCCAGATTTGTAAGCATTGGGTATATATGAGCAGCCAAAAACACGATCTCTTCATCGCAGGCCAATGGGTCAGCGGTGCCAGCTATCAGCCCAACATCAACCCCAGCAATCACGATGATGTCGTGGGCTATTACGCCCAGGCAGATCTTCCCTTGGTGGAGACCGCAGTGGCTTCCGCACATCAATCGTTTGACGCTTGGTCGGTCAGCGGCATTCAGCAGCGCAGTGATGCATTAGCGTTTATTGGCACAGAGCTGATTGCACGTCAGTTTGAATTGGGAACCTTGCTGGCCCGCGAGGAGGGTAAAACCCGCAAAGAAGCCATTGCTGAGGTGGTTCGTGCGGGGCAAATATTTCAGTTCTTCGCGGGTGAATGCCTTCGTATGACGGGCGATATTTTGCCCTCCGTGCGCCCCGGCGTATCGGTGGAAATCTCGCGAGAAGCCGTGGGTGTAGTCGGGGTCATCACCCCTTGGAACTTCCCCATCGCCATTCCTGCATGGAAGATTGCACCGGCATTGGCTTACGGCAATTGCGTCGTGTTCAAGCCTGCAGATGTGGTGCCGGGCAGCGCTTGGGCGCTGGCAGAAATCATCTCGCGCAGCGCCATTCCGGCCGGTGTTTTTAACTTGGTCATGGGCTCTGGTCGCGTGGTGGGTGAGTGCATGGTCAATCACCCCCATATCTCGGCGATGACGTTTACTGGTTCCACCGGTACTGGTATGCAGATTGCGCAAAAGAGCGCAGCGCAGCTTAAGAAAGTGCAGCTGGAGATGGGGGGCAAGAACCCTCAAATCGTGCTGGACGATGCAGACCTGCAGCAAGCCGTTGAGCTGAGTGTGAACAGCGCATTCTTCTCCACAGGCCAGCGCTGCACAGCTACCAGCCGTTTCATCGTGACCGAAGGTATTTATGACCGTTACGTCGCAGCCATGAAAGCGCGTATGGCTCAGTTGCGCGTTGGCGATGCATTGGCTGACGATACGGATATCGGCCCTGTTGCAAGCCCTTCGCAGCTGGCGCAAGACCTCTCTTATGTGCAGATTGGCAAGGACGAGGGCGCCACGTTGGCCATGGGCGGCACCTTGCTAGAGCGCAGCACACCCGGTAATTACTTGGCGCCTGCGCTGTTTACCGAGGCGCACAACCAGATGCGTATCAATCGCGAAGAAATCTTTGGCCCCGTGGCAACCGTCATTCGTGTCAAAGACTATGAAGAGGCGCTGCATGTGGCCAACGATACGCCGTTTGGCCTGTCCGCAGGCATTGCAACGACGAGCTTGAAATACGCCAGCCACTTCAAGCGCCACTCCCAAGCAGGCATGGTGATGGTCAATGTTGCAACAGCAGGGGTTGACTACCACGTGCCTTTTGGTGGCCGCAAAGCCTCGAGCTATGGACCTAGGGAACAAGGGCAGTATGCGAAGGAGTTTTATACCGTGGTGAAGACGGCTTACACACTTGCGTAAATAAGCTATTTCGCTCGTGATCTTGCCCTGTTTGATGGAGTGCTTAGCCTCCGGAACTCGGGGCATTTTTACGCGGCCACTGTCAAGATCGGCAGCAGCTAAAGCCCAGGTAAGCGTCTTGCGGGGATTGGCCGTGCGTCAATAAAAAAAAGTGCAGGCAAATAAATGACTGCACTTTTACAAACTAGCCTCAACCTATGCCGGTGCAATTCGCGACTTGGCGACACCGGCGTCGTTAAAACTACGCAGCTTTTTGATCCGCTTCCAAGTGGTAGCGCGTCACGCGTTCCACTTCGTTCTTGGAGCCGAGCACGACGCTGACGCGTTCGTGGAGTTGGGTGGGTTGAATGTCCAAAATGCGCTCACGACCGTTGGTGGCCATGCCGCCGGCTTGTTCAACCAACCAGCTCATGGGATTGGCTTCATACATCAGGCGCAGCTTGCCGGGCTTTTGTGGCTCGCGCTTATCCCAGGGGTAGAGGAAGACGCCGCCGCGGCACAGGATACGGTGCACGTCGGCGACCATAGCCGCGACCCAGCGCATGTTGAAGTCCTTCTCGCGAGGGCCTTCCTTGCCGGCTAGCACTTCGTCCACATAGCGCTTCACGGGCTCATCCCAGTGGCGCATGTTGGACATGTTGATGGCGAATTCCTTGGTGTCTTCAGGAATCTTGACGTTCTCTTCGATCAGCAAGAAAGAGCCTTGCTCGCGGTCCAAAGTGAACATGGCAACGCCGTCACCCACAGTCAGCACCAACGTGGTCTGGGGGCCATAGATGCAGTAACCGGCAGCAACTTGCTGAGTGCCTGCTTGGAAGAAGTCGCTTTCGTGTACGCCGGGGTGACCTTCGGGCTTTTTGAGCACGCTGAAGATGGTGCCAATCGACATGTTGATGTCGATGTTGGACGAGCCGTCCAGTGGGTCAAACATCAGCAGGTATTCGCCTTGTGGGTAACGGTTGGGCACCACGTAGATGCCTTCCATTTCTTCCGAGGCCATGGCTGCCAAGTGGCCGCCCCATTCGTTGGCTTCGATCAACGTTTCGTTGGCGATGATGTCCAGCTTTTTTTGCACTTCGCCTTGCACGTTTTCGCTGCCGGCGGTGCCCATCACGTCACCAAGCTCACCCTTGTTCACGGCAAAGCTGATGCGCTTGCAGGCGCGGGCTACGACTTCTAGCAGCAGGCGCAGTTGGCCGGGGATGAGGCCATCCATGCGTTGCTGCTCGACCAGATAGCGCGTCAGGCTGATGTTCTTTTTCATGGTTCAACTCCTAAAAATACGAGCAAATGCTGGGGTGGTTATGCATCTGCTGATGATCGATATTTCAGTCCGCCAGCGCGCGGGTAATCACCTCGCGCACGTCGTTGGACAGGTCGGCTTTGGCGGCTACGCGTTCAATGGCAGCGTGGGCTGCGTCGCGATAGGGTTGTGCCAGTTTTTTCCAGCGGTCCATCACGCGGCTGAGGCGAGCGGCCACTTGGGGGTTGATGGCGTCAATCTCGATCACGCGATCGGCCCAGAAGGCATAACCGGCAGCGTCGGCGCGGTGGAAGGCGCCAGCGTTGTTGCAGTAGCTGAAGATCAGGCTGCGTGCGCGGTTGGGGTTCTTGATCTGGAAGTCGGGGTGCTTCATCAGCGCCTGAACGGCGGGCAGTACATCGCCGCCGCGGTCGCTGGCCGCGCCTTGCAAAGAGAACCACTTGTCCAGCACCAGTGCATCGTTTTTGAACAGGGTGTGAAAGCGCTGCAGGGCTTGCTCAGCCAAGGGGCTGGCGCTGTAGACCAAGGCTGCCAAAGCGGCCATGCGGTCGGTCATATTGCCGGCATCTTTGCAGCGCTGGTAGGCCTTGCCGGGCCAGACGATGTCGCCTGTCTGGGCGGCATTCAGGCACAGCATGGACAGAGCACGACCGGCCAGAGCGCGGCGGCCTGCGCTGACATGGTCAGGCGTGTAGGCACCGGTGTCGCGGTTGGCTTCCCAAGCGGCTTCCCATTCGGGCTGCAGCGTGGTGGCCAGTTGCAAGATCATGGCTTCACGCACGGCATGTACGCGCTGCGGATCGACCTCGGCCAGTTGCTCGGCGATGTAGCTCTCAGATGGCAGTGTGAGCACCAAGTCCTTGAACGCGGCGTCCAGCTTGTCGTCTTGCAGTACGCGGCGCAGGGCTTGCACAAAGTCTGCAGGCAAAATTTCAATGCCAAATTGCCCGCTAGTGCTTGATGTATCTGCAGTAGCAGCTATCGATTTAAGAGCGTAGCGCATGCCCAGACGCTGGCTCGCTTCCCACTGGTTAAATGGGTCGCTGTCGTGTGCAAGCAGGGTTAGAAGCTCTGCATCGCTGAATTCGCAATCCAGCACCACGGGGGCGCTGAAGCTGCGCAGCAGCGATGGCACGGGCGCTTCTGGCACATTGCTGAAGACAAAGCTTTGCTCGGCCTCGGTCAGCACCAGCGTGCGGCTAGTGCCTTGAGCTTTTTCTTCACCTTGCAGTTGCAGAGCAATCTCTGCACCGGCTGCGGTGAGCAGTCCCATTTGCACGGGAATGACAAAAGGCAGCTTTTCGCTTTGACCTGCAGTAGCGGCGCAGCTTTGCGACAGCGTCAGTGTGTAAGTTTGAGCAGCGGCATCGTACTGGCCCACGGCCTTGAGCACGGGCGTGCCGGCCTGGCTATACCAGCGGCGGAACTGCTGCAGGTTTTGAGCCAATGCCGATTCGGGGTTGGCGTCTGCAATGGCTTGCGAGAAGTCGTCGCAGGTCACAGCTTGGCCATCGTGGCGCTCAAAGTACAGCTTCATGCCTTTGGCAAAACCTTCGCGGCCTACTAGGTTGTGCTGCATGCGCACAACTTCGGCACCCTTTTCGTAGATCGTGACTGTGTAGAAGTTGTTGATCTCGATGTAGCTGTCCGGGCGCACGGGGTGAGCCATGGGGCCGGCATCTTCGGGGAACTGCACGGTGCGCAGCACGCGCACATCGTCAATGCGCTTGACGGCGCGCGCCGATGCAGCGCCCGCCATGTCCATGCTGAATTCCTGATCGCGAAAGACCGTGAGGCCCTCTTTCAGGGAAAGCTGGAACCAGTCGCGGCAGGTGACGCGGTCACCGGTCCAGTTGTGGAAGTATTCATGGCCAACGACGGACTCGATATTGGCGTAGTCCGTATCGGTGGCCGTGGCTTGGCTGGCCAGAACGTACTTCGTGTTGAAGATGTTCAGACCCTTGTTTTCCATAGCGCCCATGTTGAAGTCGCTGGTGGCGACGATCATGAAACGGTCTAGATCCAAGCTCAGGCCAAAGCGCGCTTCATCCCATGCCACAGAGTGCATGAGGGCGTTCATGGCGTGCTCGGTCTTTTCCAAGTCGCCGGGGCGCACAAAGACCTGCAGCAGGTGCTCGTTGCCGGCACGGCTCTTGATCTTTTGCTCGCGGGCGACGAGGTTGCCCGCGACCAGTGCAAACAGGTAGCTAGGCTTTTTGTGCGGATCGACCCACTTGGCAAAGTGGCGGCCATCTTCCAGATCACCGGACTCCACCAGATTGCCGTTAGACAGCAGCACCGGGTACTGGGCCTTGCTGGCGCGCAGCGTGACCGTGTACATGGCCATCACATCAGGGCGGTCCAGGAAATAGGTGATACGGCGAAAACCCTCTGCTTCGCACTGCGTGAAGAACGTGTCCTCGCTCACATACAAGCCCATGAGCTTGGTGTTTTTGGCGGGCGCGCAGGTGGTGAATATCTCCAGCTCCACAGGCTCATTGCCTTCGGGCAGGTTCTCCAGCACCAGCTGATCGCCATCCATCTTGAACGAGGTTCCACCGCCGTTGACCATGACGCGGGCCAGATTGAGCTCGTCACCATCGAGGCGCAGAGCCTGAGCTGGCACATCGGGGTTGCGGCGCACGCGCATCTTACTGAGCACGCGCGTCTTGGCCGGATCCAGATCAAAAGTCAGATCGACCGTGTCAATCCACCAAGCGGGTGCTTCGTAGTCGGCGCGGTAAATCGTGGTGGCAGGGGCTTGCCCGTCACGCAGTTGCAGCATATCGATTCCTTTCGAGGATCAGAGGCCTTGCTTGAGCGAGGCTTCGATAAACACATCCAGATCGCCGTCCAGCACCTTCTGGGTGGCCGAAACTTCAACGTTGGTGCGCAAGTCCTTGATGCGGCTGTTGTCCAGCACATAAGAGCGGATCTGATGACCCCAGCCCACATCGGTCTTGGTGTCTTCGAGCTTTTGCTGCTCTTCTTGGCGCTTGCGCATCTCGTAGTCATACAAACGCGAGCGCAGGCGTTGCCATGCCACATCACGGTTGCTGTGCTGCGAGCGGCCATCCTGACACTGCACCACGATATTGGTGGGAATGTGTGTCAGGCGCACGGCAGAGTCGGTCTTGTTAATGTGCTGACCACCGGCGCCCGAGGCGCGGTAGGTGTCGGTGCGCACATCAGACGGATTGATGTTGATCTCGATAGAGTCATCAATCTCAGGGTAGACAAACAGCGAAGAAAAGCTGGTGTGACGGCCGCCGGACGAGTCAAACGGGCTCTTGCGGACCAAGCGGTGCACGCCAGTTTCAGTGCGCAGCAGGCCGTAGGCGTATTCGCCTTCAACTTTGATGGTTGCGCTTTTAATACCGGCCACGTCGCCAGCGGTTTCTTCTTCGACGGTAGTCTTGAAGCCTTTGCGCTCTGCGTACTTCAGGTACTGGCGCAGCAGCATGCTGGCCCAGTCACAGGCTTCGGTGCCGCCGGCACCGGCTTGAATGTCGATAAAGCAGTTCAGCGGATCCGCCTCGCCACCGAACATACGGCGGAACTCGAGTTCTTCGATCAGCGGCTTGAGCTTGGCGGTTTCGGCTTCGATGGTTTCAAGGCCGGCGTCATCGCCTTCTTCCTTGCTCATCTCGAACAGCTCAGCGTTGTCAGTCAACTCACCCGTCAGCTTTTCCAGCGTCAACACGACGTTGTCTAGCGACTTCTTTTCCTTGCCCAGCTCTTGCGCCTTCTTGGGGTCGTTCCAGACGGCAGGATCTTCCAGCGAGGCGTTTACTGTGCGCAGGCGTTCGTATTTAGCATCGTAGTCAAAGATACCTCCGGAGATCGGCCGTACGAGCGGCCAGATCTTCGAGGTTGTTGCCGATAGAGTTGACGCGTTCTGCTTCCATGATGATTCCGTAGTGTTCTTGTTGAGAAATAACTGCAGATTTTCTCATGCCGTGGAGCTGTGGGGAGGCAATGGCCTTGGCTAGGGGCTTTTCAGTATGAAAAGCGCGAAATTTTGAATAAGAGATATGTCAATGAACGCGAAAATCTTTATGGGTAAATGAGTTACCTTTAGTAGCATTCTCTGGATGGAATTCGCCTCCACCTAGTTGAGCTGTCTTTTTCAAAGGCTCTGCTGCCTTCTGCACTTCTGCTCCCAGCAGTTCTCCACGGCTATTAGCCCACTTATTCCTTTGTCATGACATTTTTTCGCAATCTCAAGCTGGCCCATAAGCTGCTTTTGTCTTTTGTGCTGCTTTTGGCGATAAGTGCCGTTTCAGGTCTGTATGGACTGATTCAGATTGAGCGCGTTAACAGCACCGCCACTGATTTGGCTCGTCAACGCTTACCCAGCGCTAAGGCATTGCAGGATATGCGTTACCTGTTGCAGCGCTACCGCGCACAAGCCATGCAGCATGTCATTGCTCAGACGACGGCAGAGATGGAGATTTATGAAAAAACCATGCCAAAGGTCTGGGATGAATTGCAGAAAAATCAGCAGGAGTTTGCTAAATACGCAAAAACAGAGAAAGAACGTGAGTTGCTGGCTAGTGTGGTCAAGCAATCGCAAACTTATGCTGAGCTGATTGCGCAGGTCATTAATTACTCACGTCAGCTGCGTAGTGATGAAGCAAGTGAAATTTTGCGGGTCGATTTGCTCGCTGTTGTTCAAAAAATGAATGGCCAAATCAATGAATTGGCTGAAATCAATGTGAATGCGACAGAAGCTGCCAATCAGGCCGGTGATGAGTTGTATGAGACCGCCCGCTTGTGGGTCATCGCATTGTTGCTAGGCGCTATTGCCTTAGGCTTGCTGCTTGCCGTGACGATTGCGCGCTCCATCTCTAAGCCGCTGGAGTCGGCTGTCAAGCTGGCGCAAGCGGTTGCGGGGGGCGATCTTAGTGCCCAAATCACGGTGCAAAGCCGTGATGAGATTGGCCAGCTGCTGCAGGCCCTCAAAGACATGAACACCAGCTTGCAGCGCATTGTGGGCCAGGTGCGCCAGGGTACGGACTCCATTGCCTCGGCCAGCAGTCAGATTGCCAGCGGTAACCAAGATTTGTCCTCGCGTACCGAGGAGCAGGCCAGCTCGCTGGAGCAGACTGCGGCTTCCATGGAGGAGCTGACTTCTACCGTGCAGCAAAATGCGGGCAACGCCCAGCAGGCCAATCAGCTGGCCACTGCTGCATCGCAGGTTGCCGTGCGCGGCGGTGCTACGGTGGCGCAGGTGGTGCAGACCATGTCGGCCATCAATGATTCGTCGCGCAAGATTGTGGCCATCATTGGCGTGATTGATTCCATCGCCTTTCAGACCAATATTTTGGCGCTCAATGCAGCGGTGGAGGCTGCCCGCGCAGGTGATCAGGGACGCGGCTTTGCCGTGGTAGCTTCTGAAGTGCGTACTCTGGCCCAGCGCTCTGCTGAGGCAGCCAAGCAGATCAAGCAGTTGATTGATGACTCTGTTAACAAGGTACAAGAAGGCGGCAGCCAGGTGGGTGAAGCTGGCAAGACCATGGATGAGATCGTGATGAGCGTGCGCCGCGTCACCGATATCATGGGCGAGATTTCGGTGGCCAGCCATCAGCAAACCTCGGGCATTGAGCAAGTGTCGCAAGCCGTCATGCAGATGGATCAGATGACTCAGCAGAATGCCGCGCTGGTGGAAGAAGCAGCCGCAGCGACCGACGCGCTGCGTGTGCAGGCGGCTGCACTGGCTGAGACGGTGAGCTTCTTTAAGCTTGACGCTCAGGCTGCAATGCAGGCCGCTCCCGCTTTGGCACCGGCTAGCCATTTTCGCCAGACTCCCGCTCGAGTGACTGCTCCTGTTCAGGCCCGGCCTGCCATCAAGCCTGCGGGCAAAGCGGCAGGCAGCCCGACAGTTTTGTCCGTCAGCAAGCCTGTTGCCAAGTCCAAACCCCTCAGCACGACGGCAGGTGATGACGAATGGGAGACTTTTTAAAGTTGTAGATCTGACTGGGTGGTTTTTGCTCAAAGAAAAACCCCGCAGCCAATGGCATGCGGGGCGCTTTAAAGTGCTGGCTGAAACTTAGCCGCCGCGCGTCACCGGTACTTCGGCGTTCTTGCCGTAGCTGCCGTATTTACCCAGTTCCCACTTGGCAATGGCGTTGCGGTGCACTTCATCCGGGCCGTCGGCAAAGCGCAGTGTGCGCGCAGCCGCATAGGCGTAGGCCAAAGGGAAGTCATCACACATGCCGCCGCCGCCATGCACCTGCATGGCCCAGTCAATAACCTCGCAGGCCATGCTGGGGGCGACGACCTTGATCATGGCGATCTCGGTACGGGCGACCTTGTTACCAGCCACGTCCATCAGCCATGCGGCCTTGAGCGTCAGCAGCCGGGCCATGTCGATCTTGCAGCGCGCCTCGGCAATGCGCTCTTGCGTCACGGTTTGCTGGGCCACGGTCTTGCCAAAAGCCGTGCGGCTGCTGGCGCGCTTGCACATCAGTTCTAGCGCACGCTCGGCCAGACCAATAAGGCGCATGCAGTGGTGAATACGGCCGGGGCCAAGGCGACCCTGAGCGATTTCGAAGCCACGGCCTTCACCCAGCAGGATATTGCCGATGGGCACCCGCACGTTTTCAAAATACATCTCCATGTGCCCGTGGGGCGCATCGTCATAGCCCATCACGTTGAGCGGGCGAGCGATACGGATGCCCTTGGCATCGGCTGGAATGATGATCATGCTCTGCTGCGAGTGCTTGGCAGCTTCGGGGTCGGTCTTGCCCATGGTGATGTAGACCGCGCAGCGTGGGTCGCCTGCGCCGGAGATCCACCATTTGTGGCCGTTGATGACGTACTCATCACCCTGGCGTTCGATGCGGGTGCAGATATTGGTGGCGTCAGACGAAGCGACTTCAGGCTCGGTCATGGCGAAGGCGGAGCGGATCTTGCCTTCCAGCAGGGGCTTGAGCCAGCGGTCTTTGAGCTCGTCGCTACCGTAGCGGGCAATGGTCTCCATATTGCCGGTGTCGGGGGCCGAGCAGTTGAAAACCTCAGAGGCCCAGGGCACAGCGCCCATGATTTCTGCCAGCGGTGCGTATTCCTGATTCGTCAGGCCTGCGCCGTGATAGCCCGAGGCTTCGGCGCTGTCCACAGGCAAAAACAGGTTCCATAGACCTGCGGCCTGGGCTTTGGGTTTGAGCTTTTCAATGGTCTCGAGCGGCGTCCAGCGCTTGCCTGCGGCGGTGTTGGCGAGCAACTCGGCGGCATAGTCTTTCTCTGCCGGATAAATGTATTCGACCATGAACTTGAGCAAACGTTGCTGCAGGTCCTTGGTCTTGGGCGAGTAGTCGAAGTCCATGAGTGCTCCTTGTTGTTCAACGAAGAAATGGCGTGAAAAAGATTTAGCTGCGCTGGGCGAAGGACCAAGCCAGCTCGGCCATGGGGCGGGCGGTGTCGCCAGAGGCCTTGGCTTGCGCGCTGGAGGCCGTGCCGGCTTCCACACGCTTGGCAATGCCTTGCAAGATGGCCGCGATGCGGAACATGTTGTAGGCCAGATAAAAGTTCCAGTCTCGGTGCAGCGTGGCGATGTCTTGCAGGCCCGTGCGCTCGCAGTAACGGCGGATGTAGTCGGCCTCGGCGGGAATGCCAAGCGCCTCAATATCAATACCGGCAATGCCCCGGCCAAGCTCGGCCGGGATATGCCAGCTCATGCAGTGGTAGCTGAAGTCGGCCAGCGGGTGGCCCAGTGTGGACAGCTCCCAGTCCAGTACGGCGATCACGTGCGGCTCGGTGGGGTGGAACATCAGGTTGTCCAGCCGGTAGTCTCCATGCACGATGGAGACGCGGCTCTCATCCCTGGCGCTGGCGGGCATATTGGCGGGCAGCCATTCCATCAGCTTGTCCATGGCCGGGATGGGCTGGGTGACGGAGGCGACGTATTGCTTGCTCCAGCGGCCAATCTGGCGCTCAAAATAGTTGCCACTCTTGCCATAGTCGGTCAGACCCTGATCGGCAAACTTCACGCTGTGCAGGGCCGCAATCACCCGGTTCATCTCGTCATAGATCTCGGCGCGCTGAGTGGGCGTCATGCCGGGAAGGGACTGGTCCCAGAGCACGCGGCCTTCCATGAATTCCATGACGTAAAATGCGCGGCCGATGATGGATTCGTCTTCGCACAGCGCATACATATGGGGTACTGGCACATCGGTGCCGGCCAGCCCTTTCATCACGCGGTACTCTCGCTCAATGGCATGGGCAGAGGGAAGCAGCTTAGCGACCGGGCCGGGCTTGGCGCGCATCACATAGCTTTTGGCTGGCGTGATCAGCTTGTACGTGGGGTTGGACTGGCCGCCCTTGAACATCTCCACCTGCAGCGGTCCCTCAAAGCCCTGCACATGCTGAATCAGCCAAGCCGTCATCACCTCGGTATCAAAAGCATGCTGATCGGAAACCGCGCGGGTGCCGACGAAATGGTCAAAAGTGCTCATGCCGGTTTAATCCTTTGTTCGATTTTTGATGGCCAGGGCGCAGCCTGCCACGCGGCACAAGAGGTGCAGCGAGCGAATGCGTGAAAGGGAAGGGAGTTGCCGCAGAACGCGGCAAAGAAGCGAGAAGAAAGCGGACTGTGAAAACTGGCGCGATCCAAGCCAGAGACATCAAGCAAGGACCGCCCTGCCGCGAAGATGTCGTCCCCCTCCCGCGAAGCGAGAGAGGGGGCTGAAGGCTTGGACAGACTGAAGCAAGGCCAGCTCTGATGGCCGCAAGCAAAGCGGCTCAAGGGGAGTCCTAATGCTCTGTATCGGCGATGCGCAGCAGCGTCGCTCGGTCGCGCACAATGAGGCCGCCCGGCTCGATACGGATGACTTCCTCGCGCTCCATGGATTTGAGTTCCTGATTCACACGTTGGCGCGATGCGCCAAGCAATTGGGCCAGCTCTTCCTGCGCTAGATGCAGGCCAATGCGAATCTCGCTGCTGTCTGACAGGCTCATCACGCCATAGCTGCGTGTGAGGTGCAGCAGCTGCTTGGCTAAACGTGCACGCAGCGGCAAGGTGTTGAGGTCTTCCACCAAACCATAGAGCTGGCGCACGCGGCGAGCGTTCAAGCGCAAGATGGCTTCGGAGAATTCCACGTGTTCGGTCAGGATGCGCTTGAAGTCCGACTTGGTGATGCACATCAGCGTGGTTTCGCCATGGGCATAGGCATCGTGCGTGCGCTTGTCTCCATCCAAAATGGCCACATCGCCGAACCAAATCCCCGGCTCCACATAGGTCAGCGTGATTTGCTTGCCCGTGATCGATGTGGAGCTGACGCGCACGGCACCGCGCGCGCAGGCAATCCATTCCTCGGCCGGTTCGCCGCGTGCGCAGATAAGTGCACCATCTTTGAATCGTTTGACGTAAGCGCATCGAAGAATGTCGTGCCGCAAAGAGGGCGAAAGGGATGAAAACCAGCGACCAGAGTTGATCGCCTCACGTTCTTCAATACTAAGAATTGGTTCGTCCATGTTCTGTCTTATGCGTGACTGGTAATCGCCTCATTGTCGCGTGTGGGACCAAGACTGATGAGGGTGTTTGCCTCAGGGTTGTCACTTGTGCGTCCGCTGTCAGCGAGATTTTTTGACCCATCGAGCGACCAAAAACAAAAATGCCCGCTGGTTTGCGGGCATTCAGAAGAGTTTTGAGTAAAAGCGCTACATGTCTTTATCAATCAAGCACAAGCAGCTATTGTTTTTGTAGTGATTGTTTTATGCCGCAGCCTGCATGCGCTCCAACAAATTTTTGGCAGCGGCTTCTGGGTCAGGTGCGTTGACCAAAGCCCGCACCACAGCAATCGAGCCCACACCGGTGGCGCGCACGGCAGGAAACATGTCTTCAGAAATGCCGCCAATGGCCACCAGCGGGTACTGCTTCATCAAACGCACATAAGCGGCCAGACGCGACAGGCCCTGGGGCGCAGTCGCCATCTTCTTGAGTGTTGTGGGAAAGACCGCGCCCAGCGCGATATAGCTCGGCTGCACGGCGTGGGCGCGCACCATTTCGGCGTAACCATGGGTTGAGACACCAAAGCGTGTGCCAGACGTGCGAATCGTCTCCAAATCGCGGCGGCCGATCACATCCAGATCTTCTTGCCCGACGTGGATACCGTAGGCGCCCGCATCCAGCGCGGCTTGCCAATGGTCATTGATGAACAGATGTGCATTCGTGCCTTTGACGGCTTGCACAGCGGCCTTGATCTCGCGGGCCACAGCGGCTTTGTCATCGGACTTGAAGCGCAGTTGCACGGTGGGCACACCGGCGCGAGCCATGCGTCCCACCCATTCGGCCGTGGGAAGCACGCCATATAGGCCCAGATTGCGCGGGCAGTGGGCAAAGGCCTGCGCGGGGGCAGCGCTGCTCAGGCCAAAGTCACGCGGTTCATCAGGCCAGTGCGTAGCGTCGAACTGGTTGGTTCGCTCGCTCTGGCGTTGCCAGGCTTGGGCCAGCGTTTCCGCATCCACGGCAATAAAGCCCAGCGCACTGCAAGCTTGCAGCGCCGCCAGATAGGCAGGCTCGTTACGCAGCGCAGGCGGTAAGGGCTGGGGTGTTAGCTCGACCGAATTGGCATCGTGGTGCAACTGGGCGCCAAAGGCTGCGCCATGCTGGTGAATGATGGCTTGTGTCAGTGCCTGAATTTCTGCGGAGTCCATGACGGCTGCCTTTATTCCTGATGCCAGAAAGGGGTGCCGAGCACAGGGGTGCTGGGCTGGGCCGATTTCTGCTCGGCCATGGCACCTGCGCGGTAAGCGGCGTGACCGGCGTTGACGGCATCCGAGAAGGCGCCGGCCATGACCACGGGGTCTTCCGACAGCGCGACGGCGGTGTTCAGCAGAACCGCGTCATAACCCCATTCCATCACTGTGCAGGCGTGCGATGGGCGGCCCAGACCGGCATCCACAATCAGCGGCACCTTCAGGCGCTCGCGCAGCATCTGCATGGCGTAGGGGTTGACAGGGCCACGGCCCGTGCCAATGGGCGCAGCCCAGGGCATAACGGCTTGGCAGCCCACGTCCACCAGCTTCTGGCAAAGCACCAAGTCGTAGGTGGTGTAAGGCAGCACCTGAAAACCATCCTTGATGAGGATGGAGGCGGCTTCGACCAGATTCAGCGTATCGGGCTGCAGCGTGTAGTCGTCGCCAATCAACTCCAGCTTGATCCAAGGCGTATCAAACACTTCACGGGCCATCTGAGCCGTAGTCACGGCTTCTTGAATCGTCATGCAGCCTGCGGTATTTGGCAGCACGGGCACGTTGAGCTTGCGCAGCAACTCCCAAAAGCTGGCGCCCGTCTCTGCGGCATTGCTGCCTTGGCGGCGCAGAGAAGCTGTGACCATGGCGGGCTTGGAGCGCTCAACAGCAGCTTCCAAAATGGCAGGCGATGGGTAGCGTGAGGTGCCCAGCAGCAATCGGCTTTCAAAACGCTGGCCGTACAGAACCAGTGCGTCGTCGGTAGTCTTGGTGTTCATGATTTGTTTTTGTTGGTTTCAACCACCCGTCACGGGGGAAATAACTTCCATCTTGTCGCCGTCACTCAGTACACAGCTTTCGTATTGAGTTTTTGGCACAAAAATCGTATTGACCGCCACGGCAAATGGCGGCTTGGCCTGCATTTGCGCCAGCGCATCGGCCACGGTGGCGTTGGCTTGCAGGTCGGTGGCGTGCTGGTTGAGGGTGATCTTCATGGCTTTACAACGAAAAAATAGGCTGGCGTGAACTTAAAGCTTGAAATCAAAGTTCAGGCGCGGTGAATGGCGACATCAAATTGGCGCGCCAATGGGGAGTCATTGTGGTCCACCAGCTCAAGCACCACGTCCAGCATGGCGGGCGAGATCATGAAGCCGTGGCGGTACAGGCCGTTGACTTCCATGGTGCGCGGGGCCATCAGGCGCACGGCGGGCAGATTATCGGGCAGGGTGGGGCGGCATTGGGTAGCTATCTCCACAATCCGGCCTTCGGCAAAGCCGGGGTGCACGGTGTAGGCGGCAGATAGCAACTCCAGCGTCGATCGCACGCTGGCGGGCGACATATCGTCGGACTCGATCTCGGTTGCGCCAATAACGAACAGATGATCTTCCTTGGGGGCGATATAGATGGGATAGCGCGGATGAATCAAACGAGTGGGTCGGGCCAGCGTGACTTCGGGTGCATGAATGCGCACCACCTCGCCGCGAATTCCGCGCAGGTCTTTCCACTGCGTGCGGGCGCCCAAGCCCCGGCAGTCGAAGACGAAATCGGGCTGACCTGTCTCGCTGGGGCGGAAGTCACTTAACTCGCGCGGGCTGTTCCAGTGCTGGTTGACGCCCAGTGCGGTGAGCTTTTCTACCAGCGCAGCCAGCAGCTGGCGGTTGTCCAACTGGCCTTCACCTGGAAGGTACACGGCCTGATTGAAGCGGCCTTGCAGAGCGGGCTCGCATTCTTGCAGCGCAGCGCCCGTCTTTTCTTCCATAGCCGGCAGGCTGGGGTTGATGCGGCGGTTTTTCTCCAGCAGGCCGAAAAAGCGGGCAGCGTCGCCTTGATCTTGGCGGTGCCAGAGAATCAGCGTGCCGTTTTGTTGCAAAAACACATGCTGGTTGAGCTGGCCAATCAGCTCTGGCCAACGCTTTAAAGCGTGCTGGCCCATGCGCACCACGCCGGGCTCGGTAATGGCCGACTCGGCCAGCGGCGCCAGCATGGCGGCGGCCACGCGTGCGGCAGCGCCATCGCCTTGCGGGCCATGGGCGTCATACAGATCGATGGAGTGACCGCGCTGGGCCAATGCCAGCGACAGCAGGCGCCCCATGAGGCCGGCGCCCAAAATGGCGATCTTTGAAGAAGCTTGTAGCAATGACATAAAGCAAAGACGTATGCAATTCGTTTTTCAGCCATGCATATGACCCATGGTCATATGCAGGACAAAACGCGGCATGTCTTGCAGCTTGTGAAACTCCCCACGCCAGCATGATCTGGATCGGGTGCAGAGGGCAGGGCCCTCAGGGTGTTTCTCAGTCCTCGCAAGCACTTTTTCTTGCTGGACACCCCTGTTTCGTCCGTCGGGGATTACAGCACAACCGCAAACACAGCGTATTGACCATGATGGACCATACGTATGGGGGATAATTTTCCCTTATGACAGTGACTGCATCCATCCATACCGCCCCCCACTCCGGCGCTGCCCCTAAGCGCTATGCGCGCGTGCTCTCCATCGCTGGCTCGGACAGTGGCGGCGGCGCGGGTATTCAGGCTGACCTTAAGACCTTCGCGGCTCTTGGCTGCTATGGCATGACCGCAATTACCGCCATCACCGTGCAGAACACGTTGGGCGTGACTGGCATTCACGGTATTCCACTCGATACCGTGCGAGGCCAGATTGATGCCGTGGTGGAGGATATTGGTGTGGATGCTGTCAAGATCGGCATGCTGGCCACGCCTGAAGTCGTGACCGTTGTGGCAGATGCGATTCGTCGTCATAACCTCAAGAGCGTGGTGTTGGACCCGGTGATGGTCGCCACCAGCGGTGATCGTTTGATTGTTCCCGAGACGGCGCAGGCCTTGGTCAAAGAGCTGTTTCCACTGTGCACGGTCATCACGCCTAATTTAGATGAAGCTGCACTGCTGCTGGGGCGCAGCATTGATGGCATTCCTGCACTGGATGCCGCAGTAGCAGATTTGCTCGCCATGGGCGCACCGGCAGTGTTGCTCAAGGGTGGGCATTTGAGCGGCAATGTGGTGATGGATGTACTGGGTCAGCAAGGGCAAAGCGCTGGAGATTATTTGCGCTTGCAGTCTGAGCGCATTGCCACGCACAACGGTCATGGCACGGGCTGCACGCTGTCTTCGGCGATTGCTTCGTTTTTGGCGCAAGGGCTGGCGCTGGAGCAAGCGGTGACCGAAGCGCGCAGCTATATCCTCGGCGCCATTGAAGCTGGAGCCGATGTATATACAGGCCATGGCCAGGGCCCGCTGAACCACGGCTATGCGCCGTGCAAACAGCTGATTATTTAGAGCCGCTAACACCACCCTTGATACGTCGTTGCTTCGCCTTGTCGTACCTTTTGTACTGCCTGCGGCTTCGCCCCTCGTCTCAAACGCAAACCTGCGGTTTGCTGGGTTGTGTTAGCAGCTCTTAGTCCTCATAAGGGAGAGTGCGATGCAGATGGTTCAACGTTTCTCTCTGTGCGCTGCTGTCATGACGGCTGCAGCCCTGCTGAGTGCTTGCAGCAGTCCTTCTCAGGCTCAGCCGAAAGTGAGTAAGGAGGACGTGTTGCTCATCAATGCCAAGTCGCTGAATGGACAACTGCTGGACGCTGCTCGCACGGGCGATGCTGACAAAGTGCAGCAATTGCTGGCACAGGGCGCTGAGGTAGATGCCCATGAGTGGCTTCTTACTGACACGCCGCTGCTGCTGGCTGTGCGCGGCAACCATGTGCCGGTAGCGCGATTGCTGCTGATGAATGGGGCGAATCCCAATTTTCAGAACGTGATCGATGACAGCGCTTTTTTGCTGGCAGGCGCGCTGGGCCGCACGGAGTTGGTGCGCTTGATGCTATCGCATGGGGCAAATCTCAAAATCACCAACCGCTTTGGAGGCACAGCGCTGATACCGGCTTGCGAGCGCGGCCATGTGCAGACAGTGCAGGTGCTGATTGCCGCAGGCGTGGATGTGAACCATGTCAATCGCTTGGGCTGGACATGCCTGATGGAGGCTGTGGTGCTAAGCCAAGTCGGGCCCGAGCATCAGGCCATCATCCGAGCACTGATTGAGGCCAAAGCAGACCTTAACCTGCCCGACAAGAACGGTGTGACGGCGCTGGCCCACGCCCGTCAGCGCAATCAGACTGAAGTCGTACACCTTCTGCAGGCAGCGGGTGCGCGTTGACTTTAA
Organism: Comamonas sp. Y33R10-2; assembly: GCF_019355935.1. NCBI lineage: Bacteria > Pseudomonadati > Pseudomonadota > Betaproteobacteria > Burkholderiales > Comamonadaceae > Comamonas > Comamonas sp. Y33R10-2. Next base: position 1,112,054 of record NZ_CP079925.1, read on the forward strand.
TGAAAACAAGCTTCAAGTGCATAAATCATCTAGGCTTGAAGCTATTGTTTTGATAGTGATTGCTTGTAATTGCTTGTAGTGCGATGAGGCGGCTACCGCGCGGTGTTGCAAATGACGCATTGCCGCCGCCGCCACCGCAAAGGTAGGCAGGGCCGAGCCCACGGCCGTCGTCACATAAGGCCCCAGGCGGTAGAGATAATGCCCAGCATGAGAGAAGGTAGGACTCGTCCATAAAAAACCGCAGCACTGTGGCTACGGTTTTTAGTTCTGCTGATACGGCTTAACTGCGGTTATTGCGGCTGGAGCTACTCTCAGGCTCTGGGGCGCTGCGTTTTTCAGCCGCGTTTTGGCCTAGTACGGAGGGAACGCCCTCCATCTTGTTGGTGCGCATGTATTCATCCATGTCCTTCCAACCTGAAAACACCAGCGCTTTGGATGCTTTGGGGTTTAGTACGTAGCAATCTTCCAACCCACGCATGGCGTGGCGGCAGGCGCCGCCTATGGCCTTGGCCTCAGAATCTTTCGCCACAGCGCGTGGGTCCGGGCCTAGGCCGGGAATGTCTTCGATTTTGCAGCCTGCCAGCACCAGGGGCAGCAGGGCAATGGCAAGCGCGCGGGAGAGGTGGTTTGGCTTCATCTTGTCTGGGTATCGGCAAGCGCTGGAAAAAATTGAGGCTGAGCTTGAAATATCTCTCAACATTCAAGTTGGCGCAAACAAAAAGGAGTGCACAGGGCACTCCTTTTTAGACATTCAGGCAATCGCCTGAAGGCGCTTAGTCGCGTTCGCCGCCCATGATGCCCAGCAGTGCCAGCAGGCTCTGGAACACGTTGAACAGGTCCAAGTACAGCGACAGGGTAGCGCTGATGTAGTTGGTTTCGCCGCCGTCGATGATCTGCTTGAGGTCATACAACATGTAGGCAGAGAAGATGCCGATAGCCAGCATAGACAAAGCCATCATGCCAGCGCTAGAGCCGACAAACACGTTGATGATGCCGCCCACCATCAGCACCAGAGCGCCGACGAACAGGAACTTGCCCATTCCCGACAGATCACGCTTGATCACCGTGGCCAGCATGGCCATGACGAAGAAGATACCTGCCGTGCCGGCAAAGGCCGTCATGATCAGTTGTGTACCATTTGAGAAGCCCAAAATCATGCCGATCATGCGCGAGAGCATCAGGCCCATGAAGAAGGTGAAGCCCAGCAGCACAGGCACGCCTGCTGCAGTGTGCTTGGTCTTTTGAATGGCGTACATGAAGCCGAAGGCGCCGCCCATGAACACCAGTAGGCCCGTAAAGCCTGTCAACGAGCGGGTGATGCCGGTGGCCACGCCCAGCCAAGCGCCCAGCACGGTAGGTAAGAGGCTTAGTGCCAGCAGCCAATATGTGTTGCGCAAGACACGGTTGCGCTCTTGCTGCGAGACACCGTAGCCCGCAGTGCCCAGTGTGGTGACTTGTTCGTTCATGTAGCCATTCCTCCTTCAGGAAATTTATGTAAAAACATTGTCATTCTAGGTGGGGGTGTTGAGAAGCTTTTGCAATACCCGGATGCACTGGGGCAGTTTTAGGATGAAATGTTTTGCGCATGGCATCTACTTTGGCCTTCCAAGTACAGAATATCCTCTCTATATTGATATCACAACGGAGCTTTGCACCTATATGAAGACCAAGCATGAACTCGAACTGGCCGACGTGAAAGCCATTGCAGCAGCCGCTGAAGCCGAAGCGCTCAAGCACAACTGGCCTGTGACGATCTCCATCGTGGATGACGGCGGTCACTTGCTGCTGCTGCAACGCATGGATGGTGCTGCAGCGATCTCAGCGCACATCGCCCCTGCTAAGGCACGCTCTGCTGCTATTGGCCGCAAAGACACCAAGGCGTTTGAGGACATGATCAACAATGGCCGCACAGCTTTCTTGAGCGCGCCTTTTGTGGATGGTCTGCTCGAAGGTGGCGTAGTTATCGTTAAAGATGGCCAAATCTTGGGTGCGGTGGGTGTGTCTGGCGTGAAGGCCAGTGAAGATGCACAGGTTGCCAAAGCAGGTATTGCTGCTTTGGGTCTGTAATTCAAGCCTTGTGTGAGCGGTTCTGCCCGACTGGGCTAGATTAAGGGCCGCTCACAACACCCTTTGGTTAGCTGTTTGGTGCTAACGGTTCTAAAAACAAAACCCCTGCCGCTTGATGCGCGCAGGGGTTTTGTTTTGAATGCTTGTGAGTAAAAAGCGCGTGGCTATTGAGGTGTGAGCGAAAGAGAGGGCTTGCGCTCTACAGCAACTGTGGCTGGCGAATACGACACTTTCGGTGTCGCCCCACGATGAAACGGTTAGAAGTAATCTATTTGGTCAGAATAAGTTTGCCCAGCTTGGTCGCTTGCAGACGGTATGGCATACCGTTGTGCACAATGGTGATGGCTTTTTGTCCATTGAGCAGCATTGCACTGTCTACGCCGATGTGAACGTTTTCAATGGCTGCCGAGCTTGCAGCAACCATCGGTGTGGCTCCAAGTTGACTGGGCTGTGAGGTCGCAACAAGCGATGCAGACATGCCGGAACTCCTTAATTTCTAAACTGAGTTAATGATAACGATTCTCAGTTAAATTGCAAGTGATAACGACTCTCATTTCGTAAATATTTTGCAAAATAGCTAGCGCGGCAAGGCCTAGGTGGCTAATGGGGACTTAGCGAGCATGTTGTGGCCATGAATTGAGAGAGATAAATTATCTAAATTAATAGCAGAAGGTCTATGTAAATCAATGGCTGTAGGCTTTTTATATTGATTTTCAATAAAAAAACGGCCCTTGCTAAGGGCCGTCGATTGCAGAGCTAGGCTGCTGATTATTTGGCGGGATCAGTCACAAAACCAATCTTTTTGACGCCAGCGCGCTGGGCGGCAGCCATGGCCTGAGCCACGCGTTCGTAGCGCACATCTTTATCGCCGCGAATATGCAGGTCAGCCTGAGGCTCTTTAGCAGCCTCGGCCAGCAGGTTGGTTTCAAGCTGCTCGTCGCTTACTTCTTGCGTATTCCAAGAGTATTTGCCATCAGCGGTGATACCCAACTGCACAGTGGCAGGCTTGGTCTCTTCAGGCTGATTGGTGGCGCGCGGTAGCTCCACATTCACAGAGTGGTTCATCACGGGTACGGTGATGATGAAGATGATCAGCAGTACCAACATGACGTCCACCAAAGGCGTCATATTGATCTCATTCATCACCTCATCACTGTCCCCATCGTCCATGGTTCCGAATGACATGGCTTAAGCGCCTTTCTTCAATGGCAGTACGTTGCCAGAAGCTTGGCCTTCCACGGTAACGCGGGCGCCGGTCACAAAGTAGGCGTGCACGTCGTGGCCAAAGCTATTGAGCGTGTTCAAAATACCCTTGTTGCCGCGCACCAGTGCGTTGTAGCCCAGCACGGCTGGAATGGCGACGGCCAGACCCAAGGCGGTCATGATCAGCGCTTCGCCGATGGGGCCGGCCACCTTGTCGATCGAGGATTGGCCCGAGGTGCCAATAGCGACCAGTGCGTGGTAAATGCCCCAGACCGTACCGAACAAGCCGATAAACGGAGCCGTAGAGCCGACGGACGCCAAAATGGCCAGGCCCGATTGCAGGCGAGCTGTGAACTCATTAATGCCATTGCGCAGGCAGCGGGTCACCCAGTCGCTGATGTCTAGGGTGTCATGGAGGTGGGCGCTGGTCTTGCGGTGGTGGGCAGAAGCTTCGCGGCCTTCGAGCACCATGAAGCGAAATGGGTTTTGCTTGTCATCGCCCAGCTTTTGCAAGCCAGCGGCCATGTCCGCACTATGCCAAAAGTCTTGCGATTGGTTGGCGAACTTTTTGAACTTCATCAAGTCCAGCGCCTTGATGATGATGACCAGCCAAGAGGCCACTGACATGGCCACCAAAATGATGGCCACGGCCTTGGTCACGAAGTCGCCCTGTGTCCAGACGTGTGCAATGCCGAATTGGGATTCCATGGGTACTCCTGAGAACTTCTGAATTATTTGAGAACAAAATTGATGGGGACAATGTGCCACATGGGTTCGGGCACACCGTTGCGCTTGCCGGGAACAAATCTCCAGCGTTGCACAGTGTTGATTGCAGCTTCATCCAAGCGCTCAAAGCCGCTGGACTGCTTGACATCGATTTTCTCAGGCTGGCCCTGAGCGTTGATATAAACGCGCAGCAGCACTTTGCCTTGCTCGCCCATACGCTTGCTCACCGAGGGATAGGCGGGTGATGGGTTGTTCAGATAAGCCGCATTGCTTGAAGGCTGCTCCACCTGAGCCGGGGCCGGTGGTGCGGGAGGTGCAGGTGGGGCGGGCGGTGCTGGTGGAGCAGGGGGCGCTGGAGGCGCCGGTGGGGCATTGTCAGCCTTGCTGTCGTTGTCTTCCAATGCTCCCTTTGGGGCGGAAGGTGCAGGCGTTGTGTCTTTGATAGCCTTGGGCAGCGGCGGCGCTTTTTTTGTCTCCGTCTTGGGCTGAGCCTTCGGCTGAGGCTGCGGTGCTGGCTTGGGGGGCGCTGCTGGTGGCGGAGGGGAAGGCGGTGCGGGCGTTGGCGCAGGAGGCGCCACAAACTCTGCAATCACGCTAGCGGGAATCACTATCTCTGCTGGTTTTTGTTGGGCAAAGCCATGCTGCATGGCCCACAGGGCAGCAGCGTGCACAACCACCACCGCACCAGCAACTGCCATATTGCGGCTGAGGCCGCTGGCAGGTGCAAATTGATCAGACTGGGACATAAGAGCGGAAAGTGCCACCAGTGAATGCTGGAGCAAGTAAAGAAAAGCGCTGGTTACTGCGAGTGGGGGAGTTTATAAGGCAAAAGAAATTAATCGCAGAGGTCGCTGGTTAAGCACCATCAATCACGAAAAATCCACTATGAGCATGCCATCACAAGAATCAGACTGCCGACAAGGGCTGAGAAGATAGTGAGGTGGGCCATGCTTTGCTCTCCAGAATTTTGGTGGCAAGCTGAACTGTTTGTACCGGCGCACAGGCATGTGCTTCGTTGTGAATGGCCGCAATAGGGCGGCTCGCGCTGCACTGGGCAACCACATCGCGTGCGCAGCCTTCGCAGCGCCCACATTGCGTGGCGACTCCCAGTTCAAATTGGATTTCGTCAAAGCTCATCCCCGCATGGGCGTGGCGTGCTATTTCTCGGTCAGAAACCCGGCGGCATACACAGACGATCATGGCTACAGGCAGTTGTTGCTGGCTATTGATGTGATAGGTTGAGTATAAATGAGAATCCGTCGCATTTGCAATGCATGCCAGCGAATTAATCACAAATCAGAAGTGGTTAAGAGATTTTTATCAATATTTTCAATGGCTTGGATTCCAGTTTGAGCCATTGCCAGCTCAAGCTCGGCGCGTAGCAGATACAGCATGTGGGCCACGCCCAGCATGCCAGCCACGGCCAATGCATGCATTTGCGGGCGGCCTATCATTACGGCGCTGGCGCCCAGTGCCAAAGCCTTGATCACATCGGTGCCGTAGCGCACGCCGCTATCCATCAGCAGCGGAATATGAGCTGGCGTGGCTGCGCGAATGGCGGGCAATACCTCAAGCGGCGACACAGCCCCATCCAAGACGCGACCGCCGTGGTTAGAGACGACGATGGCATCAGCCCCCAACTCCACAGCTTTGGCGGCTGAGCTGGCAGACAGCACGCCTTTGACGATCAGCGGCAACTTGGTTTGCTCTCGCAGCCAGACCAAGTCGTCCCAAGTGGGCGCGCTTTGGGCCAACGCGGTGCCAAACAGAATGTGCTCGCTCATCAAATCGCTGGTCTGGCGCTGCTTGGGCATGCCGCGGAGATTGGCCGCTTCCACGCCTGGTGGCAGTGGGTAGCTGGAGCGCTTGATGTGCGCATCAATCGTCCAGACCAGCGCCTGATAGCCTGCTGCTTCAGCGCGGCGAATTAACTCAAGCGTGTGCTTGCGCGACGCCTGTTGGTACAGCTGAAACCACAGCGGGCCACTGCGCCCCAGCTCTTGCGCCGTCCTGTGTGCGGCCTTTGCAATTTCTTCCAGCGTGTAGCTGGAGAGCGTGCTGACCACCATGCCGGTACGCATGGCCATGGCGGCGCAAACGGTGTCAAGCTCGCCTTCGGGGTGAGCCAGCTTTTGATAGGCCACAGGGGCCAGCAGCAGCGGCCAATCCAAAGTCTGGCCCAGCAGGTTTTGCCGGGTGTGGGCTTGAGATAAATCGGCCAGTGGCTCTGGGCGTAGGCGAATGCGGTCAAAAGCTTTGCGGTTATGCGCCAGCGTCAGCCCTTGATCGGCACCGCTTTCCAAATGCGCCCAAGCATGGGCTTCCATATGTTCTCGTGCCAATGCAGCGTAGTCGGCCCAATTTCCGATATGGGGTGGAATCTGCGTCAGCGCAGGCTTGACGGGCTGGCCTGTGGCATTCAAGCGTTCAACAGTCATGCTTCAGACCACATGCGAAGGAGGTTGTGGTACGTGCCAGATAGGGCTGCGACTCGCGCGTGCTCGGGCTGCTCTTGCGTGAGTTGCTGAATCGACTGGTCCAGATCAAACAGCAAGCGGCGCTGCTCGGCAGATTTGATCAAGCTGTGCGTCCAAAAAAACGAGGCATAGCGCGTGCCGCGGGTCACCGGGTTGACGCGGTGCAAGCTAGTGCCGGGGTAGACGATGGCATCGCCCGCAGCCAGCTTCACGCTTTGCTCGCCGTAAGTGTCTTGCACCATCAGCTCGCCGCCCTCGTATTCTTCAGGGTCGCTGAAGAAGACGGTGGTGGAGACATCGGTTCTCACCTTGATGGCAGTGCCCGGAATGGTGAAAAAAGCGTTGTCGATATGGTTGCCGTAGCCGTGATTGCCGTCTTTGCCACCGCCTTCATAGCGGTTAAAGCGCGGGGGCAGCACCTTGAGCGGCAATGCAGCAGACATAAATAAGGGGTTGCGGCCCAGCTTGTCCAAAATTAGGTCACCAATTTGCTGACCGGTGGCGCTGTCCAGCGGCAGTTGCAAATTGTTTTTGACCTGTGCGGCCACATGGCCTGCCGTGGTTCGGCCATCTTGCCAAGTGGCGCTCTCCAGCGCCTTGCGGCAGTGACGCACTTCATCGGGGGTCAGCAGAGCAGGGATGCGAAGCAGCATGGTGAGACTTTATGGGGTGTCAGTCTTGGGAAAAAACGTAGCGGCTACCGGTTGATACATAAGCTATTCAAGTCAGTTTGGTATGGAAGTGCTTATGGATAGGGCGCAAGAAGCTATTGTTTTGAACAGTGTGAAATGGCATTACAAAGACTGCAATGCGCCTTCAAGTGCCAAGTGTGCATGTAAAAAGCCCCGCTGGCTGCAACGGCCAACGAGGCTTCGTGTCATGCATTGAAGCAGACCTGCGCTAAATCAAGCGCAGGCGACGTTTCAATTAGTACGTGAACTTGACCGAAGCCACTGCCGAGCGGCCAGCAGCCATGGTGGCGTAGTGAGGCGAGCGCACACCGCTGTAGTACACCTTGTCGCCCAGGTTGTAGACGTTCAGCTGAAAGGCCATGTTCTTGTTGAATTGGTAGGCCATCATGGCGTCAAAGCGTGTGTAACCATTGGCTTGGCGTGTCACAACGCCGCTGCCTGCTGGAGCAGTAGAGGCGGTGTAGCCTTGGTTCACATTGCTTTGGGCAAAGATGCCAAGACCCAATGTCAGCTTAGCCATGGGCTTGTAGCTGGTCCACAGGCTGAAACTGTGCTTGGGTGTATTGGGGAAGGGCAGGCCGTTGGCGACATTGCCCGGGCCCATGTTCTTTTGCTCGCTATCCATGTAGGTATAGCCGCCAAAGACGCTCAGGCCGGGCATGATTTGACCGGTGAAACCCAGCTCTAACCCATTCACAGTCTTATTGCCAGCCATGACGGTAGCGCCAGTGCCGTCGGTAATGCGTGCATTGGTGACTTCGTTGCGGAAGATGGCAGCGGACAGTCCCAGGCGTTTGTCAATCAGGTCCCATTTGGTGCCTAATTCGGTGGAGCGGGTTTTTTCAGGAGCGAGGTCAGCCAAAGCAACTGTGTTCATTGCTTCGTCGTTACCGTTGTTGAGCATGGAGCCGACAGGGCGCGAAGCGGTGCCTACGTTGACGTAGATGCTGCCATTGGTTGCAGGCTTGTAGACCAAGCCCAACTGATAGTTGAACAGGTTGTCGCTGCGGGTAATGTCGTAAGCCGGCGATGGGGTGCGTCCGGTGCTTGCGGGGCCTGCGGCATTGACCTTGTAGTGATCCATGCGGATGCCCGCATTCAATAGCCACTGGTCGTTGAATTTGAGTGTGTCAAATCCATAGATGGAAACAGTGTCTACCTTGTTTCTTGTCGCGTCTGGGTTCCAAGTAATGGGGGTTGTCCAAGCATCACCACTGTTGGGATTGTTCAGCGAGGCGCACCATGGAGCACTGGCCGCATTGCAGGATGTGTTGCTAGGAGTCAAGATGCCAGAGTTTGCCGAATTGACGGTAGATTTTTCCTTGGCCAATTCAAGTCCAACTGAGAAGGAATGGCCGACGCTTCCTGTCTGGGCCTTACCGGTCAATTCGGTGACGTTTTGCAGCGTTGTAATTTCGCTTTGGCGGCCATTGCCACGGCGATACACGAAGCCTCCGATGGCATTACCCTTGCTGTCATCGGGTTGCGTCCAGACATAGTCCTGCTCGCTCTTGCTGTAACGCAAGCTGTTACGAATTTTGTTGGAGTCAGTGAATTTGTGTTCAACCGATGCGGTGAACAAATCACTTTTTTCTTTTTGGTAGTCACGTCCAGTCAAACCGTACCAATTGTCGCGGTTGTTGCCATACGTCGGGCGAATGATTGAGCCACCTGGCAGTGCTGCAGCCCCGGTTTTGGGGATCAGGTAAGGAACACCACCATCGGGCATGTTGTCCGTCTGCAGGTGCTGCCAACCCAGAGTCACTTCGGTTGCAGTGCCCATACCGAATGTGACGGTAGGTGCGAGACCCCAGCGCTTGTTGTCAGGGCCGTTGCGGCCGGGAATGTCGGCACTATGGCCCATGGCGTTCAGACGGAAACCTGTGGTCTCGTTGATCTTGCGGTTGATGTCCAGCGTGCCACGCAGATAGTTGTCGGTGCCCAGACCCACGTCGCCCGAGATGAAGTTTTCGTTCTTTGCCTTCTTGGTGGTCAGGTTGATGGAGCCGCCTGCGCCGCCGCGACCTGCATAGGCCGAGTCAGCGCCCTTAATAACCTCTATGGACTCAACGTTAAACACTTCGCGAGTGCCGGCGGCGATGTCTCGCATGCCGTCCACGAAGGTGCTGGACTGAGCGTCCATACCTCGGATAAAAGGCTGGTCGCCTGTGGGATTGCCGCCTTCGCCGTTACCAAAAGTAATGCCTGGGGTGGACTTTAGTGCTTCTTGCAAGCTGGTGGCGCCAGTCTGCTTGATGATTTCTTCGTTGATGACTTGAACGGTCTTGGGCGTGTCCAGCAAAGGTGCGGTGAACTTGCCTTGTGTACTGGTTTCAGCTTTGAAGCCGCTTTCAGCAGCCGCTTCCACATTCACGGTGGAGAGCGTCGTTTCTTGTTGAGCCATCGCGCTGGCGCCGATCAGGCACAGGCCTGCGGCGATCACGATTTGCTTGAGCTCGCAGCGCAAGCCATTGGAGTCGGTCGGAGTCAGATAGTTATTAAACATGCTTTTGAAGTAGTCAATGGTTTTATGAAAAAGCATGCGGATTCTAGATCTTGTTGATAATGGTTCTTGATTAGATTCTCAGTTGCGCGCTACAAATAGTTGACTCTGTTGCCGCAGGGCAACGCGTTATTTGTGAAATCTAGGGTTTACCTTAGGGCGGAAGCGACTTGCTTACGCCGCAACGTTTTGAAGTGTCTTCATTGCTGCCGAAGGCTTAGCTTTGTTTACGCAAAGTAAAGTAAATGAAAGTGATATGCATTTAGAATTTTGGGCAACTAGAATGCGACACTTGCTGTGAAAGTACGGCTGGGTCGCTTGGCCGCCGGTCAGCCCTATTGGTTTGTGGTTCGACCCGGCTTGGCGGCTCGCACTCCCTGAAAGTTTTTCCATGACAGCGGCTTCCTCCAACGCTCCGCAGCGGGCGTATTGGCTTAAAAAATTGCACGAATGGCACTGGATCAGCTCTGCGATCTGCTTGATCGGCATGCTGCTGTTCGCTGTGACGGGCTTTACTCTCAACCATGCCGGCCAGATTGAATCGAATCCCAAGGTGCTCACGCGTGAGGCGCGACTGCCTGCCGATTTATTGGAAAAACTGCAGCAAGCCCAGAAGTTAAATGGGCAGAGTGCTATTAAAAATGAAGTGGCCTTGCCTGCCGATGTCGATGGCTGGCTGGCGCAGCAAATTAAAGTCAGTGCCAAAGGCTTTGCGGTGGAGTGGAGCGAGGACGAGGCTTATGTCCCCCTGCCTCGCCCCGGTGGCGACGCTTGGCTGCGCGTGGATTTAAAGGATGGTGCTGTGGAGTACGAAACCACAGACCGTGGCTGGATTTCTTATCTGAACGACTTACACAAAGGGCGCAATTCGGGCGCTGCTTGGAGCCTGTTCATCGACATATTTGCCCTGGGCTGCGTGGTGTTTTGTATCACCGGCCTATTGATTTTGAAGATGCACGCACAGCGCCGGCCTATGACATGGCCTATGGTTGGTTTGGGTTTTGTTTTGCCCGCTTTGCTGGTGGTGCTCTTGGTACATTGATCTGGATTTAGAGAAGGAAAAAAGAATGGCGAAGAGGATTTTCAAGACCACGGTGGCGTTGAGCGCCGTGATCGGTCTGCCCGCAATCGCAGGGGGCTTGAATGTGTCGGTCACCGTGCCTCAGCTCCAAGTAGCCGAATATCACAAGCCTTATGTGGCTGTGTGGCTGGAGAAGGCCGATGGCGGCGTGGCAGCCAATCTTTCCGTCTGGTACGACGCCAAGATGAAAGATGGCGAAGGCACCAAGTGGCTCAAAGACATGCGCCAATGGTGGCGCCGCATTGGCCGTGAGCTGAGCTTTCCGGTGGATGGCGTGACCCAGCCCACCAAGCCTGCCGGCACTTACGCCCTGTCTTTTGCCGAAGGCAAGAACCCGCTGCCCAAGCTGGCTCCCGGTCAGTACAAGCTGATGGTCGAAGCTGCCCGTGAAGTAGGTGGCCGCGAGGTGGTGTCTATCCCGTTTGAATGGCCTATGAAGCAGGCCACTAGCCTGAGTGCGACTGGTAGTACTGAGTTGGGTGCTATTAAGTTGAACATCACTCCTTGAGCTTGATTTTCACCACTTGAGGCGCTTTGCGCCTTCCCCTGTGCTTTGCGCAAGGGGACGACGCCTCGCCGCAAGGCGGCTTTTGCTCAGTGTCTCTGAGTTGGATGGTGCCCGATTTCGGCGCTATCCCTTTTTCTGATTTGTCATCCTTTTTTGTTTTCAAGGACCTGATATGAAGTTCAAAACACGTGCTCTCGCTGCTGCCGCTTTGGCGCTAACCGTTTTCGGCGCTCAGGCGCATGACCTGTGGTTCAAGCCCTCCAGCACCGTGCTGTCCAAGTCGGACTGGGTGACTGTGGACGCTGCAGTTTCCAACGATGTGTTCTTCTTTAACCACCGCCCGCTGAATCTTGATGCGGTGAAGGTCACGGCTCCTGATGGTGCGGCGGTTGAGATGAAGAATGTGGCCAAGGGCGAGCTGCGCAGCATGTTCGACTTCAAGCCCGAAAAGACCGGCACTTACCGCGTGGCCATGCAAATGGGCGGCGCTATGGGGTCTTACAAGGACGCCAATGGCCAGACCAAGCGCTTGCGCGGCTCGGTGGATGACGTGGTCAAGCAAATGCCTGCGGACGCTAAGGACGTACGCGTGACTGAGAACCAGCGCCGTATGGAGACCTTTGTGTCGCTAGGCAAGCCTTCGGCCATTACGCTGACGGGCAAGGGCTTGGAGCTCAAGCCTGTGACCCACCCCAACGACTTGGTGGCCAGCGAAGAAGCCACGTTTGAGTTCCACATCGACGGCAAGCCTGCTGCCGATCTGGAGCTGGAGCTGGTGGCCGATGGCATTCGCTACCGTGACAGCGTGGACGCTATGAAGCTCAAGACTGACGCCAAGGGTCAAGTCAAGGTCAAGTTCCCTCGCGCGGGTCTGTTCTGGCTCAATACCGATGCCACCGATAACAAGACCAGCGTTGCCAAGGCGACAGAGCGCCGCCTGAGCTACATCGCCACGCTGGAAGTGCTGCCTTAAAGTTAGCAGCTCTAAGTGCTGTTTTAAGCTTTGATGCCTGAGATGCAAGCAACACGCGCCCGCTTTGGGCGCGTCGTTGTTTCCGCCTGATCTGTTCTGCCCCTAACGAGCCATGACCTCCACACCGCGCGTGCGCTTTGATGCCAGTCTTTGGAAGCTGTCTTCGTCGGCGCAATCTTCAGCGCCCTCAGTACATTCAGCGCAGCCGGTGAACTTTGCTGTGCAGCGCTGGCAGTCAGCCAATTTGCAGCATCAGCAAGATGGGCGTATTCACCGCTTGGCGGGTGAGACGATGGGCTCGCACTGGTCGCTGCGGCTTGCCAATCCTGATTACCTGCCGGTGGAACCGGTGCAAGCCTTACTGAAGCAGGTGTTTGATGAAGTCATTGCCCAGATGAGTAACTGGGAGGCGGATTCGGTCATTAGCCGCTTTAATCAGTCAAAACCCGGTCAAGTCCATTTAGCACCTAGAGAGTTTGCTCATGTTTTAGATGCAGCTTTGCACTGGGCTAAGTTGTCGGGCGCAGCTATGGACCCGAGCATGGGCGCGCTGGTGTCGCTGTGGGGGTTTGGCCCGCGCCAAAATCCGCTGCAGCCTCATCAAGGGCAAACGCCAGCCGTTGAGGTGATTGAGCGGCTGCTGCAAACCAGCGGCTATCAGCACTTGGATTGGAATGCGCAGACCCAGCAGTTGCGCCAGCCGGGTGGGCTGGAACTAGACTTTTGCGGCATTGCCAAAGGCTTTGCCGTGGACTGGGCAGTGCAAAAGCTGCAAGCCGCAGGCTGGGCTGCGGGTCTCTTAGAAATTGGCGGCGAGCTGCGTACTTGGGGTCAGCGCCCTGATGAGCGCGCATGGCAGGTGCAACTAGGTGCGGGCAATGGCACTACAGATGCAGCTCAGCCTTTGGTGGTGAGCATCAAAGATGGCGCTTTTGCGACCTCGGGGGATTTGTGGCATCAGTTCAGCGTGGATGGGCGGCGTTATTCGCACACGCTAGATCCGCGCACGGGCTGGCCCGTGACGCATGATCTGGCCAGCGTCACCGTGTTTCATCCCGAGTGCATGCATGCCGATGCCTTGGCGACGGTGCTCACGGTACTGGGGCCGCAAGAAGGCATGGACTTTGCGCGCCAGCATGCGATTGCGGCGGTGCTGATCTCTCATGCCAATGAGACTGGGGCAAGCACAGCGGTGCTGAAGACGCCAGCCTGGATCAATCAATTTGGGGCATGACTGTGGAATGGATTTTGACGCCAGAGCGTATCTCTGGTGCTATTGGTTTAATAGCTGCTTATGCTGGTCTTTGCTGGGGCATTGCCGCCAAAGTGCGCAAACAGCGCAAGGCAGAGGATGAAGAAAACAGCGCGCCGCAAGGTAATGTGCAAGCACCTGCCGTGTTGGTGGCGTATGCCAGCCAGACCGGGCAAGCCGAAGCGCTGGCCCGTGCCACCGCCCACATGCTGGTCAGCGGCGGTTTGCAGGTGCGCCTGCTGCCCGTGCAAAAGCTGACTGAAGACCTTTTGCAGCAGCACATGCAAAGCCTGTGGGTGTTATCCACCACGGGCGAGGGCGATGCGCCTGATCACGCGTTGGGCTTTGTGCAAGGTCTGCTGGCCTCAAAACTTCAGCTGGAGTGGCACCAAAGTGTGGTGCTGGCGCTGGGCGACAGCGAATATCAAGAGTTCTGCGCTTTTGGCACTGAGGTGCATGAGTGGCTGAAGGCCAGCGCTGAAAACAGCGATTCAAGCAGTGATGCAAACGGCGATTCAAGCAGTGATGCAAACGGCGATTCAAGCAGTGGATCGAGCAGCGAGCTGATCTGCGTAGACAACATGAATGCCCAGAGCCTGCAGGCTTGGCAAGCGCGCGTCGGGGCGCTTCGCCAGCAATTGTTGGGAGAATCCGCTGCGCAGGACTCTGACGCTGACTGGTTGCAAACGCCAGCCAGCGTGCCGTTTGTGCTGGCGCAGCGCCGTTTGCTCAATCCCGGTAGTCAAGGCGGGGCGCTGTACCAGCTCGATTGGGTGCCGCAGGCGGGTGCGTTGCCGCATTGGGAATCTGGCGACCTGGTCTCGCTGTGCGTGCCCGCCGATCCTGAACGTGCGCGGGACTATTCCATCGCTTCTATCGTGGCTGACGGCAGCTTGCAGATGCTGGTGCGCCAAAGCGTGCGAGACGATGGCTCGCCCGGTTTGGCCTCTGACTGGCTATGCCGCGGCATAGCGCTGGGCGATGTGCAGGCGATAACGGTGCGCGCGCACAGCGGTTTTAGGCTGGGTGATAACGCACAACGGCCGCTGATTTTGATTGGCAATGGTTCGGGCCTTGCAGGCTTGCTCAGCCACATCAAAGCCCGCGTGCAGCAGGGCCGCAGCGACCAATGGTTGATGTTTGGCGAGCGCAGCCCTCTGCATGACGCGATATGTGCCGAGCAACTGGCCCAATGGGTGCAAGGCGGTCATCTGGCGCGACTGGATCAGGCTTGGTCGCGCAACAGTGATAGCGGCAAAGAATCGCACTATGTACAGGACTTGCTGCATATCCATGCCAATGAGCTGCTGCGCTGGGTGGAGCAGGGCGCGGCTATCTATGTTTGCGGAAGCTTAAATGGCATGGGTCAAGGGGTACACCAGACGCTGCAAGCCATTTTGGGCGAGGCCAAGGTCGATGCGTTGCTGGCCCAAGGTCGCTACCGCCGCGACGTCTACTGATTGGGGCGGGTACAGCTTGGCGGCTGTTGCCTCAGCCCGGTTTGAGAGCCGCCACCCAAGGCGGCTCATATTGACGGTGTAGCCGCTCTAAAGTGCAGACTCGGGTGGGTTTAGCGGCTCTTAATCACTGGCATTGCTGGCTGTTGACGATGCGCTTGAGCGCTTCGGTATCCAGAATGCGAACGTGGCGCTGCTTGACATCCAAAATGCCATCTTCGGCGAATTTGGAGAAGGTGCGGCTCACGGTCTCGAGCTTGAGTCCCAAGTAGCTGCCAATTTCTTCGCGCGTCATTCGCAGGACCAGCTCTGACTTGGAAAAACCACGGGCGGCCAGGCGTTGCACAAGGTTCAGCACGAATGCGGCGAGGCGCTCTTCAGCGCGCATGCTGCCCAGCAAGAGCATCACACCGTGCTCGCGCACGATTTCTCGGCTCATGACTTTGTGCACATGGTTTTGCAGGGCCGTGACTTCGCGGGAGAGTTGCTCGAGCTTGTCAAAAGGCATGACGCAAACTTCAGCGTCTTCCAGCGCCACCGCATCACAAGTGTGGTGGTCGTTGACGATGCCATCAAGCCCAATAATTTCGCCCGCCATTTGAAAGCCAGTGACTTGGTCGCGGCCATCTTCTGTTGCAACGCTGGTCTTGAAGAAGCCGGTGCGAATCGCGTACAGCGAGGTGAAATCTTCGCCGTTGCGAAACAGCAGTCCACCGCGCTTGATCTTGCGACGCGTGGCCACAATCTCATCAATGCGCTCCAGTTGCTCGTCGTCCAAGCCCATGGGCATGCACAGTTCGCGGAGGTTGCAGTTGGAGCAGGAGGCTTTGATGGTCTGAAGATTCATGGGCTTTAGCTACGGCACTGACAAACTCGGGTGAGAAAATCGCGCCGTTCATAGACCTCGTATTGGGTGATGAGATAGATCAAATTGTCGCAGCACTTGCCTTGATTTCTCTTGATTTTCATCAAGGACAGGGCGAAAGCCTTGGGGCACATTGTTCATATTCATTCAAAACCATGCGCTCCTGCCTCAAGGTGCTGATGTTTAAGGGCTCTGATGGCCTTGTTTTATCAGTCTTTAGTGAGGTGTGTGCGCGCACTGACGAGTAGTTATGACCGCTGTAACGCCCGAATTACTGAACCGCTTTGATATCCCTGGGCCGCGCTACACATCGTTCCCAACAGCCGACCGTTTTGTTGAGGCTTTTGGAGCTGAAGACTACATTTTGGCATTGGAGCAGCGAAAAGCACACACCGGTGCGCTTGCTTTGCCACTGTCCGTCTATGTGCATGTGCCATTTTGCGAGTCCCTTTGCTACTACTGCGCCTGCAACAAAATCGTGACCAAGCACCACGAAAAAGCGGCGGAATATTTGGACTATCTGGCGCGTGAGTTAGCCATGCACACCGCGCACTGCGGCAAGGGTCAGCTGGTCAGCCAGTTGCATCTGGGTGGCGGTACACCCACTTTCTTCAGCGATGCCGAGTTGCAACAATTGATGGCGCTAATGCGCGAGCATTTCAAGCTCGATGCAGCGGGCGAGTATTCGATTGAGGTCGATCCACGCACGGTCAGCAATGAGCGCCTGAAAGTGCTCAAGGACATGGGCTTTAACCGCCTGAGCTTTGGCGTGCAGGACTTTGATCCGGCGGTGCAAAAAGCGGTGCACCGCGAGCAGCCAGCCGAGCAGGTGTTTGCGCTGGTGGCTGAGGCACGACGCTTGGGTTTTGTGTCCATCAATGTGGACCTGATCTATGGTCTCCCTAAGCAGACACCAGAGTCGTTTGCGCGCACGCTGGCTCAGGTCAATGAGCTGAGGCCGGATCGCATTGCGCTGTATGCCTATGCCCATCTGCCAGAGCGTTTCAAGCCACAACGCCGCATTGAATCTGCCGATTTGCCTATGGGGCAGGACAAGCTGAACATGCTCTCGGGTGCGATTGATGCCTTCATGAGCGGCGGCTATGTGTATGTGGGCATGGATCACTTTGCGCTGCCCACTGATTCACTGGCTATTGCTAAGCGCCAAGGGCGTTTGCATCGCAACTTTCAGGGTTACAGCACCCAGCCAGACTGCGATTTGATTGCACTGGGTGCGTCGGCTATTGGCAAAGTTGGTGCGACTTACAGTCAAAACGTAAAAACACTGGAAGAGTATTACGACGCGATTGATGCCGGTGTATTGCCTGTTCAGCGTGGGCTGGCGCTTTCGCGAGACGATCTGGTGCGCCGCGCCGTCATCATGTCCATCATGTGCCAGGGGGCAGTTCTGTTTGAGCCTATGGAGCAGGCTTGGCTGATTAGCTTCCGTGAATATTTTGGAGGCGAGTTGGCTGAGCTCAAGGACATGCAGGCCAATGGCCTGATTGAGTTGTCTGATGAAGGCTTCAAGGTCACGGGTCTGGGCTGGTTTTTTGTGCGCGGAGTTGCCATGTTGTTTGACCGCTATTTGCAGGCAGACCGTACCCGCGCGCGGTTTTCACGCATCATCTGACGCATGTTGTTTGCGCTGGTTTGGACTGCTTTGATCATGGGGCTTGTAGGTGGCCCCCATTGCCTTGTGATGTGCGCTGCACCATGCAGCGTGGTCACGCGCGCTAGACCTGCTGGGGTGAGCACTGGAGTCAATGCCGAACAAGTCATTGCGTTGCACAGCTTGCAAAAATGGCAATGGCTGCGTACCAGCTTATTTCATTTGGGTCGTATTGCCGCTTATGCCTTGCTGGGCAGTCTGGCGGCTGTCGCCATGGAAAGTCTGGCTTGGTTGACGAATCAAGCCGTAGCGCTGCAGCAGCTGTGGGCGCTGATGCATGTGGCCGTGATGGCATGGGGCCTTGCCATGCTGGTGCAGGCGCGCCAGCCCATGTGGCTGGAGCGTGCTGGGCGCTCTGTTTGGAGTCGGGTCCAACCTGTGGTGACTGCGCCTGGCGGCAGTTTGGCTGCAGGCTTTGCTTGGGCTTTAATGCCTTGCGGCTTGCTGTATTCGGCAGTACTGGTTGCCGCTTTAAGTGGGGGCGCATGGCAAGGGGCTTTATCCATGGCAGCGTTTGCCGTGGGGGGCGCTGTGTGGCTGCTGCTGGGCCCTTGGCTGTGGCGTCTGGGGCAGTCGCATGTCAATGCATTGCGAGCGCAGTGGGGATGCAGAATGGCGGGCTTGATGCTGATGGGCGTTGCAGCATGGGCGCTATGGATGGATTTGGTCTACAGGCCCAGTCTTTGGTGTCGATAAGTCAATCGTGCTGGTTTGACTGTGGGTATTTGTCTCCCAACAGACCCTAGTTATGTTTCTGAGACAGCAGAACTGCGGAATAATGTCCTCTCTTATTTTCAGCATTTGATGTGAATCGTTTTGTTAATATTAATGTAGGACAACTGCGCGTTGGCATGTATGTTCATTTGGAGACTGGCTGGTTGCACCATCCGTTTCCCGTTAATAGTTTCAAAATTACGAATGCAGAGCAGCTCAAGACCTTTGCAGCTTTGAAGCTCAAGACTGTTCAAGTTGATCTCACAAGAAGTGATACGCAGGACTTGGTATCTGAGCCTGGTGATAGCGATCGCTTAACTCCCTCAATTCTTGTTGAGTCACAACGCAGTAAAACAGAACTTTGGCGCGACAGAGTTTTGGCCGTTCAGACTCAATTCTTGGGCGCGGTTTCTGTATTCGATGATGTGCAGGCGCAATTGATTGCGAGCCCGCAAGCGGCAAGAACTCTTACGGACGAACTGGTTGCGCAACAAGTCGTCAAACTGGCGCAAGAGCGAGATGCCAGCCTGCATTTACTGGCCGATGCGGGTGGCGCAACCTATGGTATTCATGGCGTCAACGTTGCCGTGCTTAGCCTGCTGCTGGGTAAAACACTGGGGTTGCGCAGTGAGGAATTGCAAGACCTTGGGGCGGCAGCGTTACTGCACGATATTGGCAAACCTGCACTGAAGATTTCTGCGGCTGCCTGCGCTCTTAACCAAGGCCTTGCCGCTGGGCATTTACGAGATACGGCATATGCCGAGCATGTGGGCGCATCGGTGACTTTGGCTATGACCATGGGTTACGCGCCATCAGTGACTACCGCGATTGCTCAGCACCATGAGTGGGCTGATGGCACGGGATTTCCGTTGGGCTTGCTTGCTGCAGATATGGACATTGCAGGACAAATTTTGGCGCTGACCAATAATTTTGAGCGCTTGTGCAATTTGCCTGAACTTGGCAATGAAATGACGCCACATGAAGCCATGGCATCTCTTTATGGCCAATACCGCCAGCGTTATGCGCCCGTTGTGCTTAAAGCTTTTGTTCAGACTTTAGGCGTGTATCCTCCGGGTTCATTGGTGGAACTTAGCGATGGGCGCATAGGTGTGGTTGTCTCAGTGAACACTAGCCAGTCGCTTAAGCCGCAGGTGCTGACGTATGAACCGCTTGCTTCGCAAAAAATGCAGCAGGTAGACTTGGTTGAACTTGTAGGTTTGGGTATTCGCCGAGGCTTGACGCGCAATCAAGTACCTCGTAAAACTTTGGAAGCTCTACAGCCACAAAGGCGTTTGTGCTACTTTTTCGATAGTTCTGCAGTGATTACTGCCGAGAAAGATACTTCGTGATTTCGTTGCAGAGTATGCACTTTGCCCCTTTGCTGACCGCCTTGCTCGATGGCCTGCAGGAAGCCGTTTGGCTGCTTGACGCCACAACACTGAGGGTAGTGCATACCAATGCGGCCAGTGTGTTGCTTACGGGCTATACGCCGCAGCAGGCGAAGGGTCAGCATGTTGAGGTGTTGTGTACCTCACTCGTTCAAAAAGCGTTTTGGCAAGATTCGTCTAACTGGGCGGGTGGTGCGAAGTTTCTCTCGGAAGTATCTCGCGCTGACGGTAGCTTGATCGCAGTTGAGATGGAGGTGCGTTACGTCGATCAGGCATCGGATTGGCTGATGCTCACCATGGTGGATCGAAGCGAGCAGTTGCAGCACGAAGGCAAGCTCGATATGTTGCTCTCGGAGTTGCGAGCCACGTTGGAGTCTGCCGCCGATGGCATGCTGGTGTGTGACTTGCGCGGAGGCATTCGCGCCTTTAACCGCCGCTTTGCTGATTTGTGGCAACTGCCTGAGTCGCTGTTGGTGCAAAGAGATGACCGTGCCATTTTTGAGCATATGCGGGCGCAGACGCACAGCAGTGAAAGTCAGTTCACTTTGCTGCAAGAAGCAGCAGACTTGTCAGCACCTGAAACCTCTGAAGTCCTGATGCTTTACGGCGGACGGGTGCTTGAGCGTCGATCTGTCCCTCAGCTGAGCAGGGGCGTGGCGATAGGGCGTATTTGCTCGTACAGAGATATTACGGTGGAGTCACGCTCCGCCGCCGAGCTGCGCTTGGCCGCGCGAGTGTTTGAATCCAGCATGGATGGCATTTTTATTGCCGATGATCGCGGCGTTATTGTGCAAGTTAACCCGGCAGGGGGCGACTTGTTGCGAGGAAAACCGGTTCTAGGCCTTGCGGCTTGGAACTTGTTTGAGTCCGATTCCGGCCCGGTTGCTGACTTGCTGGAGCTGGCATCCGCGCGCTGGGATGTGGGTAGCTTTTGGGAAGGCAACCTGTGGCTTGAGCAAGGTGACGGCCAGCGGTGTGCCGTTTGGCTGTCGTGGGTCGCTTTGCGCGATGGCTATGGCCGCTTGGTGCAAAGCATTGGCTTTATGCGAGACATGACCATACAGCACAGCGCTCAAAAGCAGATCGAGCAGCTGGCTTATAACGATGCGCTGACGGGGCTGCCCAATCGTCTGAGCTTAAATCGCCATGTGCAGACTGCCATCACCGCTGCTCGCTTTACTCAGCAGCCTTTCAGTATTTTGTTTCTGGACTTAGACCGTTTCAAAATCATTAACGACTCTTTGGGACATGATTTTGGAGATCGTGTGCTCAAACAAGTTGCCCAAAAGCTCTCTGGCTTGCTGCGCACTACGGACATGTTGTGCCGTCAAGGTGGTGATGAATTTGTGCTTTATTTGCATGACTGCACGGGTGATGGAGCTGCAGCGGTCGCGGATCGCATTTTGGAAGAGATGCGTCAGCCCTTCATGCTCGATGGCCTAGGCTTCACAGTCCAATGCAGCATTGGTGCAGCCCAGTTCCCTGCAGATGGATTGACGCTGGATGAGCTGATTCGCCAGGCCGATATTGCGATGTATCGCGTCAAAGAGCGTGGCCGCGGTAACTTCAGCTTTTATCAGCCGCAAATGAGTGCTGGATTGCTCTCGCGCATGAAGCTCGAACATGCCATGCGCCAAGCGTTAGATAAAGGGCACATGGCGGTGCACTTTCAGCCACAGGTGCACATCAGTTCTGGTCGCATTGTGGCTGCCGAGGCCCTGCTGCGCTGGACAGATCCAGAGCTTGGAGTGATTTCCCCAGCAGTCTTTATTCCTCTGGCTGAAGAGTCTGGTTATGTGGTGGCTTTAGATGCTTGGGTGCTGGAGCAATCCGTGAAAGAGGCTGCGCATTGGCTGGCTATGGGCTCACCTGTGAAGGTCTCTGTGAATGTTTCGGCGCTGGAGTTCAGGCAACCGGATTTTGTAGACCGCTTGATCAGCGTACTTGCAAGTAGCGGCTTGCCCGCCCAGTGGTTGGAGATGGAGTTGACTGAGACCATCTTGCTGCAAGACGCGCATGAAATGGCATTGCGCGTGCATCAGATTGCGCAGCTAGGCGTAGGTCTTGTGATTGATGACTTCGGCACCGGATATTCAAGTCTGGCCTATCTCAAGAAGCTGCCCATTTCCAAAATCAAGATTGACCAGAGCTTTGTGCGTGGCCTCCCACACGATGCTGGAGACAAGGCCATTGTGGGAGCCATCATCAGCATGGGTCGTGCTCTGGGTGTTGAATTGGTCGCTGAGGGTGTCGAAACGCAAGCGCAGTGTGATGCAATTGCGCAGTTGCAGGGTGATTACTTTCAGGGTTACTTGTGCTCTCCGGCCGTGCCTGCCGAGCAGTTCAGGTTGAGACTGAGCCAAGGTTTCGCTAAAGAAAGTGCTAACGGGGCTTCTTTCCTACCGGATAACGATGGGAGCTATCTGCAGACACCAGGCTTGCAGTAGGTAAATCAGTTCGCATTTTTGATAGCTCATCTATCGTCTGATTCGACGATGCTTACTTTGCATAGGGTAAGCAAAATGCCTATCTATCCATGGGCAGACTCCTTGGCGCACGGTGTTGAGTCAATACGCATCAATGAAAATGGCTCACAGAGTTAAGCAAGTGCGCGGTGCTTGATGGGCCGAATTTATTGAGATATCAAATGCCCAAGAGCGATTACGTCACATTCGATTTCTACAACTGTCTTACTTCTAGCCAAGGGGCAAGTACAGGATTTGCTCTGCCTAGAGGCTCTGAAGTGACTGCGCCTCCTTCACGGAGTGCAGCTTTTGCCACTGAGACTGAATTAATCAGCGATCTGATTGCCGCGCTGTACGAGGCTGCGTCCGAGCCAGAAAGCTGGAAAGCTTTTCTTGAGCTGTTGCGCTCAAGTGCGGTAGGCAACTACGCCTCGCTTATTGTTCGTGATCCTCATGGAGACAATGTAGGTTGGGTGATTTCTGCTGCAGGCGGGCGTGTCAATGTGATTTCACACGACCCGTATGCGCAATGGAGCCCATTTCTGGGTTCGCCTAAAGATAAAGTTCTTACCCTGCTGGATGTGATGACCGCATCTGAGTGGAAGGCCTGCCGTTACTACACTGACTGGTGTAAAGACATTGATATTGAACACATTCTGGCTGTGGATGTGGAGACGAGTAATGGCTGTGCCTATGGTCTGCGCATTACTCGATCAAAGAAGGATGGGGCTTTTGAGGCGCGTGAGCTGAGCATGATGCGGTTGCTGGTACCGCATCTCAAGCGTGTGCTGAATATGCAGCTGAACTTGCATAGAGACCGTCAAGTCATCTCGCTTTATGGGCGAGCCACGGCGCAGTTGATGATGGGAGTCGTCATCCTTGATCAAACTGGGCGCATGATTGAATCTAATTCTGCTGCCACATCTATTTTGAATGTGGGTGACGGCATTAGAGTGAGTAATGGCACGCTGGAAGCTGTGTATGCCAATGACAATCGAAAACTCCAGCGTTTGATTAGGGATGCCTTGCTCTCCCCTAGGTTGTCGCGAGTTTTCGTGACCGAAGGTATGTCCATCTCCCGCCAGTCAGGACAACTGAACTGGGGGGTGGTGGTGCAAAGCATTTCACCGGATGAATGGACTGAAGGAAAGCAGCGCCCTAGTGTGGCTGTCTTTTTGCGCGATACAACCGGCAAGGCTGAGCCGCCTGTTAAGTTGACGCAACAGCTCTTTCATTTAACTCCCGCAGAAACCGCTGTTGCAACGCATTTGAGCAATGGCATGTCGTTGGAAGAAGCTGCAGAAGCTCTTGGCATCAAGCCCAACACGGCGCGTGCCCATTTACGATCTATCTTTTCCAAAACAGGTGTGCGCAGGCAGACCGAGCTAGTTCGACTCTTTCTCAATAGCGTGGCTTGGCTGGGTAACCATTGAAAAGCTGAAAAGAAAAGGCCCGCATGGAGCGGGCCTGTCTTATGGGGTTGGCAGCTGTTTTGATCAACAACTGCCTGAAATATCAGGTGTCTGCAAACGCCACCGATTCCTCATCCTGAACCGGGGGTTCAGGTGGGCAAGGGCAACCTATCGTTGGGTTCATCTGACGCGAGACGATCACGCTCAATAGGTGATGTACCAAGCCCGTGCTCGTTGAGCATTGGTTCAAGGAAATATAAAAACCGGCAGATTTGCAGACAGGCTTATTTTAACGGCTATTGATTCCCATATAGATGTCATGACAGCTTTGTTTCAGACTTTGCAAACCTTGAACTGATCAGAGTAGTTTTTCGTCAGTTTCAAGCGCTTGATCGAGCCTGAGTAGCAGTTGCTCTGCAAGCATCTGCTGGCGCTGCAACTCGGCCTGAGCAGCTTCGCTCACTTCAGGAGCCGAGGCTTGCTCTTGGTCCATGGACTGCATCTCCGAATGCACATTGGCCATGAGAGCCTGCTGGGCATCGCGGTCGAGTACGTCAAAAGCCATGTTCAACGCCGCCAAGACCGCCACGCGATCACGGGAGCGAACTTTGCCGCTGTCGCGGATGCGTGTCATGGCGTCATCAACTCGACGAGCCGCCTCTTGCACTCGCTCTTCTTGGCCATCGGGACAGGTCAGCAAGTAGCTTTGCTGCATGATTTGCACATCGATCTGCTTCATGGGCGTCAGGGGCGGGTCTGGTAATGGGGGTGACTAGAGGTCACTCTCCCTGGTTGGCGGGCAGGCGCTCGATCAAAGCATCAACGCGTGCGCGTGCGGCTTGCAGGCGCAGGCGCAGCAAATCGCGCTCTTGCGTGAGAGCTAAGACCTGATCGGTGAGCAAATTGTTGGTGCGCTGCAATTCTTCGTGGCGCACCAGCAGACGCTCTACGCGCTCGGCAATGAGATCAAGAGAAGGCTGGGTGGTCATAGACACTGCCATTGTAGGTCTTGCAGTCTTTAGATGTGCATTAATGTGCGAGCAAATTGATGAGTTTGCGCAATGGCAAAACGCAACTTGAATGCTGTAATCAGGAACATTCAAAATCCCTCTCAAAATCGTAGCGCGAAGCTGAGGTTATGTCTGCCTTAGCGAGGTTTGTAACGTAAACAATCGTCACATAACTCGTTCCACTGAAGGATTTAAGTGGTTCAGCGGTCATTACAATAGTTAATGTTGGTGCTCGATGCTGCTTTTCTGTGGCCTCAGTTCAACGGGAAGCAGGGAGGTGCTGGCCAGAAACACTGGCGCACCGTGCCTGCGCTGCCCCCGCAACGGTCGGCGAATGGAATGTTTATGCATTCCGCCTTTTCCATCAAAGTCACTGGCGCTTATGCGCTGGGAAGACTGGCAAAAGGAAGATTCGCCTAGCCCGGATACCGGCCAACGACGGTGTGCCTGCATTGTGTGCAGGCATGTTTGCTCATTGTCGGCGGGTAGGCTGGCATGAGCGTCTTTCTAGACTGCTTTCCATGAGTTCGCAATATTCGACCCTGTGCGCTGCACAGGCGTCATCGCGCGTACGCGCCACGTTTGTTCTTCGTCCCACTTTGCTGGCATCGCTGCTGGTCATGGCATCTGCTGCACAGGCGCAGCAAGTTGCGCTGGCTGATACCGTGAGCATGAAGGAGACGGTGGTCACGGCTAACCGCATAGAGCAACCTTTATCGGACCTGGTGGCCGATATGTCTATCGTGGACCGCGAAACCATTGAATCCGCTGGCGCAGCCGGTGTGGCTGATGTGCTTTCTCGCTTGCCTGGCATTCAGATGGTGCGCAATGGCGGTGCTGGTTCGTCAACCAGCGTTTATCTGCGCGGAGCTGATACGCGCTTTACCGCTGTTTATCTGGATGGTGTGCGCCTCGACTCTCAATCCACTGGCGGTGCTTCGTGGCAAGACATTCCGCTTGAGTCCATTGACCGCATTGAAGTGCTGCGTGGCCCGGCTGCTGCCGTCTATGGCTCTGACGCAATTGGCGGTGTGGTTCAGATTTTCACCAAGAAGGGCGAAGGCAAGGCCAAGCCTTATGTGGGTCTGGGCTGGGGCAGTCGCGGCACGGTGAAGGCACAAGCAGGTGTCAGCGGCGGCGCAGCGGGCTGGGATTACAGCCTCGGCGTTTCGCATGCCAGCAGCAATGGCTTTAATTCGAAAACTTCTGCAGGCGCCAATCCTGATGCAGATGGCTATCGCAGCAACGCCTTTAACGGCCGCATTGGCTATCAGCTTTCGGCCAATCAGCGTGTAGAAGCAACGGCGCTGACCAGCTATATGAATTCGGGCTACGACACCAGCAAGGCCGATGACCGCAGCATCTACAAGATGAGCGCCGTGGGGCTGAACTGGCAGGCTAAATGGAGTGATGTTTACAGCACACGCCTGCAGTACACGCAGTCGCGTGACTTTTATCAGACCAAGCCCAGCGTTTATGAAACCGATACGCGCCTGCAAAGCTATCTGTTCCAAAACGAATGGAAGCTGGGCGCACAGACTGTGACAGCTGCGCTGGAGCGCCGTGAAGACAAGCTGGTCAACAGCGGTCTGGATATTGGCAGCCGCGAGCGTTCACAAAATGCATTGGCACTGGGTTACGGCCTGAATTTGGGCAAGCACACGTTGCAGCTCAATGCCCGCCATGACCGCGATAGCGAATTTGGTGGCCACACCACAGGCAGCGCAGCCTATGGCTACGAGTTCATTCCCAATTGGCGTGCTACGGCATCGGCAGGCACATCTTTCCGTGCGCCCACGCTGTACCAGCGCTTTAGCCAGTATGGCGATGCATCACTGGTGCCTGAAAAAGGCCGCAATGTGGAGCTGGGCCTGAAGTGGGGCAAGGGTAGCGACAGCTTCTCGGCCACGGTTTATCGCAACAACCTTTCCAACCTCATCAACTATGTGGGCAAGACAGGTGCCTGCCCTGGCAATACCGGCGCCTATGGCGGGTGCTATGCCAACGTGGCCAATGCACGTTACGAAGGCATTACCTTTGCTGCGACCACCCGAGTGGGAGAGGTGAACCTGCAAGGCTCGGTGGATTTCCAAAATCCGCGTGATACGGATAAGGACTTGCAACTGGGCCGCCGCTCCAAGCGCTATGCCAGCCTGTCTGCCGACACCAAGGTCGCCGGCTGGAAGCTGGGCGCTGAAATGCAGACAGCAGGCAAACGCTTTGACGATGCAGCCAACAAAAATGTGCTGGGCGGCTACACGCTATGGAACCTGAGCGCGCAAAAGCAGCTGAGCCGCGACTGGAGTCTGGTGGCTCGCGTCAACAATCTGGCTGACAAGCGCTATGAACTGGCTCGCACTTACGCGACCGAAGGCCGCAGCGGCTATATCGGCGTGAAGTGGGAAGCTAACTAAGGGGCCGCCATGACATCCATCGCAATGCCGGAAAAAACCACGCGCTGCCCCGCCATTCTGATCAGCGCTCCGGCTTCTGGTCAGGGCAAGACGACTGTGACGGCGGCGCTTGCGCGGCTGCACGCACGTCAGGGCCGCAAGGTGCGTGTGTTCAAGTGCGGGCCAGATTTTCTGGACCCGTACTGGCATGAGCTGGCCAGTGGTGCGCCCGTGCATTCGGTGGATTTGTGGATGAGCGGCGAGGCCGATATACGCCAGCGCCTGCATGAGGCGGCCCAGGAGGCCGACATCATTTTGGTCGAAGGCGTGATGGGCCTGTTTGACGGCAACCTTAGCGCGGCTGATCTGGCGCAACTGCTGGGCCTGCCTGTGCTGGCGGTGGTCGATGCATCAGCCATGGCGGGCACGTTTGGGGCGCTGGCCTATGGCTTGCAACATTACCAAAGCGGCTTGCGCTGGGCGGGCATGCTGGCCAACCGTGTGGCCACGGCCCACCATGCCGACTTGCTCAAGCAAGGCTTGCGTGAGCAGTCGCTTTGGCTGGGCGCCATGCCCGGTGTGCAACTGGGTGACAACGGACCCAAGGCGAGAACTGCTGCGCTGCTGCCCGAGCGGCATCTGGGCTTGATTGCGACCCATGAACTGAGCGATGCCATGCAGCGACTCGATGCTGCTGCGGATGCACTGGAGAAGACACCGTTGGGTCAGCGCTTGTGGAGTGCAGAAGATGGCGCCCAAGCGGACGAGCCCAGCTGGCAAGACTGGTGCGTGGACTTTGCACCGCCAGCCACTTCAACGAATTCTTCCATCGATCAACCCAAGCTTCAGTCTTGGCTGGCCGGTCGCCGTATCGCTATTGCACGGGATGCAGCTTTCTCGTTTATCTACCCCGCCAATCTGGACTGCCTGCGTGCCATGGGGGCCGAATTGTGCTTTTTCTCGCCGCTGGCGGGTGATGTTCTGCCGCCTTGCGATGCGCTGTGGCTGCCGGGTGGCTACCCAGAGTTGCATGCACAGGCGCTGCACGCCAATCAGGCACTGCGCGCGGCTATGGCTGAGCATGTGGCCCAAGGCAAACCCGTCTGGGCGGAGTGCGGCGGCATGCTAGCGCTGTGCGACGGCGTGACGGGGCTGGACGGCCGCATTCAAGCCATGTGGGGACTGCTGCCCGGGCAGGTCATCATGCAAAACCGGCTGGGTGGGCTGGGTATGCAGCAACTGGTGCTCGATACTGGCTTGCTGCGCGGCCACACTTTTCACTACACAAGGCTTGAAACGAGCATGCCTGTGCTCACGCGCAGCAGCCGACCGGGCGCGGCGGTGCAGCCTGACCGGGGCGAGGCACTGTATGAGCATGGCAGCGTGCGGGCCAGCTACTTTCATGCCTGGTTTCCTTCCAATCCTTTCGCCATTGCCCGGCTTTTTGGCGCAACAATTCAGGCCTGATTTTTTGGTTTTCATCATGAACGTTGCAAACACTCCCTCCATCGTCATGCCGCGTACCCAGTTCATTGTGGGCGGTCAAAAAAGCGGCAAGTCGCGCCGCGCGGAGCTGCTGGCGCGCCAGTGGCTGCAAAGCGGCGCGTCGCATCAGGCGGTGCTGGTGGCGACTGGCCAAGCGTGGGATGCCGAGATGAGCGAGCGCATTGCCCGCCACCAGCGCGACCGCGCTGAACGCGTGCCCGGCATGCAGACCATTGAAGAGCCGCGTGATTTAGCGCAGGTGATAGACAACCACAGCCGCCCCGAGCGTTTGCTGGTGATTGACTGCCTGACGCTTTGGCTGACCAATTGGATAATGCCTGCTGATGTTAAAAAAAATGAAGAAAATCAGTCTCAAGTCCATGAATGGTCTAAACAGTTAGCTATGTTTTTGAAAGCAATAGATGATGCGGCTGGTCCCATTATTCTGGTGGGCAACGAGATTGGGCTGGGTGTGATTCCAATGGGCCGCGAGGTGCGCGCCTTTGTGGATGCGCTGGGCGTGCTCAACCAGCAAGTCGCAGCGCATTGCGAAAGCGCCACGCTGATGTGCGCGGGACTGCCCCTAGCGCTGAAGGGGCCGCAAGCATGAAGTCAATGATCAAACGCTTGGCTACTTGTGGGCTGGCAAGTTGGTTGCTGGCCGCTGCGCTGCCAGTAGTTGCTCAATCCGTGCAGATCACCGATGCGCGCGGCAGCAAGGTGCAACTGGCCAAACCGCCGCAGCGCATTGTTAGTCTGCTGCCGTCGCTAACCGAAAGCCTGTGCGCATTGGGCGCGTGTGAGCGACTGGTGGGGGTGGATCGTTACTCCAACTGGCCGGCGCACACCAAGACCCTGACTGTGGTGGGGGGCGGGCTGGATCCGAATATCGAGAGCATCGTGGCGCTCAAGCCCGACTTGGTGCTGGCCTCCATGGCTTCGCGCTCCTTAGGGCGCATGGAGGCGCTGAGTCTTAAAGTCGTAGCGCTTGAGCCGCGCACCTATGACGAAGCGCGCGTGGTGCTGCAAAAACTGGGTGTGCTGCTGAATCTGCCATCCGCGCAAGGTGCGGACCGTGTCTGGGCAAGCATTGAAGCCGATATGGCCAAGGCCGCAGCCAGCGTGCCCGAAAAAATACGCGGCCAGCGTGTGTACTTTGAAGCCAGTCGCGGCCCGTTTGCTGCGGGTGAAAACTCTTTTATTGGCGAGACTTTGACGCAGTTGCACCTGCGCAATGTGATTGAAGCCAAGTTGGGGCCGTTTCCGCGCATCAACCCTGAATATGTGGTCAAGCTCGACCCTGACATCTTGATGGCGGGCAAGCGCTCCTGGAGCACAGGTATGCCCGAATACCCGGGCTGGGCGCAGATGCGTGCCGTCAAGCAAGGCGCGATATGTGCTTTTACACCGGAGCAATCCGACGTGCTGGTGCGCCCCGGCCCGCGCATGGCTGAGGGTGCGCAAATCATTGCCCAGTGCCTGCAACGTCTGGCGGTCAAGCAGGGCAAGAGCCAATGAGTGTGATCAAGCCTAACCATTGCGCTCAGGCCGGGTTGGCCGCGCCCTGGCTTTTGACGTGGCTGGTGCTTGCTGGCAGTCTGCTGGCGCTGCTGGGCGCAGGCATTGGCAGCACGGGTTTTGAGAGCGTGCTGAACGCCCGCCATGACCCCTTGGCATGGCAAATCGTGATGGACATTCGCCTGCCGCGCACGGCTGCCGCTTTGCTGGCCGGTGGCCTGTTGGGGCTGGCAGGCGCCATTGCGCAAGGCGTGTTTCGCAACCCGCTGGCAGACCCGTATTTGCTGGGCAGTGCATCGGGTGCATCGCTGGGCGTGGCGCTGGCCATGGCGGCGCTGGGCGTGTCGCCTTTTGCACTGGCCGGACTGGCTCGCTGGGGCGTGACGGGCGCGGCTTTTGCCGGTGCCGTATTTGCCGTAGTGCTGACACTGGTGCTGGCCAAGGGTGTGCAAAACACCATGCGCCTGCTGCTGGCTGGCGTGGTGGTGGGGGTGGTGCTGGGCGCCGCCGCATCGCTGGTGCTCTTAATGAACCCGGACATCATGCAGGCCATGCAGTCCTTCATGCTGGGCAGCACGGCGTTTGCGGGCTGGAATGCTTGCGCGCTGATGCTGTGGGTGCTGCTGCCTACGCTGGCCCTGTCTTGGTGCTTGAGCCGCGTGCTGGATGGGCTGGCGCTGGGTGAATCAACCGCCCACAGCCTTGGCTTGCCGCTGGGCCCGCTGCGTCTGCTGCTGATTGTGCTGCTGGCGCTGGCCACAGGTACGGCTGTAGCGCAAACGGGCTTGATTGCTTTTGTGGGCTTGGCGGCTCCGCACTTGGTGCGCTCTATGGTACGGGCGCTGCACCGCTGGCTGCTGGTGCTCAGCAGCTTGATGGGCGCAGTGCTGTTGCTGGCCGCTGATTTGCTGGCGCGCTGGTTGATTGCACCGCAAGAGTTGCCCGTGGGCGTGCTCACCGCCGTGCTGGGCGGCAGCTACCTGCTGTGGCTGATGCACAGGCGCGGCACGCTGTCGGCAGGAGAGGGCGCATGAGCGATCACACCAATCAAACCGCACTGACTACCAACGCACTGGCTACGACCGCATTGACGGTGCAAGCTTTGTCTGTGCAGTTGGGCGATCGCGAAGTGCTGCGCCAGATCAGTCTGCAAATTCCCAAAGGCCGCTGGACGGCCATTGTCGGCCCCAATGGCGCGGGCAAATCCACCTTGCTGCGTGCCATGGCGGGCATGAGAGCTGCCAACCAGCAGCAAAGCGGTGATGTGCTTTTGCAAGGCCGCAAGCTAGCCGACTGGAATGGTCGCGAGCGCGCCAAGGAGCTGGCATGGCTGGGGCAAAACCAGCCCGTGTCCGGCGACATGGCCGTGTATGACGTGGTCATGCTGGGCCGCTTGCCGCATCAAGGCTGGCTGGCCCCAGCCTCTAGCGCGGATCAGCAGGCCGTTGAGCAGGCGCTGCGCCACACCCATGCGTGGGATTGGCGTCAGCGCAGCATTGGCGAGCTTTCTGGCGGCGAGCGCCAGCGCGTGCTGCTGGCCCGCGCACTAGCCGTGCAGGCCCAGACCTTGTTGATGGATGAGCCGCTGGCCAATCTTGACCCACCGCACCAGACCGACTGGATGCTGACCGCACGCAGCCTGGTGCAGCAGGGCATGACCGTGGTCAGTGTGCTGCACGAGCTGTCGTTTGCCTTGCTGGCCGATGAAATCGTTGTCATGCAGGCTGGGCGCATCACCCATCAGGGCGCATGCAGCGACCCAGCCAGCCATGCCGCGCTGGAGGCTGTGTTTGAGCACCGCATACAGGTGCGAGAGCTGGATGGCCTGTGGCTGGCCTTGCCCCGCCTGCGCTGAAAATTATTAGAGCTTTTTTACCCTTTAACGCTTGATATATAAGCGTGAGTAGCTATGAATATTGAAACTCCCCCTTCCGAGAAGCCCTATGAAAAACCTGAGGGCGAGCGCCGCGGCCTCGTCATCGTCAACACCGGCAATGGCAAGGGCAAAAGCACGGCGGCCTTCGGTCTGGCCTTTCGCGCCACGGGCCGGGGCAAGGCCGTCAAGGTCTATCAGTTCATGAAAGTGCCCACGGCCCGTTTTGGCGAGCACCGCTTAGCCGAGCAAGTGGGCCTGCCCATTGAAGGGCTGGGCGACGGTTTTAGCTGGAAGAGCAAGGACCTCGACCACTCAGCCCAACTGGCACGCGATGGCTGGGAAAAAGCCAAGGCTGATATTTTGTTGGGCGAGTTGTTTCTCGTCGTGCTTGATGAAATCACCTATCCGTTGATCTACGGCTGGCTGCCGCTGCAAGACGTGCTGGACACGCTTAAGGCTCGCCCCAAGGAGGTGCATGTCTGCCTGACCGGCCGCCGCTGCCCGCAGGAGATCATCGACATGGCGGACACCGTCACCGAGATGACGATGATTAAGCACGCATTTCAAGCGGGCGTTCCGGCTCAGCGTGGGATAGAAGACTAGGCTCCCCCTGAGCCGCTGCGCGGCCTCCCCCTCTCTCGCTTTGCTTTGCAATGCGGGAGGGAGACAACGCCTTCGCTGCGAGACGGCTCTTGCTCGGCGTTGCTGAGTTTGGGGGCGCCAGTTTTTCAGGTTTTCGCGGCTCGCAGGCCTATATGTGGTGTTCGCGAGGTATCCGCGCCTGTGCCAAAGGGACACAATTGCTCCATGTCTGAAGCACACCCATTACCCACCATCCCTGCCACGCCTTTTACCGAGGCCGAGCGTGCCGCTGTCTACCGTGCCATTTATGAGCGCCGCGACATGCGCCACTTTGCGGGTGGGCAGGTGGCGGATGACGTTTTGCTGCGCTTGCTGCGCGCCGCGCACCACGCACCCAGCGTGGGCTTCATGCAGCCCTGGCGCTTTATTCGCGTCAAGAGTTTGAATCTGCGCAAGCAAATCCATGCACTGGTTGAAGAAGAGCGCGTGCGCACCGCCCATGCCATGGGTGAGCGTGAAGAAGATTTCATGAAGCTCAAGGTACAGGGTGTGCTGGATGCGGCCGAGGTGCTGGTCGTTGCTATGCCACCGGGGCGCGAGGCGCATATCTTTGGCCGCCGAACCTTGCCCGAGATGGACATTGCCAGCAGCGCCTGCGCGATTCAAAACCTGTGGCTGGCTGCGCGTGCCGAAGGGCTGGGCATGGGCTGGGTGTCGATTTTTGATCCGCAGCAACTGGCAAAGCTGCTGCAAATGCCTGATGGCGCCCATCCGCTGGGCGTGCTGTGCCTGGGCCCTGTGAATGCGTATTACGCTGAGCCCATGCTGCAACAAGAAAAATGGGCCTGCCGCGCGCCACTGGAAGATATGCTGATGGACGATGTATGGGATGACTCGCGCACCGTTCCCAGTAACGCTTCCAATGCGGCTGCAGCGGCCAAGGGTAAAACGGGCACATGACGGCAATTACCTGGGCTGAGCTGATCGGCCTGCCCCTCAGCCCCGTGCTGTGGTTGTATCAAGCCTTCACTTCCAGCGATCAGGCCGCATGGCACTGGGCTGGCAATGTGCAGGCCGCTTTGTTGGCAGTGTTGGTGGCTTTGCTGATGGACAGGCTTTGGGGCGAGCCGCCGGTCTGGATGCACCCCGTGGTGCTGATGGGCAA
Source organism: Comamonas sp. Y33R10-2 (assembly GCF_019355935.1). Lineage (NCBI taxonomy): Bacteria > Pseudomonadati > Pseudomonadota > Betaproteobacteria > Burkholderiales > Comamonadaceae > Comamonas > Comamonas sp. Y33R10-2. The sequence goes on from NZ_CP079925.1 coordinate 1,145,538, forward strand.
GTTGCTGGGATGGGCCGGCCAAGCTATTGCGCCGCGACATGAATCAAAGCGCGATTATGGGCGTTTCAGCCTTGCAGCCTTGGTGTGGTGTGCACTGGCTGCTCTTATTTTTGGTGTGTATTGGCTGGCCCAATTCATGACCGGCTTTGCGCCTTGGTGGGTGTGGGGACTGGTGATGGGCGTGCTGCTCAAGCCGCTGATGTCCTGGCGCATGCTTAAAGACGAGGTGCTGGCGGTAGAAGCTGCCTTGCAGCAGTCCCTGCCCGCCGGGCGTGAGCGCCTAAGCTGGCTGGTGAGCCGCGACACCACGCAGCTAGACGCCGCCACCGTGCGCGAAAGCGCGATCGAGACGCTGGCCGAGAATTTGAGCGATTCCGTCATTGCCCCACTGTTCTGGTTTGCCGTGGCAGGTTTGCCCGGTGCGGCGGTCTATAGACTGGCCAATACGGCAGACGCCATGTGGGGCTACCCCGGCTGGCGCGGGCAAGGGGACAAGCGCCGCCACTGGCAATGGGCCGGTAAATGGGCGGCGCGGGCCGATGATGTGCTGAACTGGATTCCTGCGCGCATTACCGCGCTGTGGCTGGCGCTGGTGGCCGGTGGCGTGTCGTGGCAGGCTTTGCGGCGCGATGCGGGCGTGACGCCATCGCCCAACGGCGGCTGGCCCATGGGCGCCATGGCGCAGGCGTTAGGTGTGCGTCTGTCTAAACCCGGTGTGTATGAACTCAACCCGCAGGGGAGACCTGCTGAATCCACGGATCTTCTGCAGTCCGTAAAATTAGCGTCAAAAGTGCTTTTAGTCCAAGTATTTATTGGACTTGTAGCTATGGTTTTTATGGCGCTATGGATGTGGAAGTTGGCTGGGAATGTTTGATTTGAAAGAGGCCGCCATGCATGGCGGCACGGATGCGATGGGCGTGCCTGCGCATGATTTTTCCACCAATCGCAATGCTTGCGGCCCATGCCCTATGGCGGTGAAAGCGTTGCAGGCCGCCCATGTGGCCCAGTATCCCGACCCACATTACACGCAGCTGCAGTTGCAATTGGCGGCTTTTCATGGGGTGGCGCTGCAGCGCATCGTTATGGGGGCCAGCAGTAGCGAGTTGATTCACCGCATCACCCTGCATGCGGTGCGCAGCGGCGCTAAAAACGTTATTTTTCCGCAGCACCACTATGGCGATTATCTGCAGGCCGCACGGGTGTGGCGGCTTGCGCTGTGCAGCCGCGCTGAGGCGAGTGCGTTGCCGGCCTTGAGCTGGGCTTGTGAGCCCTCAAGTCCGCTGGGTGAACTTGAAGATATTTGGCCCACGTGGCAACAAGTCGCCTTGGAAAAAGAATGGCGCATGCTGGACTGCGCTTACCGCCCTTTGTGGCTGGAAGGTGAAGCGCCACAGCGCCCACTGGATGCTGTTTGGCAGCTCTGGACGCCCAACAAAGCGCTGGGCATGACAGGGGTGCGCGCAGCTTACGCGATTGCGCCTTTAGACACCGCTGCGGCTGAGTTGCAAGCCTTGCGCGATTTGGCTCCATCGTGGGTCGTTGGCTCGCACGGCGTTGCCATGTTGCAAGCTTGGGTGAGCGATGAGGTGCAGCAGTGGCTGGTGCAAAGCCGCATGACGCTGCGCCGCTGGAAGGCGCAGCAACTGGCGCTGTGCGCCAAGCTGGGCTGGCAGGTGCTTGCCGGCCATCAGGCCAACTACTTTGTGGCGCGGCTGCCGGTGCAAGAGATTGCAGCGCCGCTGGCCGCCATGCGCGCCCAAGGCGTAAAGCTGCGCGACTGCGCCAGTTTTGGCTTGCCCGGTCATGTCCGGCTGGGCGTGTTGCCACCCGTGTCGCAGGCAGCGTTAGAGCGGGCTTGGCTCAAAGCGGCTCTTAGCGCGCCTCAAAGCATTCAATGACCTTGCAGTGCTGATCACACATACTGAAAGCGCTACCATTTCGCATGGACACTGAAACCCTCAAGCTGCGCTCTGTGCTGGTGGAGCGTTATGTCACGCCACTGCGTGAAGGTGGCTCCATGCCCGCAATTGTCGAGGCCGATGACTTGGGCACTTATGTGCTTAAGTTCCGCGGCGCCGGGCAGGGCGTGCGTGCGTTGATGGCCGAGATCATCTCTGGCGGCATCGCCCGTGTGCTGGGTTTGCCCATGCCAGAAATTGTGCTCGCTCAACTGAACGGCGACTTGGCGCGTACCGAGTCAGACCCCGAAATTCAAGACCTGATTCGCGCCAGCGCTGGCCTGAATGTGGGCTTGGACTATTTGCCCGGCGCCATCAACTTTGATCCGGCGGTGGATGCGGTAGATAGCGACTTTGCCTCGCGTCTGGTGTGGTTTGACACGCTGGTCAGCAATGTGGACCGCACGGCGCGAAACACCAATATGCTGATGTGCAAAAAGCAGCCTTGGCTCATCGACCATGGCGCGAGTCTCACGTTTCACCATGCCTGGAACGGCACAGTAGCCGACCCCGCCAAGCCTTTTGCGCCTAGCAGCGAGCATATGTTGCTGCCGCTGGCCAGCGACTTGGCCACGGTGGATGAGCAGATGGCTGCAAAGCTGACCACCGAAGTGCTGACAGGCATTTTGGCCGAGGTGCCAGACTGCTTTTTGAAGCAAGCGGCGGCGGATAAAGACAGCGATGTTTTGAACAATGTACAGACCCACCGCGCAGCTTACGTGAATTATTTTGTGGCCCGCCTTGCAGAGCGTGGCCGCTGGTTGCAAGGAGTGATTGATGCACGCGCATGAGGTGTACGACTACGCTGTGGTACGAATCGTGCCGCGTGTGGAGCGTGAAGAATTTGTGAACGTGGGCGTGATCTTGTCTTGCCAGCTCACTGGATTTTTGCAAGCTGCGATTGTTCTGGATGAAAAGCGTTTGCTGGCGCTGGACCCTCATGTGGACTTGGAAACCGTGCATCGCCACCTAGGCTCCATCGTGGCAATTTGCGAAGGCAGAGCTGATGGCGGCCCGATTGCCCAACTGCCCATGCGCTCGCGCTACCACTGGCTGACGGCCAAGCGCAGCAGCATTATTCAGACATCGCCTTCACACATGGGCATGTGCACCCAACCGGGCGAGGCGCTGGCGCGCATCATGCAGCGCATGGTGTTGCCCATCCCCGCAGAATATTAAATATATGACGGCACGTTGCATCATGGTGCTGGGAACCAGCAGTGGCGCGGGCAAGAGCTGGGTGGCCACGGCGCTGTGCGCCTACTACCGCAGCCAAGGCCTGAAGGTGGCGCCATTCAAGGCGCAGAACATGAGCAACAACGCCCGCGTGGTTGCTACGCCTGACGGCAACTGGGGCGAGATTGGCACAGCCCAGTATTTGCAAGCCTTGGCCGCAGGTGCTGTGCCCGATGTGCGCATGAATCCGCTGCTGCTTAAACCTGAGGCCGATACGCGCAGTCAAGTGGTGCTGTTCGGGCAGGTGAGCGATGAGTTAAGCGCTATGCCCTGGCGCGGCCGCAGCCTGAAAGTGTGGCCGCTGATTGCACAGGCGCTTGATGAGTTGCGCGCCGAAAACGATGTAGTGGTAATTGAAGGCGCAGGCTCGCCTGCCGAGATCAATCTTCACAACAGCGATGTGGTCAACATGCGCGTGGCCAAACACTGCAATGCACATTGCTTGCTCGTGTCTGACATTGACCGCGGCGGCGCTTTTGCCCACCTATATGGCACTTGGGCGCTGCTGCCGCAAGATGAGCAAAAGCTGATCAAAGGCTTTGTGCTCAATAAGTTTAGGGGCGATGCAGCGCTGCTGGCGCCTGCGCCGCAGATGCTGCAAGACAAAACAGGCGTGCCCACCGTAGCCTGCATCCCCATGCAGTTTGCGCACGGCTTGCCTGAAGAAGATGGCGTGTTTGATGACCGCGCCAGCCAAGGAGCTGGGCAGGCCATTCACACCACTATCGCCATCATTGCCTACCCGCGTATTAGTAACTTGGATGAATTTCATCCGCTGCTGCAATTGCCCGGCGTGCGCGTGGTTTGGGCGCGCAGCCCTGCACAGTTAGCCGATGCGCACTGGGTCGTCTTGCCCGGCAGCAAGGCGACGGCCGCTGATCTGGCATGGATGCGAGCGCAAGGGCTGGATACGGCGGTAGTAGCCCATGCCCATGCTGGCAAGCGCGTGCTGGGCATTTGCGGCGGCCTGCAAATGCTGGGCGAGGCATTGATTGATCTGCATGGGGTGGATGGCAATGCGCCCGGCTTGGGGCTGCTGCCATTGGCCACCTTGTTTTCCCAAGACAAAACTGTGCAGCCCACCACGCTGACCTTGCCAGCGCTGCAAGCGCCGTGGAGTGAGTTGACGCGTGTGCAGGTCAATGGCTATGAAATTCACCATGGCCAGACCCAGTTGCGCGCTGACATGCAAGCTGGCGCAGAAAATCCTGCGCAAGAGATATTGCCCGGCATGCTGTGGCAGGGCGGCAACCCAGCGGTGCTTGGCACTTATTTGCATGGATTATTTGAAAACGCGCAGGTGATTCAAGCCTTGTTTGGCCACGATGCACCACACTTAGATCAGGTGTTTGAGCGGTTGGCCAAGGGTGTTGAGCAGTGGTTTGACAAAGAATCGCTCTAATCCATGCGCGTGCATGGAGCTCGCTTGTGGTCCTTATCCTGCAAACCGATGTGAGCTAAGCCGATAAGCCGCAGCGCGGGTTGCGGTCAAGCTGTTAACGCTATTTACTATTTAGGAATGGAGTTGCATATGGCTTTTTTCAAGGTTCGTACACTTCAAATGGCTTTGGGGGCCACCGTTTTGTCGCTGGCCGGTTTGGCTAGTGCGCAGATGGAGCCCGTTAAACCTGCGACTGATTCAGCCGCCGCAGCCGTTCAAGCGGCTAAGCCGGAGATGAAAAAGCACCACAAGCATCATCACAAAGGCCACCACAAGCATCACCATAAAGGTCACCATAAGCATCATCACAAACATGGCGAAAACGCTGTTGAGAATCGCGATGTTAATAGCGATGCGCCAAAAGGCCAGATGGGTGACAGCCAGGGCCTGAACCAATACGAGCGCAATGCTTTTGCCCGCTGCAATGTGTTCAAAACAGATATAGATCGCCTTGCCTGTGCTGAGCGTGTCAAGGGCGGTGCCGTGAGTGGGTCGGTCAAGGATGGCGGTATTTTGCGCGAGACTGTCATAGAGCAAGTCACTCGCTGATCGTGCTTCGCAGCATTATCACCAAGGCCCTTTGAGGCCTTTTTCAATGGTTTTTGGCTTGAATGCCTGTGCTTGTCTGCCACGCTGAGGCGAAAGCGCGATACTTGCGGACTCGAATAGTGCGCTTTTGCTTCCCGGTGGCAGAGGGCGCAAGACTTGGCTGTACCGGCAATGACTGCATGCATGAGTTCCGCTCAATTTTCTGACTCCTCTTTGTCCACTATTTGGTCCTGCCCGCAGGTGCCAGATCTTCACGATGCAGCGCTGACTACTCGGATTCAGCACAAGCTCGACTTCAAAACCAAGCCCCAAGGCTCGCTTGGCGTGCTGGAGCAGCAGGCGCTGCGCATTGCCAGCATTTTGGGTAACGAGTCGCCGCAGCTTTTGTACCCGCAGATGGTGGTTTTTGCGGCTGATCATGGCTTGGCTGCGCAAGGCGTTTCCGCCTATCCCGTCGATGTGACTTGGCAGATGGTGGAGAACTTTTTGGCCGGCGGCGCTGCCGTGAGCGTGCTCTCGCGCCAGAACGGGGTGGCGCTCAACGTGGTGGATTGCGGTGTGGCCCGTGACTTTGAGTCGCGTGAGCAAGAACCCAATCAACCTCGCCTGTGGCGCCGTAAAGTGGCTTACGGCACAGCCGATTGCAGCCAAGGCCCAGCCATGACTGAGCAGCAATGCGCCATGGCTTTGCGTAACGGCGCAGAGTTGGTGAAAAAGCTGCCTGGCAACGCGCTGTTGCTAGGCGAGATGGGCATTGCCAATACCTCCAGCGCATCGCTGCTGCTGGCGCGCTTGTGCGGCGAGCCCATTGAGGCCGTCACGGGCGTGGGTACAGGCCTCTCCAGCCAAGGGTTGGAGCGCAAGATTGCGGTGCTGAAAAAGGTGCTGGATTTCCATGCAGGTGTGAAAGAGCCGCTGGCCGTGCTGAGCGCTATGGGGGGGCTGGAAATTGCCACCATGACAGGCGCCGTGCTGCAGGCTGCTGCAGAGCGCCGCGTGATTGTGGTGGATGGCTTTATTACCACGGCTGCGGTGCTGATTGCCAGCCGGCTGCAGCCCCATGTGCTGCAGCGCTGTGTGTATTCTCATCGCTCTGGTGAGCCGGGACATGTCCGCATGTTGGCTCATTTACAGGCCCAGCCTTTGCTGGACTGGCAGCTGCGTTTGGGTGAGGGCTCGGGTGCTGCGCTGGCTTGGCCGCTGCTGCAATCGGCTTGCACCATACTCAATGAAATGGCCAGTTTTGAAGCAGCAGGCGTCAGCACCAAAAGCTGATTGCTCTGCTCTTGAAAAGATAGCTGTTAGTGCTTAATTTATATAGACTGCAGTTGCTTTAGCTTTTTTTGCTGGCTGCGGGTGCAGGCGTCTTCGGAGAGAAGTCGCAGTAGGCGGATGCCACGCATTCCCAGCAGCGCGGCTTGCGCGCTTGGCAGACATAACGGCCTAGCAAAATCAGCCAGTGGTGAGAGTCCACGGCATATTCATCGGGTACGCGTTTGAGTAGCTGCTTTTCTACTTCCAGAGGGTTCTTGCCGGGAGCTAGGCCTGTGCGGTTGCTGACGCGAAAAATATGCGTATCCACTGCCATGGTGGGCTGGCCAAAGGCGACGTTGAGAACCACATTGGCCGTTTTGCGGCCTACGCCGGGCAGGGCTTCGAGTGCTTCGCGGTTATCGGGCACTTTGCTGCCATGCAGCTCGACCAGCATGCGGCAAGTTTCCATCAAATGCTTGGCTTTGCTGCGATACAGACCAATGGTCTTGATATAGCTTTCAAGCCCTTCAAGACCTAAATCCAGAATGGCTTGCGGTGTGTTGGCAACGGGAAAGAGCTTGCGCGTGGCCTTATTCACTCCCACATCGGTGGCTTGTGCGGATAGCAGCACGGCAGTTAGCAGTTCAAACACCGTGGTGTATTCCAGCTCGGTTTGCGGCGTGGGGTTGGCCGCTTTGAGCACGGCAAAAAACGGCTCGATATCGCTTTTCTTCATGGCGCTATTGTGGCTTGTCGCTGGAGAGTGAGGAAAAAGAAAAGCCGCTGTTCTGAGCAGCGGCTTGGGCTTAAAAATGGTCTAAGGTCTATGGCTCAAGGTTGTAGCTCAGCACCAAGCTGTAACGCAGTTCCCGGTTGGGGTTGTTGATGGAGCTGTCGCCCAGCGGCTTGCTCATTGCCACATCCAGCGCGTAGTAGCGATTATCAGACAGGCGCAGGCCCAGACTGGCGGAGCGCAGCGTATTGCCGCTGGCGCCTGTGGTTTGCTGGTGCGTGCGTGCCCACTCATAAAGCAAGTAGGGCTCGGCAGATTTGACCCAAGCGAGGTTGACTGGGAATTGGTAGTTCAACTCGGCACTTGTGCCTAAGCCAGAATCACCAGCAAACTCACCAGCCTGATAGCCACGGCCAAAGCGGGTCGAGCCAAAGGAAATTCTTTCAGGAATAGGAAGAATGTCGCCACTGTACTGGCCGCCAATCGCAAAAGCTGCGCCCAGCTTGTTTGCGAAACGGTGGCGTTGGGTGTAATCAGCGTTTAGACGGGTGAAGTTGAGCTTGGCCTCTGTGGGGAGAGGATAAAGATCATTCGCCACGCGCAGGCTGGTGTTTTGACGCGCTCCCATGCCGTCAAGACCATGGGCCAAAAGCACAGAGGCTGAACGTGTGCTATTGCTGCTAAAAGAGGCCCAAGCCATTTGGGCGTAAAGCGTGCGGACTTGATCTTCGCGCAGAAAAGAGGCTTCTGCATCCGCCAGTTCGCGGCTGTAGTTGATGGCGTAAAGGCCTGCGGTTGTGGACAGTTGTGTGGCGCTGCTCAGTATCCAAGGGTGGCTAATGTTGAAATCCAGTTTGCGCTGGCGCGTCAAATCATTAATCCCCGGAATGCGCGTTGCAGGCGGATTGAGGCTGCGGTAGTCCGAGTAGCTCACACGGGCCTGCGTGCCTTCAGGCGTGAGTTGCTGGGTGAAGCCCACGCTGGCAAAGCGCTCCTTTTCAGGGTTTTGCAGCAGGGCTGAGGCTTGCAACTGGCTGCCAGCCCACAGCGGGTCGTTGAGGGTGATGGAGGCAATCATGCGCGGGGTAGGCTTGCGCGCTTCACCGCTGATACTTAGCAAAACCGGCTTGTGCTTGGACTTGATCAGTAGCGGTACACCACCATCGGTTGTGGTGGGCAGGCTGGCCGATGCAGTGATCTGAACACCGGGCAGGCGTGCCATCAGCTGGGTTTGACGCTGAAAAGTTTGCGTAGTTAGCGGGCGCTCATTGAGTAAAGGCTGGGCTAGCTCGCGAATATCGTCTTCAGAGCGGCCAAAGTTGCCCTCTAGATTGAGGCTCTTTACATGGCCTTCTACGACCATGACTTGCACAGCCCCGTTGGCGAAGTTTTGAGGCGGCAGATAGGCAAAGGACAGCGCATAGCCGTGGCGCTGATACAACTCGCTGATTTTGAGTGTGGCGGCATTTAGCTCGCCCAAAGTGTGCGTGCCGTTGATAAAGGGCGTGAACAGCGCGCTAATTTCCTCAAAAGGAATGGCCGTACTGCCTTGTACGTTCACACCGCGCACTGCAACTTGTTGGCTGGCGATGTCTTGAGGGCTAGGCTGAGGTCGGTCAATTTGCAGCTGCACAGGCGCTTGCGGGGCCTGTAGCTGCCTTGCTGCATCCTGGGGTAGGCTGTTAAGTGGGTTGCCAGCCTGCTGGGCGGAGGCCGTTGATGCCCATGAGGCGATACCCATGAGGGCCAGAGTCGAAAGCCATGCGCCTGTGCGGTGCTGTTTTTGCTCTTTAAAGTACAAAAGTTGCTCCAGTTTTGTTCTACGTCATATTGTTTCTCGTATCCCTAAAATTGGGTACTAACATGTCGTAAAAAAGCTCACTATTAGCGTAATTTTGTTGATTTGAGGTTTTGCCAAACCTTTTTGAGCGCATATCAAGTGATTTCTGATTTTGAAAAATCACAGTTTCTTGGCCTTGTGAATACGCTCGCTTATGTATCTCGCGTTAATGAGGAGTTCGCTGACACATGATGGTCTGGAATACGGCAGCGAGAGCGACAGGCAGTACGGTTTTGAATAAAAAAATGCCGCTCACTATGAATAAGTGAGCGGCATGACTGGTTGTGACCAGTTTTTGAGAGTCAGAGCAAGACGAAAGCTTACTTGACGTGCTTGCCAATCAGGCCAGCCATCTCGAACATGGAGACTTGGGGCTTGCCGAAGACTTCCTTAAGCTTAGCGTCTGCATTGATCATGCGCTTGTTAGCAGCATCTTGCAGGTTGTTGGCCTTGATGTAGACCCACAGCTTGCTGATGATTTCAGTGCGTGGCAGGGGATCCTTACCAACCACGGCAGCCAGAGCAGCGCTGGGTGTCAGAGGTTTCATGAAGGCAGCGTTGGGAGTGCGCTTCTTAGCGGCAGGAGCGGCTGCGGGTGTTGCAGCGGTTGCCTTCTTTGCAGTTGCCATGTTGCTTATTTCCTAATTGGTAGTGGACTTTTCACCAGCGAAAAACAGCTGCAATCCACTGGTTGAGATAGATGCTAATAGCAAAAAATCGCTCTTCCAAGCTAGTCGAGTGTTTTTTGCTTTGATTTGTTGCAGAGAAGCCCTTTCGAGCCTGTTTTTGTGGGTTTTCCCTCGGGAGTGTTGTGAAAAAGTTGCTCTCTAGGTCGCGCATTGGAGTCCGTGCTCCGGCTTGTAAGCCTTCAGAGATGTGTGTGTTTCGACTTTTTGAGCAAGCAAGTTGCAGGTCGTTGATAGAGGCAATCGTGTGAGGCTGGCAGCTATCTAGAGAAAGCGGGTCGATTCAGGTTTATGTAACAGCGATGCCTCAAACACAATTAGTGAATGCGGAACATGGTTATGGCGATTCTGAAACAATTGCTTTCAACCACTATGCTAAATTCTGGATTGAAGTCATTTGTTTGATGGTGTTGTAGGAGATCTTCCATTAACACGGACTTCATATGCAAGGTTATGCGTAAAGAACACCGGCCAGAAGCTGGAGGCTCCGCCTTGCTAATGTGAAAGGACCATCTCCAAATGCGCTGTGCCTAGCCCTTAGTAGCTTCACAGCCTGTCTTCGTCATGCTTGATTGAGGATCGCTGGCACGGGTGTGCCTGTCTTCAAGTAGCAGAAGTTCATTCTTCGGTAATTATTTGAAAAAATAATGAGTGGCGATGAGAGGCAGCTAATGCATGTGAATGCGCGAGCTTCAGGTCTCCGTGCGAGAGCCTGAATTGCAGGCGGTGCCGATGTTGCGCCGCTGGCGGTAAATACCAATTAACAAGGCTTCTGCCGGAACGACGAATGTATGTTCCTGCCGATGTAACTCGTCAGTCTGCTGACGAGGCAGGCATCCTTTTGTCCGCTTGAAGCCGACCTAGAGGGAAAGACAATGAAATTGAATCAAATCGCTCAAATTTTGGCTGCAGTGGGCATGGTGTCCTGGACTGCAGCTGGCATGGCGCAGACCACTTTGAATGCTCAGCAGGCCAATGAACAGGGCACTGCGCTGCAAAAAGTGGTGGAGCAGGTGTTGATGACACACCCTGAGGTGCAGGCTCGCTTTCACGACTTGAACTCTTCGATGGAGGGTCAGAACGTGGCCCGTGGTGGCTGGCGCCCTCAAGTGACCGCACAAGGCTGGCTGGGGCGCGAGTGGCGCAGCCACATTCAAGATTCGCCATCGCAGGACTGGAATCGCCCGGGTTGGAATCTGCAATTGCGCCAGCTGATTTTTGATGGTTTCACCACCAGCAGCAACATTCGCCAACTGGGTTTTGAGAAGCTCGCAAAATTCTATGACTTACGCGCAACGACAGAGAGCCTAGCCAACGATGCCGTCGCAGCTTACTTGGATGTGCAGCGTTACCGTGAGATGGAAAAGCTGGCGCGTGAGAACTTTAGTACTCACCAAACAACACTTGGCCAATTGCGTGATCGCCAGCAATCAGGCGTGGGTCGCGGTGTGGATATGGAGCAGGCCAGCGGCCGTTTATCTCTGGCGCAGAGCAATCTGATGACCGAGAGCAACAACCTCAACGACGTGATGCAGCGCTATCGCCGTGTGGTGGGTGAGTACCCAGCCGCGACGCTGGACCCTGTGCCTGATGTGTCTGGCAAGTTGCCCGTAGCCGGTGCGTCCAAGGATTTTGGTGACTCCTTGCGCGCCAGCCCATTGCTGCTGTCTAAGCAGGCGTTGGTGCATGCGGCTGAAGCGGGCCAAAAGTCCGCCAAGGGTGCGCATAGCCCAAAGCTGGAATTGCTCGCATCCACTGGCCGCGATCGCGATCAGATGTCTCAAGCTTATTGGGATGTCCAGAGCTCACGTGTCCAGCTGATGCTGACCTACAACCTTTATCGCGGTGGCGCGGATGAGGCACGTTTGCGTCAGACCATTGCACAGGGCTATGCCGCGCAGGACGTGCGTGACTACACCTGCCGTAATTTGCAGCAGGAGCTGTCCATCAGCTGGAACAATATGGCGCGCATGCGTCAGCAAATGCCTTTCTTGCAAGAGCATGTACTGTCCACATCTAAGGTGCGTGTGGCGTATCAGCAGCAGTTCAAGATTGGTCAGCGCTCTTTGCTGGACGTGCTGAACACTGAAAACGAGTTGTTCGATGCTCAGCGTGCAATGGTCAATGCGCAGTACGACATGAAGAAGGCAGAGTACCAGTGGCTGACTTTGTCCAGCCAGATTTTGCCTGTGCTGGGCCTGGCTCAACCGCATGACGCGAGCCGCCCTGAAGAGCAGCAAGCGCTGACCTTGCCTGAGGATTTGCTGCGCAGCTGCAAGTCTTCGGTGCCTGATACCAGCAACCTGACTCCTGTGGCAGTTAAGTAAAACAGGGTGCCTGGCGCGCACATGCCCCATGTGCCTTATGTGCTCTGTGTGCTTTGTGCGCCTCGGGCACCCTTTGTAGAAGTTGATGGACAAGATGGATAAAAGCGATTCACCGCTCTCGGGAAAGTCTTCTCGGCAAGAACTATCAGCTCTGGATGCGGATTTCATCCGTGTACTGGAGGATTTGATTGATGCCTTGCTGAGCAACGGCTCTTTACGCCTGACGGATTTACCCCCGCAGGCGCTGGAGAAGTTGAGCCAGCGAAAGCGTGTGCGCGAGCGTTTGCGTAATTCGCTGGACTTGATTGATGACGCTGAAGAGCTTTTGTAGGTTAGGTTGAAAATGTCTCTAACAGACTTCGCGCCTTCATTGGCGCCGGTGCGAGCCAGCGATGAAACTGGACAAAAGGCTGCTGATGGCACGAGGCCAAAGGCTTCACCACAGGCCGCTTCACCAGAGGTTGCTGTGTCTCAGGCGACTGACGACTGGCGCATTCCTGCGCATGAAACCCATGCTGATCCATTGCTCGACTGCTTGGTGCAGCTGACTCAGTTGCATGGCAAGCCCTATACCGCGCAGGCCTTAAGCAATGGCTTGCCGCTGGTCAATCAGCGTTTGACGCCATCCTTGCTGGCCCGTGCAGCAGCGCGCGCCCAGTTCAGTACCCGCATTGTGGAGCGCGGCCTGGCGGATGTGCCTGAGGGCTTGCTGCCAGCCATTTTGCTGCTCAACGGCAATCGTGCCTGCCTCTTGCTCAAGAGCGTTGGTAACGAGAGCTTCTTGTTGCAATACCCTGAATCGGAAAGTCCGGTAGAGGTCGAAGCGCAAGCTTTGCTGCAGGAATATTCGGGGTTGATGTGCTTCGTGCGCCCGCAGTTCCGGTTCGAGCAGCGTGCTGCTCAGCAAGGCATGGAGCCACGCAGCAGCCACTGGTTTTGGGCAGTGGTGATGGACAACAAGCGCTTGTACCGCGATGCGCTGGTCGCGGCGGTACTAATTAATATTTTTGCGCTTGCCATGCCCTTGTTCAGCATGAATGTGTATGACCGCGTGGTGCCCAACAACGCGGTGGAGACGCTGTGGGTGTTGGCCATTGGCATTTCTTTGGTGCTGATCTTTAACTTTGTGCTGACGACGGCGCGTGCCTATGTGGTGGATGCTGCGAGCAAGCGGGTCGATGTCAAACTCTCCGCCCAGATCATGGAGCGCGTGCTGGACTTGCGCATGGAAAGCCGCCCAGCGTCTGTGGGATCGTTCGCGGCCAATCTGCGCTCGTTTGAATCGGTGCGCGACTTTATTGCCTCTGCAAGCCTGACCACCTTGGTCGACTTGCCTTTCGTGCTTTTGTTTTTGCTAGCTATTGCTTGGGTTTCGCCGTGGATGCTGATCCCGCCGGTAATAGCGATTGGCGCGATTTTGTTGGTGTCTTTCTGGGCGCAGGCGCGCATGGAAGCGCTGACACTCAAGACTTTTCAGGCCTCGTCCCAGCGCAATGCCATGCTGGTGGAGTCACTGACGAATCTTGAAGCCATCAAGACTTTGAACGCGCAAAGCGGTGTGCAGCGATTGTGGGAGTCTTCTACGCAATACATCGCCCATATGGGCGGCAAGATCAAGTTCATCTCATCCGGTACGGTGAACTTTGTGCAGACATTGCAGCAACTGGTCAGTGTTGCGGTGGTGGTGATTGGCGTGTATTTGGTGCAAGAGTCGGCTATTTCTATGGGCGGCATCATTGCTGCATCCATGATTGCGGGGCGCTGCCTCGCGCCCTTTGGTCAGGTGGCGGGGCTGATGATGCAGTACCACAATGCGCGCACATCGCTTAACTCTATCGACAACTACATGAAGATGCCGGTGGAGCACCCTGCAGACCGCGAGTTCGTCTCTCGCCCCGATTTGCGCGGCGCAATTGAGTTTCGCAACGTGAGCTTTGCCTATCCGGGCAGCGACCAGGCCAGCTTGAGTGGCGTGAGCTTTAGCGTGCGCGCCGGCGAGCGCGTGGGCATTATTGGCCGCATCGGCTCTGGCAAGACGACGATGGAAAAGCTGGTGCTGGGCCTGTACCAGCCCACCGAAGGCGCGGTGTTGATTGACGGCGTAGATGTGCGCCAGATTGACCCGGTAGACCTGCGCCGTGCCATTGGCCATGTGCAGCAAGACCCCATGCTGTTTTACGGCAGCCTCAAGCAAAACCTGCTGATAGGTGCACCGTTTGCTGGCGAGGCGGATATGCTGCGCGCGGCCCGCGTTGCAGGGGTCGATGAGTTTGTGGCCAACCACCCCAAGGGCTACGACATGCTGGTGGGCGAGCGTGGTGAGTCTTTGTCGGGTGGTCAGCGCCAGTCGATTGCCATGGCCCGCGCTTTGATCAATGACCCTGCCATGCTGCTGCTCGATGAACCCAGCAGCAATCTGGACAACCAAAGTGAAGCCCAGCTCAAGCGCCGCTTGCAAGAGGCATCAGCTGGTAAGACCGTACTGCTGGTCACGCACAGAACGGCATTGCTGACGCTGGTTGACCGACTCATCGTTATTGATAACGGAAAAATCGTTGCTGATGGTGCCAAGGAGCATGTTATTGACGCACTCAAGCAAGGCCGCATTGGCGGAGCAGGAGCGCGTGTATGAGTGAGTCAGAAGTGAAAAAACAAAATCCTTCACGCTTGAAAGTGATGATGGCTAGGGCGCAGAGCTGGCTGCTGGATGGCAACGAAGGCGTGGCCACACACCAGCCCGATGATTTGAAGGCGGATGCCCAATGGGCAGCTGGCCAGCAGCAGGCGCGGGGCTCGCGCCTCTTGATTTGGGGATCGTTGGCGACGGTATTGGTTCTGGTGGTTTGGGCGAGCTTTGGCTCTATCGACGAAGTGGTGCGCGGCCAGGGCAAGGTTGTTCCTTCGCGCCAGGTGCAGGTGGTGCAGAGTCTGGATGGCGGTATCGTCAAAGAAATTTTGGTACACCCCGGAGAGCATGTCGAAAAAGGCCAGGTTATTTTGCGTATCGACCCCACTCGCTATGGCTCATCTCTGGGTGAGAACAAGGCTGAGCTACTGGCTCTAAAGGCCAAGGCTGCGCGCTTGCAGGCTTTGGCTTCGGGCGAGACTTTTAAAGTGCCTGAAGATGTGATGGCAGCAGCGCCTCAGCTCGTGGAGATGGAGCGGCGCATGTGGGAGAGCCGTTCTCAGGAGCTGAACACCAACGTCAATATTGCACGCGACCAACTGCGCCAACGCCAGCAAGAGCTGCGTGAAACGCAGGCCAACAGAGACCAAGCATCGTCTAGCTGTAGTTTGACTTCGGAAGAATTGTCCGTCACGCGCCCCTTGCTCAAGAGTGGTGCAGTGTCTGAGGTGGATTTGCTCAGACTGCAGCGTGATGTGGGACGTTTTTGCGGTGAGGCCCGAGCCGCCGGCGCGCAAGTAGGCCGTATTCAGGCTGCGATTCAAGAGGCTGAGCGCAAGATTCAAGAGTCTGAATTAACCATCCGCAACCAGTCCCGGGCCGAGTTGTCTGAAGTGCAGGGCAAGCTGGGCACCTTGGAGCAGGGCAAGGTCGCGCTGGAAGACCGCGTCAAGCTTGCCGAGGTGCGCTCTCCCGTACGCGGCACGGTCAACACCTTGATGGCCAACACCGTTGGCGGCGTGGTGCAGCCCGGCAAAGACATTCTGGATATCGTGCCGTTAGATGACTCCTTGCTGATGGAAGTGCAAGTCAACCCGCGCGACATAGGCTTTTTGCATTCTGGTCAAGGCGCTGAGGTGAAGTTCACCGCATACGACTTTGCCATTTACGGCGGCCTGCAAGGCAAGCTTGAGCAAATTGGTGCCAATACGGTGACGGACGAGAAGGGCAACTCCTTTTATGTCGTCAAAGTTCGCACCGAGAAAGCGCATGTGGGCGATAACTCCCGCCCCATCATTCCCGGCATGCAAGCGGAAGTGCACATCCTCACTGGCAAGCGCACGCTGATGCAGTACCTGCTCAAGCCCATTTTGCGCGCCAAGTCCAACGCCTTGACTGAGCGCTAGCTCTCATGGAACAACAAATCAAAGGGAGCGGTATGAGCACATTGCCTGTTTTGTTACTGACTCAGGATGCCACCTTGTGGCAAGGCTGGCAGCAAATCGCAGGACCCCAGTGGATGCCTGCGCGCGGCCAAAGTCTGGCTGATATGCAGCGCTGGAAGCAGCAAGGCCGCAGCCTCGTTGTTTTAGACGCAGCTTTGCCCCAGTTGCCTGCAAACAGCGATGCCCGCTGGGTGGAGTTGCTGCAAGGCCTGCAGGTGCTGGTGCTAAGCAACCGCCCCGGCGATGAAGAGGGGCGCCAGTTGTTGTCACGCGGCGCTTGTGGCTACGCCCATGCGCAGTCAAGTGCAGAAGTCTTGTCCCGCATGTTGCAGAGCATGGCTGGCGGCAATATCTGGCTGGGCCGCTCACTCATGCAGCGTTTGCTGCGCGATGTGGATGCCCGATTACCCGTGGCCGATGTGGATTGGGCTAGCGCTCTTTCGGCCCGTGAGCAAGAAGTGGCGAAATACGCATCGCTGGGCGACAGCAACGCTGAAATTGCCGAGCGTATGTCGATCAGTGAACGTACGGTGCGCGCACATCTGTCAGCTGTGTTTGAAAAGCTGCAGGTGCAGGACCGCTTGATGCTGACGCTCAAAGTTCACGGCATTGGCCGCAAACAACTGGCTTAATGTTGATTTTCAATTAAAAGTGCTTGCGGTCATTTGTATATAAAGACTTTTAGCTATCAATATAGAAGTGAAAACTTCTACAAAACCTAAGGCCCGCATTTGCGGGCCTTAGGTTTTTGGTAGATCTCAATCGAACCAATAGTGCAGAAATCGGGCTGTATTGGCTTTGACGCCAATAGCGGCTAAGTAGGCTAACTCCTACTATCTCGTCAGAAATATTGGAGGGTTGTCTATGCACGCCCCCGCAACCTAATTCATCAAAGAGGCAGATCACCATGGCGGCACAGACTATTCTCGTTACCAAGCTCACCGGTCAGGCGTGGATCCGTGGCAGTGACGGTAATCTCACGGTCATCCATGAAGGCATGCGCATCCCCGCTGATGCCCAGATCGTCACGGCCTCCGGTAGCACTGTGCAGCTGCAGGCAGACGGTCAGCCCCTGCTGATCGTCGGCGAGAACCAGAATGTGCAACTCACGGCCGATTTGGTCCAGCCACCTCTGCCAACAGAAGCGGCTATCGCCAATCCCGCCAACGCCGAGATCGATCAGATCATCGCTGCCATCAACAACGGTCAAGACCCCTTTGAAAACATCGACCCCACAGCCGCTGGCTTGAGTGGCGGCAGCGAAGGCGGCAGCACCTTTGTGCGTTTGGCAAGCATTATTGAAGCGGTGTCACCGATTGCGCTGGCTTATCCACGTCCAGCAGGTGCTCAGACTCAAGAACGTATTTCTTCAGGTGTCATGGTCGATGAGCAGCAGGCTCCTCCTCCTGCACCCCCTCTTGCCCCTGCTGCCAATCCTCTGGCACAAGCTGATCAAGGTCGTATTTTTGAAGACGATGCGGCTCCTTTGCGCGGCAATGTACTTGGCAACGATCAACTCGGTCAGGGCACGCTGGCGCAGCACAGTACTGTGCTCGTGGGTTCGGCTCAGGGTCAATACGGCGTGGTCTCGCTCAACACGGATGGCAGCTATAGCTACGTGCTCGACAACAGCCTACAGTCCGTGCAATCGCTGGCCGTTGGCGAAACACTGTCTGAAACCTACACCTACACGGTGACCGATGCAGCGGGTAGCACCTCGTCCAGTACCCTTACCATCACTGTGGTGGGCATGAACGACAACCCGGCCATGGCTGGCGAGGTGACAGGAAGCGTTACGGAAGATGCGCAACTCACGGCGAGTGGTCAGTTAACGGAAACTGATGTAGATACCTCTGACACTCACACTTGGAGTGTTAACAACGGTGGTCAGGGCAGCTTTGGTAATTTGGTAATTGATGGCAATGGCAAGTGGACCTATACGCTGGATAACGATAATCCAGCAGTGCAGGCGTTGCCTGAGGGCGAACAGCGGGAAGAGCGCTTTGACGCCACCGTTGATGACGGACATGGCGGCACCGATACCAAAACGATTGTTGTGATCGTTACTGGCACAGCTGACTGGGCAGAGGTTAAAGCCGATCAAGAAGCAGGCCGTGTCTTTGAAGAAGGCTTGGTAGCCAAGGACGGTAGCAATACCACCTCAGGTTCGGTGACTGTTAGCGCCACCGACGGCGTGGCCAGCATCCAGCTGGGCAATGTGACCTACACCGTGGAGCAGCTCAAAGATGTGAGCAAGCTCGCTACCGTGGACACCGGAGAAGGCACTCTCAAGATCACCGCCTACGCCCCGGGCGCTGACGGCAAGAGCGGCACGCTGACCTATGAGTACACCCTCAAGGCGGCGCAAACGCATGCGAATGGCCAGGGCAACAACACCCTGAGCGACAGCATTGCAGTGACCGTCACCGGCAATGGCGGCAGCACTGCTGCAGGCAATATCGTCATCACCATCGTCGACGACATGCCTGTGGCCCAAGACATCACGGCCGGCACACTGACCGAAGACAACACCAGCAGCCGCCTCAGCGGCGACGTCACCAGCCACACCGGCAACAGCTTCGGTGCGGACGGAAAGGCCGCCACCGATGCCGTCACATGGGATACAGCGGTCGCCAAGCTCGGTGCCGCCACCGTCAGCCTCAGCGACTACGGAACGCTGACGTCCAACAAAAATGGCACATGGGAGTTCGTGCTGGACAGCAGCAAGCCCGCCACGCAGGCCCTTAAAACCGGCGACAGCATCAGCGTCTCGCTGAGCTACACGCTGACGGACAAGGATGGCGATACGGCCACCAAGGCCATCACCTTCACCATTCTGGGTGCAGACGACACCTCCAGCGTCACGCCCGTGCCTGGCGTGGGAGAGGATGCAGGCAAGGTCTACGAAGCAGGCCTGAGCTCGGTCAACGACAAGACAGAAATCACCACCGGCAGCGTGCAAGTCAGCGCCACCGACGGCGTGGCCAGCATCCAGCTGGGCAATGTGACCTACACCGTGGAGCAGCTCAAAGATGTGAGCAAGCTCGCTACCGTGGACACCGGAGAAGGCACTCTCAAGATCACCGCCTACGCCCCGGGCGCTGACGGCAAGAGCGGCACGCTGACCTATGAGTACACCCTCAAGGCGGCGCAAACGCATGCGAATGGCCAGGGCAACAACACCCTGAGCGACAGCATTGCAGTGACCGTCACCGGCAATGGCGGCAGCACTGCTGCAGGCAATATCGTCATCACCATCGTCGACGACATGCCTGTGGCCCAAGACATCACGGCCGGCACACTGACCGAAGACAACACCAGCAGCCGCCTCGGCGGCGACGTCACCAGCCATACCGGCAACAGCTTTGGTGCGGACGGCAAGGCTGCTACCGATGCCGTTACATGGGGTGCAGCGGTCGCCAAGCTCGGTGCCGCCACCGTCAGCCTCAGCGACTACGGAACGCTGACGTCCAACAAAAATGGCACATGGGAGTTCGTGCTGGACAGCAGCAAGCCCGCCACGCAGGCCCTTAAAACCGGCGACAGCATCAGCGTCTCGCTGAGCTACACGCTGACGGACAAGGATGGCGATACGGCCACCAAGGCCATCACCTTCACCATCCTGGGTGCAGACGACACCTCCAGCGTCACGCCCGTGCCTGGCGTGGGAGAGGATGCAGGCAAGGTCTACGAAGCAGGCCTGAGCTCGGTGAATGACAAGACAGAAATCACCACCGGCAGCGTGCAAGTCAGCGCCACCGACGGCGTGGCCAGCATCCAGCTGGGCAATGTGACCTACACCGTGGAGCAGCTCAAAGATGTGAGCAAGCTCGCTACCGTGGACACCGGAGAAGGCACTCTCAAGATCACCGCCTACGCCCCGGGCGCTGACGGCAAGAGCGGCACGCTGACCTATGAGTACACCCTCAAGGCGGCGCAAACGCATGCGAATGGCCAGGGCAACAACACCCTGAGCGACAGCATTGCAGTGACCGTCACCGGCAATGGCGGCAGCACTGCTGCAGGCAATATCGTCATCACCATCGTCGACGACATGCCTGTGGCCCAAGACATCACGGCCGGCACACTGACCGAAGACAACACCAGCAGCCGCCTCAGCGGCGACGTCACCAGCCACACCGGCAACAGCTTCGGTGCGGACGGAAAGGCCGCCACCGATGCCGTCACATGGGATACAGCGGTCGCCAAGCTCGGTGCCGCCACCGTCAGCCTCAGCGACTACGGAACGCTGACGTCCAACAAAAATGGCACATGGGAGTTCGTGCTGGACAGCAGCAAGCCCGCCACGCAGGCCCTTAAAACCGGCGACAGCATCAGCGTCTCGCTGAGCTACACGCTGACGGACAAGGATGGCGATACGGCCACCAAGGCCATCACCTTCACCATTCTGGGTGCAGACGACACCTCCAGCGTCACGCCCGTGCCTGGCGTGGGAGAGGATGCAGGCAAGGTCTACGAAGCAGGCCTGAGCTCGGTCAACGACAAGACAGAAATCACCACCGGCAGCGTGCAAGTCAGCGCCACCGACGGCGTGGCCAGCATCCAGCTGGGCAATGTGACCTACACCGTGGAGCAGCTCAAAGATGTGAGCAAGCTCGCTACCGTGGACACCGGAGAAGGCACTCTCAAGATCACCGCCTACGCCCCGGGCGCTGACGGCAAGAGCGGCACGCTGACCTATGAGTACACCCTCAAGGCGGCGCAAACGCATGCGAATGGCCAGGGCAACAACACCCTGAGCGACAGCATTGCAGTGACCGTCACCGGCAATGGCGGCAGCACTGCTGCAGGCAATATCGTCATCACCATCGTCGACGACATGCCTGTGGCCCAAGACATCACGGCCGGCACACTGACCGAAGACAACACCAGCAGCCGCCTCGGCGGCGACGTCACCAGCCATACCGGCAACAGCTTTGGTGCGGACGGCAAGGCTGCTACCGATGCCGTTACATGGGGTGCAGCGGTCGCCAAGCTCGGTGCCGCCACCGTCAGCCTCAGCGACTACGGAACGCTGACGTCCAACAAAAATGGCACATGGGAGTTCGTGCTGGACAGCAGCAAGCCCGCCACGCAGGCCCTTAAAACCGGCGACAGCATCAGCGTCTCGCTGAGCTACACGCTGACGGACAAGGATGGCGATACGGCCACCAAGGCCATCACCTTCACCATCCTGGGTGCAGACGACACCTCCAGCGTCACGCCCGTGCCTGGCGTGGGAGAGGATGCAGGCAAGGTCTACGAAGCAGGCCTGAGCTCGGTGAATGACAAGACAGAAATCACCACCGGCAGCGTGCAAGTCAGCGCCACCGACGGCGTGGCCAGCATCCAGCTGGGCAATCTGACCTACACCGTGGAGCAGCTCAAAGATGTGAGCAAGCTCGCTACCGTGGACACCGGAGAAGGCACTCTCAAGATCACCGCCTACGCCCCGGGCGCTGACGGCAAGAGCGGCACGCTGACCTATGAGTACACCCTCAAGGCGGCGCAAACGCATGCGAATGGCCAGGGCAACAACACCCTGAGCGACAGCATTGCAGTGACCGTCACCGGCAATGGCGGCAGCACTGCTGCAGGCAATATCGTCATCACCATCGTCGACGACATGCCTGTGGCCCAAGACATCACGGCCGGCACACTGACCGAAGACAACACCAGCAGCCGCCTCAGCGGCGACGTCACCAGCCACACCGGCAACAGCTTCGGTGCGGACGGCAAGGCCGCCACCGATGCCGTCACATGGGATACAGCGGTCGCCAAGCTCGGTGCCGCCACCGTCAGCCTCAGCGACTACGGAACGCTGACGTCCAACAAAAATGGCACATGGGAGTTCGTGCTGGACAGCACCAAGCCCGCCACGCAGGCCCTTAAAACCGGCGACAGCATCAGCGTCTCGCTGAGCTACACGCTGACGGACAAGGATGGCGATACGGCCACCAAGGCCATCACCTTCACCATTCTGGGTGCAGACGACACCTCCAGCGTCACGCCCGTGCCTGGCGTGGGAGAGGATGCAGGCAAGGTCTACGAAGCAGGCCTGAGCTCGGTCAACGACAAGACAGAAATCACCACCGGCAGCGTGCAAGTCAGCGCCACCGACGGCGTGGCCAGCATCCAGCTGGGCAATGTGACCTACACCGTGGAGCAGCTCAAAGATGTGAGCAAGCTCGCTACCGTGGACACCGGAGAAGGCACTCTCAAGATCACCGCCTACGCCCCGGGCGCTGACGGCAAGAGCGGCACGCTGACCTATGAGTACACCCTCAAGGCGGCGCAAACGCATGCGAATGGCCAGGGCAACAACACCCTGAGCGACAGCATTGCAGTGACCGTCACCGGCAATGGCGGCAGCACTGCTGCAGGCAATATCGTCATCACCATCGTCGACGACATGCCTGTGGCCCAAGACATCACGGCCGGCACACTGACCGAAGACAACACCAGCAGCCGCCTCAGCGGCGACGTCACCAGCCACACCGGCAACAGCTTCGGTGCGGACGGCAAGGCCGCCACCGATGCCGTCACATGGGATACAGCGGTCGCCAAGCTCGGTGCCGCCACCGTCAGCCTCAGCGACTACGGAACGCTGACGTCCAACAAAAATGGCACATGGGAGTTCGTGCTGGACAGCACCAAGCCCGCCACGCAGGCCCTTAAAACCGGCGACAGCATCAGCGTCTCGCTGAGCTACACGCTGACGGACAAGGATGGCGATACGGCCACCAAGGCCATCACCTTCACCATTCTGGGTGCAGACGACACCTCCAGCGTCACGCCCGTGCCTGGCGTGGGAGAGGATGCAGGCAAGGTCTACGAAGCAGGCCTGAGCTCGGTCAACGACAAGACAGAAATCACCACCGGCAGCGTGCAAGTCAGCGCCACCGACGGCGTGGCCAGCATCCAGCTGGGCAATGTGACCTACACCGTGGAGCAGCTCAAAGATGTGAGCAAGCTCGCTACCGTGGACACCGGAGAAGGCACTCTCAAGATCACCGCCTACGCCCCGGGCGCTGACGGCAAGAGCGGCACGCTGACCTATGAGTACACCCTCAAGGCGGCGCAAACGCATGCGAATGGCCAGGGCAACAACACCCTGAGCGACAGCATTGCAGTGACCGTCACCGGCAATGGCGGCAGCACTGCTGCAGGCAATATCGTCATCACCATCGTCGACGACATGCCTGTGGCCCAAGACATCACGGCCGGCACACTGACCGAAGACAACACCAGCAGCCGCCTCGGCGGCGACGTCACCAGCCATACCGGCAACAGCTTTGGTGCGGACGGCAAGGCTGCTACCGATGCCGTTACATGGGGTGCAGCGGTCGCCAAGCTCGGTGCCGCCACCGTCAGCCTCAGCGACTACGGAACGCTGACGTCCAACAAAAATGGCACATGGGAGTTCGTGCTGGACAGCAGCAAGCCCGCCACGCAGGCCCTTAAAACCGGCGACAGCATCAGCGTCTCGCTGGGCTACACGCTGACGGACAAGGATGGCGACACGGACGCCAAGACCATCACCTTCACCATCAATGGCGTTAATGACGCAACAGCTGATAGCGAGACAACAAACGAAGACACCTCAGTCTTAGGAAATGTATTGACCAACGATGAGGGCTATGTTGTTGGTGCTATGACGGTGACCGGCTTCACGATCAATGGTGGCTCTACTCTTTATAAGCCGGATGGCTCTCCTGTTGGTGTGATGATTGGCTCCAAAGTGGTTGGTAGCATCAATTTGGAAGCAGATGGCAGCTACACCTTCAATCCCACTAAGGATTGGAGCGGCACGGTTCCAAGCATTAGCTATACCAACAGCACTGGTGCATCGAGTACGCTGAATATTGTTGTAACGCCAGTGGCGGATACTCCCGTTGTTAAGGTGAATGTGGGAAATGGATCGATGCCCATTACGACATCAATTACGAATGCCAACGTGAACTCGTCCGATGTGAACCATACGGTGAAAGCTTTTAATGCTAATGGCACGGCAAGCACTGTCAGTATCAAGAAGGACTCGAAGCAAGATGGTTTTGGTGTGACTGGTGATGCGTCTGGTGACGAAAAAGAAATTGGTCGTGCCTCTAATTCGGGTAAGTCTGAGTCTCTGGTGATTGAGTTCAATACACCAGTAACAGCAATCACGGTTCAGTTCGCGTGGTTGGCTTCGAATGAATGGGCTCGTTATCAAATGTTTGACCAAGCGAAAAAACCCGTTGCTCTGGGATATAACGCAGACGGGACTAAGGTAGCGGGCGGCTTATATGGATTCGTCAAGGGTGGCACTGATCTGGTGGAGACAGCGTTCAAGCTAGAAGTTCCAGCAGGAAACACGATTAGCCAGATTGTGTTTGATGCCCCTCGTAAGGATGACGACTACCTGATTCACAAAGTGACTTATAAAACGGCGACTACTTATCCTGTAACGATTACAGCCACACCTCAGGATCTGGATTATTCCGAGACGATTACGAAAGTGACTGTGGAAGTGCCAAAGGGTGTGACCCTGTCTGCTGGAACCCAGATTGATGCGACGCACTGGTCCTTGCCATTGGCCAGCAACGGCAGTTACTCGGTGAGCATTCATCCCGTTACCAAGGCTGTCACCATCACTGGTCTGAATATGACCGTTCCTGAAAATGTGCAAGTCCATGAGGTCAAGGTCGTTGCGGTTGCTGCCGATGGAAGCAGCACGGCAGAGGGGAGTGCGAGCTTTACCATCGCAAAGCTGGCGACTTTCAATAGCGATGAAAAGAATGCCTGGGCGCTCGACAACTCAGACAGCACTCGCGTCTACAAGAGCAACTCCGATCTGTCGAACACGAACACACTGAGCAGCGATAAAGACAAATGGCTGCTCAGTCGCATCAATGGCTCGAGATCGGATGGCATTGCTAATGACGGCGGCTTGGTGCTGACGGACAACAACGGTCGAGCGAACGGTGATGCTAAGGCGGTGACGCCGACCTACACCTCGGTCGTGAAGGGGACCACGCTGCAGTTCATGGTGACAGGCTTCAGCAATGCCGGTCACCGCGACGATTCTGTGACTTGGACGCTCTACGAGAGCACCAATGACGGGGTAACTTGGTCTCCTGTTTCTGGTGGTGTCATTACAGGTACGGGCATCTTCACCACGACGGCGCTCGAAAAGAATGCGACGTATCGTATTTTCTTGACGGTGCATGAGGGCAACAGTAACGACACGAATGCTTCGGTGACGTTCGATGACTTCATTGCCATCGTTCCCAGTTCGGACACTATTGCCTTAAGCAGCACGGCTGTCACAGGCTTGCTCACATCTAACGACATACTCGACTCTCTAGATGAGACATCGGCGCTGGCTGCTTCGCGCATGACCTTGTTGAGTACCGATACCGGCAGCCATGAAGTGCACAGCACGCCGTCCGGCGACTTGCTGCTGGGTACGGCCGAAGACGACTTGTTCGTCTGGCACCAGGGTGATGAGGGTACGGTAGAGCGTCCGGTCACCGATGTAGTGAAGAACTTTGGTGCTTCGGGTAACGATGCGCTTGCTCTGGCCGATCTGCTGCAAGGTGAAGAGGCTTCGAGTGATCTGAGTAAGTTCCTGCACCTCGAAACCCGTACCGAAGCCGATGGCAAGACCATCGATACGGTGATCAAGGTATCGACGACTGGCGTACTCGATGCTTATGGTAATGGCATCAACCAGAAGATCTTGGTTGAGGGCTCGGATCTGGTGGGCATGAGCCATGACCAGAACGCGATGATCAAGCAGCTGATTGATCAAGGTAAGCTCAAGATTGATCACAGCTGATAAGCGAGCAAGATCGAATTCAGGCAGAACTTTTGAAATATTAAGTTTTCTGCCTGACCTCACAGAGTTCGGTATGGTTGTTCATTTGCAGAGCTTGCATGATTTGTTACATTTGTGAGCATTGAATCTTGATTGCGTTCTCATCGAGTCTTCAAAATTCATAGCGCTAAACACAATATATAAAAGCACTCGATGTAAGTTTTGCTTTGAGTGCTTTGCTGATTTACAACTCGATTGAGCACTTCACCCAGTCTTAGCCTTTCGTCCCCTGCGTTTGTGGGGCGGCCGCTGCGTTTTTCGCGCAGAGGGATGCTTGTTTTGGGTTCGGCAGCGTTGGGTGTCTGGGCTTTTAAAGATGGGCCAGGTGCGATTGCTCTAGATTTCGACGCCACTCGCCTGCAGCAAACCATGCAGTCTCGCTACGGAGCTGCGGGTGCAAAGGCTTTGAGCGAGTGGCTAGCCATGCTGCAGGCTCAGCAAGGCAAGGCATTGCAGCAGCAGTTGTCTGGCATCAATGAATTTTGGAATCGAGCGGTAGTTCATACCGAGGATGCTGTGCTGTGGTCGCAGCCTGATTACTGGGCGACTCCGCTAGAGACGCTGGGCAAAGGGGCGGGCGATTGTGAAGACTTTGTGGTTGGCAAGTATTTCTCTTTGCTGCGCCTGGGGGTACCGCTTGAAAAACTGCGGCTGATCTATGTGCGTGCGCGTATGGGTGGGGTGGGCAGCACTCAGAGTATTGCGCACATGGTGCTGGGCTACTACGAAACACCGGTGGCCGAGCCTTTGGTGCTCGACAGCATGGTGAATTTTTTGCTACCAGCCAGTCAGCGCAAGGACTTGACGCCTGTATTTAGTTTTAACGCTCAAGGTGTTTATGTGGCGGGGGCGCAGCCTTCGTCCGTGGATCGCATTACGCGCTGGCGGGATTTGCTGGTGCGAATGAAGCAGGAAGGTTTTTTGCCATGAGGCTTCGAGTCAATTTTGAAATTCATGGCAAAGATGAGGCCGGAAGATGTCGTTGTTAAAACAACTTTTGATTAGTGTGACGGTGGCTATTGCGGCCATTTTGATGGGTACGCTGGCTTTCAGCATTGATGCCGCGCGTGAGTACTTGGATGGGCAGTTGCAGTCCGAGGGGGAGAACGCGGTGTCTTCGCTGGCCTTGTCACTGTCGCAACCCGCAAACCAAGACCCAGTCACACAAGAGCTGCTAATGATGGCTTTGTACGATGGTGGGCAGTTTAGGCGTATTGCGCTGACTTCCCCCGAGGGCCAAACCTTGTTCGAGCGCAAGCGTGGTTTGGCAGCAGAAGCGCCCGCTGAGCATACAAGTAGGCGGGCACCTAAGTGGTTTTCTGACTTGCTTCCATTGAATACACCGCAGGTGCAGCGCGTGGTCAGTGATGGCTGGAAGCAGGTGGGTCAGTTGACGCTGGAGGTTGACGATAGTTATGCACGTCTAGCCCTGTGGGGTAGCAGTGTGCGCATGACGGGAGTGGTGGTGGTGGCGGGGCTGGCTTGGGCGCTGTTTGTGGTGTTTTTGCTCAAGTGGTTTCGCGCAGTGTTGCAGCAAGAGGTTTCTGCGCGGGTGCAGTCGATTGGTCGCCAGTCAGGCCAGCGTGGTGCGCTGCTGCCGCTGGCGAGAACGACTGTGGCAGAGCTGCTACCGGTGCTAAGTGCCATTGCTGATACGCGAGAGCGTGTGCAGGCAACCGCGCTTGAGCAAATGACGCGGATTGAGTCGTTAGAGCTAGAAGTAAATCGCGACCCTGTGACGTTGCTGCCAAACCGCAAATACTTCGTCAATGAACTGCATCGTGCACTTGCTGGATTGGATCCCGAGGCTGCACATGGCTATGTGATGCTGTTTCGTCAGCGTGATCTGCTGGCATTGAATGCCCAAATGACGCGTGCTACCGCGGATGCTTGGCTGAAGTCGGTGGGCGAGCGTGTCAACCAAGTACTCAAGGGGCACCCAGATTACAGCCCGCAATTGGCCCGTCTCAATGGCGCAGATTTTGTCGTGCTGATGCCTGTGTTGGCAGGGCCACAGGCCATGTCATTAGTGCTGGAGGTGCGCCAAGTGCTGCAGTCAATGCGCTTGACTTTGAGTGGCGGCCACTGGTGTCGTTGGAGCTTTGCGCTGACAGATTACACGGCTTCAAGCTCGGTTGCTGGTGTGCTTTCGCGGCTGGACTATGGCGTGATGCGGGCCGAAAGCTCGGGTCAGTCTGAAGTTGAATATGTGGCCTATGGGGATGAGGAAGTAGTCTCCAATATGGCGGGCGAGACCTTGTGGCGTCAGATGCTGATAGCTTCGCTTGAATCGCCGGATGCGCTGTCCTTATCTGTGCAGCCTATGCTGTTTGCGGGAGTTGATAGCGTAAAAAGGCGTTATGAGGCCTCGCTGACGTTGCGTACTGCAGCCGGCGAGTCTTTGATGGGGTCGCTGTTTTTACCTGTCGCTGTGCGCTTAGGTATGTCGGCTGATTGCGACTTGAACGCGATTGCGTTGGGGCTGAAATGGTTGCAGCAAGAGGATGCTGAACTGGTGGTACGTATCTCGTTGCCGTCACTGGTCCAGTCAGATTTCCTGGGGCGTTTGCATGATGTCCTTAAAGCGCCAAAGTGGGCGCGGAGACTTCCGAAGTTGTGCCTTGAGTTAGATGCGCATGGGCTGATGGCCTACCCGAATGAGATGACTGCTTTTTGCCAATCCATGGCGCAGATGGGTGTTGGTGTGGGCTTGCGTCGACTGGATCAGCAGCCCATGGTGCTGGCCCAGTTGCACACCCTGCCTCTGCGTTACGTGAAACTGGGTGCAAGCTTTGTAGAGCAATCGGCGCGCAGCCCAGGCGCTTTGCACTTGTTGGAGGCGATGGCCAGCACTACCGCACAACTTGGAATTCAGCTCGTGGTGACGGAGTCTGTGAATGCACAATCGCTAGAGCTGCTGCGTAAGCATCAGGCATTGACGTTGCTCGCTTGAGGTTGGCGAGCAACTGATGAAAAAAGGGGCGCTGATTAGCGTCCCTTTTTTGTTTGTATGACGTGTGTAGAAGTATCAGTGTGTCGTACTGTCTTCGGCACTTTGTGGGCGCTGTGCATATCGCTGTGCTAGTGCGGCGCATACCATCAACTGAATCTGATGGAACAGCATCAGCGGCAGCACAATCGCACCGACCGATGCGGCGGGGAACAGCACATTGGCCATAGGGATGCCGCTGACCATGCTTTTCTTAGAGCCGCAAAACACTAAAGTGATTTCATCTTCCTTGTTAAAGCCTAGGTGGCGAGCACCGAACGTTGTAATGGCTAGTACAACGGCCAGCAAGGCGCAGCACAGCACAATTAGGCCGATGAGGGCGGGAATGGGCGTCTGCTTCCACAAACCGCTGATGACCGCTGCACTGAAAGCGGCATAGACCACAAACAAAATTGAGCCCTGATCCACCAGTTTGATGATGGCTGAACGGCGCTGCAAAAAACCAGCCATTAAGGGGCGCAGCAAATGGCCGATGACAAAAGGCAGCAGCAGCGTCATCGCGATCTTGCCAACGGCGCGTAGCGCATCGCCACCTTCAGCATTTTTATTCAGCAGCAGGCTGACCAGAATGGGTGTAACCAGAATGCCCAGCAAGGTTGAGGCCGAGGCGCTGCAGATAGCGGCCGGCACGTTGCCGCGCGCGATAGAAGTAAAAGCGATAGCGGATTGAACCGTAGCGGGCAGGGTGCAAAGAAAGATGACGCCGACATACATCTCGGTGGTGACTAAGGGCGAGAGAAGGGGGCGCAGAGCCAGTCCCAGAATGGGGAACATGACAAAGGTGGCGATAAAGATGCACACATGCAATCGCCAGTGGCCTATGCCCGCCACAATTGCTTGGCGCGAAAGCTTGGCGCCATGCAGAAAGAACAGCAGGCTAACGATCGCGGTGGTAGTCCACTCGACATACTCGGCTGCCTTGCCTGATGCGGGTAACAAGCTGGCGATGATGATGCTGGCAATCAGTGCCAGTGTGAAGTTGTCAGGAAGAAAACGAGAGCGAGACATATGTTGAATTGAGGGCATCCATGTAAAGCACCGCGCTGGCGCGTCATGGCTGCGTATTGGATACGGTATTTGCCCAAAAGAGAAATGTATTTATTCGATAGATCTATGAAATTGTTATCAACCTAAGCCAGTGATGCAGTGGCTATGCGCAGCAAATCTGCCAAACGACAAGCAAAAAAATGCCAGCTCAGACCGCTGAGTCTGTGCTGGCATTCGTTAGATGGCATATGGATAATTCCGCCTATCTGGCAATGGGCCTGCTGGAGGAGTACCGTAAAGGTTTCGGCGTCCAGCTGGTGGCGAGGGCCTTAGCCAAATCGCTTGCTCGCTGATTAGCGCTTGCGCTGCTGACCTTGAGGAGCTTGGCCGCTGCCCGAGCGCTCGATGTGACGGAAAGTCAGGCGACCTTTGTTCAGGTCGTATGGCGACATTTCCAATGTGACTTTGTCACCTGCCAGCACGCGAATACGGTGCTTGCGCATTTTGCCGCCGGAGTAGGCGATCAACTGGTGGCCGTTATCCAGCGTTACACGAAAACGGGCATCAGGCAGCACTTCGTCAACTCTGCCTTGCATCTCAATCAATTCTTCTTTGGCCAAAACAATTCCTTTTTAGAAAGACTCAGTTCAACTGGTTCTCCAGCACCATGCAGCGCCCTTCAGCGAGTGCATATTTGCTGGCCATATCCGGGGTGTCAAACTGTCGAATGAAGCTGAAAATCCGGTCATATTCGCCACGGCGGATGGAGACCGCTGCAGCCACTTTGCCGGAGTGGGTTATGTTGGTGAGGGCAGTCACAATGTAGTTGCCGACACGCTCTGTAATTAGTTCTTTGTGCATATCGTGTCAGCGGTGGCACAAGCCCAGACTTGGGCCATTCCATCCACTGAAAAAATGTAAAAGATCCTGCTTGAGTGAGCTTGGATCAAGTGAGTCAGCCGCTTGAGAGTGGCTTATGCTTCTTGCCGAAGATAAACACTCAGGCTGACGCAGTCGAGCATGTGACAACGTGAGATCTGCCGTTCATGCTGCATGAGGCAAGTTTCATGCAGCAAACCTTAGCATTATAAAGCATTGCCTCTTGATGGGCAACTTTCGGTAGTGTCGGGGGGCTTAGTGAGCAACCACCTTATGACGGTGAAGCTCAGTCCTTAGCAACTAGAGTAGTAAAGACTTAAAAGGTAAGGGGTTGCTAAACGCAAAAAACCTTGACTGCATAAGCAATCAAGGTTTTGAGATGTTCTGGCAGGGGAAGAAGGACTCGAACCTTCGCATGCCGGAATCAAAATCCGGTGCCTTAACCAACTTGGCGACTCCCCTAGAAGACGCGTATTGTATAGCAATTTAGCTATGAATTTTGGAAAGTGTTGAAGTTTGGCTGAAGGCGCTGTGTTGCCCTGGTTGAGATGATGAAGCCTATAACTGCTATATATTGATTTAGGTAACACCGTACTCAAGAGCGTCGCATGATGATCAAATCTATTCTGAAATCTACTGTGGTGGCACTGGCTGCAGTCACTGGTGGATCAATTTTTGCGCAAGGCACGCCCATTAACGCGGCAGCGTTTGATGCCTTGATTGTGCAGGGGCCGGTTGCCGATGCGCAGACCATTGCATCGAGCGCTTGGGCTAGCAAGATTAAGCAGGCGGGTGCTCTGCGTTTGGGCAGCACGCAAACGTCGAATCTGTTTTCAATGCTTAACGAGAAAGATGGAAAAATTCGAGGCTTTGATATAGGGCTGGCGCAACTCATCACGCGCTATATCTTGGGCGATGGTGCTAAGTACCAATTTACGCAGGTCAATTCGTCCACACGCGAACAAGTGCTCATCAACAATCAGGTTGATATGGTGTTGGCAACCTATTCCATCACGCCAGCTCGTGCTGAGAAAATCTCGTTTGCTGGGCCTTACTACACGTCTCAGGCCGCAGTGTTGGTCAAGGGGAACAACAAGGCCATTCAGTCGTATACCGACCTAGCAGGTAAGAGGGTAGCCACACAGGCGGGCTCTACCGGGCCCGCGATACTTGCACAGTACGCGCCTAAGGCTGTCGTGCAAGAATTTCAGTCTCATCAAGAATCCCTTGATTCACTGCGCCAAGGGCGCGTGGATGCTTATGTGACTGATTACACCTTGCTGCTCAATGCTTTGAGCCTTGGGTTTGCCAAT
This sequence comes from Comamonas sp. Y33R10-2, assembly GCF_019355935.1. Taxonomy (NCBI): domain Bacteria; kingdom Pseudomonadati; phylum Pseudomonadota; class Betaproteobacteria; order Burkholderiales; family Comamonadaceae; genus Comamonas; species Comamonas sp. Y33R10-2. The sequence goes on from NZ_CP079925.1 coordinate 1,177,681, forward strand.
GCTAAGTTGGCGGGCGAGACTTTTGGAGCACAGGACTCCTACGGCATTGGCTTGCCTAAGGGCTCGGACGGTGTGGCTTTCATTAATGCTTTTTTGAAGAAGCTGGAAGCAGATGGCACTTGGGCCAAACTTTGGTCCATTTCCATCGGGCAGCGTACGGGAAACACCATTGTTCCAAAGCCGCCAGCACACCCTTGAGTGATGGACGAAATTTTCCAACTCTTTAGCAATCATGGGCCTGCCTTTTGGCAGGCTCTCTTGTTGACATGGAAGCTCACGATTGCCTCGTTCGTGCCCGGCTTCTTGCTGGGCATTGTTGTGGCGGTGCTTCGGCTTCTTCCTTTGCCGCCACTGCGTTTTGCTTTAAGTGCCTATGTAGAGACTTTCCGCAATATTCCTAGTGTGGCATTGCTGATCTTTATTGTGTTTGCACTGCCAGATCTCAATGTGCTGATCGATTATGAGCTTGCAGTCATTCTGACTTTGATGCTGGTCTGCTCCGCTTTCACAGCAGATTACTTGCGAGCTGGTATCAACACGGTTGATAGTGGCCAAATTGAGGCGGCACTTAGTCTTGGTATGCGGCCAATGCAGGTGGTTGTTGCGATTGTTTTACCGCAGGCGTTGCGTGCGGTTGTGCAGCCTATGACATCTCTCATCATCGCCTTGATGCTCTCTACCTCGCTGGCGTCGCAAGTGCCGCTTCAGGGCAGGGAGCTTACTGCTCTTGTCTCCAAGATCGCGACCGACTCTGCTGCTGGTATTGCCGCATTCGCTGTGGCTGCTGCTATGTACGTGTTGAGCGGACTGCTCATCGCCTGGGTTGGCGCGGCAGTAGAAAAGAAAGTGCGAATACTGCGATGAGTCGATCTTTGGAAGATATTTTGTTTGTGGCCCCTAGTCCTAGGGCTCAAACCATCACAAGGACTGTGAGCGCAATCGCTGCCGTCGTGTTGTTTTTGCTGGTACTGGGTGTTCTGTTCAGGTTTCATTCTGCTGGGCAGCTTGAAGCCCCATTTTGGAAGTTTTTTGCTTGGCCAACGACTTGGACATTTCTGGTCAAAGGCATGCTCGGTACGCTGGCGTCGGCGGCAATGGCGGCCGTTATTGCATTGACATTCGGGCTAGTGCTGCTGCTGGGTCGTTTGTCGCGGCAGAGGCTGGTGCGTTGGCCTAGCATTGCTCTTATTGAATTTTTGCGTGGTACGCCGACGCTGCTGCTGATTTATGTTTGCTTTTTGGTACTTCCATCAGCTGGAATAAAGCTGAGCACTTATTGGATGCTGACACTGCCCATTGGCTTGAGTACTGCTGCAATAGTCGCTGAGGTTTACCGAGCAGGGGTGTTCGCTGTTCCACGTGGCCAAGCCGATGCGGCACGCAGTCTGGGAATGTCTGAGGCCCAAGTTTTTTTCTTTGTCGTGTTTCCTCAGGCGCTTCGCTACATTGTCCCGGCGCTGGTTGCACAACTGGTGATCGTGGTCAAGGACACTACCTTCGGCTACGTTGTTACCTACGGTGAACTCATGCAAAACGCAAAGGTGCTCGTTGCTAACTACAACTCTCTGGTGCCTGTTTACCTTGCAGTGGCTGTGCTTTATTGCCTTGTGAATTACGCAATTTCAAGGGTGAGCAAGCGGTTTGCTGCGCCTGTGCATTGAAAGTTGTATGCATCGTTGAAACAGAAAAGCCCCGCCTATTTCTAGACGAGGCTTTGTGTTTTGGCGGAAGGGGCGGGATTCGAACCCGCGGTGGGCTATTAACCCACACACGCTTTCCAGGCGTGCGACTTAAGCCACTCATCCACCCTTCCTAAATCATTCTCTTAAATGCAAAGCCAAGCAAACTGCTTGGCTTGTTAAGAGTGATCCGTTGGTATGTATTCTAATCTCATTTTTGCGATGAAAAATGATTCGCTAGGGCATTCTGCAAGTAAGTGGCTTTGTTTCGCAGGCAACTTTCAGAGACTTGGCGCAGCGCCTGCTTGGCGCAAGAAGCGCATCACACCGCCTAGCACGGGCAGCTTTTCGTAGAGTTCTTCAGCAGCATCCCAATAGTCTCGATGCTCTAGCACCATGCCTTGCGCATCAAGTCGTAAAAACGTTCCGCCGCGAATGCATTGGGCAACTCCTTTACGCCATCGGCGCATACGAAAGTGAAACTCCCACGCCAAAAATGCTTTTTGCCCTTGGACTAGCTGCTCAGTGACTACAAATTTTGGTTCATCCACGGTGGTAAACATATGGGCAAAAATTTGGCGAATCGCGTCTACACCTTGTACATCGTTGAACGGGTCTTTGAAATGGGCTTGTGGTGCGTAGCAAGTCGGCAGCTTGTCCAACTGCTCAAGACTGAGGGTCTCATAGAAAGACACCAGTCGCTGTACACCAGCTAGAACTTCAGGGAGCACCTGGGGCTGGGACTGCGTTGCAAGGTTTGATAGTGTCATGTCACAAACCGGTCATGCGGTGTATCAAAGGGAAGTACCAACGGTAGGGCAGCAATCGCAGCAGTTGCAACCATCCTGTAAAGCGGCGTGGGAAATGCATTTCAAAGACGCCTCTTTGCCAGCCTTTGATCATGGCATCGGCCGCTTGCTCCGGCGTCAGCAGTGCAGGCATACGGAAGTCATTTTGTGCGGTCAGCGGGGTGTCGACAAAACCGGGGTTGACCACACTCACGGCCACCCCCTGAGGGCGTAGATCCAGAAACAAAGTCTCCGCCAAGTTGATCAGTGCCGCTTTGGTTGGCCCATAAGCCAAGCTCTGTGGCAGCCCACGCAAGCCGGCAACGCTAGAGATCAAACTAAGGTGCGGTGTATAGCCTTGATTTCCTTCGCAGCCTTGGCGCGCGGCGCGAAGCATGTCCGGCACAACGGCGGATACCACGTGCAAGGCACCGGTGAAATTGACTTGCTGGTGGCGCAGCAACTCATTCAAGTCGATGTTGTCTGCGCGCATGGGTTTGTAGTAACCCGCGCAGTAGCAAACCATATCGAGTGGAGCTTCAGCTTGCAGTTGCTTAGCTGCATGGGCCACCGCCTCACGGTCCGTCACATCCAGTGCAAGCGCTTGGCAGCCAACGTGCTGCACTGCAAATTCATGTAGCGCCTCTTGGTTTCTTGCAGAAACAATGACCTGTGCGCCTCGCGCATAAAGTGCTTTGGCCAGTGCCAGTCCAATGCCCGTAGAGGCGCCAATGAGCCAAACGCGCTTGCCTTGCCAGTCGGTGACGGGAGGGTTGAGAGGCATCCGTATTTCCTTTACATCTTCTGAAAGGACAGCAAAACCTCGCCCAAGCGAATGCCAAATTTGCTCATCGTGGCGCGGTTGAGCAGAACTTGCTCATCGATCAAAAACATCCAGTCATCAAACTGCACTTCATACGTGCTGCCGTCTACAGGCAAGCGCAAGGTGTAGTTCCAGCGGAAGGCATTGCCAGATGTTTGCCCTGTGGCTTCACCCACCACATCATCTGCACGCCCGGTATAGCGACCATCGGCATGTTTAGTCAGGCGCCACACGCGGCGCTCTTTGCTGCCGTCGGCATAGCTGAAATGTTCATCGAGCACACCTTGATTTCCCTCCCAGTGGCAGTCCATGACCACGGTGAAGCGCCGCGCTACCTCGCCATTGCGCTTTTGGAAAATGCCGTGCGCCATCACGCGTCCGTTGAAATAACGATCGAGCTCTAGCACTGGCTTTTCTTTGGCGTAGTCTGTGACTTGAGGACCAGCACACCCGACTAGAGCGGCAGTACCCGCAAGCGCGGCCAACAAACAAGTGCGACGTAAGGTCATGATGCGTTCCTCCAGTTAAATCTCGACTCGCGCTCTGGGCGAATGAGCAGCACATACAAAAGACAAGCTGCTATGAGCTTGAGCGTGCAAGGTACCAATGCGTAAGCCCATGCCAGATGCTGAAGCGCTTGCTCATCGTGGCTGCCGGGGGCATAGCCCAGCCATTGCAGCAGGGGCAAGGCTGCACCGGCGGCGAGGGCAAGATTGAGTTTGGTAGCAAGGTTCCACCAGCCTAGGTAGGCACCGTCATGACTGCCTTGTGCGCCTTGCTGCTCAATCAATTTAGCCAGCAGCGCACCAGGGATTGCCAAATCTGCGCCCAGAGCGATGCCCGTCAAGGCGCAAATCAGTGCAAAGGCTTGAATCTGGCCTGAGCCCAAGCTCGCAGTCCACGCAAAGCAGAGCACGGCCAAAAGCATGCCAAACAGCCAGCTCCACACTAGGCCGAAACGCCGTATCGATCGCAGCCACAGCGGCATGGATGCAGCTGCGCATATGAAGTACAGCACCAAGAAAACGGCGGTGGCTTGTTCACTCGCTCTTAAGCGGTCTTGTGCGAAAAACAGCATCAATGCAGCGGGGATAGCGCTGGCAATGCCATTGCATACAAACACAGCCAATAGCCGCCGAAATGCGGGTTGCACTAATGGCTGCCACAAAGAAGCGCTCTCAGATCGCTGCGGTACGCTCAACTTCAGAGGCTGTGGCGCGCGCCACCAAAAGCTCCAGCCCAGCAGCAAAGCACAACCGAACACCGCCAGCATGGCATAAGCGCCCCAGACCACCGATAAAGCAGATGCGGCAATCACACCGGCGAGACCCAGCCCTTCACGCCAAGCCACTATGCGGCTGCGCAACAACTCATCGCCCCCTAAACGCACCCCCCATGCTTGGTGTGCAATCACCAAAAAACTGTGTGCAATGCATGTCAGTAGCAAACCTGCTACCAGCCATACAGCCAATGCCGTTTGATTAGTCATTGCAGGAAAAAAAAGCCCTGCCATGCCAGACCACTGCAGCAGCGCAGCCCCTGCGCCCACCCACAGCACGGCGCGTGCACTGCATGCAAACAAAGCGTCGCTGGCACGGCCAAGCCAAGGATCAACAATGGCATCCATCAACCGCACCACCATCATCAAAGCGCCCACAGTGGCAAGCGACAAGCCAAAGCTGCGGGCGTAATAGTTGGGTAGCACGACATACAAGGGCAGAGCCGCGAACGCGAGTGGAAAGCCAAGCAAGCCATACGCCAAGCCGCCGCGCCAAGGTAGCCCATTGGGCTGTGCATCGGGTACATTCAAATGCGATTGCGACTGCAAAGGCGTATTCATGGCGTACTTGGCTTTAAGCCCGCCAGCAAGGCACTGCGCAGACTTGGCTCTGAAGTTTTAGGTGACAGCCAAATGCCAAAAAAGTGGCGTGCCAGCTCAGGGTCTTCGACCAGGCCTAGCGCTTGCTCCCCGTGCCACAAACGCATACCTTGGCCCGGCAAATACACGCCAGTCAATTTGTCGCCGGCTTTCACATCGGGCAGCCATTGCGCCAACTGTGCAGTCCAGCGCTGAGCTAGATCAGGGCTTAGCGCACGCTGATGCTCAATTTCTTGGACAGACCGCTCTGCAATCGCTTTGCCCGTAAACGTTCGGTGATAGGTCAGCTCAAGCACCACGGGGTAATTGCCAAAGGTATTGGCATCAAACTCATGCCCCACCCACAGTCGTGCATCGTAAATACGCAGGCCTAAAAAACGCATTTTCCCATGCCCCGCCAAACGAGGCGGCTGCGCAAACTGCTGCACCACAGCGGAAGGCGTGGCTGCCGTTGTGGAGGCAAACCCGCTGCTTGAGGCGACTAAGCCTAAGCACGTCAGGCTCAGTTGCAATAGGGAAGATTTCAGAAATGAAATTCGACTTTTATGCATATACAACATGCCTCTATAGATCTGGATTCACATCGATGGTTTGAACAGAAAACGCAATGAGCGTTAAGCTGATCAGCCGCTGAATGACCTGATTAATCCTTCACCAGTGTGTACTGCACGAGGTCGATGTTGCCTGCGTTGAAAGCGGCCTCGCAGTACGCGAGATAAAACTCCCACGTATGCAAAAAGCGTGAATCAAAACCTTGCAGCAGCATTTGCCCGCGTTGTTGCACAAAGCTGTGATGCCATCGTCGAAGTGTCTCTGCGTAGTCTGGGCCAAATGCAAACTCTTCTTGGACACGTAGTCCTGCACGCTCAGCCTCTTCGCGGATGCGCGCTGGGCTCGGCAAGCAACCACCCGGAAAGATGTATTGCTGAATAAAGTCCGTGCCCTGCACATAGCGCTCAAACAATTGGTCATCAATCACAATGGCTTGAATGCAGGCTTTGCCACCGGGTTTGAGTAAGCGATGGACATGGCTGAAATAGGTGGGCCAATAGGCTTGACCTACGGCTTCAATCATCTCGATGGAGCAGATGGCATCAAAAGGAGCATCTTGGATGTCGCGGTAGTCTTGCAGGCGCAAATCCACGCAGTGCTGAACACGGGCATCAGACATGCGTTGCTGGCCATAAGTCAGTTGCTCGGTTGACAGCGTGACGCCGACCACATTGGCTTGGTACTCTTTGGCTGCCAACTCAGCCAGCGCTCCCCAGCCGCAACCAATTTCTAAGACACGATCACCTGGCTGCACGTTTGCACTGTGCAGGGCGCGGCGAACTTTGGCGTATTGCGCTTGTGTCAATTCGCCTTCCAAGTTGCCCTCAAACCAAGCGGAGGAATAGTTCATGCTGGGGTCTAGCCACAGCTGGTAGAAGTTATTGCCCAAGTCGTAGTGGGTATGGATGTTTTTGCGGCTGTTGGCCTTAGTATTGCGGCGCAGCAGGTGGCGAATGCGATAGGCCAAGCGCCCCCACCAGGAGCCATATATCAAGTCTTCCAGAGCTTCTCGATTGGCCAGCAGTAAACGAAATAAATCGGCCAAATGCGGGGTCGTCCAATCTTCTTGGATATAGCTTTCGGCCAGCCCGATATCGCCAGAACGCATCACTGCATTGAATACATTCCAGTTTTTGAGTCGCACTGAGGCCGTCAAGCCATCACCTGAGCCGTAGCGCAACTGGCGCCCATCCGGCAACTCCAGCAGCAAGCAGCCATGACGTATGCCTTGCAGCAAGCGTAAGCCAGTGCGCGCCACAGAAGGTGCATCCGTGGGTAAGGACATGGTGGTTGGGGTGGGGGCAGTGGGGTGCATGGTGATCAATGGGTCGTAGAGCTGCGGGTAACAGATTGCTCGGGCGGCTGCTGTTTGCGGTGAAATGGCACGCGCTTGAGCCATAACCGCAATGCCTGCCAATGAATGCGGGCAATGACAGCGAAGGTCATGAGGGGATATTTCCAAAGCGCTTGCCGGCGCGTGCTGGCGGTTAGTGGCTGCAAGCGTGTGGTGACACCCGTGAGCAGTAGCGGCCCTTGGGCATCGGCATAGTCCACACGCGCAGTAATTTGACCGAGGCCATGCGCTTCAGAGCGCTTAAATTCAAAGCGGTATGAGCCTTCGACTTCGCAAAACGGTGACACATGAAACGCCTTGCTAGCTTGCAGCCCGCGTCCGTACTGCGGGTGATCGAGCACATAGGTATGGCGCTCACCAAAGGTGTTGTTCACCTCGGCCACGATGGCGCGCAAACTGCCATCGTTGCGGTGGCAATACCAAAAGCTCACGGGTTTAAAGCTGTAACCCCACACACGGGGAAAGCATTGCAGCCAGATCTGGCCATCGGCATCGGTGATGCCTTGAGATAGCAACACCTCTTGCAGCCAGGCCAGCGCGCCACCTTGCTCGGGACTGCGTCCATCGCCATGGTCAGCATCCCAAAAACTTAGAAAGCCAGCGCGGTTTAGCGCCAAAACCCCGGCAGATTGTGGGTGAAGTTGCAGTGTGCGCATGGGCAGCATCACGTTGAACGTGTGGTACACAAAGCGGTGCATGCGGGGGCGCAGGCGTGTGTGGTGTACATGGCCAAAACCAATCAGCGGGCCAACGCTTTGAACTGTGCCTGCCAGGGATTGTGTCTGCATGTGCGAGGGAGTACTCATACAGTCTCCTGCTCAGGCAGTTTTGCGCTCAGCAAAGCTTGTGCTGCGGCGTACCCTGATTTCAAACCATCTTCGTGAAAGCCGTAACCCGTCCAGGCTCCGCAAAACCATGTCCGTTGCTGCCCTTGTAAAGAGGTGACCTGACGCTGCGCGCGCACAGCTGCCGTATTAAAGACGGGGTGCGCATAGTCAATCGTGGCGATCACCTTGGATGCATCTAGGTCGCGCACAGGATTTAAAGAGACAAAAACAGGCTGTGCAAAAGGCAGCGGCTGAAGCTGATTCATCCAGTAGTGCAAGCACACATGAGAGGATTCACGGGCTGTGGAGGTCGCCCGTTCATAGTTCCACGCGGCCCATGCGGCTTTGCGCTGCGGCATCACCGAAGCATCGGTATGCAGCACGGCCATATTGGGTTGGTAATGAATATCCGCCAATACGGCTTGCTCTTGTGCGGATGGTTGTGCCAGCAAACGCAATGCTTGGTCGCTGTGCACAGCCAAAATTACGGCATCAAAACGCTCGCAGCCTTGGGCACTGTAGATGTTGGCTCCATATTCATCGCGCTCAATCCGTTGCACGAGGGTGTTCAAGCGCGCATCTGCCAGTGTCTTAACGATTCGGTGTACGTATTGGCGTGCACCACCAGCGACTGTCCACCATTGGGGGCGATTACTCACCTGAATGAGGCCATGGTTGTGGCAAAAGCGAATCATCGTGGCAACCGGAAAGCGCAGCATCTGATCTGTAGGGCAGCTCCAGATGCAGCCCAACATGGGTAAAAAGTACCAATCGCGAAAGCTTCTGCTAAAGGCGTGTTGTTGCAAGAAGTCCGCCAGAGGCTGGGTCAACGTCTGTTCTTCATTGGCTTGCGCAATCTGCGTGCATAGTTGATTGAAACGCAGAACTTCACGCAACATGCCCCAGAACTTGGGGCGCAATAGATTGCTTTTCTGTGCAAAGACGGTAGCTAAATTAGCGCCATTCCACTCCAGTGTGCGGCCCAACAGGCTGGCATCTGGCACTTGCGCAGAAAAAGACATGTCAGTGCGCGTCGTGGGAACGTCCAGCTCGTCAAAAAGCGCGATCAATTTCGGGTAGGTGCGTTCGTTAAAGACCAAAAATCCGGTGTCCACGCCGTGTGTCACTTCCTGGCCTTGCGCATCAGGCAAGGTGACATCTAGGGTGTTGGTATGCCCGCCAAAGTAGGGTCCAGCTTCAAACAGAGTCACTTGGCAATGAGTATTCAAGCGATAGGCTGCTGCCAAGCCGGAGATGCCGGAGCCAATTACAGCGACTTTCATGGGTAACCTTGTTTTTTGCGTGTGGTGTTGCAGCGAAAATAATCTGAACAGATGCCTAATGTAGTAGACAAAAATACTTTTGTCTAAGACAATTTTAAAATATCACCATCATCCGATGTCAACGGTTTGATGGGCGCGCCTTTTTGATTCAATACGCAACATGACTTCTACACAACACACAGGATCACAAGACGCATTGCCCATCACGGCTGTTGAACGTGAGACTGGAATCGCCAAAGACACTCTTAGAGTATGGGAGAAGCGCTATGGTTTTCCTAAGCCGCTGCGTGATGCTGCCGATGACCGTCGTTATCCCCCTGATCAAGTTCAGCGCTTGAAGCGTATTCGCCGCCTGCTTGATGCGGGTCATCGGCCAGGGAAAGTCGTGCACTTGGATGATGTAGAACTGAATAATCTCTTAGACAAGACTCAAGATTTGTCTAAGACAAAAATAGTAATATCGGCTGCATCTACAGAACTGGAAAATCTAGAATTCCTGCTACAGCGCATTGATGCTCACCAAGCCGCAGAACTGCGCGATCAGCTGCAGCACATGCTGATGCGAAAAGGAGTGACTGCTTTTGTGCACGATGTTGCGGCCCCTTTAACAACAGCCGTTGGTGAAGCTTGGGCGCAAGGGCGATTTGAAGTCTTTGGAGAGCACCTATATACCGAGGTGATGACCAATGTTTTGCGTAGTAATTTGGAGACGCTGCGTCACACGGGGTTGCAAAAAATGCCCAAGGTGCTGCTCACCACTGTGCCGCAAGAGTTACATGGCTTGGGACTGCTGATGGTCGAATCTTTGCTCACACTGGAAGGTTGTACCTGCATTTCATTAGGCACCCAAACCCCGCTGGGCGATATCGTGCAAGCAGCCGCAGCCTATGAAGTAGATGTGGTGGCACTGAGCTTTAGTAATGTGCATAGTGCGGCTGCGGTACAAAACTGCCTGCGTGATTTACGCAAAGCCCTGCCTCGGGAGAGAGCTATATGGGTTGGAGGCTCTTGCATCAGTCTTTATCAAAAACCGTTAGAAGGTATGACTGCATTGCAAGATCTGGAGGGCTTACCCGCCTTGGTTGAGAGCTGGCGTATGACTCACCAAGTGCGGGACTAAATGGCGTTGTCGCATAAATGCAGTTTAGGTAGTCTCGACGCATGAGCTGAAGCCTCCTCGAATCTTCGCGCCACTCAAAACGGAGGTGCTCGGCTGCTATATCTTTGAATCGTTGCAGGAAGTGCGCTCGATGAGCGAGGACTGGCTGCATCGCTATAACCACCATCGTCCATTTGAATCGCTAGGCCGGATTTCGCCGGTCGCGTAGCTTGTCAAGCGTTTCCCTAACCTCTACTTTTAGGTGGCGCAGGAAAACGATGAGGCTTTAAAACTTAAATAGTAAAATTTTCATTCTATATTTCCACATTTATTGAAATATCGTATATTTACGCCATGGATGAATCACAAGTCGTCAACTCCCTTGCAGCACTCGCCCATCCACTGCGCCTGCGCATCTTCCGTGCGCTTGTGGTCGCAGGCCAAGACGGACTGACGCCTGGCGTTATGGCCGAGGCACTGGACACCGCCAACACCACGCTGTCGTTTCATCTCAAGGAGCTGACGCATTCGGGGCTGGTGACGCAAGAGCGTGCGAGCCGCAATCTGGTCTACCGCGCTTCCTTCGGCCGCATGAACAGTCTTCTGGCCTACATGACTCAGAACTGCTGCGCTGGTGCCACATGCGAAGTGGCTGATGTGACCTGCAAGTCCTGCTGAATCCACCGCCTTCCCCACAACGTACGTTACCTGTCATGACCTCCGAGAAGCCTCTGAACGTCCTGTTCCTTTGCACACACAACTCCGCCCGAAGCATCCTGGCTGAAGCGCTGTTGAACCATCTCGGAGGTGGGCGCTTCAAAGCGTTTTCCGCAGGGAGTAGTCCTCGCGAGAACCAGCAGCCCAACCCACTGGCGATAGCCGCCTTGGAGCAAATTGGAGTCTCCACTGAGATTCTGCGCAGCAAGAGCTGGGATGAGTTTGATGCACCGGACGTACCACACATGGACCTCGTCATTACTGTGTGTGACAACGCTGCCGGCGAAGCTTGCCCATACTGGCCAGGGCACCCGGCTACGGCCCATTGGGGATATGCCGACCCTTCCGAGGTCGAAGGTTCAAACGAAGATCGAGAAGCCGCGTTTCGTCAGACCTTGCTTGCCATCCGCCAGCGCCTGGAGCTTTTCATCAATCTGCCGCCCTTAGCCATCGGCAAGCTGAAATTGCAGCAGTCAGCCCGCGACCTATCCAATAGTTGATGCCCCATGCGGGCACCCATCCGCATCCACCAAAAATGAAGAACAGCGCATGCTTGCGGCCATCCTGATTTTTGTTTGCACCCTAGTTCTAGTTATCTGGCAACCGCGAGGGCTGGGCATCGGCTGGGGCGCGTCGATCGGCGCCCTCGTGGCCCTTGCTCTAGGCGTTGTGCACTGGTCGGACATCGCTGTCGTATGGGGCATTGTGTGGAACGCGACTGCGACTTTTGTTGCGGTCATCGTCATCAGCTTGCTGCTTGATGAGGCAGGGTTCTTTGAGTGGTCCGCACTGCACGTGGCCCGCTGGGGTGGCGGGAGTGGCAAGCGACTCTTTGCTTTCATCGTGCTGCTTGGCGCCGCTGTTTCTGCTGTCTTCGCGAACGATGGGGCTGCACTCATCCTGACACCCATCGTGATGGCCATGCTGGTGGCGCTGGGCTTCTCGCCAGCAAGCACGCTGGCCTTCGTGATGGCGGCGGGCTTCATTGCTGACACCGCCAGTTTGCCACTGGCTGTGTCCAACCTGGTCAACATAGTTTCTGCCGACTTCTTCCACATTGGATTCAACGAGTACGCATCGGTCATGGTTCCCGTGAACCTCGCCGCCGTGGGCGCCAGTCTCAGTGTGCTGTACCTGTACTTTCGCAAGGACTTGCCGCAAACGTATGCATTGGAACGGCTGAAAGAGCCGAGCTCCGCGATTAGGGACATCGCCACCTTTCGTGCAGGGTGGGCTGTGTTGGCGTTGCTGCTAGTGGGGTTCTTCTGTCTGGATCCATTGGGCGTACCAGTCAGTGCGGTGGCGGCGGTCTGCGCAGCACTTCTGTTGGCAGTTGCGGCACGGGGCCGAACTATCTGCACCATCCAGGTCTTGAAGGGTGCACCCTGGCAAATCGTGGTGTTCTCGCTGGGGATGTATCTCGTGGTCTATGGCCTACGCAATGCAGGTTTGACCAGTGCTTTGGCTCGAGCGTTCGATGTTTTTGCGGAGTGTGGAGTGTGGGGCGCTGCGATGGGAACTGGGTTTCTAACTGCAGGCCTGTCCTCAGTGATGAACAACATGCCCACCGTTCTGGTCGGCGCTCTGTCCATTGAACAGTCCGGCGCTACGGGTCTGGTTAAGGAGGCCATGGTCTACGCCAATGTGATTGGCTGTGACCTTGGCCCCAAGATTACGCCCGTCGGCAGCCTAGCGACGCTGCTTTGGCTTCACGTTCTGTCTAGCAAGGGAACGAAGATTTCCTGGGGCTACTACTTCCGTGTCGGGTTCGTCCTAGCGATTCCGGTACTTACCGTCACCCTCGCTGCTCTCGCGCTACGCCTGAGCGTTGGCTGATTCTGAAATGCATATGACCGATACCTCTGACCTGCCAAACCTCGACCCCGTTCAATTTCTGCCGCTCGACCTAGCGCGACTTGCGCCGTCTGCGCGGGCATCACATCCCCCGCGCATCCTGCTGCTCTACGGCTCGGTGCGCGAACGCTCGTACAGCCGTTTGTTGGCTGAAGAGGCAGCTCGGCTGTTGCAGGCTATGGGTGCCGAAACACGGCTCTTTGACCCACGTGAATTGCCGCTGCCGGATGGAGCGCCAGACGACCACCCCAAGGTGCAAGAACTGCGTGAGTTGGCGCTTTGGAGCGAGGGCATGGTGTGGTGCTCTCCTGAGCGCCACGGGGCGTTGTCCGGCATCCTGAAGTCACAAATTGACTGGATTCCTCTCACAGCGGGGGCGGTACGGCCAACTCAGGGCAAGACGCTGGCGGTGATGCAGGTCTGTGGCGGGTCGCAGTCATTCAACGCCGTGAACCAAATGCGCGTGCTGGGACGCTGGATGCGAATGTTGACTATCCCGAACCAGTCATCGGTTGCCAAGGCATTTGCCGAGTTTGATGAAGCGGGTCGGATGAAGCCTTCCGCGTACTACGAGCGTGTGGTCGACGTGATGGAGGAACTGGTGAAGTTCACCTGGCTCACGCGGGATGCAACGCCATATTTGACAGACCGCTACAGCGAGAGGCGGGAGTCTGCCGAAGCACTATCGAAGCGGGTGAACTTGCGGAGCATCTAAGCGGCCCAAATGTCCGGTTTCGGCCAATGAAATGAACTACAGCTACTAGTCGACTTCTGCTGTCGCAGTTCTCCCCAAATCTGACTAACTGCAGGACGACTGGAACACTGCGATGTTTTATCTGTAGAGAATCAATAAGCTCAAGTCAGGTGTATTTGAGCCACTAATCCCTATGCTGTATCAACTAACTAAACGACGACTGTCACGGCTGAGGTTCTGCGATTCTCTGCTGTTCAGCTTGATACTCAAGAATCTTGGGAAGACTGCTCACCACCCAGTCTGCAAGACTTCTGACTTTCTCGGCGGCTTCGAGTCCCAGAGGAGTGAGGCTGTATTCCACATGCGGAGGCATGACATCGAACACTTTGCGGTTCACCAAACCATCTGCTTCAAGCCATTGCAATGTCTGGGCCAACATGCGCTCACTGACCCCACCGATGGCGCGGCGCAACTCGCTAAAGCGGTGGACACGGGTTTCAAGTACGAGCAGGATCAGCACGCCCCATCGACTGGTGACATGCTGGAGCACCTCTCGGCCGGCACAAGCTCCGTCCATGAGTTCCCCGCGGCGCATGGCGTTGAGCAACGTCGCTTCGTTTTCGAGGTTGGGTAAAGCTGGAGAAGGGGTACTTACGTTCATGTGCGTACTTACAAAAAATAAGCATTAATCGTACAGTGTCTCCATCTCTTTATTCATCCTCAAATCACTATGAAAATTGCAGTCACTGGCGCTACTGGTCAACTTGGACGCTTGGTCATTGAAGGCTTGCGCGCCAAAGTATCTGCCACCAACATCGTTGCCTTGGTTCGTACACCATCCAAGGCGGTGGACCTTGGCGTTGAAGTGCGAGAGGCTGACTACGCCCGCCCGGAAACCTTGAGCCAAGCGCTGATTGGCATCGATACGCTTTTGCTTATTTCTTCCAGCGAAGTCGGCCAACGCGTAAGCCAACATCGCAACGTGATTGAGGCAGACAAGACGGCGGGCGTTAAGCATGTGGTCTACACCAGCCTGCTCCATGCGGACCACTCACCGCTAGGTCTGGCCCCAGAGCATCTGGAAACGGAGAATCTGCTGAAAGCCAGCGGCCTGAGCTACACCATCTTGCGCAATGGTTGGTACACCGAAAATTACACGATGTCCGTAGGCGCAGCCTTGGCAATGGGCACCCTTATTGGCAGCGCCGGGGAAGGCAAGATCGCTTCGGCATCACGTGCGGACTTCGCCGATGCAGCGGTCACCGTGCTCACCACGCAGGGGCATGAAGGCAAGACCTATGAGCTTGCAGGAGATAGTGCCTACACTCTGGCCGAGCTCGCTGCCGAAATCTCGCGTCAGACCGGCAAGGAGATCCCCTATACGGATCTGGCACCCGCAAACTATTCAGCGGCGCTTCGTAAGGCTGGAGTTCCGGCTCCTTGGCCTGATGCTTTGCCCGCCATTGATGTGCTGGTGTCCAAAGGCGCATTGTTCGACGATGGGCGCGCACTGTCCAAACTGATTGGCCGACCTACTACGCCTTTGGCCGCTTGTGTTTCGCATGCAATTCCACCTGCGGTGTGAGAAGAACAAATAGATAAACGCTTTATCAACTCCATCGGATTTCATCAATGACGATGAAATAACGAGTTTTTGCTATTCCTTTGAAAGCAGATAGGCTCGGCTGATTCAGTTGAAATGGAATAGCGAAAAAAGGCAGCAGGTAGACGTTGTATAGACAAACAAGACTATGGTCACCACAAAGTCGTAAGCCTGATATTGGCCGAAAGCATGAGTACAAGATAAACTAACAACAGAGCTTTTTGAACTCTCCGCGAACTATCGGAAAGGTGGTCTCTAAAGTTGAATGTGCAGAAAGCCCATGCTTTCGTTGATTACTTGAGCGTGACTGCTGCGTTCAAAAGGCTTAATGTCCTATTACAGAGGCTGAGTGGGCGGGCACTGCGATGCTCCATCGCTCTGACAAGTCAACTTAGCAGGAGTAAAGACATGCCCTACATAGATGGTTTCGTTATTGCTGTCCCCACTGCCAACAGAGAGAAATTCATCGAGCACGCGCGCAAACTCGACCCTATATTTATCGAGCTGGGTGCAATCCGCGTTATTGAGGCTTGGGGTGATGATGTTCCCGTCGGAAAAGTTACCGACTTTCGCCGTTCCGTTCAGGCCACGTCAGATGAGACGGTAGCTTTCTCCTGGGTAGAGTGGCCGGACAAGGCCACGCGCGACGCCGCTATGAAAAAGATGATGGAAGATCCACGTATGGATCCGTCCTCACCCGACAACCCGCCCATGCCTTTCGATGGAAAACGCATGATCTTTGGCGGCTTTGAGCAGGTCGTCGAAGTCAATGCTTGAGTTTTCCTCTGAGTCCAACAGCAACTACTGCGGCTGCTTTCAGCGGCAGCTGACGTCTAAGCTAGGTATCGTTTGCTCAGACCGCTGCTCTTAAATGAAGAACTGAGCGATACAACTAACTAGGCCGAGGGCCCAAAGAACTGACCTAAAGCTTGCGAAATCTATAAGGTACATCCAGATGTAGCCAATACGCATGACGATAAATGACGCTGCGAGAGCATTGACCACGTACTGATTTGCATTGTGATGCTGAGCCACCAAAACTCCAGCTATGAAGAGAGGCAATGCCTCGAAACTGTTGAGTTGTGCTGCGTGAGCACGAGCTTGCCAACCCTGAAGATTTGCGAGCCACAATCTTGGATTATTGTTATCAAAACCGCCATCGCTATGGGGTTTGCCAAAGCTCTTTGACTTGGCGATACCCGCGCAGACTATTGGAAGCAAACAGGCAATTAGGATGCAAATTTCTGCGAGTGTCATAGGGCATGTAATGAGTGAGCGTGGCTAAAAAATGTGTAGAAGTTCAGACTTGATCTGACAGTGGGCCTTGCTAACAGGTGAGGGTTCCCGTTTTGATAAGAGTACGAATCTTTATCAATCCTGGCGTGCAAGCGCCCAACGGAGAAACCTCATGAACAGTTTCAACCAAACCATCATCCAGCACAAGGTCGGCTTGCTCAAGCTTGCCAGCGAGTTGGGCAATATCTCCAAAGCCTGCAAAGTCATGGGCGTCTCTCGTGACACCTTCAACTGCTGAAGCGGCTGTCATCGCCTATGCCCTTGAGCAGCCCCCCCATGGGTAATTGCGCACCAGCAACGAGGGGCGCAGGCGAGGCATATTCGTATCGCCCTCTGGCGTGCGCTCCATCTGGATGCGTCATCAACTGGCCAGCTTTAAGCAACGGCTATCCAACCTAGAAGCTGAGGTGGTCAAGACCAGATGCGTTCTCACGGAGGCCCAGGTGACAGCATTGGAGTGAAAGCGTGACGATGACTTGGCCTGCGGAGAAATCGAAACGGCGCATCCTGGCTGCCTAGGTAGCCAATACCCAAGACACCTTCTACGTGGACCCGATCAAGGGAGTGGGCCGCATCTACCAGCAGGCCTTGGTGGATAACTATTCCAAATGGGATGCCCCAAGCTTTACACCACCAAGATGCTGTTCACCGGTGCTGACTTGCTCAATGATCGGGTGCTGCCATTCTTTGTCGAGGAAGGCATGGGCATGTTGCGAATCTTGACGGACTGAGGCACAGAGTTGCGGAATTGTAGGTGGATTTGGATGACTGGATCGACTACAACGGCCAGCGCGCACATCAGGGCAAGATGTGCTGAAGCAGGACACCGATGCAAATATTGCTTGATGCAAAAGAGGAATGGGGCGAGAAAGTAAAAGTGCTGAATTAATCTGACAACCGCCCCCGTCGAAACGGGAGCAACTGTCAGATCAGATCGGAACTTTTACAAATCAAGTCTTGGTAAGGCGCTCCTTAGCCAGTTTTGTGCCCGCAGCTAGCGCTTCCAGCTTGCGCCACGCCACATCCCTGCTCATCGGCGCGAGGCCGCAATTGGTGCATGGAAAGAGTCGCTCCTTGGGTACGAACTCCAGCGCTCGGCCAATGGTGTCAGCCACTTCCTCGGGGGTCTCGACGACATCGCTGGCAACATCGATCACGCCGACCAAAACGTCCTTGCCGGCCAGCAGTTTCATCAGGTTGGGTGGCACATGGGAGTGGATGCATTCCAAGCTCACTTGATCAATGCTGCTGAGTGCAAGTGCGGGAAATACTGTCTCGTACTGGCGCCATTCTTCTCCGAGAGAGCTCTTCCAGTCGGTATTCGCCTTGATGCCGTAACCGTAGCAGATGTGGACTGCCGTCGTACAGCTCAAGCCCTGCACTGCGCGCTCCAGTGCCTTCACACCCCAGTCGGCGGCATCCTTCATGTAAACATTAAAGGCAGGCTCGTCGAACTGGATGATGTCTACGCCTTCGGCTTGCAGGGCTAGTGCTTCTTGGTTCAGCAGTTCTGCGAAGGCAAAAGCCATTTTGACTTTGTCTCCGTAAAAGCGATCCGCAACGGTGTCCACTATGGTCATGGGGCCAGGTAGAGTGAACTTCAGCTTTTTCTTCGTGTGTGCGCGGGCCAGCTGTGCTTCGAAGGCATGTACGCGGCCCTTCAGGCGCAGGGTTGATGTCACCTGCGGCACCATCGCGTCATAGCGGTTATCACGGATGCCCATCTTCACCTTGTTGTCGAAGTCGATGCCCTCGACCTGCTCCAACAAACCATGCACGAAATGTTGGCGCGATTGTTCGCCATCACACACGATGTCTAAGCCTGCATCCTCCTGGGCCTTTATCCACAGCAGTGTCGCGTCTGCTTTTGCCTGGCGAAGCGCATCGCCTTCAGCTTTCCATTGAGGCCAGAGCTTGTCGGTTTCAGCCAGCCAAGCGGGTTTGGGCAAGCTGCCTGCGATGGAGGTTTCAAACATCAGAGAATTCCTTAAAAAATGGGGTGTGACGATGAGGATCAATAAAGCTGCTGGTGCCTGTTCAGATCTCTCAGATCGAGAACTCGGTCGCCCACTGTTGAAGCACATGCTTGTAGGGCTTGATAAAGCGCTCTTGCGTGAACTTGCCTTGCTTAACAGCCAACTGGCTGCGCTCTTCACGGTCATAGACAATCTGCGTCAGCGAATAGTCTTGGTGCTTCAAGCTTGGTTGATAGAACTTTCCAGCTGCAGAGTTGGCGTTGTAAATTTCGGGCCGGTAGATCTTCTGAAAGGTTTCCATCGTGGCGATCGTGCCAATCAACTCCAGATTGGTGTAGTCGTTTAACAAGTCACCATGGAAATAGAAAGCGAAGGGGGCGACGCTGTTTGGCGGCATGAAAAAGCGCACCTTCATCCCCATCTTGGCGAAGTATTGATCCGTCGATGACAGCTCGCTTTGTTGGTATTCGATCCCCAACACGGGATGCTGGTTGCCTGTTTGCCGGTAGGTCTTGCTGGTTGATGCACTGATGCAGATGACAGGCTGCTTGTGAAAGCGCTGTTTGTAGACGTTCGAGTTGACAAACTCTTGGAACAGCTTGCCATGTAAGTCGCCAAAATTCTCCGGCGTTTTGAATTCCGCCCTATTGAGGTTGTACTCAGGAAGCAGAACGCTGAAGTCGTAATCGCGCACATAGGAAGAAAAGCTGTTGCCTGCAATGCCGTCAAAACATTTGTTCGTTGCTTTGTCGAGAATGCGTGGTTTCAAAATCTCGATCAATGGAAAGCTTGAATCAGCGCTTTTGGCATTTAAATACATCTCGACTGAGATGATCTCCAGCTCGACCGTGTAGCGATCTCCTGCAGGATTGTCCCAATGGGCCAAGTCATTAAAGCGCTTGTCAATCATCCTCAGCGTGTGGCGCAGGTTTTGCTGCCTGCTTGCACCCCTTGCCAGGTTGGCAAAATTGGTGGTTAAGCGTGTGCAGTCCGAAGGGTGGTAGTTTTCATCGAAGCAAATGCTCTTGAGCTCAAAGCTGAGTTCGGTAGTCATGGCGATCCAGTGATTTGATTTTTTAAAATAAGGAAGATGCTTGTTTCAGGCTGCGAGCCATTCTTCGGTGTGCAAGGGCGCGGTGCGCTGCGTCAATTGCAGTATTGGGAGAGCCCTTTGAACCGCCAAGTTAGCCCGCTCTATCAAGGCCTCGCTTTGCAGCTGGTAGCCCGAAAAATCTTTGTCGGTGGCATAGATGCCCAGCGGCAAGGTACGAGCCTGAAAGAAGCTAAACAGTGGTCGCAACTGGTGGTCAATGACCAGCACATGACGTTCGCTGCCACCTGTCGCAGCCAGCAAGATCGGCTTGTCGATCAGGGCATCTTGTTCAATGAAGTCGAAGAAGTGCTTGAACAGCCCGGTGTAAGAGCCGCGAAAAACTGGGGTGACCACGATCAGCACATCTGCTTGCTCAACCGCTGCCAGTTGCTGCACCACCGCGCCGGGCAGTTGTGAGCGCCAGACCGCACCAGCGAATTGAGTTGCGATTTGCCCTATTTCGATCAGGTGTGGCTGACATGGGATTTCGCTGGCAATCAACTCCAGCAGATGCTCGGCCAGCGCTGCTGATTTGGAAGGGCGCTGCAGCCCGCCGGAAACGGCGACTACGCGCAGTGGTCGTGTTGTTTTGATAGTACTCATGGAATGGCTTGTCCCTCTCAAAGAAACTAGGGTGAATACTAGGTACTCCGGACCATGAAGTAAAATGGTTAAATCTCACATAACCATGAGTTAAATTCATCAATGCTAGAGCGCATCCATCTCGCCATCATTCAAGAGGTTGAAAAACAAGGCTCTTTGACGGCCGCCGCCGATGTGCTGTGCGTCACCCAGTCGGCGCTCAGTCACAGCATGAAAAAGCTAGAAGGCCAACTGGGCACCGACATCTGGCTGCGCGAAGGCCGCAGCCTGCGCCTGACTCAGGCTGGGCAATATCTGCTGGCGGTGGCCAACCGTGTATTGCCGCAACTGGATTTGGCCCAAGAGCGACTTAAGCAGTTTGCGCAGGGGGAGCGCGGCACGCTGCGCATTGGCATGGAGTGCCACCCTTGCTACCAGTGGTTGCTGAAAATCGTTTCACCGTATCTGGCGGCTTGGCCTGATGTGGATGTGGATGTGAAGCAAAAATTCCAGTTCGGCGGCATTGGTGCGCTGTATGGCTATGAGATTGATTTACTGGTCACGCCCGACCCGTTATTCAAGCCAGGTCTGGACTTCGAGCCTGTTTTTGACTACGAGCAGGTGCTGGTCGTCAGCAGTGATCACGCGCTTGCTGGCCACAAGCATGTGAATCCCAAGGATTTAATGAGCGAGGTGCTGATTACCTACCCCGTGGCAGTGGACAGACTCGATGTCTACACCCAGTTTTTGCTGCCCGCAGGTATTTCGCCGCGCCGCCATAAAACTATAGAGACCACGGACATCATGATGCAGATGGTGGCCAGCGGCCGCGGTGTGGCCGCACTGCCGCGCTGGCTGGCTCTGGCATATGCCGAAAAGATGGCGGTGACATCTGTGAAGCTGGGCACCAAAGGAATTGCCAAACAAATCTATCTAGGCGCTCGCGAGTCTGAATTGCACACGGACTACTTGCAGGCGTTTATTGCATTGGCCAGGGGCTCAGTCGCAATTTGATTGCGATCTTCGATCAATTTTCAACAGACCCTAGCCCTCTAAGAGAGGCCAACACTATTGAGGCTGCACAGGCAGCTCATCCAGCCCTGACATTGCTTGCTCATGCATGCAAAGACCTTTGCGGGCTGGATTTTCTACTTTGGAGCGGCGAGAAGATTTGAGGAAACCTCAACGCCCTCAATGCCCTCAACGTCGATACGCAAGTTATTTGTACTTCTGCTCCAGCCCATCCCAAAAGTCCTTGTTCACCAGTCGCTGGCGCTCAAGGAATGGGGCCACGATGGCAGGGTCTTCATCGACCTTGTGTTCATCGCGTAGCAGGGTCAGGCATTTTTGCATGCCGGCGACCGCGCCTTGCAGGGCCGCGTTGGCGTAGAGCACAAAGCCAAAGCCCAGCGCGCCTAGTTCGTCAGCGTTAAATATGGGGGTCTTGCCGCCGATGACCATGTTCATGAGCTGGGGAGCTTGCAGGCGCTGAGGCAGGGCGCGCACTTCTTCAGCCTGAGTCACGGCTTCCACAAACAGAATATCGGCACCGGCCTCCTGAAACAGCTGTGCGCGCTCGACGGCGGCTTCAAAGCCGTGAACAGCAGCGGCATCGGTGCGGGCCATAATAAGGGTGCCTCTATCACGGCGAGCATCGACGGCTGCCTTGATCTTGCCCAGCATCTCGCTGGTTTCAATGACTTGCTTGCCGTTGAAGTGGCCGCAGCGTTTGGGGCTGACCTGGTCTTCGAGCTGGATGCAGTCGGCACCGGCGCGCTCTAGCGTGCGCACGGCATGGTAAGTGTTGACGGCATTGCCAAAGCCGGTATCGGCATCGACGAGTAGCGGCACTTGCACGGCGTCGCGGATGCGGGCTGTGTGGTCAGCGATATCGCTCAGGCCCATAAAGCCTTGGTCTGGCATGCCAAACCACATATTGGTGACGCCAGCGCCGGTGATGTAGATGGCTTCAAAGCCCAGATCTTCGATCACTTTGGCAGACATGGCATTGAAGGCACCGGGCACGAGCACGCCACGGCGCGAATCGGCCAAGGCTTTGAGTTGTTGTTTTGGGTTCATGATCTGTCTCTTGTTTTGATAGCTGCAAGTACTTTTGCATCAAGCGCTACAGCCTGTTTGAATACTTATTTGGCGTGCAGGACGTCGGCGGGTACACGTATCCAGCCTTCCATTAGGATGCGGGCGCTACGACTCATCAAAGCTTTGGTGACTTGCCATTCGCCGTCGACGCACTTGGCTTGGGCACCCACTCGTAGCGTGCCACTGGGGTGGCCAAAACGCACGGCTTGCCGCTCACCGCCGCCAGCCGCCAGATTGACTAACGTGCCGGGAATGGCCGCCGCTGTGCCGATGGCTACCGCAGCAGTCCCCATCATTGCGTGGTGAAGCTTGCCCATGGACAGCGCCCGCACGAGCAGATCAATAGCTTCGGCATCAATGGCCTTGCCGCTAGATGCCGTATAGCTTTGCGCGGGGCCCACAAAGGCAATCTTGGGCGTGTGCTGGCGGGTAGCGGCCTCGCTCAAGTTCTTGATCAAGCCCATGCGCAGCGCACCGTGGGCGCGAATGCTCTCAAATTTGGCGAGAGCCTCGGTATCGTTGTTGATTGCTTCCTGCAGCTCGCAGCCTGTGTAGCCCATCTCTTTGGCATTCAAGAAGATGGTGGGAATACCGGCATTGATCATGGTGGCGGCAAAGCTACCCACGCCGGGGACATCCAGCCGGTCAACCAGATTGCCGGTGGGGAACATTGCGCCGCCGTCATCTCCATCGTCAGCGGGCTCCAGAAACTCCAGTGGCACTTCGGCAGCCGGGAACGTCACGCCATCGAGTTCAAAGTCACCGGTTTCCTGCACCTGGCCTTCTGACATTTGCACATGGGCCACAATGGTCTTGCCAATATTGGCCTGCCAGATGCGGATGGTTGCCACGCCGTTGTGCGGGATCTTTGCGATATCGATCAGACCCATGTGAATGGCGCAGGGGCCAACAGCGGCGCTCAGGTTGCCGCAGTTGCCGCTCCAGTCTACAAAGGGCCGGTCTATGGAGACCTGACCGAACAGGTAGTCCACATCGTGGTCTGGGCGGATGCTCTTGGAGAGGATCACCGCCTTGCTGGTTGAGGACGATGCATTGCCCATGCCGTCGATTTGCTTGCCGTAGGGGTCGGGGCTGCCCAAAGCGCGCAAAAAAATAGCATCACGCACCGGGCCGGGTTGCTGGGCCGCTGGGGGCAAGTCTTGCAGTTGAAAGAACACGCCCTTGCTGGTGCCGCCACGCATATAGGTGGCGGGAATTTTGATTTGCGCAGCGAACTGCTTGATTTCACTCATTTGTCTTTCGCTTTCTCCATGAGATGCAGGATGTCTGCAAGCGGTAGCTACTACTTTTTTGATAGCTGCCTGTGCTCGTCATTCCTGCTGCTCAAGCACTTTTTGTTCGATGTTTTCAGCCAGAAAGTCTTGGGCAAAGCGCTGCAGCACACCACCGGCTTCGTAGATGCTGACTTCTTCGGCGGTGTCTAAACGGCAGGTGACAGGCACTTCAGTGCGGGCACCAGTGGTGCGGTAGATATGCAGCGTCAGTTGCGCACCGGGCTTGCGTTGGCCGATCACATCAAAGGTCTCCGTGCCATCCAGTCCCAAGGTGTGGCGCGTAGTGCCCGGTAAAAACTCCAGCGGCAGCACGCCCATGCCAATCAGATTGGTGCGATGAATGCGCTCAAAGCCTTCGGCCACAATCGCTTCGACCCCGGCCAAGCGGACACCTTTGGCAGCCCAGTCGCGACTCGACCCCTGACCGTAGTCGGCACCCGCAATAATGATCAGCGGCTGCTTGCGATCCATATAGGTCTCGATGGCTTCCCACATTCGCATGACTTGGCCTTCTGGCTCCACGCGGGCCAGCGAGCCTTGGCGCACTTGGCCGTTGTCATCCACCACCATCTCATTGAACAGCTTAGGGTTGGCAAAGGTTGCGCGCTGTGCCGTCAAGTGGTCACCCCGGTGCGTGGCGTAGGAGTTGAAGTCCTCCTCAGGCAGACCCATTTTGTGCAGGTATTCACCGGCTGCACTGTCCAGCATGATGGCGTTGGAGGGAGAGAGGTGATCAGTGGTGATGTTGTCCGGCAGTATGGCCAGCGGCCGCATGCCGCGCAGAGTGCGTTCTCCGGCCAGTGCACCTTCCCAGTAGGGCGGGCGGCGAATGTAAGTGCTTTGAGGGCGCCAGTGGTACAGCGCTTCTTCTTGAGTACCGTTGTCGGCATGGATGGCAAACATGGGCTCGTAGACTTGGCGGAACTGCTCGGGCTTGACGGCGGCCTTGGCCACGCGGTCAATCTCTTCATCGCTGGGCCAGATGTCCTTGAGGCGAATTTCGCGACCTTCAAAGGTGCCGAGGACATCGTTTTCAATATCAAAGCGAATCGTGCCGGCAATCGCATAGGCCACGACCAGCGGTGGCGAAGCGAGGAAGGCTTGTTTGGCATGGGGGTGGATACGCCCGTCAAAGTTGCGGTTGCCCGAGAGTACGGCCGTGGTGTACAAGTCGCGATCAATGATCTCTTGCTGGATGGCCGGATCAAGAGCGCCACTCATGCCGTTGCAGGTGGTGCAGGCGAAAGCGACGACGCCAAAGCCCAGTGCTTCAAGGTCATGCAGCAAGCCAGCTTGAGCCAGATACAGCGGCACGGTTTTGGAGCCGGGGGCTAAAGACGACTTGACCCATGGCTTGCGCGTGAGGCCTAGATTGCGCGCGTTGCGTGCCAGCAAACCTGCTGCAATCACGTTGCGGGGATTGCTGGTGTTGGTGCAACTGGTGATGGCGGCAATGATGACTGCACCGTCAGGCATTTGGCCCTCTGGCTGAGTCCATTCGCCCGCAATACCCTTGGCAACTAGGTCGCTAGTGGCCAGACGCGCATGAGGATTGGATGGTCCGGCCATATTGCGCACCACACTGGACAGATCGAACTGCAGCGTGCGCTCGTATTCGGCATTCATCAGCGAGTCTGCCCACAAGCCAGCTTGCTTGGCGTAGGTTTGCACCAATTGCACCTGAGCAGGCTCACGGCCTGTCAAGCGCAGGTAGTCAATGGTTTGCTCGTCGATGGCAAACATGGCGGCGGTGGCACCATATTCAGGCGCCATATTGGAGATGGTTGCCCGGTCGCCAATGGTCAGACTGCGGGCACCTTCGCCATAGAACTCCAGGTAGGCGCCCACCACTTTTTGCTGGCGCAGGAACTGGGTCAGGGCCAGCACGGTATCGGTTGCGGTGATGCCGCTTTGACGCTCGCCGGTGAGCTTCACACCGATGATCTCGGGCAGGCGCATCCAAGATGCGCGGCCCAACATGACATTTTCAGCCTCCAGCCCGCCCACACCCACGGCGATCACGCCCAGCGCATCGACATGAGGGGTATGACTGTCCGTGCCTACCAGAGTATCGGGGTACGCTTCTCCATTGATAGCATGGATCACTGGGCTCATGCGCTCCAGATTGATCTGGTGCATGATGCCGTTGCCCGGTGGAATCACTTCCACATTCTTGAATGAGCGCTTGCACCAGTCGATGAAGTGAAAGCGGTCTTCGTTGCGACGATCTTCGATGGCGCGGTTTTTCTGAAAAGCCTGGGGGTCAAAGCCACCGCATTCCACTGCCAGAGAATGATCCACGATCAGTTGCACAGGCACGACAGGGTTGACGGCGGCGGGGTCACCACCTTGATCAGCAATTGCATCACGCAAGCCAGCCAGATCGACCAGAGCCGTCTGGCCCAGAATATCGTGGCAGACCACGCGAGCCGGGAACCACGGAAAGTCGCGCTCGCGCTTGCGTTCGATGATTTGCGTCAAGCATTCGGTCAGGATGGCGGGATCACAGCGGCGCACCAGGTTTTCGGCATGGACACGGCTGGTGTAGGGCAGGGTGGCCCAGGCGCCGAGTTTGATGGCCTCCACTGCAGCTTGGGCATCAAAGTAATGCAGTTGACTGCCTGGTAAAGGCTTGCGGTAGTGATGAGGTTGGGGTTTGCTCATTATTTTGTTCTGTCTCGGGTTTCAGAGCGCCAAAGCGGTGTGCTGGTGCACTGCTTGAGGGGTGGAATAGCTCAAAGGTGTATGCGCGAGAGGGCCAAGCGCCAAATGCAGCCTTGCCTGCGCAACCGCATGCAAACGCTCGGTCAGCTCTGTGCAGGCACTGAGCGGCTGGGCTTTTAATTGCGACAAATGCTGAGCAAGCAGCTGGCACAGCAGTCGGGCCTCAGCAAGCTGCGCAGCAGAGAGCTGGGTGACGCTCATGCCTCGCCTTGGTTGCGCGGTAAGCAGTCCTTCGTGACACAGCAGTTTCATGGCCTCACGCACAGGTGTACGGCTGACGCCAAACTCCTGGGCCAGCACTCCATCTTGGATGTCACTGCCAGGCGGGATCCGGTGGCTAAGAATGCGTTCACGCAGTTTGCTAGCGATGGCGATGCACAGTGAATGAGGTTGCATGGGCAGGGCAGTCATAGCTTTTTGGCAAAGATTTCACTGGCGCTCGTCGATGGGCACGAACTTCAAATCGTCCGGGCCTGTGTAGTTGGCGCTGGGGCGGATGATCTTGTTGTCCTGACGCTGCTCAATGATGTGGGCGGCCCAGCCACTGGTGCGGGCCATCACAAACAGCGGTGTGAACATGGCTGTAGGTACGCTCATCATGTGATAGCTGACGGCGCTGAACCAGTCGAGGTTGGGGAACATATTCTTAACTTCCCACATCACCGACTCCAGGCGTGCAGCGATGTCATACATCTTGGTGCTGCCCGCTTCATCAGAAAGCTGTTTAGCCACGCCCTTGATCACCACATTGCGTGGGTCGCTGACGGTATAGACGGGGTGGCCAAAGCCGATGACGACTTCCTTGGCATCCACGCGGCGGCGAATATCCTCTTCGGCTTCGGCGGGGTTGTCATAGCGCTTCTGGATTTCAAACGCTACTTCATTGGCTCCGCCATGCTTTGGGCCACGCAATGCACCAATCGCACCGGTGATGGCAGAGTACATATCGCTGCCCGTGCCTGCTACCACGCGAGCGGTGAAGGTGGATGCATTGAACTCATGCTCGGCGTACAAATTGAGCGAGGTATGCATGGCGCGCACCCAAGTCTGGGATGGCTTGGCTCCATGCAGCAGGTGCAGAAAGTGGCCTCCGATGGAATCGTCGTCAGTTTCCACTTCGATGCGGCGCCCCGAATTGCTGAAGTGGTACCAGTACAGCAGCATGGAACCCAGCGATGCCATCAGGCGGTCGGCAATATCGCGTGCTCCAGGCAGGTTATGGTCATCCTTTTCAGGCAGGGCGCAGCCCATGGCAGAGACGCCGGTGCGCATCACATCCATAGGGTGGCTGGCGGCGGGCAGTTGCTCCAGTGCCACTTTCACACTGGTGGGCAGGCCGCGTAAAGCCTTGAGCTTGGTCTTGTAGGCTTTCAGTTCGGCGCGCGTGGGCAGCTTTCCGTGCACCAGCAGGTGGGCGACTTCTTCAAATTCGCAGACTTCGGCAATATCCAGAATGTCATAGCCACGGTAGTGCAAATCGTTGCCGGTTTTGCCTACAGTACATAAAGCGGTGTTCCCTGCTGTCACACCGGACAGAGCGACGGATTTCTTGGGTTTGAAACTACTACCTGCTGCGGTAGTCAATGCGATTTTGGGTTCGGCCACGATGCTCATGCGGGTCTCCTAGACGTGATTGAAATCACAGTTTTGTCTGCGATACTTCGCAATCTACGCATTTGCATTAGAGAGAGATAGAGCTGAATTGGCGAATGATTGCGAAGAGAAATTTGTGTTTTTGCAAAGTTTGCGAATTTTTTGAATGCAGAACAAGAACAGGGAGCGAGAAGATGGCTAAGACTTTTATGGGAGTACGCTTGCGTAGCCTGCGCGCCGAGCGTGGGATGACTCAAGCTGCGCTGGCACACGCGCTGGAGCTATCGCCTAGCTACTTGAATCAGATAGAGCAGGATCAGCGCCCGCTCACGGTGGCGGTACTACTCAAGATCCACAAAGTGCTGGGCGTAGATATTCAGCAATTTTCTGAGGATGAAGAGGCGCGTTTGCTGGCCCAGTTGCGTGATGCTTTGGCAGCGATGCCCCATGCCAATAGCACTGTGCCTTTGCCTGAGTTGCGAGAGCTTGCTTCAAAGCTTCCGCAACTGGCTCAGGCTTTGCTGGCCATGCACCAGCGCCATTTGGCTGATACTGAGCGGCTGGAGGCTCTGACGGCTCGCCTAGGGGACGGGCGCACTGATCTTGAAGGAGGCGGCATTGAGCTTGCTGAGCCGGCAAGGCAAATGTCGTTTGAGGCTGTGCGAGATTTTTTCTTTGCCCACCGAAATTACTTTGATGCATTGGATCGTGCCGCAGAAGCTTTAGCAAAACTGGCCGCAGAGCAAGGCAATGTTCAGGAATGGCTGCAAAACCGCTTGCGAGACAGTCACAAGGTCTTGGTGTTGCGTGCAGCAAATGCAACGGAGGCAAACTACAGTCACCGCCGCTTTGATGCAAGCGCACGCACACTCTACATCGCGCCTCAACTGAGTCCTGCACAGCAAGCGTTTCAGTTGGCAACGCAACTGGCATTGCTCGAATTTGAGCCATTGATACACGAGGCTCTGCAGTCGATTCAATGGAAGGATGACGCCACAAGACGCTTAGCCCGCACTGGCTTAGCAAACTATGTTGCTGGTGCTTTTGTTTTGCCTTATGGCGAATTCCTGAAAGCTGCAGAGTGTCTGCACTACGACATCGATTTGTTAGCGCGGCGCTTTGGTGTGGGGTTTGAGACCGTGTGCCATCGTCTCTCCACCATGCAGCGGGGCGATGCACCGGGCGTTCCGTTTTTCTTTATTCGGGTGGACCGAGCAGGCAATATCAGCAAGCGTCAGTCGGCCACGCATTTTCACTTTTCTAAAACCGGCGGTACTTGCCCGTTGTGGGTCGTATATGAGGCATTCACCCAGCCAGGTCGAATCGTTCCGCAGCTAGCATCCATGCCGGATGGGCGTGTGTACTTGTGGATTGCTCGCACTATCAGTCATGCGGGAGCAGGCTGGGGGGCGCCAGGCAAGACTTTCTCCATTGGGCTGGGCTGCGATTTGCAGCACGCGGCAAGATTGGTGTATTCCAGAGGGCTTGATCTGCGCAATGTTGACGCAGCTACTCCCATCGGTATGGGTTGCAAAGTCTGTGAGCGCAACGCCTGCCCGCAGCGGGCCTTCCCATTCGTGGGAAAGCCGTTGAGAGTCAATGAAAATGAGAGCGGATTTGTGCCATATGGGTAGGAGGCACGGCAATTCCAATGTCAAGTCTCTCTCGTAAGACTTTTACCTCAGGGAGTCTATTCAACGATATCCACCACCGAAGCTGGTGCGCTTTAATTTGAAAAACTGGTGTCTGTAGCTCTTCTTCGTCTATAGATCCTGGTCGATATCAATTTTGCTTGAAGAAGGATGCTGAACCTCTCTCACGCATGTGCTTGCACCTGCATGAGAGAGGTGTGAAGATCATCGCCCTAAAGCAGCCTATGGTTACTGAGCGTATTTACGCTTTGCATCTGTGACGCAGGTGTCCTTGGCATTGCCAGACAAGGCATCACAGCGCTCTTTAGCTACTTTGTAATCGGCTTCGCGAGTCTTGTCGCTAGCATCTTTTCGTGCTTCAGCAACATCACTGGACTTTGCTGTTGGATCCTGGCGTACCTCAGCAACCTTGGCATTTTCCAAAGCCTTTACATGCGTAGCTTTAGCCTCTTTTTTACAGACATCTTTTTCGTTGCCCGATAGATCATCACATTTTTCTTTTGCCACATTGTTAGCTGAATCGGCCTTGGTTTTCGCAACGGCATACCGATTTTTTTCGCTAGGGTCGGACTTATATTTCAGCTCTGCAGAACCTATTTGCTCAGCACCTTTCGCTTGCTTTTCACAAACGTCTTTAGTGTTACCTTTC
This sequence comes from Comamonas sp. Y33R10-2, assembly GCF_019355935.1. Taxonomy (NCBI): domain Bacteria; kingdom Pseudomonadati; phylum Pseudomonadota; class Betaproteobacteria; order Burkholderiales; family Comamonadaceae; genus Comamonas; species Comamonas sp. Y33R10-2. Next base: position 1,207,793 of record NZ_CP079925.1, read on the forward strand.
AGCGTTTTGCAATGCTCTTTGGCGGTCTTGTATTCGGCACTTATACGATCCTTTTCAGCTGAGTGTTCGGCTGGAGTTAAAGCGAACGATGAGGCAGCAAATGCCGTAGTGGCAAAGGCGATGGCTAGTTGAATGTTGAACTTCATGAGTCTCTCCGTTTCAGGTTTTCATTACGGTGCGTGAAGGCATGCGCAATCGATCGATAATCAGCGCCATAGCATGGAATCACATAACTGGGCGGTGGGCGAACATTGACTCTAAGCATCCTGAAGCAATGTAGACGTCAGGCATCCCTTAGCATCCGAGTCGGGATGAGCCTACGTTGTTACACAGTTAATTAGCCCATTTGTGAAATCCACTAACTTCACTTATTGGGCCCATAGGGAGCCTGCGTAGGATCAAGTGATTGAGTTGGCGCTGGCGCTGTGTTGGGCGTTTCTACAGTGTTAGGTGCGGGTACAGTCAAGCCGCCAGTAGCTGGCGGTCTTGTTTCCAGTTCAGGTTTAGGAGTCTTGTCCTCGCAAGCGCTCAACGCACCAGCAGCTAAGATGAGAGAAATTACAGATATTAATTTCATGGAATCGTCCTTTTTTAGAGTGAGACACGTACCGCCTCAAGCTTTTTGGCTTACTGCGCTACTGCTATTACTTGGTTCATGTCTACACCCAGCTCTTGGGCAATTTGCAGCAATTGCCTGAATTTCCGATCGGGAATACTTTTGCTTCGAGACAGTAGCCAGAAATAGTCAAGGCTGTTACCGATCACCAGTGAGGTCTGATACTCATCGTCGAGACTCACAACGTTATAGCCGCCATAAAAGGGACCAAAGAACGAAACTTTCAAAGCGGCTATATCAGGCTCACCCAGAAAGCGCGCTTTACCTTCAGATTCCTTCCATTCATTTCTTTCCTCGCTGTAACCACGGTTGATTACCGTCACAGTCCCGTCTTTTTCAAGACTGTAATGCGCTGTGGTTCGTGACAAGCCTTTCTCGAAACGATGATCAATTCGCGCGAGCTCATACCAAGTTCCCATATAGCGTTTAGCATCGAAACCTGTCACTGGCTCAATACCTCGAGGAACGGTGACAGCACAGCCAGACACAGCTGCGGCAACTCCGGCAACTACTGCCGTCAATGTGATTGCTTTAAAGACTGAGCTTTTGGAAACACTCATTTCTTTCCTTCGAGTTCATTCAATCATTAATGAATAGATCCATGTCTAATTGCACTAACTTTGCGGACTAACGAAAATCTTGGCTATATAAAAGATCAATCGTAAAAGAGCTTAAGTTTTTGCAATCTGAGCAGACCGTGCGTAACAGCATTAACAGCCTTATTCGTTAAGCTTGTTCTGCTTTGTTATGTCTTTAGGAAATAAGTCCTCTCGTGCTCCCTCTATGGGATTAAGAGTGTTGGGATCTGAGGGATCCATAGGGTCGGCGGGATATTGAGGCTGCTGAGAGGGGTTGGGATTGCTGGGCTTCTCAGACGGAGGAGTCGTTGGTGTTGCAACATCAGATTCTGATGAATTGCTTCCAAGGCTTGTAAAAGGCAACTTGTGCTGCACAGCAATAAAAGCTGGCTCAGATGATTGGTTTTCTTCAAGCTTTCTAGTGTTGCTCTGTGTGGGTTCAACTGATTGATTGCGTTGGTGCTCTTGCATGACAAGCTCCTTAAATGGCTTTATTAATTAAAAGCAACACTGAGAAGCGCTCACTTAGAAGACGCCTCTCAGCGTTAAGTTAGACCCACGGCACGCCGTAATAGTCATAAACCCGTCGACCATAGTCATCCGTGTATTCTGGGGCCGTATCCGACGAATATTTAGGCCCTTGACGCAGTTGCTCCTGGTCAAGTGAAACGACGTAACCTTGTTGATTCACGTCATATTTGAGCGTGTTCCATGGCAATGGGTAGCGATCTGTACCCATACCCAGAAAGCCGCCAAACTCCATGATGGCGTAACGAACTTGACCAGATATTTTGTCAATCATCAGCGACTCAATAGAGCCCAATTTTTCGCCACCTGGGTTGTACACATTCGTGCCATCAACCTTAGTGGATGAGATAACGCTGGATGCGGTATTCATAAGTTCTCCTTTAGGTGCGTGGTAAGGGATTCAACATGGCTTAACGCCTGCTGAGGGCAAATCCAAGCAAAGCGCCGACTGCTAGCGCACCGCCGACGGCTCTCCATGGTGAGTCATGAACATAGGCATCAGCTGATTGAGCTGCAGCTCGAGACTCATTTATTGCCGCAGCCGAACTTGATCTCACTTTTTCTAGCGTGGAGGCCGCTTTATTGAAAAGCATGGATGCAGCTGGGTCTGCATCATGGCCTTTAGTAGCCAGAACATCTCTCAGATCATTTAAAAGCTGGCTCAGATCTTTGGATAGGTCTGCTGCATTTGCTTTTCGAAATCTCATGTGAGCTCCTTTCTTGAACCGTTGAGTTTTCAGATTAAGCGTATGAGCTTGCCGATCTTGTAGGCCATGTACGGCCTTGCCGCTTTGAAATGTCTCCTTAGGTAACCTTTTTTAGAGCAAAAAAGAAGATGGAGCAGGCTAAATGCAATGCAAATTCCTCCTCTTATGCTCCTCTATGGGCGTGACGCCAGCAGAAGCCGCAGGCTCAGCCAATCACTATTTATATGAGTGCTCAAAAAAAACATATTGAAATTTCATTGACGCTTAAAAACATGTCTGGTCGTCTGGACTACACAGCAGCTTTAGCTAGGGCATCAGACTGCACTTTCCAAAGGAGGTGCTTATGAAGCCTAAAAATCCGTCGAAGGTCGCAAGCCCTGACGAAACAAAAGTGAATCTCACGAAAAAAGGGGATATGTCAGATCCTGGCAATGAGTCTCGGCTTCCACATGAGCGTGATCAGTCATTGCAGTCAACTGGAGACCTTCTTCACCCAGAGATGAAGCAAGCCCACAGTGACCTCAAAAAAGGCTTGGTCGATACTGACGCAAGAGCAACAGATGGTCGCCCCATCGGTAGCCGAAGAACGACTTAGTTGCTTTAACTATGCCTACCCATTACTCAAACAGCTAAGGAGATCTAATGCCACACATTGATATTTCCCAATCCAATTCCAAACCCGTGAAGCTGCATTACCAAGACTTTGGAGAGGGACCACCTGTGGTACTTATCCACGGCTGGCCTCTCAGCGCACGCACATGGGAGCCGCAGGTTGCTAACCTAGTTGATTCAGGGTTCAGAGTCATCACATACGACAGACGAGGCTTTGGCGACTCTTCGCAGCCATGGAGCGGTTATGACTACGACTCTCTGGCCAGAGACCTCAACGAGTTAATCACTGAGCTCGAATTGCAAACTGTCTCTTTGGTTGGATTTTCAATGGGAGGAGGAGAAGTTGCTCGGTACATCGGGACCTATGGGACAGCGTTTATTCGGTGTGCGGTGTTTGCCGCGGCAGTTCCCCCGTTTTTGCTAAAAGTGGATTCGAATCCAGAAGGGGCCGTAACAGAGGACGACATATTTAATAAAGAGCAAGCTGTCTTGAAAGATCGCTTGCACTTTCTCGATGAATTCACACATAAATTTTTCTCGAATGCGGAAGGAACACTTCTGGTCAGCGAGGCTCAGCGCGAATACGCTAAATCAATAGCTACTTTTGCATCTCCAAAGGCAACACACGCATGCATCGGCTCATTTTCCAGAACCGACTTTCGGAAGGATTTGGAGAAAATAAATGTGCCTACGCTCGTAATTCATGGCGATAGCGACCGAATTGTCCCAATAGAGGTCAGTGGCTTACGCACGCATCAATTGGTGCATGGCAGTGAAATACATGTGATCAGGAATGGTCCTCATGGATGCAACCTCTCACATGCTGAAGAGTTCAACCGGGTACTCATTGACTTCATCAACGCACACTGACTCTTTCATGGTGCTCTTTTCGCTGACGCAACGTTTTTCATAGTTCTCCTCAATATCAGCCGCCTGCCGTTTTTGCTTGTCCGTGTATTTGGACTTATCACTTCTTGGCGTTTGAAGACTTCTTTCATGGTTGTGGCACTGGTTCAGGCGGTAGCTTGACTGGTGGTTCCGCCCTAGGAGCATCAATGGGCTGGGGCTTAACTGGAGTGCCTAGTGCTTGATTCAGGTCTTCAAACGGGAAGTGATTAGGGACTTCAGGGCCGTTTGCTTTCAACGCAGTCATGAGCTAGCTCCTCGTATTCTTCGCGAAGACGCCACCTTACCGCCACCTCTTGGGCAAGTAAATGTGTGGTCTGCATCACTGATGGCAAACGTTACAAAAGACAGGTTTTTTCATTAACTTCTCACCAAATGGTCCTTTGTGATGTGTCGTGCTTAACGCACAGCAATCAATCCCTTACTGCTCCCTTTACTGAATCACACGGGCTTCCGTGGAAACTCAACACGTTAGTGGATTGAGTCATGAACAGGCGCTATTGCATAACTCTAATTTCAGTCGAACCCGAAACTGAATCACGCCGGACTTGGTGGAGGCGGCGTTGTTGCATAAAGTTGTGCGCCCTCGCGGTAGATTCGGCACGTGAGCCGCCAGTCATCAAAACGTTATCCCAACACAAACTGGGAGCAGTACAACTCATCACTCCGATTTTGTGTGCCGCTAACAATTTGGCTTGACAAGAAAATGTTCTGGTTTGCCGGCAACGTGTGCGCAATCTGAAGTTCTCAGATGCCGAACATCATTTATTCCATACGCTAGAGCGTGGCCATCGACCGCGCCACGCGCTGGGTGTTTATCCACATCTATGGCTATTAATGCGCGGATAGTGGCGTGGACTTCTTGAACTGTCTGGAGCAGGCTGCACCCATGAAGATCGTCAAACTGCTCACTGACAACGGCAGTCAGTTCACGGGTCGCTTCACCAGCAAAAAGCAAGAGCCTAATGGTCGCCACAAGTTCGATGTAAGTTGCAAGGCACTGGGCATCAAGCACCCCTGTGCCCCACACACCCGTAAACCAACGGCATGGTCGAATGCTTCAATGGGTGCATCAGCGAGGTGGTCAAACAGACGCGCTTTGCATCAGCTGCTCAGTTGGAGGTGACGCTATTGAGCTACTTGAAGGCCCACAAGCACCAGATTCCGCAACGGGCACTCAATCATGTTGCGCCTGTTCAGGCATTGAGGAATTTGTATTCAAAAAAGCCTGAATTGTTCAAAACGGGCTTGTAACTAGTCGGGATTTGACATCTATTCAATATTGATTTTTGCTTTTTTTACGACTTGACTCATAATTTTTTCCTCATTAATTAGGAAGTTATTGAATTTTTCTGGGCTATCCTCCTCTGGAATATCTTGTCCGAGATCTTTTAGACGTTGCTGCACATGCGGATATTTTTTTACTTTCTCTGCAGCATTAGAGAGTGTTTGAATAATTTCAGGGCTGGTTCCTTTTTTTACCATTAGTCCTAGAATAAGTTCATAAACAACGTTTGAATATCCTAGCTCTGAAAATGTTGGTGTGTTTGGAAAATGTTCATTGCGCTGCTTGGTTGTAGTAGCAAGTGCTTTGACCTTTCCTACTTTGATAAGTTCACCAACAGTAGCAGCATTACTCATCATGAAGTTTACACGTCCACTGACAATATCTGGAATTGCTTGGGCGCTTCCTTTGTAAGCGATCATTTGAAAGTCAATGCCTGCATTTTGAGCAAAGAGTTCTGCAGGTAAATGAGAGGTAGTGCCGATACCTACTGATGAAAAACTTACTCCTTTGGGATTTTTTTTGGCAAATTCGACTAAATCTTTGAGATTTTTAAAGGGTGAATCTGTACTGACAACCAAAGCAAGCGGCATTTTTGATAGATAGCTTACTCCTGTGAAATCTGTAGTCTTGAAGCTTGCCTTTTTATCGACATACGGCATGGTTACAATAGTATTTGCAAAAATAGATACAGTGTATCCATCCGTAGGTGCATTTAATGCACGCTTAACGGCCATAACAGTCCCAACACCAGGGACATTTTCTGGAACTACAGGTGATTTTAATTCTTTCCCCATTTCCTCTGCATAGAGCCTTCCTACCGCATCTGAAACCCCACCAGCGACGCTAGGTATTATGAATTTTATGGGTTTGTCAGGATATGAATATGCAGGTTGACTTAATATTGCAGTGAAAGATACTAAGATTATTGAGAAGGTGATTTTTTCATAATGATCAAAAGGAATGACGAAGACCTAAGCTAAATTGATTCTGAGATCCTGAGGATGATAAGAAAGAAATTCCGGAAATACCACCGTTAGTGACTCTTTGTCTTGCTAATATTGTATAAAGGGCTGTTCTTTTACTTAGGTCGTAAACTGCAGATAAATTTATCTGTTGTACATCCATATTCTTAGATGTTTTATCATTTAATATTTGATAGCCAGCAGCAAAATGCCAATTTCTTACAGGGTATTTAAATGCAATCGAAGCTGTTTCTGCATTATTTCCTTTTACTATTTTTGCATTTTTTTGTTTGGTATAAATTCCTGTGACTTTCAGTTTGCCAAAGCTGTACCCCATGCCAAATCCAAGAACTTCATCTTCAGATTGATTGGCTAGGCAGCCGATTACGCCAGGGCAATTGGTTTTTAAATAACTCAGTCCAGCGGTAAAGCTATTATTTTTATAGCTTAACCCTAGGTTCCAAGTACGATCTGCACTATTGGAGCCTGCAACTTCACCTAATGCCCCAAAAGCATGGAGTTTGAAGCCAGACATCTCTGGTGTGATGTATTTCAGAGAGTTGGCATATCGCTTTGTACCTATGGTGTTGTCAAAACGTGCTAGCGAGGTTCCAGCGATGGCCGCTCCATCGATGCGTGCTGCAGGAGCTCCAAATGGCGGTGTGTGGCTTAGAGGGCCCAAAATGTCATAAAACGATGGGCGCTGGTAACCAGCCCTTAAATCCCCCAGGATTTAGATGAAAAACCCATCCACGCTTGACGATTCCAAAATGTGCTACTGGAGCCTATGCTTCCGTTGTCGAGGCCCAAGCTGCTTTCCAAGTTGAATATTGCTGCTAAGCCACCTCCCAGATCCTCTTTGCCACGAAAACCCAGTCTGGAAGTATTTAAATTGCCACTATTTAACTCTGTTGAGCTGTTGCCCATTTTGTTGCTGACATAGGTCAACGCAGAATCAGTGATGCCATACATCACTAAACTTGATTCAGCATGGGACATTGAGCCACTAATAATCGAGGTAAAAAAAATAGCTATTTTTAATTTCATTATTTTCTCCTTGTTTATTCAATTTTTAAATTTTCTTCTTTGATGAGTTTTGCATATCTGTGCTCTTCATCGGAGATGAACTTGTTTAGTGCATTGATATCATTCATACGCATGTCAATCATTTGTCCCAATTTTTTTATTTGAGAGTTTATGATTGGATCATGCTTAGAATTATTAAAGGTAAGCGTTAATTCGTCTTTGATTTTTTTGGGTATACCAGCCGGTGCTACTAGTGCGATAAAAATGATGTACGTTGCTTTTGGGTAGCCTAGCTCTTTGAAGGTTGGGACATCTGGAAATTCTTCTGACCGCTCTTCTGATGTAATCGCCAGTGGACGAAGCTGTCCCGCTTTTAAAGCAGAAAGCATCGACGTTGGAGTTCCCAACATGGCGTCCACCCTTCCACCAATCACATCAATGACTGCCGGAGCTACACCTTTGTATGGAATGTGTAGAAGCTCAATATTCGCTTCATTTTGAAACATCTCCATAGGGAGGTGCGATGTCGTTCCTTTACCGCCAGATGCATAGCTGATAGATGAAGGACTTTTCTTTGCGTTGCTTACTAAATCCTTTAACGTTTTATAAGGTGAATTGGCATTCACAACGAGCATTCCAGGGCCTCTGGCGAGTTCTGCGACTGTCACGAAATCTTTGTCAGGAGAGTACTTATATTTTTCATTTAAATACGGTAAGGTGTATACCGTATTTGCAATTGTCATTAATGTATATCCGTCAGGTGGTGACTTTAGTAGTTGTCTGACAGCCATGGTTGAGCTTGCGCCGGATACATTTTCTACAATAATTGGCTCGCCAAATGTTTTCCCAACGCGATCGGCGTATAGTCTAGTGGCGACATCTGTTAAAGCACCTGGTGTACTTCCGACCAATATTTTTATCGGCTTACTAGGAAACTTTTGTTGCTGAGAAAATGTGACTACTGGATATGCAGAAATTGCACCTAGAATAAAAGTTCTTCTTTGCATACATCCTCCAAATATGGAGAATTCATTTTATGCACCTGTTGGTTTGTGTATATTTATATTTACTTATCTCAAATTAAATAAAACTAACGCATTAAGGATAATACTTAAATAGAAACCACGATAAATATTTTTTTAAATGGCTTGTAAGAATGATTTGCATATATCTTCCGGCTAATCTGCAGGAGTAAGCGTGTCGGGTGTTGCCAATCCGAATTTGGGTAGCAACTTCAACTCGGTCGTATTTTTTTCCACAAAAAAGACTCCTGGTTGCGAATTCTTAGAGCAGATGCTTCAAGTCGGGTCAAAAAATTGCGGGCCTTGATTGCACTCTTACAGCGCAGAAGGGGGTATGCGTCGATCTTCATTTGCTCCGCATTGCAGTTGCTACCCGAGCAGGTAACGCCTAAGTTTTTGGCTAAAGTCAAACCGACTTTTAAAGTCATCACACGTCAGTTTTTCACAGCCTAAGTTTGCTACCGATGTACGAGGAAGAGCACCCAGTAGTTGCAACTCCAATTTGATTTGGTGAAATTACGGATGAAGTGTCTCCGCTCTAGGAAGAACCGTGACATCGATCCGCTGTTAATTGCCTGAAAAGGCAATATGCCCGCGTAACGCGGGCATATTGAGGTGAATTGCTTCTAGACAGATTGACATTCCTGTCCACCTCTTATGTGTTACTTGATGCTTCTAACAAGATCTATGAAGCGGGCGAGAGTGGGCTCCATGTGTCCGCGAATCCAGCACAAAGCGAATGTCGATGGATACGAAACATCTTCGATGCGTAAGACAGATAAATTGCTGGGAAATGCAAAGCCTTTACCAGTAACCACTAGGCCAATGCCCACACCAACCGACACCAGATTTAACAGAGTTGTGATGGAGTTCACTTCTTGCACAATGCGTGGTTCAAAGCCTGCTTGTTGGCAGATGGTGTAGAGCGGTCCGTACCCTGGACTCACGGTAGAGTGGGGAATTACCACCCATTTTTCTGCAATAAGTTCTGCCAAGACGACTGACTTGCGCTGGGCATAGGGATGGTCTTTGGGAACTACGAGACCCAAGCCCTCCGTTTGGATCTTGAGGCTATCCAAGTCGGTGTTGTCTTGGTCAGTAGCGTCTTCCTTACCTTTGCGCTTTTTCGAGTACTCAGGCATATTGCTGAAATGCATAAAGCCCGCGTGGATTCTTCCATCGGCCAAAGCTCGAACTTGTTGCGAGCTGGGAATCTCAAGTAAGGAAAGCTTCACATCAGGAAGCTCTTCGTTGAACGCTTTAACCGCAGCACGAAACAGTGGGTGCAACAGCGTCAACGAACCGTAACCGATATTGAGCATGCCTGTGCGGCCAGCACCCACATCGCGTGTGAGAGTGATTGCCTGGCTTAGATTGCGCATCAAGCCTTGTAATTGTGTCAAAAACACCCGCCCAGCCGCAGTCAGTTTGACACGATGGGCCTGTCGTTCAAACAACGGTGTCCCCAGCTCATTTTCCAGGTCAGCAATGATCTGGGAAACCGCAGGACGGGTCACATACATGCGCTCGGCAGCACGGCCAAAGTGCTCCTCTTCGGCTGCAGCGATGAAGTAGCGTAGATGCCTCAGTTCCATGGAGTAGTTTTCCTGAATGCGTGGGGCTGCAACAGCATGCGGCGATGTGGCGTGATGTTCGTAGATGTCATTACTTGCTTAGGATTTGGCGCATGCGCTGCTCATCTTGCTGCAAGAACTGCGCAAACTTGGCTGGAGAACTCATGTTGGGTAACTCTTGCTCTAACAATGTCAAGCGGTCGATTACAGAAGGGTTGGACTTCACGCTTTCGAATGCTTCGGACAGCGTTTGCAAAACAGCATCCGGTGTTTGTGCTGGTGCCATCAGACCGAGGTAGAGTTCATATTGCACTTTTCCAAAGCCTAGCTCTGCGAAAGTAGGTACATCAGGCATGTGTGTCAATCGCTCTGTATCAGCGACAGCCAGCGCGCGTAACTTGCCGCTTTTGATCAGCGCACTGGTGGAGGCACCAGTACCCATCATCATGTCAATACGGCCTGCAACCACGTCTGGGATGGCTGTCGTGATGCCCTTGTAAGGAATTTGAGTGAGTTGAATCTTGGCTTCTTGGCTGAGCATTTCCAGTGGCACATGTGATGAGGTTCCCACCCCCACAGAGGCATATGTCAAGGCTGCAGGGGATTTACGTGCAGCGGTCACTAGATCTTGCAGGCTCTTGTGAGGCGATTGAGCAGGCACTACTAGAAACATCTTGGAGCGGGCTAGGTAGCTGACGCCTTTGAAGTCGGAGGTTTTGTAGCGGGCGTTTTTGTCTACGTGAGGAATTGCGGTGAACGAGTTCGCCATGACGCTTAGCGTATAGCCATCGGGTTTCGCTGCCGCCGCCTTACGCACGGCCATCAAAGTTGCAGCACCAGGAATGTTTTCGACCACGATGGGTTTGTTCAGCTTGTGCCCGACTTGCTCCGCAAACAGGCGAGCCACGGCATCGGTGGCACCTCCTGGTGATGTAGGAACGATGATAGTTATTGCTTTTTCTGGGTAGCCGACCTTACCAAAGGCGGTGCCATAAAGCATGGATGTAGCGAAAGTGGCTGCTAATTGCCCCATGAAATTTCTGCGTTGCATTCTTTGTCTCCTGTAGCTTTTTTTATCTAGGTAGTGGACGATTTAAGCAAGAAGGGTGAGTAGCCGGGAAACTGGAGCACCTTCTTTGAGTTCATGGACGGTGCTGATCAGTTGGTCTGCATTTATGCGTGACTGGCCGTACTGAAGACAGTCAACTACTTTTGCGCGTAGTTGGTCAGCGCTTAAGCGCTTTTCGGGCGCACCCGAGACCACGTCGGTAGACAAAGCAATTCGCTCTCCATTGTTCAGTTCAGCTTCAAAGAAAACTGGGGTCATGCCCAGAAACGGGAGTGAATCGTCAGCTTCAATGCGGATCTGATCGCGCGCGAAGTGGCCGATGCGCTCATCACGGATAGCGCTGTCTGTGAAGTCACTAATTAGCACAGCGCCGCGTTCAATAGCGACTGCTGAGGTGTAGGCAATGCTGAACTGTGCATCGACGATCCCCGCAGTTTGTAGGTCATATTTGCGCCCCACCATGTTGACGGCTTGGCCACTGACTTTGATGCGGAGTTGGCGTACATCAGCTAGACGTAGCCCGCGTGTGTGCATCTCCAAAGCCAAATCAATTGGAGCGTGAGTGAAGCGGCAAGCCGGATAGGGCTTGAGGCTCAGGTCTTCTACCAACGCGCAAGTTTCTATGCCCTTAAGCACGTTTTCGAGATCAAACTTGCCGTCTTGGTATAGGTTGATGAAGCCGGCTTTGCCTTCAAATACATTGTGTGGGCCGTTAATACCAGCTTCTGCTAGTGCGGTTGAGAACAACACGTTCTTGACCATTTGCGCGGGCTGAAAGCGTTTGGCCATACTTCCATCGATGATGGATTGCAGGCTACCTGCGGTTTGAGTGAGTTGATGACCAAGCGCATTCACCGTGGTTTCGGCTTTCCAACGGCGCTGGCGTGCAATGGCCAATACAGCACCAACGGAGCCACTGATGACGCTGTAGTTCCAGCCGCGCGAACCTTTGGGTCCCCCTGCACGGCCAATACGCATGGCGCCGTCAACTCCCACAGCGATGGCAGTGAGGAATTCACGGCCATCGCATTCGGGACTGTCTTGTTCCATGGATGCCATCAGGCCCGGCAGCACCAAACCATTGGCGTGAAGCGGTACTTTGTCGTCGGTGTCGTCATAGTCCAGTGCGTGCATGGAAACCGCGTTTAAGAAAGCAGCAAAAGGTGCTGGCGCTTTGCCAAAGCCACCCCAGATGGAACTGCCGGTATTGCCACCCCAATGACCTAAGGCCTTGCGGGCTTCATTCAAGCCATGCGAGTTGGCTCCTGCCAAAGCGCAAGCCAGGCTGTCGATCAATCCATCTACGGTGGCATCAATGGTGGCAGGGGAGAGTTGGGCATATTGGCGACTGGTAGCGTTAGCTGCGAGGTGTTGCGCTAAATCCATGGCGGTTTATTTCACTCGTGTTGTTAAGTTCCGCTGAAGTCTGTGCAACCCAAGCATGTCAGTCCAGTTGCTTATCTTGCACGATCGGTAAGTTTTGTTTACCTAGTGAATATCGCTAATGGTATTAACCCGCGACAGATAAGAAAAACTATCGGTTCAGAAAATAAATCCGTCGCGACATAGCCTAATGCGATAGGCAGACTGAAATCTCTACATAAAAAGTATGGAGAAAAGTTATGTCAGTGACGCAAGATATTTCACACGATTTCGCACAATTTATTTCTACAGCGCGATATGAGGATTTGTCTCCAGAGGCAATCGAAGGCGCAAAAAAAAGTATTTTGGATACGGTCGGCGTCATCTTGGCTGCCACAGGTGTGGAGCCGGCAGTCCGTGCTGTATATGACTTGGTGCAAGAAGCGGGTGGTACGCCCCAAAGCACTTTGATGGGCTTTGGCGGTAAAGCGCCTGCGCTTTGGGCGGCTTTTCACAATGGCGCTCTAGCCCATTGCCTAGACTTTGATGATCATGCACCAGAAGGGCACCACCCCAGTAGTTCCATCGTTCCCGCTGCACTGGCATTGGCCGAGCGCGCAGGCGGTGTGTCAGGCCGCGATTTGATTACCGCGGTTGCCGTGGGGCAAGACATGTTTTTGCGCATGCGCCGCGCGGTACCTAGCCGGCTGGACTGGCACATTACCACCGTGATCGGGGTGTTTTCCGCCACGGCGGCGGCAGCCCACATCCTGCGGCTGAACCGTGCGCAAACCATCAGCGCCCTTGGCATTGCGGGCATGCAAAGCTGCGGCACGCTGGAGCTGGCCTACGGCGTGGGCAGTGATTTGCGTGGCATGTACGCCGGCTTTTCTACCAAGGGCGCGGTACTGGCCGCCCTGATGGCCGAGCGCGGTATCCGCGGCGTGCAAAGCATGTTCGAGGGCAAGGCGGGCTTGTTCCCGGTCTACTTTGACAATGAATACGACCGCGCGAGCATGCTCAAAGACTTAGGCAAGGTGTTCCATGGCGGGGATGTACTGTACAAGCCATGGCCTTCGTGCGGCGCATCGCACGGTTTCATCCACGCTACGTTGGAGCTGATGCGTGAGCATGCGCTGCGCGCCCAGGACATTGCAACCATTCGCGTGCATGTGGGGGATTTCCAGAAGCAGCTGTGCGAGCCGATTGAAGGCCGTCGCCGCCCCGCCACTCCGGCCGATGCCAAGTTCAGCATTCCGTACTGCATTGCCGTAGCCGCCAGCAAGGGGGCGGTCAAGCTTTCCGACTTCTTTGGCGATGCACTGCACGACCCGGCAGTGGGTGCGATGGCCGACCGCATTGAAGCGGTGGTGGACGAAAACTTCGACTGGAAAGGGATGTTGCCCAAGGGCCGACTGGAGGTGACTACGCACGACGGGCGGACCTTCAGCCAGGTTGGCGAGAACGTGCCGGGCGATGTCGAATGCCCCATGAACTGGGACTATCTGTACGAAAAATTCCGTGAGAGTGCGGCGCTGGCTGCCAATGCACCGTCGCAAGAGCAGATTGCTGCTGCCTACCAGATGGTGCGCGATCTGGACAATGTGCCAGACGCCACCGCCATGCTGCGTACCTTGGGTTGATGTGATGGATGTCACTTTGGCGCGCCTGGCGCGCTACATCCAAGAGGTGAGTGCATCCGACGTCAGCCCAGAGGCGCTGTACGCGGCAAAGCGTCGGCTGATCGACAGCGTGGCTTGTGCGGCGGCGGCCTTCCCCGAGCCGTTTTGCCAGCAGCTGCGCCAGTTTGGCGCGGCCTATACGCACAGCCAGTACCATGCGCGCATCTGGGGGACGGGTCAGTCCACTACCTTGGAGATGGCCGCGCTGGTCAACGGCAGCTTGCTGCGTTATTTGGACCTGAGCGACACCGTGCTGTCGCGCAGCAATGGTCACCCCAGCGACATGATCGGGGCGCTGGTGGCCGTAGCAGAAGCGCTGCAGTGCAGTGGCAAGCTATTGCTGCAGGCCATTGTGGCCAGCTATGAAATCTATGTCAGCTTGTGTGATGCTGTGGCTATGGCGGCCAAAGGGCTGGACCAAGCTACGGCAGCAGCCGTAGGTGCTGCGGGCGGCACGGCTTTGCTGCTCGGACTGGATGAGGTGCAAACAGCAAATTCGCTGTCGCTGGCCTTGTCTGGGCATATGCAGCTGTTCAACGTACGCTGTGGAGAGCTCTCTGATTGGAAAGGCTGCGCTGGCCCCAATGGCGCGCGTCATGGCGTATTCTCTTGCTTGCTGGCGCAAGCGGGTGTATCTGGTCCCACAGCACCGGTAGAAGGCAAGGGCGGCTTACAGACCATTTTGGGTGCGTTTGAGTGGACACCGGGGCAGGGCGCAGAGCGCGGACGGGCGCGCATTGAGAATACGCATCTGAAGTTGCACCCCGTGTGCTACCACGGCCAATCGGCGGTGGATGCGGCACTGGTGCTGCGGTGCCAAGTGCCCGCCGATAAGGTGCGCAGTGTGCGCATCGTTACGTACGAAGCCGCCTTTCTGGGTATGGGAAATGATCCGCAACGTTGGCAACCTTCCAACCGTGAAACGGCTGACCACAGCCTGCCATATGTAGTGGCCACTGTGTGGCTCGATGGTGCTCTGGGTATTGACTCGTATGCAGATGCGCAGCTGCAGCGGCCCGATCTCTTGGCTTGGATGCAGCGCATCGAGGTGCAGCCTTGCCTGGAGATGACGCAGCAATTCCCCAGTCAGTCGCAGGTGCGCATTGAAGTGACGGATTTGCAGGGTGTCACCACGGTGCACACGCAGCGCAACCCTAGGGGGCATGCCAACGACCCCATCAGCGATGCCGAGCTGGAGGCCAAGTTTCTGGCCTGTTTTGCGCCGTGGGGTGATGCGGTGCAGGCGAGCAGCCTGCTGGAGTTCTTGTGGCAGGTGGAGGAGTTGGCGAATGTCGGCCAGCTGGTCGACCGGCTGGTGCCAGCTGCGGCATAGCGGAGGTGTTGTCCCCAGCCCAGATACAGCGGCCGTAGTGTTTGCATCTGGGCTGGGGGTAAGGGCCATCGCAAGGGGTGGAAAAACGGGTAGGGATGCAGTGCAATGCGGCGCAGCCTGACGGCTTGCGAGGCTGAAAATAGTAAAAAGTGAGCAAGCAGTGCTTGTTATTCAATAACTTTCAGTATGTCAATATATTGAAAGTTAATTTTTATCGGCACAAACAGCTATCAATTTTGATTTGATGGCTGTTGAGAAATTTTCCTTCTTTATCGCTAGCAATTTTCCTGTATGAATTGACATCGGTAATCGTCCTCGAAATCAAAATCAGATCCGGTGAAACTTTTGAATTCGTTGTTGATATTCCTAGGGTTAATACGAGGAATGTCAAGCTTATGTTTTTCTATTGCATCGAAATGAATCCGGGTTAATACCGGGATGCGAGATTGATGGTTGCTTTAAACCCGTAATTTTTATTACTTGATATCGCTGATAACGGCAGTCAAAAATAAAGGGATAACCCTTTACTCTCACTAGGTGGCGATGATTTATTGGTAAGTAAAACTTTCCATTTGGCGCAAAAAATCCAACTCGACATTAACGAAGCTGAATCTGAAACTATCCCTCAGATCAACCAAACAGCTTCATCACATGTCTGCTTCCACTACCGCTCCATCGCCACTGCAAGGTGTCAAGGTCATTGAGTTATCCCACTTGATCGCCGGTCCTTACTGCGGCCAGTTGCTGGCAGAAGAAGGCGCCACCGTGATCAAGGTCGAGCCACCCGAAGGTGAGTTGACCCGCCACCGCGAACCCATGCGCCGCAACGGTGACCAGGAAATTTCGGGCTACTTTGGTGCCTTGAATCGTGGCAAGCAAAGTGTCTGTTTGGATCTGAAAAACAAGCAGGGCATTGACACCCTGCACCAGCTGCTGGCGGGCAGCGATGTGCTGCTGACGAATATGCGTGGCGGTGCACTGAAGCGCCTTGGCCTGTATCCGGAAGATCTGATTAAGCGTTACCCCCGCCTGATCGTGGCCTGCATCTCTGGTTTTGGTCTGCAAAACGCCGGCAAGTACACCGAAGTGGCTGGTCTGGCCATGGTGGCCGAAGCCATGTCCGGCACCACCAGCCTGACTCGTGACCATGAAGGCAACCCCGTGTGGTGCGGCTTTGCAATGGGCGACATTCTGGCCGGCATGACTGCGCATTCGGCCATCTTGTTGGCACTGCGTAACCAAGCGCAGCACGGATTGGGTCGCGTGCTGGATCTGAGCATGGTGGAGTGCTCCCTGCCCATGGTGAGTGTTGCGCTGGCCCGTGAGCAATCGGCCAGCGCCGAGCTGCGTGCCTTTGCGGGTTCCAATAACTTCCACGGTGTGCCTTACGGTGCTTTCCCCGCATCGGATGGTTTTGTGAACATCGGCGTGAACCGTGACGACTTCTGGGCGCGCCTGTGCAATGCCATGGATCGCCCCGAGCTGGGTACTGATGAGCGCTATGCCAAATATGTGGAGCGCGCCAAACGCCAGCACGAAGTGCATGGCATCACCGAAGCGTTCACCCGCCAATTCACCCGTGACGAAATCGTCAACAAGCTCAATGCCGTCGATGTGCCCGTGGCCAGCATTCTGAACATGAATGAGTTGACTGAGCACGATTACATGCAGCTGCGCGGCTCCTTGCGCACAGTGCGCGACGGCATTGGCGGAACTATGCAACTGCCCATAGATGCCACCCGTTTTGAGCCCGTGCCGGGCAGCGACCTAGTGCCCTTATTGGGCGAGCACCGCGACGCCGTGTTGCGTCGTGAGTTGAACCTGTCTGCTCAGGACATTGAGCGCCTGATGGAAGAAGGCGCTTTTGGCAAAACCCCAGCACTGGCCTCTGTCGCCTGAGTTTCTATCTGAACTTCATTCCACCCACCACCCTCTGAAAGCACTTTATGAACACCGCAACCCTAGAGCGTCCAGCATCCAACCAAAGCGGCCATGCCTCTGGCGTAACCCGCGCCGATGTATTGCAAGCGACGCAGGCCGTGACCAGCCGCTTTGGCGATGAATACTTTGCCAAGCTGGACAAGGAAGAGGGCTTTCCACACGAGTACATCAAGGCCCTGATGGATGCCAAGCTGCACACCGTGATGATTCCTGAGCAGTACGGCGGCATGGGTCTGGGCTTGGAGCATGCTTGCACGATCGTGGAAGAAATGCATCGCTCCGGTGGCGTGGGCTCGATGATCCATGGTCAGATGTTCATGATGGGCATCTTGGCCCGTCACGGCACCGATGAGCAAAAGCGCAAAATTCTCGAAGAGGTTTGTGCAGGCAAAGTGCGTCTGCAGTCCTTTTCGTTGACCGAACCCAATGCCGGCACCGATACGTCCAAACTTCAAACTAAGGCCGTTAAAGAAGGTAACGAGTGGGTTATTACGGGTCAGAAGCTGTGGACCTCGCGCTTTGACTACACCGATGCCTTCATGGTGTTCGCCCGTACCAGCCCTCCTAAGGATCCTGCCAAGGCTTACCAAGGTATCTCGGCTTTCTTGGTGGACAAGCGCAATGTAGATCCCAAGCAATACTCAAGCCGCAAGATCGACGTGATGTTCAACCACCATACGTATGAAGTGTTCTACGACAACATGCGTGTGCCGGAAACTTCACTGATCGGCGAAGAAGGCAAGGGTTTTAAATATCTGCTGGATGGCTTGAATGCCGAGCGCATCATCATCGCCTCCGAAGCCATCGGCGACGGTCGCTGGTTCGTGGAAAAAGCCGTGAATTACGCCAAGGAGCGTGTGTTGTTTGGCAAGCCCATCGGTGCTAACCAAGGTGTGCAGTTCCCGATCGCCCTGGGCTATGCCCACCTGGAAGCGGCTGACGCGCTGCGCTGGAAAGCAGCGGAAAAATTCGACCGTAACGAACACTGTGGCGGTGAAGCCAATATCGCCAAGATGCTAGCGTCCGACGCTTCGTGGGAACTGGCCAATGTGTGTATGCAAACACATGGCGGTTTCGGCTTGGCCAAGGAATACCACATTGAACGACGCTTCCGTGATACCCGCGTTTTTCAGATCGCGCCGGTGTCTCCCAACATGATTCTGAACTACGTCAGCCAGCACGTGCTGGGCCTGCCACGTTCTTATTAATTAGCCATCAGGGATGAAAGCGCCATGAACGCACCGTACTTTGAAGATTACACAGAAGACTGGTCGTATGTAACCGAATCGACCGTGGTGACTGATGAAGACATCGCCGCTTTCGTAGAACTACACAAGTTCCATACGCCGACCTTCACGGACATGAATTATGTGAAGTCTTCGGCAGATTACGGTGCGCGCATGGCTCCTGGGTTGTTTGCACTATGTGCCGCAGAAGGTCTGGTGCTGCGCGCCGGCCTGACGCGCAAACGCGGCATCTTCTTGATGGAGTTGTCGCCCAAATTTCAGAAACCGGTCTTTGCCGGTGACACCTTAGTCAATCGGGTGCGCTTGGCCTCCAAGAAGATGACCAGCAAATCCGATCGTGGCGTGGTGGTGACGGCCCATGAGGTGGTGAATCAAAAAGGCGAGGTAGTGATCAGCTACCTGTCGACCCGAATGATCCGCACCCGCGCCTATGTGGAAGTGCCGGCTGCTGCGGCCTGAAGCAAGTCACTCAGAACTTCGAACATTTGGTCAGGATAAAAGTCGTGGAAAACACCCTTCCCAAACCCGTCTCCAACGCGGACTCACAGCCTTATTGGCAAGGTGCCCGTGAAGGTAAATTGCTGATCCGCAAATGTAGCGCCTGTGGGCAGCTGCACTTCATGCCCCGCTATCTGTGCCCCACCTGCTGGTCAGGCGATCTGGAATGGGTCGAGGCTTCGGGCAAAGGCTCGGTGCACAGCTACACCATCATCCGACGCGCTTCCGACCCGCGCTTTGCGCATCTGGTGCCCTATGTCGTGGCGCTGGTGGATTTACAGGAGGGCCCCCGCATGATGGCCAACGTTCTGGGGGAGAACGCTTTGGAGACCAAGATTGGTGATGCCGTGAGCCTGGTTTTTGAAGACCGTGGCGATGGCGACCAGCTGCCTCAGTTCAAGCGCACATCGGTCTGAGGAAGCTTTATGAAACAACCTACTTCTTTGAAGAACAAGATCGCCATTGTGGGTGTGGGCGAGTCGGAAATAGGCCGCGTGCCGCACATGACCGGTTTGGGGCTAAATGCCCAAGCCTGCAAGCGGGCACTGGACGATGCGGGCCTGAAGGTCTCGGACATTGATGGTTTGCTGACTGCGTACTCATTCACAGAGCCTTACTTCATGCTGGGCTCGGTGATGTGCGAGTACCTAGGTATCCAGCCGCGCTTTAATGCGTCGATGGTGGTGGGCGGTGGCTCGCCGGCCATCATGCTCAAGCATGCCGCAGAAGCGATTGCATCCGGTCAGGCAGAAGTGATTTTGGTGTGTGCTGGTGAAAACCGTGCTACCGGCCAGTCCCGCGATGCGGCTGTTTCTACGCTTCTGGCTGTGGGCCATCCGTATTTCGAGCAGCCGTATGGTGGCTCTATCCCCGGCTACTACGCCATGATTGCGCAGCGCCATATGTATAAGTACGGCACGACTCGCGAGCAAATGGCCAGTGTCGCGGTGAACACCCGCGCCAACGCCTTGCTGCACCCCAATGCGCACATGAAAAAGCCCATCAGCATGGACGATGTGCTGTCGGCCAAACCGATTGCCGATCCGCTGGGCATGCTGGACTGCTGCTTGCTGTCGGATGCAGGTGGTGCCTTCATCGTGACCTCGGCCGAACGTGCCAAGGATCTGAAGTGCAAGCCGGTCTACTTGCAGGGTATTGGCGAGTTCCACACCCATGAGCACCTGATGTGTGCCCCCAGCCTTACGGAGTTCGGTGCTACTGAATCGGGTCGCGTGGCCTACGAGATGGCCGGTCTGGGACCCAAGGACATCGATGTGGCGCAGCTGTATGACTGCTTCTCCATCGTGCCCATCATTGAGCTGGAAGAGCTGGGCTTTGTAAAGCCGGGCGAGGGCGGTGCTTTCTTTGCCGAAGGTCGTGGCCGCGTCGGTGGCGATCTGCCCATCAACACCCACGGCGGCATGCTGAGCCATGCCCACGCAGGTGCAGCAGGCGGTTTGTTCGGCATCGTCGAGGCCGTTCGCCAGTTGCGTGGTGGCCTAGGCGAGCGGCAGGTTAACGGTGCCGAAGTGGCTTTGGTGCACAACGAAGGCGGCATTTTGTCGTCGCACTGCACGATCATTCTGGCCAACGACAAGGGCTGAGTACGCCCAGACGCCTGAACCTTTCTATTAAAAATATCTGAGACAAAAACTATGAGCACAGCAGCCACACCCCGCGGTCGTTACTTTGAAGACTTCTCCATCGGTGAAGAAATCCGTACCCCTGCGCGGACCATTACCCAAACTGACATCGTGAATTTCGCCTGCCTGTCGGGCGACTTCAACGAAGTACACACCAACCACGAGTACCTGAAGACCACCCCATTTGGCCAGCCCATTGCCCACGGTCCACTGGTCTATGCCGTGGCGGCAGGTCTGCAGTACGCCAGCGGCGTGAACGACGGTACGCTGATTGCGCTGCTGCAGGTCGACAACTGGCGCATGCTCAAACCCGTGTTCCACGGCGACACCATCCACATGGTCTCAAAGGTGCTGGAGAGCAAGCTGTCGTCCAAGGGTGACCGTGGTGTGGTGAAGTTCGAGCGCTCGGTCATCAACCAACGCGGTGAGATCGTCCAGCAAATGGAATCCAAGTACCTCTATAAGTGCCGCCCACAGGCTTAAGAGCAGCCTGGCGACGCTGATCGCCCCCTCTTGAAAGCACCACGGCGTGTGCATGTCACATGCTGTGAGGGGAGGGTGCGTCTTGACGGAAACAACAATAGAGAACTAGAGCCATGTCACAGACCACTTTGGATTCACCACTAAGCGACTTGCCACTGCGCAACGCCCCGAGCCTAGATTTTTTGACAGGCGTCAAAGTGCTGGACCTGACCACATCGATCGCAGGGCCCTATGCAGGTCAGTTGCTGGCCGATATGGGCGCCACGGTGCTCAAGGTGGAAAAGCCCAAGGGCGGTGACGATGCCCGCGCCTGGGGCCCTCCGTTCCTGCACGGTGAATCGCTGTGGTTCATGGCTGTGAACCGTGGCAAGCAGAGCATGACACTGGACTTCAGCCAGCCAGAAGGCAAAGCCGTACTGGAGCAACTGGTGGGCCAGTGCGATGTCATCTTGTTGAACTTGGTCGCCCGTGTTCAGCGCAAGCTGGGTGTGGATGCCGCTACGCTGCGTGCCATCAACCCCAAGCTGATTCACCTGTCGCTGACAGGCTTTGGCTTGCAAGGCGAACGTGCCGATATGCCTTGCTACGACCTGATTGCCGAAGGTTACTCAGGTGTGATGGATTTGACCGGAGAGCTGGAAAACGGTCCGCAAAAAGTCGGCACCCCCGCTGCCGATATGCTCTCGGGCCACGATGCCGCCATGGCCGTGATTGCCGCTTTGTACCGCCGCCAGCGTGATGGCGTGGGCTGCAGCATTGATATCTCGATGGTGGAGTCGATGTCGCGTTTTATGTCGCCGCGCTTGATGCCGCATCTTGGCTCGGGTGAGATGTACCGCCGCTCCGGTGGCCGTGACAGTGTGATTGCCATCTACCAGGTATTCGAAACCGCGGATGACCCGATGACGCTGGGCCTGGGTAATGACGCCATCTGGAAGCGTTTCTGGGACACCGTAGGCCAGCCCGAAGTGGCGCAAAACCCCGCCTACGCCAGCAATGCGCAGCGGCGCGAAGCCCGCCCCGAGTTGGTCGAAATGATTGCCAAGGTGCTGGTGACCAAACAGCGTGCCGAGTGGCTGGGTTTGTTTACCCAAGCCCGTGTGCCTGCAGGTCCCATCCAGCGACTGGACGAGTTGGCCCGCGACAAAGCCTTGCAAGACGCTGGCTTTATTTACCGTACCCAGGGGGCGGATGGCGAGATCCCGCAAGTGGGATTGGGCATTCGCTTCGACGGCCAGACCGAAGGCACTCAGGTGCCACCGCCCAAGTTGGGCGCTGACACCCAAACCGTTTTAGAGGACTGGCTCGCACTGGACGAGTCGGCCATTACTCAGCTTCGCGCACAAGCCATTATTTAAGGAGACCACCATGCAGCAATTCGAAGAAATCATTTATAGCGAAGACGGTCCTATTGCCACGATCACGCTGAACCGTCCCCATGACGGCAATATGTTCACAGCCAAGATGTGCCACGAAATCCGTGACTGCATCAACGAAATCCGCCGTGAGACCCGCACCCGCGTGGTGGTGTTGACGGGCGCTGGCGACAAGTTCTTTTGCACCGGTGGCCGCAAGGATGGAATGGAAGAAACGCTGTTGTACGCCGGCGTGTTGCCTACGCTGGAAATGTACGAATCCATCGACAAGCTGCAAAAGCCGGTGATTGCCAGTGTCAACGGCTTTGCGGTGGGCGGAGGCAATGTGCTGCAGATGGTGTGCGATGTGACCATTGCCAAGGAAAGCGCGGTATTTCGCCAGGTGGGGCCGATGGTGGGCAGCTTTGACGCGGGCTACGGCACTTGGTATCTGGAAGACCTGGTGGGTAAGAAGCGCGCCAAGGAGATGTGGTACTCCAACCCCAAGCTCAGCGCCAAGGAAGCTAAGGAATGGGGACTGGTCAACCGCGTGGTGCCTGACGAGCAGCTGGCGGTAGAAACTAAGAAGTTTGCGCTGGAAATTGCGGACCGCGGAGCATTCGCACTGGCCTCCATCAAGGGCGCTTTCAATGCCCGCCACGGTGGTGTATCCGGCCTGTCGCGCATGGCCCATGACTTACTGCTGCGTGGCTACCTCGATACCAAAGAGCATGACGAAATGGCGGCTGCTTTCGCAGAGCGTCGCAGTCCTGATGCCAGCAAGTTTGGTCAGTAATTTCAGCAAACGATAGACCACGAGGAGGCCCGTGATGTCCCATTTGCTGACGTTGCATAACCCGGCGCAGTCGAGCTTGCTCTATCGCAAGCGCGTCTGGCAAAACACCACGATGTATGGCTTGGTGCGCAAGCATGCCAGCGAGCGATCGGCTGCTTTTGCGGTGCGGGACAACCAGCGCCGCCTGACTTGGCACGCACTGCTGCAGTGGGTAGATACGGTGGCCGCTGCGCTGCATGCCAGTGGGCTGCGCACCGGCGACCGGGTGGCCGTATGGCTGCCCAATCGGCTGGAAAACGTGGTCATTCAACTGGCCTGCTCGCGCAACGGCTATGTTTGCAACCCCTCGCTGCACCAGAACTACACCGTTGCCGAAATCCTGACGTTGCTGCAGCGCATCGACTGCAAAGCCTTGTTTGCCCAGATCGGCTGGGGCGCAGACGCCAAACAGTACGATGTGTTCGCCCAGGCACAAGGGCTGGGCCATATCAAGCGGATGTTTGCACTGCCAGCACTGAATGCCGGTGACTCCGCTTTGCCCCTCGGTACGCAGCCGATGCCGCAGCCTGGCGATGTGTCACTGTCTGAGTTGCCCGCAGCCAGTGAAGATCCTGATCAAGTGGTGTACCTGGCTTTTACCAGTGGCACCACTGGCGCGCCGAAGGGCGTCATGCACAGCGATAACACTTTGCTGGCCAATGGCCGCTCGTTGTCGAAGGACTGGAACCAGGACGCGAACACGGTCTTGTTAACGCTCAGTCCTATGAGCCACCACATTGGGACTGTGGCGTTGGAGCAGGTGTTGGTCACCGGGTGTGAGCTGGTGATGTTGGATGGCACGGCTGGTGTGCCTGCACTGGACTGGTTGCAGCAAACCGGTGCGACTTATGTGATGGGGGTACCCACGCATGCGATGGACTTGATCCAGGAGGTGGATAAACGCCAGTTGCAGAAACTGGGCAATGTGCGTGTGTTCTATATGGCGGGTGCACCCATCCCGACTGAAACCGCATCCCGCCTGCTGGCCCTAGGCGCCACTCCGCAAAACGTTTATGGCATGACCGAGTGCGGCTCGCACCAGTACACCTTGCCTCATGACCCCGTGGAAGTCATTACCACCACCTGTGGTAAGCATTGCCATGGCTACGAGGTGCGCTTGTTTGACCAAGAGAATCCTGACCGGGAAGTGGTGCAAGGTGAAGTGGGCGAAATCGGTGGCCGTGGTGGTCTGCTGATGCTGGGCTACTTCAACAATCAGACAGCCACCGAAGGTTCGTTCAATGCGGGCGGCTGGTTCATGAGCGGTGATCTGGGTCGCTTTGATGCCAACGGCAACCTGGAAATTGTCGGTCGAAAGAAGGACTTGATCATTCGCGGCGGCCACAACATCCACCCGGCCCACATCGAGGAATACGCCCACCGCCATATGGCTGTCAAAAAGGCGGCGGCTTTTGGCGTGCCCGATGAACGACTGGGCGAGAAAGTGTGTTTGGCATTGATTGCCCCCGAAAACGCACCCCAAGCCCAGGACATGCTGCAGCACTTGGCGGCAGAGGGGCTGTCGAAATTCGACATGCCCGAGTTCTACATCGTGCTGCCCGAGTTTCCGCTCACTCCCAGCGGAAAAATTCTCAAACGTGAATTGATTGAGTGGGTCAAGTCTGGCCGTATTCAACCCCAACCTGTGCGCTATCGCGCCCCCGAGGTGGTCGCATGATTGAACTGAAATACGACGAAGAATTTGCGGTGCTGACAATTCGCCGCCCGCAAGCGCTGAATGCCTTGAGCTTTTCGCTGATCGAAGACATTGGAAAAGCCATCACGGAAGCAGGGCGCTCCAAGGCTCGTGCGCTGATCATCACCGGAGAAGGCGAGAAATCGTTTTGCGCGGGCGCTGACATCAAAGAGCTGCAGCAGCGCAGCCTCAAAGAGCAGCGCGAAGGTGCGGAACTGGGCCAGGCGGTGTTCGCACAGCTGGATCGTCTGAGTATTCCTTCGATTGCCGTGGTCAATGGCTTTGCGTTTGGTGGTGGCTGCGAGTTGGCGCTGGCGTGCACGCTGCGCCTAGCACTGCAGAACGCCAAGTTTGGATTGCCGGAAGTGAAGCTGGGCCTGATCCCCGGTTATGGCGGAACCCAGCGCCTGCCTCGCTTGGTGGGGACGGGGCGGGCGCTGGAGTTGGTCATGACAGGCCGCACGGTCAAAGCCGATGAGGCGTTGGCCATCGGCCTAGTCAACCGCATCGTAGAAGGACAGGTGGTTGAGGCTGGCAAAGCTTACGCCCGTGAGTTCACTGGCCACAGCCTGCGGGCCCTGCAGTTTGCCCGAGAAGCCGTGCTGCGTGCAGCCGACCTGCCGCTGTATGAGGGGCTGCGCCTGGAGGCCGATCTGTCCACGCTGGCCTATCGCACGGCCGACGCTGAAGAGGGCATGCAAGCCTTTGTGGACAAGCGTCCCGCAGTTTTCCAAGACCAATAAGCCAGAACAACAGGGAGACAAATCGTATGAGCAAAGCTTGTATTGTGGTTACAGGTGCCAGCAAGGGCATTGGCGCTGCCATTGCGCTGACGCTGGCCGAGCAGGGCTACCACGTGGCATGCCTTTCACGCTCTGGAGCGGCGCCCTCGCTCGAAGGTACCAGTGCCGAAGTGAGTGCGCGATTGATCGCCGGACGCGCTGATGTGTCGAAGCCGGAAACGATGGCGCAGGCTTTGAAGCAACTCAAGGATGCTGACTGGCAGATCAAGGGCTTGGTCAACAACGCTGGCCTGCATGTGGATTCACCATCCGCCACATTGCCGCTGGATCAGTGGCAACTGATGATGGACATGAATGCCACCTCGGTGCTCACCGCTTGCCAAGCTGCCTACCCCTACCTTTTGGAAAACCAAGGTGGGATGATTGTCAACATCGGCTCCTTCTTTGAAAAGCTGGGCGTCAAACGCAATGTGGCGTATTGCGCCAGCAAGGCGGCGGTAGGTGCAATTACCCGTTGTTTGGCTGCCGAGTGGGGCGGCAAGGGCATTCGCGTCATGAACGTGGCCCCCGGTTACATCGAGACCGATTTGAATGCGGACGCTATGGGCGAAGACAGCCCGCTGCGCCAATACCTAGCCAAGCGCATTCCCGGCGGTGTGCCCGGTAAGTCCAAGGATGTGGGGGCACTGGTGGCCAGCATGTTTGGCCCTGCAGGTGCTTTCCTCAGTGGCGAGACCATCTATATCGATGGTGGTCAAAGCATTGCGCACTAAGGAGCTGCTGCCATGAATATCTTGCAAAGCATGGATGAGCGCATCGCGCTCAACGACGAAGAACGCATGCTGCTCGACAGCGTCAAAGCCCTGTGCCAGGACCAGATTGCACCCAAAGCTGAGCACTACGACCGCACGGCTGAGTTCCCATGGGAGAACGTCAAGGCCATCAATCAGCTGGGTTTGAACGCCATGTTCATCCCTGAGGAATATGGCGGCGCGCAAATGTCGTACACGGCTTATCTGGCCTGCGCTCGCGAGATCAGCAAGGCCTGTGCTGCCACTGGCATCATCTGGGCCACCAACTACCACGGCATGAAGCCGCTGATCGACTGGGGAAACGAAGAGCAAAAGCAGCGCCTGCTGCCGCGCATTGCTGAAGGCGGTCTGGGTGCGCTGGCGATCACCGAGCCCGGCGCCGGCTCGGACGCCACCGGTATGCGCACCACTTTCCGTGAAGAAGGTGATGAGATCGTCATCAACGGTGGCAAGACCTTTATCACCAATGGCGATGTAGCCGATCTGTACCTGCTGTTTGGCAAATGGGAAGGTATTGCCAACGCCAAAGAGGCGATCTCGGTATTGATCCTAGAAAAGGGCACACCCGGTCTGTCCGTGGTGCGCCTCGAAGACAAGATGGGGCACCGGGCTTCCAGCACTGCCACACTGGCGTTTGATAACTGCCGCGTGCCACGTGCCAACCTGCTGGGCAGCCCCGGCGATGGCCTGAAGATTTTGTTTGCATCGTTGAATAAATCCCGCCCCAGCGTGGCAGCCCACGCCTCGGGTATCGCCCGCGCTGCATTTGAAGATGCCACGGCTTATATCAACGAACGCCGCCAATCTGGAAAGCGCATTCTGGAGTTCCAGGGCATCCAGTTCATGCTGGCCGATTTGGCTTCTGAAATGTCTCTGGTAGAGAGCTATCTGTGGCAGCTGGCGGCCCGTATCGACAACGGTGCCAAGGACTTCGGCATCGACGCCTCGTTGCTGAAAATGCGCGCCACCGACCTGGCCATGCGCGTAACCACCGACGGCGTGCAGCTGCTGGGCGGCTATGGCTACTGTAAAGACTTCCGCATGGAGCGCCTGATGCGCGACGCCAAGATCACCCAGATCTGGGAAGGCACCAACCAGGTCCACCGCCAGCTCATCGGCCGCAGCTTTTTGCAGCGCTAAGACACCACACATTAGGAGACACCACATGAGTGAGATCAAAACCATTGGCATCGCCGGTGCCGGAACCATGGGTGCAGGCATTGCCATCGTCTGCGCACGCGCAGGCTTTCGCACAAAGGTGTTCGACCTGAACCCTGAGTCTGTCGCCCGTGCACGTCAGCAGACCGAAGGCTTTTTGCGCAAGAGCGTGGAGCGCGGCAAGCTGGCCGCCGAGAAGCTGCCCGAGATCATGAATGCCTGGCAGGGTACCAGTGATCTGAACGATATGGCTGACTGCGATCTGGTCATCGAAGCCATCTTTGAGAGCCTGCCCGCCAAGCACGACCTGTTCAGCAAGCTCAACGCCGTTTGCCCTGAGCACACCATTTTTGCCAGCAATACCTCGACCATCAGCATCACCGAAATTGCCGGTGGCAGCGGCCGTCCTGACCGCTTTGTAGGCATGCACTTTTGCCTGCCGGCCCAACTGATGAAGCTGGTGGAAATGTCACCGGGGCTGACAACCAGCGACGCCACCTTTGCGCAGGCATGGGCCGTGTGCGAAGCCATGGGTCAAAAGCCGGTCAAGACGCAAGACACCCCTAGCTTCATCCTGAACTACTTCCTGATTCCGTACCACAACGACGCCATCCGCCTGATTGAGCAGGGCGTGGCCGATCCGGCAGACATCGACCTGGCCATCAAGACCGGCATGGGTTACTCCATGGGTCCGTTTGAGCTGCTGGATCTGGTGGGAATGGACACGCAAAAGTTGCTGTGCGAAGCCATGCATGGCGTCACCAACGAGCCGCGGGCCGCCTGCCCGCCGCTGGTCAAAAAAATGATCGCCGCAGGCTGGTTGGGTAAGAAAACCGGCAAAGGCTTTCACAGCTATGCCGACAACAAAATGTATGGAGCGTAAAACCATGAGCAGCTACGAAATCTTTCGCGCGGGCCAGAGCAACTCCTTTCCAGACGACCACGCCCTCACCCAGCAAGCCACCAGCGGCGCACAAGGCCTGGTGTTCATCGGTGCCGATGCAGGCGCCGCCTTTGCCGCCACCAGCAATGTGGAAAACCGCAGCTTTGTGGCGTTGGAGCTGGGCAACGAATGCCTTGGCGCGCACACCGGCGAAAGCCGTGGCCAAGAAGGTTCCAACGTGGTGGGTTTTGCACGTTTTCGCATGGGTAAGGCAGATCCCTCGAACCTGATTGAGCTGGTCAAGCAGCCCCAAACCCAGCCAGACGCACTGGCTGCCGCCAAGTCCGCGTTTGAAGCGGCAGGCTTCAAAGTGGCGGTGTGCAATGACTTCCCCGGTCGCATCATCAACCGCCTGGTGCGGCCCTACCTGAACGCCGCGCTGCGCCGCCTCGATGAAAAGCTGGCAAGTGCCGACGACATGGACAAGACCCTTTGCCTGGGTCTGGGCTACCCCGAAGGTCCTATCTCCTTACTGGAGCGCACCGGCTTGGTGGAGCACTTTGATGTGACTGCAGATTTGCACGCGGCGCTGGGTCAGGAGGCCTATGCACCGGCACGCCGTGCCCAGGTGGCTAAGCAACGCGCCCAGCAGCCCGGCGAGTCTGCAGCGCTCAAGCGCGTTGCCTGAGGTAAGCCCCAAGGCCACTATGTGGCCTTTTGAAAATACGCAGCAAGTAGGGCGGTAGCCCTTTAGTGTCAAAGAAAGATTGCTATGAAAGTATTGGTTCCAGTCAAGCGCGTGGTGGACTACAACGTCAAAGTTCGCATCAAGTCGGACGGCACAGGTGTAGACATTGCCAACGTCAAGATGAGCATGAACCCATTTGATGAGATCGCCGTTGAAGAAGCGGTGCGTCTCAAGGAACAAGGCGTGGTCACGGAAGTGATTGCCGTGTCCTGCGGTGTGGCACAAAGCCAAGAAGTGCTGCGCACGGCCATGGCCATTGGTGCAGACCGAGGCATTCTGGTGGAAGCCGATGCAGAGCTGCAGCCGCTGGCCATTGCCAAGCTGCTCAAGGCACTGGTAGACAAAGAGCAGCCCGGTCTGGTGATTTTGGGCAAGCAAGCCATCGATGGTGACAACAACCAGACCGGTCAGATGCTGGCGGCGCTGGCCGATCTGCCCCAAGCCACCTTCGCTTCCAAGGTGGAAGTGGCCGGCGACAAGGTCAATGTGACCCGTGAAGTGGATGGCGGTCTGGAAACGGTGGCTCTGAGAATGCCTGCCATCATCACCACCGACCTGCGCTTGAATGAGCCCCGCTACGTGACCTTGCCCAACATCATGAAGGCCAAGAAAAAACAGCTGGACACTTTCAAGCCTGAGGATCTGGGTGTGGACGTGACTCCTCGCCTCAAGACCCTGAAGGTGGCAGAGCCCGCCAAGCGCGGTGCTGGCATCAAGGTGGCCGATGTGGCAGCGCTGTTGGACAAGCTCAAGAACGAAGCCAAGGTGCTGTAAGGCGCGAAGCGAGCGCTCTTGGAGGTTTCTAAGAGTGCTCGCCCAAAAATCTATAGTGAAATTGGCCGCTAGCGCTTAAAGATAAAGCGCAGACAGCTATCTATTTTGTAATTTCTGAGTGCGAACAGGACTGCCAGCGCAGCGGGGCGCCTCGTGAATGGGGATATAGAACATGACTTCTCTTGTCATTGCAGAACACGACAACGCTTTAATCAAGGGCGCTACGCTGAACACCGTTACCGCCGCCAAGGCCTGTGGTGGTGAGGTGCATGTGCTAGTGGCCGGTGAGGGCGCGGCCGCAGCAGCGGCAGCAGCTGCCCAGATCGTCGGTGTTTCCAAAGTCATTCACGCAGACGGCACAAGCCTCAAGGACGGCCTGGCTGAGAACGTCGCAGCGCAAATTCTGAGCATCGCTGGTAGCTACAGCCACATCCTGTTCCCATCGACGGCTGCGGGCAAGAACATTGCTCCCCGCGTTGCCGCCAAGCTGGATGTGGCCCAGATCAGCGACATCACCAAGGTTGATTCCGCTGACACCTTCGAGCGCCCCATCTACGCAGGTAACGCCATAGCCACCGTGCAGTCTGCCGATGCCGTCAAGGTCATCACCGTGCGTACTACCGGCTTTGACGCTGCTGCCGCCACCGGTGGCTCTGCCGCTGTGGAAACCACTGTTGCAGTGGCTGACTCGGGCAAGAGCGCTTTAGTGGGCCGTGAAGTCACCAAGAGCGATCGTCCTGAGCTGACGGCAGCCAAGATCATCGTCTCCGGTGGCCGCGCACTGGGCTCGGCAGAGAAGTTCAGCGAAGTCATCACACCGCTTGCTGACAAGCTGGGCGCCGCCATCGGTGCTTCCCGCGCAGCAGTTGATGCCGGCTACGCCCCCAACGACCTGCAAGTGGGCCAGACCGGCAAGATCGTTGCGCCGCAGTTGTATATAGCCGCTGGTATTTCGGGCGCAATCCAGCACTTGGCCGGTATGAAGGACTCCAAAGTGATCGTTGCAATCAACAAGGACCCAGAGGCGCCCATCTTCTCGGTGGCTGATTACGGTCTCGAAGCCGACCTGTTTACGGCTGTTCCTGAGATCGCAGGAGCGCTGTAAATATGAATACCTTGGTTCACACAGAGCGCGTGGATAACGTGCTGGTGATCGATGTCGCATCGCTCAACGCCTTGCTACAAGGCCTGCAGGCCTTGGAGGCAGATGTCAGTGTGCAGGCTGCGGTTCTGCATGCAGACGGTAAGGTGTTTGCACTGGGTAGCGATGTGATCGCCGCATTGCCGCAAGCTATCTCTGCGGTGGAAAGCAGCACAAAACCAGTTGTCGCGGCCTTGCAGGGTAGTGTGCAAGGCGGGCACTGGGAGTTTGTTCTAGCTTGTGATGCACGGGTTGCGAGCGCCACCACGCGCATGGCATTGCCTGCGGTGAGCCAAGGTTTGATTCCTGGTGCAGGTACTGCACAGCGCTTGTTGCGTGGTGTAGGTGCGCTCAAGGCGCTTGATTTGATTGGCATGGGTGCGCAACTCACCGCATCTCAAGCGCAGACGTTGGATCTGCTGGATGTGGTGGCACAAGCCTCTGTGCTGGATGCCGCTGTGAACCTGGCAAAAAGTCTGCAGGGGAGCAAGCGTCGCATGCGTGATGGTGCGGTTGCTGCGGTGGACGATGCCTTGCTGCAAACTGCCATCAAGGATGTGCTGCGCAAAGGCAAGCAGCGCCCTGCGACACAGGCGGCAGTGGCATCGATCAAGAATTCCATCGTGCTGCCGTTTGACGATGCTGCTGTCAAAGACCAGCAAGCTTTAACCCAGTTGCGCGAAGGTCGTGATGCCAAGGCGCTGCAGTACCAGTTGCAGGCCGAACAGTGCACCACCGTGTTGCCTGCTGAGTTGAACGTGGCCCCGCGTGCCATGCAGCGCATTGCGGTAATTGGCGCAGGCACCATGGGCACCGGCATTGCCATCAGTGCGTTGGACGCCGGTTTGCAGGTGCAGATTTTTGAACAAGATCAAGCGGCTCTGAACCGTGGGGTGCAACGCGTGCAGGACTTTTATGACCAGCGCGTGGCCGTAGGCAAGTTGACACAAGACAAGGCCATAGCGCGCAAGGCGGCGTTGACCAGCACCCTGAATTGGGCCGAGCTGGCTCAGGCGGATGTGGTGATTGAAGCCGTGTTTGAAGACCTTGCCGTTAAGCAAAACGTCTTCAAGACCATTGATCAGCATGCCCGCGCAGGTGCTTTGCTTGCAACCAATACCTCGTACCTGGATCTGGACGACATTGCCCAAGCCACTTCACGCCCACAGGATGTGATTGGCCTGCACTTCTTTAGCCCCGCCAATGTGATGAAGCTGCTGGAAGTGGTGCGCTTGCAAGGCACGGCTATTGACGCCATTGCCACCGGCATGGCGCTGGGCAAGAAGCTGGGCAAGCTGCCAGTGTTGTGCGGCAACGCGTTTGGCTTTATCGGTAACCGCATCTACAACGCTTACCGCAAGCAGGTTGAGTTCATGTTGGAAGACGGTGCTTTGCCCGAACAGGTGGATGCCGCGCTGCAAAAGTTTGGCTTTGCGATGGGCCCGTTTGCCGTGGCCGACTTGTCTGGGCTGGACATTGCATGGCGCATGCGCAAGTCGCAAGCGGCTACGCGGAACCCCAAGGAGCGCTATGTCTCCATCTTGGATCAGCTGTGCGAGCAGGGTCGCCTGGGTCGCAAGACCGGTTCCGGCTACTACACCTATGTGGATGGCAAAAAATCGGCAGCAGTGGATGACAGCGTCAAGGCCGTGATCGAGCAAGCCACGCAGGCACGTGGTCTGACCCGTCGCAGCCTGACGGATGTCGAAATCATGCGTCGCACGCTCATGGCGATGTGCAACGAGGCGGCATTGCTGCTGGCTGAGGGCGTGGCGCGCCAGCCTTCCGACATTGATGTGGTGCTGGTGCAGGGGTACGGCTTCCCGCGTTGGGAGGGCGGGCCTTTGTTCTGGCTCAGCCAGTTCAGCGTGCAAGAACAGGCGCAAATGCAAACCGAGCTGGCCCAGCATGTAGGGCATGGCTTTGCCAAGGGCGATCTGGCCCTGCTGAAATTGCCCTAAAAATTTGCATTAAATATGGCTGTAGCGCTTACAGGTAAGGCGCTAACAGCTATCAATTTTTAAATTTGGCCATGCGCCATAAACACTGATATCTCTGGGAGACTTTTATGAGCCACGCCGTCGACGCTTTCATCTGTGATGCCATTCGCACCCCCTTTGGCCGCTACGGCGGCGCGCTGTCGAGCGTGCGTACAGATGATTTAGGTGCGCTGCCCATTAAGGCGCTGATGGAGCGCAATCCAGGCGTGGACTGGAAGGCTGTGGACGATGTGTTGTTTGGCTGCGCCAACCAGGCCGGCGAAGACAACCGCAACGTGGCCCGCATGTCGGCCCTGCTGGCTGGTCTTCCACTGGATGTGCCTGGCGCCACCATCAATCGCCTGTGTGGCTCGGGTCTGGATGCTGTAGGTTCAGCCGCCCGCGCTATCAAGTCTGGCGAAGCTCGTTTGATGATTGCTGGTGGCGTGGAATCCATGAGCCGCGCCCCCTTCGTCATGCCCAAGGCCGAATCCGCCTTCAGCCGTGTCAATGCGGTGTATGACACCACCATCGGCTGGCGCTTCGTTAACAAACTAATGAAGGCCCAGTACGGTGTGGACTCCATGCCCGAAACGGCCGAGAACGTGGCTGACGACTTCAGGATCGAACGCGCGGCGCAAGACCGCATGGCACTGGCTTCGCAACAAAAGGCGGCAGCCGCCATCGCTGCAGGCTATCTGGCCAAGGAAATCGTCAACGTCTCCATTGCTCAGAAGAAGGGTGAGGCCATCATCGTGTCGCAAGACGAACACCCCCGCGCCACCACGCTGGAAGCGCTTGCCAAGCTCAAAGGCGTGGTGCGCCCTGACGGCACCGTGACCGCAGGCAATGCCTCCGGCGTGAACGACGGCGCTTGCGCCCTGCTGCTGGCCAATGGCGAAGCAGCCAAACAGTACAACCTGGTGCCCCGTGCCCGCGTGGTGGGCATGGCCACCGCCGGTGTCGCCCCCCGCATCATGGGCTTTGGCCCCGCACCCGCCGTGCGCAAGGTGCTGGCCCAGACCGGCCTGACATTGGCGGACATGGATGTGATTGAGCTGAACGAAGCTTTTGCCGCCCAAGGCCTGGCCGTTCTGCGTGACCTGGACATTGCCGACGACGATAAGCGCGTGAACCAATGGGGCGGCGCCATCGCCCTGGGCCACCCCCTGGGTGCCTCGGGTGCCCGCCTGGCCACTACCGCTGTGAACCAGTTGCACACACTGGGCGGTCGCTACGCGCTGTGTACCATGTGCATTGGCGTGGGCCAAGGCATTGCCGTGATCCTCGAAAAGGTCTGAGACGCTTTTTATGAGACGGGCTGAGCCACTTTTGCGAGGCTTACGCAGTTGTCAACGACAGCGCAGCACGGCTAGCTTTTTGTGCCCGCGCTGTACGATTGTTTGGAGTCATCGTCCATGACCGTATCCCCGGGTTTTCAAAGAAGTATTCAGGCAATACGCGCCGTCCATGATTATGGCTGGACCTATCCATCTAACTACCTGGACATTTATTTTGAAAAGGTCAGCGCACAGGAAAACATCTCATGGATGGAAGTAGGCGCACATGCGCTTAGTAGCCAGGGGCGTATCGGCATGGCTGCGCTGGGCGTATTTTCGGATGTGGGGCTATCTAATGCGGCGCGTGCCACGTTGGGGCAGCAGGCCAGTTTGGCCACAATCAGCTTGCACTTGTCGATCAAAAAGCTTCCCGGTGCGGGAAAGATCAAGGCCGTTGCAAGAATGGCCAATACCATCGATGACGCAGAAATTGGCGCGGTGCGCACCGAAGTGGAGATTTATTGCGAAGCAGGCGAGCAGTTGGCCTCGGGCAGCGCATTGATGGGCATGGCACCTTTCAAAAATGCATTGAATGTGCGAGCACTGCCGCATGCTCCCAAGGTGTTTTCCGACTTGGCGCAGTGTGTGCCGAACAGTGACTCACCCGATTATGCGGTGTACCAAGCGGCACAGAAGGCCGATGCGCTAGGCCAGAGCGAGACCTTTTTGGATCATTTTTGGGGGGCGGAGAAAGTCAGTCTTAACTCAGGCAGCGCGGTATTTCGCTTCTACAAAGGGGCGCAACTGTCCAATCGCTCTGGCAATGTGCATGGCGGCATTTTGTACGGTTTGGCTGCCCAGGCGGCCAGAGCCGTCGCGCCGGAGGGCTGGATGGTGGCAGACAGCTCGGTGCAGTACCTGAATGCGGCGTCAGAGCCGTGCTTCGATACGACAGCCCAAGTGCTGCGACAAGGTCGCAACACGGTAGTGGTGGAGTGCAAAATTATTTCCAACACGGGAAAGAAAATTATCCACTCTCAATGGACTTTTTTAAAAAATAGGTTGTAGGTGTTTAGTCCCACAGGGCGTTGTTGCACAGAAGTGGCCCCGGTTTTTTGAACAAGTATCTAAGCGTGGACTGCCCCCGCTGCAATAGACAAATCCCAGCCTCACGCCCGGGCGCTCTCAAACGCCTCGGGACTAATATCGCCCAGATGACTGTGGCGACGTTATTGGTTGTAGAACACTTCAATGTAGTCAAACACATCGGCCCGAGCCATGTTCCGGGCATCAAGATGTTCTGAGGCGAATTGCTGACGATTTTTGGCCGTCAGATATTCAATCAGCCTCAAGCTGAACCGGGAGGCCGCTTCGGTGAATGAGGTAAATCACATCGCCACAACTTTGCCGTAGAGAGAAATACAGGTGGGGACCTGCGCCATATGGTGGCTATGTTGCAGCCCGAACAGCCTAGTTAATCGCAGATCCAGTCGGGAATAATTATAAATATTGCAACGTGTAGTTACATAATGTGCAATATACTAATATCAACAGAGGCAGCGGGTGAGTAATTTCGATTTTTTGGGCATCTATTCCAAATCATTGGCTGCGCTGGGACTGGCTGCCGAAAAAATCTTTCCCCACGATCCACCCAGCTGCGTTGCCAAGCTTCGGTTGCTGGCGGAGGCCATTGCCAAAGATGTGGCCAGCCGCATGGGTTTGCCGTCGCAGTCCACACAGGTCGATCTCATTCGCGCCATTGATAAAAAGCTTGGACTGGACCCTCAGTTGCGCCAGGTGTTTCACCTGCTGCGCATGCGCGGTAATGATGCGGTGCATGAGGTCGGGGCAGTTATCGGCTATCGGGAAGCACTCGAATCTCTCAAAGTTGCCCGTGAAGTCGCACTCTGGTTTCACCGCACTTTTGGCAGCGATGCCCATTACAAGCCCGGACCGTTTCAGCTGCCGGATGATCCCAGCTAGAAACTCTATGACCTGCAAAAGCAGATGGAAGCGCTGCATGCCCGTCTGAGCAGCGCACAAGCCCTGAGCTCGGACCAGGAGGCCATGCAGCAGTTGCTGCAGCAACAGGCTGACCAAGAAAAAGCACTGGCAGTGCAAGCCCTGCAAGAGCGCGATATCTATGAGCAATTGGCCACGGAGGCTAGCGCTACTATCGAAAAGCTCAAGGCCGAGCTGGCTTCTGCGGAGGCCGTTGAGCAAACGCCCACCGCAGAAGCCGTGCGCAGCTGGAGCAGCCGCTCCCGCAAGGCCGCCAGTCTGGTGCAGATGGATGAAGCGGCTACCCGGCTCATCATTGATCAGATGCTGCGTGATGCGGGCTGGAAGGCAGACACCGTGGCTCTGACCCATGCCAAGGGCGCACGCCCTGCACGGGGCCGAAATATGGCCATTGCCGAGTGGCCGATGAAGGCTCAGCAAAGTGCAGACTATGTCCTGTTCGCGGGTCTCACGCCTGTGGGTGTGGTGGAGGCCAAGCGTATTAACCAGAACGTCGCAGGAAAAATCGGCCAGGCTGAACGCTATGCGCGCGGTTTTCTGCTTGCAGATGACTGCGAGGCGGCTTGGAAGAATGAACAGCCACCTCAGCCTTGGCAAGACGGGCAGGGCGGCCTGTTCCAGATACCGTTTGCCTACTCCTGCAACGCCCGCCCCTATGTCAAGCAGCATGAGCAATCCAGCGGCACTTGGTTTCGTGACCTGCGCCACACGGCCAATCTGGCCAGATCATTGCCGGGCTTTCACTCGCCTGAAGGCTTGCTCGATATCCTTAGACGCGATATTGCCAAGGCGCAAGAGAAGCTGGAGACCGAAGCTGCCGCCTATTTGGGCTTGCGCAGCTACCAGCTCAACGCCATCAGCGCGGTGGAGCAAAGTCTGGCCCATGGCCAGCGCAGCAGCCTGCTGGCCATGTCCACCGGCACCGGCAAAACCCGCACCATCATTGGCCTAATCTACCGGCTGCTCAAGGCCGAGCGCTTCAAGCGCATTCTGTTTCTGGTGGAGCGCACTGCGCTGGGCGATCAAGCGCTGGAAGCCTTTGACGAAATGCTGCTTGAGCAGAACATGCCCTTGTCCAAGCTCTACAACATTGCAGAGCTGGGCGACATGGCTGCCGAGGCTGAAGACCGCGTACAGGTAGCCACCGTGCAGGCCATGGTCAAACGCATATTTGGCAGCGACAACCCGCCGCCTGTGGACATGTTTGACTGCGTCATTGTTGATGAAGCCCACCGCGGCTACACGCTTGATCAAGACATGACTGAAGGTGAGCAAGAGTTACGTGACCCAGCGCAGTACATCTCCACCTACCGCCGTGTGCTGGACTACTTTGACGCCTTCAAAGTAGGGCTCACCGCCACGCCCGCCAAGCACACCAGCGACATCTTTGGCCACCCCATCTACACCTACAGCTACCGCGAAGCTGTGGCAGATGACTGGCTGATTGACCACGAACCCCCCATTCGCTACACCACGCTACTGACCGAAAATGGCATTCACTTTGACAAGGGTGATGCCGTTGAAAGCATTCACCTGCAAACAGGAGAAATCGACACAGCAGAGCTGGAGGATGAGCTGCACTTTGACGTGGCCAGCTTCAACAAAGGCGTGCTCAACGATAACTTCAACCGCGTCATCTGCAACCAGCTCGCGCAGGAGCTTGATCCGTTCAGTGACGAGAAGACCATGATCTTCTGCGCCACCGATACCCATGCCGACACGGTGGTGCGCATGCTGGGCGAGGCCTTCAAAGAACTGCATGGCGATGCCTACAACCAAGCCACCGTCACCAAAATCACGGGCAAGACCGACAAAGTCAGCCAGATGATTCGTAACTACAAAAACGAGGCCTATCCCAAGGTCGCGGTCACGGTGGATTTGCTCACCACCGGCATTGATGTGCCGCGCATCTGCAATCTCGTCTTCATGCGCCGCGTGCGCTCGCGCATCTTGTACGAGCAGATGATTGGCCGCGCCACGCGCCGCTGCGATGACATTGGCAAAACCGTCTTTCGCATCTACGACCCCGTGGATTTGTATGCCACGCTGCAAGACGTCAACACCATGCAGCCGTTGGTCAAAGATCCCAGCGTCACCATTGACCAACTGTTCGAGGAGCTGCACAACCCGGCTTCCTACACCGCCCCTGGCAGTACGCCCGAGCGCAAACATGCCGACGACGTGCTCGACCAGCTCAACCAAAAACTCATGCGCGTGCTGCGCAAGGCCACGCATAAAGCTGAGAAAAAACCCGTCCTCAAAGAGCGCCTGCAGCAGCTGGAGCAAAGCTGGGGCGTGCCCCCTGCGCAGCTGCACAAGCACCTGCATGAAGTGGCTCAAAAGCAAGGCACACAGGCCGCCGCCAACTTTCTGCGCGACAACACCCGTTTGCTCCAGCAACTGGGCGAGGTGCAAGAACTCATGGGCACGGCCTACCGTCCTGTACTGTCTGACCATCACGACGAGCTTGTAGCCCGCGAGCAAAGCTGGGGCAGTTATGCCAAGCCTGAAGACTATCTGGACGGCTTTGCCCGCTTCATCAAAGAGCAGCTCAACCAGTCGGTGGCGCTGTCCGTAGTGGTCAACCGCCCCAAAGACCTCACACGCGAACAGTTGCGTGAAGTGCGCCTGCTGCTTGACGGCGCAGGCTTTTCAGAAGCTGCCCTCAAAGCCGCATGGCGCAACCAGAGCAATCAGGACATTGCCGCCGGCATCGTCGCTCACATTCGCAAAGCAGCGCTAGGCGAGGCTTTGCTGCCTTTTGAAGACCGCGTCAACCATGGCATGCAGCGCATTTACAGTCTGCGTAGCTGGACCACGGCGCAGCGCAGTTGGCTGGACCGCATTGCCAAACAGCTCAAGCACGAGACCGTGGTGGACAGTCGCTTTCTCAACGAAGCCTTCCGCCAGCAAGGCTGGCACCAAGCAGGTGGACAAGGTGCTAGGCGGTGAGCTGGAAACCGTTGTTACTCAATTGGCTGAAGCGCTATGGCAAAGAGCCGCATAAGGCGGTCACTTGTGTTGAGAGAAGAAGCTGCACTATTGCAATCGTATTTTTGTACAGAGACCTGATCTAGAAAAGCCATGGATATCAAAGCCCAAGTACACAAAGTTGAAAAGCTCAATGAGTATTTTTTTATGGTGCCGGATTACCAGCGTGAATACGTCTGGCGTGTAGACCATGAGGTTCAGCAGTTTTTAGAAGACGTCTCTGCTGAATTTGATCCCGGATCAAAGCAGCAAAGTAACTACTTTATTGGCTCTGTCATTGTGGTGAAAAAAGGCAGCCAGTACGAGGTCATTGATGGCCAGCAGCGCCTTACAACTATCACCCTAGCGATGTGTGCCATGCGCGACTTATATCGGCCGCACCAACCAACGCTGACAGCGCGGCAAGAGCAATACTTCAAGAAAGTCGGTGAGTGGTTATCAACGTTCGATGCTGAAGCGGATGAGATGCGGCCCCGTCTCAGCCTGCAGTACGAGGAAAGCAAAGACTTCTTGGGCAATCTGATTCAGGCGGGTGATGTCCCCTCTCCGGACGACAGTGCCTCCATTCTCAAGATGCGCTCTGCTTACTTGAGCATCAAAAACTGGCTTGATGGGCAGTATCTGAAGGTCGGAGTTGAAGATTTCACCAACTTTGTACGCTACTTTTTGGCGAACATTGAGTTGGTCGTCATTGAGTCGGAAAGCATCAGTAGTGCGCTGAAGATTTTTGAAACCATCAACCAGCGCGGCGCAGGCCTGAACGCGATGGACTTGTTCAAGAATCTGCTGTTTCGCAGTGCAGATCAAAACAAGTTTGTACAGATCAAGGAAAAGTGGCGAAGCATGAGCGCCCACCTTACTCAGGCAGGAGAAGGCGACAAGCCATTGCGCTTTTTGCGCTACTTGTTCATGGCACGCTTTCACGCGGGCATCCTGCGTGAAGATGAACTCTATGCATGGATTGTGTCTCCCAAGGGGAAAATCGCACTCGGTTATGAAGATCACCCAGTCGCCTTAGCTAGCAAGCTGGAGAAAGCCGCCAAGCGCTACGCAGACTTGGTAGTCGCCACTAAATTGGAGGACGATGGAGGGGACTATCCCGCTGTAACGCGTATTGGCTTTATCAACAAAGTCGGTTCGCGTCTGCATCTGATCTTGCTGCTCGCTCTGGATGAAAATGCGGCAACTGACAGTCTTGAATATCTGGCCACACACATTGAAAGTTATTTCTTCTTTAGCAATGTGATTGGGATACGCACCAACATCAATGAACCCTTGTTTAGTCAATGGGCTGCACAGCTTCGCGGTCTCAAGGAGGTTGTGGATATTGAACAAGTGCTTGAGAAAACCATGTTTGCTTATCTGCGCCTGAAACTGACGGATTTCAAGCAAAAGTTTCTGGCTAGCAAGATCAATGATTTCAACCCGCTGTACCGAACACGCTATGTGCTAGGGCGCATGGAAAACACGCTGCTGGGTGCTGCGGGTATGCCTCTTAAGGGGCTTCAATTCATTAACGGCCTGCAAATCGAGCACATTCTTCCCCAGACGCCAGATGCAGACGGCATCCCTGAGTCATTGGCCAGCGATCCGGAGAGCTACCAAGCCTTGGTGGGGTTGCTGGGTAATGGGACTTTGCTTGAAAGCACGATCAATCAGGCTGTCAATAAATGCAATGACCTGCACGGCAACTGGTTCGAGCGCAAGCAGGGCGAATATGTCAAATCCAGCTTGCTGGGCACGCAATTGCTGGATGCAGCTTTCACTATTGGTGTGAACACAGGTGTCAACCGTGTCAAGAACGCGCTGGGCTATCACTTCTTGACGTGGGACGGAGATGCCATTGGACGGCGCCAGCAGTTGCTACTGGAGTTGGCATTGCAAACCTGGACATTCAGCTCCAAGCGTCTGGATACAGTCACCATATCCGCGGCAGCTGAGCCTGCCTTGGGCGCGTAGTTAGGGGCGAAACGCCAACATTTCTGAGTTAGAGAAAGAGCGCCATGCAAAAACCTCTCAGTGTGGAATCTCTAGAAAAACTGGGGCGCGTACGCCTGTCCCAGTCGTTTTTCATGCGCGACTTCCTCTACAGTGAAATTGCCAACCACTACGGCCTGCGCAACGCGCCAGCCAACCCGGATTTGGCCATTGAAGCAGGCACGCGCCTGTGCGAAGAGCTGCTGGAGCCCCTGCAGGCCACCTTTGGACGCATTGTCATCCGCTCGGCCTACCGCTCACGCGAAGTCAATGACCTGGGCAACGCCAAAGACCACAACTGCGCCAGCAGCGACAGCAACCGTGCTGCCCATATCTGGGATGAGCGCGATGCCAACGGCCACATGGGGGCCATGGCCTGCATCGTTGTGCCGTGGCTGCTAGACCACCGCAAGCCCGAGGACTGGCCTGCCATGGCGTACTGGATTCATAACCACTTGCCTTACAGCTCGCTCACATTTTTCTCAAAACTCGGTGCGTTCAACATCGGCTGGCATGAAAATCCCCAGCGCAGCATTCACAGCTACGCCGCACCAAAAGGCAAACTCCTGCCCGCCGGGCTTCCTCCTGATCCAGCGCTGGCAGCACACTACGCAGGCTTTCCCACCTTGTTAGCGCCCTCGCGCTAAAAATAATAGCTACCTGTGCCTTTGAAATATAGGTTTCATGCTCAATAGATAATCAAACCTAATAACTATCAGCACAAGCAGCTATAAAAAAGATATGACCACCTCTGATATCGTCCAGAAACTCTGGAACCTTTGCGACGTCCTGCGTGACGACGGCATCAACTACAGCGACTACGTCACCGAACTCGTGCTGCTGCTCTTCATCAAGATGGAGCATGAAAACCTCGAATCCGGCGTCATCAAACAACCGCTGCTGCCCGACTACGCCCGCTGGAATCAGCTGCGCGGCCTCTCGGGCATCGACCTGCTCAACACCTACCGCCGCACGCTGCAGCAGCTGTCTGAATCCGCCAACCCCCGCATTGCCGCCATCTACGCCAATGCCCAGACCAGCCTGAGCGAGCCGCGCCATCTGGAGCAGCTCATCAACGACCTTGACCGCATTGACTGGTTTGACATCGACAAAGACGGTCTGGGCGACCTGTACGAAGGCCTGCTGGAGAAAAACGCCAGCGAAACCAAAAGCGGCGCAGGTCAGTACTTCACCCGGCGCCCGCTGATTGACGCCATGATTGCCGTCATGCGCCCGCAAGTGGGTGAGACCATTCAAGACCCCGCCGCAGGCACGGCCGGCTTTTTGATTGCCGCCGACCGTGCCATTCGCGCCCAAACCGACGATTTACTGGATCTCACCGAAGCTCAGCGCGCCTACCAAATTCGCAAAGCCTATGTCGGTATGGAACTGGTACCCAACACCCGGCGGCTGGCGCTGATGAACTGCCTGCTGCATGGGATTGAGGGAGACCAAGAAGGCGCCATTCATCTGGGCAACACCCTGGGCACCGCCGGTCAGCGCCTGCCCAAAAGCGACATCATCCTCAGCAACCCGCCCTTTGGCACGGCCAAGGGCGGCGGTGGCCCCACGCGTGATGACCTGACCTACGCCACCAGCAACAAGCAGCTGGCCTTTGTGCAGCACATCGTCAAGCACCTCAAAGACGGTGGCCGCGCCGCCGTGGTCTTGCCCGACAACGTGCTGTTTGAAGCCGGCGTAGGCGCAGACATTCGCCGCGCCCTGATGGACAAATGCCGGCTGCACACGGTACTCAGACTGCCCACCGGCATCTTCTACGCACAGGGCGTCAAAACCAATGTGCTTTTCTTTGAGAAGGTGGGCGAAGCCGCCACCGGCAGCACCAAAGACGTGTGGGTGTACGACATGCGTGCCAATGCCCCCAAGTTTGGCAAGCGCACCCCGCTGACCGACGTGCACTTTGCCGAATTCATCGCAGCCTACGGCGAAGACGAAAACGGCAAGAGCGAGCGCACCGATGGCGGCGAACAAAGCCGCTGGCGCTGCTTTAGTCGGGAGTGGATCAAGAGCGAAAAGCAAGACAGCCTGGACATTGCTTGGCTCAAGGACGACAGCGTGGAAGATGCCGCCGACTTGCCCGAACCCGCCGTGCTGGCGCGGGAGGTAACGGATGAGCTGAATGCGGCGCTGGAGGAGTTGGAGGGGATATTGGCGGAGTTGGGGGAGGTTGCGGAATGAGTGCGCTGCCAACAGGTTGGTCGAAAACGCCAATCGATGCAATTGCGGAATTCAATCCCAAAACGATTGCGGATGACTCATTGCAATGTGCTTTCTCGCCAATGCAACATCTGGGAATTCGTTTTCGAGCAAGCATGGGATATGAAGATCGAAAATGGGGTGATATTAAAAAGGCCTATGTTCATTTTCAGTCGCGTGACGTGATTGTTGCGAAAGTCACCCCTTGCTTTGAGAACGGAAAAGCAGGTGTTGTCCCTGAGATCCCCAATGGGATTGGCGCAGGTAGTTCCGAGTTTTGTGTTTTTCGGCCAGCCCAAGGCATTGACGAACGTTATTTGCTGGCTTGGCTGAGTACAGAAGATTTTCGACGCAGAGCGACCGTAGTAATGACGGGCTCCGTGGGTTTGAAGCGCGTGCCCAAAGATGTGTTTCTTTCGGAAGAACTACCGCTGGCACCTGAAAGTGAACAACGCCGCATCGCCGACAAACTCGACACCGTTCTGACCCGTGTCGATACCCTGAATGACCGCCTCGCCCGCATTATCCCCTTGCTCAAACGCTTCCGCCAATCCGTCTTGGCCGCAGCCACTTCTGGGCGATTGACGGAGGATTGGCGAATCAGTCATTCATCTGCGAAATGGTCAAGCGCAGAGATTCAGAACGTTGCTCATGTTGGGACGGGATCTACGCCGCTGCGCTCAAACCCAGATTTCTTTGCTACCTCAGGGACACCTTGGGTCACAAGCTCTGCCACAAGCGAGGAGTTTGTAAAACAAGCAGAGGAGCATGTGACTTCAGCTGCAATTGCTGCGCATCGTTTGAAAATTTATCCAGTCGGTACGCTGCTGGTTGCAATGTATGGCGAAGGTAAAACGCGCGGACAAGTTACTGAGCTGAAAATTTCTGCGGCGATAAATCAAGCATGTGCCGCTGTGATTGTTGATGAAACGAAAATTAGCAAGCAATTCGTTAAGTTATCACTGCAAGCAAATTATCTTGAAATGCGAACTTTGGCAGAAGGTGGGAATCAGCCGAATTTGAATTTGAGTAAAATAAAAAGCTTTGCAATATCAGTGCCTTCACAAGAAGAACAAACCGAAATCGTCCGCCGCGTAGAAATCCTGTTCGCCTATGCCGACCGCCTGGAAGCCCGCCTGCAAACTGCCCGCACCGCCGCCGACCGCCTGACGCCCGCGCTGCTGGCCAAGGCCTTTTGCGGCGAGTTGGTTCCGCAA
This sequence comes from Comamonas sp. Y33R10-2, assembly GCF_019355935.1. NCBI lineage: Bacteria > Pseudomonadati > Pseudomonadota > Betaproteobacteria > Burkholderiales > Comamonadaceae > Comamonas > Comamonas sp. Y33R10-2. The sequence continues at coordinate 1,252,698 of NZ_CP079925.1, forward strand.
GACCCGAATGACGAACCGGCCACCGAGCTGCTGTGTCATCTGCGCGAGGCGCGTGCGGACAAATCAAGAGGTGAAGGCAGGAGACGTTAATGACTTTGCTCAAGCTTAAGTGTGAATCAATCATAAACTCGTAGCTATTACACTAGGACAAAAAAATAAGAGATATAGTATTAGTAGGGATATCCATTAAATAATATAAGAAATATTTAATCTATCAAATTTTTAAAGATAAAATATTTAAGGAGGTAAAATGGAAGCTGTTATTCAAAAAGAGGTTGATGAAATAAAACGTAAGATAGAAGAAGAGAGTAACGTAAAGGTTTCGGTTGCTTTATTTGGTCAGCCAGGTGCAGGAAAATCATCTCTAATTAATGCAATCGCAGGGAAAAAGCTTGCCGAGACAGGAGTGGAGACTGACAAAACCATTAAAGAGCATGTTTTTTCCATAAACGGGCTAAATTTTGTGGATTTACCAGGCTATGGGACGGAAAAATTCCCAAAGCAAGGGTATTTTGATAAATTTGATCTTTTGGAAAAAGATATTTTTTTGTGTGTGACGAGTGGTAAATTGCATGCAGATGATATTGATCTTTTTAAAGAGCTCCATAAGAATAAAAAAACTTGCATTTTTGTTTTCAACAAATCAGATGATCTTTGGGAAGACGGTTATTCAGAAGAAGAATTAAAAAAACGTAAAAAAGATGATATTTCAAAAAATATAGGATTAGAAGTAGATGTAATTTTTACAAGTTGCAGGAATAAAACAGGGCTGAATGAACTGCAAGACAAGATTGCATCTTGCTTGGGTGCTGCAAAAAAAGATCGATGGCATAAAAGTGCTGCTGCATACTCAGAGGATTTTTTAAATAAGAAATTTACTGTATGTAAGAAAAATGTTGTGATTGCAGCAGGGCTTTCTGCAGCAAATGCATTGAACCCCATTCCAGGGACAGATATTGCTTTGGATATTTCAATTCTTGTGAAACTATTTAAAGAAATACGTGAGTCTTATGGCATTGATGGATTGAAGCAGGATGATATTTTAGACAAAGCAAAGAATGTTGCTCCAGCTGTTAATCGTGTAATTAGCTATGCTGCAAAAGAAGGTGTTGTTTTATTAATTAAAAATTATGCAGGACGACAACTGGCAAAGCAAATGACAAAATATATACCTTTTGTAGGTCAAGCCATTGCCGCATCACTTGGATTTGCAATTACCAACTATGCTGGCAGATCTTACCTTGATGACTGTCATTCGGTCGCAAAAGAATACTTTGCCAAAAATTTAAAATAACGGTGAACTATAACAAAACAGATTGCTTGCCAAGTTTTTTAATTGATTCTTGGCAAGCGTTTGACACTGTGACTCTTCCGGTTGTTGCCTTTTGGGGGCAACCAGGAAGTGGTAAAAGTTCGACGCTAAAAAAAATTCTTGGTTCTGGTGCCAGTCTTTATCCCAAAGTTGGCTTAGAGACTGATGCCACAGATTGGCTAAGGGATTCACCACTATTTTTTCATACATCTTTCATATCATTTATGGATACGCCTGGCTATGGGACCAAAAAATACTCAGTAAGTGATTTTATTGATTTATTTCCTTTTTCAAAATTAGCATTAAATATTTTTTTTGTGTCTGGAAAAATATATTCTGATGATGTTAAGTTTTTTAAAAAATTAATCGAATCCAGGAAAAGAATTTGTTTGGTTAGAAGTTTTTCAGATTCTTTAGAGAAAGAGTCTATTAATTTAATTGTTAATGATTTAAGGAAGTCTTTTGACTTCCAAGGAAAAATAATTTTCTTATCTAATAAAAATAACATCGGATATATAAAATTGAAGGAGTGGATCAGAAATGAATTAAATTTTTGATAACAATTTTCAGGTTTTTGCTTGAAAATTTCTGTAGATTTTTAAAGCCTATTTAGTATCAAAATATATTAAAAATTTCTAATTGAAACGAATGCAAAGAGATGAAGATATTGAATTTAAAAATGTATGGGCTAATAATTTGGAGTATGGCAGCGTCGCAAGCCAACGCCTATGAGACGTATCTGCAAACCAAGTTTGGTACTTTGTCTGTGGATGAGAACCGACTGCTGCATTTCAACGGCAAGCCCGTCACTCCGGGGGTGATGGGGAATAGCAGTCTGTCTATCGGAAACGCCTACGATGTCGGCGGCAAGGTTCTGGTGCTCACCACCAATGTCGGTGGCACAGGTTGCCCCGAGCTGTTTAATGTCATTACGCTTGACGCAGGCAAGGCGGTTTCATCGCCCACATTTGGTACCTGTGATGAGCCTCACAAGATCCAGCTGTTGAATAAGTCGCTGGTGATTGAGATGGAAGGCCGGCAAGGTCAGCACAAATATGTGTTTGCCGATAGCGTGCTGACAGACAACGGCAAGGTCGTGGCGGATGTGTATTCCAGCAAACCATTCTCAGTGACAGCTGTGATCAACGACCCGGACGGATATACCAATCTGCGCAGGTCCCCTGACGGCAAGAGTGCGATTATTGGGCGCGTTGATAAAGAAAATATATTTAGCACCCATCCCCAGGCAGGCGACTGGTGGCAGGTGCGGGTGAACGCCAATACGCAGGGCTATATGCACAAAAGCCGTATTTTGATGGTTCGCGATTTTTGATATTCCGGCTGACAAGTGGCGTTAGCTTCAGTGCTGCATGTGCAGGCGGACGCAGTCGTGGCTGACGCTGCTTTGAGTGACTAATACCCCCTTTGCTGGTTCGGGTCGGCTCGGAAATTTTTCAGGGCCTGGTCGCTCCAAGATGCGGCGAGCACGTCTCGACTGTGCCGTAAATCTGCGGTTTCTACTAGGGCGGATTTAAACCTGAGTTGCAACACCCTTGGACTTAATGGATAAGGGTGGAGTGAATCGACCAGTTTTTTGTAGATAGTTCACAGCCTCCTATTTCCGTTCAAATAGGAGTCCATATGAACGCACAACGCTACCCAGAAGAATTCAGGATTGAGGCCGTCAAGCAAATCTTGGAACACGGCCACAGCGCAGCCGACGTCTCACGCCGTTTAGGCGTGAGCACGCATAGTCTGTATAAGTGGATTCGACTGCAGCAAATCCCCGCAGCTCAGCGGCAGGAGCAAGTCAGTCAAAGCGAAGAATTACGCCGTATCAAATCAGAACTCAAAAGGGTCACCGAGGAGCGTGACATCCTAAAAAAAGCGGCGGCGTACTTCGCTCGCCAGTGCGACTGAAGTACGCCTTCATTGCCAAGCACCAGTTGATTTACAGCGTTGTGCGCATGTGCCGGGTGCTGCAATTGCACCCCAGTGGTTACTACGCTTGGAGGGTTCGGCCGCTCAGTCAACGTGCGGCCGATGACCAGCGTCTATTGGGCCTTCTAAAGCAGGCATGGCTAGAAAGCGGTGGCGTATATGGCTATCGCAAGTTGACATTGGACATGCGTGACTTAGGCGAGACCTGCAGCAGGCACCGGGTAGCAAGACAGCTGCGCTGTGAGGGGTTAAAGGCTCAGCGAGGCTACGGACGACGCCCTCGTGTGCGAGGAGGTGCTCCAGCAGTCGTGGCTCCCAACTTACTATCGCAGCAGTTCACCGTGCATGCTCCGAACAAAGTCTGGGTGACTGATATAACCTATATCAGCACTCATGAGGGGTGGCTGTACCTGGCAACGGTAATTGACCTGTTCTCACGCCAAGTTGTTGGCTGGGCAACAGGTAGCCGCATTGATACCCAGCTGCCCTTGGATGCATTGCATATGGCGCTCTGGCGTAGAAGACCATGCAATACCGTGACCGTGCACTCTGACCAAGGCTGCCAATTTACAAGCCATGAATGGCAGCGCTTCCTTGCTAGCCACAACCTGCAATCGAGTATGAGCAGGCGAGGAAACTGTCACGACAACGCAGTTGCTGAAAGCTTCTTTCAGTTGCTTAAGCGGGAGCGCATCCGCAGAAAAACCTATCCTACGAGGCAAGAGGCGCACAGCGATGTCTTCAGCTACATCGAAATGTTCTACAACCCCATTCGCAGACATTCATCTGCTGATGGTCTGTCTCCAATAGAGTTTGAGAGACGTAATTCCGTGAGGCTGGCAGCTATCTAAGAAAAGCTGGTCGATTCAAGTAGAAGTGGCTCCGGTTTTTTGAACAAGTAGCTAAGCGAGGATCTATGTTTTTTGGCAAGTCAATTTAGCATTCAATCTGGTGAGATCAGATGACAACGGCGCTGTTGCACAAATTCAGTTTGAGGCGAGTTACCTCAAACCCTAGCCGTGGCTATCCACTGCTACCGTCTGAGGGCGTCCCAGTTCAGTGAATAGATTTAATATGACTGCCCGATTATGCATTTCATTGACTTGACGCTCAAAGGTACGGGACATCACGCGCTCACCCAATCGCTTGATGCAGTTCATCTTGGTTTCCTCCAAACTTCGCCGGTGGTAGGCACTCCAGCGTTTCCAAATATTTCGCCCTAACCGTCTGCATCCGGCAATCGCCGCATTCCGATACGCAAAGGCACTGCCTTTGCGTATTAGGACATTTATACGAGGCGGAATAATTGGGATAGCTCTCCGGCGCATCAAAGTTTCATAGGCCGGCTGTGTGTCATAAGCACATCGCCCGTTAGGCTCTCTAGGGAACCTCTGCATAACGCCAATCTAGGTGGTGTAGTGCCTGAGCGAGAATGATTTTCGGCCTACCTATCCCCAAAGATGCCCGCGTTTCGCGGGCATCTTTCCTTTTCAGACCGTCATCACACGCTCGGATTGGCTGTTTTTCAGCAAGCAGGCACGGGCCATCCACAAATTCGCCAGGGCGAACAGCGTGTGCAGTTGCTGGGTGTTCTTTCTCAAACCTCGGCAGCGAACTTTGACATGCCCAAACTGGCGTTTGATGACCCGGAACGGGTGTTCGACCTTGGCTCGAATCTTGGACTTAACCTTTTCAAGCTGCTCTCGCAAGGCTGGTATCGGCTGCTGCAGATCCAGCGCCTTGCGCTTGCTGCGCTTCATGGCGATGTGCCAGCGTAGTTCATGCTCAAGTGTTGGTGCAGGCATATCGGGGCGCTTATCTACCCCTTGGTAGCTAGCGTCACCATAGCCATCAACCTCTTGTCCGTGAAGCAGGCTGTTGGCTTCAACGACATCGCTGACATTGGCCGCGGTACCTCGTACGGTATGCACCAGGCCAGAGTCTGCATCCACACCAATATTGGCCTTCATACCGAAGTACCACTGGTTGCCTTTCTTGGTTTGGTGCATCTCCGGATCCCGAGACTTGGTGCTGTTCTTGGTAGATGTGGGCGCAGCGATCAACGTCGCATCGACAATGGTGCCCGTGCGCAGCAACAGCTTTTTGCTCTCCAGCAAGTACGTGATGGTCTTCAGGATTTGCTCGGCCAGTTTGTGCGTTTCTAGCAGATGACGGAAACGCAGGATGGTGGTCTCGTCTGGTGTGGCACTGTCCCAGGACAAGCCAACAAAGTCCCGGAACAGTGGCATGTCGTGCAGCGCTTCTTCCATGGCCGGATCGCTGAGCGTGAACCATTGCTGCATGAAATGGATGCGAAGCAGCATCTCAACAGGAAACGGAGGCCGGCCTGTGCGTCCTTCAGGGGCATAGGGCGCAATCAAGGCCACCAAGTCTCTCCACGGCACGACTTGCTGCATCTGCTCCAAGAATTCACGTTTGCGGGTCTTCTTGATGGACAGGTTCAGGCCGAGATCAAATTGCTGCATGGGCCGGAATGCTGCCGCAACCGGCACACATGTGCAAGCACATGCGTGGGGGGAGTTATGCAGAGGTTCCCTCGCACTTCATTCTCAGGCAACTGCAGAAGCAAATCAGGTACCACCGCTTCATCACTCACGTTATTGAAGGTCACGCTGATAGCCCGAATTTGCAAGATGTGAGCATCAATGCCGATGTGTAGCTTGCGCCACTGGCGGGGGGCTCAGAGCCGTGCTTTTTGCATTTCCACTCACCTTCGCCCAAGAGCTTGATTCCTGTTGAATCCACCAGCAAGTGCAGGCCCGCTTGGCTGCGTGTGCACGGAATCTGATCATTCAGATCAAGATGCCGCCTGCACAGCGCACGGAAGTCTGGCACTGGCCATGCAAGGTCACACAGCTACAGCACTGACTGCACCAGACCCGTGGTTTGCCTGAGCGCCAAGCCGAACAAATTTTGGAGCGTCAAACAAAATTGAATGGCCGTATCGGAGAACTTCGTGTTTCGCCCGCGTTTGCCGCTAGAAGCGGTAAACCAAGACATGCGCTTGTCCAGCCAGATTGATAACGAGCCACGAGCTTTAAGGGAAACGTTGTATTGCTTCCAGTTTGTGGTGCAGTAGCGGGGCTTACGTGACTGGCTCATGCAGCAAGCCTACCGCTTGCTGAGCATCGAGTTGTGCAACAGCGCCCGTTGCTGCACTGCTTGATGTGCCATCTCGCGTCTACGAGATAGCTTCACCACTTTTTTGCGAGAGCCTCCGCAACCATCTTGGCCTTGATCTTTTCTTCGACGTACATCTTGCACAGGCGTCGGTTCTCATCTTCCAGTTCCTTCATGCGAACCATTAGCGAGGCGTCCATGCTGAAGAACTTGGCCCGCCACTTGTAGAAGGTTGCTGAGCTGATGCCCAGTTCACGGCAGAGCGTCAGGCCTGTCTCTGCTCGCTTGAGCGCATCGATGATCTAGCTGTCGGTGAAACATGATTACTTCTATGCGCGCTGGAATTACGGGGGATTACCGGAGTCTCGCCCCAGACGAGAGTTGTGTAACAACGCCGGATGAACTGAGTCATGCACTCAGCCTAGCTCGCAGGCTCGTCTATTGTCCTACAGCGCTCAATAGCACACGACCGCCGCCAACTTGCTTTCCTTTTAAGAAACTATCTACATCACAACTTTCAACCATTTATTAAAGCGAAAGTAATAATATTTTCTTGCGGTCAGGAAGTTGATTTTCGAATTAATTAATTGACCTGTTGAAGATGATTCATCGGTAATGGTTAATGCCAAGGAGATATTATGGACATGCAAGTAAGTGCTAGTGCTAGTGCTGGAGAATATGGAAAAATTACTGATGCAGAGCTTGATAAGATTCGTGCTCGCCATGGAAAAATTTATCCAATTAATTTCCCGTATATTCGACATGTCAATAGGGATAGTATTGAGCACGTAGCACGCGGTATTGGTGATGCCAACCCTATGTGGACGCAACCTGAGCATGCTCGCTCCTCCCGCTTTGGCAAAATGATCGCCCCTCCGGCACTCCTTTATGGAGCTGCGTGGGGAAGTTGGGACCTGCGTCGTGGGCAGGGTCTTCCTGGTGTGCATGGTTTGCATTCAAGTGATCGCTGGAATTTTTTTCGCCCTCTATATGAAGGTGACACGGTTCGCGCTACTAAGGAACCATATTCCATTGAAGAGAAAAAAAGCAAATGGGCAGGTCGTACATTTTTGCAAAGCGACATGCTGCGTTATTACAACCAGAATGACGAGCTAATTGCCCAATGTCATATGTCATTTATTCGCGGAGAGCGCGAGGCTGGTAAAAAAGCTGGGAAATATACCAATATTCCCAAAGCAATTTACACCGATGAAGAAATAGAGGAGATTGATAATGAAATGGCTGCGGAAGAAGTACGCGGCGACAAGCCGCGCTACTGGGAAGACGTGGCAGTAGGTGACAAGATGCAGCCAATCGTGCGTGGTCCTCTGACAGTGTCAGACATGATTGCATGGATGATGGGCATTGGCTCGCCACATATTCGCAGTGGTCAACACTGGCTGGCATACCGTCGTCAATCGCCGAAAGTCAGCGTCAAAGATCCCGTGACCCGTATTCCTCAGGCTGTGGAGCGCGTGCATTGGGACTCATATATGGCTGCAGAGATCGGCATGCCTGACGCATATGACTACGGTTCTCAGCGCGGAGGCTGGTCAACGCACTTTTTGACTAACTGGGCAGGCGATGACGGTTGGGTGGCAGAGTGCTTCCCCTTCTATCGAGGTATGAACTTCCTGGGCGACACAACCCGCATCAAAGGTGAAATCACCGATAAGTGGTTGGGCAAGAGCGGCATTGGCTACGTGGCCTGTAGCTTCGACAGCATCAACCAACGCGGAGAAAACATCATGCCAGGAACCGGCGTGATTGCCCTTCCCCAGAAGGGAAAACCTCTGCCAACTACGGTAGTCGACTGGATGGCCGATAAGCCCTAAGGACTCCAAATGAGTATGGCGCAATCTAACCCAAGCGCCAAGCCTCTCGCAGGCTTGCGCGTACTCGACCTGACCCATGCTGCTGCAGGACCTTTTGCAGCCATGTTCCTCGCAGATATGGGAGCAGAGGTTCTCAAGATAGAAAAGCCCAAAGGCGGCGATGGCGCACGTACGATGGGTGTTCCCATGCCCCATCACGGTCCCAAGGACTCAGACTACTTCGTGAGTTTGAATCGCAACAAGAAGGGGTTAATTGTCGATCTCACATTGCCAGAGGGCGTTGCGCTTGCGAAAGAGCTTGTCAAACACTGTGATGTGGTACTGGAGAACTTTCGCCCTGATGTAATGAGCCGACTGGGCTTGGGGTTCGATGTCTTGAAAGCCTTGAGGCCAAAGTTGGTGTATGCGTCAATTTCCGCGTTTGGCGCGTCGGGGCCATGGTCCAAGCGCCCAGCCAACGACATCATCATGCAGAGTGTGTCGGGTTTGATGGGGATTACTGGCGAAGTAGGAGGTGGGCCTGTGCGTATTGGGGCTCCGATCTCCGACTTCTCCAGCGGTCTCTTCATGCTCTCCGGCGTACTTGCAGCTTTGCTGGCGCGAGACCGACATCCTGAAGGACAGCATGTTCAGGTCGCCATGCTGGAGGCATCGCTCAACATGATGAGCAATTACATACCTTCCGTTGTAGATCTGGGCTCAAAAGTGGCAAAGCTTGGGCGTGGTCATGCACAGATCGTTCCCTACCAAGCATTTCTGTGTGCAGACAACGAGTACCTGATGATTGGAGCCTTCACCCGGGAGTTTTGGCAAAACTTATGTCGTGCTCTAGACAAAGAGGAGTGGATTACCGATTCAAGATTTGCCTCGAACCCTGCACGACTGGCTCATCGGGCCGAATTGGTTGGGGAGCTGGAGCGCATCTTTGCCACACGCAATCGCGATGAATGGGCCGAACTCATCAACGCCGCCGATGTTCCTAACAGTCCTGTGTTTGAACTCCATGACGCAGTGCACAGCGAACAGGTGAAGCACATGCATGCACTGATGTCGGTAGGAGAGGGGGAAAAGGCTGTGACGATGGTTCGCAATCCCATACGCGTAAAGGCTTGGGGCGATTTCCCGGCACGACCAGCTCCCACCATGGGGGCTGACACATATCAAGTCCTGAAGGGGCTTCTTGGCAAGGGTGATGCAGAAATCGATGCATTAGTCAACGCCAAGATCGTAGCTATGCATTATGGGGGCTCAGAGTGAGCGCTTGAACAAGATCAGACCCAAACAACGCGAAAGAAAGTACAGCAATGACCAGCGAAAAATCCCGTGAACCAGTCTTGCGTGGACTGCGCGTCCTAGATATTGCGCATCAGTATTCGGCTGCTAATACATGCGGGATCCTTGCGGATCTCGGTGCAGAGGTCGTATCAGTTGAGCATCCTGCGGGAAGTCCTATTCGGACTATGCTTCCCAAGAAGGAGGGTATCTCGATGTGGTGGAAAGTCGTGCAGCGCGGCAAGAAACACATCACCCTAAATCTTTCCAAGCCGCAAGGGCGGGAGATATTCCTCCGGATGATTAAAGATTTTGATGTATTGGTGGAAAACTTTCGTCCTGGTACTTTGGAAAAGTGGGGGCTTGGACCAGAGGATCTCGAACGTGCTGGTGCCAATCTCGCCATGGTCCGCATCAGTGGCTATGGCCAGACGGGCCCATACAGGTCTCGCCCAGGCTTTGGTACAGCTGCTGAAGCAATGAGTGGCTTTGCACATCTAAACGGATTTCCCGACGGCCCACCTATTTTTCCATCCACGACCTTGGCCGACGGGGTTGCATCTCTCTGGGGCGTGATTGGAGCATTGTCATCCTCGCTGGCATCTACGCGCCTTGGTGGTACTCGTGGTGTTGAGGTGATTGATGTAGCCTTGTTCGAGAGTCTCTTTCGTATTGTCCCCACTCAACTATCCACTTACCAGCAATTTGGCGAAATTCAGAACCGACCTGGAAACTACCTAGGCTCGCACGGTGTGCTTCGTAACACATATGGATCACGTGATGGGCGCTATTTCATCGTTGCAGCCGTTGGTCCAGTCGCTATTCGCCGCATTTTGGTTGGCGCAAAGGCAGACCACCTACTCCCCGTGCTTGATCAAGGTGTTATGCACAACCCCAATACAGAGACGGTGTATGAGTTTCTATCGCAATGTGACCAGCATTTGACTCGGTGGGCAGTTCAGCATGATTACGAACAGTTGATCTCTGACTTAGATGCCGCAGGGGCTGTGTTCAGCCCCGTCTATACCGCAGAAGATATTTATAACGATCCGCAATACCGCGCTCGTGATGACGTTGTAACTGTGAATGACCCAGACCTCGGTACTTTCACTATGCAAGGCATTGTTCCTAAATTTCCCCAACGAGAACATGCGATCAGGCATGCAGGTGGACGCCAAGGGCAGGACAACCAAGTGTTTTATGGGGAGATGGGGTATTCCTCAGTGCAAATAGGAGCAATGCAGCGTGAAGGCGTAATTTGAGCTTAGCTCTCCCGTCCAGCAACAGCAAGGGAAACGATCGTGCACGTATCTCACACAAAGCCAAGCTCAGTGATATCAATGCAGCCCGCAGCTCACGTCGATGCTGTCGCTTCGATAAGTTCGGAAGTTAGGCTGCGCTATCGGCCTAACTTGCTGAGGTTCGACCTTGCATCGCTGCAATTAGTAGTGCTCTGCGCGGATCTTGGAAGCTTGACGGTAGCTGTGAAACAACTGCATTGCTCACTGTCTACGGGCAGCTACCGTCTGAGTGCGTTGGAAGATGCACTTGGAGTGCTAATCTTTCTGCGCGATCACCAGGGCCTTCAACTCACTAGAGAGGGGGATCACATTATTGGGCGTTGCCGCACGATCTTAGCTCTAGTGGAGCAGATGCAAGCTAAGACGTAGCTACAAGAACGCCGGTGGTGCCACTTTTAAGAGCTCCCTGCATTACAACTGTAGACGACTCTGCATCCCATGCGAACCCTTTCCCAAATTCCAATAAAAAATGACAACGGAGACAAACGGAATGACTGCAACCAAACTTATCTGCAAAGTACCTCAAGTAATAGGTAAGAGTCTCCAAGAACATAGCGTGATGATGGCATTTGTCCTAGCGCTTCTATCACAAGGAGCGCAAGCGACAGGCTATCCTGAACGTCCTATCAAGTTCATTGCAGCCGCCACGGCTGGCTCACCTGCAGACATCATGGCACGTGCAGTGGCCGAAGGCATGACCAAAGAACTTAGGACACCGATCATTGTTGAAAACAAGCCTGGTGCAGATCAGGTCATCGGCTTTGAATTCGTTGCCCGTGGCGCACCTGCCGATGGATACACCGTTGGTGTCATTGGGATTGATGGGCAGGCCTTACTGCCGTTGACTAAAAAAGGGCTTCGCTTCAATCCACTTGAAGACCTCACCACAGTCGCAGGACTTGGTGAAGGACGCTACGTTCTAGCAGGGCCTGCTACGGCACCTCAGAAGAATTTCAAGGATATTGTTGAAGAGATTAAGTCGCATCCAAACAAGTATGACTATGGAACATCTGGCCCAGCGGTACTTATTCCCATGCTTGCATTGACCAATGAGTTAAAGCTGACGATGACCCATATCCCCTACAAAGGAGGCGGTCCTTATTCACAGGATCTCGCGGCAGGAAATATTCATCTTGGTTTTTTGTCCGAGACCTCAGCGCGACCATTGTCCAACCGCTTACGTTTTTATGGTGTTACAGGAAGTACGCGCAGTGCATTTGAGCCGAATGTACCCACCTTTATTGAACTGGGATACCCTCAGATTTTCGGGCCTGCATATGCCTTGGTCGTGCGCACCGGCACACCTCAAGCAATCATCGAAAAGCTCTCCGCCGCAGCAGAACAAGCTCTTCGTTCAACCGAGATGAAAGAGCGTTCACAAGGTTTGCTTCTGAGCCTCAAATATGAACCTGCGGAGATGGCAACTCGTACTCTAAATGAGCGGGCAAAAATCTATCGCCACATTGCGCAGCGTATGGGTCTCAAGCCAGAATAAACGGGAGATCGTATGACTGTAACCGCACAATCTACGATGCGACGCTACCACATTGAAAAAGCGGAATCTGGCTACCGGCTAATGGTTCGAGAAGCGAAAATTCCAGCGCCCGGGCCAATGGAAGTACTCATACGGATCAGAGCCAATTCAATCAACGCGCGTGATGTCAGCCTGCTCTCAGGACAATACACTATGCCTCCGCGCGAGGGGATGGTTCCTTTATGCGATGGCGCAGGTGAAGTCGTCGCAGTAGGATCTGGTGTTACACAGTGGGCGCTAGGAGATCGCGTTGCGGCTGTATTCCATCAGGCTTGGCTTGCAGGCCCCCGGATGCCAGAAACTCCACGCAGTGACCTCGGAGGTTCATTTGATGGTTTACTTGCTGAATATGCGCTCATACCAGCATCGGGGCTGGTACCTATTCCTGCTTATCTAAGCTTCGCAGAGGCCGCAACTCTACCTGCGGCAGGCGTCACAGCATGGAGTGCATTAACCGCACACGGTCCTTTGCTGCCCGGGCAGAGCGTTCTAGTTCAAGGCACAGGTGGAGTGGCCGTTTTCGCTGCGCAATTGGCGAGCATCATGGGTGCTCGAGTGTTAGTCCTTTCCTCTTGTAGTTCCAAGTTAAAAAAAATGCAGGACTTTTGTCAAGTAGAAGGCATAGATACGTCTGAGCATCCCTTGTGGGCAAAGGAGGTACTAAGAATTACGCAAAACCGCGGTGTTGATCTATCTATTGAGCTCATCGGAAAAATGGAGCAAACCTTTCGCGCTACTCGCATTGGGGGAGCGATTAGCTTCGTCGGGCGGCTTGGAGATAGCACAGCAACATGTTCCCTCGTTCCTGTGCAATTGCGCAACCTACGAGTAGCAGGAATTGGTGTAGGGAGTCGCTCAGACTTTCTAAACCTGCTTCAAGCCATGACGGTACACCAACTGCGTCCCATCATCGAGCGAAGCTTCTCGTTTTTGGAAGCTAAAGAAGCCTTCCATACATTCCACACCCCACGCGGGATCGGAAAATTTGTCATCGAGCAACCCGACTGACTCCTCCATTCTTTACTCAAAATAGGAGCCCTAGCAATGAACCCATTTCTCATCGTAGAAAAAGAAGGACCGCTGGTAGTTTTAACTATGAACCAGCCAGAGCAGCGTAACCCACTCACTGGCAATACCGCTATTCCCGAGTTTTTAGCGGCTATAGCGCTCATCGAAAATGATCCTCAAGTGCGATGCGTCATCCTGACAGGTAACGGCGCATCGTTTTGTGCAGGAGGTGACATCAAAACCATGAAGCGTCAATCCGAACCCGTAGTCAGTGAGATGCAGATTCGTCACGATTACCGCTCTGGCATTCAACGCTTGGCACTAGCACTGTTCAACTTGGAAATTCCTGTGATTGCCGCCATCAATGGGCATGCGATCGGAGCGGGGCTGGATTTGGCATGCATGTGCGACATTCGGATTGCCTCTGAAAATGCTAAGTTTGCAGAAAGCTTTGTGAAGTTGGGCATTATTCCTGGCGATGGTGGGGCATGGCTTCTTCCTCGCACTATTGGCTACCAGCGTGCTAGTGAAATGACCTTTACAGGGGACATGATCAATGCACAAAAAGCCTTGGCTTGGAATTTGGTCTCGGACGTCGTTGCGCTCGATCATTTAATGCCTACGGCCATGGCATTGGCCGAGCGAATTACCAAGAACCCTTCCCACAGTGTGCGCTTGGCCAAGCGTCTGATGCGCGAGTCCATGCACTTGCGTTTGGATTCCTCCTTGGAAATGGCTGCAGCCTATCAGGCGATTTCGCATAAAACGCCGGATCATCGTGAAGCGGTGGATGCATTTCTGGAAAAAAGAAGTCCCAACTTTTCTTGATGATTAATACTTTTGATATTTATGCGTGCCTTGTGTACGCATATTGTCGTTGTATAAAACATTAAGGCATTGAAGAATTTAGAAGGCTAGCAACAACCCTCTAATATTGAGTGGGTGAGATTTTTAAGATCCATCTTGTATTTGATTCCAATCACAAGATGGAGATGACGATGAAGAAGTTGATGTTGACCGTAATTTCAGCGTTCGGCTTGGTCGGTGGTGTTTCTGCGCAATCCTCCGTGAGTCTTTACGGAATTATTGACTTAGGGGTTTCCTTGGGGACGGGCTCTTTGGAAAATAAAAGCCAGGTCAGTCGGGGTGGCTACCAGTCGAGTCGTCTTGGATTTCGGGGTGTGGAAGACCTTGGTAATGGGGTCACTGTGGGATTTAACCTGGAATCTGGCTTCAGTGCTGATGAAGGAACCGGTGGTTCAACCAGCACCAATAATCAAGACAACGGCAATATAGGAAACGGTGGCTTGACATTCAACCGGGCGTCGATCCTGAGCATCAAAGGATCTTGGGGAGAATTGCGCGCTGGCAGGGATACGGTTCCTCAATATAACAATTTTGGTTTGGCAGACCCTATGCTCTTGGTCGGAGCTGGCGCTGCAGTCAACTACACGAACATCATTACCGGACCGGTCAATACGCGGGCTTCGAATGGCTTGTATTACTTCACGCCGAAGTTGCTTAACTCCTTGGTTGTGCACCTGGCCCATTACCGGGGTGAGAACGTGGGGGGGACCGCAGCGAAGGATGATGGCACCGGCAGCGGTATTCGGCTCATTTATCAGGATGCGAAGCTGACGGCGGGCTTTGGCTGGGGCCGTACCAATTATCTCGCAGGGGATGCACTGCAGCGCAATGTGGCTATGGCGTATGAACTGCCCTGGTTCAAGCTCTCAGGCATGCTGAATTGGGACAAGCGCGGCACTTTGGCTGCCCGAGGCGGATTGGTCGGGGCTTTGGTTCCCGTGAGCAGTGCGGGTGCCGTCCGCATGACGTATTCGATGCACAAGACCAATCAACCCAATGAACCCAAGGCCCAGAAGTTCGCGGTAAGTTATGTCCACACCCTGTCCAAGCGCACCCTGATATATACCACCTTGGCGCATGTCAAAAATTCGGGCGGTAGCAAGGTCGCTTTGATGGGCGCGGTAACGGAAGCTAACCGCCCATCTTCTGGTTTTGACATTGGGTTGCGTCACAGCTTTTAAGGAGAAATCATGGAAAAATATTCGTTCTTTTTGTACGCAGCTTTGCTGCTTTCTGGTTGTTCCTCTACGCAACCGTTTTTTAATGAGGGTTTGGTGTATCCAGGGGGAAGTAAAACGTATGTACCCATTGCACCAAGTGAAAAAAATCTTTCAAATGTTGTCGCTGAACCTTACTTTGAAGTCTCAAAAGAAACCTTGGCTTTGGAGTCACCAGTATTTGATAAACAAGGTAATCTATATTTTGTAAGTGTTTATGAGGGGCGTATTTATAAATTAACGCCAGAAAGAAATATTTCTGTTTTTTATGAGGAAAAAGGGTTTTTTCCTGGAGGGATTGCGATTACCAAAGATGGCGATTTCGTGGCGGCGAATGTTGGAGACTTCAAAAGCGGAACAGTCACGTTGATTGGAAATAATGGAAAGAAGATTAGAGACCTTCTTTCTGCCAAGGAAAACTTGGTTCCTGATGACTTGGTTATTGATAAATATGGTGGAATATATTTCACGGACTTCAGAGGGAGTTCTACTGATTTACAAGGAGGTATATACTATTTGAACCCAGTAGATGGTGGTTTTAAGCCACTATTGAAAAATATGTCAGCACCCAACGGGATTGCATTGAGTCCTAATGGAAAGGTGTTGTGGGCAACAGAGTTTGGGAATAGCCGGCTTCACAGAATTGAGCTTGGTGAGCCAGGGAAAATAGGTAGATATGGCTCGTCGATTCCATACCACTTTGTGGGTAAAGGTCCCGACTCCATGCGGACTGATGTAGACGGCAATGTTTATGTTGTAATGTATGGACAAGGGCGGATCATGGTGTTTGACTCCGAGGGCCTTCCAATTGGACAAATTCTTCTTCCAGGAAGAACGGATGGAAAATTCTTGAAGGTTGCAAGTTTGATTATCGATCATCAATCGAGAGATATGTACATTGTTGCTAGGGATGAGTTAAAAAAACATGGATCCTGGATATTCAAATCAAAAGCCTTCGCACAAGGTACGAGACTTTATTCGCACCAATAATTTCGTTGCGTGATAACTTTAATATGGAGCTTTTGCCCCATTTTTTGAAATATGAAAAATTGGAGTGCATCCAAACATGGGTCAGCAGAAAACAGATACGGTGAGTCTTGATCGACGCCCGATGCACACCCGGCATATCGAGATGCATGCCTACGAGCGCGGGGATGGGCTGTTTGAAGTGGAGGGGCGGGTGGTGGACCGCAAGCCCCACGACCATGGACCTATTCGCGGTGATCGCATGGTTCCGGCGGGGGATCCGATTCACAACCTGAGTGTGCGCATCGTGTTTGACCTGGACTTGGTGGTACACGAGGTGAGCACGCAGTCACTGGCTTACCCTTACGCACAATGCCCGGAGGGAGGCGCTGCACTCGTGCACCTTAAGGGGCTCAAGATGTCCGCCGGCTGGGGGGCGAGGTGCGTAGACTTTTGGGGGGCGCAGCCAGTTGCACCCACTTGCGGGAGTTGTTGATGCCGATGGCAACGACGGCCTTTCAGTCCCTGAGTGCGCGAAGGCTGAAGGAGCCCGATCGCTTGGACGCGACAGGACGGCCGGTGAAGATTGATAGCTGCTATGCCTATGGGGCCGAGCGCCAACTGGTGCAGGTGCACTGGCCCCAGTTCTATAGGAGGCGTGTGGAGGATGTACCGCAGTCCGCAGGGGATTGAGGTCGGTCAGCGGTACGGTGCGCTGAGCGTGTCCACGAGCATTTTGCTGGGCATGGTCAGATCAATGTGATCCTTTATGCAGATCACAAACTGGCGCTGGGTCCACTGGTCGGTCAGCGCAATGGCCTTGAGTTCCAAGGATTCGATTATGGGCCAGGTGGCTTCGCGCGGAATGATGGCGACAACCAGATTGGCGTCAGCGATGCGGCAGGTGGTATCGTAGGTGTGAACCTGAATGGATGACTTGAGGGCGATGGCCAGGCGCTGCTGGATGCCTTGTACCAGGCTGCCGCCTTGGAGTGTCACATGGGAATAGTCCAGCGTCTCCGCATAGCTGATGCTTTCCAAGCGGGTAATTTCGTGGTCTTGATGGTCAATCACAACCAGGTGGTCTTGGCGGTACGGGTGAACCTGCAAACCCTTGGTGCTCGTGACTTCCCAGCACACGCAGATATCGGCTCGGCCTTCCTCCACGCTGCGCACCACATCGGAAGCAACCCGTTCATCAATGCTGACATGCACCTGAGGGTGGCGCTGCACAAAGGCACCAATGTCGCGGGGAAGTAACGAGGTGATGGCCGACATGGCCCGGTACCGTTTGTGCGAACTCCGAAAGATTAGCCTGAATCTTTGCCATGAACTGCCGCAATCCGCAGGCTGCCGGCAGCAGCGCTTGGCCGGCAGCCGTCAACTGGACGCCTTTGCGTCCCCGTTCCAGCATAGGGCGCCGATGTGCTCTTCGATTGCGGCCAGTCGTTTGCTGACGGGCGAGGCTGTGAGGTTCCGCCGATCGGCCGATTCCGTCAGGCTTTGAAGCTCACAAATTTAAATGAAGAGTTGCAGGTAGACGAGGTCAATGTAATTCATGCGAACCGGCCCGGATGCGATTGGCCAGAGTGAAAAGGAGTCGAATGCGCTGCGCAAGTGGCCAAGCGTACGACAAGGCGAAGCAACGACGCATTAAGGGCTGAGTTAGCGGCTCTACGAAGTGATTTCCTGAATGGAAACCGTCATTGTCGAAGTCTTCAAGTCAACGTGGTGGTACATCCCTACCATGATCCAAGCAACATCAACGTTGCGGAATGCGGGTGGAAAGTGCAATGGCATTCAGACATAAAAATTTCAAGGAGACAAGATGAATAACGGTTCCATTCCGGGCGTCACGCGGCGCCAAGCGATGGGGGCCATCGGGGCTTTGATCCTGGTGCCTCAGGTGCATGCGACCGAAGCTGCCTATCCCTCCGCCCCCATTCGGTTGATCATTCCCTTTCCGCCAGGTGGCAGCACAGACTTCATCGGACGCCTGATTGCGGAACGGCTTTCGATCCAATTGAAGCAGCCGGTGGTTGTGGAAAACAAGCCGGGTGCCGGGGGCTTGATCGGCAGCCAGCAGATCTCGCGCGCGACCCCGGACGGCTACACCATCGGCATTGGTTCCTCGGCGAACATGAGCATGGTGCCGGCAACCATGGACAAGCCGCCGTATGACGTAGTCAAGGACTTTGCGCCAGTGACCTCCATTGTCGGGATGGATGTTGTAATGGTGACCAGCCCCAACGTGACAGCGAAGAACGTCAAGGAATTCGTGGCCTGGGCCAAGACCCAACCTGCGCCGACTTTCTTGGCCACGTTTGGTGCGGGAACTTCGGGGCACTTCGCGGGATTCCTGTTTGCGCAAACAGCGGGGCTCAAGTTCGATCCCGTGCATTACCGCACGGTGGGCGATGCACTGGCGGGACTGCTCTCTGGGGATGTGCACATACTGATGTCCACACCTGCGGTGGTCCAGGCCCAAGTCAATGCCGGAAAGCTCAATGCCTTGGCCATCAATGGAGCGACCCGCTCGCCCTCTTATCCGAATGTGCCCACCTTCCTGGAAGTGGGGTATCCCGATATGCAGTTCTCCAATTGGATTGGTTTGGTAGCGCCGCCCAACACGCCTGCGACACTTCTGGAGCGGATCAATGCCGAAGTGACGTTGGCCCTCAAATTGCCACAAGTGCAAGAGAGGCTGACTGCGGCAGGCTATCGCATCATTGGCAACAGCCGCAGTGAGTTTGGCTCCACCATCCAGCGCGATTTGGCGATGTGGCGCAACATGGTTCAAAGCACGGGCTTCAAGGCCTGATGCGGCGAATCCACCCATAGTCCAAGAACAAGGAATCCAGTATGCGAATGATGGCCGCAGTGATGTACGAACAGGGATTGGAGGCGCCATTTGCACGCTCAATGCCTTTTCGCATTGAAGAGGTTCAGATTGACGGTCCAGGACCAGGGGAGGTGCTGGTGCAGGTACGTGCTGCAGGCTTGTGCCACTCCGACCTGTCGGTGCTGGAGGGTCTGCGCAAGCGCCCCTTGCCCATTGTAGGAGGGCATGAGGGGGCGGGTGTCGTCATGGAGGTGGGTGCGGGTGTGGTCGGCTTGTCTGCAGGCGATCACGTGGCCATGGCCGCCGTGGCCGGTTGTGGTCGCTGCCGTGTGTGTTCTGCAGGGCGTCCAGGTTTGTGTCAGGCAGTCACAGGGGCCAGAGCCGAAGGCTTGCTGGCCACAGGCGCGCGCCGTTTGCATCTGGGAAATGGCGATCGTTTGAACCACTACAGCGGCATTTCGGTGTATGCCGAGTATGCGGTGGTGGCGGCCCCATCGCTGGTGCGCATCGACCGCCGCGTACCTTTGGATATTGCCGCCATGTTCGGTTGTGCGGTCGTGACCGGTGCGGGGGCCGTGTTCAACAGCGCCAAGGTACGCTCGGGAAGTTCGGTGGCTGTGGTGGGCTTGGGCGGGGTAGGGCTGACCGCCGTGATGGCCGCGCGCGAGGCCGGTGCCAGCCGCATAGTGGGACTGGACATCCAGCCAGACAAGTTTGCGTTGGCCCGCGCGGCTGGCGCTACCGATTGCGTGGATGCTCATTCCCCTGAGGCCGTGCAGCATGTGCGGGAACTGACGGATGGAGGGGTGGACTACAGCTTTGAAATTTCCGGCAATCTCGCCGCCGTGGGGCTGGCGCAGGAAGTGACGGCGCGCGGTGGCGAAGTGATCTGCGTGGGAGTGGGACGAACCGATGCGCAATTCACCGTGCAGCAAATGCAGCTGGTGACTGAGGAGCGAGTGATTCGCGGCTCGTTCATGGGCGGCGGTATTCCCCAGCAGGATATTCCGCGCTTTGCTGCGATGTACCTTGACGGAAAGTTGCCGGTGGACTTGCTGCGCAGCAAACACATTCAGTTCGCCGAGCTGAACCATGGCTTTGATCTGCTGGCCCAGGGGGGCACGGTGCGACAGATTCTTTTGCCACATGGTGTGGTGTGAGTGGCTAGGTCCACGACAAGGAGACAGGAATGAATTCGATGACAAGCACCACCGAACTTCCGCAGCGCATTCGGGCGCGCATCGGAGATGCCTGGATCGACAGTGCGCAGGTGCAACCCGTATTCAACCCCTACACCGGAGACATTGTGGCCATGGTGCCGGTATCGACCAGCCAGGACCTGGACCAGGCATTGCGCTTGGCCACCCGGGCCAAGGGCGAAGTTGCCGCCATGCCGGGGTTTGAACGCGCCAGACTGCTGCGCAACGTAGCGGATTTGCTGGAGTCGCGCACGGAGTCGATCGCTACCGCCATGACCTGGGAAACCGGTAAGGCCATTGTGGATGCCCGTGCCGAAGTGGTGCGCTCGGCGGACACCCTTCGCCTGTGTGCCGAGGAAGCGGTGCGTATCGAAGGTGAACATGTGCCCATGGATGCCAGTGCGGCGGGTCATGGCAAGCTGGCCATGGTGCTGCGCACCCCGGTGGGCGTGGTGGGGGCCATCACGCCCTTCAATGCTCCCATCAACCTGGCGGCCCACAAACTCGGGCCTGCACTGGCGGCGGGCAATCCGATTGTGATCAAGCCCTCACCCAAGGCGCCGTTGGCCTTTCACCGATTGATCGAAACGTTTGTGGATGCAGGCGTTCCGTCGGGCTTCATTGCAGCGCTGTATGGCGACGAGGTGGGGCCTTTGCTGGTGTCGGACAGTCGTGTGGACTTTGTCTCGTTCACCGGGTCGAGCAAAGTGGGGGCCGCCATTCGTGCGCGCGCCGGCCTCAAGCGCGTTGCCCTAGAGTTGGGCGGCGCCGCTCCGACGATCGTGCATGAAGATGCGGACTGGCAGGCCGCGGCACTTCAATGTGCCAAGAATGCCATGCAACTGGCGGGACAAAGTTGTGTCTCCGTGCAGAACATGTACGTGCATGAAGCCATACGCCAGCAGTTCACGGAGCTGGTGTGTGAGCATGTGGGCCAGTTTCGGGTGGGTGACCCCATGGCGGCCTCGACGGACATCGGGACCCTCATTGATGAAGTGGCCGCGCGGCGCGTGGAAACGATGGTGGATGAGGCCGTACAGGGGGGCGCCAAGGTCCTGTGCGGCGGGGGGCGCCGAGGTGCACAGATGGATCCCGTGGTACTGACTGGCGTCGTACCGGGATCGCACATCGTGCAGGAGGAGATCTTCGGTCCGGTGGCCTCGATTCTGGGCTACCAAGACCTGAACGCGGTTTTCGACCAGATCAATCAAGGCCGCAGTGGACTGCAAACCGGGATCTTCACCAAATCCATTCATGCGGCCATGCAGGCGGCCAGAACCTTGAAGATGGGAGGGATCATCGTCAACGGGACTTCACGTTGGCGTTCGGACCAAATGCCGTACGGCGGTGTCAAAGACAGTGGGATTGGCCGCGAAGGGCCCAAGTACGCGATCCGGGATATGACCGACGAAACCTTGCTGGTGATCAGCGCTTGAGGAGGGGTGACGGCTCCCTGCGTGCGGACGAACAATGGGGCCGTCAGCGCAGCATGGCATAGCCCACGCCAATGGTTGCAATGAGCCCTACTGCGTCGGCCAGCAGCGCACAGGCCAGCGCATGGCAGCTGTGTTTCACGCCAATACTGCCGAAGTACACCGCCAGCAAGGCTTCTGGTTTTTCTTCGTAGATGCCGCGTGCTCCGACCACCCGTTCAGCCATCCAGGGGCCGTAGTACAGCAGATTGGCGACTTCAAAAAATGCATCAAAAGCCAAGGCTTGTACCCGTTCGGTTTGCGGCTTCAGACGCGCAAGAAACGCAGCAACTGCATCCTCATAGTCGCTGGAAAACCCGGGGCGATTCAGTAGGTGCACTGGTCTCAGTTCTATCGGGGGCGTATGGAGGATGCATCGCCCGCAGGAGGCTGAGGGAGGTTAGCGATACGGTGTACTGAGCGTGTCTACCAACAGTTTGCTGTGCACGGCCAGATCGTTGTAATCTTTCATGCAAATCACAAATTGACGCTGGGCCCATTTGTCCGTCAGCGCAATGGCCTTGAGCTGCAAGGATTCGATCATGGGCCAGGCGGCTTCGCGGGGCACGATGGCAATGGCTAGGTTGGCGTCAGCTATACGGCAGGCGGCATCGTAGGTGCGGACTTGAATGGATGATTTAAGGGCTTTGCCCTCGGCAATGGCTAGGCGTTGCTGGATTCCTTGCACCAGACTGCTTCCTTGCAGCGTCACACGTGAATAGTCCAGCGTTTCCGCAAAGCTGATGCTTTCCTGATTGGCGATTTCGTGGTCTTGATGGGCAATTACCACCAGGTGATCTTGACGGTAAGGGTGAACCTGCAAACGCTTCGTGCCCGTGACTTCCCAGCACACGCCGATATCGGCGCGGCCTTCTTCCACGCTGCGCACAATGTCCGCCGCTCCGCGTTCGTGAATATCTACCTTAACGTGCGGATGTCGCTTTAAAAAAGCTCGAATGTCCTGCGGCAAAAACGAAGTGATGGCCGACATCGTGGATGCAATGCGCACATGACCCGGAACGGATTGTGCAAACTCCGACAGATTGGCCTGAATTTTGGACATCGACTGCAACAGTCCACGCGCGGCTGGTAACAATGCTTCGCCCGCAGCCGTTAACTGAATGCCCTTGCGACCTCTTTCAAGTAAGGGAGCACCGATCTGTTCTTCCAGTGATGCCAGCCGTTTACTGACAGCCGACACTGTGAGATTGCTCCGGTCTGCAGCTTTAGTGAGACTTCGCATCTCGCAGATCGCAATGAACAGCTGCAAAGAAATGGGGTCAAAGTAATTCATGGCACAGCTTCGAGGAGGTTATGTCAGAAGTGGTCCCGCTCTTTTGCACGACTGAATTCAGTTGCTAAGCGAGATACACGGGGCTAAGCCGCTTGCATTTCTGTAAACGGCATCGCTGCAAAGTACTCCTCATCAGGAGTGGCAATGTTGTGAGCCTGATGGGACCACTTTGAATTATAGAAAGGCGTTGTTGCATAAGCACCGAGCCTGCGCGCTGTAGGCCCGATGCATGAGTCGGTAATTTCCCCACAACTCCATCGGCAAGAGATCGGGTCTGAAGAAGCGACTCGGTTGTTGAATTCATGCAATAAGCCGGTGCTGGCTTGACCGTGGCCGAGCTGAGAGCACCGAAATTTCAGCGTCACTGGATGGTCCTATGACACAGGCGGAAAGTGGCTGCGGCTGCTTGATATTCGCGACTGGACTGGACTGGACTGGACTGCCCCTAGGCGTTTGAGAGCGCCCGGGCGTGAGGCTGGGATTTGTCTACTGCAGCGGGGGCAGTCCATAGTTCCAGGCGGAAAACATAAACTGCCGCAACCGCTGCAGAGCGGTAGTAAATGTGTGAAGTAGCTTTTTTAGTCGTTAGAGCGCTGCTCGGTCGACGACAGAACATATCAATGCGGACATTGCCTTGCTCGATTTACCTGTATTCCAGTGAGTCCAGAAACACACCCTGGAAAGCGTGGATTTCCTAGGGAAGTATTACGATTTTCGGAGCCTAGTCCACAGGCAATGCTCCAAAAAATGAGCGAGCGGGTAAAAGCGCTAGTTACTCAGGATTGATGGAAAGTCTGCTCAGTTGGGTTTGCACCGAAGCGAGCAGTTTCCCCTGCTTGCTGATGTCAGTGCCAGCGTAGGCTAATACAAGAACAGTCAAGGGGTGCAGTCCCATCAATCCTGCGATCTCGTCTATCTTGCTTAAGGTCGGGGTTTTGATACCTCGTTCAATCGCACTGATGTAAGTGCGACTGGAAATTTCATCAAATGCTTCTTGCGTGGTACCGGTGAGCTTGCGTGCTGACTTCAATGCCTCAGCAATGTTGTGGGTAAAAAAAATCTTTTCATGCATGTACTGATTGACATGCATAGAATCCTTTAGATCTACAACCTATAGGATTCATTTTGAGTTTAGATCTAGATGGGGTTCTCCAAGAGCAAGATGCTTTGGGCAGCCACGAGAGAGCAACAGAAAAGACAAAGTGCAATGGGCGTCCACATAGTCCCAAAATTGTTTTGAAGTTGAGCGATTTCGGCCCAGTTGCCGCGCCGGATATTGAATATTTAAATGAACAGCTCAGTAAGCATGGATGGGAAGGCTTGGTGCCATCACGTCTTAACGATGAGGCGCTTCTTAGCTTGGCCAAAGATATGCGCTATCCACAAATACGTGGGCGGATGCATTGGGTGCCCGGACTAGGGTGGTGTAGCGAAATAGTTTCGTTTGTCGTCGATGCCATCGTGTTAGGGACTGGTAGAAGCGGCACCGCCACAGGCACCAAAACGGCGGTTACACCTGACGGAATGGGATTGGCGGTTGGCCATTTTCAGTATCTCGTCGAACACGAAATCGTTTCCAGGCTTATTGACCGTGTCTTTGCCCCTGATGCCATAGGTGATGCCGAGGGTCTGAGGGAATTTGCGCAAGGGGCTTGAGGTGCTCTTGGACGACGGGCCATGCCCGTCGCCATACCCTTCATTGGCAGGATCACCGCACGCATGAGTGCGCGTACTCCAACAATCAGATATCAGAAAAAGTTCAGCGATGAAGCTCCTTATCCTTTCCGATCTTCATGTCGAGTTTGCGGAATATCGACCTGATCCCGCAGTGATGGCGGCCGCCGATGTCGTGGTACTCGCTGGCGATATTCATATTGGCGCCACAGCGGTTAAATGGTCCCGTCGGACCTTTGCCGACAAGCCCGTTGTGTTAGTCGCAGGAAACCATGAGCTCTATCACGGGCACTGGGAGCG
Organism: Comamonas sp. Y33R10-2; assembly: GCF_019355935.1. NCBI lineage: Bacteria > Pseudomonadati > Pseudomonadota > Betaproteobacteria > Burkholderiales > Comamonadaceae > Comamonas > Comamonas sp. Y33R10-2. The sequence continues at coordinate 1,277,873 of NZ_CP079925.1, forward strand.
CACGCTGGATGAGATGCGTGAAGAGGCGATGCGCAATGAGGTGCATTTTTTGGAAAACGATGCCATGACCTTGAACGGCGTTGAGTTTCTCGGCACCACGCTGTGGAGCGACTTCGAATACTTTGGCACTGATCATGTCGAACAGGCCATGAGTGAGGCGAAGCGTTACATGATGGACTATCAGTCCATCCGCGGATGCACACCTGAAGAAACTTTGAAGCGTCACCAAAGCAGTTTGAGCTGGTTAAAGGCGGCACTTGCCTCCCCTGACAATCCTGGGGCACGTGTAGTAGTGACACACCACTACCCGCACAAAAAATCCACGGCTTTGCAATATCAAGCAGAGCTATGCACTGCAGCTTTTGGGTCTCAATTGCCGCAAGCCATGTTCCAGCAGGCAGGGCTGTGGATTCATGGTCATACGCACAGTTCATGCCGGTACGACGTGAACGGCTGCATGGTGGTCTGCAATCCCCGCGGCTATCCCATGGGGCGGCTGTCGAGCCAGTTCGAAAACGAAACATTCGATCCCGCTTTGCTGCTGGAGCAAAGTCCCGAGGGACGCTGGCAAGTGTGTGACGTTTGAGCTTTGCCCTCAGGATGGCATGAATCATCCAGAACCACACCTGAAGCCCAGCTGAATCATTTCTTGTGTCATCGCAAGGACTCATTGGACGCAGACATGCAGGCTTGGTTGCATCAAATTGCCGATAACTATGCACGCGCTGTTCACATCGAAGGAGAAGCCGGGCAACTGCCACCGATGCTTCAACTGCCCCTGCATTGCGCAGGGCAAACTTTGAATGACGAGGTCGTCAACCAAAAAGGCTTTACCCAGCAGTTTCTGGAGCATGCGGACCCTGGCCCCTGCCTATAACTCTCTTCACTCTAGGTATCTGCGGGCCTGGGTTGCTGAGTTGATGGATCTGGCCCAGTCTGTACTCGTCAAGGATGCTGCAGATCCTGTCTTGGCGGAGCTGATCAAACCGTTATGCAAGGTGATGGATTGCATCGGCTCGACTGCATGGTGCAAGCCTTGATGTGCCTGCAAGACTGCGCTTCCCCATTGCCGTGGCTATCTGAAGATGAACCGCCGGAGGTACTTATGAAAACATTACTAAGCCTGTTAAGACTGCTAGGCTTAGCCCCAACGCAACGTGACCGGGAGATCGCGCAATTGGTCAACAACTCCTACAAATCCGTTCGCGTCGTTGGCCGAGGCACGATCAAGGTTGACGCAAAAGAAGTGTTTGACTCCCCTGAGTTCCAGCGGGCGCTTCAACGCGCCCAGGCAATCGTTGAGGCACAGCGGCGACGCTGATCGAGGGTTCTTGGAGCGATGCTTGCAGGCGGCGGTCTGTAGTTCTGGTTGCAGGATGATTTGAAAGTTTGGCGCCGTTTGTGTGCCTTGTCGGGCATGGATGCCGATCCGTCGATTGACATCACACCGCAGGTCTAGCGGCTGTTCCAGGCTATGAACGGCATGCTCAAAAATCTTCGGAACCTGCCAGAGACTGATGTCCATCCAGTTTGCTGATTCAAGCAGTAGCCAAGACATATGCCGTCATGCCGCATCACGCAGAGCGTGTCCCAAAGATAGGCCCCAGAGGATGCGAAGAGGAATCCGTTTGGACTCCCTTCTGCTCTGTGACCCGAGCCGCCAGTTAGGAGGAATTCAAGATACTTGCCCTGGTGCAGTCTCTGCACCAGGGCAAGAATTCATTCTGAGTGTCAAAAATAAAGCGCGCTAAAAATCCACCTCCGGCCCACCAACGCAAAATTCTTCGCTATTCTTTAAAAAGACGAGCTACTTTTTAATACCCATTGTGCAAAAACAATGGACGAGGCCTGGCCAAGCGCATCACGCGCTATTTGCTGGGTTGGGCAGGCTCGTATTTGCGGTGATGGCCCACCCGTGAACCAAAAACCTATTCCATCAAGGAATGCTTTCGCTGCAATGCGCAGTTGGTTCAC